>CAVYQB010000009.1:0-240804 GCA_963770465.1 uncultured Acidobacteriota bacterium
CGTTGGATGGTTCGAACGACAACGATCCTTATTTCAACGTCAACAACAGCGGCGCTACCAACCTGACTCTCGGCTTGAACGACGTTTCCGAGAGCACCGTGGTTTCCAATGGCTATAGCGGATCCTACGGCGGATTGGCCGGAGCCAACATCAACTATGTAACCAAGTCCGGCACCAACAGCTTCCATGGCAACGCTATCTGGTGGTGGAACGGCGACGTCTTGAATGCGAACAACTACTTCCGCAATCAGTCCAACGCTCTTGCCGGAAGCGACGTCTCGCCGCGCCCATTTGTGAATGCAAACCAATATGCCGGTTCCTTTGGCGGCCCCATCAAGAAGGACAAGGCGTTCTTCTTTTTCGACGTCGAAGGTTTGCGGCTCGTGATTCCGTCGCCGGCGACCTTAAACGTGCCTACGCCCGCGTTTCAGTCGGCAGTCCTCGGAAACCTCAACACACTCGGCTTGGGCGCATCGGTGCCGATCTACCAGACGATGTTTGGCCTCTATAACCGCATCTCTCAGGCCGGAGGAAAACAACTGGGCGGGGGCGGATGCAACGATGCTACATTGGTGAACGGGATCGCATTCGGTGCAGCCAATCCTTGCGCCGTTCAAGTCACCGCTGCTCTCAACGCTCCTACTAGCGACAACCTGTATGTGGGCAAAGTCGATTACAACATCACCAATAACGACAAGTTGTTCGTGCGCGTGGAGAGAGAGCACGGCACTCAGGCCACGTACACCGATCCCATCAGCCCTGCCTTCAACGGCATCAGCGACCAGCCCAGTTGGCAGGCCCAAGTCGGCGAGACTCACACCTTCGGAACTGACAAGGTAAACGACTTCAAGGCTTCGCTGCTGTGGTACAGCGCGTTCTTCGATCAGGAGAACCAGACATTGGCCAACCAGGAGTTTCCCCTTGCTGGCACGACCTCTGCTACGCTCGTTTTTAATGACGGCAGCCTGACCAATCTGAATCCCGACAACACTGCCTTTCCCCAAGGACGAAACATCACCCAGTATCAGTTCGTGGATGACTTCAGCTGGGTTCACGGAAAACACAACTTCAGACTGGGTCTTAACTTCCACAAAGACGACATCACCGATGGGAACTTCTTCTTTACCACCCCGGAGGTAGTAACCTTTTCGCTCGACAACTTCGCAACCGGCGGTGTTGGAGGCCAAGGGGCCGGAATTTTCCAGGCCTTCCCGTTACGTACCGAACAGCGGATCGATCTCTATCAGCTGGGCTTTTACGTATCGGACGACGTCAGGATTACCCCAAACCTGAAGCTGACCGCCAGCCTCAGGTTCGATCATCTCTCCAATCCTGCGTGCCAGCTCAACTGCTTCCAGAGGCTCGCTCCTGGGGCTTTCGGAGACAGTACGGCGCCTGTGAACAGTGCGATTCAATCCGGTCTGGGCACCGCGTTCCCGTCAGTTACGGCAATTGTCCCGCAGCCAAAGATTGGCTTCGCGTGGTCGCCCAAGGGATCAACCAAGACAGTTCTTCGCGGCGGAATCGGGATGTTCTCTGATGCTCTGCCTACCGGTGCAATCGACGATTTCATGCAGAATGCGCCGCTCGATCCTCAATTCTTCACCGTTGGCGGTTACCTGTCGGGGAATCAAACCCCGATTGCGGGTGGCCCAGCGAGCACGCTGTATCAGGCATCGCAAGCTGCGAACGCGGGTTTCAGGGCCAACTACGCAAACGGAGGAACGAGTTGCGCGCTCGCCGGCGCGAATACGGCTACCTGCGTGCCTGCCTTTAACTTCTATAACGCGACTCCCGTCCACGTTCCCATTTATTACAAGTGGAGCCTCGAGGTGCAGCAGGCGGTGGGCTGGAACACAACCCTCAACATAATGTACGTCGGCAACCACGGTGAGCATGAGGAGTTCTCCAACGCAGCCCTTAACGCATATTGCTGCGTCCCCAGTCAGTTACAAGCCAACGGAGGTCCCTTCGTCGGGCCGACGTTCGGCAATCTGCCTGCTACGATTCCAGACGCGAGGTTTGGGCAGGTTGCTAACGCTCAGAACATCGCCAACTCCAACTACAACGGGCTTACGGCTACGTTAAATCACTCGTTCTCCGGTGGCTTCCAGTTCCAGGCCAGCTATACCTGGAGCCACGCTCTGGATGAGATCTCCAACAACTCTCTTTCTCCCTTCGGTCTGAACACGATCGGCAGCTATGCGGACGTCGTCTACCCCCAGAATCCCTTCAATCCACGCGGGAACTATGGGAATGCCGACTACGATATCCGCAACAACTTCACCATGAACTATGTGTGGAGTGATGCCTTCCGCCATATCACTCACTGGGGTCCCAATGCCTTGATGAAGGGATGGACGTTCTCTGGCACCATCTTCGCCCACACTGGCTTGCCGTTCACAGCCTACAGCGGCACGGACACTGGTGCATTGGAGGGCACGAACTTCGGATCCACCAGCAACCTGCAATACATCTTCGCGGGTGAGGCTGCTGGACCCATCAATTGCACTTCGGCTGCAGCGCAGGTCGGAAATTCCTGTGCAACTCAGGCCGATTGGCCTAACCCAACCACAACCTATGGCAACCAATTGCGGAACCAGAACCGCGGTCCTTCTTACTTCGATACCGATTTCGCGGTAGAGAAGGGATTTGGCATACCGAAGTGGGAAGGTGCCCAGTTCTCGATTGGGGCGCGCTTCTTTAACCTCTTCAATCACCCCAACTTCTACTTCCCGGTTATGAACGCCAGATGCTTCGAACTTCGGCACGATTATCCAGACTGCCCTCACCCCGACCGGTATTTTCGGCTCAGGGCTGGGCGCGGACAATTCGATCAGAGCTATTCAGATGCAAGCCAAGTTCACGTTCTAACGGCTTGAATCAGTTCTCTTTTCAGGCGGCCTCTCGCGAGGCCGCCTTTTTTTATGTTTCAGCATCCTTGTTCGGGTGTAGCATGGCCCGAGTTGTCCCATGCCCAGGGAGGGACAATATGTTTCACCATCGTCCTCTCGTTCTCATTCTGCTGCCATTTCTGTGTTTCCCGGTTTTGCGCGCCATCGCCCAAATTAAGATCGGCAATATTCACGTTCACGTGACCTTTCCGGATGACCGCGCCCCTACCGTCCAACTGAAGGTTGTGCTCATCGGAGACGGAAATCAGGTAGCGGAGACGTTTACCAACAATAACGGCCAGGCACAGTTTGTGAACGTCGCCCTCGGCAACTATCAGATTTCGGTTAGCGGCTCAGACATTCAAACAACGATGAGTGACACGTTTGCGGTCGATGCCCGTAGGGGCACCCAGTCCATTTTTGTCAGAGTAAAACCTGCGGAAAGCGGCGACGCCAAGACCGTCAAAGGCGAGAGTGCAACGGTTGCGGCCAATGACCTCAAAGTACCCAGGAAAGCCAGCCAAGCCTTCGACAAAGCCACCAAACTCATCGCCAAGCAGCAGTGGCAACCAGCGATCGATCAATTGAACAAAGCTTTGGCGTTTTATCCCTCCTACGCACAAGCCTACAACAATCTGGCCGTGGTCTACGCTCGTTTGGGAGATACGGCGAAGGAACGTGACGCTCTTCATCACGCGACCGCTGCTAACGATCACTTCGCGCCCGCCTTCGTAAACCTGGCACGACTGGAAATGAAGGAACACAACTTCGCCGGCGCCGAAGCTGACCTCACGAAAGCGTCTGCCGCTGATCCTACGGATGTGCGCACTCTGGCTTTGCTTGCCCAGGCGCAACTGCTCGACGTGCATTATGAAGATGCAATCGCCAGCGCCCGCAAGGTCCACACCTTGCCGCACAATTCTTACGCTGTGGTGCATTACGTAGCCGCCAGAGCCTGCGAAAAGCTGCACCGGCTATCAGAGGCGGTCAGCGAGCTTGGATTGTTTTTGAGCGAAGAGCCCACGGGAGAACGAGCTAGCGCAGCCCGCCAGGAAATGGCCGCCCTTCAACAACAACTGCGCTAAGTGAGAAACAAACACGTAGCCGGGACCCTCGTCCGGGGGCAAAATAAAAACGCCATCCGACTACGGATGGCGTTAAATCTGATTGACCTTACCCTTTGCTAATCGGCCGCAGCATGCGCCTTGGCGGCCACGCTCTCGGTGCCAATTCGCATTCCGTAGAACGAGCGGTAGACGAAAATGAACGAAATCAAGAAGAACACAACCGCCAGCACATTGGTCAGACCCGCATTGGTCTGCGTGAGCCTTACCGCCAACTCGACCGCCAGCAAGCCGAACAGCGTAGTGAACTTGATCACCGGATTCAAAGCCACCGACGAAGTATCTTTGAAGGGATCGCCCACCGTATCGCCGATCACGGTGGCGTCGTGCAGCGGCGTGCCTTTCTGCTTGTACTCCACTTCAACGATCTTTTTGGCGTTGTCCCAGGCGGCGCCGGCGTTGGCCATGAAGATCGCCTGATACAAGCCGAATATCGCGATCGAGATCAAATATCCGATGAAAAGAAATGGCTCGATGAAAGCGAAACACAGCGTAGCGAAAAACACCGCGATGAAGATGTTGAGCATGCCCTTCTGCGCATATTTGGTGCAAATCTCCACGACTTTTTTGCTGTCTGCCACGGAAGCTTTCGTGGCTCCTTCCAGCTTGATATTCGCCTTGATGAACTCCACTGCCCGATAAGCTCCGGTACTCACCGCCTGCGTCGAGGCCCCAGTAAACCAGTAAATAATCGCGCCCCCGCTAATCAGCCCCAGCAAAAACGGAGCATGCAGCAAGGACAACTTCTCCACATTCTGCGTCAACCCATTGGTCAAGGCCATAATGATCGAGAACGTCATCGTGGTAGCGCCCACCACCGCTGTCCCGATGAGCACGGGCTTCGCAGTAGCCTTGAAGGTATTTCCGGCGCCGTCATTCTCTTCCAACAGATGTTTAGCGCGCTCGAAGTTCACATTGAAGTTGTAATCCTTTTTGAGTTCGCCAGCGATGTTGGGCACCTGCTCGATCAGCGACAGTTCATACACAGATTGCGCGTTGTCCGTGACCGGGCCATAAGAATCCACCGCAATCGTTACCGGCCCCATCCCCAGGAAGCCGAAGGCTACCAACCCGAAGGCAAACACGGGAGCCGCGATCATGGTCGCCGCCGCGGCCAATCCCATCGTGCTCATGTAGTAGCCAATCGACATCAAAAGCACCATCGATAATCCCAAGTAGTAGCCACTGAAATTCCCCGCCACAAAGCCAGACAGTATTCCGAGCGACGCCCCGCCTTCCTCCGCTGAGGCTACAACTTCTCGCACATGCCGCGACTCGGTGGAGGTAAACACTTTGACCAGTTCTGGGATGAGCGCACCCGCCAGCGTGCCACACGAGATGATCGTGGCCAGCTTCCACCATTGCGTCGTGTCTCCACCGATATCGGGAACAATGACCGCTGAAACGATGTAGGTAAGAACGATGGAAACTATCGAAGTAACCCAGATCAGCCAGGTCAAAGGGGTTTCGAAGTTCATGTCATCCGCGTTGGCGAACCGTGCCCGCGCGACCGCACTATTCAGGAAGTACGCCGCCGCGCTCGAAACCAGCATCATGATGCGCATGACGAAAATCCACACCAGCAATTGCACCTGCACCGTCGGATTTTTTACCCCCAGCAAAATAAATGTGATCAGCGCCACGCCGGTTACGCCGTAAGTCTCAAATCCGTCCGCCGAAGGCCCGACCGAATCGCCCGCGTTGTCACCGGTACAGTCCGCGATCACGCCGGGGTTGCGCGCGTCATCTTCTTTAATTTTGAAGACGATCTTCATCAAGTCCGATCCAATGTCGGCAATCTTGGTGAAGATACCGCCGGCAATTCGCAGCGCGGCCGCGCCCAGCGATTCGCCAATAGCGAACCCTATAAAGCACGGGCCGGCGTAATCTCCCGGAACAAACAGCAGTATGAAAAGCATGATCAGCAACTCAACGCTGATCAGCATCATTCCAATGCTCATGCCGGCTTGCAGCGGAATGCTGTAAATCGGATACGGCTTGCCCCGCAATCCGGCAAACGCCGTGCGCGAATTGGCAAATGTATTGACGCGAATGCCAAACCACGCGACACCAAAGCTGCCCGCAATTCCTACCAGGCTGAACGCGAGAATAATCGGCAGCGTCGTCATGACCGGCTTTCCCGGCACCGGCGACAGCACACCGAAGTAAAGAACAATCACCACCGCGATGAAGATCCACAGCAGCAGCAAAAACTTTCCTTGTGTGATCAGATAAGTTTTACAAGTCTCATAGATCAGTTCGGAAATCTCCAGCATGGCCCGATGCACCGGCAGATTCTTGAGCCGCATATAAATCGCCATCCCGAAGCCCAATCCAGCAATGCAGAACAGAATTCCGATCATCAGCAACTTGTGGCCGTCCATGCCGAGGAAGGACACTGAGGAAAGATCGGGGAGTTTCAGGCCGGCCTCGCCGCCCACTTCCGGCGAGGGTTGGGCCAAAGCGGCCGACGCGCCCAGAATTACAACCGCAACAATCGACATCACAATACTCGCCCGGGTCTGGACCAAACTGCATCCGCGGGACACAAAATTAGCAAGCCAGGTGCGCATAGGAAAGCCTCCACTCATTGAGAACGATATAAAGGATGACTAAGGATTCAGCCCTCGACCGGCACACAATTTCTCGACGCTCATCTAGGGAGCGCGGGAGCGCATGGCCGGAGTTCCGAACACGCTTCCACTGCAAGACTTGAACAGGGATGCTGAGCTTGGCCGCGTCGGATGTCAAATGTGCCGCGGGCAGGGAAGTGCTACTGATCCAAGTCCCCGACACAAGACCAATTTTTATAACACGTTAGAAAGGGAAGGTCAAATAAACGCAGCTCGAAAGTTACCGCGTTCAATTCCGCAAGAAATCTCCATTGCGTGACTAATCGTGAAGAACAACATTCAGAAGGGAGCTATGGACTTGCAAGCCTCCGTCATAGTGGATAAAGCCGAGTTTTCGAAATCTGTTCAGAAAAAAATTCACGCGCGGGCGTGTCGTTCCCACCATCTCGGCCAGGGTAGCTTGACTTATCTCCGGGATAACCGTTTGCGGCACTCCTTCTTTGCCGAACTGAGCCAGCAAAAGGAGAATCCTTGCTAAGCGCTTTTCGCTCGAATTAAAAAGCTGGTCAACCAGATCTTCTTCGTAACGGATATTTCGTCCCAGCAAATAGGCGATAAACATGTCTGACATTTTGTGTTCCCGGTGAAGCGCTTCCATCATGACTTTCTTCTCGATTCGCAGAATGTCGGAATGGGTTATCGCGGTGGCCGACCCCATGCGCAGTTTTTGCCCGGCCAGACAGCCTTCGCCGAAAAAGTCGCCTTCCCCTAATATGCCAATGGTCGCTTCCTTACCATTGCTGGATATGACGGTAAGCTTTATCTTGCCTTTCTGGATATAAAAAACCGCGTCCGTCGGATCGCCCTGTGCAAAGACCGTTTGTTTTTTGCCGACGTGCAACGCTTTCCTACCCTCATCGATAGTGGAGAGAAAAGTATCTGGATCGAAGTTGAGCTGCTTTTGCGGCACTAAAGATCATGCTAGACCCCTTGCGGCAGTTTGTCACGGTCAATGACACTGACCAGCGTATGGCGCCAAACCATGGAGGACGGGCGTCTCGCGCGGCCGGGTCGCGGCCGGAATATTTCCCCTCAGAAAATCATCTTCAAAGCCAGTTGCAGTTGGCGAGGAGCATAAGCGTTAGTTGGCTGTAGAGGGTTGCTCGGAATTTGGAAATGGCCCGGATAATAATTAACTCCCAGCTCATTGCTGATTTTCACGAAGTACGCCGTATCGCTCTCCATGCCGTTTTCCGTGATCAGCACACGTTTATTATCACGATTCAGCAGATTGAAAGATTCCACCACCAAATCCAATTTCAAGCGATCGTGAACGTAAAGGCGGCGAGTCAAGCGCGCGTCGGTGGTCGCGTAATCGGGTCCGATAAACGAATCGCGGCCTGCTCCGGGAAGACGATCGTTGTTCTCGTTGCCATCCTGATTGGGATCGCCCGAGACCATCACGTTCTCCGGCCGTCCGCTGCCGAAGGTCAACACGCCAGACAACTTCCAGTCATTGAAAACTTTCGCCATCAAAGGCTGCTCGCGGCCAAAGATTTTGGGATCGGCAATCCAGGCGAACATCAGACGATGACGCTGGTCAGTTACGCTGAGACCTTTTTCCGCAGCAGTGTTATAGGAATTCTGCACCAGCGCCGGCTGTCCCGCGACTAAGGCGTCTTGTCCATCGTCGATGGCCTTGGCGAAAGTATAAGCAAGGCGGAAATAGAGCCCGCTGGTCATCTGGCGGTGAATGGAAAACGTCATTCCGTTATAGACGCTCGACGCCGCGCTCTGAAACACGTCGATGGCGCCAAGTTGGGGAATCGGTCGCGCCAGAGGATTGATGCACGGCGGATACGGACAAGTGAACGACGGAGTCAACTGCCACGTGGCAAACGATTGCACATTGTAGAAAGTGCCGAGAAAGTTGGTGCCGGTGCTGTCGTAAACCGGATACTGCACATTTACTGGCGGCGGCAGATTCGCATCGAGGGCGCGGATGAGGTCGACTCCATGAACATACATATAAGAAACTCCGACCGCCAACCGGTGGGCTACCTCTTGTTCCAGGCCAAGGCTGGCCTGTTCGACTTTTGGCGTCTTAAAGTTTGAGGCAAAGGCTGAAACTCCGGCTTGCGAATATTGCGCCAGACTCGGCGGGATGGTGCAAGAAGTCGCGGTCAGCGGGCAATTCAGCAACGCATTCGGATATTGAGGGAAGACCTGATGATCGTAATAATTTGAGTTGTCCAGAAATAGATTGGTCGAGCTGAATCCGTTATCGGTGGCAACTGTGGAAGTGTAAATCTGAGGAATGCGAGTGTAGAACCAGCCGTATCCCGCTCGGACTACCAGCGGCTTCGCATCACCGAACGAATATGCAATGCCCACGCGCGGAGCAAAATTGTCTGGGTTAAAGGGAATCTTGCCGGAATCTGGCCACAGCGGATTCGTCAGCAGCCCTTTTTTCGTGAACGTCTGCAAGTCGTACCGGGCACCAAGACTGATGGCAAGATGGCTGGTGGCGCGAATTGTATCCTGCAAAAAGCCGGAGTATTCGTTGGTGTCGGGATGGCTCGACTGATTTCCAAAATTCTGGATGTAATACTTCGGGATGTCGTGCGCGTAGGCTCGCAATGGCGTGAGCAGGAGGCCGGCCTCCTGCGGCTCAAAGGTGAATGGATCGACTTTAATCAGATCGAATATGTATTCCCCGCCGGCCTGCGACGGAAAATAGTTGTAGATCCAGCTAAGCAGGGCATCGCCGCCGATCTTCCATGAATTGCGTTTGCCTTCGAGGCTGATGGTTTCGGCGACTTGCAGGCGGTGCTCGCGAGTTTGGCGCGGCAAAATATTAGAACGTCCGAAGCCGTCTATGATGCTTCGCACTTCGGTCAACGGGTCAGTAGCATTGGTGCTCGACTCCTGCAGATCGTGCGAAAACTGAGCCCGCAGATGGCTGATCAGCCGCCAGGAGAATGTGCTGTTCAGGGCAACCGAAGCTGTCTCCGTCTCGACGTGCTGCTCGCCATTTTCGCTGATGGCATTTGTGGTGAGCGGGCTCGATGGATCGACGAATACGTTATTTAGTCCCGAATAGCGAGAAGTGCTGAGCCGGGTGGACAGGGCTTCGTGGGGCGTAAGTGTGAAGTCCATTTTAAAGAAGCCGGCATTACCTATCATTTTAGAAGGGTAGGTTCCCGCCAGGTTAGACAGTCGCGCGGCGGCGGCGAACACCAGTGCCTGATCGCTGGCCTCGTAGTCGCCATCGTGCAATGGTTGCTGACCGGCTTGCGGAACCACTTGCGAACTTCCATCCAGAAAGCGCACCACTATTGGAACATGAAAGATGTGCTGGTCGAGTCCGCCAAAAAAGAACACGCGGTTGTGACGCAGCGGACCGCCCAGGGTGAATCCGAATTGCTGCTGATCCGAGCGCGGCTTGAAATCGAGCAAGGGCTGGGTCGCACCGAACGCGCTGTCGCGA
Source organism: uncultured Acidobacteriota bacterium (assembly GCA_963770465.1). Taxonomy (GTDB): domain Bacteria; phylum Acidobacteriota; class Terriglobia; order Terriglobales; family Acidobacteriaceae; genus JABDBE01. The sequence goes on from CAVYQB010000009.1 coordinate 10,082, forward strand.
AGGAAATAAAAATCGCTCCCATGAAGCTGGTTCGAACCGGATCTCGTGACCACGTTGATCACCGCGCCCCCGGCACGTCCCAGCTCCGCACCGTAGGTATTCGATGACACTCGGAACTCCTGCACAACTTCATTCGAAAATTGGTAGGGAGCACGATAGCCGCCGCGGGCCTGCGCGAAAAAAGCATTGTTGTTGTCCTCGCCGTCGACCAGATAGCTGGATTGATAGCCGCGAATTCCACCGAAAGCCAAATCGCCATTAGAACTTGAGGTCAGTCCCCGCGGATCTTGCGACACTCCGGGCGTCAATAGGGCGAGATCGGTGAAGCGGCGGCCGTCGAGGGGCAATTCTTCAATCGCGCGTTTGTCCACCAACGATGAGACGGCATTGGATTGGGTTTCGACTAACGGCGGCTCGCTCGAAACCGTGATCTGCTCTTTGGCTCCGCCGACTTGCAGGTTGAATTCGAGCTCTAAGGTCGCGCCCACAGAGACGTGCAACTTGGGAGTGAGCTGTGGAGACATGTCCGGAGCGACGGCGCGCGCGGAGTATTCGCCGGGCGGAAGCAATTCAAACACAAATTGTCCTTCGGAATCGCTGGTGACGAAGTAACGGAAGCCCTGAGCGTCGTCCACCAGGGCAATGGAAGCATCGACAATGCGGCGCCCGGCGGAATCGCTAACGGTTCCGCGAATCGCGCCAGTAGAAGCGTCCTGCGCGAAGGCAGAAATCGTCAGCAAAAAAATAAAACTAAGAACGAACAGACAGCGCGGCATCGGACCTCACCTGCAAAAAATCGCGGTGAGCCCAGACTCGACGGGAGACAGTCTTTGTATAGCATCGCGTGAGTGGGGAAGTCTGTGAGCAGGCCGCTTCTTTTTTCAATCTGTCCCGAGCCGGGAAAGTGTAGGCGCGGGCGTCGTCGCCCGTGCGGTTCTCACGATGCACAAAGCACGAGCGCGGACGCTCGCGCCTACTCTAGACGGACGAGGACGCGCGTCCTCCATCGATATGTCTATTGGGGCGCTAGTTTCTTCTGGACTTGCTCTTCTACCTGGCGCAGCACTTCGTCTTCTGACAGGTTAGTGGAATCGATTATCACTGCGTCGGGCGCTGCTGCCAGGGGCGAGGCTGCGCGGGTCCGGTCACGGCGATCGCGTTCACGCAACTCGGTGGCCGTGGCTTGGGCCGCCGTTCCCGCGCAGATTCTGCTGCTGCAGGCGGCGTTGTTCGCGGACTACCGGATCGGCATCGAGAAAGATTTTCACGTCGGCGTCTGGAAAAACCTTGGTTCCAATGTCGCGGCCTTCCATTACCACGCCGCCGCCCGTGCCCAATTCCTGTTGGCGGGCGACCATCCACTCTCGCACCTTGGGATGAACGGAAACGCGCGAGGCTCCGGCGGTGACGTCAGTGTCACGAACGCGCTTGGTTACGTCGCGTCCGTCGAGCAGAACCCGGGTGCCGTTAGAAGCCGGTTCCAACTGAATGCGCGAATCGTGGGCGAGTTTGGCCAGTGTGGCTTCGTCGTCGAAAGAAGCGTCCCATTCAATGGCCTTCAGAGCGAGAGCGCGGTACATGGCTCCGCTTTCCAGGTTGGCGTAACCGAGCTTGCGGGCAAGGCGCGATGCGATGGTGCTTTTGCCTACGCCTGCCGGTCCGTCAATGGCGATGATGAGTTTGCGCGGTTGAGGAGGGTTCATCGTGAACGAATGATTCTACACGGTGAGCGGGGACCATACCGGTATCTGGTATTTCTCAATTTTCAACAAGATTGAAGATTCCTTGGCAGCCCCTTCTGTCTCCGCGTACTCTGCGGCCGTTCTCAGCGACCTCCGCGATTTAAGACTCTGTATTTGACGCAGCTCATCAACACCTTAAAACGCGGAGGTCGCTGAGAACGGAGCCGCAGAGTACGCGGAGAGACCCGGCGGAGAGCAAACTGAGACGTAGTATTTGGTTTTGGTGGACGGGGCATTTGTTCCGCATTGAGAGCTCGCAACGTCGCGGTTTCAAGGCGGTTCGCGGTGGCAGATTTTATGCAGGACTGAAGTCCTTCTCCACCCGCGCTGTTGCAACCGTCCCATACCACTCGTTGGCTGATTCCGCGAAACTAAAAAATCAATCGCCGACTTCCTAATTTGGGAATATACTGGCCGCCTCCAAGAAGATCGAGCTAGGAGGAAACATGTTCAGCATCCGCAATTTGGTGGCTGTGGGGTTGTTCATTGCCTGCTTGAGCGGGCTCATGTTCGCGCAGGGCGGCGCGACGGGCGCTATTACCGGCACAGTTTCAGACGCATCCGGAGCCGTTGTTGCCGGAGCCAAAATAGATATTGTCAACGAGGGGACCGGGCAGATGGAGCGCCATGTGACGACTGACTCCGCCGGAACTTTTGCCGCGACTTTACTGCCTGTCGGCACCTATACGGTGCAGGTGAGCGCTCCGGATTTGCCACCACCAAGTTTCCTGGCGTGTTCGTGAACATCACGGAAACTACGCGCCTGACGGCGTCGCTGAAGGTGACCTCCGTTACCCAAGTAGTGGAGGTTCAGTCAGAGGTCGCGCAAGTGGACACGACCGACGCCACTACGGGCGAGTCGCTGAGCAACGCGACGATTACGAGCCTGCCATTGGCAACAAGGAATTTTCAGCAGTTGCTTTCGCTCTCGGCGGGCGCTTCTTCCAACTTGAACAACGCCGCCGCCCTGGGCCGGGGCGACGTCCGTATCGACGTCAACGGTGGAAGAGAAGATAACAACAACTATCTGATCGAGGGAGTTTCGGCTTCGGACTACTCATTCGGCGAACTCACGTATACCCCGGTTCCCAACCCCGACGACATTCAGGAATTCAAGGTCGGCACCAGCCTCTATGACGCTTCTCAGGGACGAAACGGTGGCGGCAACATCAACGCCATCCTGAAAAGTGGCACCTCCAGCTTCCACGGAGATCTTTGGGAGTATTTCCGCAACACTTCGCTGGATGCCGACGACTTCTTCATCGGCCGCTTTAGGCTGCAGCAGAACATTTTCGGCGGCGATTTCGGCGGCCCGGTCGGTCCCAAGGCCAAGTTCGGATACTTCTACGTGAACTATCAGGGCACGCGCCAGCGTAGCGGCGATTCGCTGGGAACATATATCAACACGTCGATTCCCATCCTGCCGACGAATCGCTCTGCGGCGAATCTTGCGTCTGTTTTTAGCAGTCCGGCGACTGCCGGCTGCCCCGCCGTGACCCTCACCGGCATCGACCCAGTCTCGCTCGCATTGCTGAATGCCACGGGCGACCAGTTCGGCGGGGGCGGAGGCTACCTCATTCCTACAGTTCCAGGAACTCCCGGAGTGACGCAGACGTTCAACGCCGCCACCGGCACTTGCAGTTCGGCGGTGAATTACGGGCCATTGCGTCTCACGGACCCTGGCAGATACAGAGACGACCAGTTCACCGCTAACTGGGACCGTGATTTCAACCAGGGCAAGGACCGCTTGTCATTTCGATTCTTCTGGTCGGATTCCGAAACCTACGAACCGTTCGGCGCCGATAATTTACAGGTTCAGACGGGCTACCCGGCTTACGCCACCAACCTGAATTTCCCCCTCAACGTCCCGTTGCGCGGACGGTTCGGCAGCATCGCTGAGACGCATTCCTTCAGCAATTCCGTGATCAACGAGTTTCGTTTTGGCGTCAACGTGATCAGCGACGCCCTGCAGAACGTTCCTGTCCCAGGAACCTCGCCCGCCGACCTGGGCATCAGCGCGGTAGGTGCGCCGGATATGTACCGCTTCCAGCTCAACACGTTTCAGATTGGACCTTTTCCCAACCAACTGCAATCGGCATTATCAGACGCTTTCGTCTACCTGGATACACTAAGTTGGACGCGTGGGCGTCACTCGCTGCGCTTCGGAGTTGAAGTCGACCGCACTTCCATTCGCCGCAACCTGCCGGTACTGGACAATGGTCTCCTCTACTTCTCGAACGGGGACGCGGCCACTCCCAGCATCAGTGATTTCCAGAACTTCCTGAACGGCTATACGTTTCTTGGTGAAGCGGGCGGCGGCGTTGCCAATCACAATTACCACATTCCCGCCTTTGGCGGTTTCATTCAGGATGATTGGCGGGCCACGCCCAATTTGACGCTGAACCTGGGCATGCGCGCAGAGTGGGTGGGTGCGGCCGAAGACAACCTGTGCCATTTGGGCAACGCAGTGCTTGCGGACGCCAATCCCCCGATCAGCAATCCGTTCGTATATCCGAGTTGTGCGAAGCAATATAATTTCCCCACCGTAACCGCTGCCGCCACGCTTAACAGCGCCGCCTTGAAAAATGAATTCTCCACCGTGCCCGAGCCGCGCATCGGCTTCGCCTATGACATCGGCGGCAAGCACGACATGGTGATTCGTGGCGGCTACGGCATCTACAGCGTCCGCGAAGATATTGGCGCCGTGGATAACCTGTCGTTTACGGCGCCGTTTTTCCCACTTTCGGGAGGCCCGAGCACGCCCGTAAGCAACGGCGGCTTGGGAATGGGCTGCCTATTCAATTCGGCGCCAACTTCGATTTGCCCAGCAGCAGGATCGTTCCCTCTCCCGCCGCTCGGTACCATCAACGGAGCCTTCGCGCCGCAGCCTTCCGTTTTTCAGGGCTTTGGAGGAGGGCCCACGACCGGGGCCCCAGTCTACTCGGGCAACATCGACGGCTTGTTTGGACTTGCGGTTCCCCTGCACTGGATCGTGCCTACCACGCAGCAGTGGAACTTGACAGTGCAACGGCAACTGGGTGGAAATTGGGTCTTCGAACTGGGATACGTGGGCACCAAGGGCACCCATCTGCGCTCCACTTATGATCCTGACCAGCCGGCTCTGGCCAGTCCATCGAACCCGGTCGTCCTGACCGCGCCGAATGGAACCCAGTACTCGATTACGGAAAATACCACCTCCAACGCCCTGGCGCGGGCGCCCTATCCTGGCGTGAATCCCGCTTTGTTGGAAGCGTTCTATCCCAACTCCGATTCCGAATACAACGGCTTGCAGGCAACCGTTTCGCACAAATTCTCGAAAGGACTGTACTTCCAAAGCGCGTACACGTATTCCAAGTCGATTGACGACGTCTCCACTGCCAGCGTAGCCTTCATCACGCGCGTCAACGATCAGAACAGCGGGGCCGCCTCGCGGGGTCTTTCCGACTTCGATCATCGCCACCGCTTTGTCACCAGCTTTAATTACGATTTGCCTTTTCTGGCCGACCGCCACGATGCCATGGGGTACGCGCTGGGCGGCTGGGGAATCACCAGTGTGATCGTCGCGCAATCGGGCTCGCCCATCACCATGATGGATTCGAATGGCGCGACGGCCTACCAACTGGCCAGCTCTCCTGTGGCCACGGCCAATTTTGCTCCCGGCTTCGATTGCGGCAACGTTTTGAATTCGGGGAGCCTTGCCACCAAACTGGCAAATTGGGTAAAACCCAACGCCTATCAATCGGCTCCGGTTGTCCCGTTTTCTCCGGACGGCGCCACCGGTTATGGGGACTCTCCGCGCAATTGCTTCTATGGCCCGGAGCAGTTCAACATGGACTTCACTCTCGGCAAGACATTTAAGCTTGGCGAGCGACAGAGCCTGCGATTCCGCACCGAGGTCTTTAACCTGTTCAACCATCCGTCATTCCAAAACCCATTAGGCACTGGGTTTGCGAACATCGCCGCCGGTCCTCAAGTTGGCGAGATCACACAAACCAACGGCACACCACGGCTGATTCAGTTTTCATTGAAGTATTCGTTTTAAAGATTACTTGTCATCCCGAGGCAGAGTCGCTCGCTCACGAGCGACTCTGTTGCGGCTGCTAAGAAGCCTGCCGTGCTACCCAAGCTCTACGATTTGAAGCATCGGAGCCCGGCGGTGTCTTACTCGTCGGTCATCGAGTTAACCTGCAACGCGGGCTAGACCGCCATGAGCCTTCGAAAGATGGCACTACTTTAGGAGACTTGTGCGAAGAGTAAATCCGGCCTAGCTTGATCCTACCGAGAGCTCATTCACGCGGGAAGGGGACGCATGCTTCGCGGATTCATATTATTCGTCGCAGTTCTCACGCTCGCGATCACACCGGTGCAGGCGGGAACCATCCATGAAGTTTTCAATCAGACCTACACGCTCACCGGCGCTCTCAATACCACTGATCTTTTGACGCCGCCAGCGGTTGATACCAGCTATCTCATTACGATTTATTACACGGTGTCCGGAACTTCTGGGATCGGTGTCAAAGACGTTGTGAGTCCTTATTTCAATTGGACAGACGCAGTCGGGACCGAACAGTTGGGTGACGGCCTTTGCCCATGGAATGAGAAGGGCACGCCGAAGAAATGCGCTCTCAGTCAAAGTAATGGGCCCTGGCTTCCGGGCTTGGAGGTTTATGGTGGCACGACAGGTTCTCAAACCAACGCCGGCCCGGTCGCGGTCACATTTCCCGTCCGCGTGTTGGCGAACAGCCACGTCACGCTTACCATTCCGGTTTCGAATCCTGACAATCTAACCTACCAGGTCAGCGTCCAAGTGCAAGGCTGGTAAATCGGACACTCCTGTCCGCTGCCGTTGAGGTTGATGTTGCAGTTGATGTTACCGGTTATGTTGCTGTTGATTTCACATCAGTTCAGGCGGCGACAGGCTGTGACTCTGCGGCGACGCAATTCACCAGACCTTGCAGACCTTCTCGGGCGAACTGACCATCGGCTGACCCGCTTTGCACGAGAACGCGTGCGCAAACTCCGGCATATTCACCACCACACCGTTGATGCGGTATTGCGCGGGCGAATGCGGATCGGTTATGGCGCGCACCCGCAGATCCTCATCACGCATATTCGCGCAATCCCATTGCGCAAAGCCGACAAAGAAACGCTGCTCAGGAGTGAGTCCGTCAAGCGGGAGAAGATTCTTGTCCTTCGTCGCATCTCTCCACGCCATCCAGGCCAGAATCTCTCCGCCGAGGTCCGCTACGTTTTCGCCCAGCGTAAGTTCTCCGTTGATGTGCACGTCATCGACCATTACATAAGACGAATACTGATCGGCCACGCATTTGGTCCGGGCATCGAATTTTTCGCGATCTTCTTTAGTCCACCAATTCTTCAGATTGCCCTTGGCGTCGAATTGGCTGCCTTCATCGTCAAAGCCGTGCGTCAGTTCGTGCCCGATTGTGCCGCCGGTGTCGCCATAGTTCGGAGCGTCATCCATTTTCGCGTCGTAAAGCGGAGGCTGCAACACGCCTGCAGGGAAATTGATGTCATTCATCTGCGGGTTGTAGTAAGCGTCGACGGTAGCCGGCGAAATATCCCACTCGCCGCGATCGACGGGTTTGCCAATTTTGTTGATCTGGCGATGCAGTTCAAACTCGCCACCCCGCCGGATGTTTCCCGCAAGGTCATCGTGAACAATAGTGAGCGAACTATAGTCACGCCACTTGTCGGGATAGCCAATCTTGTTACGAATCGCCGCCAGCTTAGCCAACGCTTGCTGCTTCGTCTCCGGACTCATCCAATCGAGCTGACGAATTCGCTGTCCCATGGCGGCTTCGATACGATCCACCATGTCCAGCGTGCTTGCCTTCAACTCGGGCGAGAATACGCGCTGAACGTAAACTTGTCCGAGCGCCTCTCCCAAGTTGTAATCTGTATGTTGCACGCAGCGCCGCCAGCGCGGCTGCATCTCTTTCGCTCCGCGCAGGTACTTGCGGTAGAAGTCGAAATTTTCCTGCACAAAGTTTGCCGACAAGAAAGGCGAATACTGGTCGGCAACGTGAAAGCGAAGATAAGTTTTCCAGTTCTGTAGCGGTTCGCTGGATAATTCCGCGTTCAGCTGCTTGTAGAATGCGGGCGCGTCTACGTTGAGAATTTCAATGGGCGGATACTGCAGCACACGATAGTAAGTCTGCCAATCGAAATTCGGAGTCAGTTGCTGCAAGTCCCCGAGCTTCATTTTGTTCTTTAACTTATAAGGATCGCGGCGCTCGACCTGCGTCCAGGAAGCCTTTGCCAGCGCGGTCTCTATGCGCAGAATCGTGTCGGCATTCTGCTTGGCATCCTGAGGATTGTCGCCGAGCAATTCAAACACTTTCTGCACATGCTGCACGTAGCGCTCGCGAATCTCTTTTGATTTGGCATCTTCTTTTGTGTAGTAATCGCGATCGGGCAATCCCAGCCCGCCTTGATCCAAATCGGCAATCTCCTGATCGGAGTTATCGGGATCCTGAGTTGACCCTGCAGCAAACAAAATCGTCCCGCCAAAAGGCAGCGGCAAGCGAGCGACTAAGGACGCCATGTCTCGCGCCGATTTGAGTCCTGCTATAGCGTCCAATTGCGGCTGGATTGCGGCCACTCCGCGTTTGTCTGCATTGCTCTCGTCCATGCACGACGCGTAGAAATCGCCAATCTTCTGCGTGTTGGCGTCGCGCGGCGAACTGGTCGCCCCCGCTTGTTCCAGGATGCTGCGCAAGAACATCAGATTGTCCTGATAGAGCTTGCCGTAAACGCTCCACGAAGTCTGATCCGGCGGAATGGGATTCTGCTTCTGCCAGCCGCCGCAAGCGTAGTGATAAAGATCGACGCAAGGATCAACAGACTTATCCATCGAAGTAACGTCAAGGCTGGGGATGTAGGGCAAGGCTGGCGCTTCTTTTGACTGCGCTCCCGACACAGCCTGAGCCGCGACAATGGATGCGACAAACAGCAACTCTAGACAAATGGAAAAAGTTCTCTTCATATTCACCTTAGACTGGATTCTTGGCAAAGGGTCATCAGTGCGCTATGTTAAGCCATCTTTACAGTGCAAAATGTCAACTCAGGCGTAGACGACTCCAACATCGAAATAGTCACGCTTGCCGATCAGCGCCGCAAAATTTTGTACCACGGCGGGACTTTTGGACGCTATATGGAAGTCGCTGCTGGCAAGGGCTATCTCCCATACGTGAACCGAGGAACGTTGTACGCAGTTGCTTTTGGCGCCGACAGAATGCCAGCCATGTCATCTTCTTGGAAAACTTCGTCGACGAGTTGCAACGTAAGGTGCCGCTCAGGAACAAGTAGTCAGCGGACCTCGAATGCTTAAGATGCAGGACACGCAGATTAAAAGTAGTGGTGGAGGCGGCGGGAGTCGTTCTTTTCCACAGCCTTTAGAATGTGTAAGTTGCTGATTTTATTAGCGCCAAAAATGCCAAAAGTGCCACACAGCCGGGTTCATCGTACACCTATCGTACACGGCTGAAGCGAACATAGGCGAATCAGCGGCCTCATCCTTCCAACTCTAGGCGACAACGCCCAGTTGCTTATTAAAGGATAAGCCGCTATCCTTTAATAGCGAGATTCGTTATTAAAGGATGAGCATGGCACCGTCCAAACTAAAGCAGCGGCTTGGAACTTACATCTCCAGTTCCGTTGCCGGGGAGACTGTCCGCGCCTTCATCCCGCCTCCGCTGCCACCAGCACCCGAATTGCAGCTCAAGGAATTGCATCAGCATCTCGACCGCGCCAATCAGGAACTCGGTCGCCTGAACGGAATGACCAAACTTCTGCCCGACATCCGATTCCTGCTTTATTTATACACTCGCAAGGAAGCCCTGGTCTCCTCCCAAATCGAAGGAACCCAGTCCTCATTTGCCGACCTGCTCTTGTTTGAGAACGATGAGGTTCCTCACGTCCCGGTTGAGGACGTGGAAGAAGTCTCGAACTACGTGGCCGCCATGCAACATGGCCTAAAACGAATGGCCGGAGGTTTTCCGCTGTCCCTGCGTCTGATTCGAGAGATTCACGCAATCCTTCTGAGAGGCGGACGAGGCGCGAACAAAATGCCGGGCGAATTTCGCCGGACGCAGAATTGGATCGGCGGCAGCCGGCCCGGAAACGCTTCGTTTGTTCCACCGCCACCCGAAAGGTTGATGGAGTGTCTGGACAGCTTTGAGCGATTCCTGCACGACGACAAGCACAGACTCCCGCTTCTCGTGGAGGCTGGCCTGGTGCATGTTCAGTTCGAGTCGATTCACCCGTTTCTAGATGGCAACGGCCGGCTCGGGAGATTGCTCATTACGCTTCTTTTGTGCACAAAGGGCGCTTTGACAGAACCACTTCTGTATCCCAGTCTTTATCTGAAGAGCAATCGAAATCAATACTACGATCTGTTGCAGCGAGTTAGGAATGAGGGTGCATGGGAAGATTGGCTGGCATTCTTCATCGAAGGAGTTGCAGTAGCGGCCCAGGAGGCAGCAGACACTGCGGAGCGAACCTTGAAGTTGTTTGCCAGAGACAAGGACAAGATACAGAAATTGGGAAGGGCTGCTCCCTCCGCGTTGCGACTTCATGAATTCATGCAAACCAACCCCTACATTCGCATTCGAACGGCGGCTAAAGCCCTGGAGCTTACCGTCCCAACCGTTACCAGTTCGCTGAACCATCTTGTGAGCCTAGGCATCGTCAAAGAAGTCTCGGGAAAGCACCGCGATCGGCTCTTCGCCTATACCCGCTATGTCAACATGGTGAGCGAGGGAACCAACCCGCTTTCTACCGCATAGACGATCCATTTTGGCCTCCACATTACGGCTCAGACAAATCCGAGATTGACGCAATCTAATCTGGGATGGGCGACGCGAAATTGTGGTACGCGTAACGCCACTACTGGGTGTCGAAAATACCGTCTCGCCTTATTTTCGTAACCAACGAAAATCGAAAATAGAGATGTCTCTTACAGATCTCAACCGACCACTCTTCAGCCGAGAGTTGTTGCTACTACTCCCCGTTATGAGCCGCAGGCATAACGTTCTACCGAAGAATCATTGGACGAGAGCCTCATCGACCCGCTAGGTTGACCAAACCATCAGCCCAAATTGATGGTCATCCCGGAGGTTCGCATGTCGCATTTGGTCCCTAAATCGGATCGGTCTATCAGACAGACTAATCGACCGATCCACTTCCCATTCCCGCGGCTGTTGATGCTTGGATTCCTTCTGCTCGCGCCCCTCGCAGCACATGCTCAGGGGAGTCCCTTCGACACCGGTTTTACTTCCCTACAAACACTCTTCACTGGCACCGTGGCCAAGGTTGCAAGCCTGATCGCCATCGTGATCGGCGGCTATGGCTTCGCGCACGGTGAACCCGGCGCGAAGAAGGCGCTCGCCGGAGTCGCCGCGGGAACTGGCATTGCCGTCATGGCGGCCAATGTCCTCAGTTGGCTCTGGGGCGTATAGCGGCCAGCAGCCACCTTGGATCGTCTGGCCCGTCTTTCGCTAAACGAGGAACTATGTCGGACAAACCGCAGCAGAAGCAGCGCACAAATCGAGTGTTCAAGAGCCTGCATAAGCCGCTCACCTACTTGGGCGTGGAGCGCACGCTGTTTTACTTCGTCTGCGTCGGCGCAGTAGGGGCCTTCAACCTCTTCAATTCCATCCTCGCCGGCATCGCCGTCTTCGTCGGCGGTTTTGCGTTCGGCCATTGGGTTACGACGAGCGATCCGGCATTCCTCCGCATCCTGGCAAAGTCCGAACGCTACAGTTTGCGTTACGACGCCGCCAAACAACAAGTCCCCCGTGTGGAGGTGGTCTAAATGCTGCGTCTCGACAAGATCATCAAGCCGTGGAAGGACAGCGCTGCTCTCAATGACCACATCAATCTCTACGGCTTTTGGAACGAGACCACGTTCCTGACCAAGAGCGGCGATATGGGCATCGTTCTCAGTGTGCCAGGCGTGGACTACGAGAGCCTCGACCGCTCCGAGCAGGAGTACGCGGTGAAGCGGCTGGAAGCGGCGCTAAAGGCGTTTGGTCCGGGCTTCCATTTCTACCAATACCTCTTCAAATCCAACTGTCCCGACATTCCGTTTGCCGAGTACGACGACCCGGTTGTGGCAGCGGCAATCGATCCGCGAAGGAAGTTCTTTGACGCGAAGCGCGAGCATCTTTATCAAGTCGAGATCTTCTACTGCATCCTGCTCGAAGGCGGCCGGTCAAAGACCGGTGTCGGTGCGGCGCTCACTCGTCTCTTTCGCGACCCCGCTGGCGCGATGGAGGAGCTGAGAACGCAGTTTACAAACAACGGCATGAAGACGCTCTTGCGCTCGCATATCGACCACGATGTTCGTCAGCTCGAACAGCAGGTGCTGGCGTTTGCTCGCCAGCTCTCGGACTTCATGCAAATCGAGATTCTGAATCAACAACGTCAGTTCACGTTTTTCCGCCGCCTGATGAATTACGACCACTGGCGTGTCGCCGGCAAACCGCAGTCCACGCAGTTTCTTGACTATCAAGTGGTCAACTCCGACATCGAAGCGGAACGCGATCATCTGCGTGTAGGCGATCACATCGTCCGTGTGCTGACGATGAAAGAGGCGATCACGGAGACGAAGCCACTCGTGCTCGACGCACTGCTGAAGATTCCGGCCAACTTCTACGTCGTCACGGAGTGGACGCCGCTGCCCGCGGACAAAGCCCGTAAAGAAGTGAACAAGCGCCGCCGCCACTTCAACATGTCGAAAACGGGGTTTGTCTCCCAGATGGGCAACGACGCCACCAAGACAAACCCCCGCGATGTCTTGGTGGACGAATCAAAACAAGCGGACATCGAGAATCTAGGCGACTGCCTGCGCGCCCTGGGCGACGGCCAATCGTTGGGCGAATTCTCGGTAACAATCGTGCTTCATGGCCAGTCGCAGGCGGAACTCGAATCCGCTCGTCGCCGAGTTCACAGGCGTCTTCACCAACGCGGACGGCAACCTGTTCGCCGAGACCTACAACCAGCTCAACGCATATTTTGCCACCATCCCCGGCAACTATGCTTTGAACCTGCGCAAGCTGTATCTGCTGAACACGAACTATGCGGACCTGTCGTTCTTGTTTACGATCCTTCCCGGCGAGAAGACGAACTCGCATCTTGGTACCGAGTACTTGGCAGCCCTCGAAACCGACAATCAGACGCCGTACTTTCTCAACCTGCATAACGGCGAAGTCGCCCACACTCTGATTCTCGGGATGACGGGCAGTGGAAAGTCCTATTTCTGCAATTTTCTCCTGCAAAACGCGCAGAAGTACGCGCCCTTGACGTTCATCTTTGACATCGGCGGCAGCTTCCAGTCGCTGACGACGATCTTCGGAGGATCGTACCTCAATGTCGGCCAGGAGGCGCGAGATTTTACGATCAATCCCTTCTCGCTACCACGGACAAAAGAGAACCTGCAATTTCTTTTCAGCTTCTTTCGTGTGCTGATCGAAGGCAACGAGCAACGCTACCGAATCGACTTCAAAGAGGAGCGCCGTCTCTGGGACGCAATTGAGCGCATGTACGTGCTGGAGCCGAATCAGCGCACGATCTCAAACTTTGGCAACATCATCGGCGAGTTGAAAGAACGCCTTCATCGCTGGGCCCGCGGCGGCCAATACGGTTTCCTTTTCGACAACGCCGAGGACACGCTTTCATTCTGCCGCTTTCAGACCTTCAACTTCCACGGCTGGAACGATGCGCCTGAGGTCTTAGAGCCACTTCTGTTTTACGTTCTGCATCGTGCATCGAACGAAATTGCCGACCCTAAAAGACTTGCCACGTTTAAGACATTCCTGCTCGATGAGGCATGGCTGTTCATCAAGAACGAAACGATCCGCAACTACGTCGTTCAGGCCCAGAAGACATGGCGCAAGCACAACGCCGCAATGATCCTGGCCACACAATCGATCAAAGAGCTTGAGGAGTCGGGGATGCTGGCGATTGTGGCCGAAAGCTGCCCGACAAAGATCTTTCTGGCCAACCCAGAGATGAACCGCGAAGTCTATCGCGAGGCATTCCATCTCAATGACACAGAACTCGACCTCATCGCCGGCCTCGTTCCGCCCGGCCAGATGCTCATTCGCAAGGCACAAAGCTCAAAGAAAGTGCAGTTGAATGTCGATTCAGTCTCGCACTGGATGGCAACCAACAACGCGCGCGACAACTTGAAAAAGCGCGACTACTTCGAACGCCTCGGCATTGCCGACGGCCTACGCCGGCTTGCCGAAGATCATCCATTCCAGCCGCGTGTGCTGGCCGTATCCACGTCCACTACGAATCGATAAGGAGAAAATGTTATGCGCTGTTTGAAATCAGTCATCCAGTGTCTTTTGGTCGCCTCTTCTGTCGTAGGCGCTCTGGCGCAAGAGTCCGCGCGCACGGTGCAGTACCACTCGCAGGACATCATCCCGATCCGCGCTAAGGTGAAATACACGACCCTCATCGAACTGCCGACGACCGAGAAGATCATGGAGGCGGCCACCGGCGACAAGGAGTTCTGGATCGTGGATGTCGTCGGCAACTTCTGCTTCGTGCATCCAGCCAAGCAAGGCATTGCCTCGAACTTGAATCTCATTACCGACAAAGGAAATATCTACACCTTCACGCTGGAGGATGTTTCTAGCTCGTCGAAGACACCTGATTTGAAGGTGATCGTCCAGCCCGCCGACCGCTCTGCGATTGTCGCGGCCAACGGCCCCGCGCAGTTCGTACCCGCCGCCCAACTCGACCAATCACGGCAGCAGATTGCCGCGCTTCAGTCGCACGTTGAGCAAGCAGTGGATGAATACAAGAGCGCTTATCCGACACAGCTCAAGTTTGATTATGTCTACAAGGCAAACGAGGCTCCCTTCAATATCCAGTCGATCTATCACGACGACAAGTTCACGTACATCAAGACGAATGCGCCTGAGAAGTTCAGCGTCTATGAAATGAAAGACGGCAAGCCCAACCTCATCACTTATGACCTCCGGGAAGGAACCTACATCATTCCGAAAGTTATGGACAACGGATATGTGGAACTGGGCAAAAAGAAGATGGAATTCGCACGCAAGGGATAGCCGCCATGATCGAGAACATCCTTACTCCAAACGCTGCTGCGCGGAACGAACCGCCAACCGAGCCGACATTGCGCCGGTACTTGGGACAGCCAAACGGTGTTTTGCAGAAGAACCTCAAGACGCTCGTTTACCTCGGCGCGGTCTCGCTAGTCATTGTTGCGGCGCTGTTCAGTTCGTCAGGCAAGAAGACGCCCGCGCAACAGGCCGCCGCCAAAGGGCAGCCACCGCAACCATCCTTGCAGGACAACACCGATAATAACGTGCAAGAGTTGAAGAACCAACTTCAGGCCGAACGTCAGAAAGAGCAGCAAGCGACAGCGGGCGCAGCTGCGATGGGAGATCCCGCGCTTGCCTCTGCGACGACCGCGCAGCAGGGTGCCGTCTCGGCCTACGGACAAACCGGAGCTGCCGTTCCGAACGTTCCCTGCGTTCCGGGCCGCCCCTGCCCGCAAACACAACAGGGAAACATGCAGCTGCAACTCACGCCTGAGCAACAGCAGGCACAGATGATTGCCGCAAAAGAGCGCGAACGGATTGACAACTCCCGTTTCGCCTCTAACCTTGTGTTCGCCCGTCCCCCTGAGCAAGCGCAGCAACCGGGACAAATGACACCCACACAGTTTGGGCCTGCCGACCGGCAGGCAAACAGTAATCTCGTCGCACCCGAAGCCGAACGAAAACCAGAGGACGCGCCCGGAGGCTACAAGCGCCCGGTACAAGCAAATATCGATTCGGCCTCCGGCCAGCCTTATCTCCTCTACGAAGGTTCGGTTCTCGACACTGTTCTTATGAATCGCCTGGATGGAGACGCTGTTGGGCCGGTCAAAGTGCTTGTCTCAAACCCGATGTATTCGCACGATCATCAGCACGTCATCATTCCCGAAGGAACGGTTGTTTTGGGTGAAGCAAAAAAGATTGGAGCCGCAGGCTTCGGCCAACAGCGCCGGATGGCCGTTGTTTTCCACCGCCTGATTATGCCGGACGGTTATTCCGTTGATCTTGACCAGTTCCACGGGCTCGACCAAATCGGAGAGGAAGGGCTGAACGACAAGGTCAACAACCACTACCTTCAGATCTTTGGCACCTCGATCGCTTTGGGTGTGGTCGCCGGAGCCAGTCAGATCACGCAGGGAGGCGGGACCATTACTACGAGTGGCTCCCAGGCATTCACGACCGGCGCAGCAGCCAGTGTCTCGCAGTCCGCCGCGACGATTCTTGACCGCTTCATACAGATTCCGCCCACCATCACGATTCGAGAGGGACACCGCGTGAAAGTGTATTTCACGCAGGACATGCTGCTTCCCGCGTATTCCAACCACACCATTCCACAGAGTTTCTAAAGGAGGATTCAGTGAAGAACTTAATTGTCGCCGCTTTCGCCCTAGGATTTGTCATTGCATTACAGCCTGCCGCGCAAGCCCAATTCGGTTCCGGCATCGTCTACGATCCTACGCAATCCGCCCACGCCTACACGCAAATTCTCAATGAAGGAAAGTCGATTGAAAACCAGGCAAAACAGATCGAGAACGGGACTCAGATCTTCACCAACACCGTCAAGATCGCGACGACGGCGCTGCAAGCCTACAACGTCGCTAAGCAGCAATACGAACTCGCACACCAGATGATCCTCGCCCCGAGGATGCTCTATGCGCGGTTTCTATCGCCCACCTCAGACCTAGTGATGTTGCAGCAAATCTCGAACACCTACGGCAATTCGATGGGCTGGCTTAATTCGGCGAATACTGGGAAAGGTGCGGTGGCTTCATACCAGCAGGTGAGCGTGCCTCACACCAACAATGTAGTGCCCGGCTACGCAACGGCGAGCTTCGCTGGTCAGCAGCAGATTGCTGCGCAGGGAGCCACGGTGGATATCGGCGATTCAGTCATGAGCAACAACCTGCAAGCGCTCGGCACCATTCGCGCCAATCAGACCGCAAGGCAAACCGACATCACCAACCTTGAAGCCGCGACGCAAAGCCAGGACGCATCGCAGCAAACCGTCATGGCCGAACTTCAGCGCATTAATCAAGCCTTGCTTTTGGAACTTCGTACCCAACAGGACGCGAACCAGATCAATGCCAATCTTGCGCTGCAGCAGATCATTGCCCAGAAGCAGCAACAGGACGCGATGAAATCGGCATTCCGGGACTCGGCGGGGTACGAACGCTACTACAACGCCAACATCACCACGACCAGCGGAGGGGCTTCGAGTCTGCTCACGCAGTCATTCTGAGTACGACTAAAAAAAGAAGATAAGAGGCCAAGAAAATGGGGACCGGGTTCTTCAACTACATCGCTCAGGCCTGCCAGTCGCTGGCAGCCACGGCAGCACCCTCGATTACCGCGATGGGCATTCACATCGTCATCGCGCTGGCGACCATCATGCTGGTTTGGTTTGGGGTGCAGGAAGCCCTGGCATCGGCACACGGTGGCCCGGGGTTCAGCATGGCCAAATTCCTCAACCTGTTCATGCTGATGACCTTTGCTTATGCGATGGTCAATTACTACGACAGTTCGATCCCCGGACTGGGCTTCTCCATCAAGAGCTTCATCGACGGGGGCACGACCAACCTCGTTGCCCTGATCGGTGCGGATGGTTCTACCACGATGCTGAACGAGATCCACGCCGTATCGTCAAAGACCGGGCCTTCGATGCTGACGAGCATGATGTCTCCTTATTACTCGCTTGTGTTCTTTGCCGTGCAGTTCATGTTGGCACTGCTGGCAGCGATCGTTTCCGCCATCCTGGCCTACGGCGCAATTGCGGCGACGATCATCGGATTACTCGGGCCGATCTTCATCCCATTTCTGGTCTTTGACAAACTCGATTGGCTGTTCTGGAGTTGGCTCAAGGCATATCTCGGATTCAGCTTCTACAAAGTCGTTGCCGCAGCCACGATGAACGTTCTGTCGCACGTTCTAACGAACTACTACCTGCAACTCGGTCAGAGCGTTTCGGACCCTTCATTGATGGTGCAGACACTGCCGCTTCTTGTTCTTCTTGTACTTGTCAACGTCTATATTCTCTTCAAAATTCCGACCATGACGCACAGCCTCTTCACTGGCGGCACAGGCGGCCACGGCGGGGGTTTAGGCGCGGCGATGATGGTGCTACGGGCCGCGATGTAGTAGCACCGGACGACATAGGAAACGAGGCTAGAAATGAACACTGAAACGATGAGCGCAAAGCCGATGACCATCGGAACAAAGCCCAGTCCGCAAATCACCCGCGCCGCAGAACGCTACCTGGAGCAATACGGCGATCCATTGGTCATGAAATACCTATCTCAAAGTGACCATTCTTGTGCTTGCTTTTGTTTGCTTTGTTCTGGCGATTCTCACCTTCAAGAGCCAGCAGGCGCTCGCCAACATGCACCCAATGATCGTGCGGATCAACGACGTAGGCCACGCGGAAGCTATCGATTATCGAAATTTCCAGTACCGTCCGCAGGAAGCGGAGAACAAGTATTACCTCACCCGCTGGGCGGAACTGTATTTCAGCCGGAATCGCTTCACCATTGAGCGGGACCAAACGAATTCCCTTTACTTTCTCAACAGCGATGTTCAGCGGGCCGTGATCGACCAGGAGCGCAAGGACAACAGCATTCAGAACTATGTCAAAGACAGCAGCCTGCCGTATGTCGATGTCGAGATCAAGAACGTCATCCTCGACGACCTGCGACAGTCACCGTATTCAGCGCGCATTGAGTTCGAGAAGGTGTACACCAACCCGGCAGATCATACCGAGCTCAAACGGGAGCGATGGACCGCTAGCGTCACCTACGTCTTCCGCGACAGTGTGAAGAACAATGAGCTTGCCGTGAATCCTCTCGGCTTGACCATCGTGCGGTTCCGGGCCGACCAGGCATTCAGCTAGAGATTAAGCGACATTCCCCGATCCTTATTCATGTCCTTTTACGCTGACAATCCGGCTGGCATTCCTCACCTGTTCCCGCGCCTTGGAAAGCCCGCGAACGAGAGCTTTACGACGCGCAACTACGGTGGCGAATTGCGCCGTTCTTGTGCCGGACATGCCCGCTCGAAACGGGCTGCAATTGTGCTGAACTTCCGCAGCCAATGTGCAGATGAGAACTTTGCTCTGGCGCGTGTCTGCCGTTCCCGTATCCCGCCTTTGTTCGGGCACCGCGTCGGGGCTATTCATGCGCCCTGCGGCAGCTCGCTCTTCTGCTTCGGCTGCGCCGCCCTGCGGGTTACGGTTTCCCTCCAAATCTTGTTCGGAAAAAGCGCCCGAAAAGATTTCTCCGGACCCTCCGCAAATGCAGAGCTTCGGCACTTGGGAGCATGGCCCACTCGCTCAACTGGTGCCCCGACCAAGATCGGGAGATTCCACAAACGGAGACACTCATGTACCAGAACAAAGTAACCCTCATCGGCTTCCTCGGCAGCAACGCAGAAGTTCGCGCAACCAGCAACGGCAGCTTTACCACTCTCTCGCTGGCAACCAAGTCCTCTTACAAGAAGGACGACAAGTACATCTCCCACACCGAATGGCACCGTTGCGTGGTCTTCGGCAAGCTCTCGGAGTTCGCCAAGACGCTGACCAAGGGTGCACATATCCAGGTGGAAGGCGAGCTGCGCAGCCGGGAGTACGAGAGCAAGAAGACGGACAGGAAGCAGCGGGTTTGGGAAATCCGTATCGCTTCAATCCTCAAGCTGGACCGTGCTGAGAAAGCCGCCCCAGAAGATCAGGATCACGATGAATTGCCGCAGGAGGAAGCGGTCGCTTAAACCGTTGTTTTCACTATCGGGAAGCCTGGCTAACCGCTGGGCTTCCATCGCTGTGGGGTTCCAACTATGAGCTTTGAATTGATCCTTCCGTTTCTTCGACCGATTGAACCGCTGCTGCTCGACGACAGCATCAGCGAGATTATGGGCAATCCCGATGCCTCATGGTGGTACGAACGCGACGGGATCATGCGTCGGGAAGAGACCATTTCCTTCGACGCCGGCAAACTCCGTACCGGCCTTGAAGTGATCGCCAATCAGCTAGGCAAGAAGCTCGACGAAGACAACCCCGTCCTGAACGCGCAACTCCCCGATGGAAGCCGCCTTGCGGCGGTGATTCCTCCGGTCGTGCGACCCTCCCCAGCCCTGACAATCAGAAAATTCACCAGCCGCCATTACACTGTGGATGACCTTATCGCTCGCGGTACGTTAACAC
This sequence comes from uncultured Acidobacteriota bacterium, assembly GCA_963770465.1. GTDB lineage: Bacteria > Acidobacteriota > Terriglobia > Terriglobales > Acidobacteriaceae > JABDBE01. Next base: position 30,109 of record CAVYQB010000009.1, read on the forward strand.
GCCCGCTCGCCGACTTCTTAGCCGAGCAAATCCGCAGTGGAAAGACGCTGCTTATCAGTGGCGGAACCGGCACCGGAAAAACGACACTGCTCCGGATTCTTGCTGATTTTATTCCCGAGCAGGATCGCGTCGTCGTCATCGAAGACACTTCGGAACTTCACATCCAGAAGCCAAACATTCTAGCGGTCGAATGCCAGACCGATACGTTCAAGGCCAGCATCTCTTTCGACGACCTTTTGAAGTCCGCACTCCGCTGGAGACCGGACCGGATCATCCTGGGCGAAGTGCGCGGAATCGAAGCACGCACGCTTCTGGATTCCTTCAACACTGGGCACGCTGGGTCGCTAGCCACGATCCACGCCAATTCGGCAGAGAAAGCCCTCCGACGCTTCGCCAATCTGGTCATGCGCAACCACGCGCAAAGCACGTTTGCCGACACTGAAGCTGAGATCGGAGAAGCGGTTGATTTTGTCGTTCATGTCGAACGTCAACCAGGCCGCCGCGTCATTCGGGAAGTTCTTGTGCTTCGCGGCTACGACCGCGACGCGAAACGTTTCCTGATCGAACCAGTATTCGAGGCCCAACATGCAAAACCATAGGAATGAACACCGTTCCTGACTTCGCCACCGAGTGCCCTTGGCTTTGCAAAGCAAATTACGTAATTCACAACCACAGATTAAGGAGAACAAAATGCCGCTAATCGAAGTCAATCAAGTCCGTCATGTGAGTGCGTCGATTCGCCTGGATGAAGTAACCGCAGCCCAGGTCAATCAGTACGCCGCTTTTATCCACGCATCCGCCGACGAAGTCGTGGACAAGGCGCTTAACTATGTTTTCTCGAAAGACCGCGACTTTCAGGAGTTCTTGAAGACGCCGCAGGCCAAGCCGGTTTCATCCACGTTGCGTGTACGGAAAGCGCCAAGCAATAGTGCGTCGGTGCAGCCTTCGAAGAAGCCTGCATCTGGGGCGGAATCGACGGCTTCTGCGCGAGCCGTTAAGGCGTGATCCTGGCTTCAAGTTCCAGGTGGAGCAAGAACGGTGCTTCGCACCGGAGTATTTTCGACACTCCATCCCTCCAAGGGTCGTGCTAGGGACACCTACGGACACCTAGAGGAAACCGAATGAATGCAGCAACTTACAGCTTATACGTGTCCTTAGGGACACCCAAGGACACCTAGGGATACCAGTCCGAAAGCGAGGTAATTATGTCTTTTTTCAATGACGAACAACTTGCCGCCGAGGCCAAAGCGAAAGCGTCATACCGACTCATCGGCGTCACCACGAAGCTCAGTCCGCGGGAGGTCGAGGACATCGAAGGGTTGGCAAGAAAGCACGGCCTTCAGCGTGGCGAGTTCATCCGGCATCTGATCCTTGACGAGCTGGCACGCGACTCGGGCGACCCGCCCGTGAGTCCGGAGTTGGTTGAAGTTATCGGCCTTCGGCTCGTGCTGACGAACCTTCTCAAACCACTCACGACTGGACAGAAGATAACACCGGAAGTCTTCGACGGAGTTATCGCCGAGGTCAAAAAGCATAAGCGAGGCTTGGCGATCAAGACACGGACAGACTTGGAGAAAGCGTAATGGCAACCATGCACTGGGGGCGAAAAGAAACGATCATTTTCCCGCCTCACAGCCCCATCTATACCTATGGCGCGGTGTTTGTTGCCGTGATCCTCACCGGACTCTTTGTCTACCTGCGTTTTACTTTTGGGAATACTCCGCTGCAACGCTTCTACACGCCGATCTATATCCGGTCCAGCTTTGCGGGCGGCGTCTCAGCCAGCCGCAAAGACGAGTACCGCCTGGTGATGATCGGCGCTCGCGGAACCAGACCGCGACCAGCCACGGACAACGACGTGACCGAGGGCAACACACCGGAACCGGGAACGAAACTTCCGCTGACTCTCTCGCAGTCCGCCTTGCAGTCCGGATATGATTTGCTCTATCAGGACGCGGAACGAACCTACATCGATACGCTCTTGAGTGCCTACCTCAAGAGTGTGATTTATGGTGGCGACAGCCTGTCCGAGATTTACCGCCTGCCACTACTTTTCGGTTTCTTATCGTTGCTCATCCAGCTTCCGTTCTCGATCCACAAGGACATCAAGCGCCGCAAGCAAATGAGGTACGGGCGACGGCTCAAAGGGACGGAACGACTCACGCCGAAAGAGTTCAACCGCAAGGTGCAGGGGGAAGGGCTTGGCATCAAAATCGACGGGCTGAGGGAGATGCTTCGCATCCCGGCCAAGGCGGAGGCGCAGCACTTGCAGATCATCGCGGACACCGGTGGAGGCAAAACCACCATGATTATGCAGATGCTCCGGCAGATTCGAAGCCGCGGCGATTCCGCCATCGTCTACGATCCGGCGCTGGAGTACACGCGCCGCTTTTACGATCCAAAGCACGACATCATTCTCAATCCGCTCGACCGGCGATGCCCGTACTGGGGACCGGCCGAAGAACTGCGGACGAGTTCAGAAGCGGACGCAATTGCCGTCTCGCTGTTCCAGCCCCCACAAGACAAAAAAGGTGAGTTCTTTTTCGAGATTCCGCAGCAGATCTTCGCTTATCTGCTGCGCTATGGACCGACGCCGGGGGAGCTAATCGAATGGATGAGTAACCCTAAAGAGATCGACAATCGAGTCGCTCGAACAGAAGTTGCCAACTTCATCGACGCCTCCGCGCCCCCGCAACGAGTTGGCGTGTTGGCCTCGATCAGCAAGGTCGCAAAGAGCCTTCGGCTCTTGCCGCATAAGGGTGCTGGCAACGGCGAGTGGACCGCAACCGAGTGGTCGGAAACACGCCAGGGATGGATCTTCATCACCTCGCTTCCCGCGGAGCGTGAGGCTCTCCGTCCACTTCAAAGCGTATGGATCGACATGCTCGTACTCCGTCTTTTGAACGAACCGAAGGCCCATCAGAAAAGGGTCTGGTTTGTGCTCGACGAGCTGGCCAGCTTACAGCGTCTTCCTCAATTTCACACTGCCCTCACCGAGAACCGCAAAAGCAACAATCCCATCATCATGGGCTTTCAGGGGAAGGCTCAGTTAGAGGTGATTTACGGCCACCTGGCAGAAGTCATGCTATCCATGCCGACAACCAGCATTTTCCTGAAGACCAAAGAGCCGAATGCAGGTGAGTGGGTCAGCAAGGCGATCGGCAAGGTCGAAATCGAGCGCATGAAAGAAAGCCACTTCGACGGGACGCGCTCGGGCAGAAATTTCGCCCTGGACATCCAGGTCGAGCCAGCAGTAATGGAATCAGAAATCTCGGGGCTGCCCGACCTGCACGCCTTCATCAAATACGAGAACTACGTCACGGGTTTCTCCTTTCCTTACCTCGATATCGAGGGGCATCAGATTCCATTCGAGCGCAGATATTTGCCGGACGATAAGCTCACCTTCGATCCTAAGAACATAAAGGCCAAAGCCCGCAACGGAAGCGCTGCGCCGCCACCCGCTGTGCCGGCAGCACCTCCCGCACAGGTTGATCTTGAGGCGACGCCGGTCAAAGAAAAAGCCGTTGACGCAGCGCTCGACGCTGGAAAGAACACCGTCGCGGAGGCCTCCGAAAACATCGTCAATGACGAGCCGCCGACACAAACCGCCGTGGACTTTGTTGCGCACTAGGAGGCGCACTTGCTCACCATCTCAAAAGCCCTCAGCTCCGCCCAGGCGCAGACCTACCACGCCAAAGAGTTCACGTCCGCCGAGCAAAATTATTGGAAGCAAGACGGCGCTGTCGTCGGCGAGTGGCAGGGCAAGTTGGCCGAGTGATTCGGCCTTGCCGGAGCGGTTGATGCACAGCAGTTTGCCCGCTTGAGCGAAGGCCAAAATCCCATCACTGGCGAGCAACTGGTGCGTCATCGCAGCGGGCAATCCTATACCACCGCAGACGGAGCCACGGTCAAGCCGGTCGAACACCGGGCCGGCTGGGATGCGACGTTCTCCGCCGCAAAATCCGTTTCCTTGACGGCATTAGTTGGCGGCGATGAGCGAGTGAGAGAAGCCCATCGGCACGCGGTGACAACCGCTATCACCGAATTGGAGCGGTACACCCAGGCGCGGATCGGCGGCAACCACGCTGCCGAGACCACCGGCAAATTCATCGCGGCGAAGTTCGAGCATGACACCGCCCGCCCGGTCGATGGCTACGCCGCTCCCCAGCTTCACACTCACGCCGTTATCTTCAACATGACGGAGCGCCAGGATGGCTCGACGCGTGCCCTACAGGAGCGCGGTCTCTTCCAGAGTCAAGAGTTCGCAACCGCTGTCTATCAAGCCGAGCTGACCTATCGGCTTCGCAATCTCGGCTACGAAATCGAGAGCGGGAAGAGAGGCGCACCGGAGATTAAAGGCTATTCGCAGGAGTACATGGATGCTTCGAGTCCCCGCCGCCAGCAGATCGAGCAACCTATGACGAAGAGCGGCTTCAGCGGGCCGGAAGCCGCGCAAATCGCCGCCCACAACACCCGTGACAAAAAAGAAATTTGTACACCCGTTGAAGTCATGGAAGCTCATCGCCAGCTCGCCGCGAAGTTTGGCAATCAGGCCGATCGGGTTGTCGCGGAGGCGCACGAACGAGCGCATGTGCAAGAACAGAACCGAGTACTCGACCCGCGTCAGCGCGCGCAGGAAGCCGTCTCGTATGCCAAGGAACGGAACTTCGAGCGCGAGGCTGTCATCGACCAGCGCGACATCATGCGCGATGCGCTTCGCTGCGGTATGGGAGACCTCACCTTCAGTCAGGTGCGCGACAACTTCGAGCATCGCCAGGCGATGGGCGAATTCCAGATAGTAGCCGCCCAGAAGCACGACACCGGACCACGATTGACGACTCCCGAAACCGTCGCCGCCGAACGAGCGACAGTGGAGCACATGCAGCGATGGCAGAACACCGTTGCGCCCATCATGCGCGAACAACACGCTGCGTCTCACGCCGCTGAGATTAAGTTCTTGAGTACGGCTCAGCGCCGCGTCATCGAGGAGATACTGACCTCCCGTGATCGAATCCACGGCTTGCAGGGCTTGGCGGGAGTTGGCAAAACAACGACCCTTAAATCCGTCCGCGAAGCTGCCCAGCACAACGGCTACACCGTAGCGGGTTTCGCCCCGACCGCACGTGCCGCCCACCAGCTGCGCGAGGCCGCAGGCATCTCCGCCGACACGTTGCAAGCCTATTTGGCGATGGGAACCCGCGAACAGGCCCAGACCAACCGCGACGACCCGGCGAGTCGCCGCCTCTTCATGGTCGATGAGTCCAGTCTGGCCAGCACCCAGCAGATGAAGGAATTTCTGGATCGGCTAGGTCCCCATGATCGCGTTCTGCTCATCGGCGACACACGCCAGCATCAAGCCGTAGACGCAGGAAAGCCCTTCGAGCAACTGCAGGACGCCGGAATGCGAACTGCCCAACTCGACCAGATCGTGCGGCAGAAAGACCCCGAACTACTCAAAGCGGTCGAACATCTTGCCAGGAATGACACCCATACCGGCATCTCCCTGCTGCAAGCTCAGGGGCGCATCACCGAGTTTTCCAATCCCCAAGAGCGCATCGCCGCCATCGCCAGGGACTACGCCTCGAACCCCGAAAAGACTTTGATCGTCTCGCCCGACAACGCTTCCCGGCGAGACATCAATCATGCCGTGAGGATCGAGTTACAAGCCTCTGGGGCGCTCGGAAAAGAGAATATTTCTTTCCCTGTGCTCGTCGCTCGAAACGACATGACCGGAGCAGATCGAGCGTGGGCAGCCAGGTACAATCCCGGCGACACTGTGCAGTACATTCGTGGCAGCCAACAGCTTGGCCTAAAAAAAAGCACTTACGCCACGGTCCTAGCAACAGATCCTGCTCACAATCTGCTGACCGTTGCCAGAGCCGACGGCCAGCATGTGGCCTACGATCCGCAGCGCTTGCGCGGAGTGAATGTTTACACGAACCTTCCCCGCGAGTTCTCGACCGGCGATCGCATCCAGTTCACGCACAATAACAAGGATCTCAACGTCCACAACCGTGATCGCGGCCGGATCGAAGCCATCGGCAATGACAATCGCTTGACCGTGAAAATGGATGATGGACGAACCGTCAATTTTGATCCCGCTCGGATGCGACACTTCGATCACGGCTATGCCGTTACCAGCCACAGTTCCCAATGTTTGACCGAAAACCGCGTCCTCGTCAATATGGACACCAATACGTTCTCCGAACTGCTCAACCCCCGCTTTGCCTACGTCTCCATTTCCCGCGCGTCCCAGGACGCCCACATTTACACCAATGATGCCGCCACGCTCGCACAGCGCCTCAGCACCGATGTGAGCAAAACCTCCGCCCTCGATTTTCACGAGGCACCCGCTGCGTACTCACAATCCCAAACTCCGACGGAGCACACGATGCAACACCACAATAAATTGAAACCGGAACAACCTCAGCTCACCCCCGAACAGGCTGAGCGCAACCGCCAGTACGCTCCGATCGAAAAAGCTCTTGAAACGGAAGCTCACGGCTACAAGTGGCAACGCGAAACCGACGGCATCCGAAGCTACCAACATCCTGAAACCCACCGCTGGTTACACATCGACACCCAAGGCCAGTTCTTTGACCGCCACGCTCAGCCCATCACACGCGAAAATGCGCTTGCACAAGCGGGCCAGTCGCTCACCCAGTCCGTCGCGGAAAACGCACAGTCTCCTACCGGCAGCGGACTCAACCTCAACAGTCACGGAATTAGTCTCTAAATGTTCGCCGAGAGCAGACGTGGAAAAGCCGCTCATTACAGGTTTAGAATTGGAAAGGCTGGGCCAGCCCCCATTTAGGTCGGGCGACCGCCGCTATGAGCGATGCCAGCGGACTGCAACTCACTTCGGAGCTTCTCTATTTCGCTCTCTAGTCCAACAAAGGTCGCCGGCTTCCGTATCTTTTCCGCTACCCTAAGTTTGGTCTCGGCTTCCTCCAGCTTCCCAATAGAGAGCGTCGACTGGGCCTCGCGATAAGGCAGGGTTGCTTCGGTGTGTAAATACTCAGGAAACCTCATATCCCAAAGCTTCCGTGGCACGTATGCGGACAAATGGTCCAGATAATCTCGCGCCGCCTTCAGGTCCCCGGGACATCACCAAGACAACTCAAGTAGGCGAGGTCATTCAGTAACACCCCAATCAGACCGTCGATCAGATCAGGGGTAATAAAGGAAGTTCGGGTGATCGGACGATGAATGTTGTCAAGGAGCAAGTCAGATAGGTATCCCCGGATGGCGGCGACATCAAGGTTGGTACTATCAGTGGCGTACAGAAGTTTGCGAATAGCGAAATCGACACGAGTTCGCAGTTGCTCCTCGTCAGCGGCGTGTTGCCCAGTGCGCAGCAGAAAGTTGCGGGCCCGTTCACGGTCGCCACCGCAAAGCGTCATGACATGTTCGAGGTATTGTGATTTGAGCTCGCGAGATCTGGCGAGCCGCGCATCAAGTAGCGCGGCAGTTGAAGCATGAGTTTGAAGTTCTTCAAGGTCGCGGGCTCCCAGGCTTGACGCGAAAACGCCACGATGACTGGCCCCACTCTCTGTGTGACCGAGCAGGTCGCTCAGGATGCTCCGGCCACGATCATCCTTGCGTGTTAAGAGCGCAATGGTCCAACCAGAGGCTCCGGTCGTCTGACGTTTGACGGACCAGTAATCAGTCGTGCCGCTGGTCGTGGCTACGCAGAACTCCACTCCTCTCGATTCGTCAACATCGAGAGGTTCCAACGTCAAACAAAGCGCTGTGCCATCGAGAATCTGGAGCAACTGATCGATCGCCCATAGAGCCTCGTACCGATTCCCGAACTTGTCCGCTGCACCGCCAGAGGCTGGCATGAGACAGATTCTAATGCCAGTGGTCGTCAGAAACGACCGGCATTCTGCCCACCGGGTAGTGGAAGTCGACTTACTGTGAATCAGTCGAAAACCTATGTTTTGCTGGACTTTTCGGCCATTCGTTGTGCGAATTGTGTCCCAGATTTCAGGGAGCGTTACTTCCGTCGCCCGATCCCGTTATCTTCGCGGGTTACGACGTGAGCCGAGCAACTGATTCGGAATCAGTTGTTCGAAGAGCATCTGAGGAGCCGCAACGCATAAGCAGATCAGGAAAATCCACCAGTTCTTCGAGGACATCGGTTAAGGAATTACGTTTGTCTCCAGCGGATCACCAGCATTCAACCGAGCTCATGGCATGGGTTCAGAATGCGAGTCGGATGCATGGCAGGATCTGCTCGCGGCTGTGGACGCCGTTCTTCGGGGCGAGCCGTTTGTCAGTAGGAGACTTTCTGGCCATGATTTCATTGGAGCTTCGGATACACGAGTCTTCAAGGGCGACCCAAGCAAGTAATTTGCCTCCGCTCCGGCAAAAGGCCTTTACACTCGGCAAAAGTCTTTGGAAGTTTCGGCGCTCCGCTATTCCTATCCTGCCGCCCGTGCAGAATGGCTGCTTGAATCGCACGGAATGCGAGCGTGGACCGTGGTGCCACCCTTCGGTTTCGACGTGATTGAAAGCTGTCCATGGACTAACCGCAGGCGCTCTTGCATGCTCGTGAGGCCAAGCCCAGTGCTCTTCATTGCGGTTTCTGTGTCGAAGCCCGTACCGAGATCGCTGATGGTAAGGTGAATCTCTCCCGTGCTTCCCCATAAGCGAACTTCGAAACGCTTTACCCCGCTATGCTTCGTGGCGTTGCCCAAAGCTTCTTGTAGAACTCGGAATAGAGGAAGAGAAAGTTCGGTTGGCAAGCCAGCAGGTACATCGCGACTCTGGAAATCAATTTCCACGTTCTGGCGCTTACTAAACTCTTTGCAGAAGTTCTTCGTCGCTCCGACAATGCCCAAGTATTCCAGCTTCGACGAGTGCAATTCGTGCGATAACAATTGAACATCCTCCGTTATGCGCGTGGTTTCATTTTGCACTGCGCCGATTCGGGCGCGGAGTTCCGGCGCCGCGTCAGGAACATCTCCCTGGACTTCTTCGAGTTCTAGCGAGAGAAGCGCAAGTCGTTGGACGATGTCATCGTGAAGCTCACGTGCTATCCGGTGGCGTTCTTTCTCCTGTGCCTCGATGAGACTACCGCTAATCCTCCGCAGCGAGTCTTGGGTGCGTCGCGCCTCGGCCATGACAGCCGACAGGAACATCAGCGGCACAGCGACTACACAAAATAGAATCTGCAAGGACAGCACGTTCTGTGCCATAGATGCGTATGGAAACGGTTCTCGGCCGTGCATGGCGTACCAGATCGAGATCAGCGCGACGGACAAAAGAGACATGCTCAATCCACCTAAACCAAATCGTGCCGCAGCCCATAGCAGAAGCGGAAGGGGAAGATACAGCAGTGCGGGAGTTGTGGAAGGCGACAAAAGTTGAACTCCGAATACCGAACGCGCGACCAGTACTGTGGCAATTGCTAGCAGGGCTGCTTCCGAATATCGAGCTCCGCCGGCGCTGCCGAATCCAGCTAATGCCATTTGAATTGCAGAGTACGATCGCCGGTACGATTGTTAGCGCGGCCAACGCATTAGTCCAAAATCGTTCTACCCCGAGCGGCCAATAAGCTCGACCCCAGCCTGTAATCACGACCGCAGCGGCATCCAGAAATGAAGTTGCCAACGGGGCAAGCAGGACGCCAAACACTACAAAGATGAATACCCCGCGCACGCTGTCGAGCGTGTTTTTTTGACGGCTGAACCGCGTGATGCAAAAGGCTCCGATCAAGGCTTCGCTCGTGTTGGTTAGGAACCAGCCGACAGCGGTCCATACGGGCACTCCGAGCTGTAGTTGAGCAATCATGTGAGCCGGGAGCACCGCTAGGACAAGGATCCACCATGTTCGCCATGGAGCTAACAAAAAGGCCGCCAGAAGAATCGCGTTGGCAGGCCAAAAAGTCGAATTCGGCTGACCGATCGGAGTCCAGGCAAAGCCAATGCGCGTCCCGACATAGTAACCGATTCCCACCAGCAGCGCCGGTCTCACGGTCCGCAGGATTCGTTTCGCAACAGAAGACTCAATAGTTCCAAGCGAACTATCAGCTGCAGCACTGATTCTTGAGAGTGAAGAGAGTAACGTGCTGGTCGCCACAGGTCACCTTCTCAGCCCGTTAATTAAGCCTGAGCCGTTTGCAGGAAATTTTACCCAAACTATCTACATCTTCCAAGGAGGAGACCCCCACTTGTAGACGTCATAATTGGTTCGCATGGCCCAGGCGGGGAGAACGCTCCCTCATTATGCACAATTCTCGTTGCACCTAAAAGTGAATTGTTTTTTGTTCTGATTTTGTAACGATGAAAACTAATGCGCGAGCGGCAATGGAAGCGAAGCCAAAGGGGAAGTGCGCCTGAAGGCCGCAGATGAAAGCGAATGCGGGCGCTCCGCAGCCGTAGGCATTCACCGTCCTCAACAACCGCAAACTTACGCAGGCTGAGATCAGCGACCAGCGGTCTTCAAAGCTACGGTTGCGGCCTGCACGGCGACCGCGATAACGATGCCCGTCAGTGTTAACCCCAAGAACGCGATCAAAATTGCCAAAATCCTTGATCGTCGTTTGCCTGGCCGAATATCGCCATACCCAACCGTCGTGGCGGTAATGAATGACCAATAAAAGCTGTCGAATCGTGACCACCCCTCTCTGGTTCCGACGGCCTGCCCTAACAGTGTTATTGCCGCTGTCAGGCTCAATATAAGGGGAAAGGTCAACCACACGCCAAGGCCGAACTGCTTGAGAAATGTGATCGTCAGGCCGGTGAAAATCAAAAGAATTATTACTCCTTTCTGCTTTGAGTTGCAGATCGCAAACGTTGTCCTGGCGATCGATGCGTAAAGCTGCACTGGGCGCGATACGAGATATCACACGCATTTTCCCGCTTTGAGACTCAGTCGGGACCTGTCAAGTCTGTCAGTGGAGTGTTGCCTGCTTAACGCCCAACAACCGCGTGACGTGCCCGACTTCTGCCTTGACATATTTGAGGAAATCAGACGGGGTGATGGCGGCTTGGACTCGGCACAATAATCCCGCTGGACGCTATCTTGCGACTCGAAAGACAGCTGGGAGACGCTGCATGCCAATTAAGCGATCAAGTGGTTCCTGATCGCGTAGCGCACAAGATCGGCGCTGCTTCTTGCGCCAAGCACATCCATGATGCGGTACTTGTGAAAAGCCACTGTCCTGGTAGTCATGTTCAAAATGCCACCGACCTCCTTCATGACTTTGCCTTCCGCCAGTAGTTGCAGAACCTCACGCTGTCGGAAGGTGAGCCGTTCTTCCTCTTCCACCGGCATCTTCGATTGCCTGCGCAGGTAGTCGACAGTCTCCTTTGACAGGCGTGGGGAAATATACGACATACCCCGCAGCACTTTCCGAACGGCGAGCACCATTTCGTCAGCGGCGGAGGTTTTCAACAAATATCCTGAGGCCCCGCGACGGAATGCTTCGGCCGCCACCTCAGGGTCGGGGTTCATCGTCAGGAACACCAGTTTCACTCCGGGCAGTATCTCTTTCACCTGCTGGCCGGCATCCAAACCGTTCAGAATCGGCATCGCGATATCGACTACGATCACGTCAGGCCTGAGATCTATCGCGCTTTGGACTAGCGCGCGACCGTCGCTAACGCTGCCTACCACGTGAAATTCCATTTCCAGCAGCTTCCTGCATAGGTCCGCCACCAAGGTATGGTCGTCGGCTATTAGGATACGAGAGCGGTTGGTTGACATGGCTATAAACCTCCAGGGCAATTTTCTAGCGTAGCCGGCGGCCAGCGCCAACTAGGAAAACTCCTAGGTGGCCGTAGGGCGCCAGACTTAAGCATCGGACTTGTTGTCGTGAGCACGAATTGGATGGGTGCTTCGGAGTTATTCTCCAATGAGCAAGCCAGGCGACGCAAAGACCGGCTTCCGCAACTCTCCGCGCGTTCTCGACTGTGAAATAAAGTGGTGGCCTGACAGCGTCTCATTTGTGGCAGATATAACATCCGTTCCCTAGGTGCGATTCGATGACCTAGCCAAGTTCTTCTGCTGTGAAGCATGCATGTAGAAACGCTGGCTGATCATGAACTGATAAAACACCAATTTAGCGGTTGATCCGGCTTCGCGGAGTTCATGGGCGGCGGCTCTTGTTTGTCCAACGGTGACTGTCCTTTTCGCAGCCAGAAGCGTTGTCCGCACATAATTCGGCGCCGTCAGAATCCTTAATTATGCTAGACAGCGTGGCTGGTTACCGCAACTAGGAAAACTGACAGGCCTATTTAACCCCTCAGTCACGGGGAAATGAGGTGGCGTTTGAGGGCGAACAAGACCAACTCCGCGTTATTTTTCAAGTTGAACGCGTGCATAATCTGATACTTGTGGAACATGACAGTCTTTTCGCTGAGCTTGAGAATATCCGCGACTTCTTTCATAGGACGGCCTTCAGCAAGCAACTGAAGTACCTCCTGCTGGCGGCGAGTCAATTCTTTCGAGAATTGCCGGGCACGGGTCTCGCGGACTGCCCAGTTTTCAGCACGGAGATTCGCGGTCACGTATGCCCTGCCCTGAAGGACTTCGGAAACTGCTTTCAGCAGCTCTGAAGCTGCGGCATGTTTGAGGACGTATCCTACGGCACCGAGATTGAGGGCGGCCGCAGCAAGATTGGGATCATCGTTCATGGTCAGGAAGACAAGCTTCGCTTGGGGAAGGCTCGATTTAAGCCGCTCCGCTGCGCCCAGACCATTCAGCAGGGGCATACCAATATCGAGAACGATGACGTCTGGTTTTAGCTCAGGGGCTTTGACAAGTAACTCTCGGCCGTCCCGAACAATGCCTATGACGTCGTATCTTTTCTCGAGCAGCGAGCGGAGCCCTTCGGCTACGACGCTGTGGTCATCGGCAATAAGGACTCTCAAACGATTTGTAGACCGGTCAAGTTCCTGCATAGCATTCCATCGAACAATAGGCCGTCGTCAATCCACCCTAACTCGCGCGTTGGGCCGCAATCTTGAAGGGCAGCCAGGCGTCAATCCTGGCTCCTTCCATGGGCCGCGAGTGAATTTCCAGGTGGCCTCCCAGAAGTCGCAAACGTTCCTCCATGCTCCGAATGCCGATACCACGTTCCGTTGAGAGAGTGTTCGAGTCAAAGCCCTTTCCTCGATCAGAAACTGACAGGTGGAGACAATTGGCTGCCCATTCCAGCCGAACCTCAGCCCGGTTCGCGCCGCTATGCCTTTTGATGTTCCGAAGAGCTTCCTGGGCTATACGGAAAATACAGAGAGCCGCATCTTCCGCAATACCACGCGGAACGTTCTCGTGCGCAAATTCGACCTGAATTTCCTGTTGCTCCGAGAACTCCCTACAGAAAGCTTTCAAGCCGGCGACCAGTCCTAGATTCTCCAGAGTAGAAGAATGCAAGCGGCGGGATAAGGAGTGCAGATCAGCACCAAGCTCGCCGACGCGGTTAAAGAGTTCATGGACTTTCCGGCTAGCTTCGCCCGAAGAGTCCCCAATGGTTTCTGCTAACTCTTCAAGGTCAATCGCCAGCATCGCTACCTGTTGGCTGTAATCGTCATGAATCTCGCGAGCGATCCTCATGCGCTCTTCATCTTGTGCTTCGATAAGGCGACCGCTCAAACTCGCGAGGGCCTCCTCTGCAATCTTTCGTTCGGTGACATCGATGCAAGAACCTATGTATCCAGCAAAGGAACCGTCTGGGTTGAATCTCGGCACTCCAGTGTTTAATACCCACCGGTATTCTCCATCACTACGCTGGAGCCGATACTGGGTCTGGAATGGCTCGTGCCGATCAAACGCGGCCGTATATGTGTCCATGCAGCTCTTCAAGTCTTCAGGGTGCACTCCTTGAGCCCAACCGTTGCCAAGCTGCGTTTCCAATGGCCGTCCAGTAAACTCGAGCCAAGGCTGATTAAAGTAATTGAAAAGCTTGTCGGGCCCGGACATCCAGATCAGAACCGGGGCGCTATTGGCGACCAAGCGGAAGCGTTCTTCGCTCTCGCGCACCGCTTTCTCAGATTTAAGGCGCTCAGCGCGTTGCCACAGCAGACTGAAAATCATTACTGCCTGAAAGATGATCAGACACATGCCGCCGACGAAGTACCATTTATACAATTGCCAGATCGTGTACTGCCGATTTATTACGACGCTGCCCGGCGGGAATCTCGCTCTCTTTGAGGCCCCAACGTTTCAGGGCTCGCCAGTCGAACATATAGACGTTGGCGCTCTTAGCGATGGGGATGTCCCGCGGATTCTCACCGCTGAGAACCCTCACCGCCATGTCCGCGGCGACGCGACCGTCGTCGGCCCAGTTCACCAGGTCGCCACCCACCGTTCCTGACCTAAGATTCACATCGTCCATTACGAAGACAGGAGCATTCGCTGCACTGGCTACCATCGGTATCGATTCAACTGAATCGATAAAGCGGTCTCCCGCTGCATCTTGCGAGATTGCAGTGTGATAAACGATCGTTTCACTGGGTAAATGCTTGAGCCTCTCAAGCAGCGCGGGCATGCTCAAGTCGAAAAGATAGTTGAATTCAAGCTTCGATTCGTAGTTGTGGAAACTCTGCTTAGCGATGGCTTCGAATCCTTCGTCAAACTTACCCACTCCGCCGACGACTACGACGTGCTTGGTGCCGGGCAGCAAGTGCAACGCCGTATTCAGGGTTTCCTCAGGGTGTAACTGGGCCAAAACACCAGTAAAAGGTATGCCGTGCCTTAGCTGGTCCGGAACTCCGCCCCAAATTCCGCAGAAGATAATTGGCGTACCCTCGAACTTGTCATAGCGCTCGGCTATGAACTTGAGAGACGCTGGCCCGATGGCAAAGATCACGTCGGGCTTGCGGGCTGAGTATTTTTGAATAATCTCTTCTCGAAACCTGTCTTGGGAAACTCGGTCCGGGAATAGGATGAGATCTAGGCTCTCCTGATAGAGTTCGATCCGGTACGGAGATTTTTGTAGGCCAGTGAGGACTGCCTGATCGATTTCGGCGAAGCCGGGGGACGAGATAATACCAAGGTCGTTAATAATGAGAACGCGCTGGACTTCTCTTGCAGGTTTTGCTGAACCCGGTTGCGGGAACAAAAGACCTGCCACGACTACACCGCAGATCAGCCGTGCTGCTCGTCTACGCACTTCTCGCCCTCGTTGTTTAGGGGCCCATCGTTCCGATGCGAAAGAACTTTAGCACAATGATGACGTAGATCACCCAACAGAGTTCAGTGTACGATATCTACCAATAGTGCTAGTGTCCGCTTACTGGCAAAACTTACAGTTCCTCCCTATATACAATGGCGAGTTAATATCGTCGAGCGACGCAACACCCCGAGTCGTGATAGATGGAAGCCAAACCTTGTATGGTCACCGCGCAGTAGCGCTCTAACATGGGAAACCGGTCGGTCGCAAACAGCTCATGCTGCAAAGGTCATTTGTGGACGATAGCTTACATGAGTACCACCATCGATCACGCTGCCGTTGGTCGGCACTACTGTTGACTCTGACGATTTGTCTGATTTTCCCCAGCCGTCTACGAAGCCAAACAGCTTCAACCGGCGCACTGACCGGAGTGGCGCTGGACCCAACCGGAACCCCTTTAACGGGAGTAGTTGTCCGACTTGCGAACCAGGAAAACGCCGCGATTCAATCTGTCACGTCTGACAAAGATGGCAGGTTCAGTTTTTTGCTGCTGACCCCCGGCAGGTACGAGCTACAAGCCAGCAAAACAGGTTCTGACACCCTCATCGCCAGTGCAACGATAGATGTCAGCGTGACCGAAGTTGTACACCTCGAGCTTCGTCTCCGACCGGCAACCGTGTTCCAAAATATCAGGGTGTATGCAGAGGCGGCAACGATCCAAACCGACAGTTCCGCTCTGGGCAAGGTAGTCAATGAAACGGCAGTCAGCGGTTTGCCCCTGGTCACGAGGAACTTTGCCCAAATTGCAAGCCTCTCTCCGGGAGTCTCGACCGGAGTGTACAACGCAGGAGAGCTTGGACTCGGTGGGACCGCGCTTTCGCAGATTGCCGAATCGAACGACGGGATTTACGTGCACGGAGCGCGTTCCTATGACAATAACTTCCAGTTGGACGGAATAAGCGTGAGCGATGTGCAGGGCAGTGCAGCAGGGAGTGGCGGTATTCCGATTCCCAACCCCGACAGCATCCAGGAGTTCAAAGTCCAGACAGGACTCTACGATGCAGGCTATGGGCGTTATGGTGGCGCCAACGTCAGCGTGATTACAAAAACAGGTAGCAATGCTTTCCACGGGACGGTTTTCGAGTTTCTTCGAAACGAACTGCTTAACGCGAACGATTTCTTTTTGAACCAAACAGGCCAGCCACGCCCCGTCCTCAAGCAGAACCAATTTGGTTTCGCGTTGGGTGGGCCTATCAAAAAGGACAAACTACTTTTCTTCGGTTCCTATCAGGGGACACACCAAGTTAACGGCATTGCTGCTGGTCAGTCGAGGATTGCTTGCACCGCTAGCTTAAGCGAGCCGCCGCTCACGAATGACCGCACACCCGCCGAACTCGGGAAAATCTTTGGGGGCATGACGGGCGCGCAGGGAGGCACGGCGATCAGACCCGACGGCTCCAACATCAATCCCGTGGCTCTGGCCCTACTGAATTTCAAGCTTGCTGACGGAACTTTCCTCATCCCGACTCCGCAAACGGTGGATCCGACGAAACCACTTGCACAGCAAGGTTTCTCAGTCCTCACCGATCCCTGTCATTTTAATGAAAACCAGTTTTCCATCAACGTTGACTACCTGAATCGACCGAACAGCAAAATCGCGGTCCGCTTCTTCCTGGCAGATGACGATCAGACCGTCACGTTTCCTGGTAATGGCCTCAATCCAGCAGGTAATATTCCTGGTTTTCCGAGTCCGAGTGATTCTGGATTCAGAGTCTTCTCTTTAGCTCACACATTCACTTTCCATAACGCGTGGCTGAACGAAGCACGGATTGGATATGTGCGCACCAGAACCACCACAGACGCCGCGACTCCGCTCCATTGGTCGGACGTTGGAGTTGCCGAAGGAGAGATGAGCCACAATAACGAGCTGCCAAGCTTGGAAATTCTCGGTTCAGTCAGTATTGCCTCCGGGTTTCCACGAACGATTGCCCAAAATAGCTTTGTCTTTGGGGATAATCTCAGCTTCGTCCGCGGCGCCCACACGGTACGATTGGGAGGATCTCTCACTCGATTGCAGGACAACGTCAATCTTGTGGGGCTTGGATCATTTGTGCAGTTTCTGAGCTGGCCCGATTTTCTACTTGGCCTTAGCGCAGAGGACAACGGCAGCAGATTCAGCAATGTTTTTGCCTCATATGATGACTTCGGCCTCACAAATCGGGAATTCAGGGTGTGGGAGGGTACAGGGTTCGCGCAGGATGACTACAGAATCCGCAGATCCCTTACATTAAACATTGGCTTGCGTTACGAGCGTCTCGGCCAATTTGGAGACCGTCTGGGCAGAAACGCAAGCTTCGACATCGACAAAGCTGAACCCAATCCCGCGCCAAGCGGGAGCGTGGCAGGCTATGTTGTGGCCTCCAATTTTCCAGGGGCACTTCCCCCTGGTGTTTTGCGTGCGAATAATACTTTCGGGAACTATGGCGACGGACAAAACACGATCGCACCGCGAATCGGGTTCGCTTGGCTGTTCTTGCCCAACACAAGTCGAATGGTGCTAAGAGGCGGATATGGCATTTATTATTCCCGACCCACCGGTCAAGCCTTTTACCAAAATATCTTGGGCGCCCCGTTTTCCGTGTTTCGTTTAAATGCAGGAGCGGCGAACGCAAACGCGACATTTCAAGCGCCTTTTCCCCAGCCGTTTCCTACGCCGGACTCCTTCCCTTCGTTCCCCGCTTATTCTCCTACCAGCATGACGACTGTTTATTCCGTTTCCCCCGGTTTTCGACCCGCCATGATTCAACAGTATTCGTTGAATGTTCAGGCCGAGCTACACGAGGGTTGGCTCTTGGAAATTGGATACGTGGGCACTCGCGGGGAACACTTGGTACGTCAACGCTCGCTGAATCAGGCGTTACCCGCCTCCGCAGACGATCCAATCAGGGGAGCTATCGACAACACCGTGGCAAATATTCCGTTGCGAGTCCCCATTCTAGGTGTGCCACCGGACTCTCTTGTGGAGATGGAATCGGAAGGTAGTTCCTGGTACAACGGGTTGGAAGCGAGTCTGACCAAGCGCCTGGGATACGGCCTTCAATTCCTGGCCTCCTACACCTTCTCGAAGACTCTGGACACCGATGGCGCCGACATTAACTCAACGTCGTCAGGAAACGCACTAACACTCGGAGACCAAAACTCCCCCCAACAGCGATGGGGACGAGCCAGTTTCGACCGCACGCATCGATTCGTTTTTAGCGAAACCTGGAGTCTCCCCAGTCCGTCAGCCGGGCTCGAACGAGGGGTTCTCGGCGGGTGGAACCTTGCTGGCGTAGTTACGATTCAATCTGGCACGGCTCTTACCATCGCCGACACAAATGCGACGAATGTCTTTGGGATCAGTGAAGATCGCGCTCAGCTAAGCGGCGCATGCTCGAAAAGCCGGCTGGTGAATTCGCGCTCAGTGGAGTCTAAACTGAACAACTATTTCAACGCTTCCTGCTTTGCGAATCCGCCAGTTATCGGCGCAGATGGCATTGGAACGGCGTTTGGGAACAGCGCGACGGGGATCGTGGACGGTCCCGGACAAGCCAATCTGGATCTCGCACTGTCAAAAACTGTGATGGTCAATTGGCCGATCGAGAAAAGTAGCTTCGAATTTCGTGCCGAGTTCTTCAATGCGCTGAACCATCCCCAGTTCGCCAACCCCGACAGCAACTTCACCTCACCGACTTTCGGGGTGATCAGTTCCACGGCTGTAAATGCTCGGGTCGGGCAGCTGGCCGTGAAGCTTGCGTTCTAGACAGATGGTCTTACTTGCACATCTTCGCTATTTGAGCACCTGTCAATTGTGACAGGTGCGCATCAGGTCCTGACTGTATTGTGGGGCTCCTTTAGTCATTGGAAAATCGCTATATTGAATGTGACAGCGAGTTTAATTATTGTTGGACAATTCGAATGTGTGTAGTATTAGATCGCTTCTTCGTACCGCTCCCCAGCCAGAGTGTTAACGATTTATCCGTGCGCATGCGCGGCGGCGTGTATCACGGTGCAGAGATTTCTGAAATATATTCGCAACTAGACTCTTAGAGTCGGGTTGAACCTTTTAAAAGGGGGACAGCTTGAAAACATCATCATGCCGCGTTCTAGTGGTCGAGGATTGGGAGCCTTTTCGGAAGTTCGTTTGCTCGTTGCTCAGAAAAAGGCCCGAATTTGCGATTGTGGGAGAGGTCACAGACGGACTAGAAGCCGTTCACCAAGCCCAACTACTACATCCAGACCTAATTTTGCTGGACATCGGGCTACCATCGCTGAATGGAATCGAAGCCGCTCGACGAATCCGCAAACTCTCACCCGAATCCAAGATAATTTTTGCAAGCCAACAATCGTCTACCGACGTGGTGGCGGAAGCCTTTGGCACGGGCGCACACGGGTACGTCGTCAAGACTGACGCCGCAAGCGAGCTATTGGATGGTGTGAGCGCCGTTCTTCGGGGCGAACAGTTTGTTGGGAGGAGGTTTTCCGGTGATAGTTTTGTCGGTGCTTCGCTCGCAGTATCCGGTTCTGAATTGCCGGAGCTGCCGTCAAACGATGGGCAGCATTCCGATTGGGTACTTTCTCGTTGACGTGAAGCGTTTTATCCCGCTGCCCGTTGGGAACCGGCCTCTGATGCGAGTGGAACGCGAACGTGGAGGGTAGTTCCACCCATCGGCTTCGACCGAATCTCGATGATTCCATTTACCAGCCGAACTCGTTCCTGCATGCTCGTGAGACCAAGACCTCGACCTTGCATTGCCATTTCCAAGTCGAACCCTGTTCCTAAATCACTGACGATGAGATGAATTTCACCTGAGTCTTCGCGCAGTTGCACCTCAATCCGTTTCACCCCGCTGTGCTTGGCTGCATTGTGCAGAGCCTCCTGTAAGACTCGAAAAAGGCAAAGCCCGATTTCCGGTGGGACAGAGGTTTGCACTTCCGCGCTCTTAAACTCGATCTGAATCCCCTGCCGCTCACCGAATTCTTTGCCCCAGCTTTTAATGCCCCCTACGGCACCGAGATATTCCAGCTTCGAGGAGTGCAACTCGTGGGACAATGCTTGCACGTCGTTTGAAATTTCAGTCGTCTGTTTTCGCAGTTCTTGCACACGGCTCCGAACCTCAGAAGGATTGTCTTCGAGTTGTTCGAGTTCGAGTGCCAACATTGCGAGTCGTTGGTTGATGTCGTCGTGAAGTTCTCTAGCGATGCGAGCTCGTTCGTGCTCCTGCGCTGCGATTAACTTCCGCGTCATGTCCGAAAGCGCCTGCTCTGCCTCTTTGCGCATCGTAACGTCTAGAACCTCTCCGACAAAATATTGAGGCTCACCGTTACGGCTTCGAATCAAAGAAGCACTGCTTACGGTGTAGACGATCCGTCCACTCTTGTGCAGGCAGCGTTTCTCGAACGACTGGAAACCACGTCCCTCAGTGAGGGCTTCCCGCAACTTTTTTGAGAAAGCAGGCCAATCTTCCGACCAGGTAACCGACTCAACAGTGTTCTCTTGAAGCTCTTCCTCCGTGTAGCCGAGGCTGTCGCAGAATGCTTTGTTCGCAGCGAGGAATCGTCCTTCGGGCGAGACGATGACCATACCCACCCCTGCGTCACGGAAAACGCTGCGGAACTTTTCTTCGCTATCGCGCAGTGTTTCCTCCGCCTGCTTGCGCTCGGTAATGTCCACCATCATGCCCACAATCCGCAGCATCCTGCCATGTTCGTCGAAATACGCGCGACTCGTCCTCTCGACCCAAATCACGCTACCGTCGGAACGTACCATGCGATAGCTAATTCGAAGGTGCGGCTGCTCAGGACTTAACTGGGCAATCGCAGCAATCAGTCTTGCTCGGTCTTCGGGGGGCACCATTGTCAATACATCCCGACCGGTAGTGTGTGCCCCCGCATCTGCCCCAAGAATCCGCGCGACCCCTTCCGAGCGCACGATCTTATCGGTGGCAGCATCCCATTCATAGGCGAACATCTTTCCCGCCTGAGCCGCCAAACGAAAGCGTTCTTCACTCTTGCGAAGTGCTTCTTCAGCCTGCTTGCGCTCGGTGATGTCACGGGCGATCTGGCAAAAACCCACGAGCCTCCCGGTTGAATCCTTAATCGGAGAAATTGTCAGAGAGACAGCAACCTTGTTCCCTGCTTTCGTAATGCGAGTCGTTTCGTAGTGCTCAATACGTTCTCCCGCCCTCAGCCTTTCAAGAATCTGATTCTCCTCGTCCCATGATTCAGGCGGAATGAGAATCGTGATCGGCTGCCCAATGGCTTCTGACTCGGCGTACCCGAAAATGCGCTGCGCACCCGCGTTCCAACTCACGATAACTGCATCCAGACTCTTGGAAATGATCGCATCCTCAGATGATTCGACAATTGCGGCATGTCGGAACCGGGCTTCTTCTGCCGTCTTTTTATCTGTAATCTCTTCCACTATCGCGATTACCAGTGGAGACGGACGACTGTTGAGTAAAGAAATACTCAAGCGGCCCCACATCAACGAGCCGTCCCGTCGAAAATAACGCTTCTCCAGTTGATAGTGATCTATAGCCCCTGCTCGCAATTGCTGAAAAAGCGCCCAGTCTTTCTCCGCATCTTCAGGAGGAGAAAACTCAACACAGTGTCTATTCCGCAATTCTTCTTCGCTGAAACCTAGCATGGAGCAAAAGGCAGGATTAACAAAAAAAGGCTGCCCCTCTATGTTCTCCACCGCAATCCCAATCGGACTCGCGTTGAAAACGTCACGGAAGAGCTGAGTGTCGGGTGTCATGTTTTGTGACTCCTCTCCCATCGCACAAAGTGTATAGCACTGTTGGTGTCTAAGGGCAACGATATTGCGTTCCCAAAACTAGAGAATCCTCGGCGGGTTCAGGTCTGGCAGTCACCGATATTGTCCGAGAGGCGATATTACGAGAGTTGCGCTCGAATGCAGGCAGGGAATCGACTTCCGAAATAAGAGGAACGCGAGCCTGGATCGTCGCTGCACAACGTTGCTTTACCGCAACGACAACGGTGCCGGTCCAGGTGAATACTGTCGTCAATCCTTTCAGAGTAAGGGGTACGAATGATTTCAGTAGCAACACCCTGCCCGCAAAAAACCATCGACAAGCCCACGCTAGCAGATCTCCTGAACCCAATGCAGTTCAAGGCGGTGCTCCTGGTCGCGTGTGGCTGGAAGAATTGGGAGGTAGCTAAGTTCCTAGGTACGACGGAACCGGTAATTAGGAACGCCTTCAGGGATGTCTCCAAACGCACCGATTGCAGAAATAGCGACGAACTGGTGCGCCAGTATTTCCGTGAGGTACAGAGCGGTATTCTGGAACTTAGCCGACTGCGACGGGAATTGGCAGAACTTGAGGCCCGCTCCGCACGGAATCTTCACGCCAGTCTGGAGGACCGGCTTCTTTCCTACAGCCTACTCGAACAGACTGATTCCCGCCGCAAGCTCACGTGATCTCAACTGGTCGCCTTCCTCCGATACTGAGGGTGACGATATGGGTCACTCGCATTTCACGACCAGCTTGCTGAAGATCCAACCTCGAGCTGGAGTTCTTGGTGCGTGATTCGGCGCCTGCCCGAATATGTGTTGGGATCCTGTCAGAACTGACAGTTGAACCCGGGAAATGTAGTGACGACACTTTCCTGAGGCCACGGTCGCCCAGCTTCCCCCTTTGGACAGCGTTATGGGAACAACAGCGCACGAAACGCAGCTATCCGAAAATATCAGAGTCCTCGTTGTGGCTGAAAACCGGCTTCTGCGCGAAGCTCTGGCGAGAGTATTGCGGAAGGACAATGGTATTCGCGTGGTTTCGGCAATAGATTTCGCCTCCGAAACTGTGAAGCAAATTGCCCAAGCCAAACCGCAGGTGTTGATTCTTGATCCGACCGGATTCGAATCTTCGAGCGCGCAGGTTGTCGTCCACGCGATTCGAGAAGTACCGAGTTTAAAAGTCTTATTGATTGGAATGGAGGCCGATGAAGTCACTTTCCTGCGTTGGGTGCGGGCCGGTATAGCTGGCTATCTGCTGAAAAACGCATCGGCAAATGAGGTCGTAGTCGCCGTGCACTCAACCGCCAGGGGCAGAGCCGTCTGCCCCCCGGAGTTGTGCCTGATGTTGTTCAACTGGGTAGCGCGTCAAGAAATCCCCATCTCTAATTTGAATGGAAAACTGCGACTCGGGCTGACTCAACGTGAGGTGCAGATACTGCGGATTATCAGTTGCGGACTCAGTAACAAAGAAATCGCGACGCAATTAAATCTTTCAGAGCAAACCGTAAAGAACCACGTTCATCGCCTATTGCGCAAGTTGGGCGCTGCGAATCGTCAGGCGGCGTTAGCGCTTTTCCATCTGCAGGGACTCACGCCTGTGACTGCAAGCCTTCCCGGGTATGTGAAATCTGAAGCAGATCATCCTAATGAACAGCCTGAACTGAACCGCTTGCACTGACCGCGGCCCCCTTTAGGCGCGGCATTGTTGAGTGTAAAGAATTTGAACAACAAACGGCACCTCCTCCGAATTCTCAATCCACTGTATCAACTAACAGGTCCCAGTTCTGGTGCCCGAGCTAAGCTACTCCTAGTTGAGCGAGCTCCGGCGGACGCCCAGGTGCTTTGCTGACTGACGTGTCAGTCAGATACACGTCCCGGATCGCTTTGCGGGTTCAGCGAGCCATCCGAGCAGATGAGTTGCAAGAACAATGCGCGACACTCCGAAAAGGGCGACCTACCTGTACCTGCGGCTGACGCTGGCATTTAGCGCAGTGGTTTGGACATTCATCATCTGGTCTGGTCATCTGGGCATGGGATTCGGGGTGATGATCCCAACCATCATGTGGTGTCCGGCATTGGCTGCACTGGTGACTTGTCGCCTGCTCGGCCGAGAGTTCCGATCTCTGGCATGGCGTTGGCCAAATCACAGATATCTCGCCGTAGCATACTTCGTACCCCTTGCCTACACCTCGGTTGCGTATGGCGCAGTCTGGGCATGGGGGCTGGGCGGTTGGAACTCAGAATTCGTAAGCTGGGTTGCGCAGGGCTTCGGGCTGCGCGGCTTGCCTGCATGGGCCTCGCTCACCCTCTACATCGTCTCTATGGCAACTGGGGGGTTGATACTGAACCTTTCGACGACACTCGGCGAAGAGATCGGCTGGCGAGGCTTTCTGGTCCCAGAACTAGCCAAGCAAATGTCGTTTACGAAAGTGAGTCTACTTAGCGGCATCGTCTGGGCGGCCTGGCATACCCCGCTATTGCTATTTGCAGACTACAACGTGGGGACGAATCGCTGGTACGCTCTCGGCTGTTCCACTGTGGCGGTCGTCTCCGCAAGCTTTATCCTTGCGTGGCTTAGGCTGAAGTCCGAAAGTGTGTGGCCGGCGGCGCTGTTCCATGCCAGTCACAACCTCTTCGTCCCATGTGTCTTCGACAATCTGATTCGCAACACAGGCTCAACCCTCTGGTACACAACCGAATTCGGTGCAGCTCTGGCGATTACGAGTGCTGCTTTTGCAGTGTATTTCTGGACTCGCCGCGGCGAAATCGTGACACCCCCTGCTTTGCGCGCAGAGGTGACCGCTGTGATGAGCATCGCCAGGCCGATTGTGCAGTTTTGAAAAGACAGTGGGATCCACCCTTAATATGCAACACAGCTCCAAGGAAGAGCCGTGACCATGAACGCATTCTTCACTTCCTCCGGTCTGCTCGCGCTCATCATGCTGACGTTCCTTGAGATCGTGCTGGGCATCGACAACGTCATCTTCATTTCGATTCTTTCGAGCAAGCTTCCCGGATCGCAGCAAGGCCGGGCTAGGCGCGTGGGACTTGTGGCAGCGATGGGAATGCGCATCCTGCTTTTGCTTTCGGTTGTCTGGATCATTAGGCTGACGGTTCCGCTTTTTTATATCTGGGCGCGCCCCGTCTCCGGACGCGATCTCATCCTGATCGGCGGTGGCCTGTTTCTACTCGCGAATGCGACTATCGAGATTCACGAGCGCCTGGAGGGCGAAGAAGGCCACAGCTCGGCACGAGTGCCGCCGTCGTTTACCGCTGTCATTACTCAGATCGCTGTGCTGGATATCGTTTTTTCGCTGGATTCAGTCATCACCGCCGTCGGCATGGCTGAAGAAATCAGCATCATGGTTACAGCCGTGATCCTGGCCGTCGGCGTGATGATGTTATCAGCGGGGCCTATCAGCTCCTTCGTTAATCGCCATCCGACGGTAAAAGTCCTCGCGTTATCATTTTTACTGCTAATTGGCGTCTCGTTGATCGGCGAAGGCCTCGGCATGCACATACCGAAAGGTTACATCTACTTTGCGATGGGCTTCTCAGTGTTTGTAGAAGTGATCAATCTGCGCATCCGGAGACGCGCTGCGGCTGTTCGCCTGCGTGCGCCGTACGTTTGAGCGCTGATTGGCGAGAGGCGGAATTTCGAAGATAGCCCCAACAGTTCAGGAGGAGAAACCATGACACCTGAGTTCGACTTGAAGCAAGGCGGAAGTAGTCAATTCATGTTCAACCTAAAAGCCGGAAACAATGAAGTGACTCTAGCTCCCGTAGTGGATTTGGCAAAAGTCAGTCGCCTTTACTCGATGCAGCAGCAGCTCTGCCTTTGCTGAACACGGCAGTCTCCACCATTTCAGTTGCTGAATCGAAGATCCCCGCGTACAGTGCTCCTCCCAAGAGGCCGCCGATGATCGGGGCTACCCAGAACATCCACAGTTGGGCGATCGCCCATCCGCCAACAAAGATTGCCGGCCCTGTACTCCGTGCGGGATTCACTGAGAGATTCGTGACCGGGATTCCGATTAGATGAATCAGAGTCAACCCCAAGCCAATGGCGATGGGTGCAAAGCCCGCGGGAGCGCGGCGGTCTGTCGCTCCCATAATGATCATGAGAAAAAAGAAAGTTAGCACCACTTCTGCGACAAAGCATGCCACCAGGGAATAGCCACCGGGTGAATGTGCAGCGTAGCCGTTCGATGCGAAGCCTCCGCTCAAGTCGAATCCTGCTTTTCCACTCGCTATCACGTACAGCACCCCAGCTCCTGTGATGGCCCCAAGAACTTGCGCGATCACATAGGGGAATAAGTCTGCGATGGGAAACCTCTTTCCTGCTACGAGGCCAAACGAGATTGCTGGATTCAGATGGCAACCCGAAATGTGTCCGATCGCGTATGCCATCGTGAGGACGGTGAGTCCGAATGCGAGCGCGACTCCGTAGAATCCGATCCCTAGTTGGGGAAACGCCGCGGCCAGTACTGCGCTGCCGCATCCACCGAACACCAGCCAAAAAGTTCCCAGAAACTCTGCAATTGCGCGCTTAAATAAATTCATAACTCTCCCGTCGTGAAGATACTTTTAGACAGGTGAACACGCCTCGTGTACCCGTGACCAGACGTTCCTTCGTATAACCTGGCCGGGGCTATGGTTTATTGAGGTCGTCATCCTTGTAGTATTTCGTGCCCTGCAGGGTGAGCTGGAGCGCGAGACCCTTCTTGGTGATCTGGTACACCCACACGCCCGGCTCTATCATGGTCGCTCCCGAGTATGCCCCGCCCGACTTACTAGTTTTCGCAGCGGCGTCAGCTTGCCCTGAACCCGACCAACCTGACTCGAGAAATCTTGCCAGGGCCGGCTGAGTCTCGAACGCAAACACTACTCGATAGTCCTTCACACCCACACCGAGGCCAGCGCCGGCTGAGACCATCTTCATGAAAGTCTCTTGCTTCGGTTTCGAGCTGACGGCCAGACCTGCGCCTCGCGCCGTGCTCAGCACCAGCAGATTCGTGCCGATATTGCTGAAGACTGCGTATCCGGCCGACTGCTGAATAAGCTGCCTGGACGGGGGTTCAAGCTTATACAGATCCTGCAGGGTTGTGGCTGCCATCTTGCGAGTCTTTGCCCTTTTCTGGTCCGGTGAATCGTCGGCATGCGCCAAACTTCCCGCCAGCAAGATCAAAGCGAGACTTGAAACGAACATTCTGAATTTCATTGGTGCTCTCCTTCACCCTGTCTTTCCTCACATTTGCCACTGAGTAGAACAGGACACAGGGCTTTGTTAAACCTGTCAGAGTTGCCAGACGTTTCATGAAAGATGTCAGCACTTCCTCTAGGCGCATCGAGTGAAGTTATCGGAAATCCTATAAGGCCCAGGTCTTGGGGTGCGAGCAGAGAAAATACGAGAAGGCGCGTGATCATCTATGATGCTAACCCGCGTTGAGGTGCTTAGGCAGGACCTTCTAAGTCAGGCAAATCCAACTGATCGAGAAGTCCAAACACAACTTCGATCGGATCGTGAACGGGATCTCACATCTTTGCGAAGCTTCCCGATGAACCACACGCGCAATGTCTTTGCTCTGAAGGAATTTTACATTCAATTTTGGGAGGTAGTGCACTGGCAGTTCTGACAGTTCTGGTTGGTTGCGGAGTGCCTTAGTTTCGTATGAGTAGGCCGGGTTCAGCTCTAAGGCCACGAACTCTAACTCAACAATCAGCCAACCTGAAGCGAAAAAAGACAAAAGGAGAATAAATAATGCCAGTTAAGAGTCCCAAGGAAATGTTTGTGCTTATGCTCAGTGACGTACGGCAAGGCACCGAGCGAACCACTAAAATGTTTGATGAGTTCAGCCAAGTTGTGCAGGATCCAGATATAAAAGAAGCACTTGAAGCGCGGGTTTTCGTCTCCCGCAAGATTCTCGACACATTAGACCAGTGCTTTAAGGTCATTGGCGAACAGCCGGTGAAGCTCAGTGGGCGCCTATACGATGTCTTTGCCGAAGACTTCCGGAGGGAGCTCGGGGAGATACAGAATCCGACTGCTCGCAGCCTCTTCGTCCTTGCCAAAGCCAGCCACCTGATTCACTTCCGCATCGCTGAATACAAGGTGCTCATAGCGGCTGCCGACCTGTCGGGCCACTTCGCCGTCGGGGTACTGCTCGAGAGCTGCCTTGCCGACAAGCTCGCCTTCGTGGAGCGAACGAAGCGTCTGATCCAGAACATCGCCGAAGTCAGGGTTGCGGAACGAATCGCCGCAAGATCGGCCGCATAGCCATGTAGGTCAACAATATTGGCGAGTCACTGGTCGTAGCATTTCACGGCGGGCCGTGCGGTAGAGTCTGCACGGCCTGCTTCTTAAGCACGAGGGCTCATGATTATACAAAGGCTACGCGACGAACCCGTGGGCACCGACGGCTGGCGCCATCTCTACAAAGCTGCGCTATTCGAAGCCGACAGGCGAAAGCTGCCGTCTCGGCTCGTTGAAGCCGAGAGAGCACTCATGCTCCGTGCTCGGGAACTGTTTGCGATCTCCAGCGTTCGGACTGAAGAATGGCACGCGGTTCATAAAGGCCTCTACGCGCTTCGGGCACTGCGCGGTTGCCTGAAACAGAAGACAAGCCAGCCTGCCGTTTTTATTGCCGACTTATTAGATAAGTAAACAACTTAAGTTCCTCAATACAGCCGGAACGTGACCTCGACATTCACTTGTACGGCAACCGGCTTGCCGTCTTTCATGGCCGGTTCGAACTTCCATTGCTTTACGGCTTCGATGGCCTGTTGATCCAAGCCGAGTCCCAAGGTTCGGGCCACCCTTATATCGCGGGTTCGACCGTCTGGCGCAACTACGAGCCATAGCACGCAAGTGCCCTGATACTTTGCTTTGCGCGCCTCTTCAGAGTATTCAGGGTCGGGCGCAAAAATCGCCCGCGGCGCAGAAACTCCGCCACCGACCCGAAACACTCCACCTCCGATACCGCCGCCATGTCCAGGTCCAACGCCCGGTCCGTCACCGCTTCCTACACCTCCACCATTGCCCGATCCAATCCCCCCGCCGGATCCCGTGCCATTGGACGGTGGTCCGAGCACATGCGAAGAGGGATCGCCAAAGTTGGGTAGATTGTTCATGGCGAGATGAACCTCAGGGGGAACCACCACTGTCGGCTCCGCCGTCAATTTGGGATTTTCATTTCGCACCACCGCCATAGGAGGCGTAATCTGTTGAAGTGCGAACTTGGGCAATTTGCCTTTTGACGCCTGAAGCTTGTCGCGATCACCCCCGCCACCACCGCCGCCAGCCTGCTTTCTCGAAAGAGGAAGCGGCAAGAGGTCGTCGGGTGCCACAAGACTTACGGTCGCTTGCGGATTTTGTGTCCTTTGCACGACTTTGTGGCTGACGATCGTCACAGCCACCAAAAACACAACAGCCAGAATGTGCACAATTGTGGAGGCGAGCAGTCCCTTCTTCTTGTAGTTGTATGCTTCCCACGTGCTTCTAACCTGGAGCGGCTTCGATGTAAGTACCAGTGGGGGCAGCTTCTTGGGAAAGAAAAGATCTTCTACGTTCTCGTATAGCGACCCCCACAGTGGTTGTTCGAGTATCCTCTTCGAAAGCAGAAGATTCAGTTCAGGTTCGCCTTCGGCGTAGCTTCTAACTTGTACTGTGGCCATACCTCCTCCGGGCGTCTCGCAAGATCTAAGAATCAATCTGCCGCAAGCTTCGTAAGGTCTTCAGCGGCGAGTCACTTACTCTGGGTAGATAACTCCGGCTCCGTTTTGGCGTGGTGATCTTCTGCTCCAATGCCTAAGAAAACCCGAGTCAGATTTCGAGCTGATTGTCGGACGTCGCGAACGTATGTGTCACTGGTATTTCTGACAGTAGAACAGGGAGCAACAGCTCACCCCTCTTCGTCACGTGGCAATGACGCTAGTTTGTTGTCACGCCGGTCGTTGTAAAGGAGTTTTGCTACCCACACAGCAGAGTGCAGTTCGACGGCGAGAATAGGCACATTAGCAATGGTTCCTAGCAATTTTGACAGTTAACTACTCACATTCCCGAAAATACGATGCCCGCATGACGAACTCTCAAATCATGCGAGGGGGACATGTCGATACGAATACTTTTCATGGCTCTCATAGTGTGTTACTGCGGCTCTATGAGCGGTGCGGCGCAGCTCGTTAATGGACCAGGGCGGCTATCGTCTTCTGGGTACGGATTCATCGAAGGCAACGTACGGACTGCCGGAGATCGTCCGCTAGCTGACGTCCGCATTGAGCTTCAGAGCCTGTCGCGTGGCACAATTCTCGTAACTAGCAGCGATTCCGCAGGATCTTTCAGACTTGAGTTGCCGGAAGGCGACTATCTGGCAACAGCGACTCTGGGGACGCAGACGACGACTAATCAGGTCCGAGTTGGTGCAGGACAAACTCGGGTGGATCTAAGAATGCCGGGTAAAGATAATCCCCGTGCTAAAAGCCAGCCCACGATTTCGTCCGCTCAGTTGAGAGTTCCTGAAAAAGCGCGCAATGCACTTCAGAAGGCGCACAATGCGGCCATCAAGAAGAATATGGCTGACGCCGCTCGCTATGTAGATAAGGCGCTCCAACTTTATCCTCTTTATTCCGAGGCCCTCGCCAGCCGCGCAGTATTAGAGCGTGAGAAGGATCCGGAAACGGCACTGGTGGATGCGACGAAAGCCGTCGAGTACGACCCCAACTCCGGCATGGGATACGTAGCGCTTGGGTCTGTTTACACCGCACTTTCAAGGTTTGATGAGGCTGTTCGTAGTTTAGATCACGCTACCGCCTTGATGCCAGCTGCCTGGCAGGGATATTACGAGATGAGCCGGGCCTTGACAGGCAAGCGTGATTACATTGAGGCACTACGGCAACTCGAGCGAGCCTGTGGCCTGGCACCGAAGATCTATCCTTTTTTTCACGTGTCGAAGGCCGCTATCTTCCTTGGCTTAAGCAACAGATCAGCGGCTCTTGTTGAATTGCAAAGCTATCTGAGAGCGGACCCGAACGGCGAGAAGGCCGTCGAGGCGAGGAGACTTGTGGACAAACTGCAGGTGGAATTAGCCGGCAAGTGAGTCGGAGCTCAGATTGTCCTCTCCTTTTTGTGCTCTCGCGATAACTCCGAGGTTGGATGGCCACCTCCCACGAAGCGGATTTCAAACCGCTGAAACCTGTCATATCTGACAGGCGACATAGCATCTGAGTGACCCTATTCTCCCCTTGAAAGCGTCTGTTATTTCGCTGAGCCCAGATTTTGCTTGTCATAACTAAGGAGGTAGACCATGTTCATCTTTAATTGGTTCGCTGCGACTCTGCGACAGTATCCGGAGATCGCCATTTTTCTGGTCCTCGCTCTCGGCTACTACTTTGGTAAGTTCACTTTCCGAGGAATCGGATTGGGCTCGGTAACGGCTACACTCCTGGCCGGCGTTCTGATCGGACAGATCGGTATTACGATTTCGCAGCCTCTCAAAGCCACTGTCTTCCTAATGTTCCTCTTCGCTGTCGGCTACGGAGTGGGTCCCCAATTTGTTCGGGGAATTGCGAAGGATGGCGTGCCGCAAGCGATCTTTTCCGTGGTTCAGTGTTTCTTCTGCCTTTTAGTGCCAGTCGCGATTTGTAAGATGGTTGGCTACGATTTCGGATATTCGGCAGGGTTTTACTCCGGGTCGCAAACCATTTCCGCTGCCATGGGGCTTTCAACCGATGCCATCAACCGTCTCGGCCTCGCGGCTGACGATGCAAAAAAGTTAATCGACTCGATGCCCGTTGCTTACGCCGTCACCTACATGTTCGGAACCGTGGGATCCGCGATCGTGATCGCGCTGGTCGGTCCGGCGCTGCTGCGCATCAATCTCCCAGCGGCTTGCAAAGACTATGAGGAGAAGCAAGGCGGCACTAAAGAGTTTGGCGGAGTCGGATCTGCATGGCACCGATGGGAAATGCGCGCCTTTCGTGTGCAACCGAGCGGCATAGTCAATGGTCTTCGGGCGGCTGAGGCCGAAGCACTGGTTCCCGACCTGCGCGTGTTTGTGCTACGTGTGCGTCGTAACGGGATCATTGAAGACGCAACTGCGGACACCGTTTTGCGCGAGGGCGACGTCGTAGCAGTCGCGGGTGCCCGCGAGGCTCTAGTGAAGATTGTTGGCGAACGGAGGAAATTGGCGGCAGTGGCAGGTGGTCGCCAGATCCCCACCAACATCCCTGGCGAAGGAGAGTTGGAGGTTGATGATCCCCAATTGCTAAGTGTTCCCGTCGAGGGTGTCGACGTTTATGTCACTAATAAGGAGGTGGACGGTAAGACTCTGGCTGAGCTCGCCGGGCTGCCCACCGCGCGTGGCGTTTTTGTGCGCAAGATCGTGCGGGGTGCGGTTGCCACGTCAATTCCTATTCTGCCAAATACGAAAATCTTCCGCGGGGATATCGTCACGCTGGTCGGTCGCACCCAGGATACTAATAACGCGATCAAGATGCTGGGTGTGCCAGATCGAGCGACTGATGTCGCCGATGTCGCGTTTATCGGTGCTGGAATCGCAGTCGGTGCGCTGATCGGTTCGTTGGTCTGGAAGATTGCCGGTGTTCCGATCACCCTCTCCACCGCAGGCGGCGCGCTAATCTCGGGGCTGATTTGCGGGTGGATACGTTCCGTGCATCCCAAGTTCGGGCGTATCCCAACATCGACGGTCTGGTTCATGAACTCCGTTGGCCTCAATATCTTCATCGCCATCGTCGGCATCTCGGCTGGCCCGGGCTTTGTCAACGGCTTGCGGACGCAGGGTGTTGGCCTGTTCCTATGGGGAGCCTTGGCAACGACGCTACCGCTTATTTTTGGAATGTTCATCGCGAAGTACATCTTCCGCTTCCATGACGCGCTCACGCTCGGCATCATCTCGGGGGCGCGCACCACAACGGCTTCGCTTGGCCTGGTCTGTGACATTGCCCAAAGCCAAGTGCCTGCGCTGGGCTATACCGTAACTTATGCCGTGGGCAACACGCTGCTCACGATCTGGGGCATGGTCGTCATCATTCTTATGTCGTCAGGATTCATGAAATAACCGAGGAGAAAACAATGGAACTCGCGAACCTCCGAAGCTTCGAGACTCTAAGCCCGTTCGAAATCAAGGACGAGCTGATCAAACTGGCCAAGAAAACATCGAGAACCACCCAATCGGCATTTCTCAATGCTGGACGTGGAAACCCCAACTGGATCGCCACCACACCACGGGAGGGCTACTTCCTGCTCGGACAGTTTGCGATTACCGAGAGCAAACGAGTGATGGAGCACGAAGCTGGTATTGGTGGAATGCCGCAGGCCCAAGGCATCGCGGGCCGCCTTTCAGTGTGGCTGGGCACGCACTCCGACATGCCCGGTGCCTCGTTCCTGTCAGCGATGGTGCCATTTGCCGTGAAGACGTTTGGCTTCGAGCCGGACGCATTCGTGCACGAACTCGTAGATTCGATCATTGGCGACAACTACCCGGTTCCGGACCGCATGCTCGTTCACAACGAGCGCATCGCCCACGAGTACTTGATGTGGGCCATGTGCGGAGATCCGCGGCCTAGCGGCAAGTTTGACCTGTACGCAGTCGAAGGCGGCACCGCCGCGATGTGTTACATCTTCAAATCACTGAAAGCCAATCGGCTGCTCCGTCCTGGCGACACCATCGCGCTGGGCACGCCGATCTTCACGCCTTATATCGAAATGCCACATCTCGAGGACTACGCCTTGAATGTAGTCAAGATCGAGGCTCCCCAGGAGAATCGCTTTCAGTTCACCGATTCCGAAATCCAGAAGCTGGAGGACCCCAAGATCAAGGCATTTTTCGTGGTGAATCCTGGCAATCCGACCGGCGTCGCACTCAGCAAGGAAGTGATTGCCAAGATCGCAAATCTAGTAAAGACGAAGCGTCCCGACCTTATGCTCCTCACGGATGACGTTTACGGAACGTTCGTCACGGACTTCCGATCCCTGCTGGGGGAATTGCCACAAAACACGATCGGTGTCTATTCCTATTCGAAGTATTTCGGAGCCACAGGCTGGCGACTCGGCGTTATCGCAATCCACGAAAACAACATTTTCGACAAAATGATCAAAAGCTTGCCGGATGCCGATCTACACGCACTCGACAGTCGCTACGGCGCACTCACACTCGAGCCACGCAACATTAAATTCATTGATAGAATCGTCGCGGACAGCCGCGACGTCGCCCTCAACCACACGGCAGGGCTCTCGCTGCCGCAGCAGGTCATGATGAGCCTGTTCTCTTTAGCTGAACTGATGGACTGCGAGAAGCGGTACCAGAAAGCCTGCCGTGAGATCGTGCACCGGCGTGCTGTGTCCATGATCGAGGGACTCGGCCTCCAAGTCAGCCCGAATCCGCTCTATGACGCGTACTACGGCCTGATCGATTTCGAATTCTGGGCTCGCAAGAACATCGGTGTGGAAGCAGTCGAGTACCTTAAAAAACACGTCCACCCGCTCGATCTTGCCTTCCGCCTGGCCGAAGACCATGGCATCGTGCTGCTGAATGGTGGCGGATTCGATGCGCCGAACTGGTCGCTGCGTGTTTCCCTTGCCAATTTAGGCGACGATGTGTACGAAGAAATCGGACGAGGTGTGCGGGCCATCGCGCGCGGTTACCGAGATGCATACGAGGCCTCGAAGAAAAGCACAGAAGAACTCGTAGAGCGCTAGGGTTCCGCGTTCGCTCGATCGTTGAGTGGAGTGAAACTCTGATGCGATTCGGTTGGGCACTGCGGCCTTAAGGTATCGTCACTATGACAGGAGGCCAACGTGCCCATTATTTTCCGCAATACGCGATAGATCGGCCCGGCCACACAAACACGTAATCCTGGCTGTTAACGGTGAGGAAATATCGCATCGTCCCCGTAGGGTAGCAACCGGTAACGGAACAGCGAACCCCGTAATTGCGAGGGTCTCTGACTACCGATGAGATTGTCACCTCTCGTCCAGCGTCGACAGCGAAGCGTTCGGACGAGTGATTTGCGGAGAAGAAATTCTCGCCGGACAAAAAACCGGTCGTGAAGCAGTGCAGCGTTCCGAGTCCCACCACGGTCGTTCGCTTTTCGGCATCTCTCTTGCTGAGATGATTCTTAGAAGGTGCCACAGAAAGGGGCGGAGCGGCGTGCCCATCAACGCTGATCCCGCCGTAGGACACGGATATTATCGAAGTCGTGTTATTGACAATGGTCGTGCTGTCGCCAAGGAAATCTCCAACCTGGCCCCTGCCGACCCTCTCGAAGCCCATTCGGGAACTGACCCGGATTCCGGCGTGACTTAACGTCGGTATCGAATCGCCTGTCAGGGGATCCTGCGTGAGCGACGAGATAGCGCCGCCCGGCGAGTCTTCTCCCCACACAAACGCGCTGCTCACTTCTTTCTTAAACGTGACCACGTCCTTCTGGCCGAACAGGGCAACTGCAACAACCAAAAGGCTAACCGCACAAACAATGCGCTTTCTCATGTGGTTAACCTCCCGCATTCAGTCCAAAGCACGAACGAGATTACATTGCCTTCTACTTTGGTATTTGAATGGCTCAATCAGACACTGTCATCTGTCAGTCCTGCCAGTGATCCAGCGAGAAACTGGTATTTCTGCCAGTGCGAGCCCCGGCAGCTCTCCATCTAGAATTTAGAAGTGAGTCGCTCTAATTTTCGCTGTGCCTCCTCATTCGTCGCATCCACGGATCGTTAAAGACGACCTGCTCATAACCCAGAGCGGAACATTGATGATGGAGTAGAGATTATGAGCCTTAGCGTCTCCGCCGCTACTTTGCAGAGTGAATCAGGTCCGTCAGCTTCTTTCCAGGGACAACATCTGAGATCGGTATTTCTTGAAGGTATGACACAGACGGAGGTCAACGCGCTCCTGGCGATGGCCACGCGCCGACGCTATGCCGCGAACTCTGTCGTCCTCAACCAGGGTGATCCTGCCGATTATTTTCTTCTGCTGAGCACGGGCTGCGCCAGAATGTTCTACATCACGCAGGATGGTCGAAAGGTCTTCTTGCGCTGGCTTCCGCCGGGTGAGATTCTCGGTGCGTCGGCAATACTCTCCAGGCCGTCTTCTTATCTGGTCAGTACGGAAATGGTGAAAGACAGCTCGGCGTTCGTATGGTCGCGAACTAAAATCAGAGCCCTTGTGGCTCAATACCCAAAACTCTTGGACAACACGTTGCCATTTGCCTCGGATCATTTGACATGGTTCCTCGCCGCTCATTTAGCACTGGTCTCCAAGACAGCTCACGAGCGGCTTGCGCAAGTCCTGCTGAGCCTCGCCCAGGGAATTGGTTACCGGGTCCCTGATGGCGTCGAACTGGATATTACGAATGAGAATCTGGCCAACGCCGCGAACATCACACCGTTTACTGCTAGCCGTCTTCTGAGCGAATGGCACCGAAGGGGGGCGATTCTTAAGAAGCGATGCAAAATCGTGCTTCGTGCTCCAGACCAACTTTTTCTTCATTCGGGGTTAGGGAAGTCGGCCCCAAAACCGACTTTCCAATCATCCTTTGAATAAATGGAAGAAGCTGTTGTCACCACACTGGGGCATCACTGGCAGGCTCGCATGATCAATGACAAAACTATGCAGGCGAAGGTAGCTCCAATGATGATTTTAATTCCCGTGATCCAGGGCGAAGGAGGTCTATCTCCTAACATGACCAAATCGCCAGGAGGCATTGCTATTCTTTGTCGACTGTAAGGAAGGTACTCACGGTAGTCCGAAGGAGAATCCA
This sequence comes from uncultured Acidobacteriota bacterium, assembly GCA_963770465.1. Taxonomy (GTDB): domain Bacteria; phylum Acidobacteriota; class Terriglobia; order Terriglobales; family Acidobacteriaceae; genus JABDBE01. The sequence continues at coordinate 66,807 of CAVYQB010000009.1, forward strand.
AGTAATGAATTGCTGCCCAGATGTAACAATCAGTGACGCGAACCGGGGTGCCTCCGATTTGTTCTTCGGGTCGCTGCGCGTCCATAGAAGTTGAAGGTCTAACCCTCTGACCTCCTTGTATGCGAAGATCAAAGAACTGCCAACTGCTAACTTTTACAGGTAACGATCGGATCGGAGGAAGCATAGTCCACGGTTGAAGGGCAATTCCATCCGTAGAAGACTTTCTCTTAGGGATGCACTATAAAGGTCATCTGGCCTGAAATTCCTGTGATCGGATCCGTCGCGACCACCAGGAACTGAGCTGCTGTTGTGGGTCCTGAAAGTGTTATGAGCATTCCCGTAGTTGGAGCGATGCTCACGTTCTGAATTGAAGATGGACTCGTGCTCCAGGTGACGGAATCCGTAATATCGACCGTTTCTCCATTTGCCGTACCTGTGGCGACAAATTGCTCGGTCTCTCCATAGGCGATGTTGGTGACGCCGTCCTGAGAGGTAACGCGGATTGACGTGAGACCACCAATGGTTACAGTGATGGTAGCAGTGGCGCTAGCTGTTTCCTTCGCGCCAGTAATCGTGGCCTGCCCCGGCTCGACGCCGGTGACTAGTCCCGATGCGCTCACAGTAGCCACGCTTGGCGGATTGCTACTCCAGTAGACGCCGGAAAGTGTTTTCTGAGAACCGTCATTGTAGGTTCCGACGGCACTCATTTGTATAGTGCCCCCGGTTTGAACTGTCGCGGTGGGCCCCACGGTTAATCCGGTGAGAACCGGATCAACGAAAAAGCCTTCGCAGCCGGGCCCGATCATAACTAGCAGCACGACTGTTAGTGCTGCCATCGGCTTTTGCATACGCCTCAAGTTCCGTCCGACGGCGCCACTCGCGCTATCGCTTGAGCGAGCCAGAGCTGAGGGTTGCGTGCCACACTTATCGTCACTTGAACAGGTTCTCACCGCATTTCTCAGTAAGCCGGGATTGTGCCATTTCAAGCAGTACACGATCAGCGTAGCCAGCGAAGAAGGTCATCGGAACTGTCAAAACCAACAGATATCACCGCTCGTGGTGTCGTTTTCCTTGCCGTCCTCAACTGTAAGTTTTATCAGTCCTAACTTACGACCATCCGACATAGTCTGAGGTTGAAGTGCGTCTTAGAAGCGCACACGACCGGCGGCAGCACGATAGTTCGACTTCGAAGAAGTGATTAATACGACATCAGCTCGGAGACCGTGAATGGCGTAGCAGGGAAGATAGGCAGGACAACGAGCTGAGCAGGTGTTTCTCAGGCAACAGTACAACATTAGGTTGGTGACCATCCATGTGCCGTAGAGCTGTGGTGTTAGCAATTGTCATCGCCGCTTTCGCTGCGGTTAATCAACAACTCAGATCGCAAGTAGTCCAGCCCGCCGACAAGACGCAATCCAATAGCAGCAGCCAAGTTCCCAAGAAGCACGAATCTGCCAAAGACGACATAAATGCCATCGGGAGCCGCAAAATTGGGGGATCTGGTGCTGGCAACTGGTATTCACTTGAGAGTGAGATCCGCATGGGACGCGAGTACGCGCAGCTGGTGGATTCGCAGGCAAAGCTAGTCGACGACCCAATGGTGACTGAGTTCGTCAATCGGCTAGGGCAGAATTTGGTCCGTAACTCTGATGCACAAGTACCCTTTACCATTAAGGTGATTGATTCGGACGAAGTGAACGCCTTCAGTCTGCCGGGTGGGTTCCTTTACGTAAACTCGGGGTTGATCCTGGCCGCTGATGATGAAGCCGAGCTGGCCGGCGCCATGGCGCATGAGATTGCGCATGTGTCGGCGCGACACGCTACGCGGCAAATGACACGGTCGCAACTGGAGACCCTTCTATCGATCCCGCTAGTATTGGTCGGGGGTGGTGCAGGCATGGCGATCCAGAGCATCGCTCGCGTAGCCGTACCGTTGAGTTTCACGAAATTTTCCCGCAGTTTTGAAGCAGAAGCCGATTACCTTGGAATCGAGTATATGTATAAGGCAGGCTACGACCCACAAGCGTTAGTTTCGTTTTTCGAGAAAATTCAAGCCCAGGAACATGGGAAAGCCGGCAGACTGGCTCGAGCATTTGCCTCGCATCCACAAACGGCCGACCGTGTGACCAAAAGCCAAGCCGAGATCGCCAGAATCCTGCCTGTTCGGGAAGAGTATGTTGTCACCACGTCGGATTTCGACACAGTCAAGGTACACCTATTAGAAATCGAAAACAGGCGGCAGCGCAAAGGGGAAAGTCCGTCGGCGCCCACCCTTCGGAGGAAGGTAAACACAGCAGACGAGGACAACTCTGACTCCAAAGATGAGGACGACCATCCTGTTTTGAAGCGCCGACAATAGAGATTTGAGGACTCGAGGTTTCACTTCTGTAAAGCAATGTCGGTGATGGCTGCCCCGCGCTGCGTGCCGATGGGGAACTAAGATCAGATCAATCCGAGAGATAATGGCGTGGCTACGGCGAGCATGATCCATTGGCGAACTGTGACGCGCATCTCTAGGCCGCTCTGAAGTGTTTGCCATCCGGCGGTTGCACACGGACGTGGAAAGACGTTCGCCTTCGTGCCAGGCTCGGGGCAATCACATTGGTCAACTCCTCAACGATGCTGTTTATGTCTTGGGCAGGCACCGCTTGCAATTCGATAGTGAGGGTAATATCAAACGACCGGTCTGAGAGTCCTGGTTCAACGTTGTGCTGGCCTAAACTGCCTCCCAGGATCCGGGCCAGGCTCACCAGCGAACGGGTTCCGCAGGCTTGGCATTCATCACCTCGACTGTTGCTGATGGCCTCGCAATCAAGACAGAAAACTGCAGTGCCGAGAGGCACGACGTCTGCTTGCGGTTTATTCCATGCTCTCGCAGAAACCCGTTTTCCGTTCGACCTCATATCTGTGACCACGGTGAAAGCCAAAGCACAGAGGGCAGTTCGAAAATAAACAGGGGGTCATGCATAGGCACTGTTGCGACCTGATTTGCCGAACTGCCCTCCTTCTGCATGGAAAGACTTTGTTATGCAAACACGCCGCGGAAGGTGAGCGGACCTGTTATTAATGACAGGTGCATGGTCTAGGTCGCATTCATTGCTCTGGCGCAACGATATCGATCACTCAAACAAATACTCTTCTAGCGGCTCGGTCCGTTGCCGCTGCCTGTTTGCGGTGTTTCTGCTGAGAGCGCGCGCTCTCAGGTACGCTGCCATTCGGGTCGGCTTCGGGGCGGGCCCTTTTTCACTCGAAGCGGAACAAGAAGAATCGGCAGAACGACCCACGTACGCTCAGAGCTAGTTGCGCTACGGAATCAGCGGAATCGCAGACGCCAATTGCACATTGATCATCAGGGTCAGACGGTTATCCACCTGGTAGAACTTCGCCGCTCTTTTTGCGCCGAGTGCTTGCTCGAATTTCGGCCAATACTTCTCGCGCAAATTGAGCGATTCGTTATCGACATTCATCATACGCTGCACCATGTCCTTTGCTTTCGGGTCATCCATAGTGTCGTAGTTCTTCGCATAGTCCTTGATTACCTGCAGCCGTTTATCAGCGCTCACGTGCTGGTCATGTGTGTAGTCGCGATAGACTGGCCAGAATGCGGTGGATTCCGTATCAGTGAACTTCATGGTGTCAGCGATGACCTGGTTTTTGACGGACTGCAAATCGGAGCGCATCAATTGGATGTCCGTATCGGTTATCGGTGAGGCTGAAACTTCAACCGTCTGCGCCAAAATGGCCGGCGTAAGTAGTAAGCACATCGAGCAAATAATGGTCAGATTCCTCATACAAACTCTCCTTGAAGCTTTAGCTTTGTGATTTCTACAGGGCTTCGCAAAAACTCCGCATGACTCTCAAGTCTTGCGATGCCGATCCTTCTTGCGCAAGAACTACTGAACTTCATCGGTTTCTCCACGAAACAGAACATGGCAGCAGCTTTCAGCAAATACCGGGAAGCGTGATGCACAAAGAGGAGTTGCTGACCGGTTAGCCCACAACTCCCATTTGCTCACCCGTCTATGGTCGACAGGAAAAAATCACATTTTTGCCAAGCTACGTGCGTCCTGTTCAAGTCGAACCGAGCCTTCCGACGTGGTCCCGACGCTAATCCTGCCTAGCTGACACGCCGAACCGCTTTCACTCCGAGCGCCGCCGCCACAGACGCAAACCCCAGCAATCCGATCAATGGCAGTGGACTGCCGGTTTTCGGCAGTTCTGTCGGAGCTTCTGTCGGTGTTGCAAGGTTTGGCATTGGTGACGCTGAGGCGATGAGGATAGGTTGATCCGCTGCTGGTGGCGCTGGCGGCGGAGGCATCGATCCGGTCAGTTGGTGTTGATGAGTGACGTGGACCTCGGGAACCTCCACAATCTTGGTAGCCGAGACCTTCATGCCTTTCTTCAATCCCCAGGCATCGACCATCTGTCCCTCAATGTTAAACTTCTGGTCCTTGGGAATCTTGAACTGCTGAGTGGTACCGTCTTCAAGCCTCAGAATCACGCTATTCGGAGGGGTGATCTGCCATACCTTTCCGGTTACCGTCTGGACTGTGGTAATGGTCTTAGGCGTAGAAATTGTGGTGATCGTCTTCTCGAGCTTCATCCCGACTTTCACATCATGAATCCCGATTGCCCGACCATCAACAATGACTCTGGCGCTCTCGGGAACATTGGCAAAATCCCGGAGCGAACCATCTTCCATCTTGACGACCAGCTCGTTGCCCTGCACGTAGACGACCTCACCCCGTGCGACCGTGGTTTCGATCGTGGCTGGGTGACTAGTTGTAGTGGTTTGCGACTGCACTTGCGCGCTCAAGCTGAGGGAAAAGGCCACGCAAAGCATTCCCACCGTAAGCATCAGCAACAGTTGTTTCCATGTTGTATTTGAACTCATTTGTTTCTCCTTGTCGTTTTCTTAGTCACCAGATCAAAATCCTCAGCGCTTCAGTTTCGGGGCGCCTCCTTTCGTCTTTGCAGCTCATCAAAGTTATTGGTGTCAGCATTTGACCGTTCCACCATGCGAGTAGTTGCTGGATCAGAATCGGCAAGCGACGCCTGGACGATATAGCGTCGAGGGGCGCTACCTATGAAATGAAAGGGGTAGCAGGTCACTAGAGTTAGTGACGGTCGCTGGCGGGCTCGCAGGATCGATGTGTCATGGGGGTCAACGATGACTATGTTGTCGATAATATAGGTTTCGGTGCGTGTTTGTGTAATCACCTCGACGGTATCTCCCAGTGCGATGTCTTTCAACCCCCGGAAGAACCCATCGCGATGGCCCGCAATCCCAATGTTGCCTTCCTGCCCTGGGCTGGCGGTACCGGCAATTCTGCCGACTCCCCGGTTCAGGCTCAACTCATCGGTTCCATCCAAAAGCGGTGCTTCAACGTGAATCTTCGGAATTCGAATAATTCCAATAGCTGGGCGGTAGTAGCTAACTAAGCTGTTTTCGTATTCCTGGATCCGTTTCGGCGACCAGGAGCGGAAGTCCGGTTTTGCCGCGGCAAGCACTACAGTTCTCTCTTGATCTGGCGATCGGAGTTGTTCACGCTTGAAGATCTCCATTGTGGCCCGGGAAGATACGGCCGTATGCACGCGGGCCCCCAAATATATGCCCAACATCAACAGGCCGACAATAAACAGCAGACGCTCGAGCGTGGGTAAGAAACGCATTGCGTTTACTCTCGTGGACCGCTCACGGTTTCAGACAGGGAATACATCGGCGCCAGTCCGCGAGTGGTCCGAAGGTGCCCCGCGACCGTATTCGGAGGCACCCCTGCTGTAAACAGTAGAGGGAAGCAGCAAAAGCAGTAACTGTTATAAGTAACAGTGTCTTATATTGGCGGCGGGTGGGCGGAGCCAAGGTTTAGAGTTGCTCATCGAGCAGGCTGGGTGAAACAAAGAATTTGTTGCAAAGTGCTGCGTGAATGGCGGGGATCAAGTCCATACCTAACCTTGACTTTACGACATAGGCCGAACCACCAGCGCCCATCGCGGCATTCACAAAATCGGCATCTTCGTGCACGGTTAAAAATATTATTTTGGAGTGGCAGCCGCAATCCCGCAGGCGCTGTGCCACATCTATTCCGCTTACGAGTTCCATGGAGATGTCGAGCACAATTACGTCTGGCCTAAGCCGCTGGTACTCGCCCAATACAGCCGCACCGTCATTAAGAGCACCTACAACTTGGTACTCGTCATCGGCTTCTAGCAAAGAACTGACATGATGGATAACGGCTGAATTATCGTCTGCGAGCAGTATGCTTGCTTTACTCACGAAGGCTCCTTTAAAGACCGGAGCTGCGACATTTCCGGCGAGCACATCAAGACACGTTACCAAGCCAACTTGCAGTCCACATCCAAGCTACGCTGCCATCCTATTTAGGGTTCGGTATTTTTGCATACTGGTAAAAGTGACTGCAGAGGCACTATATCTTTCAATTCAGGGTTAGACAGCTATGCAGTTTGAGCGTACTTTGCCGCAAGGGGCACAGTAGCTTCCACCTGAGTGCCGAGTGAAGGGCGGGACCAAACATAGAGCTGGCCGCCGACTAACTTCAACCGCTCTTGCATGCTTACCAATCCCAGTCCTCGACCATTCTTCGCCCGTTCAGGATCGAAACCAACTCCATCGTCTGATACGCGTAGACTTATATGGCTCTCCTCTACCGAGGTGTTCATTACATACATCAGCTCCACTTTTGCCAGATGGGCATGACTGTGTTTGGCCACGTTGTGTAGCGCCTCCTGAGCCGTGCGGAATAAACCTAAAGAAATGTTTTCATCCAAGCTAGCCGGCAGGTTTCGTATAACGCACTCGACTTCAATCTTGTGCAATTTGGAAAATTCCAGGCAGAGACCACGTGTCGCCGAAGCCAGGCCGAGGTAATGTAGCTTGGAGGGATGCAGTTGATGTGAGAGCTGCTGGAGATCGGTAGCGATTTCGCTGGTCAGCTGCCAAAGGCCGTGAATCTGTTCTTTTGCTTGCGGCGCGGATTCGGGCTCCCAGAAATGCTCGAGCTCCTGGATTCCATTGGCTAGAAGCGCCAATCTCTGGTTAACATCGTCGTGCAGCTCTCTGGCAATTCGTGTCCGTTCCTCCTCATGGGCGTGCATCAATCGACCGCTGAGTTCCGCTTGAACCGATTTGGCCTGTCTCTGCTCGGTAATATCGACGCAACAGCCGATGTAGCCTGCAAACTGGCCGTCTTCGAGGAACCGCGGCACTCCTTTGTCGAGAATCCAACGGTATTCGCCGTCATGGCGTAGAAGCCGATATTCGATCGAAAAGGATTTTCTGGCCTCAAATGCGTAAGCGTAACCATGAAGGCACGTTTGCAAATCGTCCGGATGTACGCCATGTGTCCAACCTTCTCCTAACTCCTGTTCGATACTGCGTCCAGTAAATCTCAACCACTCATGATTGAAATCGGTGTAAAGCTTGTCGGGGCCAGACATCCACATAAGTACCGGTGCCGAGTCGGCCATAAGCCGAAACCGTTTTTCACTCTCCATGACCGCCTGCTCGGCTCGCTTGCGATCTGTAATGTCTATCGCCGTCCCGAGGACACACCGCTCCCCGTGAATGTCGATCAGCTCGGCGGAGCTATTGGCGATCCGGGTCTCGCCACTCTTTGTGACAAAGCGAAACTCAATATCTCGAAGAGTGCCCTCGGCCAGAAGCCTTTCGATGTATTTCGATCTTTCAGAAGGGTCAGCCCAGATACCCAGTTCTGCCGGAGTGCGCCCGATAAGTTCTTCCCGGCGATAGCCTGATAACTCTTCGAACGTCTTATTCACGTCGATGTAGCGCTGGGTTTGAGCGTTGGATAGGGTTAGGGACATGGGGCCTTGCCGGAACGCTTTGGAGAACATCTCCTCGGATTTCATGAGCTCTAATCCGGCTTGTCTGTTTTTTGTGATGTCACGGGCGACCCTCGAAGTTCCAACGATTCGACCTGCGGAGTCTCTGATCGGGGAAACGGTTAACGAAACGTAAAGCTTCTTTCCGTCTTTTCTGACGCGAACTGTTTCACAGCGCTCGACGCGCTCACCCGCCAGCACTCGACGCATGACGATGTCTGATTCCTCCTGCAGTTCTAGGGGAATTCCGATGGTAAACGGTTGCCCGACAGCCTCAGCTTCGCTGAAGCCGAACATCCTTTGTGCACCTGAGTTCCAGCCGGTGATAATTCCTTCGATATTGGTGGAGATAATCGAGTCATCGGAGGACTCCACAATGACAGAGTGCTTGAGTCTGGCTTCTTCGGCCCGCCTTCGCTCCGTGATGTCCTGCATCGTGCCCCGCACGTGGGTGGCACGGCCCCCGCGATCGAGAACTGCCTCGCCGCGCACAATGAGCCACAGCCTGTTGCCATCGGTCCGAAAAGCTTCTAATTCGAGTTCGTAGGCCTTGTTCGTGCGCAGAACCTCCTGCATGCTCTCGGTCAATTGAACCCAGGTCTCAGGAGTGAAGAATTGTGCGAGCTGTTTAAGCGATGCCCGCGGCTGGTTGGGGGCCAATCCTATGAGCTTGACAAGGGCATCCGAACAGGCAAGGGCATCAGTTTGTGGGTCCCAGCGCCAGCTTCCTATGCTTGCCAACCGCTGGGCTTCTGAAAGTTCTACCTCCTTGCGGCGCAACGATTCTTCCGCACGTCTGCGGGTCGCGCGATTCTGCAGAAGCAGAAATATGAGGAGCGTCTCGATGACCAGGGCGCTTATAAGCCCGAGAATTCTCCAACGATACAGTTGCCATGGAGAATACTCCCAATAAAGAACCGAGCTTCCTGCGGGAACCCGATCCGGCGCAATACCCCAGCGGTGAAGCTCGCGCCAGTCAAACAGGTTATGCTGGAATTCCCCGATCACGACCGGGATGCTTTCCGGTTTTTGTCCACTCAGAATGCCGGCTCCATCTTGACCAATGATACGGCCCACTTCGCGCAGATCGGCCACACTGCCTCCCACAATCCCGTTTCCTACAAAGGATGCGGTGGCTCCGTACATGGGGCGATTCGACGTTTCGTGGAGGGTGGGTAGAACGCGCGTGGGAACAAACTGCTCGCCCTCCGCGTCGAGAGTGAAATCGACGAACAGGATAATGGTGTCATTAGCAACATTTGACAACCTGGCCTTTAGGTCCGTAAGCCGCAGGTCGGTCCAGTACTGAAACGTGACGTTAGGTTCATACGAACGAAACTGGTCGTGCGCTACCTTCATCTCGAGTTTCTCGAATTCGGAAGAGCCAGCAATTACGACTACCTGGCGTGTACCGGGATTTTCCGATAGTGCAAATTGAAGCGTAGGCAGGTAATTCAATTTTCTGATGACGCCGGTTCTGCCGGCATTATTAGTCAGCCATGTTGAAGGATCACCTGGGCTGACGATGCAGAAAACAACAGGTACGTTCGGGAAGAGAGTGGCAAGGCTTTGTTCGCCCACCGCAGGCGTTTGTTCGCCAATCGTCACAACCAAATCGAAGGTTTGGCTTTGGTACTTCTCTTGCAGAAAAGACAATCTCTTTTTTCTCTTGGATGGAGTTGCGTTTAGAAAAACCGGTTCCAGATACTCAAGAGTAAAGTGAATCGGGGTATTCCTGTTTTGGAGAAGTTGGGTTTCTGCTTCGTCTATCAATCCCTCTACGTCGGGCAAGTCCGGATCGGAGAAAGAAAGAAACAGCACTTCTGCTTGCTGTCGTTTCGCATGTTGCGAGCGCGCGGTGGTGGCAGCGAGGGGAGCCACCATGCAAATGCAAGAGACCAGAACGAGCAGCGTCCGGGGCGGGCTGGCTCTTCCTCGACGCAGCAATTTTACTTTTGTCGCGGCGGCCGTACTGGTGCGCCTAATTTGATGGATCGCGTGGGTCGCGTATGAAGCAACTTTACTCGCAACATCCCTGCCGTCCACTGAAGACGCCGTGTATTCCGCATTTGATTGTCCTGGCAACATTGTCGACCAGAGACAACCTAGGCTAATTAACCCAGAGCCTTGTAACTACTGTCATTAATGACAGTTCGCACGGATATGTCAGGTCATTACTGTCGGGATGGGTGCTTGGAGCATCGAGGCTCAATCTGCCCGAGGAGATATGGTGATGGCGAAAACCTCAGCCTTGAGAGGAATCGTCCTGTTAGTGATCGGAATTATGCTAATCGTTCGTGCTTCAGCTCAGAGCAGTAATCCGACGGGCGACCCTTCTCTGGATGCCTACATCGACTCAATTCGCGCCGACCTCAGATCCGACAAGATCAACGTCATTACCGAGACCATGCAGTTTAACAACAAAGATGCCGCCGTTTTCTGGCCTGTTTACAAGAAGTACGAAGCAGAACAAACAAAGCTCAACGATGAACGCATTCAGGTGATTAAGAACTATGCGGACCGCTGGATCACTTTGACGGATGTTGAAGCAACAAAACTAGCGGAAAAGTCACTGGATCTGGAAAGTCTAAGGGCTGACCTGAGAAAGAGATATTTTGCGGAGTTCAGCAGGGTGCTGCCCGGACTCACGGTGGCAAAATTCTTCCAACTGGAATATCGCCTCGACTTATTGGTCGATCTGCGGATTGCTTCAGAATTACCGGCGCTCCTGGCTAGGCCATCGGCAACAAGCAGTGCAGTCCAGGCGAAGCCGAACTAATTTGCAAGTGAGCCTGGTTGACTTCGGATCTGAAATGCGGGCTTGTTTCAAGCGAACGCTTTCGATTGCATCGATGCTCTGCTCACTTCAACTAGTCGCCCAAGACCTCGCTCCCCGGGCTTACATCATTACGCCAATCCATTCGAATGCACTGACCTTAGCGTATTCCTTCAACAGCGGGAACCTGATCTTAGACGGCGGGATTCCGATCAGTGATGCTCGAGCCAAAGTCAGCGTGTTGGTTTTCAACTACTCTCATTCCCTGAGTTTCTTTGGACGTACCGCCAGCTTTCTGGCTGCGGTGCCTTATGGCGTCGGCAACTTTCATGGCACAGTATTGGGGGCGGAAACCAACGTCTACCGCTCCGGTTTGCTGGCCTCCGCCTTTCGCTTCTCTGTGAACCTGAAAGGCGGCCCGGCAATGGATCTGCAAGACTTCATCAAATGGCAGCAGAAAACTCTCGTCGGCGTAAGTTTAAAAGTGGTGACTCCGAGTGGTCAGTATGACCCTACAAAGCTGATCAACTATGGCGCTAACCGTTGGGCCTTCAAACCGGAGCTGGGCGTCTCTCAGCGCTGGCATCATTGGCTGCTCGACACCTACGGAGCAGTGTGGTTTTTTACCACTAACAATGAGTTCTTTTCGCGCAACCAATACAATCCGGGAGTGACTGCGCAATCGCAGGCCCCTGTGGGCGCCTTCGAGGGCCACCTTAGCTATGATGTGAAGCCGCGGTTTTGGGCCTCTCTCGACGGCAATTTCTGGTTCGGAGGGCAAACAAGCCTGAATGGTATACGAGACATTAACAGCCTCCAGAGAAATTCTCGCATTGGAGGGACGGTTTCGCTTCCCGTCAGCAGACGCCAGTCTCTCAAATTCAGCTACAGCAATGGCGCGTACATCAGGTATGGTGGCAACTTCCAAACCATCACCTTAGGTTGGCAGTATTCCTGGTTGGGCAAGCCGAAATAAGTATTTCTAAGCTGCGAACGCTACCGATTTCCAAACGTCCAACTAAGCCCCGAACTGGTGCCGTAGTCGCTCCCAGGCAGGCCCCCTGGAGGGCGGCTGTCCCAATTGCCGTAAAATGAAAAATTCCAGGACAGGTTGTGGAATAGCTTTAGGTAATAAGACGCATTGGTGTTGAAAAAGATACGGCCCGGGTCAGACAGGGCGGGAAGAAGAGCTGCGCTGACGGCCAGATTTGTCCGGCTGAATTTGAAAGCCTTTATCTCGGCAGCAATCAGGCCAGCCGCAATATTCTGTCTGTCCAAGGGAGTTGCCAAAGGTGTGTAATCCGTGCTCTGCCACGCCAAACCGCCGAGCACTGCAATGCTCGTGCGGTTCGTATTCTTGAAGAAATGTCCAATACCGCCGCCGACTGTGGTTTGAAGCTTGATTCCTTGTTCGGAGCTTTGTAGGAAGCTGCCCAGCCCGCCATAGTAGTAATTGTCCCACGGCAAAAGGTGATAACCGCGAAACGTCAACTGATTTCGAGTGGAGGTAGTTGAGCCGCTACTGGAGGACAAATTGGAACTCAGGAGAGCTTCTGCTGCCCACCGTTCCCGCAGGTAGTCGGTCTCCGTGCCTAAGTTGTATTGTGTTGCACTGTTGCCCTTGGAATAGATGACGCCAAGATTGATGGAGCCGTTAAATCGCTGGTAAATCTTTTCCGAGGTTTCGGTCATCTTGACGATCTGCGGCCTTTCCACCTCCACGGTCGTTTCCTGGCTTTCGATGATCTGAATCTTCATTGGTTCGTTGCCCACGGTTTGCACGGTGCCAAGTGCGCCCTGATGTGACGATCCGTCCTGGGTCAGCACCACGAATAGCTGACTACTTTCCAAATGCGCAACCTTCGACCAATCTACCGAAACCGTGCCATCGACGTAATCCAGAGCAATGGAGAGAACTCCTGCATTCAGGGACTTCACTTCGCAGGTGATGCGGTCTCCATTCTTCATGACAAGCAGGTCAGTCTTCTGTCGCGCGAATAGAGAAACTGCAAAGAGAAGCGTACAACTGAAAACAACGGTTCGGATATTCATGGCAGTCCCATCCTGATGTTTCTGATTACCGTGCCTGTCGAGACCATCCCGGTGGGCGAAAGCTAACTCGTCAAATACGCCACATCTGTGATTCCTTCAGCCCAGTTCTCCAGAGGTGAAGACAGTGATAGAAAGGCGGTCCAGCACACATTGTTTCCGCGGAGGTAGTCGGACGAGTGGACCACCGGCTGCGCATTACCGTACAAGGCGCAGAACGTGTGGTATGAGCGTGGGTTCACTGGAAGCGGTTCAAGAGCATTGACAAAGACAGTGATGGCCAATGTTCGTTGAACAAGGTGTGGACTATGGTGATGTCGCGCCATGAATGGTCCAACTCAATCGAGCTCGAACGACAGGTATTTGAGCTTGCCACGTCGCTCGATTTGCAACACCACGGGGTCTCCGGATTTGAGCTGTTGAAGGAGCGAACGCAGATTCTCAACCGTCCGCACATTCGAGCCGTTGACGGCACGAATCAGGTCATCAACTCGCAACCCGGTCCGGATATCATTGTGCGCAAGCTCACTGAGTACCATCACTCCGGACCTGGAGCGCAAAGCCGCTGATGCCGTGCGCGCGTGATCGTTAAGTGTCGCCGCGACGATGCCCAATGTGTTGACAACGTTTTCCTGCAAGTCCGGCTTTTCTAAGACCTCCTCCAGTTCCTCGGCGCGCTCCCGGACAGAAACGTTCGCGGTGAATCGGCGCGAACCTCGCAACAGCTCGAGCTTCACCCGGTCTCCTGAATGCTTCGCGTAGAAGCACATGGCAAATTGTGGAAGGCTGGTCACGGGGCTGCCGTCGAGGGAGAGAATCGTGTCCTGAACCTGAAGACCAGCCACTTCGGCCGGGCCACCCGGAATTATGTCCGCGATAATCAACCCCGACGTCACGGAGAGTCGTAGTCCCAGGGCCATGGTTGAAGTGATTTCTTGCACTCCTACTCCAATGTCACCGACTTCGACGTGCCCCTTTGTTCGCAATTGCTGATAGATCAGATACACCAGTCTGGTGGGCAATGCGAAACCGAGACCTTCACTGCCTCCGCTCTCCGTAACCATGAAGCTTGTGACACCTACGAGATCGCCATGAATATCGACGAGGGCGCCGCCGCTGCTGCCATGATTGATGGCGGCATCAGTTTGGATGTACAGCATTGAACCCTCAGGCTCCTCCTGACGTGCGACAGCGCTAACCACGCCCATCGACACGGAGTTATTCAAACCCTCTGGGTTTCCTACCGCCAGAACCAGCTGTCCAGGGCGTATGGAGTCGCTATCGGCCCGTGGCAGAACAGGAAGCCCAGTTGCGTCGATCTTCAATACCGCAAGATCAGCGTCTGCAAAACTTCCAATTATTCGGGCATTAAACCTCATCGCGGGAGAGTTGGCCCATGCTGAGCCGCCTGACGAGCGCTTGCCAAGACTCACGATAACCCGGACCCGGCGCGCGCCCTGCAGGACGTGTGCGTTGGTTACGATGTAGCCGTTGGGATCCAGAATGATCCCCGAAGCAATCACATCGGACTTCATAAGCGAGCGCGCTGGCGATTCCTGGTCGTCGCCAGTTGGCGTGTAGCCTGATGCCTCGACCCGTACGATGGCAGAGGAAACCTTTGCCACGACTTCCTGGAGCGAACTGCTTAATTGCTCTAATGTGCCATTGGGCGAAGCACCGGTCCGCTGCTGGCCTTGGAGCTGTGTACAGAAAAAGTCGAGGCTGACAACCAGCACCAATACCAGACTCGCGGTTTTTCTTCCTTCGACAAACATCACGGTTCCGCTATTGACGCAGGGTCATCAACTACATGCAAAAGATTTTAGGATGACTGGGAAGGGCGGGAACCTGTCAACTTTGACAGCCGAACTGATGCAGCGATGGAGGTGAACGAAATAAAGGCAGCAAAATCAGCTCATGTGGATAGCTGCTGCCCGGTGACTTCGCCAACGTATAACCCGATTCGCTAAAGCCCGCACTAAGACATAAGGCAAGGTGATTAGCACCGGACCGACCAGTAACGCCGCGCCGGGGCGGACCTCGTGAAAAATTAACAATTGCGAGATGACGTCGACCAGAATTGCGATGGCGGCCAGGCTGCGAATGGAAGCAAATGCACTTTTTAACAGTCGCCAACGGTGCGTTCCGTGAAAAGCAAGCGCCCAAAGAAACGGGGGCAGACCGGCGTGGGCATCTTGTATTCCACTTCGGGTACCTAGCAACATTGCAACAATTGGTTGAACGATGAAGCGCAATCTCCCCGGCCCTGAGAGACGGGCCAAAACATCTTGAAAGAAGCGCTCGGTGAATAAGTAGGGGTCACCGGTTTGGACTATTCGGTGGATGGCGCTGGGTAGCGCGGCCAAGATCACCGCAACTACAACTGCGTCCAGTACCCTCCTGAGGGAAATTGAAGCCATCTCACCGTCCACGTGAGGTCGGACACGAACGCTTTTCACTAGGCAGCGTGCGCCGACGCACTATGCTCCTCCCGGATTTCGGGGCTCACATGGGCAGAGTCTTCCATCCAAGCCAGCAACAACTTGTATCCAACGGACAGCACGATGGACCCGAGAAATAATCCGATCGTGCCCATCGCCACGAATCCACCAATCGCACCCAGGAACACAACGGCGATCGGAACTGGAACCCCACGTCCGAGCAGCAGCGGTTTCAGCACGTTATCCAAGACCCCAACCACGACGCACCAAATCAAAAAGATCACAGCCTTGGTTGTACTCGCAATCGCAAACATGTAAATCGCAGCGGGTATCAACACCACGGCGCCGATCTGAAGCATGGCTGCGAAAAGGAAGATCGCGGACCACAATCCTGCACCCGGCATCCTCGCGACCACGAAACCTAGTGCCGCCAACACTGACTGGATAAGTGCAACACCGATGATTCCCGTGGTGACGCTGCGAATCGTGGCGCCGACCAGTTCCGCAAACTCCGTTCCTCTGTCACCAAAGACACGATGCGACAATGAGTGCGCTAATTCCGCTGCGCCAGGTCCATTATTGAGAAGGAACCCCGCAATAACGATCGACAGGATCCATTGCAGCACCCCCAAGCCGATAGCAGCCGAAGCAACGAGGAGCTTTGGAATGACGGCCTTGATCTCGGGTGAAAAGTTGAGCAGGGCGGCGGACATGATTCGTGTATGCGAGTTGCCACGCATTGCTTATGGGAATGCCCACGATTGGCCAGGTCTCAATGCGAGGCGGTGGAGGCGGGATGACGGACGTTCCATCTTTGAGGCGCGCAACCAAGCTCTGGATGCCGTCGACGAAGGATCCCGTCAATAGGACGACCGGAACGATTAGGATGGCGAGTAGAAGGATGTCGCAGATAATTGCGGCAACCCCACTACGCCCACCGAGAAAACTTTGTAGCTTTCGGTAACCCGGGTAAGTTGCGATGGCAATGATGATGCCCCAGAGAACCAGAGGGACGAAAGGACGCAAAATAAGCAGACATGAGGCGGTCAGCAAAATGAGAAGTCCGACGTGAATGGAAATTTCTAGCGCACGGCTTACATAACTTTCATGTTGGAACTCTAATTCGGACATCTGGTCGTTCCTCTCTGCGCGGATCCCGAGGCGCTATCACAATGATGATTGCTTTGGAACCGAGGCGCTCGAAACTTGAGAGATTCTGAACATGAAGGATTTGTCAATCAAATCCAACGGCCCTCCTCCACATTCACGTGTGCCTTGAACACTTCACACGCAGGAACTCGTGTTAATGCTGCACGTGTTGCCCGCGATTGTCTCGGCTGCGATCTGTATGGTGTGCGAGTGGCGGAGTGTAGTCAGCCTCCAGGTTAGCGTCCTCTAGAGGCAGCAACGCCAGGAGCGCGGCAATGACTACGATGGCCAATATCACGATCGCCATACACCGGACCCAACTGCTTGCACGTCGCCTTCCCGCTCCCAGAGGAATCTCAGGTTGCTGATATGTCTGGCCTATTCCAGACTAGTCGACGGCACATCGATTTGACACTGGCAGTTCTAACAGGCGCAGGCTCGAATGGTGAGGAGGGGAAGCTACGCTGCCGGTTTACCCGGATGAGTTTCTGAGGCAAGGCTCGCGGGGGCGATTTAGCACGCAGCAGCCACCTTCCGACGATACTGGATACGCTCACAGACCCCGCGCTTCGGGCTGACCTTTTCTGTGCCAGACAATCCTTAGTTGATGCCCTCACGCTCTGCCCTGGCTGATCTGTTCCCAGGTTTGGGAATCACAGCATAGCCAGAAAGCGCAGGGGAACGATTGCGCCCTCCCGGCAGGTTGGGAATGTCCGGCTGGGGTGGAAGTTCTACGTGAACAATTCCATTCCTTACCGCATAGAGCACAAGTTCGGCGATGGAATGAAGCCTGAGCTTGCGTAAGATATTACTTCGATGCGTTTCTGCGGTGGATAGTGACATGCTCAGGATGGCAGCGATTTCCTTGGAAGCCTTGCCCTCACTGACGAGTTGCACGACCTCGCGCTCGCGGGGCGACAATTGGGTCACATTGTCCCGAACTGGACCAGCGCAATGCCGCCTGTAAACGTCGATAACCAGGTCGGACACTCGCCCGCTGAAGATGGTCTTCTGCCGTTGCATCGCCTCCACCGCCGTCATCAGGTCGTCGGTTGCGTCGGACTTAAAAACCCAGCCGCGAATACCTGCATCCAGGCACTCTCGAATTACATCCTCGGAGTCCACGGCAGTGAGCACCAAAATTGCCTGAGTGGGATTGTCTTTCAGGATTTGCCGTGCGGCGTCCAAGCCATTCAGTCTTGGCATGCAAATGTCCAGAATCAGAAGATCTGGTTTTAGCTGCTTGCACTTCTCGACCGCATCCCGTCCGTCAGCAGCCTCTCCGCAGACCTCCCATCCTTGGTGAGATCGAAGCATTGAACCGAGACCGAAACGGAATACCGGATGATCGTCGGCCACTAAAATGCGAAACGTATTCATAGAACCTCCCCACAGTCAGGATTAGATCTATAAGGAAGATCTAATGCTGTCTGAGAATTGCTTGGTTGCTGCCACTGGCGCCGAAAGGCGAGGATTCATCCGCGCGAACAGCTCCAGCGCCCGGGCGATGATTCCCGTCCAACTAGATTGGCACTGTGTTGGGTTGACCCACTTCACTCTCCTGAGTTTGACGCATAATTGCAGTCACTCGTCGTGGCATGTTGCGGAGTCACTACCCGGCAACCTGTTTACGGGTCATCTCCGCCATAAGGTCGTGCTTGGAGATCTGGAGAACAAGAGCCGGATTCATACGGGCGAACAGATCGATCGTCCGGGCGATGATTCCCGTCCAACCGGTTTGATGGCTGGCACCCAGACCCGCGCCGTTATCTCCATGGAAATATTCATAAAACAGGATGTAGTCTTTCCAGTAAGGATCTTCCTGAAACTTCTTGGCTCCCCCATAGACTGGGCGCTTGCCATTAGCATCGCGGAGAAAGATGCTCGACAGCCTTCGGGCAAGCTCTTTTGCGACCTCATACAAGGTCATGTATTTTCCGGAACCAGTGGGACACTCAACTTTGAAGTCATCCCCGTAAAACTGATAAAGATTCAGCAGACCGCGGAGCAGCAAAGCATTTACCGGCATCCAAACTGGTCCTCGCCAGTTGGAATTGCCGCCGAACATTCCGGTGTTCGACTCCGCCGGCAAATATTGGACTCTGTACTCGTGTCCACTGAGATTGAAAATAAACGGATGATCCGAGTGGTACTTGGATAGTGAACGTATGCCGTAGGGACCCAAGAACTCGTTCTCGTCGAGCATGTATCGCAGAATTTGTTCGATCTTCTGCTTGTTGCAAACCGACATCAGCCGACGGCCCGCATATCCGATAAATTTGCCGTCGGCGGGGGCAATATGCTTCAACAAATCCGGGTGCCTCTTCTTAAACGTTTCCATAAGTTCCTGCAACCGGGGACTCTTGGCGATAATTCCTCCTGGCTCAAGCACTGTCGAAGCGCACAGAGGCAGTAGTCCGACCATCGAGCGGACTTTCAGCCGCGTGGCGCCACCATCCGGGAAATGGAGCAGGTCGTAGAAGAAGCCATCCTTCGTGTCCCACATTTCATCGTGGTTTTCCCCAACGCGATCCATCGCATAGGTAATCCACAGGAAATGTTCGGCGAAGCGGAAAGCGACTTCTTCATACATAGAGTCATGCTCGGCCAAAATGATTGCGATCTCAAACATGCACTGGCAGTAAAAAGCCATCCACGCCGTGCCATCGGCTTGATCGAGATGACCGCCCGTGGGGAGCGGAGCGCTGCGATCGAAGACGCCAATATTGTCCAGACCGAGAAAACCACCCGCAAAGACATTCTTGCCCGACGGATCTTTGCGGTTGACCCACCAGTTGAAGTTCTGCATCAGCCCCTGAAACGAGCGCTCCAGAAATTGATGATCTGAGCGCCCTAGCTCTTTCTCAACGGTGTAAAGGAACAGAGTCGCCCAGGCATGAACGGGCGGGTTGACGTCGCTGAAATTCCATTCGTACGCGGGGATCTGGCCATTGGGGTGCGAATACAGATTCCGCAACATCAGTAGGAGCTGGTCTTTCGCAAAGTCGAAGTCCACGAGTGACAGAGCAAGCGTATGAAAAGCCAGATCCCAGGCCGCATACCAGGGATACTCCCATTTGTCGGGCATCGAAATAATGTCGTTGTTTAGCATGTGGAACCACTCAGTGTTCCGCATATTCCGATGGGCTTTCCCCATTAGGGGATGGGCTTCATGCTCGGTCAGCCAGCGGTCGAGGTCGAAATAGTAGTACTGCTTGCTCCACAGCATTCCTGCTATCGCCTGGCGATGCACTCGGCGTTCGTCCTGGCTCAGCGCGCGCGGGGTGATTCGATCGTAGAATTCGTCCGCTTCAGCGAGACGAATAGCGAATATTGTGTCGAACGCACTGAATGCATCCGCTTGTGTTTTTGCACTTAACCGCAGCCGCACAGTCTGGTTGCCTTTGGCGGGCACCTGCATGCGGTAAAGAGCGGCCGCTTTTGTTCCTATCTTGGATGGATTCAAGGCCTCCCGTTTGCCTGAGATGACGTAGTTGTGAAATGCGTCTTTCACATAAGGAGATGGGTTCGACTGCCCCCAGAGGCGGCTGGCGTTGGTCTCATTGTCCGTAAACAGAAGCTCGCCAGCACCTTCGTAATAAAGTGTATGAGCTCCCAATTGCGGGTGCGAAGCTACAATCGATTGTTCGCCAAGCTGACTGATAATCGCCTCGGTCGGCTCGCCCCAGGACCAGGTGTTGCGAAACCAAAGCGTTGGAAGCAGATCAAGCTGGGCTGCCTCCGGGCCTCGGTTCCAAACGGTGATGCGGATGAGAATATCTTCTGGATCTACCTTGGCGTATTCCACGAACACGTCGAAATATCGATCCGCGTCAAAAATCCCAGTGTCGAGCAATTCATACTCGAACTCTTCGCGTGAGCGTCGTTTGTTCGTTTCCACCAGGTTGCGATAGGGGAACTCCGCTTGTGGATACTTGTAGAGGTACTTCATGTAGGAGTGCGTCGGGGTGCTGTCGAGGTAGAAATAGTATTCCTTAACGTCCTCACCATGATTGCCTTCGCTGTTGGTGAGACCAAACAACCGTTCTTTCAGGATTGGGTCACGGCCGTTCCATAAAGCGAGTGCGAAGCAGAGTTGCTGCTTGTCATCGGAGATCCCGGCCAGACCATCTTCACCCCAGCGGTAAGCCCGAGAACGCGCCTGATCATGACTGAAGTAGTCCCAGGCATTCCCGTCGTGGCTGTAGTCTTCGCGAACGGTGCCCCACTGCCTCTCACTGAGATACGGCCCCCACTTCTTCCACGGTATACCTGCTTCCCGCGCATCATTCAGACGCTTCTGTTCTTTGGTTTCAACATACGCGATGGTGGGCTGTGAATTAGATTTCATCGTGGCCCCTTTCTTGATCTCGGATGCTAGAAGGAACTCTTTCCTGATGACACTGGCAGAAATACCAGTTCGATGGCGAGCCGACGGTATCACAAATTTTTAAAGTCCTGTCGGCGAGGACACCAGAGGAGCGAGCAAAATCCCTCTTAAACGAGAGAGCGGGATCAGATAAGTTGCTGATGGCCAGAGGCGAACGGAAGTCCGTGAAACAGAACGTCAAAGTTACCGGCAGAGCCGGTGGATGGTTTTTCTCTGTGTCTTGGCACAGAATGACGAACAGCGCGGTTCCCGGGCGATGGGCTACGATGATGGCGAACCAGGGGACGTATCTGCACACGCACTTCGTGCTCCGCCTTTCTCGGATTTTCGTCATAGTTCGGGTCGAACATGGCGATCACCGCTACAGCCCGACTGGTATAGCGCCTGGCCCAATCGCTCAAGATAAGCGTGCGTTGCACTCTTCTCCAGTGTTCCTCATCTGTCTCAGGGTCTATGCCCCTGGAATCTCGGTACCTGTAGTCGTGGTTAATGGCGCTGAGGAACTGAGTGAACTCCTCAAGGTTAACACCCATCTGAAAGACCAGTTGACTCATTGCCATCTGCTGCGATGCTGTCAGGTGATCAAAATCATCGCAATAAGCTCTGGCGTTGTGGATAGCCTGGAGCACAGAGATGCGCAGCAATCTTGCGCCTTCTTCCTCCGTTAGCTGCGGCGGCAGCTCGTGTGCTCTGATCTTCTGGCGAAACTCTTTCTTCGTCCATCTCTCCATATCGCGATCGAACTGATCGCGGATGCTCTGCAAGCGTGCTAAATCGAGCCCAGCTGCTTGCCACAGTTGAGCAGTCGAGGGCTCAACGAACTGGTAAGTATTTAAAGGGTTGCGCTGTATGTGCTGGGTCGCCCGAACATCCATATTGAACCCTGCGCCAATTAGCGGTCGATCAGTTTTAGGATCGGGGTAAGCCGCTAAAACCCAGCTCTCGTGCCTGGTGTCACGAAGTATATCCATCAGTTTTTCCAGCTGGAACTTGATGTCCGAGTCCTTGACATCAAACAAACCCTGGGATGGCGATAAAAATTCTGGGTTAAGTGCCAAAAAAGATGAGTGGTCATTTTCCATCAGCTGAGCCTGCGGCAGACGAGAAGCAAATGGCGATAGTTGTGCTTGTGGGATCTGTTCCTGAGCTTTAGAGGGCGCGATCTGCGCGACTATTGTTTTTGTGTGAGCTAGCAATGCAAATGCGAGGGTCGCGGCGAGCACACGTTGCACAGCAAGTCTCTCTTTCACGCCGCCGCTGATTGCAGCGGAAGACGATAGGGGGAAACAATAAGTGGATCATCATGAGGCTGTACCTGTTACATTCATCAGTCTGCCAAAGAAAAAAATCTAGTAGTTTCTGAGCCGTCCGGCTTGGAAATAGGAAATAGTTGTCCCGGATGCTTCTGTTGCGCAGCCCCAACTAACTACGTCAGCATCTCTCAGATTCGCTGGTCCTTGACGAGCACGTCTCGCCAGCAGTTGCGTTCGGGAATCCATTCCCTGCGATAGGTGAGATGATAGAGAACCTCTTTCCACTCCCGCACAGGTGTACGCCAGACAGTGACGGAATACTCCATAACATTTTCCCTTTCTTTTGTCCCCGCGTCGATGGGGAGGCCTCGGCCCATAAGGGCGACAGTGAGCATCAGCGTGCCAACACAAGCTGTCCAAACAAGCGCGTAACGGCCCGAGATTACGAGAAGAATAGGTCCGACGGTGCTCAATGTCGTTGCTCGGCAGCAAGGATGCTTGAGCCTGAGGATCTATTCGGAGCATGGCAGGGGCTTACTGCTCAGCTATTAGAGACCGGAATAAATAAACCGAAACAGTCTTGCGCTAGACCGCGCTCAACTCGAAAACATGATAGCCCCATGGGGGCATGTCCAAATAAAGCCCTTTACCAAGCAATTCATCATCGTCGCGCTCGTAAACAGCTGGGCTCATCAAGTCTTGCAGACGAATCTTATGTCCGCGCATTTCCTCAAATGGCATCCGGACGTAGCATTGACTCTGATTGGCCGCGTAATTCGTAATAATGAGAAGCGGCAACTCTCCCGTAGTCTGCCAGGCAAAACCGATAAAGCAGTCCCATGTCCAGTTGCCGTCCCAAGCCGGACTGCAATCTAGGAGACGCCATTCGCCGTTGCGAATTGCCGGCTGATGAACGCAAACTAGCAGGCGATCGTAAAATTGCCGTACTGGTAACTCCACCGTTTCGCTTGGCTTTCGGCCTAAGTGCACGGAGAGTTTTTTTGTTCTGCCCTCGAACTGACCATCGTGAAAGAAGCGCAGCCCCGGGCAAAGAAAGGTTAGAACGGCGGCGGCACGGTGCATCTCAGGAGCGAATGTAGCCGCAGCTCGAGGTTCATCATGATTCTCCAGAAACCGTGAAGACTTTCGTTGAAACGCAATATCGGCACGAAAATGGTCGCGTACGGGTCTTGGTTGTCCGTCGCGGAGCCTGTCATAAAGCCGCTTGTCGTACGTATAGTCGAAGCCTTGCTGCTGCAGAGTCCACTCCAGATCCCAGTAGACTTCTGCCATAAAGAGAAATTCTGGCTTGTAAGAACGCACGGAAATAATTGCACTGGGCCAGAACGGCTGTGCGGGCACACCCCACGTCCGCTCGAAAACCTCAGGCAGGATTAGCATTGCCATGTCGCAGCGGACGCCATCACAGAGCGCGGCAACATTGAGTAGCTCCAGCCGCATTGCTTCTTGTACACACGGATCGGCATAGTTCAGTTGCAAGGTATCGGGCCACCCTGCGAAATAAGGATCACGGCCGTACGCCAAGACCACAGATCCGCTCGAGGTTTCAAGCCGGATGTAGTTCTGTGGCTCGCGACGCAATTGTTCGTCAGTGCCACGAACGTAGAAATTGAGATGTTTCTGTACCCAGGGATGATCGAGCGCTGTGTGATTGGGAACGAAGTCCAGCAGCAATCGCATTCCGTGTTTGTGAACTCGGCTGCGGAGGCGATCTAAGGCAGTGTTTCCGCCGAACTCGGAATGCGCTGTGTACTGGGTTATGGCAAAGCAGGAGCCGCAAACATCTTCTTCGCGGAAATCACTTAGAACTTGGCGGAATTCGGCCTGCCATTCGAAGTGCGCACGCGAGACTTTTCGGCCCGTAGGCCCCGTTTGCCACACGCCCAGAAACCAGATCCAATCAAAGCCTATCGCTGCCAACCGCTCCAACTCTTGCTCGGGAATATCATCGAGAGTCGCCTGGCGACCAAGGCTCTGGGAAAGATCTCGAATCCAGATTCGTGTGTTGATTTGATACAAGGACGGGTATCGACATTTGCTGGCGACGCTCGGCTCGAGAGCATGGCGCCGGCTAGATTCATCTCGTGAGGTCGAGACTAAGGCCGCTGAACTGGACATACGCATCACCTCTGACCCGAGGTTACTATCGTTGTCCAAAATCTAGAACTGCCAGAAGTGCCAGTTGAACGTCTGGGCCGGTCCCATGTTCACATCAGGGCAGCAAATTAGGTCGCTCACGAGCGGGTCAATGAGCGTTATCCCGATTTTGCAACAGTTGTGTGCTCAACGCATCGGTTTCATGATGGCTTCAACCCCGTTGGACGTGATCTGTACGCCGATGCACAGCAGGACGAATGCAATGAGACGAAGGATGCCGTGGGCGCTTTGTGGAGAGATGCGAGCTGTGATGGTCGGAGCGTGTCCGTAGCAGAGGTATACAGCGACGCTCAAGAGCACAACCGCGATCACGATTCCGACGTGTGCCATGACGGCGGACAATACTCCGTTCCCTGATGCATGGGCACTCAAAGTCACCATGACGACAATACAGCCAGGGCCAGCTGTGATCGGAAAGGTGAATGGGTAGAAAACTCTTTGTTCAAGGGAACGCATGTCGGGGCCAGCCAGGTTTGGCTGCTTCTCTTTCTCGTCGGGTTCTTCTTGATTCAGTAACTTCCAGCCCATGGCGGCGAGTGCGAGGCCGCCAGAGACCTGTACAACAGGAAGGGAAATACCAAAGAATTTCAATATTAGCGTCCCGCCCGCTTCGATGGTGATCAGGAAGATCGTCGTGCTGACGGCAATTTTCCGTGCCAACGTACGGTAAACGGACGGAGGGGCGCTGCCGACGAGGCTCAGAAACATCAGCGCGTCCCCGAGAGGATTCACGAGGGGCAGCAGCGCACTAAATGCAAGCCCGAAGAACTTGCTCAAATCTCCCATGTTGTTCTCAAGGTTCGCAAGGGAGAAGCAGTGGAGGGAACTGGGTCATATAACAGAGTCATCGCCAATTTGGGCCAGTCCCACCTTGATGCCGGAGCAGCAAATTAGTGGTTCGTTCGGGCCACAGTGGCGCTTAATTCGGGCTTCAGATGTTGCACTGCCGCTAAAGTCGCAAGTCGATTTCATTTATGCTTCCGATGTAATTTATGCTGCCCGATGTAAACACGAAAGCAGAACGGATCAGTTCCTCATGATTCGGAAACTGATCCCAGCGGTTATTCGGAAATTGTTTTCGCCTTGGTCGAAAAGTGTTGTGCGGATGTAGTCTGCTGCGACGCGGAAGTAGGCGTAGTTCTTCAAGCGATAATCAAGTCCGCCACCCCCGATCATTGCGAAAGCTGTGTCAGATGTCCATGAACCATTGGCGCTAAAGGCATTGTTTAATGCGGTGTTCGGGTTCAGGTTGGAATAGGCAGCGGCAAAGATGACTCGGGCAAACGGTTGGACGCGGTCGCTCTTGCGATAGCTGAACTGAGGACCACCGCCCATGGTGAAAAGTGCAGGCGCGAAGTTCGCCGCAACTGGAGCCCCTCCAGCGTGAGGAAGAGTTAAATTCTTACTTGCGTATCCACCGCTGAAATCAACGATTGCGCCAAACCAACTGTTCGAGTTTTCCTGGACAGAAAAATTCCAGCCGTTCATGTTCATTTGGCTGCCCACATTGACGGGTGGTAAATCCGAAGCCGAAGTGACCGAGTCGATCAAATTTTGCATTTGCCCAGTTCGGTAGCTGGTGAACTGGTAGCCTGCATGGAGTTCCCACCACGGTGTGTTTTGAGAGACACAAGCAAGGGAAAATGAGAGAATAATTGAGAAATGAACACAAACCCTCCTCATTAGTTTCTCCTCGTTACTGATGACACTCGAAAAGCGGCCTTGCCTGATATACCAATCCAGTCACCGCTCCTGGTTCGCATGCAAACCGACCGGCACCAGACCACCACAACGGCTACTCCGCGGCTGAAACATCCGCCGGCCACTGGTCGTCGGTGCGACGCCAAGTCTTGTCCGGGTTGTATCGCTCCATAGACTTAACTATGTTGAGGGAATCAGGTCCGAGGTCCTTTTCGTAGACGATTCCGTTGTAGCTGACGATAAAGGTTTTCACGCCGGTGACGCGATATTGGGCCGGCACCGCTGCTAGTGCGAAACCGCCGATCATCGCTCCCTCGATCACGTAGTCGAGTTGTCCCAGTGGCGCGGCCGGACCCTGTCCCTTTAAGACCTTGAAGTAGTAGCCGTGGTACCCAGCAGGATTCGCGGGATCGTAACCTTCTGCAATGACCTTAGCAACCGCCTCACTTATGGGGCCGCCTGGAGTGCCATCTGGATTCTGCCAATACAAACCATCATGCTTTCCAGGAGAGCTGAATATTTTTTTGGCATACTGGGGGACCCCGGCATCGTCGCGAATCTCAGAGGCGTATTCCTGTTGCGCCTCCACAAAGCCGCGGCAGACCTGGATTGCGTCAAGTTCATTAGCGCCAATTCGTCGGAAAAGAATTTCCTTGCGCCCTTGTTTGGCATCGAAGTACCACTTGCCGCTCTTCTTGACGATCGGGATCGGCACCGGCCAATCGTCATTGCCAACCGTCAGGATCGCTCGGGCTTTCGTGTTGGGGTCGACGGTGACCACGTTTTTTTCCCGGGCTTTTGCGGCAAAGTCTTCGGCGCGCTTCTTGTCCTGAACCGGATCGGCGGAAGAGATAACATCCTTGCCGTCCGGACCGAGAATTTCCAGCAATGCGGAAACGTCATACGGTTCTGCTGCCTTGATCAAAGCCGCTGCCGCCTGTTGCGGTGTGTTGAACGCTTTTTGCGTTTGCGACGAAGGCTCGGTCGCGGCCGGTGCCGACTGCGATTGCAACGGAACTGCGGCACATAAGAAGAAGGCGACCAAAATAGTTAGCATGATGTCCCATCCAGTGATGCTCGACGGCTCCGTTTTCATAATTCCCTCCTCGTTCATGGCTACCTTATCTCCGCCTGCCTCCGCCGCCACCGCGTGCGCCGCCGCCACCACCACGGGAGCCTCCTCCCATGCTGGATGAGCCGCGTGAACTGCTGGCGCGCGCGCTGCTTCCGCTGGATCCGCCTCCACCAAAGGCGCTGGAACCGCCGCGCGAACCGCTTGGAACACTACGATTACCTACGCGGTCTCCACCTCCGCCTGCGCCGCCGCCCGCGCGATTGGCGGCTCCGTTGCCCGCACCCCCACCACCCCCGCGATTGGCGCCTCCGTTACCACCGGCACTGCGGTCGCTAGCGCCTCGTCCCCCTGCAGAACCGCCGTTGCGACTACCCGAATCTCGATTTCCCATCGAAGCGCGGTCGCCTGCTTGTTGCACGCCTCCCCGTTGACCCTGGTTCTGGCGGGCACTCTGCTGACGATTGGCCATTGAATCTCCACGAGTCGTTCCCCCATACTGCTTGGCTGTCGCTCGGTTCCCATAGGGAGCGCCGCCGCGGTGCTGCGGGTTGTGCTGCCAGTTACGGTTGCCGCCCGTCCGATTCGAGACGTTTTGCCGGTTGGAGTTCCTTACGAAGTTATTGTTGTTGTTAATGTTGATATTGTTGTTGCCACCGCCCCAATTGCTGTTGTATCCCCAGCCGCCCCCCCAAGCCGCTCCCATTGCGAGGCCGACGCCAAAGGAAATCGCCGCGCCAGCTGCGTAATAGCCGACTGGTGGGTAAGCAATCGGCGGGTAGGCATACACCGGCGCGCCGTATACCACGGTTGGGTTATAGCTGGGCACATAGATGACTTCTGGATTAGCCTGCTCAACCACGATGACCTGCTTACTTTCGATCACCTTGGTTTCCACTTTTTGCTGCTCAGTGGATTTCAGGTTCCCTTTGTCTTGGGCTTTCTTGCGCATGCGCTGCACTGCGTCCATCACATCGCCTTGCTGAGCAAGAAAAGCGTTGCCCAGATCTGTGGTCCACTTAATGTTATCCGCCAGGTACTTGACCACATCCGGGAGAAGCGCCATTGCTTGAATACTTGGGTCCCAGTCCTGCTTCTTCACGGCATCTGCCAAGGCTTGGTCTTTCAGATTTTTGTTCTTCTCCAACCATTGCTGCAGCTGGATGATTTCCAAGGGGTAGGTAGAGGCCACCAGCGTCTGGCTCAGCATGGGGTCGGGATAGAGAGCGATCGGAGCGACTAAAGAGTCGAGTTGGTCTGCCGGCAGGGTGGCGCTTTCCTGGCCCTCTGCGGGTAGCGGTATCGGCAATGGTCTCGCCAGTACGCTATCTCCCGGAACCAGCACCATTACACAAATCGCGACTACCAAGTTTCGAATGAAGTGATTTTGAAACCCTGACCGACTGGCTTTCGGTTTCATAACGCACGTCCCTCCCTGCGATACGGAACAACTCGGTGCGACCGCTTCGACGGACCTGAGCACTCCGCGCTCGGATGGCGAGCTGTGATGAGTCGAGCTGAGTTTCCGCCGGCTCCTGACGATCTGGAGCATGAGAATCATTTGGCAATTCGCAGTCAGACTAGTAGCCATGGAAGCTATCGAACACTGTCAAAAGTGCCAGTCTGGCAACGACCTGCAGAAGAGAAGGCCGTCTTGTTCTTCTGGGTCCATTAGGTTTGAGCTGTAACGGAGATTCCGTATAGAAATAGAGTGCCCTGGTGCAAAAAGACAAAACCGAAACTCTGATCCGACAAGTCAATCAAGAAACCTGGCGAAATGGTTGACACCACCCGCTCACGCTCATCTCATCGTCGTTCTCCATGCAAAGGCAGCGCAGAAACCGTTTGGGTGTTCAATTTTGAACAGCCGCCCGTAAGTGAAAGGGCTAGGATTAGCGTAGGCAGGTAGATTATTGCTGGGAGTGTTGGCCATGATGTGTAAAGGATGCCATTCCGATAAGCAGGGCGTGTTCGACGGTGAAGTTGCCGCCCATTTTCCTGGGATCGAAGGTCTCAACAAATCCATCGTATGTGTTTTTCCAAAGCTTGCGATCTGTTTGCATTGCGGCTTAGCGGAGTTCATTGTTCCTGAGAGGGAATTGCAGATCCTAAAGCAAGGTTCCCCTGTTGAAGGTGCGGTCGTTCTGCTCGGAGAAAGTAGCTGGCCTTCGAAGAACGCTAAAGTAAGGTCTGTTTCAACGGGAATAAACGGCTGAATGTTCTACACAGATTCGTTGGAAGACGCAGCTGTTCATGCCGCCCTGAACGCTACTCAGAGAATACCCACACAAAATATCGACATCGTGGGTCTTGGCTAGCTGGTTGCCCAGTTTTTCCACTTGAATCGCCGCCTCTGCGTTACCTTCTGCCCACAGGAGATGGCACATTTCTCCGAAAATTGCCACGCGGGCTTGTTCCCCTTTCGCAGCCTGTGCCGCTCTCCCAATGAGATCACCCAAGAGTTTCAAAAATAGAACTGAATCCGGCATGCCACGGAGCATGAATGTCGGGAGCGCGTCAGCTGCATCCAATGCGATATATGTGCCCTGCTCAATAGCGGTACCAATATCCAAGCCGTATGCCTGCAATCGTGGAAGAAGGCCGTCCCGGTGTGATTCGGTCGCGACCACTATCCCCGCGTTCCCGGTGCTGAGAGCAGTCCCGATGAATTGCGTAAGATCATCTAAGAGCCTTCGATCGTCAGAATAAAACCCCGCCTCATGGCGACGTCCGGTGGACACGTTATGTGACCGGAGCAGGGAGACGACCTGGCCCCGAGTGTGATCGGCGGTGTGCTCATCCTTTGAGTCGATGAGATCGTTTTCAGACAAGCTGGCGCTGACATACCGTTTGCCCCTAAGAACCGCTTCAACAGCAAGCAATAGTTCGCGTGCGGCATCCGACTTGACGACATAGCCGCTCGCGCTCGTGCGCAAAGCTTCTTCTGCGATGTCCCAAGAGCGATTTTCACTCAGGAAGAGAATCTTGGAATTGGGGGAAAGCTTTCGAATTCGACGTGCGGCTTCAATTCCGTTCAACTTGGGAAGCCCGATGTCCAGCACAATCAAGTCCGGTTGCAGTTCCTCCGCCTTTTGAACCGCTTCTAATCCATCTGAGACTTCACAGATGATCTGCAATTCTCGCTGTTTCTGAAGCATCGACGCGACAAATCGCCGAAACGGTTCGTAGTCCTCTACTATCAGAACCCGAATTGAAGGGGCAGGCATCTAGTTTCCCTTTAATGTGCTTGAAGTCCGAATCTGCTGTCAACTTTCCGAAGCCTTTACAAGCATCAATTCCTCCCGAAGCTATGCACATTAATTTGACCGTTTTAATGCTTTGCGGGAATGGCCTGGACGAGCCGCGCATTTCGGACTTGGAGCCGAGGCAGGGGGTTCGGGCTCCCTCTGCCTCGTCGAGCCTGCTGGCTGCTGCTCCGGATGGGGGAGGTATGTTTTTTCGGACAGGTATGTTGTACATCACCTTCCTGATCGCGATGTACTGTTCAATAAAATTCTTCGCAAGACGATACCTCTTCGCTATCGCATAGCTGTCATTTCGAATTCCTTTACCTGCTCTTCGGCAACGAACAGCTTATCATGCGGATGCACAATTGACAGTTATGAAGAACGAGAAACTCAAGTCTACGACTGTTCGCTTTACAGAGTCAGACCTGCATCTCATTGACTGCCTCCAAGAAAAGCTCGGGCTCGGCATGATTCACGTCATTCGATTCGCTATCAGGCGCCTCGCTGAAACCGAGAATCTACTCCCCGCCCCCTCCACCACTAAGAAGCGTTAGGGATAATGCGATGCGTCTGAATTAATGGCAGTTCGGTTCGGAAAATCCGGACGACCGATGGTTCATGTGCGCGAGCAAGAGTAACGTGCAAGCGCACGCTACCTTGCTCGTCAGACGTAACTTGGGGCTGTGGATCAGTTTTTCGGTGCTTCCCCGGAACCGCAATATTTATTTCAAAAACACGTGCCTGTGAAGATGCCGCACCTTCAATCTCAGCGTCCGTCCTTAATAGTTCCGAGTCAATGAGAGATGCAATCTGGTACCAAATTTTCGGGTCATTCTCGATCTCGTGGTGAGGTTTGTTAAAGGTCCGGGAAACCCATCGATAGTTATCGCACTTGACTTGATGATCTTCGTATTTCATCTGAAAGTTGCCCAAGATTTTAGTTCGTGCCGCATCGGCTGGAACGATGAGCGGTTGCCCGGGTGTGAAACCTTTTCTTTGATAAAAATTTACCGCTTTCGCTACGTTGGCGGGCACTGTACGATCATCAATTCCGAACTTCTTCACGCTATCGATTTGGATAGTCAATGCCACTGGGATTCCGCGCCGTTCCAGTTCTCTTGCGAAGGCCAGCACCTCAGAGGCTCCCCAACTGTGTCCGTAGAGAATGATCTTCACTTGCGTCTTTTCGGCGACCGTCAAAGAACCACTGCTGTCCGCATCCAGGCGCAGAATCGTATCCTCCACAGCTTTTTTCTCCTCATGATTTCCGAATACTTCAGCATGAACAGCGGACCCGTACCGGCTCCGAAGATACTTTGCGAACACGACTTCAGGATGCTTCACGTCATCCCGTTTAACAAAGCCACCGACAAATCCAAGAATGATGGCTTTCCGAATGCTACGATTTGCGACTTCAACGGGCTCTCTCAAGCACACTAGGCGAAGAGCTTCCCTCAATGCGGAAGGTGTAGAGGGGTCTTGGCATGGGTCTGCGATCGGTCCAGTGCCACGATGATCGACGTCTGCGATTAACGAGATGTTCTGGGCGTGCGCCATTCCCGGAGGACTAGGGCAGATCAGTGCCAGAATGAGCAATACCACCGACGATATGCACCTTGCCCTTGAGCGGAATGACGGCACCGCAGGCTCCCGAGCAGGTCGCATGATCCGTGATTTTTTCATGGATGAACTGGCACGAGAGAAAGCCCGAGGTGGGAGCTGTTGGGGCCACACCATCTCTCCAGCCTCCTTTTGATGTCGCTCAGAAATCTCCCAGTCACCGGTTCTGATTGTCAGCATCCTGCTCTGTCGCTTTGGCGCCGGCCGACGTGCGGTTTCGAAGGCGTGGCGTTATTCGTCGAATGATGAACTCCTGAAGCACGCCCTCGAAGGAAACCTGACCGAGCCTGATCAATGAGTTTTGCACAACCAATCCGGCTCCATTGCGATCGCTTTTCGGATAGTAGAGATATGAGATGCCGGCTGAAGCAAAGGCTCCGGCTACATTAGAATAATTCGGCTGCCAGGTCATGTCGTCGCCTTTGCAAATAAAAGGACTGGCGAGGGCGTATAGCAGCCGCGATCGAGTACTACCAGTTCCTTTGTAGAAATAGCGCGGATCTTGTTTCAGCAGGGACGGCAATACAGCACTGCCAATAAACGTGCCGGTGACCACGTTGGTGTAGGTCGCGCCCAACCGCTTGAAGTAGCCTTGGGCCCCTTGCCCATATCCGTCGAATCTATTGGTCGCCTGGTCAACGCCGGCCAGCGCGGCGACTCCGACAACAGTGAAGGGATCCATCGTTGTCTTCCAGGCAAGCTTGAACTTCTGCTTGGTGTTGAGAGGGAGCGCGTCGCGGTCGTAGGTCACGTAGAAATTTGGAATGAGACCGAATATACGTTGCTTCTCCTGTTCTGCAATCTGCATGTCCGCGATCTGGACTGGCGTGAGCGGGCTGCCCTTCACATCCACTTTGGTTACCGCCGAAGCCACTGCCAGGATAATCGGAGGGACTAGATAGGTTTCCCCGGGGCGCAGAGCTGCAGAGAACTCTCGCGTTGTGAAGCCTCGCGCCGTAACTCTCAGGCGAAAGGATCCTGGAGCGACATTGGGGAACAGAAATTGTCCGTTGCTTCCGGACCTTACCTGCTGATTCGAGATTTGGCCTTCCTGGGTAAGACGCACATCGGCTCCGGTGCTCACTGCTCCCGACTGATCGAGAATGGTCCCGCTCACGTATCCCGGCGGCTGATGGCTGAGTGCCTTTTGCTCCGAGCTGCTCAAGTAGGCTTGCTGGGCCTGGAAGCCGTCGCCTACCGGCGAGCCAAAAATGTCAGCATCACTCGCAACAGCAAGGCCATCGCCGGGTTTCGCCATCTGCGCGCTGGAAACCGCGGCAACGACAAGGAACAGCAGCAGTCGCGTCAATGCTTCAACAATTCGATGTCTCATGCTGAAGCCTTTCACCGTGCTTCTCTTCGCTGCATTAATTTTGCGATTTGCCCAGCTCGCGGAGAACTGGCAAAACTCCCAGCTTCACTCCGCAGGTTAATTAGCGTTGGAGGGATCAAAGAACCCCGAGTGAGCCGTGTCAACGGTTGCGCGCGCCAGACATTAGGCGGAACAGCCCATGGCCACTCGCGTTACTTTACTTATTCATCGCCGGACTGGCGTTCTTGACAGTCCCCCGCAGCGCCCACGAGTACTACGGTGGAAGGCAGCTCAGCTGAGGTTGCTTGAGCTTTTTTATGCGTCGCTTGCTGCCACTGGTGTTCGTGCTGCTGTGTAATATCGCGTTGCTTGCAGACGCGACCCTGTTTGTGCAAGAACCCTATGGCCTCTTTGGAACCATCAGTCCTACGGGACACGCTTCTGTTTACTTGTCCCGAGTCTGCGCCGAGACTCCGGTTGTGCTACGGCGTTGTAACCCTGGAGAGTTGGGAGTCGTGATTAGCCGCTATCGCAAGCTCTCCGGATACGATTGGATCGCGATCCCGCTGGTCCCTTATCTCTACGCAGTGGAGGATTTCGCAAGCATTCCGGAGGAGGCTAACCGGCAGATGGTCGCCCATCTCCGGGACGAGTACCGTCGCAAGCATCTGCGAGAGATGGTCCCCGACGGATCCGATGGCCAAATGCCGAAGGGGTCGTGGGTCGAACTAGTCGGCGCCGCCTACAATCGCAGAATCTACGGCTTTCAGATCGAGACCACGGAAGCACAGGATCAGGACCTGATCCTCGTGCTCAACTCGCGGAAAAACAAAAGCCACTTCAATTTCTTCTTCAACAACTGCGCCGATTTTTCCCGTCGCATTCTCAACCTTTATTATGCTGGCGCGATTCGGCGAAACTATATTGCAGATGCGGGCCTCACTACCCCCCAGCAACTCGCAAGAGGCTTGATCTCATACTCGAAACACCACCCGGATTTACCTCTCTCCACCTTTTTCCTTCCGCAGATACCCGGCAGCCATCACCCGAGCCGCCGGATGCATAGTGTTTCTGCAGCCTTCGTGATGAAATACATCCTGCCATTGGCCGCTTTTCATCCATGGGTAGCCGCCGGCATTTTTGCAGTCTATATGGCGAATGGCCGCTTCAATGTCGCCCGACACGCAGATAGCGAGTACGCACCTGCTGATTTATTAATGATGCAGGATTCCCCAACCCCAAGAGGGGATGAATTGGCGCAAACAAAGTAGCCCGAACTTCCTAGACTTCGCAGCCGAACCGCCCACGACTGGACCCTTATAGGGGAATGCCCCGGCAGGCTTGATTTACCTTACCGTCATATATCATTGGCTACTCTGCGTAACACATAAGAAGAACACCCAAAGCAACCATCAACATGGGCCAGAGGTTAGCGAAAACCGTTTGCCACCGCGTAGGGACTTCCGCCAAGCCTTTAACCATGCCGATGCTAAAACCGGTGACCGCGTAGCTGAGATGTTCGGTCTGAATGCGGGACATTACTGCCATGTGGTTTGGTCCATGCATTCCCGCATTGTGAGAATGGAAGAGCAACAGGAAGGAACCTGCCACCGCGAGCACGGGAAAAACCCATGCAGCCCATACGGCTCTGAGCCGCTTACGCACTCTCGCCGTTTCAATCAAGCCCACCCCAAGAAGCAGGACCGCGAAGATCTTGTGTTGGATAACTTCGGGATTCGTTATAGTGCCTTGAATCCATGGCTTGGGACCGAAAGGCCAAAGTTCCGTATCGCTGTATATGAGTATGAACAAGCCTGACAGCAAGAAACAGGCGGGCCAAGCATATCGCATGGCGGGGAACTTCTTCGCAAACTTGCTTTGCGTCAGAATGAAAAGCCCGCTGAGAGCCACGAAAAGGCCAGCTAGATGATGATTGCCTTCGCTCTCACGCTTCCAATCTAGGAGCACGCCTTCTGTGGGTTCACTTGCAGGCATGGACATGCCTGGATGTTCATGATGTGAGTGTTGCTGAGACCACGCCGGCGGATCGATAGAAAGCACCAGACAAGCAAGCGCAACGATCGCAGCGAATAGCATCAACCTGGTACCATTGCACCCCACTCCGCTGAACGTCAAGAGTTCGTCACTAAGAATTACATTCATCGAAGGATCATTCATGGCGCATGCTCTCTACTGGATCCAATCTGGCCGCAAACGTTGCCGGAGCCGTTCCCGAAAGAATGCCTACCAAGGAAGAAACGGCTATCGCTAGAACAACAGAGAGCGCCGAAATGGGAATTCTGTATTGCGTGAAGAAGCGCACCGATAGCGGCAGTGACAATCCGAAGATCTCTCCCGCAGAACCCCCAATCAGCGAGATCAAGACCGCTTCCGCCAGGAATTGAAAGTGAATCTCGCGATTGGTTGCGCCGAGGGCTTTGCGTATGCCAATTTCAGAAATACGTGAACTTATCGTCGCTAACATTATGTTCATAATGCCGACGCCGCTCACCAGGAGCGTCATGGCGGCGATTAGCAGCAGGACCCAGGTGAGCGCGTTAGCCGCCCGGTCCGCCATCGCGAGCACCCCGGTTAGGTTCTGCACGAAGTAAGACGATTCCGTTCGATGGCGGGATCGGATAACTTTTTCGATACGTTCGGTGACCTGGATCACCTCCGAAGGCTCCGCAGCTGAGAAATAAATCTGCCGTACCACGGGCGATTCAGTGAAATATCCGATTGCCGTATAGGGAATCACCATCGTGTTATCGGTCACCTCCGATCGTCCAAAAGTGCTCACTCGCTCTCGGAAAGCCCCGATGATAGTGACTGGCAAACCGCTCAGCTTCACAACCTTCCCCACCGCCCGATCCACCGATCCGTAGAGTTGCTCGGCAAGTGGCTTTGTGATTAAGCCGACCTTGTTCCGTGCTTGTTCGTCCTGCGCGTCGAAAAACCTTCCGGAAAGTACGACTAAGTTGCGCACTGCGATGTATTCGGGGAATACACCCAGAACCTGCAAGTCACGCTCCTTGCCGAAGCCAATCGGAATGGTGACGGTGATCGGAACCACAGGGGAGGCGCCCGCTATGCCGGGCACTTGCTTTAATGCCGCATGCATGTCATCCGTCGTCAAGAAATCAGTTCCCTTGTCTCCCCCCTGATACTCAATAACGATCATGTTCAACCCGATGCCTTGAATCTGATCGAAAACGTATTGCTTCCCCGTCATGACGATTGTGACCACTAGGATTAGCGAAGCTGTGCCGACTGCCATTCCTAGAGCTGTTAGTGAAAACCGCACCTTGTCGTTGCGAAAGGTGTCGTAGGCGAAGCGGACACTCTCTTCAAAAGCGGCCTTGGGCAGGCGGATCTTGGTCCCAGCAGCCACGATGCTAGATCGAGAGATCATTGTGCAGATCGCATAACCGAGATGACACCGCAGTCTCGCAGTCGTCCCCTACCTGTCACATTCGGTTCTCACGGCATCAACAATGGGCATTGGCCTCGCCATGAGCCGCTCCAACGTCAAAATATATATCGGCGGATAATCACCAAGCTTGGCAATCGTAACGCTTCGCAAAGTATCGCTAGTAGGTCTTTAGGACACCACTGTCAGTTTTGACAGGGGTAAGATAGTTCGCGTTTTCTGGCAAACTGCATGCAATTTCGAGCTACTGTAATATGGAAGCGCAGGCGCAATCCTCGCAGGACTGTCATCAGTAAGAGCGCGCGAGAGAATTATCGGCTGGTCCAGTACATGCAAACGAAATCACTCCTAGTTTTGAGCGCGGCGCTATTAATCTCAACTCTGAATGCAGCCAACGTCCGTGCAGACGCCCGAAAGGCTTGTACCGCGAATGAAGCCAAGCGCGCACGTCTGGAAGCAACTCATCTTCAAGATTGGAAAGCGGTCTACAGCTCTTTCAAGCGATTCGGTGGTTGCGATTTTGGAGCAGTGGGCGAAGAATATAGTTACGCGATTAGCCGCTTGCTTGCGCATCGCTGGGAGGATGTCGGCTCGCTGCTGAGCCTGGCTTCGGATGACGACGAATTCAGGCAATTTGTTTTACGACACATCAACGAAAATGTTCCCGAAGAAGAAGCACAGGCCATCATTACCAATTCTCGCCAGCATTGTCCTGCAAACGGAAAGTGGTTATGTAGCGCGGTAGTAGATTATTAGAGCAGCGAATTTGCTCAGGAGCGAGTATTTGGTTCGCACGCCTTTTTTCCTGTTTATCGTTGTCTTAATCTCTGCGACCGCATTGGCTGGGCAGTGGGTACCCTTAGGGCCGGACGGCGGCGACGCCCGTAGTCTCGCATCGGACCTCCATGATCCCGACCACATTTTTCTGGGTACCAGCACAGGAACACTTTTCCAATCACGCGATGGGGGTAAGAGTTGGACGCGTTTTACTCACTTTGGAAACCGCGACGAGTTTGTCATCGACCACATCGTCGTTGACGCGCGCGATTCCGGCCATATTTATGTCGCCGCATGGAGCCTGGCAAACCATTGGAGTGGTGATTTATTCCAAACCCATGACGCCGGGAAAAGATGGGAGAAGATTCCCGCCATGCATGGGAAATCCATCCGTGCGATAGCTGTTACAGAGTCGGATCCGAAAGTCATTGTTCTTGGCGCACTGGATGGTGTATTCCGAAGCACCGACGCAGGTCAGCATTGGCAGAAGATTTCTCGCGGACATGCGGGGATCAAGAACGTCGAGTCCATTGCGATCGATCCGAGGGATTCGCGCGTCATCTATGCCGGCACATGGCATCTTGCATGGAAAACATCGGACGGGGGCGCGAGTTGGCAACGCGTTCAAGAAGGCATCATCGATGACTCGGATGTCTTTTCCATCGTAGTTGACGAGTCGAACTCGCAGACAGTTTTTGCTAGTGCTTGCTCGGGGATCTACAAGAGCGTTGATGCCGGCCGCAGATTTCAGAGAATGGAGAACATTCCTTTCTCGGCGCGGCGTACCCGTGTCCTGAAACAAGATCCCAATGATCCTGCTGCAGTCTACGCTGGAACGACGGAAGGTCTGTGGCTAACAAGGGACTCCGGGGCAACCTGGAAACGGGTGATCAGTCCTGAGATTGTTGTTAACGACGTTCTGATCGATCCTCGAAATTCACGACGGGTGCTGTTGGCAACAGATCGCGGTGGTGTCCTGGCCAGCGATGATGGCCAGTTGAATTTCGTATCTTCGAACTCCGGATTCACGCATCGTTATATTTCGTCGATTCTGATCGACAACCATGATCTTGACACGATCTACGTGGGAGTGGTCAATGACCGGGAACTCGGTGGCGTATTCGTTTCGAATGATGCCGGACGCCATTGGGTGCAAAGAAGCACCGGCCTGGATGGCCGAGATGTATTCGCCCTTAAGCAGACCAATGATGGAAGCGTCCTGGCTGGCACCAATCGTGGCGTATTTGGGTTAACGCGTGAGGCATCGCAGTGGATTCCGCTAGGCGCTACTATTGGGAAATCCTCAATACAACCGAGGCAAGACCGTGAGTCGGAGAGTGTGGCGGTGGTCAAGATTAATGACATTGAGATCACACCCCAAAAGTGGTTTGCCGCAAGCTCGGCAGGTCTTTACACCAGTCCCGACCAAGGCAAAACTTGGACTCGAGACAGAGGTTTAGGCAAGCTGTACCTCGTTTCAGTTCGGGTTACAAGTAACGAGATCGTAGTCGCGACTCCGCGCAAGGTTGTCATATCGGCGCAGGGTGCGAACAACTGGAGAACACTGCGGGGCTTACCCGCCAACATCAATAGCATCCAAAGTCTGGCAATAACCCCCAGAAAAGAAATCATCGTAGGTTCGTCTCAGGGGGCATTTCGTCACCTGAATGCTGGCTGGGCCCGCTTTCAAATTGGTCCGTCAGGTAAGGACATCACCTTTGTCGCCGTTGAGGAAAACCAGCAACGCCTGCTGGCGACAGCTGCAGACAACACGGGCATCTTTGAAAGCCGAGATAACGGTCATAGCTGGCATCGCCGCTCGGATACAGGATATCTCTTGCGTCAACTCAGCCTCGTCCACGGACGGCTTTTCGCCGCCACCCGCTTCGAAGGCGTCTTACTGTGTTCGTTACCATACTGACCAAATAGCACCACTTTTGTGGAATTGACAACTTTCGTAGCTGGGACGATGATCTTCGTCATGCTTGTTCTGGCCACGAGAAAACCGCAGTCGCTGGGTGAAAGGCTGGTGACTCGATGTCATCCGTCCGGGTGTTAGTAGTGGATGACTACGAACCGTTTCGACGATTCGTATGTTCAACATTAAAACGGAGGCCAGCTTTACAAGTCGTTGCTGAGGCATCAGAGGGATCGGAAGCGGCGCAAAAGGCCGAAGAACTCCAACCCGACCTGATCCTGTTGGACGTTGGGCTTCCTATACTGAATGGAATTGACGTCGCTCGACGAATCCGCAAGTTTTCTCCCGAATCCAAAATTATATTCGTGAGCCAAGAGTCTTCTGCTGACGTTGCGCAAGAAGCTTTCCGCTTAGGTGCACTGGGCTACGTTGTCAAAATAGACGCCGGAAGTGAATTATTAGCGGCTGTGGATGCGGTTCTTCAGGGCAGGAGGTTTGTCAGTGCCAAATTGGTGGAGCACGTTCCTGCCGAGCTTTCCGATCGGCAAACTACCAGACGTCTATACGCTGATGAGGTCGCAACACCAGTGAACCGTGGAGATTGAACTCCTTTATGTCGAGCGTCTTTAGCCGGCGGCACTCATCGAACCGGTGACCGAAGCCACAGGAACGCGAGCGTGAACCGTGGTACCACGCTGGAGTTGCGAATCGATTGACAGTGTTCCGTTCACCAGTTTCACCCGCTCCTCCATGCTGATAAGGCCAAGCCCTCGGCCCGTTCTTGCCGCGTCGCGGTCAAAGCCTACGCCGGAATCCTTAACCGTGAGATGAATTTCCTCTGGTGTTCCCCACAAACACACGTCGAAGTGCCGTACCCTACTGTGTTTGACTGCATTGTGGAGGGCCTCTTGCAGCACTCGGAAAAAGCATAGAGAAATGTCTGGGGACAAGGGACTGGGCAAATCCTGAGTTTGGAAGCTAATCTCCACTTTCTGCTGCTCGCCGAATTCTCGACAGAAACCTCTGATGGCCCCAGCTATACCCAAGTACTGCAGTTTTGCTGAATGCAACTCATGCGACAAGGATTGAGTATCGGCCGCTATCTCGGAAATCTGCTTCTGGAGTTCGCCCGCACGGCTGCGCACTTCGAGCAAAACGAGAGGATCTTCGTGGAGTTGTTGTAACTCGATAGCTACCATTGCAAGACGTTGACCGATGTCGTCGTGAAGCTCTCTGCCAATCCGGGTACGTTCCTGCTCTTGTGCCTCAATCAACTTGCGGCTCACGTTTGCGAGCGCAGCTTGGGCCAGTTTGCGCTCGGTGATGTCGACAAACGCGACCACTGCCCCGACAAGCTCTTGCCCTCTCCGCTGGGGATACGACCAATATTCAGCGGGGAAACTTGTTCCATCCGCCCTCCATAGCACCTCGTCCTCGGTGTGGACTCCTATGCCCGTTCGAGTCACCTGGTGAACTCGGCATTCTTCCACGGGGAGCAATGTTCCATCGGCACGACTGTGATGGATCAGATCATGCGTATTCTTGCCGAGCACTTCGTCAATGCGCTCATATCCTAAAGCGCGGAGAAAGGCAGGGTTGCAGAACGTGCATCGGTGTTCGAGATCAATCCCATAAATGGCTTCGTCAGTGGAGTCAAGAAGAAGTCGAAGTTTGTCCTCACTCTCGCGCAGTTTCGCTTCAGCCTGTTTGCGGTGGGTGATGTCTGCGATTACGGAAAGGACGCACAGCTCGTTTCCGATTTGAATCAGTTCCCCAGCCCCTAAGCCCACTCTCTGCGTGCCGTCCTTGCAGCGATAGTGGACCTCCCAGCCGCGAATAGCGCCATTAGCCAAAACTCGTTTTACAAATTCCGACCTTTCGTTGGAATCTACCCAGATCCCGAAGTCGAACGGGGCGCGCCCAATCACCTCGCTACGAAGCCAACCGGTCATCTGCTCGAAAGTCTCGTTGACATCAAGGTAGCGATGGTCTGTCGCGCTGGTCAGAGTGAGAGCCATGGGACTTTGTCGAAACGCCTTGGAAAATTTCTCTTCTGACTTCTTCAGTGCCTCTTCCGCCCGCTTGCGCTCGGTCACATCGATTCCAATGCCCACATACCCTATAAACGATCCATCCTGATCAAATCTCGGCACTCCAATGTCAAGAATCCAGCGATATTCATCGTCGTGCCGCCGTAGCCGATACTCCATCCTGAATTTCTCTCGTCGATCAAAGGATTGCGTGTAGGTGTCGAGGCACTTCTGAAAATCCTCGGGGTGCACGCCTTCCGCCCAGCCGTTCCCAAGTTCGGATTCCAGTGACCGCCCCGTGAACTCCATCCAAGGCTTATTGAAATAGCTGCAGAGTTTGTCGGTGCCCGACATCCAGATCAGTGCAGGAGCGGTATCCGCCAACAAGCGAAATCGCTTTTCGCTTTCGCGCAGACTTTGCTCAGCCTGTTTACGCTCTTCCACCAGAACTGCCAGCAGCATAAAAGGTGTTGCCGCAAACAACAGAAATAGTTGCAGCGACATCACGTTGTTGAGTGGCTCGGATCCGGTGAAGGGGCCGCGTCCGTGGACTACACCCCAGATCGACAGAAAGGCAACTACAATTATCGAGGTGGTGATTCCTGTCAATCCAAAACGTAAAGCCGACCACAACAGGAATGGCAGCAGAGAATAAAGTAGTACCGGCGAACTGCTCCTCTCAGGAACCATGAAAGCGATATAGCTAAAAACAACCAGCCCGGCGATCATCGCCGCGGCTTCCAGATAAAAGGCGCGTGATTTTGGTGCCCACGTCCGTCCCACACGTGCCCAACACAAAATGGCTGGCGTCAAGGTGAGGAGGGCTAACGCCTCGGTAAAGAAACTGGTT
Organism: uncultured Acidobacteriota bacterium; assembly: GCA_963770465.1. Lineage (GTDB taxonomy): Bacteria > Acidobacteriota > Terriglobia > Terriglobales > Acidobacteriaceae > JABDBE01. Next base: position 108,864 of record CAVYQB010000009.1, read on the forward strand.
TTCCAACGCAGCCAGTAGTCTCCGCTTAAAGCCACGGTGCCAATAAACGCGGTCGAGATCGGGGCGAGGACAACTGCAAAGGCTGAATACTTGGCCAGGGACATTGCGGAATTCAGACGAGGAACACCGGCAAAAGCGTAGTTGACGCCCACAGCGGCGATCAGAACTTCAATCGTATCGGCCAAAATAAGCCATGCCGTGGAGCGAAGCGTCAAGCCCGTCTGCAGATCATAAAGAACAAATCCCGCCAATCCGGCTGCAATCAGGAGTGGCCACATCTTCCGCGGTACCAGCAGCAACACGGCTACGAGAAACGCGCATCCTGGCCACAGAGGCCAGACCATTTGAGGCCGCAGAACCAGTGCGCCACCTACTCTGGCAGCCAGATAGCAAAGGAGAGCCACAAGGCATACCAGTATCGCGGTGGGGAGTGGGGAATTAAGATTCGGGGTGCTCCATGGTAGGCGACTGCGGATAGAACTCATAGATTCCCCTCAGCTATGCGCAAGGTGCAAGCAAGCACTCGCGTGGCCATAGGGGAAGTTCGTTTTTCGCCCAGAGGCGGGATTCCCTGCACTACCCAGCACCACTGCAATAAGCACAGCTTAGCTGTCCAGCACCGCCCGGCACTCGGTGCTAGTTCAGTTCGGTTGACCTTGCAGCATCACCAACCTTATACGCGGATGCCGCGTACCACGCAAGACCAACTCGACGTAACAATTATCGAAAAGGTATTACGTCAGGCTATGGAACGTTGATGTGCTGGCCATCTGTCAGTAGTGACAGCTGCTAGGTTCTCCCTCTGCGTGTTTACCTGTAACCGCGCTCTACCGATGCTTGGGGCGCGGGCAGTTCGAGTGTGCGATCGACTGAGGAAGAGCGATTGAGCCTCGAACTGCCCTTGATATTTTGCCCGCCACCGTAATATCGAGACCCCTGACAAATCTGTCAGTAGCGGGCAACCAGCCGCAAGGCTTACGATCTGCCGTAACCTTATGCGGCTCCATGAATGCTTGATTGTATTGTTAGGGCTTTTCTTGTGCTTGCCGTTGCGGGCGGAGAAATGGACACTCTTGGGCCCCGCTGGCGGTGACGCGCGCAGTTTGGCATACGATCCTCGCAATCCCGACCATGTCTTCCTGGGCACCAGCACAGGAAGCATATTCGTCTCCACGGACGGTGGACAAAGTTGGTCACGATTTGCTCATTTGGGCAGCGGAGACAACTATGTTCTCGATCACATTATTATCGACCCCAGAAATGCGGCCGTCATTTTCGCGTCCGCGTGGAACGTAGAGGACAACAAGGCTGGGGATGTATTTCGGTCCCGCGACGGAGGCGAAACCTGGACGGCACTTCCAGCCATGCACGAAAAATCGGTTCGTGCGCTGGCCATGGCACCCTCCGACTCGAACGTGCTTGTCTCAGGCACCCTTGAAGGTGTGTACCGCAGCCAGGACGGCGGAGAGAACTGGCAGCGAATATCTCCCCCCAATCACGCTGAAATCAAGAACATTGAAGCGATTGCCATCGACCCGAAGGACCCGAACGTGATTTATGCAGGTACTTGGCATCTGGCATGGAAAACCACTGATGGCGGAATAACCTGGCGTCACATCAATCAAGGAATGGTCGACGACTCAGATGTTTTCTCTATCATCATCGATCCGATGAATCCCTCATTAGTGTACGCGAGTGCGTGCTCGGGAATCTACAAAAGCGAAAGCGCGGGGAACATTTTCCGCAAGATTCAGGGCATCCCGTTCGCTGCACGTCGCACGCGAATGCTTAAGCAGGCCCCTAACAATTCTAATGTGATCTATGCGGGGACCACGCAGGGGCTTTGGAAAACGATCGACGCCGGCAAGAGTTGGAAACAGATGACCAATTCCGAAATTGTGGTGAACGACGTGTTTGTAGACCCACGGAACTCTTCGCGATTGCTCCTGGCTACGGACCGTGGCGGCGTAATGGTAAGCGAAAATAGCGGGCTGAATCTTACATCTTCTAATTATGGATACACCCATCGCTACGTAACTACGATTCTGGCCGATAGGAATGACCCAGGCAGGATATTTGTCGGGATTGCCAACGACCAAGAATGGGGCGGAGTTTTTTCCTTGCGCGATGGAAGCACTTGGGAGCACAGGAGTATTGGGCTGGGTGGCCGAGATGTGTTCGCGCTGAAACAAGCTGCCAATGGCACTCTCATCGCGGGCACGAACCGCGGCCTCTTCTTATTGGACCGTAATGCGACCGTGTGGCGACCAAGCGTCAACCCCAGGATCGCCAAATCTTCCCCACTGGCAAAGAGAACGATAAAGGGGAGGACATCAGATTCTTCTGCAACACATTCCCTAATGGACGCAAAGGTCAACGATATTGAGGTCGCATCTGGACGATGGTTAGCCGCGACTTCAGCCGGATTGTTTATCAGTGCGGATGAAGGGAGGACGTGGAATGGAGAACCAGTACTGAGGAAGATGGATCTTATCTCAGTACAATGTGTGGGAAAACTGCTGGTCGCATCCACTCACGCGGAGATCCTGATATCTGCGGACGAAGGGACTAACTGGCAAGTTGCTGCTCTACCTGCCCTGCTTATTGGTATTCGCAATCTTACCCTGACACCTGATGCGGATATATTGGTTGCGTCCCGGGAAGGGGCGTTCCGGAGTTCTGATTCCGGAAGGACTTGGGAGCACCTGGTCAACGGTTTACCCGAACGGGAACTTAGCTCTATCTCGTACGACGAGTCCACCAAAGTCTTATTGGCAACCAGTCTCTCGACCGGCGTGATCTTTCGGAGCGATGACGGCGGGCGAAGCTGGTCGCGCGGACCGGATGTTGGTTATCCACTGCGCCTTGTCAAACTGGTGCGAGGCCGGTTTGTAGCAGCTACGCCGTTTGATGGTGTTGTTGCCCAACCGAACGCTATCAATTGACTCGCTCCCCAGCGTGGCACCACAATCCACGCTCACGTTCCTCTCGGTTCGGAGAGCGATTCCGACCGCTCTGCCGGATAGCAACACTCGATAGGATGATTTAGTCACCTGCCTCCGGTCGTGGTGCGAGAACCTTATCGCGGTAAAAACGCTTGGGAGCTTGCCTATCTGCAAGCTCGGCAAGCTCGGCGGGGAGCGTGACCTGTTAATCCAGCACTGACAAACCGCCTGCCCTGACAAACCGTCTCCACAGCGGGCCATAGTTCGATTCCAGTGTGTGTTTTGACTACGTAGCCCAGTGCCCCTAAGCGGAAAGCTTTTTGTACTACATCGCCAGAGGATTCTTGACTCACGAAGAGTATTTTGGATTCGGGGGAGAACTCGCGGATTTGCCTCGCTGCTTCGATTCCGTTCAGCGTTGGCAGCCCGACGTCCAACAAAATCAAGCCCGGTTGGAGTTCTTGCGCCTTATGAACCGCTTCTAATCCGTCCGATACCTCCCCGACGATCCGCAATTCTGGTCTTTTCCCCAGCGCCGAACAGATGAATCGGCGAAACGGTTCGTGATCCTCTACTACCAGCACACTAAGAGAAGACATGTAGCACCACCCTCCTGCACCCCGAACGGCTACTGCCGACTGCCGAAGGAAGGAATTCTTGCTCTTTTGGCAATTATCAGACGTGTTATACCAGTTCTGCTACTAGCAAAAATGACAGGGGGTCTTTCAGAAGGTTTTATGGTATGAACGGGAACCGGGGTGCGAGAAAACGGGACTCACCGAGGAAAAGAACGCTGCCAATAATTCGCCGTTTGGATCCCGGTATAAGAACGCTGCCAAGACCATGGTGAGCTAGATTCTCAAAGCTTGACGCGAGGAATCGAAAAGTTGAATATTCCCGAAATCGGCAGCCATCGCCTCGAATCGTCGACGCTAGGAGCTTCGAAATCCACTGACTGCTGGCGAACAGCAGATATGGATTGCCCTCCGCTAGATGCTTTTTGCCATCCGCGACAATCCGCTGCTGAGGAAGTGCCTGCCCTTTCGAACCGCTTCCACAGCAGCTACTAGTTCCCTTCCCGCATGTGCCTTAATGACGTATCCCAACGCCCCTGTGCTGAAAGCCGCTTGTATAATGTCGGCAGAAGATTCCTGACTGACAAACAAAATTCTGGACGCCGGGCAGAGCTTGCGGATCCGGCGGGCGGCTTCGATTCCATTCAGGGTTGGAAGCCCGATGTCGAGAACAACCAAGTCCGGTTGTAGTTGTTCGGCCTTGTGAACCGCTTCTGATCCGTCCGAGGCTTCCCCTATGATCTGCAGGGACTGAATCCGCTCCAGGGTTGAACAGGCGAATCGCCGAAATGGTTCATAGTCGTCTACTACGAGAACCCTGAGTGATGATGTTGCCAAGTAGCCTCGCTTATCTAAGAAACCCAAAAGTCACGGAATTGTTGCTACGTCCAAACACAAATAATTGCATAACAGAGGGTTCGCTTCGTTGCGCAAGGGCAGTGTCCGCATGATTACCGCCCGATTTAATCGTTTTAGCGTTAAGCCAAAATGGCTCGGACGGACCACAGGGGAAACGTGGCCTGAGCCCAGTAAACCACCCGACGACTCCTCAGAAGGCGCGTGCTGTCCTAATCGGTTGGCGCCGACGCTCAGCTGCGTCGACCTCCCGCACTATCAGTTTTGACAGTTGAACATTTGCAGTTGAAAGCTGAATTTTAGGTTGGAATCAGCAAGCTTATCTGTATCTGCCTAGTATGAGAGAAGTCTGCCCTCATTCCAGTCCTTCAGTTAGCTGATGATGAAAATGTAAATACGCTGGGAGGTACATCCGATGCTTGGAAACATGTGGGCTTCATGCGCGATGTCTTTGGTACTGCTTACCGGAAGCATCGTTGCCCAGGTTAGGAATCCGGGTCGGACGTTAGTGGTAAATGGACGGACCGCACAAGCCGGGGTTGTGGAGATTAACGGGAGGGATTACGTCGATCTACAGGTTCTGGCGAGCATCACGAATGGTTCACTAGGTTTTCAAGGTGAACGGATAATATTGACATTGCCGCTCTCCAATGTCGGTACACCAGCACCCGTGCCATCGATAACACCTGAACCTCCGACTGAGGCTGGTTTCTCGCGGGACTTTATGAAGGCAGGAATCGAAGAAATTTCTCTTATGCGAGAATGGGCGAGTCCACTTGCCTATGCCATTCAAAATGGATATCCGATCACCGAACAGTGGGTGGCGGGTTATCGTGAAGAGGCAGCAAATGGCCTTAGATTAGCTTCTGTGGCAGCAAAGACCGAGGCTGACCGAAAAGCACTGCAATTGCTTAGCAACGAGTTCGAGTCCGTGCGGGAATGGAGCAGCAAGTTGGTGGAGGCGCGCAAATCGATGGACACCGCCAAATATGCTATGTCCGCTGGCGCACTGCAGAACGACCCACTCTCTCAGAAAATCATTGCATGTGGGCATTTCCTGGGATCGATGTTGGGCAGCGGCACCTTCGCCGACAATCCTTCGTGCCACTAAGTCCGCATCAATTTCCCGCTTCGAAGCAGTTCGCCTACACCGCTTGATCACCAGGCGGTAAGTTCATTTTGCTGGTTGTCCCATTGGAAAATTCGGTGGCCCACCGATAAGCTTTAAATAGTTGTCGGAGAAGCCTCCACTCGCGGAGGCGACCACGAGCCGCTGACGCGATGTCGCCCAAGGATAGCCTCAGCAACTGAAAGCGACGACGAAGGTTACGAAGGGACCCGGAGGGAGATACAGTGAGACTTATCCGCGGCTGCGCAACAGCTTGCTCGGCCGGTCGCGAGACATTCTTGTGAGCTGCTACATCGCCAGCTTCACGAAAACACTTCGATGCTGCGACCCAGGCAAGATAAAGTACCAAGCCGATAGTAGAGGCAACAACCAGCGCTGCCTTTGCGACGACGAAGGTGTACTCATCAGGCATTCTCATTACTCATAGACGCCGTCAGCCGTTAGGCAGAAAGATTCATGCTTGCGGACCTATCGTAAGAAAAACAAAAGACTCTCGGAACTGTAACAAGTGACAGGTGATTTCAGGAGGATGGGAAGCCACATTAGTTCTTGCAATGATCTGAGTTCGGAATATTCAGTGGTTCGCTATCACAGTTGACAGTTGGCAGCAGTCATGAAGATGGCTACTGTTGTCGCGCGACCCGATAAAGGAGTTTTATGTATAACCTGGTGGCCAGGGAGTCTCCCACGAAACGACCAGAGCTTAATGGCAGTTTTTGGCACTGCGCGCAATGCAATTCCTTCGTGACAATGCATTCCGTCAAAAGAGTCGACAAGGCACTGTGCCCGGTCTGCGCGGACGCGGAACTGGAATTCTGTGGAAGTTTCGACAGCATTCTAAGAGGTCGTTTCGCCGATGCATGATGTGGTTTGTGTGAATGCGACGACTACCTGCGAAGTGCAGCTCTGACTCTTGATTCTGACCCCTCTCAGGAAGAACTGGCACCTTTGACAGTGTACGACCGCTTCCGTCCTGATTATCCTCTTGGCAGCGGTGGATAAGGACGAACCCGTGAAGGAAACGCCCCATTTCCTCACGGGTTTTTCATTGCTGAGAGCTAGAGTGCATGAGATTTCTTTCCCATTACGAACCAGGCGACACAAATTTACTCCCAACCATCGCTAGCTTGATGGCTTCCACCAAGTCAGCACGCATACGTTTCTTAAGCACGTAACCCAGGGCGCCCGTCTCCATGGCAACGTGCTGAAGGTCGGCAGAGCCGTCAACAGTAATGAAAATGACTTTTGCAGCAGGATGCGTTTTGCTCAGAATGCGGGCCGCCTCAATGCCGTTCAGGATGGGCATGGATACGTCCATAACGACAATATCCGGAGCTAGTTTTGCAAAAGCCTCTACTGCCGACTGGCCGTCACTTACGGCACCTATTACGTCAAACCGCGAAGCCAGGAGCCTCGCCGCCGCGGCGCGAATTCCGGGGTTATCGTCTACTAATAAAACGCGTGTGGTGGGCAACGTGTGCCTCTCCTGCGCAACAATCCAAAAAGTCGTAGCAAGTTGCGGACCTTTCTGGCAACATACGTTTGCGCGTCAGCGACTCCGGCACTCCCGCAACGTTTTGAACCAGGATCAATCGAGAATGGAGAAGGTTTTGGCTTTCTCAGCAGGAAGCGCTTGCGCCGGCAGGTGGCGAACTCCCGATCCAAACGCGATCCAGCAAGGGCACCCACATTGAAGCCGGAATTCCCCTTGCTTCTGCGCCCCCGCAGGAGACATGCAGTGGCTTGCTGTAACTTCATACAGTTCGGGACCGGCTCGACCGTTCACCGGTGTTTAGATCACTATGGAAACCGCGTGCCGAGCCAACGGGAACGGCAAGTCATTGAGCTTGTCGCCCAAGGACTCAAGAACCGCGAAGTCGCCGAAGCCATCGGCACCACAGAGCATGTCATCAAGAACTACATCCGCGTCATCTACGACAAACTTGGTCTCTGGAACCGAGTCGAACTTGCCCTCTGGTACGAAGCGCGTCGCCACGAACACTTAAGTATATGAAACGCTCTGACTGCCCTATCAACCAGTGGGAGTTCTTGGCGTGATGATTTTGTCATTAGTGAAATTAATGGGGGAGGACTCCGGCGACTCTGCCGAAACCGCACGGGACCTTATGCTCCAGCTGCATCGCCCTCCATTAGTTGCCGTAAGTCGGTTTCGGGAACTGCAAATTCTGTAAAGCCACAATTCAAACAGACCAGAAGCTTTGGAAAGACCCACACGATGGGCTTGTCCAGACCCTTGAGTCCGGGGAAATGAATGGCGACTTCTCCGTTAAAGTAGTGCTGGTGCTCAGATTGGCAAGACTTGCAAGACATTCGGCCAGAGCTTCCGGAACATAGATTGTTCTGGCGCTCATGGTTTGTCCATCAGGTAAATGCGGTAGCGCGCTTTCATTTTCCCCCCAAGCACCGAGCGAAGTGTAATTGGCGGAATATCGCGATTGCACTGACGACCAGATTCTGAGTGCAATTGTCCACGGGAGTTCACTCATGCCTTTAACTCTTTTCCGAACGGCACGCAACAGTCGGATGGTTCCGAAAATCTGGAGCGTGTAGAGAGCGCAGCAGGATCCCGCTCAGCGTACCAGGCGCACCCAGATGGCTGACTGCACTGCTCAGTCTTGGATGGGCGAAAAAACTTCAGCTTCGATCGACGTAATGAGCTCTAGCCGTGGAAATGGCGGTGATATCCGGGCTACCCAAAAACGCCTCAGACAATTTTCACGCGGACTGGCAGTTTTACCAGTCACGAGGTTCGACACGGTCCTCATACCTTATGCTACAGGTCCCGGTCATCCTTTGTGAACGTGTCGCTGTCACAAATGGCCGGTGATCAACGACTACAAAGGGTGGGACCCAAGTCACTGAATTCGAGGCTTCTGCGTCATCAAGCTTGGTTCGGGACGGCATAGCGCCTGTGAGCCCATTCCCACGGATCGGTTAAATTTTGCGGCGGGGGTTGTTATGGCATGCAGATCGTGCGGATCGGACAAGCAGACCACGTTTGGGGTGGAGATCAACATCCATATCCCCGGCATGAAGAATCTGGAGAAGCCGCCGGTCCTAGCATTCTCTAAGCTTCTAATCTGCTTAAGTTGTGGCTTTGCAGAATGCAACATCACGGAAAATAAGTTGCCGTACCTCATGAAAGCTAGTGCTGGGTCACTTTGAAGTCGCGGATTGAGCAAAGATGAGAGTTGCGCGGCTAGGACCGAGCCCCTTTCGTACCACTACTGAGAAAGTAACCGCCCCGAAGCACGGCTTCTACTGCCTGCATTAGTTCATTTTCAGCATCGGACTTGAGAACGTAACCCTTGGCTCCGTTACTCAATGCTGCCTGCACCACGTCCGAGTCGTTTTCCTGGGTTAAGAAGATCACTTTGGATTCCGGGGCAAGTTTACTCATCTGTCGAGCGGCCTCGATCCCATTCATGCTTGGAAGTCCGATGTCCAGGAGTATTATGTCCGGTTTCAGTTCTTCCGCTTTCTGAACGGCTTCAAATCCGTCTGAAACCTCGGCAATGACCCGCAGGTCAGGCGTCTGTGCAAGGGTTGAACAGACGAATCTCCGAAACGGCTCGAAATCCTCCACCAAAAGAACGCGAACAGTGGACATAGATATTTACGCCCGTTCTAATCCAACAACCCGTTCCATTGACAAAGACCGAACTTCCTCCCGCTTCGAAAAACAGTTGATTGATAATGAGGCGGCTCTCAGTGACTGGGGTCACACCTTGTTGTGCAGGCGCTCTCGCCAAGCAAAACATTCACCTCATAGACCCGTTCCCCTGTAAGTCTCGAACCTTATTGTAACCTCGAACCTAGGTGCAGGATCCTGCCCATAATCCCTAAGAGAAAGATGCATGCGGGCTGCCAAGGATCGTGATCGACTGCAGCCGGAGCTGTCCTTTCAGAATCAATCACTTTCCATGAACAGCCGAGCGGGGCATGTAAAAACATGAGGAAAAAACTCCTCACGGCACGCAATTTCGAGCTTAGCAGGGACCGTCTCCGGTCTCGCGTTAACCCCTTTTGCCTACACTGTTGATTAGGCCCTGTCTTAATTGCCAGCTCCTCAGCGCTGTGAACGACGCTAGACCTTAAGTGAGGTCATTGGGCGCTCGTGACTTGATGAAGACCCGATGACCGACAAGGAGAACGGACATGCGAAACCGGAACAGGCTCCTACGTAACGCCATTGTAGTTTCCCTCTTGTTTTTGTTGGCGGGCATGCGCGCGACCGCCCAGTCCCAGCGCATGACAATCCAGGCGACCGCCATGGGGACAAGTACCCAACTAGGCAAGATGTACAACGTCAACATCCACATCGAGCAGTTTTCGACGCCGGAGGATCGGAAGGCATTAGTCGACGCCTTCAAGCGCTCCGGGCAGGACGGACTTGTGAGTGTCCTTGAGGACATGAAGCCCAAGGGCCGTGTCAGATTCGCCAGTGGAGGAGTAGGTAACGACGTCAAGTACATCATGGAATTGCCCTCGGAGAACGGGCGCCGATTCCGTCTCGTCACCGACCGCACCCTCGCTTTTGGCGAGCTGTACAACGGTACGCGTTCTCGCGACTACAGCGTCGGGGCCATCGAGTTGGTCCTCACGCCCGACGGACAGGGATCCGGCACGGTGATGCCGGCCTGCAAGTTAAGGGTGGACAAGAAGAAGCAGCAGATCGAGGTCGAGACTTTTCAGAATCCCTGGAAGCTGACTAACCTCATGGTCTCCAACGATTGAAAAAAGAGGGGAACTCGTGCAGAGTTCCCTGTGTCGCTTAGCGTCCCTCTCCAATGTTGAAGTTAATTCCCGCGGAATTCTTTGGCTTGAGCTGTAAGTTGCCGAACACTCCAGGGAATCCGCTCAACTCACCAGCCTGAAAAATACTGTTCCTGCCTAGCAACGACGATCCGGGGATTGCAGAATTTCCTGCCGGCATACGGGTATGTCATTAAGATAGATGCGACACCTGAATTGCATGCCGCACCGGAAGCCACGATGTCGGGAAAACGGTATGTCAGCAAAAGATTGGCAAGAGTGATGTGAGTGCGCTATGGAAGATCGCAGACTTGCTCACATAACTTGAGGAAACCCCCGCCAGTGCAGCCTCAATACGACTTCATCCACCAGTCGAAGGCTAAACTTATGTAAGGGGGGGCCCGCGACGCGTGCGCGTCGCGGGGCTGGAGGTATGAATTCGCTGAAGATTGTGTGCAGGTGTGTGCAGTTTCGCTAAGGTACCTCGCAAACGGCGCGTTAGTATCTGACAATGTTGACAGCCGCCACTCAAATCATTGCCAATCACTTGCCGCTCGCGAGAATCCGCTTCTTTTCCATCGGATTCGCCGATTTACGCGTTGAATTTGTCACTTCAGAATGGCAGTGCTACTTCGTCACAAAATACGCGTACTGATTACGGCGCAAAAGTAGCAGAGTCCCACTGGTATGTTTGCCAGTGGCTATTTTGAGAAATGCATCACAGACTGGAGGCTACTCATGACAACAAGGCTTGACTTGGCACTGAACGTGACATAGGCGTGCACTTTCCCGGGTATCCTAACGTGGCGAGAGGTTTCTATGGAAAACCGTCCGAAGATTATAGTTGCTGATGACCATACACTTGTAGCGGAAGCATGCAAAAAGTTGCTAGAGGCTGAGTATGACGTGGTGGCGACAGTGGGCGACGGCCGTGCTCTCGTTCGCAGTGCCACTACCTTGAAGCCGCAAGTCATCATTGTTGATATAAGCATGCCTCTGTTGAATGGGCTTGACGCAGGCCAACAGATCAAAAAGTTGCTGCCTTCGGTGAAGTTGGTTTATTTGACGATGAATCAGGATGCAGATTTAGCGGCGGAGGCATTCCGTTATGGCGCTTCCGCCTACTTGCTGAAAACCTGCGCGGCATCCGAACTCACCACAGCTGTTCGGGAAGTTGTGAAAGGAAAGTCATACCTGTCGCCTGCTATCGCTAAAGATACGGTTGATTTCCTTTTGAAACGACGTGAAGACGTTCATGAAGAAGTCGAACAACTAACGGAACGTCAGCGCGAGGTGTTGCAACTCTTAGCTGAAGGGAAGTCGATGAAAGAAGTGGCAAGCGTGTTGAACCTGACGACGCGCACCGTCGCATTTCACAAGTACCGGATTATGGAAGCGCTCCATGCCCACAGCAATGCCGAACTGGTTCGATATGCGATAAAGAGACATGTTCTGGCCGCGTGATCTTGATTTTGTTGAAGGCTCACTGCCATCATGTGAAGACCATACTTTCGGTAAAAGTACTTCATGAAACCATGTGGTGTTTAATCGCGTACTGGAGCAATTCGGTATTGGTTCTCAGACCCAGGCTCTCCATCGCGCGGTATTTATGAAATGCAACAGTGCCGGGCTTCAGATTAAGGGCACTCGCAATTTCCTTCATGGACATCCCTTCCGCGAGCAACTGTAAAACTTCGCGCTGTCGCGCCGTGATCCGTTCTTCCTCCTTGTATGACTTGTCACCCCGTAACAAAAACTTGACAGTATCTCCCGTGATCAGAGGCGACAGGTACGACTGACCTTTGAGTGCCTCCCGAATGGCGATCATTAATTCCGAGGCTGCGGAATTCTTTACAATGTATCCTGACGCGCCCCGGCGAAACGCTTCAGCAGCAATTTCCGCATCCAGATTCATTGTGAGGAAGACCAGTTTGATCGAGGGGACAAGACGTTTCAGTTGTTCGCCGGCGTCGAGCCCATTCAGTTGCGGCATGCCAATGTCCACGATGGCGACCTCCGGCCGAAGTGCCTCCCCTACTTCCACCAAAGCTCGCCCATTGTTCACTACGGCGACGACATCAAATTCGGGTTCAAGCAGTCGCTTACAAGCTTCAGCCACCAGCGTATGATCATCTGCTATCACCAGCCGAGCACGATGGCGACTTTCCATGGCGGAAGCTGAACTCTCACGGCTTCAGGTTTGTGCCGCAGTGGTCGCCCAGCGAATTCCTCCGCGCATGAAGGCACCTTTCAAAAAACACAAAGTTCGCTCAAGTAACCAACAACTCAGATGCTAGGCTTATGTTTCCACTCGGCATAACTGTTACTTCTGTCAGTCATTACCTATGCAAAGCTTGCATACAAGTGGAGTCGAGAATCCTGAGTAAGTAGCGAGGGGTCGCCTTGTAGAAATGCACGCCGGCGGGGGAATAAATCGGCAATCAATCGCAATCGAGTTACTGGCACTTTTGACAGTATGAATGGTTCATCGCTTTTCTTAGCATTCTCCTGACAAGCTGAACCGGTCGGACACGGCATTCTTTCACCACGGCGACAACGATGCGTCGTGTTGAAGAAGGCACTTTTGAGTCTCAACCAGACGCGGCTCAGTAGAAGGAGAGTAAATCACATGAAAAAGCATTATGTAACGTTCGCGTGCTTGTTCCTGTTTGCGATCCATGTAGCCGCGCAGGATATTCCCAAAGCAGAAATCTACGGCGGCTATGAATTTCTCCGATTTAACGCTTCATCGCCTACCAACGCATTCAGCTCGAACGGTGGGGCAGCGTCGTTTCAATATAATTTCAATCATCACTTCGGTTTCGTTGCAGAATTCGGTGGTGTACACAACGGTAGCCTGACCATCGCTGGCAGCCAAACCCTTCACCCGGACCAGACGGCGTTCACCTATTTGTTTGGGCCGCGAGTCTTTATGAATAAGGGCGGGGTGGTATCGCCGTTCTTCGAGTTCATGGTCGGAGGCTTTCACAATTCCAGAAGTTTCTCTATACCCGACTCGCTGCTCCCGCATCCAGTTAACCCGATTGTCGGCGTAAGCGAGACCCCCCTAACTACGAGCACAAAATTTTCCAGCACACAGAATGCAGCAGCCATGGTACTAGGTGGAGGCGTCGATATCCGGATCGGAAAGAAGGTGTCTTTCCGACCCCTCGAAGTGGACTGGGTGCCCACCAATTTTTCTCCCTTCAACATTGCGGGACTGGCATCTACCAATCCGGGACTGGCATCTCTCAATAACGCAAAGTGGCAGCAGAATCTTCGCTACAGCACGGGTCTGGCCTTCCGGTTCGGGGGTGCACCTCCTCCGCCGCCGAGGGCTTCTTGCTCCGCCACCCCCACAGAATTGCTTGCTTGGACTGGTCCGGTGAATGCGACTGTGGAGCCGGCAGACTTTCATCCCAAGCACGACTTGACCTATAACTGGAGCAGCACCAGCGGACCATTGGGCGGTCAAGGGACGTCGACGACAGTAGACACTACCGGTCTGGCTCCCGGCGATTACACCGTTACTGCGAATGTTGTCGATCCAAAGGCGAAGCAGAATAACAGCGCGTCGTGCAGCGCTTCCTTCCGAGTGAAACAACCTCAGAATCCCCAGGTCGGATGCTCAATCAGTCCTACCAGCGTGAAGCCCGGTGAACCACTAACAGTGACCGTGCGAGGCAGCAGCCCCGACGGCAGCCGGATTGAAAAACGTAATTTCTCCGCTAGCGCCGGAGCGCTCAAAGAAGGCCAGACCTCCGTCGGCAGCCAGCCAGGCGAATTCACCACAATCGCAACGCTGGATACCACCAACGCTCCCCCGGGAACCATCAGTGTGAACGTCGGCGTGACCGATGTTCATGGTTACAGCGGGAGCTGCACCGCAACCGCTGGCGTGAACTCACCACCACCTCCTCCGGAAGTGGCAAGCGAAACCCTGATCAGCGAGTGCGACTTCAACAATTCGAAAAAGCTCGCTCGCGTTGACAACCAGTGCAAGGCGATTCTCGACGAGGTTGCCCTGCGCATGCAGCACGAACCGAACAGCAAGCTGGTGATTGTTGGCTACGCCAGCGACATCGAAGAAGGGCTAGTCAATGATGTGGAATCCTTGCGCGCAGCCAATGCGAAGGCGTACCTCACGGGTGGCGAGGCCAAACAGCAGATCGATGCCAATCGCGTTGAGGTACGCAAGAGTAGTGCGCGGGACGTTAGCAACAAGGCCCGATTCTACTTCGTCCCAGAAGGTGGAAACTTTACATTGAAGGACACCACTATCGTGGACGAAGCCTCCCTGCCCGCGAACCGAACTGGTGCTCCGAATAAGTAAGGCTACACCCGCAACTCGGGTCAAAGGCACGCACCTTGAACCCGGTGGGCCGACTGGAATACTTAGTTGGCCCACTCTTTACATTTTATTTTGAGTACCGGGCGGTCATGCCGGCAAATCGGATCAATCCGTCGGAGCTATGTATCCTTGTTTAAAACGCACGTGCAAAGGCTGCGCACTGGCGGATGGAGTCACCTGTACCTTGATCTTCCGCCACTTGCCATCCCGGACGGTGCGATCTGATCTGTAGGCGAGAACATATTCCTGGCGGAGCTCACGGCTGACAGCAGCTGCGATTTCAGGGATATTGTTCCGATTATCCGCCGCTATGGTGCGGCCACCGGTCAGTTCCGTGACATCGGTTAGTAGGCGCTTGCCCAGCTTTTCTTCGATCGTCTTGAAGACCGGAACTGGCATCCCGTCAAAGATGCCGATCGAGTAGATGAGAACATCCGCTTCCTCAACCAGCCTCTTCGTTTCTTTAGTGTTGTAATAACTGTGATTGTCCCCGCCATCGGAAATAATGAGGAGAGCGCGGCGTTGATAACGCGCGGAGCGCATTTTCGAAATGCCCAGGTATATTGCGTCTAGAAGTGCAGTGTTCCCGGCAGGTTCCGCCAGGGCCAACTTGTCTTCAAGATCATTAATGGACTGAGTGGAATCAGCGATCAATTTAGGACGGTCGGAGAAAGCGATCGCGAAATAATCATCGCCTGGATTTGCATTCTTGAAAAATTCGGACAGGGCAGCTCGCTCCGCATCGAACTTGTTGCTCATGCTTTTGCTGTAATCCAGGATCATGCCGACAGAAATAGGAGCATCCTCTTTAGAGAAAAAGCGGATGGTCTGTTGCTGATCATCTTCAAAGACTTTGAAATTCTCCTTTTGAAGATCCATGACGGGCCGGTTCATTGCATCCGTGACGGTTACGGGTACAAGCACAAGATCGACGTCGGCGTGAACATGCTTCAGATGAGAGGCTCGCTCTGGTTCGCCCGCGGCATCCGCCTCAGGTATTGATTTACCCTGTTGACGCGGTACGACGTGGACTTCATCTGCCGATTGTGGCAACGCGACCTGGGCGAAAAAAAAGATGATCGCAATCAGGAACAAGGGAAATCGAGCTTCGGTGATTCGACGAGAACAGAGTTCGGTTGTCACGGTAGGCCAACTGCTGGGGCGACCAAGTGCGCAAACATCGTAGCACAGTCCGTCACAAACTGGGCGAAACAATATTGTCGGAGATTTTCGTCCAACGAACAAAAACTCGACCTAGTTCTTGAATATTCGTGACAGTCTCATCGATCCGGCGGGTATGAACCAATCACGGGACCATCCGTCGCAGATCCTGTTGCGCTCGAAGTCTGGCCACTCCGCGCCCAGGCAGCACCATCGTCAATGAGCTTGTCCAACTGCTCCTTGTTAATCCCTGGCATCAAGTGAAAGGGAACACGGTTATTCTTATAATCTTCCGCTAAATCGGTGAATGCTTCCCACGTCGGCCAGTGCGGGAGGGAATCGAACCATGTTGAACCGGAGGCCGTAATGGTCCGAATGACCACGGGGCCACCAACAAGTCCGGGCTGAACGGCCGCCGCATAATCGTCAATGTTTTTTTTCATGATCTGCGCGGCGTCCCCAAACGAGAGCGAGCTTACGTTCCCAAATTCGAAGATTTGCTGGTGGGGGCTGGACAGATATCCGGAATTACGGCACTTAATCGCCCGACTGGATTCGCCCTCATAAATGCACAGCGTCGGCCGTCTTTCCTCGTAACCAGCGAAGATCAGCGTTTGCAGCTTTGCGGACTCGGCGCCTGCCGCGGGCAAGATAATGCCCGCGTATTTGAAGTATGAGTTCGGAAGTTGGTCAACCTCGACTTGGGAAAGAGGACTATGCGAAAAGCGGGACATCAATGCTGAAAGGAAAGACACCTTGGCATCATTAAGAGATGCATATCCGGTATCCGCAATAAGTTTATCTCCTATGGGAAAGATCTTTTGGTTGGTGTCGTAGTAAGCGATTCGCCGCCCTTCCCGGTTTTTTAAGGTGCCTCGCGAATCGGAGGCCACAATAATCCCATCTTTGCAGATTGCGGCAATTACAAAAGAGCCCTTAATACGAACGGGTTGCTGTTGCTTTGAATTCGCGCCCGCGACCTTATTAAAGAGGGTCGACAGCAGCAAGGTTACAATGAGGGAGCCAAGAAACAGTTTTGGAAAATACCGCGAAAGTACCTTCAACGAGAGGTTTCCCGAGATGAAATTCCGGTTGCGAGAGAACATTACGATCTAAATTTCATGGCTGCGGGCCATGCCATCCTTATTATGTCTACTGTCAAAACTGACAGGTATCACACTACCAAAGATTCCAGCAAAGAAACATACAGACAGCCTGTTGAAAAAACTCCGGTAACTTGGTGTTGCATTTTCAACGAACAAGCATTCGCCCTGAGCTGATTTGATGCCGGATTCTAGCCATGCAGTCGCATGCTGCTGGCGGCCATGGCCGTCTGCAATCAACAGGTTGCCCGTGAACCGGACGATGTTCACGTGACCTTAGTCGGCACTTGCTAGTGCAAAAGTATCGCTCGTTAAAGGCCCCGCAGTCTCAATAGGATAAGCCTGTCATTTCTACCAGTATGCGGTTAAACAGTCGTTGATTAACATCAAGCTTCACTGAAAGTGTGTTTTGTTTGGGCAATCGACCCAGGAGAAATAGCCATGAATCAGGATAAATACTTTGGAATCAAATTCTTCGCAGCCCTTTGGGTGATTGGATGTGCCCTCAGCGGTGCTGTCGCAGAAACCACAAACGTGGAAGGCTTGATCAAGGCACGAAGCGGGGAGACCATGATCGTACAAACTGCCAACGTACCGAACCTGATCGTGATCTTGAATGACAATACCGAGGTCGGCCAAGTCCAGGGCGTGCTGAAAGCGCGTAGGAAAGAAATGTCAATGGCCGCGCTTATTCCTGGACTTGCAGTTAAGATCGAGGGTACCTACAACGACCGCCATGAGCTGGTGGCAAGTTTAGTTAAGTTCAAGGGCAATGATCTGGAACGCGCACAATCCATTCAAGCCGGCATGCATGAATCTCAAGAAGAGTTAAAGAAACAGCAAGCGGAACTGAACGCGCAAAATGCGGCACTGCAGCAGCATGAGGCGCAATTGACCGAACACGACGCCAAAATTGCTGCGAACAGGGCGGCCGTCGAAGCTGCAGTGGCGCGCTTCGGCCAACTTGATGACTATTACATTTTCGACGAGGTGACCGTATATTTTGGCAATGGAAAGGTGAAGGTTGATCCAAAGTACAGTCCACAGCTGCTCGCGCTTGCACAGAAGGCCAAAGCCATTGAAGGCTACATGATCGAAGTTAAAGGTTACGCCTCATCCGTTGGCAGCACAGCCGTGAACCAGCAACTCAGTGAGGACCGCGCCGGCAATGTGGCGAATATTCTGATTCAGCAGGGCGACGTCCCGCTCACCAGAATGCTGGCTCCGGGTGCAATGGGGGAGAGTCAACAAGTCAGTAGTAACAAAACTGCGGAAGGCCAGGCGCAGAACCGCCGCGTGGTAGTCCGAGTTTTGCAGAACAAAGCCATTGCTGGAATATAACCACACGGGTCCTCAATCAACAGTTTCGAGAATGACTTCGCATTGCGGGGATGCGCGACCTGATCTCTTGCCGGAACGGTGGAAGGATTCCTTCGCTTGCTTCAAATACAGTCTGATCTCATTCTAGCGCTGCCATCGAAACTCTAGTCATGCCTGCTGGCAGTTCTGCCAGTTCCATCATCCCCAGTTTCAGTTGACGATCTACATGTCCGCAGTGTGAAGGGTCACTGCTTGACCCTTTTCCGAATCGTTGCGCGGAAATTTTTCGCTGAATGCGAGATAGAGGAGAGACAAACTATGAACAGAAAGGCGATTGTAGCGAGTCTGATGTTGTTCTTGGCGGTTGGAGCCTTTGCTGGCGACAAGACCGAAGTAAAAGGAATGATCATTGCCCGCACAGGCGAAACGTTGGTCGTAAACGGCCCCGATGGACGAACTACCATCGTGCTGACCGGTGATACGAATACGAAGGATGACACAGGGCTGTTTGGCCTGGATGAGCACCTGGCCAATGCAGTGCTCATACCGGGACTCAAGGTGAGGGTAGACGGTGCACCCGATGACCAAGGCCGAGTTATAGCCCAAACCATCACGGTGGATGGCGATGACCTGGAAACAGCCGAGATGATTCAGTCTGGCTTGCATCCCACCGCACAGCAGGTAGCCGCCAACGTGCAGGCGCTCGAGGCCCACCAGCAGGCTCTTGAGGGTCACAATGTGCGCCTGACGGCGCTCGAGAAGCAGCAGAATAATCCGGCCCAGCAACAGCAGATCGAGCAAAACATGAAGGCCATCGAGGAGACCACGAATCGCTTTACCGCGTTGAGCGAATATGACGTCAAGGGCCAAGCGATCGTGAAATTCAACGTCGGTAGTTCCACGATCTCGCCGGAGGATGAGGAACAACTCAAGCAGCTAGCACAGACGGCAACTGCACTTACCGGGTACATCGTTGAGGTCACGGGCTACGCCGACTCGACCGGCAGCGCTGCGATGAACACAAAACTGAGCGAGGACCGCGCGAAAGCAGTAGTCACTTTTTTGATGCAGCAGGGCAACGTGCCCGTGCGGCATATCGTGGCGCCCGGGGCGATGGGCGAATACGGAGCGGCGGCACCGAACGAGACGAAGGAGGGGCGGGCTGAGAACCGTCGGGTCGAGGTCAAAATCTTCGTGAACAAGGGTATCGCTGGCAGCTAGCACTCTCGCCAGCTGGCGAACCGATCACATAGGTACGGCCTCGTTTTCAAAGACGAGGCCTCGGTCAATCCCCGCGCACAATGTTTCGGCTAGCGTGGCTCGACACATAGACGGCGAACAGCGAGTACAGAAAGCTGTTATGAACAAGAAAAATGTCAGATTCAGACGGCTTTGGATAGGCACTCGAAAGTGTATAGCTTTGTTGTGTGCCGTACTACTTGTGCCAGGGGAGACACTCTTGCTGGCTCAGCCCCAAGCGGCAACGGGCTCTGCTCAGACAGAAGGGACGAAGATACCTCCGGATCAACTCGATTCTCTGGTGGCGCCCATTGCCCTGTATCCAGATCCGTTGTTAGCGCAAGTACTGGCAGCAGCCACTTACCCTCTCGAAATAATCCAACTCCAGCAGTGGTTGGACAAAAACAAAGGCCTAAAAGACAAAGCACTGGCCGATGCTGTAGCAAAAGAGCCTTGGGATCCAAGCGTCCAGGCTCTAGCGGCTCTGCCTGACGTGGTGAAGCGCCTCGCAGACGACATTCAGTGGACCACCGACTTGGGCAACGCGTTCTTGGCGCAGCAAAGCGATGTAATGGATGCGGTGCAGCGGATGCGCAAAAGGGCCCAAGATAAAGGCAATTTGAAATCGACCGAACAACAGAAGGTTGAAACCCGGGTCATCGAGAGCAAGCCCGTAATCATCGTTGAACAGGCCAACCCACAGGTGGTGTATGTGCCTTCGTATGATCCGTTATACGTGTACGGTCCGGCGATCTATCCTTACCCTCCCATTTACTATCCGCCGGCGGGCTACTACGCCGCGGGGATGGCGATTTCTTTCGGGATAGGCGTCGCGATGGGGGCGTTTTGGAGCGGCGGTTGGGGCTGGGGATGCGGATGGGGCGGCAATAATAACGTCTACATTAACCACAACAATAATTTCAATCGCAATACGAATATTGGCGGTGGTAACCGCAACAACATCGGCGGTGGCAACCGCGGAGATATTGGAGGCGGGAACCGTGGTGGAAACTTAGGCAACCGCCCGTCGACTTTACCCGCGGGTGGTGGCAATGCAAGCGATCGGTGGCAGCATAACCCGGAACATCGCGGCGGAGCTCCGTATCGGGACCGGGCAACAGCCGACCGCTTTGGGGGAACGACCCGCGGTGATTCTCTTGCCAAACGCCAAGGCAGTGCCCGTCAACAGCTGGGCCGACAGGGTGGAAATCTAGCCAGCAATCGGCCCGGAGGAACCGGCATGGGCAACCGGGGTGGCGGCGGAGATTTTGGCAACCGCTCGGGTGGCGGCGGGGATCGCATAGGAAGCCGCGATCTCTCGCGCAGCGGCGGTGGGAACCGGGACGCTTTCGGAGGTGGTTCCAGAGGATACAACGGGTCGAACGCTCGTGCCAGCGGGAGCCGTGGCGCCTCCAGCATGGGATCACGAGGGGGAGGAGGCTTCAGTCGCGGTGGCGGGGGTTTCAGTCGTGGTGGCGGCGGTGGCCGGCGCAGGTGAGGACTAGGTTGCGGAACGGAGATCAGAGGAGCACAGAATGAAGACAACATCTGCGAATGAAAATTTCTCCACACGTGGTTGGATTGTCGCGACCGTGGTCTGGGGCTGGCTGTGCGCGTCTCTTCTTTTTTCTGTCGCTCAGCAATCTCCAACCCAAGGAGGTCCGACGGCGGTCGCAGCCGCTGCAGCCGCCAGGGGCTTTGATACTCCACAAAAGGCAGCCGATGTCCTGATCAACGCGGCCGAAAACTTCGACCAGGTTGCGCTCATTAAGATTTTTGGGCCCGGTGGCGAGGACATTGTATTTAGCGGCGAATACTCGCAAGACCGCCAGCACGCCTCTAACTTCGTTTCTGAGGCGCACGAAAAGACAACTGTCTCCGTGGATCCGAAGAGCGGGAACCGCGCATTTCTCCTCGTGGGCAACGAAGAATGGCCATTTCCCGTGCCGCTGGTGAAAAGAGGTAATAAATGGTTTTTTGACGCCAAAGCCGGACGGCAGGAGCTCCTCTACCGCCGTATTGGCGCGAATGAATTGGACGCAATCCAAATCTGCCACGGCTACGTGGAAGCGCAGTACGATTACGCCTTCCAGAAGCGCGAGGGATACGACGTGAACCAGTATGCTCAGCGCATAATCAGCACTTCTGGCAAGCAAGACGGATTGGCTTGGCAAAATGCAGATGGCACGTGGGGCGGGCCTGTAGGCGAAAAGATCGCTCGTGCCATCGAACAGGGCTACACTCCTAGCCGCTCTGAACCCTACCACGGCTATTTCTTCAAAATTCTGAAAGGTCAGGGTCCCGCGGCTCCGCTGGGTGAAATGGATTATGTTGTGAAAGGGGTAATGATTGGGGGCTTTGCGCTGGTCGCCGCGCCAGCCGAGTACCCCGTAACCGGAGTGAGGACATTTATCGTCAGCCAGGATGGCGTTGTCTACGATCAAGATTTTGGACTGAAGACCGTGGACGAGTTCAAGAAGATGGAGCGCTTCAACCCAGACACATCCTGGACTCCTGTCCCTGAATAAGATTGATGCGGACCGGAGCGCAGTCGCGGACTCCCAACGGGTAATCGCGAACTCTATCTTTTAGATCTGGCATTTCTGCCAGTATTCGCGAAGACCTTTCCTCTGTAGCCTACCTCTTGCCCAGTTATAGGAAGTGGATCTAACCGAGAGCAGAGTGTCCGGACACTTGAGTCCCCCGCACAGTGTTCGCCGCGACCGAAGTCAGAAAGCAAACAGTTGGGGATCGCGGTGCAGAACTGTGAACCGGTGAAGGAGGAGCGATGACTCGTCGCGCGATATTGCATCTTTCCCTAATCGTTCTCGTTGCGCTTTCTGTGGGCTGCTCCAAACACCGTAGCGACGAGCAGATAATCAATGAAATTGAGGCCAAAATTGCGGCTGATCCGGAGACCAAAGATTCTAAGGTTAGCGTAGAAGCCAAGAACGGTAGAGTTGCGCTCCAGGGAACAGTCCCGACTTTGGTCGCACGCACGAAAGTGGAAGAGATTGCCAAGGAGGAGCCCGGGGTCTCCGACTTGGACGATGGGACCTCGGTTGAGCCAATCGTTGATGCAGGGGCACAACAGGTTGCGCCTCCGCCCGACGCGGCGACGATCGTGCCGGCCGAGCCCGCACTCCCGCCAGAGCCAATTGTGATACCTGCCGGGACTGTTCTGACCGTAAGAACCGGTCAAGCATTAAGTTCTAAAGACAGCCAGACAGGTCAAACCTTTATGGCGAGCCTGGCGCAACCAGTCAGCGTAAAAGGGAGGGCTGCGCTACCCGCAGGATCGACCGTCAGCGGCACAGTCGTGAACGCCAAGTCCAAAGGCAAGGTAAAGGGTGAAGGTCAGTTGGATCTCGCGCTTACGAGCGTTTCCGTGGGCCATCACACCTATAAGATCCGGACGGCTGTACTGAGCAGCACAGTCAAAGGTAAAGGTAAGAGGACAGCTGCCACGACCGGTGGCGGAGCGGCCGGAGGTGCGTTGATCGGAGGGATCGCGGGAGGAGGCAAAGGAGCAGGCATCGGGGCGCTAGTGGGCGCGGGTGCAGGCTTCATCGGAGGTGCGGTCACCGGAAACAAGCAGATTGAGATTCCGGCAGAGTCGGCGCTCACCTTCACGCTCAGTCAGCCACTCACGTTGAAACCGCAATCGTGATCTGAAGGTGCGGATTTCGACCGCGTGTCTCGCGATGTCATCGAGGCCGAAAGTGCAAGCCGAAATGCAGTGTACTAGCTTGGACTCGACCTTACGGACAGCGTTGCCGAGTTTCGACCTATCGGACACAGGTTGGTAACTGATTGTGGGGGATTTTGAGCGTAAATGGCTGATGTTTTACCAGTTAAAGGGGCGGGGCAACTTTGTGGAAACGAATGCAGGCCAAGGCGACATGAGTGCGGCGTAATTTTTCAGCCGCGCGGTTTTTCAATCTGGCGTATGGTGCGCCGCCCTGTCACTACTGACAGTAGTCAAAGAGGCCAGCTCCGTTCAGTTTTGAATCCGGTTTGTGTACACGTTTCCGCTAACCTGCAAAAGAAGAGATCGCTCCCACGAAACCTAAGCAACGGGAAGAGGAGAACGACACGTGAATCGCCCCACCTTTAATACTCTCGCAAAGCAGGGCAGAACGCCTCTCTCTGGCGAAAAACGCACGCTGCTAATCGTTGCCGCGATGCTGACGGCTATTGTCCCAGCGATCGCGCAGACGGGTGCTGGAGCAGGCGCAGAGCTACAACCGAAATTCGCAGCCGCGAAGCAATCGGTTGCAGAAAACCAGCAGAAACTGCACCAGTATCAATGGACGGAAACAACCCAACTCACCCTGAAGGGTGATGCTAAGCCTCCCATGCAGTCAAAGTGCCAGTATGGCCCGGACGGGAAGGTACAGAAGACACCGATAGGTCCGCCGCCCGCACCTCCAAGTGGAGGACGAATGAAGCAGAAAGTGATCGCGAATAAAAAGGAGGAGATGAAGGACTACATGGGACAGGTTAAGAGCCTGCTCGGCATGTACGTGCCACCCGATCCCCAGCGCATGCAACAAGCCTTCCAGACCGGCAAAGTTTCGTTGAATCCAAATCCAGGTGCAAGCATGGCGGGGATTGTATTCAAAGACTACGCCCAGGCCGGCGATCAGATGACGATTTCTTTCAACGCTGCAGCAAAAAAAATCACGTCCGTGAAGGTGAACACCTACATGGATGATCCGAAGGATGTGGTCACATTGGCCGTTCAGTTTGCGAGCCTACCCGACAACACTAGCTATGTACAGCAGACTGTCCTTGATGCGACGGCTAAGAAGCTCGTGGTGACGACAACAAATTCCGATTACAAGGCACTCGGTGCGCAGTAACTGGTGCAGACTCCAGCAAATTCCGAATGAAGGAGATTCCCCAAAACCTTTTGTGCTGGAACGCACAGCGATCCGCCATGGACTGTCTCACAACCACCAACACGAAGTCGTTTGGTTGAACGCAACTGTAATATCGGAGATGCAAAATGAAAGTCTTATTGATAATGGCGTGTATGTTTTTTGCTTCGGGTTCGTTTGCCGATTGCGTCAAAAACGCGCGAGGTAAGATCGTGTGCAGCAATGGTCAGACTGCAGTGGCCGCCAATCCGAATACGGGCAAAGCTGCTATCGCCCAGAAGAATCAGAACGGGGTAACGACCACTCAAACCAGCAATGGCGGCAGAGCCAAGACCAAGAATGGGAAGGGCATAGTTCAAGGCCCGAATGGCACCATTTGCGCCAAAGGCGCGAATCAGCAAGGCTGTACAAAGTAATGACGGTAAGAAGAATGTTGTGGCGCAAGAAGAGGGAAGCTCGAGAATTGACCGCAACCAGACGATAACCAAAGGATTGAAAGCATCTCTATGTCGATCTTCCGTCGTTAGACGGGTGGACGATGCGGTTATGAAGCCAATCGGCGACTACCTGCGACCTCTCAGCGTCCTGGTGCTGGCGTTGTTCGTGTTCCAAGGATGCAACTCACTCAATCCGCTCTGCGGAAGCGCTCGGCCTTCGCCGATCATTGGATCCCTCTCTCCGAGCACCATTACGTTCGCGGAAGTGCAGTCAGGCTTTGTACTCACGGTGAATGGCAGTCAGTTTGTTTCGTCTTCTGTTGTGGTCGTAAACGGAACGACGCTAAGCACTCTGGCCACAAGCAGCCAGCAGTTGCAGGCCACGATCACGACCGCCGTGATCTCCGCTCCTGGAACCGCAAGCGTGACGGTCAATACTCCGAGCGGGAACTCGGGCGACCTTGGCTGCACGAGCGGTGGAACCAGCAAAGCCCTGGTCCTGACCATCACTTAAACACAAAACAATATCGCGATTTAAGGTCAATTATGCCGATATGGCAGGGATTTTACTGTCGTAGATAAGAAGAACAAACCGCAGATTGGCCCTAATAGTTGTATCGGCGCTTGCAGTAGTAGAGCACTACAACTACGATCGCTAGCACAGCGACTTCTTGCCAAGTGACGGGGCCATTGACGTGTCCGATGATCGAACTGCAGACGATCATGCTTTCCTCCTGCACCTCCGAAGGATTATCTCCCACGTTGATGCGCCTCCAGCAATGACTGTCGTAACCAGGCCTTAGCGCAAGCTTGCGCAGCTTCTTCGCCCTCTCAGCACCCATTGCGCTGAACATCAGCCTAAAAAATCTGCCTGGCAGTAGCGACCCCATTCGACAGGATGGCCTGCAAGGTCAAGTCTTGGCTATCACAGCCGAAGGATACCGCGCTGCCTTCGTACAGGTGGGATTCGGTTTCGCCGCTAACTGGCTGGGCGAGTTTGCTCACGACATCACGCGCATTTTGCGGCGCAGGAAAGCGGTCAGCAAACCTGATTAAGAGAAAACAATACTAAGCTCAAGTGCCCATCGCGTACCATCTGGAAAAGTCGGCCGGTCAATTCTGTTTACCAGTGTTCGCGTCGGCGATGATTTTCTTCAGATCTTGCTTCTGCTCCCGACGCATCTGTTGAAGCTTCCCCACTTGATTTGAAGACAGGAAAGGCTTGAGTTTCTCGTCGGATGCCTGCACCAGCTTCTCCCAGCGTTTAAGTTGTTCCTTGCGGGAGAGGACTGGGCTGCCCAGAAACTGTGAGGCTTCCCCAGACTCCTGTTCCAAGATCGGCCTGATTTTAGTGCGCTGGTCGTCACTGAGTTCGAGCACCTGCGAGAGATGCTGCTGCTTCATGGTGAAATATTGACCGGGGATCTTGGACAA
The DNA here is from genome assembly GCA_963770465.1 of uncultured Acidobacteriota bacterium. Classification (GTDB taxonomy): domain Bacteria; phylum Acidobacteriota; class Terriglobia; order Terriglobales; family Acidobacteriaceae; genus JABDBE01. Next base: position 135,072 of record CAVYQB010000009.1, read on the forward strand.
ATCCAAGCCGCTTTGAGCTGGAAGCACTTCCCGACGCAGGATCGGCACTTCAGTTTTTGCAGAAAGCTTGTTGTTTATCGTGAGTGTGTCAGTGCCGACCAAGACCAGCGTATCAAACCCGGCGGCATACTCGACGCCATTTGCGCCATTCGGAGGTGCATACAATACAACATAGACGGTGTTGCCGACCTTCACTGAGACGTCATATTGGGCCAGAGCGCTAGCTTGCTCACCGGGGGCACCCTGATGCAGGGCAACGGCGGTGATGGTGCCAGGTTGGTACTTGGATCCGGAAGTCTGAGAGAACGCTGTTGTTGCAATCAAAATCAGAACCACGATCATCCACTTCGACACGGCCTCACCTCGGCGCTTACTCTAACTAGCACAGGAACGCATTTGAGCGCCTGAATAAGGGTAGAAATCAGACATGAAGGAGAAAACTGTCAACACTGACAGTGGCAGGTTAGATCGGAAGCATTTTGCGCGGTTGCTCGCAAGAGTTCTAACCCAATTGTGGTCCGCTGCTCTGTTCCGACTTCTGCGCGCTAGCGAGATGGCTAAAGTCCAAATACTTGATCAACAGAACCTCGTTGCCTTTCTCTCCGTAAATAAGTTCATCAACCAGGTGGCGAGCCAAGAGCACACCAAAGCCGCCCGGTCGAAGGCCTTGCGCATCCCGAAATGCTTGGTGTTGCAAAGGGTCATCGGGTGGGTTGGCGACTGCGGCATGCTTGATTTCTTCCAGCGAAAATCCTTCGCCGGGATCCTTCACTCGGCAGAGCACCATGTGATTGGCCCGCACATAAGAAATTTCGACATATTGATTGCGATCAAAATGACCGCCATGTTCAATAGCGTTCAGCAACATCTCGCGAAAGGCGGTGGCGACATCTTCCTGCTCGGGTTCCGGCAAGTCGATCATTTCATGAAAGAACTGCAGCAGCCTTTCTGCAGCTCTTTGGTCGCAGCGAGCGGCGAGCCTGACCCATGCTGCATTGGCTGAAAGCACCTCAATGCCGTCGTCCCAACATTCCTCCTTGCTTGCGAGGCGAATCATTTGGGCGAATGAAGCCGATGAAAATGGAGTTGAAAAATAGCTGAATGCGCGCTCCCGCATGGAAGCGATGACATCAACTGGCGTGCGTTCGTTCGTGAGAATGATGATTCGGGTGTGCGGCCGGACACGCCGGATCTTCCGCAGTAGCTCAACGTCGGCTGCGCCCGAGGTGTTCTCTCCGGTAATGACGAGATCGAACGGCCGCTTCTCCACGAGTGCCAATGCGGCAAGGTTGTCTACAGCCCGATCAACATTCCATTTTGGTAAAGTGACTGAAACCTGAGCGGCCAGTTCAGAATCTGTGCCGACGACGAGCGCAGTATTCTGCGCCGACATTTTAACCGCAGGCTGGACAGTTGAGCTCATCCGTGGACCAGACCCTTATTAATTTGCCGAAGATGTGTGGAGTGCGCGGTTCGCGGTTAGTCGCGATCGAGCCGTATTACCTCTCCGGTATCGAGTTGATATTCGGCTTCGAAAACCGTCAGCTTTCCGTCCTGTACAAAATGGCGAAGCACTTCACTGCTAGCCAGAACATCCTGGGCACTCTGGTGAACGTTTTGTTTGATTGCTTTCTCGATAAGATCATCACTTTTAGTGGGGCCGCCAATTTTCTTAACTGCAGGCTCAATTTTGTCGACAAAAGATTGCAGGTTTGCGCTGGGCATCTTCTCGCCGGAGCACGCAGCCGTGACAGCTCCACACTTGGTGTGACCTAGCACAACCAGCACGCTGCTTCCCAGATGTTCCACTGCGTACTCAATGCTGCCCACTCCAATCGCATCCGCAACGTTTCCCGCCGCGCGAATAACAAAAAGATCACCTAAACTCTGGTCGAACAGCAACTCGGGAGGCACTCGACTGTCGGAACAGGCAAGCACAATCGCTTTCGGATGTTGAGCTTTCGTCAAGCCGTTGCGAAGGCCGGCTAAATCACGAAACTTTGGCGCACTGGCGACAAAGCGGCGATTTCCTTCCAACAGATCTGCCCAGATCGCCTGTGCAGAAGGTGCCGATGGAGCAGTCGTCGCATGATTGTCAGGAGGTTTTGGTACAGCAATCTGCTGGGAAGAAGCCAATAAAGCATTAAGAAGCAGGGCGGCATAACTGAGTAGAACGAGTCTCTTCATTGTGTCCTTCCCAGGAAGTGTAACGTGTCCGTCTGGGTGCTAGACCAAACAATACTCGCGCCGTCGAGGGGGCAGTACCACTGGCAATATTGACAGTGAACAACATCGTATCGGCAGGGCAAAATTGCCAAGATCGGGAGGAAGAGTGGAGCAGATGCTGGTCAGGGCTCTAGTGGGTGCGTGCCTTCTGCTCATTTCTTGCTCTGCGATGGGACAAGAATCCTCTCGCTGGAACTTCACAATAGGTGGAGGAGTCGGTTTTCCTGAGAGTACGAGCGCTCATTTCGTTAACAATGGGGCTGACTTTGTAATCGGTGGTGGACCCAACCTCTGGCCTTGGCTTGGAGTGGATGCTGAGTACCTATGGCACGACTTACCGATCAAGCAAAACATCATCAACGATCTTCAAGTCCCCGGTGGAGGTGGACGGATTCACGCAGTGACCCTCAATGCCATAGTCCCTATACCGACGCACGGGAAAATGGGGTTCTACGTTATCGGGGGTGGTGGCTGGTACCACCGTTCCGGTGAACTTACCGAACCAACGTATGTCCCTGGCACTGTTTGTGCCCCGTTTTATCTTTGGTGGGGTGGATGTGTAGATGGATTATTCCCCGGGAAAAATGTGCTGGCCTCGTCGAGCAGTGATGCCTGGGGCGGCAACATAGGTGGCGGCGTCACTTACAAGCTCCCTATGGGCGCACTGAAGGTGTACACGGAAGTTCGATATCACCATGTGCCTCACACGCAGGTAGCCACAGACCTGCTTCCGCTGACGTTCGGGCTGCGCTGGTGAGTCCGCATTTGTTTGCATTCAATTCAGGAGGTGGAAGGTGGCAAGAAGAATAATCTCATTCATTCTGCTGTGCGCCGGTATCCCGTTTGCGCAAGCGCTGAACCAGGGTCAGTCGTCTGCCGTAAATCAGCCCTCGACGACAAAGAGCAAAGCTGAAATCACGGCGACAGGGTGCGTAAGCCGGTTGAATTCAAACTTCATTTTGATGCTGTCTGATCAGAGCAGCAGCTATCAACTGGAAGAAGGTAAAGGGGTAAAACTAGATCCATACCTCGGCCAAGAGGTTGAAGTAACTGGCACAGAATCCCCCGCTATGAGCACCAGTACCCTCAAGGCAAGCACCGCCAACCCGCTCCAGATCACGGTTCATTCGATCAAGACTATTCACAAGCGGTGCTCGTCCAATTGATACGGCTCAAACGGAAAGTATCGGTTGACGGGGTGGATTCTGACTTCACGGCGGCGCATTCGCATGAAACCTAGCCTTTTGTACCGAATGACGGTCTGCCGAACAACAGCATCCACGCGGCTCGATCGCGAAAGCCTTGAGGGCCGTTAGCCTCCGATTGCACGAGGCCCACGGAAATGAAGCGCTCAGGATAATTGTGAAGATTGGCATGCCAATCCTGAGCGTCGGAATGATCTAAGAACACCTGGAACCGCTTATTCGTGAAGATCGTCCAGCGGTACTGATGTGTCAAACGACGATGGTCCCACCCATTGATTTCTTCAGGGAACCCGAGAAACGCGCTTATCACGCCTGTCATATCCACAATCCTACCGCTCCCATCAGTTAATGTTCAGCGTCTTTTTCTGCTTTGCCGACTTGGGAGAGAACCTGTTCCACGTGGCAAGACTGACGATGAAGTCACCCTATGGATGGTCGGGTGCGCGGGGCACTGTCAACACTGACAGAGGTAGAGCTGTAATTGTTAAGCGGCAGACTGTGACTTGCTTTAGCAGTTCCAGCGGTTCAAGCCAGGCGGGATTTTCCATTCCTATTGTCGAGTGGTAATTTCGGCCTTTAACCTGATCATCGCTCGTTGGTCCAGGCGTATGAGCCCGGTGCTTGGGGTGTCGAGATCTGCGATAAGAGCGACAACGATGGCAATGGTGAGTGGGGCAAGCACAAGCGTCAGCCAAAAGCGCCCAGCTAAGGTTAACCCGCGTGTGAAGAGCGCGATGGTGGAAACCGAAAAGATCAAGAGCCAAACGGAGACAGGGATTCGATTCTCTAACGCGGAAACGCGCTTTTCATCAAGATCGATCATCTGGTTGAGCGAAGTGATGTATATAGCGGCAACAGCTGAGCGATCCGTTTTCGTAATTTCTGTCACGGTCTGCCAGAGTTGTTCTTGAATTTGCTTAGCGCGATTCGCTGCCTCTGCAAATCTGGCGCCGTCTAAGCCGGCGTTATCCAGATCAAGTCGGGCGTCGACGTATTGCCTAAGCAAGTGCTGAGCCTGCTCGCGGTGTGGTGATGGCAGAGTGCTGGCACGCAAATATGTGGTTCCAATCGCATTTGCCTCATCGATTAACAACAAGCGGCGATCGGCGAAGCGCGGGGCAGCCAGAGCTAACGTGAAGCCAAAAAGCAATCCAACGAGAATGAAAAGTCCGTCGCGGATTGCAATCATTTGATCTTTTCGATTTGCGTTTTCCTGAATGCGCAGCCGAATGGCGCTCTGGTATCCCACCTCGATTACAGCGGCTAAAGACACCGCGGTGAGTAAGCCCAGTGGCCAAGGGTGATTGAGAAGGTATCCCATTTGTGCTTACTCTCTTACTGGTGTCGAGACAGTGTTATTCAGCGGACGAATTTCTGTTTCTGCCTCTATCAGGTTAGAGCCGCGGCCCAGAGAGATGACCTGTCAGATCTAGCAGTAGAAAAAGAGGGCAGCATTCAACGGGATGGCGTAATTTACTGCAGGTGTTGTAGGGCCAGCTCACTCCGAGTTTACGGCCGAGTGCTCGGCACAAAGGCGCTGGATGGCATAGATGTCCTCTTCACCATGAAAATAGGTAAGCGAATAACCACAGAGCACATCCATATCGTATCTGTTCACCAACTCATTTAGCAGGCGCTCGAGTTGAATGGCGGTCTCGTCCCGGCCTTTTGCCCACAGCAGAGATGAACATTCTTGATAAAGAGCAACGCGCGCACGATTAGCCCGCGCTGCTTCAACAGCGCTAGTAATAACTCCACCCAGCACTCGCAGGAATTTCGCTCGATCCAGGGATTCTCCCGTGGAAAATGCGGAAAGAATCTTGGCAGCATCGAACGCCATGTAGTTCCGCCGACGTACAAGATCATCGACATCCAAGCCCCGGCCTTGTAAAGCACAGACAAGATCATCTCTGGACGATTTCGTCGCGCAAACGGCGGCGGAATGGCCGGCGCGGATTGCAGCTTCGACGAAGCCACCGAGGCGATCGAGGAGGACTGCGTCTTCACTATAAAACTGGATTTCATGGCTTGGCGGGGAGAGGGACTTTTCGCGCCAGGGAGACGTCATCTTCAGAACTTCCTTTATATGACGGTCGGCGTGCGATTCCGCGCTGCCGGCTAGCTCATGACTCGCTTCTCCGCTGCCGATAAAACGCCTGTGCTGAAAAACGGCTTCCATGGCAGCGATCAATTCGCTGGAGGCATACTCCTTCTTTACGTAACCCAAAACGCCAAATCGGAACAAATCTCGCACCACCATCGCGGGAGATTCGCGACTCAAAAATACGATGTTGGATTCTGGAGAAACCGTCCGGATTTGCCGGGCGGTATTGATTCCGTTCATCCTCGGCAAATCGAGATCCAGCAGAATCAAATCTGGATGTAAGTGTCCCGCGAGGCGAACAGCATCCGATGGCTCGGCGGCAACAGCAACAACATGCCAATTCGGCCTTTGTTGCAGGATCGGCGCTATGAATGTTTGGAACTGATGGAATTCCATCAATACCACAACGCGAACTGAGAATTGCAAGATACACTCCGCCGGGCAAAGGTCGAGAACCGAATTTCATCGGAGGCCAACCTGAGAAAGGGCAGAATCGCATGTCATACTGCGTTCGTCGTTGCGATAGAGCAATCGAATGATTTGCTTTAAGCCATTCACTGGCGCATGCTCGCAGAACGTTGAGGAACGCTGTGCGTGCACTGGGTAACGACTGGTAGAACTACCAGTCCACAAGAACAACCTGGTCGACGGACACTTGAACCAACTGACGCAAGCTAAAAATGCTCATTCATGGCTGGGTTCAATGAAATGTCCTTCGCCCAAGAACTTGGTGGGTTGCCTCCGCCTCGGCAGTTGTATTGTTTCTGTTATTTTACTTTCTTGTTTTCCAGCGTGGCCTCAGGTCGCGCTCGCAGGAACCACTCCCCCCGCGTCCCAGCCTGAAGTTCCGAAGGATCCTCTAGGCCGCACAACCCCGCGCGGCACGGTACTCGGATTCCTCGCCGAGGCTCGAAAAGGTGAGTATCCGGTAGCTGCCGAGTACTTGAACACTCGCTTGCGTGGCAAGGCCGCAGCGGTTCTCGCTTACAAGCTCTCTATCGTTCTGGACCGCCGCCTGCCCGCTCGACTGAACCAACTCAGTGATAAGCCGGAAGGCTCGCAATTCGATCCACTAAACCCTGATAACGATCTCGTTGGGAATATCGAAACCAATGACGGGAGTGCGCAGATACTTCTGGAACGTGTGGATCGAGGCAAATCTGGGTTCGTTTGGTTATTTTCCAGCAAAACTTTGGAATCCATTCCTGGGGTATACGAGGAAATCGATGTTGTTAGCGCGGAGGACGTCCTTCCCGGATTCCTGGTGACTACTCGTGTACTGGGAATTCAACTGTTCGAATGGGTTGCCCTCCTCGTCGGTCTGCCGCTGCTTTACTTCGTCACGGTGCTGTTGAACCGCTTACTAGGTTTCTTGGTCGGTCGTGTGCGGCGGCGTTTGAAGAACAATCCAGATCTGACCATTCCTGAGGTTCTGAACAAGCCAACGCGTCTCCTGCTGATCGCCCTTACAATCAATTGGCTACGCTCGAGAGTCGGCCTATCGCTACTGGCACGCCAGTTCTGGTCAGGCGTTGCGACGGTCATTGCTGCGACTGCCGTAATCTGGATCCTTATTCTTCTGACCGGCCGGGCCGAAAAGTATGTTCATAAACGCCTGCGAGAGCGGAACCTCTCGGGAACGGCGTCCGTACTACGTCTCTCGCGTCGCGTCATCGACCTGGTGCTTATCTGCGGCGGCGTTCTCGCGATTCTGTATTACTTTGGGTTCAGCCCAACCGCTGGACTGGCTGGACTCGGTATCGGCGGTATCGCCGTAGCTCTAGCCGCACAAAAGACACTGGAAAATGTAATTGGTGGAGTTTCGCTGATCGTTGATCAGGTGGTTAAGGTCGGAGACATGCTTAAGGTGGGGGAGGTCGTAGGCCAGGTCGACGAAGTCGGGCTCCGTTCAACCCGCATCCGGACTTTGGATCGGACAGTGGTCAGTATTCCGAATGGTCAGATGGCAACCATGAACCTCGAAACGCTGTCGGTGCGAGATAAGTTCTGGTTCCATCCCTTGATCAGTCTTCGCTACGGTACGAGCACGGAACAGATACAGCAAGTGCTGACGAATATTCAAACACTGTTAACAAAGCATCCCTCTTTCGAGCATCATTCGGTCCGTGTTCGACTTTTGGGGTTTGGTACTTCTTCGTTCAGCGTGGATGTATTCGCATATGTGTACGCGATTGATTGGAACCACTTTCTCGAGCTTCAAGAGGGGCTACTGTTCTCGATCATGGGAATCGTCGAGCAGACCGGTGCTCAGATTGCCTTACCGGCCCAAATGGTCTATGTTGCCGCTCATTCTGCCCGCGACAGAAGTACTCTGTCGGAAATGCTCCAGCAGCCGGGTTCCACGTACCCTGCCTAGCCTTGATGCAGTCGCGGCAACCAAGTAAGTTAGACAAAAATCGAAAAGGATACTGTGTTGCTTCCTGCAGACACTTCAATCAGAATACCCGCCCGACTCTGTAGAAGAATTTGTAATGGTCGGTGGCGCCGAACGCGGCGCCCAGAATCACAGGCCCAAAAATAGTGTTTATAACCAGAGCGCCTGCCACATCCGTGGGCAAGGAGGACACTGTCTTCAAATCGTAAACCTTTGCAATTTCATAAGTACCCAGGGCGTAAATCTTATCTCCCAACAGCGGCGGCAGGTGCCACAGCCTGCGGATGTAACCGGTCTTGAAGAGGAAGTACTGGTTGGTGAGAAACTCGTTAGTCCCATAGGCAACGAGATTTTGGCCGCCTCCCAATGAAAATGGCGGAAGCCCCGTCTGATGGTACGTGAATGTAGTACCGCCTGCTGCGCCAAAAAAAACCGACGACGCAAAGTTCAGGGGTTTGAAAACCGTCATTTGTGTCTCGGCCATGGGGAAACCGGCCTTAGCTCCAGGATTTGCGTCGTTCCATTCCGTCCGGAAGTGCAGGTCGAAGCCGCGAGTTGGAATGATGGGATCGTCTCGCCCGATACGATTAAAACGAAGCGATGTTTTCCCGATTCTGCCTTGCAAAGTTCCGAAGGCGGCCGACCCGACCGAAGGAGAGAATTTCTGTTCCGCGGCTTCGTAACCCAGCCGCAGTTCACTGCTCGGACCAAACAGGTGGCCCACGTCGACTGCGCCTCCCCCTTGACGGTCCCGGTACTCGGCAAGCAGGGTTTCGCGCGAATAGAAGTTTTCTTGACTGTTTTGTGCGAATACTTGTGGCGCGACAAACCAGCGAAGCTTCTCCCCAAAGGGGCGATAGTATTCGGATCTGATGCCATATTCGGAACCTACTTTCACATCATTGCGCCATTCGGAACCGAAGCTTCCTACATCGAGAAACGTGATCCGGGCGCCAAGAATGAACTGTACTTGGTCGTACTCAGAACCATCAATGACTACCAGTGGACGGACGATCGGCGGTCCATATTCCTTTTCGTCGGCTACGATCAACAGCCCTTGCTTGTCGTCCCGTTCGATCATGCGATAACCAAGGCGGGAATAACGTCCAAGGCCTAATAAAGAGTTAAGCTGCTGGTCGAGTTTCGCGGAGTCCACCGGCTGTCCTATGTTATTGGACAGGGCGTGTTTTATTTCCGTGGCCAGAGCTGGTTTCGTGCCTGTCACCTCGATGAACTCAGGGGAAGGGGTACCCTTTCGACGTGCACCGCGCTGCGTTATGTAATTATTCCAGGTTGTCTCATCCAAACTGAAGCGTGATAGTAGCGCAGCTTTGCTATCTGCAGCTTCGTATCCCAGGCGGATGATTGCAGCGCTCTTCTTGTAATCACTTGGACCGTACGCGCTTACCGGCACCGAAATCAGAATGTCGGCTTGCTCCATGCTTCGAAGTTCGTTGGCGGCAATCACTACGGAAACCGATCGTCCTAATACACCGAAAGATGAAAGCGATTGGTCGGCTTCTAAAGGCTTCTCTTGAAGGTGAACGGCGACCACAAGATCGGCGCCCATATCCTTGGCGACATCGACAGGAAGATTGTCGAGCAGGCCGCCATCGACTAAGACAGAATCGCCTGTTCTTACCGGAGTGAAGATGCCGGGAAGGGACATGGTCGCTCGCAGAGCCTGCGAAAGCGACCCGCCACGAAAGACATGCCGTTTGCCGGAAACCAGATCGGTTGCTACACATGCAAATGGGATAGGCAAATCATTGAAGCTTTTCATTTCTGAATATGAAACTGCAATGCGGTCAAGAATCAGCCCGACTTGATGTCCGGAGTTGAATCCCTCCGGGAATCGAATCCCCTGCTTAACTCCGAATTCAAGCCCGTTGGGATAGGCCTCGGCGTCTTCTTTGCGGCGGTAGGCGAGGTCCTGAAAAGGAACCTCTCCATGCAGGACCTCGTCCCAATCAATCTGCTCTACTAAGTCTCGGATCTCGGCGGGGGACCTCCCTGTGGCGAAAATGCCGCCGACAAGTCCACCCATGCTCGTACCCGCCACATAGCTAACCGGAATGCGATGTTCGTCCAGCCACTGCAAGACACCAATATGAGCAAGGCCGAGCGCCGCACCACCTTCAAGCGCCAGCCCTAATTTCGGACGCTTTGCAGTCGGCCCAGTATCTTGCGGAAACATATCGGAACTGCTCAAAGCAACGATCAGGAGAAGACAAAACACCAGCCATCGTGGTGACATGACCATCTCTTACGGCGAGTTACTCTCGCCAAAGTTTCCGGGCTGCTACTAGGAAAAAGTGTTACCGGCCGATTCACGGGGGACAACTGTGATATCTAACAGTGGGGAGCGAAGCGCCATTCCGGGAGGTCATTGCAATCTCAAGCTGCCGGAACCTGAGCGGCACTCTCAAGCAGGGCCGGTGATTTGCGACGTAACAAGAAAACACCCCCACACATGCCCGCGGCGATAGAGGCGATGATAGTCCCAATTTTTGACCTATCTAGCATATGCCCGCTTCCGAACGCCAGATCTGCGACAAATAGCGACATCGTGAAACCAATCCCACATAACCAACTCGCCCCAAGAATCTCTCTCCACGATAAGTCTGACGGTGGCGTTGCCAATTGGAGCCTGACTGAGGTCCAGGCGAAAAGGAAAATTCCCAAAGGTTTGCCGACGAAGAGGCCCAAAGCGACACCCAGGGTTACGCTGTCGGTCACGGCCGGTAAGAGGTTACCGAGAATACGCACACCAGCATTGGCCAAAGCAAACACTGGCATAATCAGGAAACTGACCCAGGGCTGAAGGTAATGTTCTATGCGGTGCAAAGGCGATTCGATCAGTCCACATTGGGCTTCCAGCGTGTGAATCGCTGCGTGCGCCTGAAAGGAATTGGGCAACGCATCTTCGAAAGTCTTCAGTAGCCAACGCCCTTTGGCAATGAAGAGGTCTCGGTCAACGTATGTACGCGCTGGGATGGTGAATGCGAGTAGGACGCCAGCAACCGTTGCATGCACTCCTGATTTGAGCATCGCAATCCAAACCCCAACGCCGATAACCGCATAAATTGCCGGCTTCCGCACACCCAGGAGGTTGATGCCGAACGCGAGGACTACGCCGGCTAGGCCAGCGGCCAGACTGATCACTTGAATTTTGTCTGTATAGAAAACAGCAATGACAAGTACTGCGAGAATGTCGTCTACGATGGCCAGCGCCGTGACAAAAATCTTCAGAGCTACGGGGACTCGATTCCCAAGCAGACTCAGCACCCCGAGAGCAAATGCAATGTCGGTCGCCATGGGAATACCCCAGCCTTTTTGCGCTTCGCCGCCACGCGTAATCAATAGATAAATTAGCGCAGGAACGAGAGTTCCTCCGACTGCGGCAATGAAAGGAAAAGCCGCATGTCGCATCGACGATAATTCTCCAATGAGGACCTCGCGCTTAATCTCAAGCCCCACCAGGAAAAAGAAGATAGCCATCAGCCCGTCGTTGACCCATTGCTGAAGCGTTTCCGACAAGACGAGCCAGCCAAAACCAACAGGTATTTGCTTACTCCATAGCGCGTGGTAACTGTGCTCCCAAGGCGAGTTGGCCCAAAACAGCGCCGCAACCGTGCTAGCCAAAAGCACGAGGCCGCTTGCCGACTCGATTTTGGCGAATCGCACGAATGGACTTATGAGCGTTTGGATCGGCAGGCTGGTAGTCCGGCTGGCCTGAAGTCGTTCGGACATACTCGTTACCTACGCTGACCGGCGTTCCAAACGAACTGTAACTTCTACCAGTTTGCCCTAGTGGGTCTGGCTTCTACCTTGTACTAGGTCTGTACAGATTTCATGGCCGGAGTGAGTTCCTGTGATCAGGAGTGTGCCTATGCAAACCGGACTTGAGCTTCCTTTTGCTCTCCCATTTATCACTAGTGTCTTTCGGGGGAAATCATCCTGGCCCTCGCGTCGGTTGTGCTGGAGTGCGGAAATCGTCGTCGTCGTACTTCTGGTTGTGCTTATCGGTTGTGGCAAGAACGAGCCGAAGCCTGCCGCACAACCTCCCGAGGTCCAGGTTGCGGATGTTGTTGAGCAGGACGTCCCTGTTTACGGCGAATGGGTAGCCCAACTGAACGGCCCTGTGAACGCTGACATCACCCCGAAGGTACAAGGGTATTTACTCCACCAGAATTATGTGAACGGATCGTTCGTAAAGAAGGGGCAACTGCTTTTTGAGATTGACCCGCGTCCGTTCGAAGCGGCACTGGATCAAGCAAACGCAGATGTAGAAAGGGCCATGTCATCGCTGTCGAAGGCCACAAATGATGTGCAGCGGGACACACCATTGGCGAAGCAGATTGCAATTCCACAGAAACAACTGGATGATGACATTGCGAACCAGGCTTGGGCCACGGCGCAATTGGCAGCGGCGAAAGCCCAAGGACAGCAGGCTGAGCTGAACCTGGGATGGACCAAGGTCTACTCGCCGGTAGAAGGGATTGCGGGAGTCTCGAATTCTCAGATCGGTGACTTGGTGGGCACGACCACCAAGATGACGACCGTCTCGCAAATCGACCCGATCTGGGCGTACTTCAATATCAGCGAGAGTTTGTACCTTAAGTTCGCACCGCAGATTTCTAATGTCCTCATGCGATCCGCTGTTCGTAGTAATCTTCCGGTCGAATACGTTCAGGCCAATGATGTTCCATATCCAGCGAAAGGAACCATCATCTTCGTGAACCGTGAGATCGCTGCCGGCACGGGTACGATTCAGCTTGCCGCCGCCTTCCCGAATAAAGGTGGGATCCTCCGCCCTGGTGGATTTGGGCGAGTGCGCGTGCAGATCGGCACGAGCAAGAACGCACTGCTGGTGCCGCAGCCCGCCGTGATTGAAGTGCAGTCGAACTATCAGCTCATAGTCGTCGGTTCGGACAACAAGGCCACCGTGCGACCCATCAAGGTCGGGGACCGTGTTGGCGTGAACTGGATTGTCACGGAAGGCTTGAAACCCGGCGAGCGGGTTGTGGTCGAAGGTATTCAAAAAATACAAACGGCCGCAGCACAGGCGCCAGAGATGGCAAAGGAAGGTATTCCAGTCTCTCCTAAGCCGTACTTGGCGGCGGCAGGCGGGAGTAACTGACCATGGCGAAATTTTTCATCAATCGCCCAATCGTCGCAATTGTCATCGCCATTCTGATGGTTGTGGTGGGTTTGGTGTCGATGGCCAGCCTCCCGACCTCGCAGTTTCCCAATATTGCCGATCCGATGATCAAGGTGACAGCTACCTATCCCGGTGCAGATGCACAAACAATTGCTGAGTCGGTTGCAACTCCAATTGAGCAACAGATGTCGGGCGTCAGCGGCATGAATTACATGTATTCGCTGAGCGCGAGTTCCGGCGGAGGAGGCACGCTCTACGTCGATTTTCAGCTTGGGACTGATGTCAACACCGACCAGATTCTCGCCCAGATGCGCACCGGACAAGCCAACTCGCAATTGCCAAGTGAGGTCGTCCAGCAGGGCGTGCTCGTGCAACCGGCTACAACCGCGCCGTTCATGCTGCTCGATCTCTACTCAGCGACTGGCGTTTACGACAACGTCTTTCTAGCCAACTACGCCATCATCAATTTGCAGTATGCGCTGACGCGTGTCTCGGGGATCTCACAGGTTCAGATATACGGCGCGGGACCATACGCGATGCGCGTTTGGGTCAATCCTGATCGATTAGCAAGACTTGGCGTGACAGTCTCGGATATCACCAATGCAGTCAAGGCACAAAACAAGGTCAATCCTGCCGGGCAGATCGGAGGCGAACCGGTTCCGTCCGGTCAGCAATTCACGTATAACGTGCGTGCTCCGGGGAGGCTTCCCACAGTTGAGGAGTTCAATGACATCGTAATTCGCGCCCAGCCCGACGGCTCAGTCCTGCGCCTGAAGGATGTGGCACGCGTGGAAATGGGGTCGCAATACTACTCCTATATGGCGCGGTTGGGAACGGCGGGAGCAGGTAAGCCAGCCCAACCCGCAGCCCTCATCGCACTTTATCTGAACCCGGGCAGCAATGCCCTACAGACCCGTGCAGCTGTCCTCAAGATGATGGATGAAGCAAAGAAGCGGTTCCCGCAGGGTTTGGAGTATATTGTGGCACTCGATACCACGCTGGCCGTCAGCGAGGGCATCCATGAAATCTACAAGACGCTGTTTGAAGCTCTGATCCTTGTCATTCTGGTTGTCTACATCTTTCTTCAAGGTTTCAGAGCGACGCTGATTCCACTGCTCGCCGTTCCTGTCTCTCTGATTGGCACCTTCGCTGTTTTTCCGATGCTGGGCTTTTCCATCAACACGCTCTCGCTTTTTGGCCTTGTACTGGCTATTGGACTGGTCGTCGATGATGCGATCGTAGTCGTGGAAGCCGTTGAACACCACATTGAACATGGTATGACGCCGCATGACGCGACGATCAAAGCAATGGAGGAAGTTTCTGGGCCGGTGATTGCGATCGGCTTGATTCTGGCGGCGGTTTTTATTCCCACGGCGTTCGTTCCCGGCATCACTGGCCAACTGTATAAGCAGTTCGCACTGACTATCGCCGTTTCGGTGCTCTTCTCCGCCTTTAATGCCCTGACTCTCAGCCCAGCGCTTTCGGCCATGTTGCTGCGCCCAAGAAAACCAACTCGTGGACCTCTCGGAGCTTTCTTCCGCTGGTTTAACCGCATCTTCGGGCGTGCTACCGACGGCTACGTGGGTTGGTGCCGATACCTGATCCATAAGGCAGGGTTCGCTTTTGTCTTGCTTGCGTTTCTCACGGTCGGCGCCGGTCTGTTCGGTAAAGGCATTCCGAAGAGCTTTCTTCCCGATGAGGATCAGGGATACATCTATGCTGGTTTGCAATTGCCGAATGCTTCCTCACTGCAGCGCTCTTCGGAAGCTGCCCGAGAAGTGGAGGAGGCGGTCATGGAGACACCCGGCGTCGAATACGTCAGTTCGGTGATGGGATACAGCATGCTGAGCGGCGTTAATGGCACTTACAGTTCTTTTTTCTTCATTTCACTGAAACCCTGGGAAGAACGGAAAACTCCAGAAACGAGTTACGAAGGCATCAAGGCTCACCTGCAACGTACTCTCTCAAAACTACCGTCAGGAATTGCGTTTTCATTCCCACCACCGGCTATCCCCGGTGTCGGAACCTCGGGAGGAGCAACTTTCATTCTCGAAGACCGCTCGGGTAGCGGCGTTGATTTCCTGGCGAAGAATGCACAGTTGTTTGTGGCCGAAGCGCGCAAGCGCCCGGAGTTGTCGGGAGTCATGACGACAGCTCTGTTCGGCGTACCACAGGTCGGGGTGAAGGTCGACAACGCCAAAGTAATGACACAGCAGATTCAACTGAGCAGTTTGTACGAGACCATCCAGACATTTATGGGCGGTTCGCTGATTAACTATTTCAACCGTTTCGGATTGCAATGGCAGGTATACGTTCAGGCCGACGGCGACTTCCGCACTAACGCCGACAACGTGGGCAGATTCTACGTGCGAAACGCGACGGGCGGAATGGTTCCCTTAAGTACGCTGACCACCACCTATCCGCGGAGTGGCGCTGAGTTCATAATGCGTTACAACTTGTTTAATTGCGTCCAGATTAATGCGTCGGCTGCGCCTGGCTACAGTTCAGGGCAAGCCATGGCAGCCTTGGAGGATGTCTTCAACAAGTCAATGCCCACTCAGATGGGATTCGATTACATGGGCATGTCGTATCAGGAGCAAAAGGCGGCGCAAGGTGTTTCGCCCGCCACAATCTTTGGACTGGCTTTCTTCGTCGTCTTTCTCATTATGGCGGCGCAATATGAAAGCTGGACACTGCCATTCAGCGTGTTGCTCGGAGTTCCCATTGCAGTGTTCGGGGCGTTCATGACGCTTTACTTGCGTCATCTCGACAATGATGTGTACGCCCAGATTGGTTTAGTGATGTTGATCGGACTTTCCGCCAAGAACGCCATTCTGATTGTCGAGTTCGCCAAGGCGGAATACGAGAAAGGAAGATCGCTGATCGATGCTGCGCTAACTGGGGCAAAGCTTCGATTGCGGCCGATTCTTATGACTGCATTCGCCTTCATTCTGGGATGCGTACCGCTCTGGGGCGCTTCTGGGGCAGGTGCGATCTCACGTCAGGTGCTGGGAGCCACGGTCATTGGGGGAATGCTGGCAGCATCGGTATTGGCCATTTTCTTCATTCCGGTCAGCTTCGACGTTGTGGAGCGGTTCGGAATATGGGCATCGGGAAAGAAAAAGGGGCCGGAAGCATTGGCAGCAGGAGCAACTCTGGGAGGAGCAGCCGCCGATGACTAAAAAACTTCTCGCCATGTTCAGTTCGAAGCGGTTTTGCCCGTTTCGTAAGTGTTGGTTCGTGGTGCTTGCATGTGTACTGCTCGTCGGTTGCAAGGTAGGCCCGAACTATAAGCGCCCCCCGGTCACCGTTCCTGGCGACTATCGAGGCTTGGCACCGGACGCCCACGAGACCACAGCCTCACTCGGAGATGAGAAGTGGTGGGCTGTTTTTCAGGATGAACAACTTCAAAAGCTGATCCGCCAGGCACTCACCAACAACTACGATGTGCGTATTGCGGCTGCGCGCATCTTGGAGGCACAAGCTGCGCTTGGGATCACCCGCGCCGACCAATTCCCGGCGATCGCGGGCGGCGTATCCGGCAGCAGCCAACGGTATTCGCAGACAACAATCACGCCAGTGTTTGAGGCGAGCCCAGCCGAAGTCAACCTGTCCTTGTTCTGGGAGCTCGATTTTTGGGGGAAGTTTCGTCGGGCCACGGAGGCGGCACGCGCCACGCTATTGGCGACGGAATGGGGCAAGCGTGCCGTCATATCTTCCCTCGTTAGCAATGTGGCCACCGCCTATTTCCAATTACTCGAGCTTGATATGGAGATGGAGATTTCCAGGCGGACGCTAGATTCTCGCAAAGAATCGTTGCGCCTGGTGGAAATACGGACGTACGGCGGGACGACGTCAATGCTGGACGTTCGCCAGTCCGAACAGTTGGTCTACACGGCGGCAGCGTCGATTCCGGATTTGGAGCGACGCCTGGAGCAGCAGGAAAACTTTATCAGCATTCTGTTAGGACAAAATCCTGCTTCTATCCCACGCGGGAAGCCCTTGCTCGCAACCACGATTTCTCCGACCGTGCCCGCAGGTCTCCCCTCTTCACTGTTGGAGCGACGTCCGGATATACAATCCGCTGAACAACAGTTAGTAGCCGCTAACGCACGCATAGGAGTCGCGAAGGCAGCTTACTTCCCGCAGATCACATTGACAGCGATCGCTGGATACCAGAGTTCGGCCTTGACAGATCTGTTTACGGGGCCGGCCGGATTATGGAATTTCGGTGGTCAATTAGCTCAGCCGATTTTTACCGGGGGAAGGATTCGTTCCGGAGTCAGACTGACCGAGGCGCAACAACAAGAGACATTGTTGTCTTACCAGCAGTCAATTCAGCAAGCGTTTCGTGAGGTCGCGGACTCATTGATTGCCTACCGCAAGAATCAGGAGTTTCGTGAACAGCAGGCGCTCGTTACCGCGGCAGCACAGGATGCGACTCGCCTCTCCACTGTTCGGTATAGCGGAGGGGTGAGCAGTTACCTCGAAGTTTTGGACAGTGATACTCGCTACTTTGATGCGCAGCTAACGTTGGCACAGGCACAACTGAACGAAAGACTCGCACTGGTGCAACTCTACAACGCTCTCGGCGGTGGTTGGCAAGAGTAGTAGCTTCATGCTCCTGTGGACCAGCATGGACATCCCTGGCCTGGCGTCAGTCGACAAGTGAAATAGTCTGTCTGACGTTGAGGACGAACAGCAGCATCCATTCTTTTCTCGGACTGGAAAAAACGCCCAAACATCGCTCACATCCAGCGTTGGCAGCGTCTGCTATTGATTCGAAATGTATCGCCTCTTCGATCCTGATTCAGTCTGGTAGTTCTGACAGTTGTTGGCGGGGATACCACCACTTAGGTTGTCTCTGAGTGCGAGAGGTAGCTCGGGCGAGTGCGGAGGCGAACTGATCGCACCAATGCATGTTTGCGGGGATCGTGAGGTAAGAGGTGAAACATGAAAAATAATCTGATCACCTATGTTTCGGTAGCTTTGCTAGCAGGCATTTTAGTGCCAGCTAAGGCACAGACCCAAAATGACTCTTCCGCTACTGGCGCCGATCAATTGCGGCAGCAACTTTCCGACCTGCAGGCGCAAATGAAAAAGGTACAGGCACGAATCGACGACTTGGAGAGCGCGAAAACTCAAGCGGCCACGCAACCTGCAACAACATCTGCTGACCAGACTGGCACCATTCAAACCAGCCAACCTCCACTTCAGGGCCCGACTTCTCCACAAGTTGGAGAGGAGACCGCAACCTATAACACATTCTCCGAGGATCCTCTGGCCGCACCTCGCTATAACAATGTTCCCCTTGATCCGAAGTACCAAGGCTTTTTCCGTCTGCCGGGCACGCAGACGATCCTGAAGATCGGCGGATATTTCAAGACTGATTTCATCCGTGATCTGAAGCCCGCGGGAAATAGCGCCGCGTTCGTCCCCGCGTCAATCCCGATACCCCAGGTTTCTGGGGCAAATAACACCAACGTGTCGATTCAACCCACGCGCCTGAGCCTCGACTTCCGAATTCCAAGCACCAGCATTGGCGAGGTACGCTTCTACATTGAGGGCGATCTTTTTGGAACCAATGCGACCACTCCTCGCTTGCGGCACGCCTATGCGCAGGCGGATAACTTTCTGATTGGTCAAACATTCTCAAACTTTATGGATCCGGACGGATTTCCTGACACTTTAGATTTTCAGGGACCGAACGGAATGATCGCTATTCGCAATCCCCAGTTTCGCTACGGATTCGCCCTCGCAAAGGGCACAACCCTTTATTTCTCAGTGGAAAAACCAAGCTCCGATATTATTTTCACGACCCCAGCTTTCACTGCCCAACCCAATACTCCGAGGGTTGATGGAACCATCCGGCTCAGACAGGAATTTAAGCGCGGCCACTTTCAGGTGTCGGGACTCTTCCGTGACATCTCAGCTATTGAGGTTGCGGAAGGAGTCTCCAGGACAGACTCGGTATTTGGATGGGGAGTAAATGTCTCTACTGGATTTAAGACATTCGGCAAAGACAACATAGTCTTCGCGGTGGCTGGCGGACATGGAATTTCACGCTATATTCAGGACACCTCAGGATTGGGCATTGACGCGGAGCTAGCCTCCAACGGTACCAGTCTGCAAGCGACTCCCGCAATTGGGATTGAAGCGGCCTATCAGCACTACTGGAAAAAAACACTTCGGTCCAGCGCTGTCTACTCATACGCCGGGGTAGACAACACCATCAACGCACCCGGCGACACTTACAACCATGGCGTGTACACCGCCGCGAACCTCATCTGGAATCCTTGGGAATCGTCCTTAAATATGGGCGCCGAGTTTCTCTACGGTTGGCAAGTACAGCAAGACGGATTAAAAGGAAATGCGCCTCGCATCCAGTTCAGCGCCAAGTACAACTTCGTGAAGGTGAACGCGGATAAGAACAAGTAATTGTTCACGACGCATTCGCGTTCGAAAGAAAAGCCGATTGTGACCCAGAGCAACCGAAAGACACGGAGGAATCATGAGTACCGCAACCAGCACAAAGAGCACACGAATCGATCAATTTTTCACGGTGGCGGAGGCGCGCTTAGATCGTTGGCGGGAACTTCTGCAAGCGGCCAGGAACTGGGAGACTGGCGCGCAGCCCCAACAATCTGTTGTCTCCGCCCTTTTTCGTGAGCTGCGACAGTGGGAGGACTTCTTTGCGTATCCCGGTCCCGTGCTGTTGAGAACGCTCGACGAGCGCATTGCTTCGGGCGACGCCACAGGAACCGCCCGCCTCGTGCAATCAATCAGCGCCGCCCTGCTCACGCACTCATTTCGTACAAATCTTGCCGATTGGGAGAACGATGAGGCGCCAATCAGTCTTGCTGAGCGCGTTCCTGGCGCCGAGGAAGGCGCATCCTATCGGCCTTATTTCGAGGCGCTTTTCGTTAGCCCGGCGCGCCCGGCCATGTTCCAGGAACTCGCTCAAGATCTGCGCAAGTTGCGCCGGCCGCAGGACAAATTCGTCTACGAGCCAGTGTTTGTCTCCAGCTTCGAAGACGCCATACTTGGAACCATCCTGAACGGCAGTATCGAGTCGGTAGTCATCTATGAGGGGAGCCCTTTCGCCTCAACGCACAATAGCCCCGTGCTCCGAGAATTTCTTGCTAACCATCTGGCAGCTACCGGAAATGCCTTAACATCCGGTGAATTGAGCTTAGCCCTGGCGAAGGGGCTGAAGCGAATCCGTCCTGAGCTCGACATTTTCTTGCTAAGCGATCGCGCTGTGGAGAAACTAGCCGGCGACATCTCGGCAGATTGCATCCGCCGTGTGTTCTATCAGGTGGAGGAGCCGCTGGAGTTGCATCTAAGCATTCTCGACGCCATTCAAGATCGGTACGACACGCCATACTTCGACAATCTTCAGAAATACGCTCAACGTCCGATTGGCACGTTCCATGCCTTGCCGGTGGCGCGGGGCAAGTCAATCTTCAAGTCGAATTGGATTCGAGACATGGGTGCATTTTACGGAATAAATTTGTTTCTCGCGGAGTCTTCGGCGACCACCGGCGGCCTCGATAGTCTGCTGGAGCCGACTGGCAATATTAAGGTTGCGCAAGATAAAGCGGCGCGGGCATTCGGCGCAGATCACGTATTCTTTGTCACCAACGGCACTTCGACATCAAACAAGATGGTCGAACAGGCATTGCTGGCTCCCGGCGACATCATGCTGGTCGACCGCAACTGTCACAAGTCTCACCACTACGGAGCGGTGCTCTCGGGTGCTTTGCCCCTGTACGTCGAAGCATATCCGCTAACCAAGTATTCAATGTACGGTGCAGTACCCTTGCGAACCATCAAGAATGCCTTACTGGATTTGAAAGCGGAAGGAAAGCTGGACCGGGCAAGAATGTTGGTGCTCACCAATTGCACCTTCGACGGCCAGATTTACAACGTCGAACGGGTGATGGAAGAGTGCCTCGCCATCAAGCCTGATCTCATATTCCTCTGGGACGAAGCTTGGTTCGGGTTCGCACGGTGGAGTCCGTTTTATCGTCGGCGCACGGCGATGGGGGCCGCCGCTATTCTCGAAGGCAAGTTCCAGGATCCAGCCTATCGTCAAGCCTACGAGGAGCAGGTCAAGCGGTTTGGTGTTGACCTCGATCCGAAAGACCCAGCCCTTCTGGAGAACCGTCTGCTGGCGAATCCGTACAAAGTGCGTTTGCGAGTTTATCAGACGAATTCCACTCACAAGTCGATGTCGTGTTTGCGGCAGGGATCGATGGTGCTGGTGAAGGACCAGGACTATCACACTGTCGAGGAGCAATTCCACGAAGCGATATTCACGCATGCATCGACCTCCCCCAATCTGCAAATTATCGCCACTTTGGATGTTGCGCGCCGCCAGATGGAGCTTGAGGGCTATGAACTCGTAAACCGGGCCATTCAGTTGGCACTGGATATACGGCGTGAGGTGAACTCTCATCCGCTCATCTCAAAGTACTTCCGAGTGCTTGGTGCCGATGAAATGATTCCTGCCGAGTTCCGGACCACTGGATTCGTGGACTACCTGAGCCCGGGAACAAATTGGACCACCGCGGTAAAAACCCTACGTGAAGATGAGTTCGCTCTGGATGTGACACGGCTCACGCTAGTCTGCGGCTCTGCCGGGTTCGATGGCACGCAGTTTAAGAATATGCTCGCGGCGGACTTCGACATTCAGCTCAATAAGACATCCCGCAACAGCGTATTGCTGCAAACCAACATCAACAATACGCGTAGCGATATCGCTCACCTCATCAAGGTCCTCGTCGAGATATCTAGAAAGATCGAGAAGAAACTTGCGGATGGGGGCAGCGCAGTCCAGCAGGCGTTCGCCGCTCGTGTGAAATCTTTGATGGAAGACGTACCGAATCTTCCTGACTTCAGTTACTTCCACAGCAGCTTCCGCGAGGATCCTCTTAGTGTCACAAGCGAAGGCGACATGCGTTCAGCCTTCTTCGGAGCGTATCGCGAAGCGCAATGTGAACACCTGAAACTGTTCAGTCCGGATATCGACCAGCGTCTCAAGGAAGGTCCTGAGTTGGTTTCCGCTAACTTCGTGATTCCGTATCCACCGGGATTTCCCATCATGGTTCCCGGCCAGGTAATCACGGCGGAAACGATCGAATTCATGCGCAAGCTGGACGTCAAGGAAATCCATGGTTTCGACGCGTCGCTCGGGCTGAAACTTCTGAAGCCGTCGTTTCTGGGAGCCAGAAAAGTTCCAGGCAGGATTGAAGAAACCAAGGAGATGAAGCGGAAGGCCGCCGCATGACAGCGGTAATCCGCATTTGAATGCGAGTATTGCCCGTGGTGCTCGCAAAGCAATACTCCGGATTGCGGAGAAGTACGAGGAACGCGATATGGAGTGGCTGGCCAAACTGTTTGAGAAGTATCCCGAAACTGGCGTCTATGTCACATTAGGTATCGGATATTTGATACTGCTGATTTTGTTCGAGTACTTCGCGACAAAGATCGCGCATTAAGACCTCGGTGCATTGCGGGACTGCGCCACAGGAATTTGTCCCGCGCAGCACGGCCGAACGAGGACTATGGAATGGCTCGCCAAATTGTTTGAGAAGTACCCCGAGATGGGGGTCTATCTCGCAATCGGTGTCGGATACTTGATTGCCCGCATCAAATTTCGCGGCGTCGGACTCGGCGCAGTGACGGGATCCCTGTTGGGGGGCATATTGATCGGGAACTTTTTTCATGTTTCCGTCTCCGACCAGGCGAAATCAATACTCTTCCTGCTATTTCTCTTTGGAATCGGTTACTCGGTGGGACCGAGTTTTTTTCGCAATCTCAAGGGAGACGGGTTGCGGTGGGCTTTGCTCGGAGTTTTCGTTCCAGTCGTCGGTCTTTTCACAGCGTACGCCGTAGCCCGTTTCTTGAAACTCGACCTCGGATTTTCTGCCGGCTTGCTTTCAGGATCTCTGACTGAATCGCCTGCGATCGGAACTGCGAGCGAGGCAATTCGGGCCTTGGCCCTGCCCGACAGCCAAAAGCAAGAACTAATCGGACACATCGCCGTGGCAGATGCAATCTGCTATATCTTCGGGACCATCGGCGTGATTTGGTGTTGCAGCAGCCTCGGGCCGAAGCTGCTGGGCATCGACTTACGTGCGGAATCGAAAAAACTGGAATCGAGTTTGGGAATACGTCAATCCAAGTTGGGAGTCCAGTCTGCATGGCAGCCGATCGGATTTCGTGCGTACTCAGTAGCTCAGAACGCACTTGTCGCTGGCAAGACAGTAGCGGATGCTGAGAAGTCTGTACCTGGCGCGCGTCTCTTTGTCGAACGAATACGGCGCAAAGGTGATATCTTCACCCCCCCTGG
Organism: uncultured Acidobacteriota bacterium; assembly: GCA_963770465.1. Taxonomy (GTDB): domain Bacteria; phylum Acidobacteriota; class Terriglobia; order Terriglobales; family Acidobacteriaceae; genus JABDBE01. The sequence goes on from CAVYQB010000009.1 coordinate 158,523, forward strand.
CACCACTGTGCTCGAAGCGGGCGACACAGTCGCTGTGCTGGGGCGAACCGAGATCCTGGTTAAGTTGCTTGGCCGGACGAACGAGGTTGCTGATCCAGAATTGCTCGAGATTCCGGTGGCTTCATTCGATCTTTATGTAACCCAGAAAGCATTCGCCGGTAAGACTCTACGGGAACTTGCGGAAAATGTTGCTGAGACCCGTGGAGTTCTTCTACGTGGTGTGACCCGGGGAGGACACTCACTACCCGTAGGAACGGAGTTAGTCGTTGAACGTGGCGACACGCTCCAGGTGACCGGATCTGAAGCCGCTGTGAGAAAACTTGCACCCTGGGTAGGCACAATACTTAGCCCCGTAGAAGAGAGCGATCTAGCGACCCTCGGTCTCGCGATATTCATTGGCATATTGGTCGGAGCGGTCGTCGCTATCCCCATCGGCCACATAAAACTGACTCTCGGTACAAGCGTTGGCACGCTGCTGGCTGCGCTAATCGTCGGATGGCTGCGGTCGGTTCGCCCCTGGTTCGGACGGATGCCAGACGCAGCCATTCTTTTCATGAGATCGATCGGTCTAGCCGCCTTCGTCGCGATGATTGGACTCAAGGCCGGACCAATCTTCATTCATGCAGTCAAAGAATACGGCTACATGCTTTTTCTGGGCGGAATCGTGGTGACGCTCGTGCCGCTTCTCACCGGTATCTTGTTCGGCCGCTACGTTCTGAAACTCAACCCCTTACTGCTACTGGGTGGAATTGCCGGTGCGCAAACCATGATCGCGGGAGTTGCCGCGGTCCAGGAGAAATCGGACAGCACGATTGCGACGTTGGGCTATTCGTATACCGCTGCGATCGGTCACATCCTACTGACCACGTGGGGTTCGGTGATAGTGGCAATGCTGTCTTGAGGTACTTTGTGCCTGCCCGCTATGCGGCGCATTGGAAAGTGAAACCGAGTGGTCCCGGCGTGGATTCGTTCCTATGAAGCACAGAATTTGCACTGTCAGTTTCAGCGTACTTGCTTGCTCGCTTTTGTTGGTCTGTTGGTTGAACGCAGATACCCAACAAGGACCCGCGAACGCTCCAATCACACAATCACCCGCCAGTGGTGACCAAGAGTCCCCCAAGGAAGAACAAACCTCGCCCGGCCGAGTGGTAATCGAAGATCATGGCCCAATCCTAACTGTCTACGAAACGGTAGGAGGGCGTACGCCAGAGGAACGCGCCAGGGCAATCGAACAGCGCATTATTGCGCTCGCCAGGGACGGAACGTCGTTGTCGGTGCAACTGGTACCCCATCAGGGATGGACCGAAATTGTTATTGGCGGGCAAGTGATCATGGCGGTCACCGACGCGGACGCAAAATTCGCTGGTAAGCCCAGGGACCAACTCGCGGCGGAATACGCGGATAACATTGTCCGGACAATTCCGATCTATCGCCAAGAGCACAGCTGGCGAATGATATTGCAAGGCGTCATCAAAGCCTTCTTTGCAACGATCATTCTGGTATTGCTGTTGTGGCTCCTCCGTCGCGTGCGCTCCATTCTCGGTGGTCGGATCGAGAACCGCATCCGGAAAAGCGCCCGTTTGGAGGAGAAGTCTGCGTGGCACCTGGCGGTCGCATACCTGGGGCCCGTTTCTCTGGCGTTGGGCGCCATCGTCCACTGGCTATTCGTGCTTAGCTTGCTGGAAGCTTATCTGACCATCGTTCTGGGATTCTTCTCGTCGACGCGCGAGATATCGCGCACCGCCAGTGAGTGGGTATTTACGCAATTGGAATCGCTGACCCTGGGAGCACTGGATTACTTGCCAAACCTGCTAGTCGTTTCTGTGATCGCTTTGGTGGCTTACTATGCGACGCGCCTGCTGCGATTGATCTTTGGCGAGATCCGTAAGGGAGATCTTAGAATTCATGGTTTCTATCCAGACTGGGCAGATCCCACCGAGAAGCTTATACGGGTCCTGATCTTAATTCTCGCCTGTATTATCGCATTCCCATATTTGCCTGGGGCCAAAAGCCCCGCATTTCAGGGTATTTCCATATTCCTGGGGGTTTTGCTGTCCTTGGGATCCTCGTCGGCCGTAGCCAATGCCATAGCCGGAGTCATCCTTACTTATATGCGTTCCTTTCTCGTTGGAGACTGGGTACAGATTGGCGAGACTACAGGCGAGGTAACCGAAAAGAACCTATTGGTCACTCGAGTTCTGACTCCCAAGGCCGAGATCATTACTATCCCCAATGCAACTGTCATGAGCGGCACAGTGAAGAATTACAGCATCGAAGCGAAGAAATCAGGGGTGATCTTTCATACTTCTGTAACCATCGGATATGACGCACCATGGAAAACAGTCCATCAATTGTTGATCAAGGCGGCTTTGGGTACCGAACATGTGTTGCAACACCCCCAACCTTTCGTCCTGCAAAACAAGTTAGATGATTTCTACGTCTGCTACGAGCTGAATGCATACAGCGATGCTCCGGCGCAGATGTTGACAATCTATTCCGACCTGCATCAGAACATCCAGGATACTTTCAACCAGGCCGGAGTGGAAATTTGTTCTCCGCATTTCTCATCCTTGCGAGACGGGAATTCCATTGCGATTCCGCAGCGATACGTAGCACCGGACTATCAGCCGCCGAGCTTCCGCGTCAGTACAACAGAAGCCCCGGACCCCAGTTTTGCTGTTTCCGGCAAGTTTGGCGCCTCGCGAAGAACCGGCTAAGATCACGGACCTGGAAACAGCGCCTTCATTCGATTGGTTCCAGAGAATAGATCGAGAAGCTTGGACTGTTTTTTCTGACAGTATGCGTGTCTCCACTACCCGATTAGCGTCGTGTTAGGGGCGTAACGAATCACAAACCCGTCGGCAGATTTTTCGGTTTAGCCGCGGGACCTACGCGCACCGTTACGTTTTCCGAGACAGGGCCTGCCCTGGTAGCGCACTTCCGGCCGTGAATAGGCTCGAACCGGAGAGTTCCGGTCGGGACAGGACAGGCCCTGGAGCATTCGCATGGCCAAGACTGAAAACAATCAGGACAAGAATCTGAAGCGGAAGCAATATGAAAAGGCTCTCGGCCACCTGCAGGCTGAGTTGTGCAAGCTTCAGGATTGGGTGAAATACAAAGGGTTGCGAATAATCCTGGTGTTCGAAGGACGCGATGCCGCCGGCAAGGGTGGCACTATTCGGGCGATTACCGAGCGCGTGAGTCCTCGCGTCTTTCGCGTAGTGGCGCTTCCTGCTCCCTCCGATCGCGAGAAGTCTGAGATGTACGTGCAACGCTACATGCGGCATTTCCCTGCCGCTGGAGAGATCGCGATTTTCGATAGGAGTTGGTACAACCGCGCCGGCGTGGAATATGTCATGGGCTTCTGTACCGAAGAACAGAATCGGCGTTTCCTTGACATGTGTCCCGAGATGGAAAAGTACATCGTGGATGCCGGCATTATTCTCATCAAGTATTGGCTGGAGGTTGGGAAAGCAGAGCAACAACGCCGCTTCGAGGCGCGTATTCAAGATCCGGTTCGACAATGGAAACTCAGCCCCATGGATCTGGAATCTTTTCGCCGCTGGTATGAATACTCCCGAGCCCGCGACATGATGCTGAAGACGACCGATAGCAAGCATGCTCCCTGGTACATCGTTCGCTCCGACGACAAAAAGAAGGCGCGGCTCAATTGCATCTCGCATTTCTTACGGTCTGATTCCCTATAAGAAGGCGCCTCGCTCGAAAGTGAGATTACCGGAGCGATCCAATAAGGGACGTTATAACGATGAATTGAAGGGTAGGCACTTCGTTCCGGAGGCGTACTGATTCTCCGTTGCGGGAGCAGAGGGTAAATGTCATTCACGCCGGCAGTATCTCGGTTCCTGCCCATCGCTGCCTGGCTGCGTGAGTGTTCGCCTCGAGCCGATGTCGTCGCAGGTGTCGCGCTGGCCGGCTTGCTCGTGCCTCAGGGAATGGCATACGCCGGCATCGCTGGAGTCCCTCCCCAGATGGGTCTCTACGCCGCGGCGGCAGGCTTGTTTGTCTACGCAATCTTCGGTACCTCCCGACAACTTGCGGTCACCGCGACTTCCTCGTCAGCGGCTATGCTGGCTGCTCTTGTAGCACCCCTCGCTTTGGGCGATACCTCTCGCTACTCCGTGCTGGCTTCAGCGGCGACTGTCGCTGCGGGTCTCATATTTCTCGCAGGTGGTTTGCTCAAGTTAGGCTCTGTATCGGAGTTCATTTCCAAACCCGTTCTCAAAGGGTTCGTATTCGGATTGGCGCTCACCATCATGGTGAAGCAGGGACACAAGTTCATGGGAATTCCTGGTGGCCATGGAAACTTCTTCCATCAGGCTTGGAATGTGATCGCCTCGCTTCATGCGGTGAATCTATGGACTCTGGCTGTCGGGGCAATAGCCCTTGCCGTTATGTACCTGCTGGCGGCGGTTGCCCCACGGGTGCCTGCAGCGTTGGTGGTTCTGGTACTCGGAACTCTCGCGGTCCCCTGGTTTGGTCTCCAGCAACATGGAGTGGAAGTAGTGGGCACGATGCGAGCAGGCATGCCCTCCCTAAGCTGGCCGAAAATCGGCGAAGATGATTTGGCAGACATCTTCGTGGGCGCTATCGGGATCGTGCTGGTGCTCATGGCGGAAGCGCTCGTCGCGGGCCGTACATTTGCTGCGAAACACAACTATGAAATCAATCCCAATCAGGAATTATCCGCGATAGGTCTCGCCAATGTAGCGTCGGGCCTCGTGGGCGGCATCATCGTGGGCGGAGGTATGTCAGGTACTGCGGCTAATGATGCGGGTGGCGCCCGCACCCAACTGTCGACTATCACTGCCTCGTTGTGTGTTGTTCTTACCTTGGCGTTCTTGCTGCCGGCGATTCGTAATCTTCCGGAAGCGGTGCTCGCAGCCATCGTGATCAATGCGGTCGTACATTTGGCTGATGTTTCTACCCTGAGGTACTACGTAAAGCTTGGCACCGGGAGTTTTTGGGTTTCGCTCATCGCGCTCGTCGCCGTGCTACAGATGGGAATTCTCAAAGGCCTGATTTTTGCAGTCGGTCTCACTTTAATCGTTTTGATGTGGAAATTGAGCAAACCACAGGACTCGGTGTTGGGCAGGCTGGCGGGATCGGGAGACTTCGTAGATATCGCGCGATATCCTGAGGCAAAACAGGTTCCCGGCCTCCTGATATTTCGGCCCAATGGCATTCTTTTCTTCGCCAATGCCAACCGCATCCGCAATAGATTACGCGAACTGGTGAAAAATGCGGATACGCCGATTCACGCAATCGTGCTGAACCTTGAAATGTCTCCGGAAATAGATGTAACGAGCCTCGAGATGCTGCAACAGATGGCGAGCGAGTTGCACGACATGGGAATTGAAGTCTGCTTCGCGCGAGTTGCAGATCCGGTTCGTGATCTTTTCATGCGTTGCGGATTCCTCGAACATGCAGGGCAACAGCTGATTTTCCGTGGAGTTGGTGCGGCAGTCGAGGTATTTCATGAAAAAAATCAGCCTACGGTTCACGCCCAAAGCGCATGAAGCAAATGGGGTAGCGGAATTTGCGCAGGCACAAAACGCAACGGTTACCGGAGATCGAACGTGGAAACGGTCATCGATAGGGCACGCGAGTTCACGCCGACCACCCGCCGGCCCCGACATAAGACATTCAAGCGTCCGCTCGAACCAATCGAGAGAATTTCAGAGTTTTTTATTGTCTCCGATGCGTTCTTGGTCTGACCTTCAATTTTTAGCTTTCGGAGGGAATTGCTTCAGCAGCTTGGCGACCGCTTTACTCGCGAGCTCCAAAGACTTGGTTTTTTTCTCAATGTCGAGTTTCTGGGAAACCGTGCCAGACCAGACCACACGATTCGCAGCGCGATCAACAAACTCCAATACCAAAGTTCCATCGGGCACCGCAGGCATTAGGTCTCCCCCGCCTTGCGCTCCCGTCCACATCGTGGCATTTATGGCTGGAGGTGGACCATTAAAGGTGGATGATATTGGCGTCCCCGGGGAGACTGCGATTGCGAAGTCAATCGCGCCAGCAGGGATCAAGGTTAGGTCTCCAGCTTTGTCAACCCGCGAGTAGCCCTTCGAGCCCAGTTGACCATCGATGGCACTCATCACGGTTTCGAAAAGTATGGGTCGGGTTGGCGGCATGGCCGGTTCGGCCCGGGTGTAAGTCTTGTACTTGGAAAAGTCCACGCTTTTGTCGTAGCCCACTTCGACCTTCTGCGCAGAGGCGACAGTTGTAACCGCGACCAAGCAGAAGCATGTCCAAAATGTTGTCCTGCTGTTCTTCACTCTCGCCTCCAACTTACTGATATCAACCAATTCGGCTGGGACCTTACAGTAAGGCAGCACACGAGCGTCGGGACCTGTCATTAATTACAGACTGACTCGAGAGTATCCGGCTGATTCTTTTACCACTGTCAAGAGTGACAGTTTACCAGTGGTCGTGCCTCACCTAGGATTGTCATGGATTGCCCAGCGTCGCGAGTTGAGGAGATCTGTTTCCGTCCGCCGCGGCAGACCGATAATTTGAGTGGTGCGGAGTTCAGTCATGAAAAGATTTTTTTGCTTCTCTATGGTCTTGTTGTTGGTTGCGGCCGCCAGTGCCCTCGCCCAAGATGTCCGCTACAACTTCGACAAAAACACTGACTTCTCGAAATTCAAGACCTATAAATGGGTACCTATCAAAGGCGCCGACCATGCAAACGATCTCGTCGACAAGCAGATCATGGATGCATTGGATGTCCAACTAGCTACCAAGGGCTTGAGTAAGGTAGAGGGAGATACTGCTGACCTTTACATCGGCTACCAGACCGCCGTCGGACAAGAGAAGCAGTTTAACTCGTACAGTACGGACTGGGGTTACGGCGGAGGTTGGTACCGAGGCGGATGGTACGGCGGGGCGGGAGGATCAAGCATGACCACAGGCCAGACTTCTACGATCTACACCGGACAACTCGCTGTTGATATGTACGATTCCGCGAACAAGGACCTGGTCTGGCGCGGAGTCGCGAGCAAGACACTTGACCCGAAGGCAAAGCCAGAAAAACAACAGAAGAATTTGGCGAAAGCAGTTACAAAACTGCTGAAGAACTATCCGCCGGCACCGAAATCTTAATTCCGAAATGAAAGCATATGAGATCACTGCCACTGCGCTTTGGAGCACGCAAGAGTGCACTGCCGCGTTGCTGGGTCGCTACACAAGACACTAAGGCAAACACGCTGGGGCGCCTCCGAAGGGCGCTATAGCATCTATGTGAGGAATTTGAATAGTCCCTTGGTCCTGGGATGATTTTGCGACTTAGTATCGGCAATTCTAGTGAACGGCTAGGTCGTCTGTCGTTGAGCGTCGTGTGTTGCCTCTAACTAGAATCGGCTTGCACCGAGGCCTGACCCGATCCTCAGGGGTACGCTGTGAGGCCGGGGACAATTGGGGACACAATAAGATGTTTCTTCCTGTTCCTAGAATGCCAATCAGTGCTATCCATGTTCCTGTAGTTTGTTAGAGTTATTTTTGGCCATTCCGCTTTCACGGTGATAACACGTATAGCCCGGGAATCCGTTGTCGAACGAACCCGCTAGAATCCGATTTAGGTGTGCTGGTACGTTGAAGCCGTGTCGAGTTGAGGCAAATCTCGGCAGGCCCAGATTTGTACGGCTTGGCTCCATTTTGGCTCCCATAAGAAGGGCAAAATCAGGCAGGAATTTAGAGCTATGTCTTGCGGAATCAACAGATAGCTTTGGGTGACTACAGCCCTGAAAAGGCTGGCGTGGGCGGTCGACCTACGTCCGTTGCCAATAGATGAGAGTTGCGGAATTGTCGATCAAAGCATTTTCATCGAGATTTAGGTTTTTGAGCTTGGACTTGCCGAGCATCAGCTTTGGTACCTGTTCCCCTTTCGCTTTTAGGCTTATGCTTTGCAGCCATTTCCTCATTCGGCCTGACGGGCGTATCGCCCAGCGGCAAAAGCATTTGAGGAGGGGTGAGCACCTGCTCGACTCTTTTCATGAACGCCCTCGCGAATTCACTCGCAAGTTTTGATCGGTTTTCGGCTCGGGATGCCAGGTAAAGCTCGATTCGCAGTTCTTTATCGACCAGAGGACGGACGGTTACGCCGTGGTTCTTGGTTCGCAGCGCGCTGGTCATCGTTAGAAATGCGATGCCGACATTTTCCGAAACCAATTGAAAAGCTTCTTCGGCCGTCAGCACATTCTGATTGTTCCTGTAAATGACACCGTCCTCAGCAGCGCGCCGAGAAATCATGTCGTGCAGGATCGGATGCACTTTGCGATCAAAAATAATCCAAGTGCAGCCGTGCATGTCTTCTAACTTAAGGGTCTCTTTCACCGCCAGTGGATGGTCATCAGGAATAGCGATGTAGAAGGGAGCCTCTGCAATCTTCGTCATCGTGAGCTTGCGGGTAGCCCCAGGATGGGCGATCAAAGCAAGATCGAGTTTCGATGTCGCCACACCGTGGACGAGCTCTGGGGCGAAATCACTCTGCATACTGAGAAGCAGGTTGGGATGCAGAGGAAGGCGGATTGAGAGCATCGTTGCAACCAGCAGCGGATCCACATAGGGGGAGTGCCCGATCGTCAAATGTGAGACTGCGCCGGCGTGAGCCCTCTTCGCCGACTGCATTGCACTTTCGCTATGAAGGATTGCAAGCTTGGCATCCTCAACGAAAGCTCGCCCCGCATCCGTGATGACGACCTTGGCGTGGTCGCGGGTGAAGAGCTTGACCCCACATCGCCTTTCCAACTCATTTAAGCGGCGGCTCAATCCTGATTGGGACAACTTGAGCCGCTTCGCCGCGCGGTGAAGCTTAGGTCTTCGGCAAGAAATACCGCAGCCATCAGGTACCGAATTTCGAGGGGGCTGTGCATTGTTGGGGCCATTCGACGAGCGGCCACACTCTGCTTGAAACCATCGGCATCAAAGCCACGGGCGGTTAGTTGCCGGTGGTATCGGAACTTCCAAACGCCTGTTTAGAGCGGCTCATCAAGGCAGAGGATCCATCTTGCTCGCGTGATCGAAGACGCGGAAGATCCTGCTACGACTCCTGAACGGAAAGACGAGCCCGTAACGATCATTCAGGCGGTGACCGAATACCTCGCCGATGCCAAGGCGCGCGAGCTGAGTGACGCGACCGTTTACAAAGTTGCACGTTCCCAACTGCCGGTCTTCAAAGTGCGGCGAATGTAGGTTCCATTCGCCGTTCCTTCGACCCACATGGGACAGGTGCAGCGTTTGTAGAAGCGGTCGGAAGACTTGGAACAGGCGCGTCGATGGCGTCGATAGAGCGTTAGCATAGTTGCATCTATCGTACACCTATCGTACACGGAGGAGCGCTACTTTTGTATGTGTATGATACTAAACATGTTAATTATGGTGGAGGCGGCGGGAGTCGAACCCGCGTCCGAAAATGTTACTGGTCAAGAGACTACATGCTTATTCCGGTTCATGCCCCAGGCATTAGGCGTTTCCACCCTACCCAGGACGTTCGCGGCCGCCGCTCAGAACGGACAAGAAACGCCGGCTGCTAGTCTGAGATCTTAGCCTCTCCGCCCAGACGTAGCGGAGAAGAGCAGCCCTCTGTGTGACGCTCGCTCACCGCCCGAAGGCAAAGCGGTGGAAAGCGGCTGCCTAATTAATTAGGCTGCGTATGCCATTTGTTGATTGGCAATTATCATTTTGCTCACGATTACGGGTGTGTGCACCCCGGCATGCCTCTTGGCCGCAAGCATCTCCGTCGAAGCCGTGACGCCCCCACTGGTGGGATTGGCCGTGCAAAAGAACTACTTTTAATGTAGGGCGTAAATGATTGTAAGTCAAACTGCCGAACAGGTGACTTAAGGAGGAGATTACGGCCACGATGCCGTTGAGGCAACGTTCGTGGAGGCTGGAGAAAGCGGCATGCTACATTGTCGATAGAAATACTAGACTTTAGGTCTTCCTTTGGGTACAATCCTTCCTGCGGTCATGTGACGTAAAGGCCCGGATCTTCCGAAAGTCCTCCGAGCCGGGCCTTTTTTCTCTTCCCGTTTACGCGAAGTGTAGGCGCGGCGTCCCGCCCGTGCTTCTTCCCAATCAATCGCCGGTAGAGTTAGTTAGGTGTAAGATGGGAGGCCCGCAACGGCGTCCCGAACGCTGTCCGTGCTGGTCTCGGCGAGGAGGTACCACTCATGATCACAAAGGAAGGATGGCTTTTCCGCCCGGTGAATAGGTGGCTTGTGTTCCTGTTCTTCTTCACGCTTGCAGCCAACGCCTCCGCCGAGTGGAAGGAGAAAGTGCTGTACAGCTTCCAGGGCAGTCCCGATGCCGCGACTCCTGCAGGAGGCGTAGTGTTCGACAAGGTAGGCAATCTATACGGGGCCGCGCTCGGCGGCCCTCAATATTCGCAGGGTACGGTGTTTCAGCTCGCCCCGCCTGCGAAGAAGGGTGATTCCTGGACTGAATCGGTCCTCTATGTGTTCCAAGGCAAGCCAGTCAACGATGGTCAGATACCGACCGGAGGCCTGATCATCGACAGCGCAGGTAACCTGTACGGAGTGACGGGTTACGGCGGCACGGGCGCGTGCATCTTGCTAGGGAACCCTGTGGGCTGCGGTACGGTATACGAGCTGTCTCCGCCAAAAGAGAAAGGCGGTAAATGGACGGAGACGATCCTGTACAGTTTCCAAGGCGGGAAGGATGGTTACTTTCCCAATGGCACTCTGGTCTTTGATGGCGTGGGCAACCTCTACGGAGCCACCGACTACGGCGGGGGTTACGGCAGCTGCAACGCGCCGTTCTATCAGTATTGCGGGACGATTTTCAAACTAAGTCCTCCAACGACAAAGAGCGGCAAGTGGAAGGAGAAAGTTCTGTACAGCTTCAAAAGTAGCACGGACGGAGCCAATCCCAACGGAGGATTGATCTTCGACAGCAAGGGTACGATTTACGGAACGACGTACTTCGGAGGTAGTCAAGGTTGCAAGCTCGACCAAGGCATTGGCTGTGGCACCATCTTCCAACTTTCCCCTCCCCTCAGCAAACGTGAGGCTTGGTCCGAGAAAGTGCTCTATCGTTTCAAAAGCGATCCTGACGCAGCGGAGCCTGCTGCTGGCGTTATTCTCGACAAGAACAATAACTTGTATGGAACGACCCTGGGCGGCGGAAACAGTGGGTGGGGTACAGTCTATGAATTGAAAAGGTCCTCGGGGACGGCGCGTCTGTGGTCAGAGACAGTGCTCTATAGTTTCAATGAGGGCGAGGACGGTGCAACCCCGATGGCTGGACTTATCTTCGACTCGCGGGGCGACCTCTACGGCACAGCGCAGGTTGGTGGTGGTAGCTCCCGATACGGTGATGTCTACAGATTAAGACGCCCTGGCCCAAAGATGCTAGCTTGGACGCTTGACGTCCTATACGGTTTCGCAAACGGTGCCCCTGCCGGCGCGCAGCCTTCTGCCGCAGTTCTTTTCGACCAATTCGGTAACCTCTATAGCACAACCGTGGCTGGTGGGAGCGGTACCGACTGCGGCTTTTCGGGTTGCGGCACAGTTTTCGAGATAAGCCCATAAATGTCGCGGTGTTCCAGTTCTCGGGGTAAGTTTCGGAGTGATGCGTAAAGGAGAAACCATATGAGAGCTACAAGGCTCGAAATCCGTTGGGCTTTCTGGGGGATGGTTGTATTTCTCGGGATATTGTCGTTGATCTCAACCACTGTATCGCACGCTCAATGCACCGGCTCGCCAGGCACCAATGCGGTGTATGCGTACTGCGGTACGAACAGCGCTTTGGGAACAGTGGGCTCTTCCGCGTTCACCGACGCGAACGAGTTTATAAGCGTCACAACTTGACGGACAGGGCCAGTCCATCGACGGGATCGTGAACCAATATTCGCAGGACTTCAGCTACGTGGACCACGTCACCCGGTATCAGATACCAGGCACGGGGTTGCTGGTGGAGGGAAGCGCGGGCAATTCTGGCCCTTACTCCAACATCACATTCGACACTGGAAGCTATTCGAGCGCATCATCAACTGTCTGCGCCCAGATCATTAGCGTGAGCGGCAGCACCAAGGGGATTCAACATCTAACCTGTATTTCAGAGTCAAACACTCCGCAAGCAGCGGTTCTGCTCGACTCGTCCAACAACCTAATTAAGGACGTAAGAATTGCGGGCCTTCTACGATGGGATTCGCGTGGGCGCGAATGCCAGCGCGACGGTGATTGCGTAACGCGAGTGGTCTCCCCATGATGTCATAATTCAACCGCAGCCGTCTCGGTTCCGTCATCTGTAACGAAAGCGGCTATCTTCTCGGTTGCTGAGCGAATCCCACCATTAGCGTGACTGCGCCTCCCGTTCGATGCTCATCCTGCGACAAGCGCAATATCATCCGCTATACTAATTAGGTATGGCAATTCTGGAGAACATCGCGGCCATCGCCAAGGGCATGAGCATCACCTTTATGGAGATGTTCCAGCCCACGCAGGTGGAGAACTATCCGGATGGGCCGGGACCGTTGCGCGGCGCCCAGTTGCAGGAACGTTTTCGTGGCGTGCACGTTTTGCAGCGCGATGAGAATGGATTGGAAAAGTGCGTTGCCTGTTTTCTGTGCGCGGCGGCCTGTCCATCGAACTGCATTTATATTGAGGCGGCGGAGAATACGGCTGAGCATCGCGTGAGCGGCGCAGAGCGCTACGCCAAGGTTTACAACATCGATTACAACCGATGTATTTTTTGTGGATACTGCGTCGAAGCTTGTCCCACGGATGCGATTACCCACGGACACGGCTTCGAAATTGCGACCTTCAACGCTAGCAACCTGGTCTATCGTAAAGAGCAGATGCTGGCGCCCAAGCCAGCGCACATGGGAGCAAACGCGGTATTCAATCAAGCTGAGGTCGCGGGTGGCGCGCCTCCGCTGCCGGTTCCAGGAAGCTAGTTTTTTCAGTTTTCGTACGATAGATGAAGACGCCGGTCCCCCCAACCGAGGACCGGCGTTTGTATATTGGTCGTTGGTCGCGGGCCGTTGGTCGTTGGCGATCAGGATCAGCAACTCGGTACTCTTTTTCGGGTTCCCCACGTCGGCGATTCAAGCGCGAGTTTGGCCAAGGACCGACGACGGACGACCAACGACAGAACTTAATGTCTGATTTCCTCCAAACCGTTCGCGAGCGCGTCGTCATCTACGACGGCGCGATGGGCACCAATATCCAGAAGCGCAATCCTACTTTGGATGATTATTGGGGCAAAGAAAATTGCAGCGAAGTGCTGGTACTGAGCCGTCCTGACATTATTCGTGACATTCACGCGGATTTTTTTAACGTCGGCTGCGATGTGGTTGAAACCGACACTTTTGGCGGCACAAGTATTGTTCTGGGCGAATTCGGTCTGGCAGACCGCGTTGAAGAAATAAATTTAGCAGCAGCGAAAATCGCCCGCGATGTTGCCCAGCAATTTTCGACAAAAGCCCGCCCGCGCTTCGTCGCGGGATCGATCGGCCCGACAACCAAGCTACCGTCCCTCGGACATATCAAGTTCGACGACATGGTAGCCAGCTACGTAGAACAAGTCATGGCTCTGATAAAAGGCGGTGTGGACGTCCTGCTAATCGAGACCGCGCAAGATCTCGGTCAAGCTAAGGCTGCGGTCGTGGGCGTTTTTGAGGCGATGGCCAAGGCTGGGAAGCGGTTGCCGGTTACTGTGCAGGTTACGTTGCAGGAATCGGGAACGATGCTTTTGGGTACAGAGATTGGTGCGGCGCTTACTGCGCTGGAGCCTTTCGATGTCGACATTATCGGTCTCAACTGCGCCACTGGGCCGGTTGAGATGAATGATGCGGTGCGGTTTCTGGGAGCGAACTCGACCAAGTGTGTTTCGGTGTTGCCGAACGCCGGGTTGCCGCAGAATGAAGGCGGGCACGCGGTTTATAAGCTGACGCCGGCAGAGTTGGCGCAATATCACAAGCATTTTGTGCAGGACTACGGCGTACGCATCGTCGGCGGTTGCTGTGGGACTACGCCCGAGCATCTGAAAGCGGTAGTGGACGCGGTGTCCGGCGTTGAACCGGCCAAGCGTGAGGTGAAGCCGACTGCGGCGGCATCGAGCGCGTATACATCAGTTCCGCTCGACCTTGATCCAAAGCCGCTGGTGGTTGCCGAAGAAATGAATACTACCACGCGGGTTGAGCACTTCCGCAACCTGGTGCGTGGTAAAAAGTACGACGACATTCTGGCGCTGGCAAAAAAGCTAGTGAACGAAGGTTCGCACATGTTGGATTTGTGCTGCGCAATCGTGGGCGAGGATGAAAAGGGTTACATCACCGCCATTCTGGAGAGAGTCGCTACGCGCGTGCCTGCGCCGATTCTTGTCGATTCGACCGAGGCGGATGTTGTAGAAGAGGCACTCAAACGCATTCCGGGTAAGGCCATTATCAACTCGATCAACTTGGAGGATGGCGAGAAGCGCACTTCCAAAGTGTTGCCCATGGCGAAGCGTTACGGCGCGGCGGTGATTGCGCTCACCATCGATGAAGATGGCATGGCGCTGACTGCCGAGAAGAAGACAGCGATCGCCAAGCGCATCTACGAACTCGCGACAACGAAGTACGGCATTCGTCCCGTGGACATTATTTTCGATGCTTTGACGCTGCCAATTTCAACTGGGCAGGAGGAATACCGCTCGGCGGGGATTGAGACGTTGAATGCGATTAAGCAGATTAAAAAAGAATTGCCGGATGTAAAGACGATTCTCGGCGTGAGTAATATTTCGTTTGGTTTGGACGCTTATCCGCGGCGGGTATTGAATTCAGTTTTTATGCACGAGGCCGTCGATTATGGCCTCGATATGGCCATCGTCAATTACACGAAAATTTATCCGCTGTACAAGATTCCGCATGAAGAAGTTGAGTTGGCCCGTAAGCTGATTTATCAGGACCGGTCGGATGGCGATCCGCTGCAGAAATACATGCAGCATTTCGCGGCGACGAAAGGCAAGGTGCAAGGAGCCACCACCGCTCATGTCGACACCCTTTCGGTCGACGACAAGCTGAAGTTCGCCATTATCAATGGCGAAAAATCAGTCGGCGAGGGCGCGCAGAAACAAACTCTGGAGCAGCTTCTTGATGACGCTCTGCATGAGTACACGCCGCTGGAGCTAATCAATACAGTTTTGCTGGATGGGATGCGCACCGTGGGCGAATTGTTTGGCGCACGCAAGATGCAGTTGCCTTCTGTGCTCGATTCCGCGGGCGTGATGAAGCAGGCCGTCGCGTATCTCGAGCCGAAAATGGAAAAGAAAACGGGCTCGCAGCAGAAGGGTACTATCGTGCTGGCTACGGTGAAGGGCGATGTTCACGACATTGGAAAAAACCTGGTGGACATTATTCTGACCAATAATGGTTTCAAGGTCGTCAACCTTGGCATCAAGCAGCCGGGCGATACGATCATCAAATCGGCGCAGGATCATAAGGCAGACGCTATCGGGCTGAGCGGGTTGCTGGTGAAATCTACGTTGGAGATGAAGTACGTCATCCAGGATCTGGAACGGCAGAAGCTCGAATTTCCGGTGATCTGTGGCGGCGCGGCTCTGACCAGAAAATATGTCGAGGACGATTTACGGCGGGAATATTCGAATGCCGTTTTCTATGCGGATGATGCCTTTGCCGGTCTGCACATCATGGAAGATTTAGCCACGGCCAATGGCAAGAAGCAAGCGCGGCTGCAGGAAGGCCGTACGGTGAAGGAGTATGCCAAGGCGGCTGCGGTCGACGAAGAGACTGGCCCGGTTTTCGCTGAGCGAAGCGCGGTGGTGCAGGATGCGCCGCGTATTCCCACGCCTCCGTTTTGGGGAGTGCGGGTGCGCAAGGATTTCGATCTGCGCGAGGTTTTTCAGTACATCAACGATACGGCTCTCTTCAAGAATCAGTGGCAGTTGAAGACGGCTTCGCAGGAAGATTACGTGCGGCTGGTGGAGGAAAAGTTTCGTCCCATCAAATTGCAGCTACAAGAAGAAGTTATTGCTAGCGGCCTTTTTGAGCCTAAGGTTGTGTATGGGTATTTTCCCGCGCAGTCTGAGGGAAATGATGTGATTGTGTATGAGGCTTCGAACCCTGATAACCACAAAGGACACGAAGGTCCACAAAGGAAAACCGAACTGCTGCGGTTTACGTTTCCGCGGCAGCGGGAGGGACGGAAGCTTTCTATTTCTGATTTCTTTGCGCCGAAGAGCTCCGGGAAGATGGATGTGATCGGCTTGTCTCTTGTTACCATTGGATCGAAGGCTTCTCTAGAGACGCAGCGCTTGTTTGAAGGTGGGGAGTACACGCGATATTTGTATCTGCACGGGTTGAGCGTGGAGACGGCGGAGGCGCTGGCGGAGTATCTTCACAAGAAGATGCGCGAGGAGCTTGGAATAGCCGGCCAAGACTCGCCGCATATTCGCGACTTATTCCATCAGAAGTATCAGGGATCGCGTTATTCGTTTGGCTATCCGGCGTGTCCCAACCTGGAAGACCAGACCAAGCTGTTTACGTTATTGCATCCAGAGGAGAATGTCGGAGTGAAGTTGACGACTGGATTTCTGCTGGAGCCTGAGCAGTCGACGTCAGCGATTGTGGTGCATCATCCGCAGGCAAAATATTTCGTGGTGTAGGCAGTATCGAGCTAACCCTATGTCTCGCAAAAGCGAGACATAGGGCATCCCAGCGTAAGGACACTAGTTGAAAAAGATAACCGCCCGTGTCACTGGTGCTGTGGTTTTGTTGGCCGCGCTGGTGTATGCGGGAGATTATCTCTTAGTCCGATTCAAGATACCTAAAAGCCGCGAGCCATTTTCCAGCGTGACCGTCCAGCCTTACTACGCAATTCATCAGAAGAATGGCAAAACCGAATTCGATTATGCGCAGCCGCAGACTCAGGTCTGCGTTCAGTCTCTGTTCCCTCACTTCGGCTACGCTCCCTGCTGGTATTTGAAGCGGCATACCGACAAGCGGATCGATATATAAACTCTTCTCTTTCTGCTTTGAATCAGGTGTTCCAGTTTCCCAGGTGGTAGTATCTTCTGTTTTGAGGTTGAGAACTGGAGCCGCGCATGAATGGAGCCCACGCAGTTGCATCTCCGCGAGTGGTGTGTATTGAGGATTTTCGGCCGATAGCCCGGCGGCGCATTCCCAGGGCAGTTTTTGACTACCTGGACGGCGGCGCGGAGGGTGAAGTCACGCTGCGGGAAAACTGCCGCGCCTTTCAGGATGTGACCTTTCGTCCGCGACACGCGGTTGCGCTGGGGAAATGCGACCTGGGCGTGCGCGTGCTGGGGCTTGATCTGGCTCTCCCATTTTTGCTTGCTCCCGTGGGTTATAGCCGTCTTATGCATCCCGGCGGGGAAGTAGCAGCGGCGCGCGCCGCGGGTACGGCAGGAACGGCTTACATTCTGTCCACTATTTCCGGGCACAAACTGGAAAACGTGAAGGCGGGTTCGAGTGGCCCGGTTTTCTATCAGCTTTATCTGATGGGCGGCCGCGGAGCTGCGGAGGCTGCGATCGACCGAGCGCGCACTGCGGGATTCTCAGCTTTGGTGGTTACGATAGATACGGCGGTTTCGGGAATTCGCGAGCGCGACTATCGCAACGGCATGAAGGAACTGATCAGCGGCAGCGTGTTCGAAAAAATTCCCTACATTCCAGAATTGTTAAAGCATCCCGCATGGCTAATGGGTTACTTGCGCGATGGCGGTTTGCCCGGACTTCCTAATGTGATCATTCCGGGAAAAGGGCCGATGCCGCTGGTTGACATAAACGCTGCCTTGGCGGCCGCTGCCGTGACTTGGGCGGATTTGCGTTGGATCCGCGAGCACTGGAAAGGGCCGATTGTGGTCAAGGGTGTGCTGACCGGCGACGATGGCCGGCGCGCGGTCGATGAAGGTGCAGCAGCCATTTCGGTTTCGAATCACGGCGGACGCCAATTGGATTGCGTTCCAGCGTCGGTGCGGGCGTTGCCGGAAGTAGTGAAAGCGGTGAAGGATCAAGTCGAAGTGCTGATGGACGGAGGGGTTCGCAGGGGCACGGATGTGGTCAAAGCGATCTGCATGGGGGCGCGAGCGGTTTTGTGTGGGCGCGCGTATGCGTATGGACTGGCTGCGGCCGGTGAAGCCGGGGTGACGCGTGCTATTGAAATTCTGCGAACGGATGTTGAGCGCACCCTGCGGTTGCTGGGCTGTGCTTCGATTGCGGCTTTGGATCGGTCTTACGTAAACGTTCCTGCGGCTTGGGAGTAGCTTGTAAACCGTTCGCTGATGATAATTTTTGTAATCCAGAAACCGCTAGAGTAAGGGTGGTAAATGCAGCAACAATCCGGCCAAATGCCGACAATAGAGGGCGAAGAAACCATCAATTACCGACCGGCACCATCTTCCGTAACCTCCTCTATTACCACCGCGTGTGCGATATTCAAGATGGCCAATGGCCACGATCTCATACCCGCCGCATGCGGCTGCGCTCTAGAGCAAGCATCAGGATGAGCCGCACGGAACCAAAGGAAGGCCGACACTGATGTTGCAGCCAGCGAATCCCGCCAATGACGCCAAGTATTCTCCAACGCCTTACACACCACCCAAGAACATAACCAGTTCCATGGAGCAGGCCACGATTGGACGTTCCGTGATTATCAAGGGCGATATCAGCGGTTCTGAACCGCTCTATATCGATGGACGAGTTGAAGGCACGATCAATTTCACGGACAGCCGCGTTACCATCGGGCGCAATGCCGTCATTGTGGCCAACGTCAGCGCCAAGGAAGTTGTAGTCATGGGAACCGTGACTGGCAACATCCATTGCACCGATCGCTTGGACATCCGCAGCGAAGCGACTGTGACTGGAGATGTTGTGACCCCGCGGGTGTGTATCGAAGACGGGGCGCTGGTAAAAGGCTCGGTCGAAGTTCGCACGGAAAAACGACAAGCGCAGGCGCACAACGAAAAGCCGCAGATGCAAGCCAAGCCCGTTGAACCGGCAAAGCCCGAGCCGCAGAAAGTGGCCGCAGCTAGCGCTTCGAGTTCGGCAACCCTGGCGCACGGCAGCAAAGTCATGTACAACGAATCGAACTAGCAAGCGGTGCAAAAATTTACGGGCACCGGATGAACAAGCTCCGGTGCCCGAATCTTATTGGAATTTCCTCCGTTATTTCTTTTCGTCCTGCTTCAAATCAAGCGCCGCGGAATTCATGCAGTAGCGCAAGCCGGTTGGATTAGGCCCGTCAGAGAAGACATGTCCCAGATGGGCATTGCAGCGGGCGCAGCGCGCCTCGGTGCGCACCATGCCGTAGGTGCTGTCAGTCTCTTCCGCAATGGCGCCCTGATCGACGGGCTTCCAGAAGCTTGGCCAACCGGTTCCTGAATCGAACTTGGTTTCGGAACTGAATAGCGGCTGCCCGCAGCATACGCAGGTGTAGGTGCCTGGATCCTTGGTCTTCCAATATTTTCCGGTAAAGGCTGGCTCGGTTCCCGCCTTACGGGCCACCTGATACTGCTCCGGCGACAGCTGCTTTTTCCAATCTTCGTCAGACTTCACAACTTTCTCTGCCATTAAGTTTCTCCTCGTGGGTTCTTTTATTGGATTAAGTGAGATGCGGAAAAGTTACTCTGACTGGAAAAGCGATTTCACCACAGTGCCACAGAGACACAGAGATAGATATTTCAAAAAAGGCCTTTCGGAATCTTTTGATCAGCGAGGTGCCTTGAAAGGAACCCTAAAGTGCTTGACTTCGCCTTTCTTTCGCTTAGAATGGCGGCATGGCGATAACACGCAGGCAGCGTCAAGTTTACGATTTTATCTCTGACTTCGTGCAGAAGCAGGGCTACTCTCCGTCATTTGAAGAGATAGGGGAAGGTTTGGGACTGAGTTCATTGGCAACCGTACACAAACACATTTCCAATCTCGAGAAAAAAGGCTTGCTTACTCGCGACTACAACCGTAGCCGATCGATAGATCTGCTGCCGCCGAAAGGCCGGTTGAAGCAGGCGATGTCTGTGAACACCACCATGGTGCTGCCCCTGCTGGGACGAATCGCCGCCGGTCAGCCCATCGAAGCCGTGGAGAATCCGGAGACCATTTCGTTGGCTGATTTCGTGCGCTCTAAGGAAGTGTTCGTACTCGAAGTGCGCGGCGACTCCATGCAGGATGAACACATCATGAACGGCGATTATGTTTTGGTAGAGAAGGCGAAGACTGCGCACAACGGAGATATCGTAGTTGCACTGGTGGAAGGAACCGACGCCACGCTTAAGCGCTTTTACCACGAAGGCGATACCATTCGCCTGCAGCCTTCGAACGCCGCTATGAAGCCCATCATTGTCCCGGCCGCGTCGGTTCAACTGCAGGGTAGGGTGATTGGGGTGTTGCGAAAGTATTGACCCGTCCCGCCACGCCTGGCAAGGAGCGTCGCATGCCACATCCTTCTGGTATGCCAGCTTTCGATTTTCCTCAGGAGATACTGCAGGCTTACGCGCTGAACGATCGCATGAACCAGCTCGTGCTGGAGCATCTCGATTCTCGCGCCTGGCGAGCAAAAAGCCCCGGTTACAAAGGTCGGACCATCGCTGCCATCTTCGCTCACGTCCACAACATTCGCTGCAAGTGGCTAAGACTCTCCGCTCCGCACCTCAAGCTTCCGGCGCGCCTTGACCGCAGCCGGTGTACGCAGAAGCAGACGCAAGCAGCGCTCGTCGAGAGTGCCAGGCTCTGTTCACAGATGTTGGAAGAAGCTCTAAGCATGCCCCAAGGCCGCGTCACGAGTTTTGTGCGCGATGGCTGGGCCAGGCCGTGGCCTCCGGGCGTTGCCATGTTCGCGTACATGATTACGCATGACGCTCATCACCGCGGACAGGTGTGCATGCTAGCCCATCAGCTCGGGTTCCCGCTGACGGGTCGCGGTGCTTACGGGCTATGGCAGTGGGAGAGACTGGCGAAGGAGTGCGGATTCGAACTTCTTACGCCCCGCAAAACAAAACGCCCGACTGGGAGCGGGCGCTCGAATCCTCGGTCGAAATGATGATCGAAATGACTCAGCCGATGTGCTTGTCAAGAGCCTTCTGAATCGTCTCTTTCGGAACGTAGCCCACGATTTGCTCTTTCACCTGCCCGCCCTTGAATACGAGCAGGGTCGGGATGCCGCGCACGCCGTAGCGCATAGGCGTAGCACTATTGTGGTCGACGTCCATCTTGCCGATTTTAACGCGACCCTGGTAGTCCTTGGCCAACTCTTCGACGATGGGAGCGATAGCGCGGCAAGGTCCGCACCACGTCGCCCAGAAGTCCACAAGGACTGGAGTCTCTGACTTAAGAACATCCTGGTCAAAATTCGAATCTGTTACTTCAAGTATTCCATTGCCTGCCATCAAAGTCCTCCGCTTACCAAAACAGTATAAAAGCCCATCTGCCGATGGGCCTAATTAATCTTAACACCTGATTAGATGCAGGGAAGAGTTAGAAGTCGCAAGGAGTGGGGCTAGGGCGCAGGGGCTTCAATCGCTCCTCCTAACAAATAAAAACGTCCTAAACTTTTCAGTTTAGGACGCCTCGGCAGCCCTCCCCCAGAACTGCCAAACCACGATTGGATAGTAGACTCGCACCCCTGCAGTGTAAATGTCACTTTGGTAATCCACATTTGTGAAAAGTAATGTGAAGATTGCTGCCCGAAGTAATCGGCTGAAGTAAAAGCGAATTCTCGTAATCCGCTGTTTACAAAGCAGAACTCTTCGGAAGGAATGCGGCCGCCTGCGGTTACTCAAATCGAGCGCGGATATTTGCACAGCGGTGATGGTTGGGCCAACGTAGGAGCGACTACTGTTTCTGCCAGGTTTGTCCTGCGTCGAACGTGATCCAGATTTCGCGGTTGGAACTCGTGAGCTTGCCGTGCAGACCATCGCTAAATTCCACTCCAACGATGTCACCTACGAAAGGTTGGCCATTGGCAATTGGGAGCACTTGTGTCCAATGCTGCCCCGCATCCGAGGAGTGGAACAGCGCGCCAGCTTTGCCTCCCACCCAGATATCCAAACCATTTGCCGCCAATGCCCGAAGAATCAAATGGGTCGCGACCGGAACGGTTTGCCAGGTTCGGCCGGAATCAAGTGAACGCTGCAAAACGCCATCCCAGCTTAAAGTCCAGCGCGGCGCAAGGTTCTCGGTCGCTAGATCATCCGGGAAGAATGTGCCGCTCGCTGCATTTATGCCATTGTCGTTTGTGGCCGGCCCGCCCATTGCCTGTTCAGCGCCTTGTGGCCCTGCAACGGCAGCTTTGGCTCTTCCCGGCACGACTTCCGCGAACGGGGAGGCAGTTCTGGCATCCGCTACTTCAAATGGCGCCGCATCAGCCGCCTTATGATTCCGCGAGGTCTTCCGGCTTGGCCGTTGTTTAGCCGCCTCAACCGGCGCAGGATTCAAGCCCGGCGACTGCGTAGAGACTGGGTCATCAGGGATCGCATGAGTCGACATCGAAGCCTGCATAGCTGAATCTTGCCCGGACTCGTGTTTCTGATGGATCATGATCGCGACGCCGATCACAACGACACAAGCCACGGCTGCTCCCCAACGCAGCGCCGGCCACGAAAGCCAGGCTGTACGCGCCGGAGCGAGAGAGACAGCATCAGCCACGTCAGGCTGAGCGGCTGATAGAGCCACGATCTCCCGGCAGTTTACGCATTGCGACAGATGCTGCAGGACTTGAACCTGTTCGCGCTCGGCCAAAGACTGCTCCGCGAAGGCGCTCAGCAGGTTCGGTTCAGGATGGTCTGCGAGCTTCGCATTCGTCTGCAGCCGCTGCCTCACGATTTTGGGTAATTCTGTCATTTGCCGTTTTTTTTCAGCCTAACTACGCATCGCCTGCGGGAGTCTCTGCCTTCTTTTTAGAGAACGCTCGCCCACCGGTTTCTTGCGCCAGCCTGCTGCGAATGTTTACCCGCAAGTCGCGCACATCCACCTCCAAGGCTTCCTGAGCCTGTCGACGGCTCATTCCACGCCGTCCCAGCGATGCCAAGATTTGCTTGCGCAAGGACTTAGCCAGCTTATCCATCTTTCGGCTGATAGTGGATTCGTGAACGCCCAGAGTGCGAGCAATGTCGGCCAGGGTGCGCTCATCCAGGAAATAAGAGGCCAGCACAAACCGGTCTTCCGGACCCAGTGCCGCCAGGACCTCATCAACAGCAGCCTCCACTCTGGGGTCGGCTACAACCGCTGCTTCCGGTTCGGCTGTGGCGAACTGCGCCCCTTCTTCGGCTTCCTCATCCAGGCTAACCAACCGCCGCTGCCGCCGATAGCGGTTCACATGCTCCTGCGCCATGACGGTGCGCAGCCAACCTTCCAGGGAACCGCGTCCGGTGTAAGAGGCCAGCTTCGAAGCCCGCTGCCCATCGCGCGTTCCTGTTCCATAAAGGTCCGCGTAGATGGAATCCGCTAATTCGCGGGCGGTCGAACTTTCTTTGGTAATATACCCCGCGATTTCGTACAGCTTCTCGCGATAACGAGTGAGGAAAACCTCCCACGCCTGCTCGTTTCCGACGGCACAAGCTCGAGCCAGCGCCAGTTCTTCGACACGCAGGGTGTTGTAGAAATCGCATATCTCGCTCTGGGTCGTGTCCGCAGGCAGGTATTTCCGCGCAATTTCCGCCAGAATGCTGTCGAATTGCGCGCGACTCAGTCCACAAACTTCACTTTTGCTCTTTACATAAATCTCAGACAGCAGAGAGTCCAAGCGCGCGGACGCTTCCTCCACGGATTGCCTCGCATCTCTGGGCATAATGGTCAGCTCTTTTGATGCTATCAACTATTGGACGCTGGCACAGTGAATTTTGCCGCAAGGCAAGGAGCTATTGAACGCACGCCCACGGCCCGTTCTGTAGACACGTAGCTAGCTACGTCTCTACCACTATGCGTACCTCAAGCGTACCTTGTAAAGTTGAATCATGGCTGTTGATTCTAGAAATAGCACTTGGCTGGTAAGGCTTCACGCGGAGCTCGTCGTCTGTACCCGTTGTCCGCGGCTGGTGGAATATCGCGAAAGGATTGCTTGCGAGAAACGGCGAGCTTATCGGGATTGTGAGTATTGGGGCAAGCCGGTGCCGGGATTCGGTGATCCCGCGGCCCGGGTTTTGGTTCTCGGCCTTGCTCCCGGGGCACACGGCTCTAATCGCACCGGCCGTCCGTTTACCGGGGACGCATCGGGTAAATTCATGTTTCCGGTGCTGTATGAAACTGGTTTCGCCAATCAGCCGAATGCTACCGATCGCCAGGACGGACTGAAGCTGAAAGACCTCTACATCACCGCGGCGGTTCGGTGCGCTCCGCCCGACAACAAGCCGCTCCCGCAAGAACTCACAAACTGCGCTAATTATCTGGATCGTGAGTTGACCGGTCTCGGCAATGTGAAGGTAGTGGTCGCGCTCGGACGGATCGGGTTCGATGCCTATCTCAACTACCTCAAACGGCGCGATCAGCTGGGCCGCCGGAAAGCTTACGTTTTCCAGCATGGGGCCAAGTACAAAATGGCGGACGGAAAGACGTTATTGGCCTCTTACCATCCTTCCAACCAGAACACCCAAACGGGAAAACTGACGCGGCCTATGTTTGTTGCCATCTTTAAAGAGGCGGCAAGAATTGCCGATGAATAAATCGAGGCGGCCGCCGCCAGGGCCGGAACGCGTACCCACCCCAACAGCAGGGGAAATACCAAAAACGGGTTACAATCTGGGGCGGCGGCAGCCGATATGCTGCAGCGCAGCACGAGCGAGGACGCTCGCGCCCACACGGACTTAAAAGCCCACGAAGACTGGTTCAGGTTCTAGAACCACGCCCCAAATGTCCTCTACGCGCTGTTGAATAGCGTCCTTGAAAGCCAGAATTTCTGATGCGGTAGCATTTCCACGATTCACGATTGCCAGCGCGTGCTTGCGGGAAATACCTACGTGTCCATGGCCGTATCCGCGGCTGAAACCGGAATGCTCGACCAGCCACGCGGCTGAGACTTTCTTCTGCGAGTCAAGGGCCGGATAACTGGGAATCTGTAAGTTCTTGGCGAAAGCCCGAGCTTTCAGAGCTTGATACTGTTCTTCCGAAAGAATTGGATTCTTAAAGAACGACCCGGCGCTGCGGAAATCATCATCGCCAGGCGCGAGCAGCATCCCTTTTCCGCTACGGATTTTTCGCACCGCATCGCGGACGTCGGCCAGCGTTGGTTTTATGCTCCATCCCGCGAAATATTTCTTTAGATCTGCATAAACGATGTACGCGTCTCCACCGTGATGCAAAACGTAGTTGACCTGCAAAATAACGTAGCGTCCGCGCTCGGTGGTGTTGAAGATGCTGGTGCGATAAGCGAAACCACATGCCTCCTTGCTGAGTTCCTGCAGTTGCCCATCCCTGAGATCAAGCGCAAGCACGGACTCAACGGTCTGCGAAACTTCCTGCCCGTAAGCGCCAACGTTCTGCACCGGAGTGCCTCCAACATTCCCAGGAATGCCGCTCAGGCATTCGATACCAGCGCAATTGTGGGAGACAACGAATGCTACGAATTTGTCCCAGTCTTCGCCGGCGCCTGCTTCGAAGACAACTTCATCGCGCCCGTGGCGGTGATTAATTCCAGTGACGCCAATCTTTAACACCAAGCCTGGCCAGCCTGCGTCAGAGATGACGACGTTGCTGCCGCCCCCGAGGACGAACAGCGGAAGATTCCTGGATTGCGAAAACGCTACAGCGTCGGTCACTTCAGCCACAGTATTTGCTTCTATGAAGAAGCGAGCTGGGCCTCCCACCTTGAGGGTGGTCATTGGAGCCAGAGGGACATTTTCAGTAATTTCCATTCGCGGTTACTTCAAATATATATGAAGGAAAAAAACGTTTGATGAGCCTACATTCCGTTGGTCAGTAGCGCTTTTAACTCCCGATTCATAATGGATCGAAAGTTCTGTTAGGCTATTAGAAACCTCTTAAGGAGAAACAATGTATCCAGAGATTATGGTGATCCCGATGCGTGAAGAACTGACGCGCATTGGCGTTCAGGAACTTCGTACTGCCGGAGAAGTCGATCGTGCCATCGTTAATCAACCGGGAACGACCATGGTGATTGTGAATTCTATTTGCGGTTGCGCGGCTGGACGTATGCGCCCAGCAGTTCGGCTTGCACTGCAGAATTCAGCACGCCCCGAGAAGATGTTTAGCGTGTTTGCCGGTCAGGATGCGGAGGCCACCGAGCGCGCTCGAAGCTACTTCACCGGGTATCCGCCATCATCTCCCTCGATCGCATTGTTGCGGGACGGCAAGCTGATTTACATGATGCAGCGGAGTGATATTGAACATCGCGAAGCCGCGGACATTGCCGTAGAGCTCAAGAAAACCTTTGATAAGTTTTGTGCGGTTCCCGCTGGGAAGTAGCTGGCCGCCCCGATTTGTGCCCCGGGAAAAACCTGGATCCCTCGCGTTGCTCGGGATGACAATTCTTTAAAAGTGTTTCTTCAGCCCGGCGAAGGTTTCTACAACTAGTAAGCGTGATGGCGGTTTCGCCTCTGCTACCTCTTCGTGCTCAAGAATCCAGGTACAGCCGTGCGGAACGAAGACGGCGTTAAGTCCGGCTGCCAGCGCGGGATTGATGTCTGACTTCGGGCTGTTTCCTACCATCCAGGTGGAATCGCCAGCCAAATCGTATTTTGAAACTATCGTTCGGTACGTGCTGATATCCTTCTCCGCGACAATCTCCACCACGGAAAAATAATCCTTCAATCCAGAGCGCTCGACCTTGCCGGATTGCTCCGTAATGGCGCCTTTCGTCAGGAGCATCAGATGGTGGCGTTCGGACAAGTATTGCAGTGTTTCTGGAACGCCATGCAGGATTTCGACCGGGTGTTCAGCGATAGTATGCGCGAATCCGCTGATGGTTTCGTGCAGCGCGGGGGTGATCGGCTCGACGGCCAGGCGCTCGAAAGTCTGCACCAGCGCGTGACTGAAACTGTGCAGACCGTAACCGTGGCTTACGATGCACTCGCGCTCGACATCATTCAGAACCTCGCGCACCTGCTCGGGCGAATACTCGTGGTGATTCAGAAACGAAATAAAATTCGCGATAGCCCGCTCAAAATAAATGTTGTTCTCCCAGAGCGTATCGTCGGCGTCGATGAGCAAGGTCTGTCGATTATTGGAATCAGAACTCTGAGTCATAACCCAAACATGATAGCGATGTCATTGTTGATTCGCAGGAAGTAAAACGATTAAATGCGGAATGCTCTGCTAGAATACAACATTCATGACACTGGGCCCCTGGGTTGTACTTCTACTTGTTTTCTTTTTTCTCCCATCCAACATTTCAGCACAGAAAGGACAAAAGCCCATGACTGGCTCCGCCACTAAAGGGGCCGAGTCGGCTGCAATGCACGTCGTTCCTGACCTGGACCAGCGACTCGCCAAGTTTCGCCGGGTAGAAATGCCGTTTCACTCCGCGGGTTTGACCACTCGCGAAGTGAAGATGGTCAACAAATTAGTGGATGCATCGCGTTATCTCGAACAAATTTACTGGCGGCAGATTGATCCCGACGGGCTGACTCTGTACGAATCGCTGGCCAGCAGCAAGGATTCGCGGGACGAAATGCTGCGGCGTTACCTGTGGATCAATGCTTCGCGATTCGATTTGCTTGACGATAACAAACCCTTCGTTGGCACATCTCCAATACCGCCAGGACGAGGTTTCTATCCGCAGAATCTGACTCGCGATCAGATCGATTCGTATGTGAAAGCTCACCCCGAAAAGAAAGATGAAATCTACAGCTCCTTCACTCTGGTTCGTTGGCACAACGATCAGCTTGAGGGGTTGCCATATCACATTGCGTACCGTTCGTTTCTCGAGCCTGCCGCAAAAGACTTACGCGAGGCGGCCAAGCTCAGCGAGGATCCTGCGTTTGCCAATTTTCTGCGGCTGCGAGCTGATGCACTTCTTACTGACGAATACTTCGAGAGCAACCTGGCTTGGCTCGACTTGAAAAATCCGAAGTTCGACGTGATTTTCGCGCCTGATGAAACTTATGACGATGGTCTTTTAGGGGTGAAGGCAACTTACGGCGCCGCGGTGATGATTCGTAACGCGGAAGAGAGCCGCAAGCTGGAAATGTTTCAGAAATACGTCGGCGATATTCAGGACGCGTTGCCGCTCGCGGCGGAGGATCGGCCTTCCAAGCATGGCTTGGAGACTCCGATGGAGGTTATGGATACTCCGTTCCGCGCGGGCGATTTGAATCACGGATACCAAGCTGTTGCCGATAATCTTCCTAACGATCCCCGTGTGCATGAACAGAAGGGAAGCAAGAAACTTTTCTTCAAGAACTTTATGGATGCGCGGGTGAATTACGTGATCCTGCCGGTGGCACAGCATGTGATGCTACCGGCGCAGGCGGCCAAGGCGTCGGGCGAGGGGTATCTGGTAGGAACGATTTTGCATGAGATGGCGCACGGGCTGGGTCCGAGTTTCGCGCGAACTCCATCGGGCAAAGTTGGCATACGAGAATCCATCGGTCCGACATTCAGCGGTTTGGAGGAAGCGAAGGCCGACGTGGTCGGAATGTTTGGCATGAAGTGGCTGGTCGACCACAGTGTCCTTCCCAAAAATAAGCTCGAAGAATATTACGCATCGTATGTGGCTGGAATTTTTCGTACGGTGCGCTTTGGCATTGCGGAAGCGCACGGGCAAGCAGAAATGATGGAGTTCAATTATCTGTCCGAGCGTGGCGCGATTAAGCGAGAGTCATCGGGACGCTATGAAATTGACTATGGACGAATGCCCTCTGCGATCAACGATCTTGCGAAGGAGTTGTTGGAAATCGAAGCCACGGGCGACCGCGCTCGGGCGGAAAACTGGTTCAAGAAATATGAAGTAATGCCGGATGAGCTGCAAGCTTCGCTGAAGTCGGCGGCGAGCGTGCCGGTGGATATTGATCCAGTGTTCTCGTTTAAGAAGAGCTTCTAGCTCCTAGCTGAGGACGGCAGCCTCGCGTGAGAGTGTTTTTCCAGCTAGAAGCCAGAAGCTAGCGGCTAGAAGCGTCTTTGGGAGAGGAAATGGTAGAAAACGACTGGCCCCGCATTGCCGTCGTGGGTGCAGGGGCCGTGGGATGTTACTTCGGGGGAATGCTGGCACGGGCGGGAGCCCCGGTCACGCTTATCGGCCGTTCAGCACGCGTAGAAGCGATAAATCGCGACGGCCTTTTTATCGACAGCATTCATTTTAAGGAAAGTGTTTCGGTGGCGGCCTCGACCGAATTGGCAGCGGTTCGTGACGCGGATTTTGTTCTCTTCTCCGTGAAGACGGTAGACACGGAAAGCGTAGCAAAATTGCTGGCTCCCTATCTTGCGCCGGATACGATCGTAGTCTCACTGCAGAACGGTGTCGACAATGTTGAGCGAATCGATTTCGCGGCCGGAATTCAAGCTATTCCTGCGGTGGTCTACATCGCCGTGGAGATGGTCGGATTGGGGCGGGTCAAGCACTCGGGCCGAGGCGACCTCATCATCGGAGATCCGTCGCCGAACCACGATGCAAGTGAATCGGATCTCGCCAAAATCGCAACGACGTTCATGCGGGCCGACGTCCCCTGTCGTGTTTCCGAGAACATTACGCTTGAGTTGTGGGAAAAGCTAATCATGAATTGCGCCTACAACGCGCTTTCGGCGCTCTCGCGCGCAAAGTATGGACGGATCGCGCGAGACCCCGGCACAATTGAGGTGATGAAGCGCGTGGTCAGTGAAGCTGTAGCAGTGGGCAACGCGGCTGGAGTTAAACTCTCTGCCGATAAGATGTTCGCCGCGGTCCTGAAGCTCGGCAGTGAAGCGATGCCCGGAGCTATTTCTTCCACCGCCCAAGACATTGCGCGGGGAAAGCCCACCGAGATTGATTCGCTGAACGGCTTTCTGGTTCGCAGGGGCGCGGAATTGATCGTGCCCACACCCATTAATGAAACACTCTATAGTTTGGTAAAGCTGCTGGAGCAATCACCTTCCGCGGGACAGAAGCTGTCACCTTAGGGGTCCTTCGAAAGCAATGCAAAAGGGAAGGGCCGCATTGCTGCGGCCCATATTTGCGGGTTCCTATTTATTGGCCGCGCCACTCTTTAACTCAATGACGATCACATCAAAAGGCGTATCGCCGGTATTCTCAGGATCGTGAGTCTGGGCGGGTGTGTACAGGGCCTGCCCTGGCTTGCTAACCGCATCTTGAGTTTTGCCGTCGGGATAGGTAAATCTGATTTTGCCATCGCTGAGCATGACAGCGACGGAATTAGGGTGGCTGTGCATTACCGATTTCTCGTGCGGTCCGTAGTGAGCGTGAAGAATACGCACCTGATCGTTTTCCAACTCCACTTTGTAGTGTTTAGGATCAACTTTTACGGCATCCTGCCCGAACGCAACAGCTGTGAAGCAAAAACACAACATCGCGCAGCAAACCACGAAAAGTGGTTTCATAGGGCTCCCTTTAGTTCTGGATTGAAAACAACGCAGTGTATGCCGAGTGGATTAGTGCCGTCAAACCGCTGGCGGGATTAACCCGGGTGAAAGTCGGTAGCTATGCAGCGAACTCCACCCTTGATTCTTGGGGAATGATTCCTGCCTTGTGGCCCATGTCGAGCAGACGTCGCACCGCTTCGCGACCATCCGGGCCATAGTCAAGGGTGCGCTCATTAACGTACATGCCGACGAATTTGTCGGCGAGTTGAGGATCGAGATCGCGCGCGAATTGCATGGCATAAGCCAGCGCTTCTTCGCGGTGATCGAGCGCATACTGAATGCTTTCGCGCAAAGCGTTTGCCACACTGGACATCAACTCGGGACCAAGGCTGCGACGAATCGCATTGCCTCCGAGCGGCAGCGGTAGCCCGGTAACTTTCTGCCACCATTTGCCAAGATCGACAATGCGGTGCAATCCGGACTTGTCATAGGTCAACTGGCCTTCGTGGATGATGAGGCCGGCTTCCTGCCGGCCATCCAGCACCTGCGGAATAATCTGATCAAATGGGACGACGTCAGTCTCAATTCCTGGCGCGAACAATTTCAAAACCAAATAAGCGGTGGTCAGTGTTCCGGGAACGGCAATTCGTTTGTGCTTAATGTCGCTGACCGAATACGCGCGCTGCGCCACGACCATGGGACCGTAGCCGTCTCCCACGCTGCCGCCGCTCGGCAGCAGAGCATAGTGATCCTGAATGTAGGGATAGGCGTGGAAAGAAATCGCGGTAACGTCGTAGACGCCTTCCATGGCTTTGCGATTTAACGTCTCGATGTCGCAAAGGGTGTGGGTAAAGCGCAGGCCGGGCACGCGGACCTTGTTGGTGGCCAACCCGTAAAACATGAAAGCATCGTCAGAATCTGGACTATGGGCAATCGTGATTTCGCGTTTGCCTTCGGTGATGGATGTGGGCGAATGTTCGGAAGTGGTAACGGCGGAATTCATGGTTGAACCTTATGGAAACGCTGCCACCCGCTGGCCAACGCCGCCGCCGACATGATTTTGAGAATTTCGGCAAACACAAACCAATAGAGACCGAAGCGGACAGCCGTAGCGAGAGAATGGGTGAGGATAGCCAGCCAGGAAAGGCCACATACGAATAAACAAATCTCGGCTAGGAAGCAGGCTGCAGCAGCCCGGGCGAAACTCTTTTTTGCGGCGCCAAGTTTCGATCCCAAAAAATTCGTTTCAAAAATCCATCCGGCAACGCCGGCTACAAGCGGATAGGAGAGCAGGAAGCCTCCGGTAGGACCAAGTAATTGAGCCAAGCCGCCGGGCCCGGTTGGGCTAAACACGGGCATACCTACGAGTCCCTCAGCCAGATAAAGCGCCAGAGCCGCGAAACCCCGACGGCTTCCCAGAGCCAGCCCCACCAACAGCACGCCGAAGTTCTGCAGCGTTAAAGGAACCGGGGTGAAGGGTAAAGGCAATACGATCCGAGCGAATAGAGCGACAAACAAACTCGCTCCAACCACAATGGCGATTTGGCTCGCGCTCTCGAGGATGCGATCTTGAGCTCCGAGAATTTCAGTAGCTGGTCTGGCCATGGCTGCGGTTCTCCGATCTTTCGCGGAAGGAAATCTGCTATAGGCCGTCCACTTCGTGATGAACGCCACTTTTTCGTATTGCCGCCGATGCTTTAAGGTGACGGCGCACGCGAAGATAAGCTGCAATCCCCGCCCACAACACAGCTCCTCCGCCGCAGGCGAGAATCAGAAATAACCATATCATCCGCACGATGCCTAAGGATAGCAAAACAGACGGAGGCGTGCGACCGCAGCGAGATCACTTTTTCCGTTCCAACTCCCAAACTTTGGCATACTTCCACGACACGTACACGGAATGATAGAGATGCAGCAGCAGACCCTCGCGCCCGTCAAGAAAACCGAGCCGGATGAAATAGTTGTAGACGAAAGTCAGCGCAGGCCGAATTACGATATCCGCGAAGCTGAAGCCCCGTCGTCCTTCGGCCGTTGCCACCTCGGCGCCCATTGAGGAATAACTGTTCATGTGATCAATGTAGCCGCGCAGGGTTGGGTAAGCGTCGTGAACGAGCGCGTGTGAGAATGTACCGGTAGGGCCAGAAACTTTCATCGTTGGATGCGCGCCGTATTCCTCGAAGCGTCCTGCCCCGCGCCGCACCAGGCGGAGCTTTGGATCTGGATAGAAGCCGCCATGCCGGATCCAGCGGCCCAGGAAAAAGTTCTTGCGAGGAATCCAAAATCCTTTAATTGCAGAGTCAGCTTTTAGCGCCAGCTCTATTTCGCCGGCCAGTTCCGGCTCCAAAGCTTCATCAGCGTCCAGTTGCAGAATCCAATCCATGGAAGCTTTATCGATTGCGGAATTCTTCTGTCCAGCGAAACCCTTCCACGTCTCGACAAAAACTTTTGCGCCGTAGGATTGCGCGATCTCGACGGTGCGATCGGTCGAGCCCGAGTCCACCACGATTATTTCGCCTTTGCCATCTCGCACCAGGGGCATCACACTTTCCAGGGTGCGAGGCAGGTTGCGCTCTTCATTGTGCGTAATCAAAACCACCGACAGCGTCACGCGTGGAAGAATACATCGGAGCTTAATAATCGCGAAAGTATCAACTGTTCGACCCAGCTTGGCACGCCGGGCAAGCAGGGTCGAACAAAGAAGTAATCAATAACCCGGCGGCTGCGGCTGCGACGGCGCACCCGGTTGAGCATCAGTACGCGGCGCGACGTAAGGAACATTGGGCATGTGCGTGACCTCGCCTCGCTCTGCGTCGGCCATAACGATTCCTGAGTGATCGAGCAGAAGCCCGGTAGCGCGATCCATTTCCACCCGCGCTTTTTCGTAAGCTGCCTTAGCGGAGACGAGATTGGACTCCGCCGTGGTCAAGCCCGTCTGATCTTGCAACACGGCCGTCGGATTTGAAACTCCGGCTGAAAGTTTCTGCTGTTCCGAGCGTAGCGTTTCGCTTGCAAAATCAACCGCGGCCTGAGCAGCTTGCACGCTGGCTCGATTTTGTTGCAGTGCGAACTGTGCGTTGCGGACTTCAATACGCACCTGATTCGAAAGCTGCTGCAAACGAACTTGCGCCTGTCGATATTCCAACTCGGCACGCACCTGATCCGCCTGACCCTGCCGATTTCGAATCGGAATGTTGAGCGTTAGCCCCACTCCCTTATCAGGCGCTGTGCCATTTACGAGCTGACTGAAAGTGCCGGCGGTACTTACCGGTGTACCGCTGCTGAACGTTGGCGTGGCAGTTGCCGGATTAAAACAGCCAAAGCGACTCGTCGCAGCATTACAAGTGCCGCCCAACGAGGGGGGCAGTAACGCAGGATTGACCTCTCCGCCAATACCCGACCCGCCGTAATATGCGAACAACGCGAGAGTCGGCAGCATGGCATTTCTCACCGCTTTGTTGTTGAGCTCTCGGGTACTCAAGTCGATTCTTGATTCGGCCAACTCGGCGCGATGGCCCAGCGCATCATTGATTAGATCTTGCGTAGGCACCACAGGCTCCTGTTCGGGCAGTTGCATTGTGGACGTGGGAATCACCTCGGCTCCGCCCAGTGCGGGATCTTCGAGCGTTTTACTTAGCGCGTTCTTCATTAGCAATTCCTGCAGCTCAAGATTGGTTTGCGCGAGGATCACGGCCTGTTGGTCGGTGGCCACTGTCGCTTGTGCGTTCACCACTTGGATGGGCGGCAACGTCCCAAATTGCACTTGCTGTTTGTTATCGGCGAGGGTCCTTTGCGCAAAAGCTAAGGCTTCTTGCTGCACGCGTACATTCTCATAGGCGTAAACCAGATCCCAGTACAGGTTTTCGATCTGGTCCACGGTGGTGATGATTTGCAGACGGAAGGCAACATCGGAAATCTCCCGGTTATTTTTGGCGATGCGGATGAATCGTGTGTTTGCCACAAAGCCAAAGCCTTGCAGAAGGTTTTGTGTAAGCCGGAATTGCAAGCCGGAATTAATGCTGGGAGTGAACTCGCTGGTCGGAAGGTCAGTCGTTACATGCGTGTTGTTGAATCCGACCGATAAGTTCGTGCCCCAATGAAAGCCCTGCGTGTAGCTGAAATCGGCGGTCCCGGTGTTGGTATTAGTGATAGGAATTGGGCTGAACACGCTGGTGGATTGAGTGAAGTTCCGGTCCATCTGCAGTGTGCCGCTGAGGATCGGGTCGAAACTGGTTATAGGCGCGCCGATGCCGAGCGTCGAACTGACCAAACCATTTGTACCGGTGCCCACGCCGCCCGCGGCTACGCTTGTTCCGCCAGTTCCGGAGCCGACGTTTCCGCTGAGTCCGCCCACGCCGCCTCCGGGCGTGTTCTGCACGATTCCGGTATTCACGCCGAGAACGTTAGCGCCCGCGTCGGCGCGCAGAATGTCGGTGTCGGCGATGTTCAGGTTGTAGCGTGCCAGCACCAGATCGAGGTTATTTTCGAGAGCTAGAGCAACCGCATCATTCATAGAAAGCATGATTTTTCCGTCATGCATCAACTGTTGAATACGGTCGGTGTTGTTGAGGTTCGGCGGCGGCACATATCTTGCTTTATAAGGCGCAATAACATTGGGGAACGCGGGTCCTGACTTCGAATAATCGACCGACGTGTAATGCTCCGGTTGCACCGCCGGTGCGGGCACGGGCTGCGGCGTTTGTGGCAACGCTGACAGCGCGTTTTGTGCCCGGGCGGTTAGTGAAACAACTACGGCTAATGCGATGACGATGATCCGCAGGACGGCGGACTTTGGGCGAGGCAAAAGCATTTCCATATCTCCTTTTGCGTGCAAAGTTCTTGATGAGTATTGCAGTGCTTCTCAATATCGAGATTTGATGCGTCCGAATTTGTGTGGACACAATAGAGTAGCTTCCGCAACGGCGAAATATGTTGGCAGTTATTGTAAAGAATTATAAAGTCGCGAAATTAGACAAGACACCACGGGGCAATGGCGAGTGACGACCCGGGAGCCCGCGATACGTCTATTGCGGAGGCTGTGGCTGCTGCTGAGGAGCTTGCATGATCGAGTTCACATCTTTACGGGGCGCGACATACGGTA
Organism: uncultured Acidobacteriota bacterium; assembly: GCA_963770465.1. Taxonomy (GTDB): domain Bacteria; phylum Acidobacteriota; class Terriglobia; order Terriglobales; family Acidobacteriaceae; genus JABDBE01. The sequence continues at coordinate 194,087 of CAVYQB010000009.1, forward strand.
CGTTTGGCATGTGCGTGACTTCGCCGCGCTCGGCATCGGACATAACGATTCCGGCATGGTCCAATAGCAAGCCGGTGGCGCGATCCAGTTCGATGCGCGATTTCTCATAGGCCGCCATCGCTGAAACCAGGTTGGATTCGTTAGTCGCCAAAACAGATTCGTTCTGCAGAACCAGCGTGCTGGTGGAAGCACCGAGATTAAGTTTCTTCTGTTCCGCATCGAGCGACTGGCGGCCGAGCGTTACCGCAGCCTGTGCGGCCGCGACGGCTGCGCGGTTCTGCTGCAATGTAAATTGCGCGTTGCGAACCTCGATGCGAATCTGATTTTCGATCTGTTGTTCGCGCATCTGCGCCTGACGGTATTCCAACAGTGCCCGGACTTGCAGAGCGTCGGCGTTACGGTTACGAATCGGAATATTTAGTGTCAGGCCAACGCCCTTGTCAGGTGCGGTGGAATTGATCAACTCATTCAACCCGCCGCTATAACTTGTGTTGGGCACCGGAGCCGGGTTGCAAAAGCCCTCCTTCACCTCTTGTGGCGGCTCGTTTGCACAAAGGTTGAGTGGGTTTTGTGAACCCGCCAGGCCGGAGCCGCCATAATATGCGAACAGATCAAGGGTGGGCAGCATCGAATTGCGGATTGCTTTGTTATTTATCTGACGGTTGCTCAAATCAATTCTTGACTCAGCCAGTTCGGGCCGATGACCAAGGGCGTCGTTCACCAAGTCTTGGACAGGCGTAATCGGTTCTTGTTCCGGCAAGGCAATGGTCGAGGTTGGAATGACGTCGGCATCGGCGAGTACGGGATCCACTAACGTCCGGCTGAGAGCGTTCTTCATCAGCAGTTGTTGTAACTGGAGGTTGTTCTGAGCCTGTATCAGTTGCTGCTGGTCGGAGGAAACTGTGCTCTGGGCGCGAACCACTTCAATCGGAGCCAGACTGCCGATCTGCACTTGCTTGTTGGTGTCGGATAGCGTTTTCTGCGCGAAGGCCAGTGACTCCTGTTGCACTCTTACATTCTCGTACGCGAATACCAGGTCCCAATACATGTTTTCGATCTGATCCACCGTCGTAATAATCTGCAGCCGGAACGCGACGTCAGAAATTTCGCGGTTGTTCTTGGTCAGTCGAATCAAGCGGGTGTTCGGCAGAAAGCCGAAACCTTGCAGCAGATGCTGCGTTAGCCGGAACTGGAAAGCGGGGCTAATCTGTGGACTATAAGTATTGAACACGTTGTTGGTGGTAATCCGTGAGTTGGTGAACCCCACCGACATGTTCGTGCCCCATTGGAAGCCTTGTCCGTAGGAGACATTGTAAGTTCCTGTATTCTGCGCCACGGTAGGCGCTCCCGTGAACACGTTGCTGGAGATGATATTGTTGTGGTCCTCTTGAAACGTACCGGTGATGATTGGGTCGAAGCTCGTAATCAGTGGCCCCAGGCCTAGCGTGGAACTCACCAATCCATTGGTGCCAGCGCCGATACCGCCTGGAGCCGGCGCGGTGCCGCCCGTACCCGAGCCGACGGTTCCGCCAAGTCCGCCCACACCGCCGCCCTGAGTGTTTTGCACCACTCCGAAATTTACTCCAAGAAAGGTGTTGGCGCCGGATTTCGAACGCAGGATATCTGTGTCGGCGATATTCAGGTTGTAACGCGCGATACCAATATCCAGATTATTCTCCAGCGCCAGCGCAACGGCATCATCGATCGAAAGCAAGATCTTGCCGTCATGAAAAAGCTGATTAATGCGCGATGTATTGCTTAGATTCGGCGGCGGAACCTGTTGTGGCATATAGGGCCGAATTACGTTCGGGAACGCCGGAACGGGCTTGGAATAATCTTTTAAAACGAACTCCTGCGGCTGCGGGGCCTGCACCGATCGAGGCTGAGTCCCGGACGTATCGGATTGGGTCTGGTCCTGCGCCCAACCGCTAACGGCTAGTGTGCCGGTAAGCATGATTGCAGCAAACATCCGGGACGCAGAATTCAAAGCAGACAAAGACATTCGCTTATCTCCATGCATAAAAGCTGCTCGTAATGATGACAAGGCTTTCCTAAAATGTTGTTACGCAAAACGCCGTGCCCAGGTTTCATTTTTGTGTTGCCTGTATGTTTTGTGGGCAAGGCGCCGCATTTCGTGTCAAACTGCCGAGTGGAATGCAACAGTATAGCTGACGCACGATCCACAACTCAGGGGCGGAACTACAGGCTGCATCAACTTTGCCAAGACTCGGAAACTGTTCTGCTTCAGAGTTGAGGAGCAAGCTCCGGACGATCCTCATGCGCAATATCAGGCTCCTTCTGGCATATGACGGCGCGGAGTTTTCTGGCTGGCAAATACAGCCGGATGCGGCAACGATCCAGGGCACTCTGGCCTCGGCTATTGGACGAGTGACCGGCGAAAAGGTTTTGCCGCAAGGTTCGGGACGAACCGATGCTGGCGTGCACGCTCTCGGTCAGGTCGCCACTTTTGCTATTGAATCGCCCATTCCGCCAGCCAATTTGGTGAAGGCCCTAAATGACGTTCTCCCTCCGTCGATTCGCGTGCTCGAAGCTTCTGAGGCCACATCCGACTTTCACGCCCGCAAGTCGGCTCACTCCAAAACTTATCGCTACCGCATGTATCGCGGCCCCATCTGCCCGCCCTTTTTAGCGCGTTATGTATGGCATTATCCTTACCCGCTCGACGAAAATGCCATGCAACAGGCAGCTGGCTTAGTAATCGGAGAGCATGATTTCACTTCTTTCGCAGCGGTAGATCCAGAGCGGGGTTGCGACGACGAAGTTACTTCTAACGTGCGACGGATTTTCACTTCAATTTGGGAGCGAGCGGGCGAAGAATTGATCTACACCGTCCAAGGCAGCGGATTTTTACACCACATGGTACGCAATCTGGTGGGGACATTTGTACTGGTCGGAAAAAATACGTTGAAGCCGGATGACATCAGCGAAATTCTGAAAGCACGCAATCGTGCCGCGGCAGGAGCGACAGTTCCGGGCAGTGGACTGTATCTTCTAAGTGTGGATTACTAACTCCATTGGGTGCTCGTGTGGCGCGGGGGGCCTCGCCCGCGTAAACTTGCACCAAGCATGGTCACTGACCTTCAAATCGCGCGAAAGATTGTTTCGCTGAATCCCGCGACCGGCGAAATCCTGCGCCAATTCGATGCGGCGACCGACGCCAATGTTAATGCTGCCGTCGGTGATGCGCGGACTGCCCAGCCCGCGTGGAACGCCATCGGAGTGCGAAAGCGCGTTTCTATCCTGCGCGAGTTTCAGCGGCTGCTTCACGAAAAAAAATCAGAAGTTGCCGCGCTGATTACCCGCGAAGCTGGCAAGCCAATGGTCGAAGCTCTGCTCACTGAAGTTATGGTGGTGCTCGACGCTACGCGGTTCTGCGTTGAGAACGCTTTCGACTTCCTGCGCGAACAACCTGTCCCACACGGCAACCTGGCCATGAAAACCAAGACGGGACGCATTCTGCGCGAGCCGCATGGGGTCATCGGAATTATCTCGCCGTGGAATTATCCGTTCTCGATTCCGGCGACGGAATCACTCTCTGCGCTCGTGACCGGGAATGCAGTGGTGCTGAAGCCCTCCGAGCTTACTTCACTGAACGCGCTGCAATTGGCGTCATTACTGCATCAGGCCGGTGTGCCCAAGGATATTTTCCAGGTCGTTGTAGGCGACGGAAGCGCGGGCTCTGCGCTTTTGAACGCACCAATCGACAAACTCGTTTTTACCGGAAGCGTTGGGACGGGCAAGCGCATTGCCCAGGCGGCTGCGGCACGCTTGCTTCCGTTGGTGCTCGAGCTTGGTGGAAAAGACCCCATGCTGGTGCTGGACGACGCGGACGTAGATGTCGCATCGAGCGGCGCGGTCTGGGGTTCGTTCGCCAATTGCGGTCAGGCGTGCCTTTCGGTTGAGCGCTGCTACGTTCATCGCAGTTTGTATGAGGCCTTTCTCGAAGCTTGCGTAGAAAAAACCAAACGCCTGCGCGTGGGCGATGGGATGGATCCGCAAACCGAAATCGGTCCGTTGATCTATGAACGTCAATTGCGGAATGTGGAAACGCATGTCGAAGATGCGCGGGCGCAGGGCGCACGAGTACTCACCGGGGGCACGCGGCTTCCACAACTCGGCCCGAATTTTTATGCTCCGACGGTGCTCGCCGACGTCAGCCATGCAATGCACATCATGCGCGAAGAGACTTTCGGCCCCGTTCTGCCGGTAATGCCATTCGACACCGATGACGAGGCCATCCAGCTGGCAAACGATTCCGACTACGGCCTCGCTGCCAGCATTTGGACGCGAGACCGTGCACGCGGGGAAGCGCTAGCCAGGCGCATCCAAGTGGGGACGGTGATGGTCAATGATGCAGTCGCGTGCTTTGGCATCAGCGAGGCTCCGCACGGCGGAGTTAAGGCGAGCGGCATGGGCCGTACCCACGGCCGTTTCGGGCTGGAAGAAATGGTGCGAATCAAGCATGTGGACTCAGATCGCCTGCCCGGGATGAAGCGAGTGTGGTGGTACGGATACGGCGATGGATTCACGCGGCAGATGGAGGGCTTTGTCGACCTGATGTTTGCCCGCGGGCTTGGCCGCAGATTGCGTGGAGCAATAGGTTCACTAGGGGCGTTTCGCCGAAAAGGGCGATTGTAGTGGCATCGCGTCTTCTAATAACGGGCGAGGAGGCTGGCGTCTACAATAAGCCTTATTGATTAATGTTTTACTTTAAGATGCTTTTGTAACGTTTGCAGCCTGCGGACCTTTGGGTCCTTGAGTTATCTCAAATTCAACCTGATCGCCTTCCTGCAGGCTCTTATAACCTTCCGAGGTAATTGCGCTATAGTGAACGAAAACATCGGCTCCATCTTCCCGGCCGATAAATCCGTATCCTTTGGCATTATTGAACCACTTTACCGTGCCTTTCAAGCGTTCCACTTACGCCCCCTTGGGGCACGGAAGCGGTCTTTCCATGCCTCCCGATTTCTGTCATTTTCCGGCCACCGGGAAAGGCTGTCAAGAGAGGAAAATGAGAAAAATACCTTATTTAGGTTTGGTTTTAGAACTTGTTCCGCAGCCCAAGTGGTGACTGAGCCAGAGAACACCAGAGATGGTCTTGCCATCATGAATGCGTCCACCCATCACCATGCGGACGGCGGTGCTAAGCGGGAAGAATTTGATCTCGATTACTTCGTCCTCTTCCGGTTGGGCCGTCCCCGCACGCAATCCCCGCGCCAGGTAAATGGACATGGTCTCGGCAACGAATCCGGGACTGGCATAGAAGTTCAGGATTCGCTTCCACCGCGTCGCCGTGAAGCCGGTTTCCTCGAGTAGTTCGCGTTTTGCCGCCGCCAGTTCGTTTTCGCCTTTATCAATGCGGCCTGCGCACAGCTCCCACAAATACTGCTGAGCAGCATGACGATACTGGCGTACCAGAAGAACCCGCGGTTCGCCACCGCTTTCATCCACTGCGAGAATTACAACTGAACCCGTGTGGCGCACAATATCGCGACGGCCGCGTACGCCCGTGGGCTCAAGTACCTGATCGGTCGTGACCCAAAAGGCCGGTCCACGGTAAGCCTCGACGGAAGAAAGCACACGAGCTTTGTTTTTTGCAGGAGATGATTTCGGCATATCAGCAATATTAAGGCATTGACTGCTGCCTCGTACAAAAGCGGCGGCGCTCGAGATTTGGCCGATGCGGGAGCGCCTGATATGCTGCCCGCGATGGCAGCGAAGCCAAGCATTGCGATTGTCGGTGCCGGAAGACTGGGCGCTGCATTGGCGATGGAGTTGAGGCGGGCGGGATACACGATCTCCGAGATTGTTTCCCGTAACCATGCTGCCTCAAAACGAAAGGGCGCTACTTTGGGGCGGAAGGTTCATGCACGCCCCTCGACTGTCGATAATGCGCGCCTGAATGCCGATGTCATCTGGTTCTGTGTACCTGATCGTGAGATTAAGAAAGCGGCGGGTCAGCTTGCCTCGGCAATTGACTGGAAGGGGAAAATTGCCTTCCACTCTAGCGGTGCGTTGTCTAGTGACGAACTAAGTATTCTGCGACAGCGAGGTGCCGCCGTAGGTTCAATCCATCCCCTAATGACTTTTGTCAGTGGTTCGATTCCGTCGCTAAAGGGGGTTCCATTTGCAATAGAGGGCGATGCTGCGGCGATCCGCGCGGCACGTCGTCTCGTGAGGGAGCTGGGGGGCGAAGCATTTACCATTGGCAAACCGCACAAGACTGCCTACCACGCGTGGGGATCGTTTGCTTCTCCGCTGCTGGTCGCAACATTGGTGACTGCTGAACAACTAGCACGCGCTGCCGGACTATCGGCGCGAGAAGCGCGACGGAAAATGGTGCCGATCATAAAGCAGACGATCGCGAACTATGAGATGCTCGGACCAGCCGGAGCCTTCAGCGGGCCGATGGTGCGTGGCGATGCCGAGATCGTGCGCCAACATCTGCAAGTGCTGAAAAAAGTTCCAGAAGCGCGTGACGTGTATCTGGCATTAGCTCGGGCCGCTACGCGATATCTGCCATCTCGAAATCGGGCGCAATTGAAAAAAGCTCTCGAAGATTAAAGTCATTTGGTTAACAATTCTTCGCAGGTTGCAATGCAGGCATCCGGGTCGTAACTGGCCAGATCGTCAGCCGTGAAAATTCCGGTGCATACCGCGACGATTTTCGAGTTCGCGAATCGTGCCGCCTTTATATCTTCAGGAGTATCGCCAATAAAATAAACTTGCGCCGTTTCGCCCAGCCTACGCTGTACTTCAACCACACCGTCACGAAAAATATCGCTACGACTCTCGTGATGGTCGCTGAAGCAGCCAAAGGTAAAAAAGTCGCGCAGGCCAGCGGCTTCGAGCTTGAGCCATCCCACCGATTCGAGATTGCCTGAGGCTACGCCCAACAATTTTCCTGCGGCTTGCAACTTAGCCAGCACTTGAGGAATTGCGGAGCAAACCGTGGGCGTAATGCGACTGACGTTAGCTGACACATCCTGGCAAACAACTTCAAGCGCTGCTGGAAGGTTGGCTTCAAATTGATTGGCGGAAACCCCAACACGCTCCAAGGCTGCGCGCAAGATTCCAAGATCGGTCTTACCGTGATAGGCAATGCCATCAATGGTGGTATCGACGCCGTAGGCCTCGCGCATCGCCCTATGCAGAGCATTGCGATGCACCCGGTCGCGGGAGATGAGCAATGTGCCGTCGATGTCGAAAAGATAAGCGTCGGCACCCATCCAGCGGAAGCCATTTGATTTTATTGATTGTGAGCGAAGTTCAAATTTATTCATGATTTGTAGTTCACAGTAAACTTCTACGAGACTGACTGCGCCCAGCGACGCCTGAAGGCGTCTGTAGGTTGTGCAGATGTTACGGCATCGCTGAAGCGATGCCCTGATACGAACCGAAACTTGTCAGCAGCGTGCTGAGCCCGAAGCCTGAAGCCGGAAGCCGGAAGCTTGAGCCCGAAGCCTGTTCCTAGGACACCATCAGTCGCGTAATTTTTCTCGCCCGGCCGGTGCGCTCATCGCAGTCCACCACCACCGCGCATAATCTGACGTCCCCGGTCGCTGCCTCGAATCGTGTCGGCATGTTGTTCAGAAACTTCCCTATCACCAATTCCTTCTTCACTCCGATGACGCTGTCATACGGCCCGGTCATGCCGACATCGGTGATATATGCGGTGCCACCAGGCAACACGCGCTCGTCGGCGGTAGGAACGTGCGTGTGGGTGCCAACGACTACGGTGACGCGCCCATCGAGGTGCCAACCCATGGAAATTTTTTCAGAAGTTGCCTCTGCATGAATATCGACAAAAATAATCTTCGCCTTAATTTCCTTTAGTAGCTGGTCAGCCACACGAAAAGGATCGTCGTTCGAAGCCATAAAAACGCGGCCCTGCAAATTAATCACGGCGTAGGGAACATCGCCTTTGCGGCCCTCATACACGCCCCAGCCGGGCATTCCAGGAGGATAATTCGCGGGACGCAAAACCCGCCGGGCAGGGCTGTGGGGATTTCCATCGGCGGAGTTAAAAAAATCTACGATCTCGCGCTTATCCCAGACATGGTTGCCGGTGGTCAAAACGTCAATGCCCAGGTCAAAGAAATCTTCGGCAAGCTGGGGAGTGATGCCAAAGCCGGCTGCCGCATTCTCTCCATTAGCCAGCACGAGATCGACGGCGTGCTCTTTCACTAAAGATGGGAGGCGATCTTTGACCACGGTTCTACCAGGTCGGCCGAAAATGTCACCAATGAAAAGGATGCGCACGTAATTTTACTGAGAGTTCGATGTTAACACGCGGTCTGAGGCTGCTTGCTCGTGTGGGGACTTGCTCGTCTAGGAACGGGTCTTTGACCCGTCCAGTCGAGCGCAGCTCGACGGGCTTGGTTCATGGAATCACCTCTGCGGTTTTCAGGAAGTCATAGTTGCCTGGTGGGTTCAAGGTTAGATTCCGCACACGCCTGGTGTGTACCATCACGTTTTCGAAATACCATAAGTTGATGTAAGGCAAATCTTCGGCCACGATTCTCTGAATCTCAGCATACATTTGCTTACGCGCATTCTGATCCAGTTCGGCTCTTGCCTGGTCAATTAGCGCATCCACGCGCGGGTTGGCGTAATAGGTGCGATTGGCGCCGTGCGGCGAAAATTTCGCGGAATGAAACACGTATTCAAAAATATCGGGGTCTTCGTTCCCTCCAACCCACCGCAGGGTGTGCAATTGATAAGCGCCGCGCGAGATGTCGGAAAAGAAAGTGGCGAACTCATACGTACGAATATCCAGGGCAATGCCAACGTCGCGCAATTGCTGCTGCAGCACGGCTGCGACCAGCCGGGGGTTTTCATCGGTCGACGTTTTCAGGGTGAGATGGAAGCGGACACCATTCACGGCGGGATATCCGGCTTGCTCGAGCAATTGCCGCGCCCGATCAGGATTGTAGTCGTAGCGCGGTACATCGCCGTTGTACGCCCAACTTTCCGGAGGAAGAAGACTGTATGCAGGCCGCGCGAAATCGCGCTGAATATAGTGAATCATTGGCGCTCGATCGACAGCGTACGCAACAGCCTGGCGCACCCGCACATCTTTGAGAATCGGATCCCGAGTGTTGAACGCTATATAAGCAAGCACCGTACCCGGAGCGTGCATCACCTCTAGATTAGATTCGCGTTCAAGTGCCAGAACCATGTCTCCAGTGAGAGACGTGACGGCGATGTCGGCGCTGCCTTTGCGCAACTCCAGCGCACGCGTGGTGGCATCGGGAATAACTGCGAAGCGCACGTGTTGCAGATGTGCCTGTGCGCCCCAGTATCCGTCGTTGCGCTCGATGATCACTTCTTTATCCGGTTCCGCGCTGACGAAACGGAATGGCCCCGAACCAATTGGATGGCGGCTCATTTCCTCGCCGCTGCCGTAGGGCACAATCCCGATAGCGCCGTCAGAAACGTTCCACAACAATGTGGCGAAAGGCTCTTTGAGATGAAATACCACCGTGTAATCGTCGGGCGCATCGATGCTATCAACCAGGCGGTAAGCAGCTGCTTTGGTGCTGCGGATTTTTCCCTGCAGCAGGGAGTCGAAAGTCCACTTCACGTCGCGCGAGGTAACCGGGCGTCCGTCATGAAATTTCACGCCTTTGTGCAAGTGAAAAATATAGGTGCGTGAATCGGGAACTTCCCACCGCTCAGCCAAGCCGGGCTGAACATTTAAGTGTTCGTCGCGAGTGCACAGGTCATCGAATAGCAACTCGTCAATGCGCTCGGATTGCGCATCCAATCCAACCCGCGGATCCAAATTGGTGGGGCTGTTCTCGATGATCATCACCACCGTGTTGGGATCAGGTTTGGCCGAGCACGAAAATAAAGGGAGAAGAAGAGCAAGAAGCAATCAAAGACCACGCGGGCACAGTCGCTCTTGGCTGTGCATTCGTCGCAGCGCGACGAAACGCTGTCCGCTCACGCATACGAAATCTTTCCCAAGAATGGCTGGCTTTTTTGCTCCGGTTGCGGAGGGCAGATTTGACGGCCTGCGATTCCACGTTTGAAAAGCAAGCAACGCGAATGCCGCCGCTTCTTTCGCCTCCGAAGGCAATCCGAATTCGTCGGAGGAACGAATCTGCAAACCCAGCGGATCGCAATTCATTTGCCAGCATTGCCATGAGAATTGGATTCTTTGCGCCGCCACCGGAAACGATGAAGTCTCGATACGTTCCGTTCGTCGGACTACGAATCGTCTGCAGCGCATCAGCGATAGAACGAGCTGTTAATGCCGTAGCAGTGGCGACGATATCGCGTTTATCCACACGCCCGCAGTGACGGATGAACTGCGAAGCGTAAACTCGCGTCCGAATTCCTCGCGTCCCGCAGTCTTCGGCGGCTTGCGACGAAAGAATGGCGCACGCAAAATATCGTTGATTACGCCATCGAGCACATTGCCAGAACCAGCGATTCTCCCATCGCGATCGTAAGGCTTGCCATACAAGACGCTGCATGACTGCATCAATCACCATGTTGCCAGGCCCGGTATCGAAGGCCATCACACGATCAGCGGACGCTCTCGCGGGGATAGCTGTGAAATTTGCGATTCCGCCGATGTTCTGCACAATTCTGCCCACGCGACTGTCGCGATACAAAAGAAAATCAAGGAAGGGAACCAGCGGCGCACCTTTGCCCCCGACAGCCATATCGGCAGGCCGAAAATCGGAAATCACGGGTACGCCGAGACGCACAGCCACAACTGCGCCCTCGCCTGTCTGCCATGTGACCGCCAGCTTGCGTCCAAGAAACTTTGCGGCTTCCCCCTGGTGATAAAGCGTCTGGCCGTGACATCCGACAAGTTCTGCTTTGAGATGAAAACGACGTTGTGTAGCCAGCACCGCGTCAGCATAAAGTTCGGCGAGCAAAAAGTTCAGCCTAGCCAAGTCAGCCACGCTGGCCTTGGTCGAGTTCATCGCCGCCAACACAGCGCTGCGAACTTGTTTCGGATAAGGGTACTCGGCGTGCGCCAGAAAATGGAGGCCGGGCGTCCCCGCCCGGCCCGGCGATGAACTCAGCCGCACTAGCGCCACGTTAATTCCATCGGCCGATGTCCCACTCATCACGCCGGCGACAATCATGCCAGGTCCCGTCGTTTTATCGTCGCGAGTCTTACCTGTTCGCTGAACTCCCAAAGCTGGCGCGAAAGTTTCTCCAGTTTTGCGGAAGTGGGAGGCGGTACCGGACGCTTTAACTCTTTGGAGTTTTTCTTGAACGCGAGCAATCGAGCGATTGACTCCGATGCTCGGCGCGCGAATTTGGTATCCCGCTCCGCTTCTGTCACCAGCGCCTCGTAGGAACGAAGAATGTATTCCTCGTTATGACAGATGAGGCAGAGGTCACCGCCTGCACGAATATGTTCCACGGCCGCCTGCTCAATAGGAGCAGCCTGCAGCACGCCGCCCATCTCGAGATCGTCGGAGACGACGAGGCCGCGATATCCGATCTTCTTGCGCAAAATATCCGTGATCCATTTCCTCGACAAAGAAGCCGGTATGTGATCGCGTGTCACCGCAGGATAGGCGGCATGGCTTATTAAGATTAATGGTGATTCCCGGCGCAGCGCGCGATACGGCGCCATGTCTGCACCCCAGAGCTTCTTCAAAGATTTTTGCACTTCGGGCAATTCGTGATGAGTATCAAGATTTGCCTCGCCGAGTCCGGGAAAATGCTTGATTGCTCCCAGCACATTCGCGGATCGAAGGCCCGCAAGAAATTCGCGAGCGTAGACGGTGGCCTCTTTGGGATCGGCAGAAACCGAACGCGAACTCATAACTTTGCGAGAGGCTTCAAAAGCCAAATCGACAACCGGCGCAAAGTCTATATTGAACCCCATTGCCCGGCAACACTCGCCGATGGTTTTTCCATGTTTGCGAAAGAGTGCGCGATTGCCTGCGGCAAACACGTCGGCGGCGGAGGGCGCGGCGCCGATAACGTTGCGAAAGCGATCTACACGACCGCCCTCCATGTCCACGCAAGCGAATAGGCGAGTTGAAACGCAGGACTGACATTCTTTGAGAAGCCGATGCGTCTGCTCCCCGCTAGTGATATTCCGCGCGAACAGAATCACGCCGCCAGGTTGCAGTCGGCTAAGTAAGGACCGCAGCCGCGGTGACATTGCCGTGCCGTCGAAGCCCACGATCAGCAATTGGCCGACTTCTTCGGAAATTGTGGTCTTTCTCTTCAATCCACCTGCTTCTTTAATTCCGCCAACAGATTTAATGCTTCAAGTGGGGTTAGTCGATTCAAATCCACCTGGCGCAGCTTTTCCAGAACTGGCTGTGAGAGGGGGGTGAAGATTGTGAGCTGCGCCGGGGGGCGGGGACGCAGATCGTCGCTCGCCAGTTGCTCCGTTACTCGTTGTTCTGCGCTCTCATGTTCCGCGAGCACCTCCCGCGCGCGATCGATTACTTCATTGGGCAGTCCGGCCAGTTTCGCCACTTCAATGCCATAACTGCGATCAGCTGCACCCGGTTCCACTTTTTTCAAAAACACAATTCCGCCCGCAGTCTCTTTTACAGACACGTGATAATTTTTCACTCCGGAAAGCCGCTCGGCGAGTTCAGTGAGTTCGAAGTAATGCGTGGCAAAAAGGGTCTTGGCGCGCGTGCGGGCATGAATGTACTCCACTGCCGCCCACGCGATAGCAAGGCCATCATACGTCGCCGTGCCGCGTCCTACTTCGTCGAGAAGGATGAGTGATCGCGGTGTGGCGGTGTGCAGAATCGCCGCAGTTTCCGTCATCTCGACCATGAATGTCGAACGCCCGCGTGCCAGGTTGTCGCTGGCGCCAATGCGGGTAAACACGCGGTCCACAACGCCCAGTCGAGCCGCCGCGGCGGGCACGAATGATCCCATCTGCGCCAGAATAACAATCAGCGCTGCTTGGCGGAGATAGGTTGACTTGCCGCCCATATTCGGACCGGTCAGAACCAGCACGGTATGCGTCGTCGAATTTAGGTAAAGATCATTGGGCACGAAACGCTCGTTGCCGCCGGCCATTTCCTGCTGCTCGATCACGGGATGCCTTCCGCCAATGATCTCGATATCCGCTGTATCGTCAAACTTGGGACGGCAGTAATTTCGCAGGGCCGCAACGTGTGCCAACGCCGACAGCACATCAACCTCTGCCAGAGACAGTGCGGTTTGCCGGATGCGTCGCGCTTCGCCCGCAATCGCCGAACGCAACTCGGCGAACAGCCGTCGTTCGATCTCCACTATTTTTTCCTGCGCGTCGAGAATCTTCGACTCGTATTCTTTCAGCTCAGGAGTGGTGAAACGCTCAGCATTGACCAGGGTCTGCTTGCGCTCGTAATCCGCTGGGACCAGATGCAGATTGGGTTTCGAAACTTCGAGATAGTATCCAAAGATGGAATTGAATTTGACCTTCAGGGAATTAATTCCGGTACGCTGCCGTTCCCGCTGTTCAATCTGCGCAAGGAATTGCTTGCTGTTGCGGCTAAGGTCGCGCAGTTCATCCAATTCTTTGTCCACGCCAGCCTGAATTGCTCCACCATCGACTAGCGAAATCGGTGGCTCAGGGACAATTGTTTTGTCGATTCGCTCCCGCAGATCATCCAGTTCATCGATCGAATCATGTAAGGCTTTCAGTCGATCCGCTGCAAATCTTTCCAGCGCAATTCGAAGCCCGGGGATTTTTCTCAGGGATGCGGCCAGGGCAAGCACATCGCGGGGATTCGCGGTTTCCAGAGTTACGCGGCTCAGCAACCGCTCCAGATCCAGAATCCCATCGAGCGCTCGCCGTAATTCCTCGCGCCTCATGGTTTCATTCACCTGCGCCTCGACTGCGTTCAAGCGCGCATTTATTTCCGCGAGATCGATCGACGGACGCAGCATCCACGAGCGCAGCAGACGTTTCCCCATTGGCGTGACTGTCGCGTCAATAGAACGGAAAAGCGTGATCCCCGCATCAGTTCCCGCAAAAAGCGGTTCGATGAGCTCAAGATTTCGCACAGTCACGGCATCAAGAACCAGATGATTCTGCCGTTCGTAGAACCCGACACGATCGACGTGGTCCAAAGTTCCACGTTGCGTTGATCGTACGTAATACAGAATGGCGCCCGCCGCAGAAGCCGCAGCCGGTTTACCAGCGAGCCCAAAACCCTCGAGCGACAGTACGCCGAAATGATTCTCAAGCAGTGGAATTGCATGGTCAGGCGCAAAAACCCAATCGTCGAGCGGAGTCTCGGCAAAGCCTCCACTGCCGCCCGTTGGGCGGCCTGACGGGCGAGTGCGCCCCTCCCCACGCGGTCTTTCGAGCTCAAATAATGGAGCCGCAGAGCCGTATAAAAGTTCTTTGGGTCTTAGTTGCTGCAGTTCTTCCTCGATCCGTTTGGCGGCATCTTCGCCAGCGAACTCGGTGGCGCGAAACTCACCGGTGGAGAGATCTAAAGCGGCGAACCCCACTCTATCTCCGATCTGCGCCACGGCTGCCAGAAAGTTGTTTTCCTCTGAATCCAGCGACGAATCCGCTGCCGTGCCCGGCGTCACCACTCGCGTGACTTCCCGTCGCACTAACTTCTTGGCGAGGCCGGCATTCTCCATCTGCTCGCAAATCGCGACTTTGAAGCCTTTGCGGATAAGCTTCGAAATGTAACCTTCGGCAGCGTGATAAGGCACGCCACACATGGGCACGGCTATGCCTTTTTCTTTGTTGCGCGAGGTCAGGGTGATTTGCAGTTCACGTGACGCGAGAACCGCGTCATCGAAGAAAAGCTCGTAGAAATCACCCAGGCGAAAGAACAATAACGCGCTGGGATGTTCCTTCTTGATGGCAGCGTACTGCCGCATCAGCGGAGTGGAAGGCTCGGTCATCTCGGGCGGTATCGTGGGCGGATTATAACAAACCAGTGCGCCTGCTACGCGGTGCAAAACACGGCTGAGCCAGAAGACAGTTGACGCAACTTCAATGAGATGGTCTCCTTGTGCATGGAATTACGCAAGGATCCAATTACCCGTTCGTGGGTTATTACGGGAGACGATGTTCCCGAGAATGTGGCGCGCGCGGAATCGGTTTGCCGGTTCTGTCCCGACTCGCGTGAACCGGCGCAAGTGATCGCAACCATGTCCGGAGTTTCGGGCGCTCCTTGGTCGGCGCGTTCCGTGGTCCATCCCACCGCTTTGTATCACATCGAAGGCGAAGCGACCCGCCGCGGCGATGGAATCTACGATCGCATGCGCCCCGTGGGTGCGCACGAAGTTCTGGTGGAAAATTCTTCACATGACCGGCATCTGTGGAATGCAAGCGATGGTGAACTTGAACAATTCCTGGTCTTGGCCGCGCAGCGCGTTCAGGATCTGAAAGGCGATGGACGCTTCAAGTATGTCAGCATCTTCAAGGATCATGGAACCGGCGCCGGGCAGGAATTCGAGCATCCCGCGTCACAGCTTACCGCGACCACATTCGTGCCGCGCCGCGTATTGTATGAGCTGCGGGCCGCCCGCGAATACTTTGAGGCCAAGGAACGCTGCGTTTTCTGCGACATTATTTCTCAGGAAATGAAGCAAGATCTGCGCGTGATCGAGATTCGCGGCGACTTCATCGCCCTCTGCCCGTATGCTCCGCGCGTGCCGTACGAGAGCTGGATTATGCCGCGCACCCACGAAGCCGCTTTCGAACGCTTTGGACTGAATCGTACGGGAACCATGCGCGATCTGGGGAGCCTGTTACGGCGCACCTTGCAGCGTATACGGACCATAACTGAAGATTTTCACCTAGTGCTGCACACCTCGCCCAACAGTCTGCACCGCTCGGGAAGTCTTGGGTACTGGAAGACGATCGACGAAGATTATCACTGGCATATCGAGATCATGCCGGTCCTGGCAGCTAAGGCGAAGTCTTATACTTTCAAGGAAACGTACTATTCGCCGCTGTCCTCCGAAACGGCAGTCAAGCGGCTGCGCGATGCGAGAATTGAACCGTAGCGACGGTCGTTCGTCCTTGGTCGTTCGTCGTTGGCAACCCATTCGATGGTCCGACGTCGTGTTATCGCCAACGGCTGACGACCAACGACCAATGGCTTCCGTATGACCATCCGGCGCATGAAAACCTACGCCGGTGGCCAGGGCTACGTTTACCAGTATTATTTCGTAGGCAAGCGTGCGGCGATAACCGATCGATCGGAGAACCCCGCCACCGAATATGTTTTCGACGTGACGGCCGATCGCAAGACGACCTTTGCCGTCAGCGTGTTCCTCACAGAGGACGCAGCAACCCAATGGGCTGCGAACCACAAGCGGGCTCTCACCGACGCCGAACAGTATGGCGCGGTTAAGATGCGGTTGTTCCAAGCCTTTGACGAGATTGAAAATATGATGACGGACGGTCGCCGGCTTATCATTAACGTTCAAGACTTGGAGGAGCTTCTAAGTAGTTTGGGTGTCGATTGAGCACGCACTACGGGGTATGCCTGCCCTCGCCGATGTGTGATCTACATCACAATCGGCTGTGATCCTGCCGACTGCCCCATCGACAGGGCAGACTATAATCACTCTGGCGGGTGGGGAGAGGATGCCCTAAGCCGCGTGGGAGTTCAATCTAAGTATGCCAATACTTTGGCTGCGAGTTGCGTTGGGTTGTTATGCTGTCGGTCTGCTCTATGCCCTGGTTGCGTTAACCCGCACCAGCGACCTGTTGAGCAAGATCGCTTTGCACGCAGCTTATCTGGGAATGGTATTCCATTTCGTTTCCCTTGCCGAATCCGTACGCCTTGCCGGACAGTTCACACTGGCTTCAGTGCACAATGCTGAATCGGTGCTGGGTTTCCTGATCATGGTTGTGTTCATGCTCGTATACCTGGTCTATCGAACCACTTCACCGGGCATTGTGGTTTTTCCTCTGGTCTTTTTGCTTACTTTCGTGGCGGCAACCCGCCAGCAGCCGTTTTTGTTCACCTCGCCTGGCTTGCGAACCGGATGGCTGTTTGCTCACATCGCACTGATCTTCACCGGCTATGCCGCGCTGATTCTGAGTTTTGGCGCCAGCCTGCTTTATCTCATTCAGGAACGATCTTTGAAATCGAAAAAGGGAGGCGGATTCCTCTCGCGGCTTCCCGCACTCGAAGTGATCGACGAGATCGGATTTCGATCGCTGCTGCTGGGTTTCCCCTTTATGACACTGGGATTGATAGCTGGTACGATTGTGGCCCAATCGACCTATGGACGCGTTGACCTTCTCGACCCAAAAATTCTGCTTTCGATCCTGATGTGGGTCGTGTACTTGCTCCTGCTCTACACTCGTTGGACTGCGGGCTGGCGAGGTCGTCGCGCCGCCTATCTCGCGGCCGGAGCATTCGTGTTTGCCATCATCGCTTGGGCAGCTAATTACTTCAGCGCGATTCACAGGTTTGCACAGTCATGAACTTTCAGCTCATCGGCGTCAATCACAACAGCGCGCCGGTCGAGGTGCGAGAACGCCTCGCGATTCCGGAGTCACGACTGCCGGATGCGTTGAAGTGTTTTACCCAGCACCCGGGAGTTGATGAGGGGCTGATTCTAAGCACTTGCAATCGCGTCGAACTGTTGGCGCAGACCAAGAACGGTAGCGCTGACCTGCGCGGATTTCTGCACAGCTATTTCCAAATCAATCATGCCGATCTTGAGCCGCATCTCTACGAATATCGCGAGCAAGAAGCTATTCGACACCTGTTTCGGGTGACCTCGAGTCTGGACTCGATGATTGTCGGCGAAGCGCAAATTCTCGGCCAGGTAAAAGAAGCTTATGCCACCGCGCGAGCAGTAGGAGCAATCCACTCGCAACTGGACTTGCTGCTGACGCGAGCTTTCGCGGTGGCCAAACGAGTGCGTACCGAAACGGCAGTTGGCTCATCCGCGGTTTCCGTGGCTTCGGTTGCAGTCGAACTTGCCAAGAAGATTTTCGGATCGCTGAACGGCAAGCATGTCTATCTCGTCGGAGCCGGAAAGATGAGCGAACTGGCGGCGCGTCATCTGCTGGCGCACGGCGCCGCGTCGATCTTTGTGGCGAATCGCACTTACGATCGGGCCATTCGTCTGGCCCAGAAATTCGACGGTCAAGCTATCGAATTCAGCCGTCTCTACGACACCTGCGACAAAGGCGACATCGTAATTACCTCGACTGGCGCTCCGCACGCCATCTTTCGCCGCGAGCACGGCGAACTTTTCATGAGCCGCCGCAAGAACCGTCCCATGTTCTTCATCGATATTGCGGTGCCGCGCGATGTCGATCCGGGGATGAACAAGGTGGACGGCATCTTCGTTTATGACATCGACGATCTGCAGCAGGCGGTGACTTCGCACGTCGCGGATCGCAAAAAAGAAGCAGAGCGCGCGACGGATATTATCGATAGCGAAGTTCTACGCTTTCAAGCTCGCCTGCAAACTCTCGATGTCGTGCCCACAATTGTTTCCCTGCAGGACCACTTGGAAACCATACGACAGGCTGAAATCGATCGTGTGCGCGGACGTCTGGGGTCGCTATCTCCTGAGCAGGAACTGGCGATTGATACACTCACTCACGGCATTGTGAACAAAATTATGCACACTCCCATCAGCACGCTGAAGACCGCGGCCCGGGAGTCGGAAGCTACCACCGTGGTCGACTTAGTCCGCCGCTTGTTTAACCTTCAGGAAAAAGACAAAAAAGCCGCGCAATCCGGTGGCGGGTCCGGGGGACGCGCCTGATGGCTCGTCTCCGAATTGGTTCCCGAGGCTCTCAACTTGCGCTTTGGCAGGCACATCATATTAGCGGCTTGCTGCGCGAACGCGGTCACGAAGTCGAACTTAAAATCATCAAGACGACCGGCGACAAAATCACTGACGTCGCCTTGGCTAAAGTTGGCACAAAAGGCATGTTTACCAAAGAGATCGAAGAGGCGCTGGCCGACGGTAGCATCGATCTTGCGGTGCATAGTCTGAAAGACCTTCCCACCGAGGTTTCTTCCGGATTCGAAATTGCAGCCATCACCACGCGGGAAAATCCCCGAGATGTATTTTGCTCAAGCAAATATAAAAACATAGATGACTTGCCGCGAGGAGCGCGGGTTGGAACCAGCAGTCTGCGCCGCCAGGCGCAACTGAAAGCGGTGCGTCCCGACCTGGAGATTTTTCCGCTGCGTGGAAACGTGGACACTCGCCTTCGTAAGCTGGAGGCGGGGGAATATGACGCCATCATTCTGGCGGCGGCGGGCCTCTACCGGCTTGGCAAGACCGAACTTGTCAGACAAGTCATATCTGCTGACACGATGTGTCCCGCAGCCGGGCAGGGCGCGCTGGGGATTGAGATTCGCGCCGGAGATGCGGTGACGAGACAACATCTGACTTTCCTCGACGATGCCGCGGCTCGCGCCACCACCACGTGTGAGCGAGCACTACTCAATAAACTTGGTGGAGGCTGCCAGGTGCCCATCGGTGCGTTCGCCGAAGTCCGCAACGGTCGTCTGCACCTTGAGGCAATCGTCGCCGATCCTGATGGCTCCAAGGTTTTACGCGAATCCCGTGATGGCAGCGATCCGGTTCAACTGGGAGAATCCGTCGGCCAGACCTTGCTTGAGCGCGGCGGAGATGCGATCTTGGAAGCTGTCTACGGGCAGGGAATTGCCGTTCCGCAGCAACCCTGAAACGTGTGGCGCGGACATTCTTGTCCGCGTTCTGGCCAAAAAATCGCATTATTTCGGAGAACCGAAAAGTGTACATACCCGAATTCAATCGCCAGGAAAACCGTGCTGCCACTGTTGCTTTCATGCGAGCAAATCCATTCGCCATTCTGGTTTCGAACGCGGACGGTATTCCGTTTGCAACTCACCTCCCTGTGCTCATAGAGGAACAAGGCGATCAGATCATAGTGCAAGGACACATGGCGAAGGCGAACGCGCATTGGAAATCGATGAAAGAAAATGAAGAATCGCTGGTGATATTTCACGGTCCGCACGCCTACATTTCGCCCAGCTTGTACGAGATTCGTGAAAGCGTCCCCACCTGGAACTATGCCGCTGTGCATGTTTATGGCGAGCCCATTCTGTTCTTCGACGAAGACAGCCTGTAACGCAACCCTGCACCGTATGATCAACACTTTCGAGGCGGCATATATGGAGCAATGGTCCGAGTTCAGCGGGGAGTATCGAAGCCGCATGATGAAGCATATTGTCGGGTTCAACATAAAAGTGAAAAGGTTGGAATCAAAATTCAAGCTCAGTCAAAACCGCACGAAGGTAGAACAAAAACAAGTCATTCAATGCCTGCACCAGAACAAAGACACAAACGTCTCAGAAGTCGCAGAACTGATGGAGCAAGAAGGCCTGGGTCGTTGATCTCAATGGCACAGAAAAAAGCCCCGCTCGCCGGACTTCGCGTCATCGTGGGTAGAGCGCGACATCAGGCGGGCGCGCTTTCCTCAGGCCTGCGAGCGCTCGGTGCGGAAGTCACGGAAATTCCCTTCATCGAAATCCGCAAGCCCCGCTCGTACAAACCTCTAGACGCTGCCCTGAAGAATTTGCACGAATACGATTGGCTGATCCTGACCAGCGTAAACGGAGTGGAAGCCCTTTGGCACCGGCTGAAAAAACTTCGCCTGACGAAGCGGCAGTTGAAGCACTTGAAGATCGCAGCTATCGGGCCCGCCACCAGAAAAGCGATCGAGCAGCATGGATTGAAAGTGAATATCGTTCCTGAAGAGTACGTAGCCGAATCGGTGGTAGAAGCCCTGCGCAATGAAGTGCCAGGGAAGCGCGTCTTGCTGGCTCGAGCCCGGGTCGCCCGGGACGTAATTCCTCGCGAGCTGCGTCAACTTGGCGCCAAACTAGATGTTGTCGAAGCTTACGAAACTGTAATTCCAGAATCCTCGCGTACGCGTTTACGAGCCATGCTGAAAAACTCAAAGCGTCGTCCGCACGCAATTACGTTTACCAGTTCTTCTACAGTGAGAAATTTTATTGCGCTGCTAGGGAAAAAGCCGTTGCTCGACGGCATACGCCTGGCCTCGATCGGACCAGTAACCTCTGCGACGCTACGCGAACAGGGACTTCCAGTCGACGTCGAGGCAACCGAGTACACGATTCCGGGACTGATCAAGGCTTTATCGCGTGTGGAACCGGGTCTCTGACTTTGTCTCCACACAGCCTGAACCTTACTCCGTCAACGAACAACTGCAATCCGCCGGAGGCACGTGGGCCTTCAGAAATCCTGACACGCGCTCATAAGCGTCGATCTGATTTTCGACTCGCGCAAATCCGTGGCCTTCATTCTCATAAACTTTGTAGTCTACGCTGCCGCCACGCTTTTTAACCGCATCCACCACTTGCTGAGCTTCTTCTTTAGGACAGCGCGGATCGTTCCCACCCGCCAGCAGCAGTAAAGGCGCTTTGATCTGATCTACGAAGAAGATTGGCGAACGCTCGTGAAACAAAGTTTCGTTTTGCTTGGGATCGCCCATTGTGGCCAAATCTGACTGTTGCAAGACCGGATCCTCATTCTCGATTTCCGTAAACCAATTAACGAACGGCACAATGGGTACGCCCGCACCCCAAACTTCCGGCGCTTTGGTCACACCCATCATCGTCAAGTAGCCGCCGTAGCTGCCGCCCATTAAAACAATCTTTTTGGGATCAAGAAAACCTGTCTGCTTAATAAAATCCGCCGCCGCAAGAACGTCCTGCAAATCTCCGCCGCCCATGTCGAACAGGTTGGCTTGCTGAAATTCCTTTCCGTAACCAGTCGAGCCGCGATAGTTCGGCGCAATCACCATGTATCCCTGGTTCACAATGTGCTGAATAAAACGGTTGAAAGAATTCACCGTCTGCGCCGTTGGCCCTCCATGGACATAAACCACCGCCGCATTCTGTCCATTGCGAACCATGTTGTAGGGCACATATACAAAAGCGGAGATCGTCCACTTGCCATCGCGGCTGGGGAAATGCACCAGGACAGGCTCGACCATATCTTCCGAGCGCACGCCTGCGACGAGCGATTGTGTCACCTGATGCGATTTTCCGGTTGCCAGTTGATAGACCCAAAGATCCGCGGGCGCGCTCGCACCGTTGTGATGATAGAGCAAGCGAGACCCGTCTTTGCTGAATGATGAAGGTTCACCCGCAAGATCATTCACCCCGCTAGCCAGCGGCAAGGCTGAGGTCTTGCCAGTCACGGCATCGTGCAGATAAATGTTTGTGAAGCCATCGACATTTGCGGTCCACGCTGTGTGCTTGCCGTCCGGCGAAAAGTTGCCTCCACTGATCTCCCACTTATCTTTAGTGAGCCAGGAAATCTTTTTGCTGGCAACATCCAGCAACCCAACGTTGTCGTAACCATTCGCCGCATTGGATGTGATGACAAGCTTTTTGCCATCCGGCGAAAAATCATTGGCGCGGTAAAGTTGTTCACCGTCGTGCGGGGTGAGCAGGGAACTGCGCCCAGTCGCGACTTCCGCCACAAAAATATTCGAATCCGTTCCTTTGGCTTGTTCCTGCGTGTAGGCAATCCACTTGCCGTCGTCCGACCAGATGGGATTGTCATTTAACTTGTCGGCCGGCGTGCCGGTCGTGATGTGTTTCACATCCCGCATCAGCATGTCGTAGACATCGATCTCGAACACCGACGACGTCTTCGGTTTCACCGTGTACGCCAGATAGCGGCCGTCGGCCGACCATCGCGGATTCTCTTCAGAAATCTCGCGAGTATGGGTCAGATTCACCACTTGGCCGGTCTTCGGCGAAACGATGAAGATGTCCCACTGCTCGTCCCCGTTGTAGTCGGACATATACGCGATCCACTTGCCGTCAGGGGACCATGCGGGCGCAGTTTGCCGCTGATCGCTAACCGTAAGTTGAGTCGGCCAGCCGCCCTGCGCGGGCACCAGCCAGAGATTGTTGCGGCCGCTAATGTTGCTGACGAAAACAATCGTTTTGCCGTCGGGCGACCACGAGGCACGTCCAACTTGCCGCGTCATGTATAGCTTTTCGATCGAGAGGCTCTGCTGATTCTGTTCGACCTGCGCGTTCGGTTTACTGGCGATTTGCTTGGGATCGGTAATGGCCTTGGGCAGTGGTAAAGACTGGGCTGAAGCGAGTGAACTCATAAGTACGACGATAGCAAACGATATGAGATTACGCATGCGAGTCCTTGGTGGCGCGCTCCTCTACAGCCGAGAGATACTCGGAAGAAAAAGTTTAGCAGAGCCCAATGTCCCCTGCAGCGGGGTACAATCCACGGTGAGTAATTACATTCAAGGAGAGCGTAATGACACAGAAAGTTATCGATGTAGTTGGAACTTCCAAGCAGAGTTTCGCAAAGGCGGCGGAAAATGCAGTGGCAGAAGCCGCGAAGACCGTTCGAGGCATGAGATGGGCGCGAGTGGCGGAGTTAGAGATGGAACTGGATGGTAAGAAGGTCTCCCAGTATCGTGCCACTACGAAGATCTACTTCGACATCGAAAAATAGCGGGTGCAGTAGCCGTAGTGCTGGCTTGCAGCCCGATGCATCTTTCGTCGATGCATCGGGTAGGTGTCTTTGGGCATCGAAAAACAGACAAGGTGAGCCGGCGCGGCTCACCCGCATTCGAGGAGGGTCAGAAAATGGAAGCCACCGTTTCTACAGAGCAGCTAAAAGCCAAACTCGACCGAAAAGACGCCATTAAGTTAGTCGAGACTCTTGCACCCGAACGCTATCGGGAAGCTCACCTACCGGGAGCAGTGAACATGCCTCCGGAGCAAATCAAAGAGCTTGCTCCGCGCTTATTGCCCAACAAGAACGACGAAATCATTACTTACTGTACGAGCACGCATTGACACGCCAGCGAATACGCTGCCCGTGAATTGGCAGCGATGGGTTACACCAATGTGGCGCATTACCCGGAAGGCAAGCAAGGCTGGATGGAAGCTGGCCTTCCAGTGGAGAAGGCTGCGTAGCTCGAAAGGATTCGACAATGGCCAGTGAGAAAGACGGAATCGAATCTCATACCTGCGAAATTGTCCTGGTCCAGGGCACGCATGATGCCAACGGCTTCCCCTGCGGCAGGCCTTCTGGCGAGACGTGTTCTGATTGCGGAGGTGAATTGTGCGATCTGCATGCTGAGTCTTGCGACCTTTGTCAGCAGGTATTTTGCAGTATGTGCTTTTGGCTGCATATGAAAGAGTCCGAAGCAAAACCGGCTCAGCCGGCCTCGCGCCCAGAACGCATAAAACGCTGGGCATAGGAACCTCTGCTTATGGGTCGGGCCGAGGTCTGTAGCCGGCTATCAGTTTGGCAATCAGAACTGCGAGATAAAGAACGCCGAGGATAGCTTCCACGATCGAAACCGAACGTGCTTGAGGCGAAACCGGAGTCATCCCAGCAGCGCCGAGAGAAGTGATGGTTGCGAAACTGTAATAAGTGAAATCCGAGCGGTCCGGAGCGCTGTGGAAATTGGTCTGTGGATCAAGATAGAAGGCATTCGTCTGCAAGCTGGCCACCATGCCATAAATGTTGGCGAAACTGAATCCCAGCATCAGGTAGACGCAGAGCGCCCCGAATATAACTTCCGACCCTACATTTTCGCTGGCAAATACGTGGCGGAAAATGACGACGATAATAAGTATGTCAAAAATGAAGCTCAAGACCATGCTGGATATGGAAAGAGAACTCAGGCCAGTCTTGGGCATCAGGACACGATGCCATACCGTGGGGACGGCGAGGATGAGCGCAATGATCAGCAGGCTGCGATGGATTTTGGCCGCGTATACGCTGATGAAAATTGCAGCGCTTCCAATTACACGAAAGGCGTAGGAGCCGACGCGACTGGTTTCCGCGGAGGGATGCAAAAGCAGAGTTCCCAGGAGAAGAACAAAGAGCAGAAAGAATCGATGGTTCGTAAGCGGCGACCGGTCGCGAATAGCATCTGTCATGTAGCCAGGGTTCCGTTGACGATGGTACGTGAAGGTTACGCATTAACTTAACAGAGAACCCATGTCGGCATGCATACGTAGGATGATGCAAGGAGCAACTCCCGTGCTATGATTCGGTTCTGACCGTGCGAGCGGGAGTAGTTCAGCGGTAGAACGCCAGCTTCCCAAGCTGGATGTCGCCGGTTCGATCCCGGTCTCCCGCTCCAAAATCCTAATCAAAATCGCAGGTCCTTTTTACGACGCGAAACAGCTCTGCCCATCTCACGAAATCGTTATCCCAGCCGCTTCAGTTCAGACTTTAAATTGAGATTCTTGATCAACCGATGCAAATACTTGGGATGGATTCCTAGCAGTCTGGCAGCTTCTATGTGATTCCCTTGCGCATTGTCCATCGCCTTGATCACCAGTTGCTTCTTGGTCTGGTTGAGCGTGTTGTGATACAGCGCCGAGGCCAACTCCGACGACTGCTCCTCCAGAAGCGCCTGAGGAAGATCTTCCGGTAAAATCTCGTCAGTCAGCCCCAGCACGATGGCGTGCTCAATGGCGTTCTCCAATTCCCGAATGTTGCCCGGCCAGCTGTATTGCATTAGCAGGGATCGCGCCTCGGCTGAAATGCCTTTGAAGCCGCGCTTGCTCTTCGCTGCAAACTTGTTGGCAAAATGCAGCGCCAGCGTGGGAATGTCTTCGCGACGTTCGCGCAAGGGCGGCAGCGAGACCGAAACTACGTTCAAGCGATAATAGAGATCCTGCCTGAACTCGGCCGCTTTTATCGCTTGTTCCAGGTTCCTATTAGTTGCGGCGATGATGCGCGCGTTGAACGGCAGCAGGCGCGTGCCACCCAGCCGTTCGAACTCGCGTTGCTGCAAGACTCGCAGAAGTTTGGATTGCAGCAGCGGAGCCATTTCGCCGATTTCATCGAGCAGCAACGTTCCGTCTTCGGCGGTTTCAAACTTGCCCTTCTTGGCCGCCGCCGCGCCGGTGAAAGCCCCTTTTTCATGGCCAAACAATTCGCTCTCCAGCAATGTTTCAGGAATAGCGGCGCAATTGATGGCGACAAACGGCTTGCCGCAGCGCGGGCTATTGGCATGGATGGCGCGAGCCACGAGCTCTTTACCAGTTCCGCTTTCCCCGCGAATGAGCACCGTCGAATCGCCCTTGGCCACACGTCCGATGAACTCGCTGACCCGCGACATCGCCCGGCTCTCGCCGATGAGGATGTCCGCTCCTCCGTCCGCCCGGAGCCGCTGGTTCTCTGCTCGGAGAGAATCGAGCTTCAGCAGGTTTTCCAGCGAGACCGCGGCAATCCGCGAAACCGAAGTCAGGAAATACGCGTGATCCTCGCCAAACGGCTCTGTGGTTGGCGGCGCAGTCAGGTAGATCACCCCGAGAATGTTCTCCACTGCAACCAGCGGCACGCACAAAACGTGTTCATCGGAAGCCGTAGATGCTGCTGTGAAGACAGCGCAGCGTTCCCACATGGCCTGCTTCGTCCACTCCTCGCGAATAACCATTTTCTGGGTTGCGTCTCCGTCGCGGCACCACGTGCAGGGCGGATTCGATTCCTCATTTGCAGTCGGCTGCAACACAATTGCGCCTTGTGCGGCGGGAATTACCTCGAAAATGAGCGCCAGCAACTCGCGCTGTAATGTATCGACGTCATGGAAGGAGTTGACGAGGTTGGCGATTTTGAAAAATGCCGACAGGTCGCGCGCCATTCGGCCTATGCCCGAGGGGTTCGCGGGCAAGCCCGAACGCTGATCGAGGAACACCGCTGTCAGTGTGCCGCTGGTCGTTTGTGTGCCGACACCGCGTGGCTGCGCGTCAGCGACATTGTCCTCGCCAGTGAGGAATACAAACTCGCTGGTTCCGACGCGAATCCGGTCGCCATGTCGAATCGGTGTGCGGTTTATCTGGACGCCGTTGACGAACGTCCCGTTGTGACTTTCGAGATCGGAAATTTCATACACGCCTGGAGATACTTCGCTGATGGCGCAGTGCTTTCGCGAGACCGCGAAGTCCCCGATCATGATTTGGTTGGCTGTGTCCCGACCCAGAGACAGCTGACCGTCAGTTATAGCGCGGACCGTCCCCTCCAGCGGCCCCGACTTCGCCACTAGCCTCGGATTCACCGCGTCTGCCTCCTGCGGAACAGTCTAGCCGAGTTTGTCTGCGGCGCGTCATCGAATCATGCAACCCACAGAATGTTATTTGTGGGAACCTGCCGGATACTCGCCGGTAACCGATCGGCTACTGCATGGCGGCGAACAGAACATGAAGACACGGTTAGCGAAAACTCAAGTTACTGGAAACGCAGCAGAATTATCCAACAGGCCAACTCAGGCTCGACTTGGCATCACGCTTGCCTTAACACAATGCGTCACAGCAGTACTCAGCCAAGGCGCTGAAGACTTCTAGAGACAAATTCAGTTTGGGTTCCACTGCAAGGAGCCCCAAGGAGGGTGTCATGAAACGCAACCTTATCACGATCCTGTCGCTGGTGGTCATGTCGCTGATGTTCAACGCAACCGGCGCCTACGCTCAGTCTTACGCGAAGGCCGATGTGCCCTTCGCTTTCAATGTTGGCTCCAGACAACTGCCTGCAGGGACCTACGACGTTAGGTCCATGGCCCCGGGTACGAACGGGCTCATCATCCAGAATCACGAGACCAGTGCAGCCGCAATGTCGACTGCCAGGCGCGAAAGTCCCCGTAATACGGAAAGCAAGCTGGTGTTCGACCGCATCGGTACTCAGTACTTCTTAACCGAAGTATGGAGAGGGTCGGACGGAGGCATGATTGTCCCGACCTCCAAACAGGAACAGGAACTGAAGAAGGAACTGCAGCTCGCTAAGGGTTCCTCAAGCGGCCAGGAAAAAGTTGTCATCGCTCTGAAGTGAAAGCCGTCCACGTAAAACCACAAAGCCGGAGCCGAGGAGCTCCGGCTTTTGTCCGTTCGAAACTCGAAGCCGGTCAGGATATTGAGAAAGGAAGGACTGCATTAATTTGATTACCAGACCACGCTTCAAGAGCGAATCACGGGCGCGGCACATTTGTCCATGCCGACGCTCCCATCTCTATTTTCTCGCCCCCTCTCCTCTGAGTGGTGGAGTCTTAAAGTGCACGTAATAATGTCGTCTTAGTTAATCTCAACCGCTCGCAAGGGTTCAGCCAAACTCTGCATCAGACGAGCGAAGCCCGGGAGGTCGAGCGACTGCGGGCCGTCCGACAGAGCACGCTCAGGACAGGGATGCACCTCAACCATAAGCCCGTCGGCGCCGAGTGCCGCGGCGGCACGCGACATTGGAGCGATCAAACTGGGACGCCCGGTTCCGTGCGACGGGTCGGCGATTACCGGCAAATGAGTAAGTTCCCGGGCCAGCGCGATCGAGGCCAGGTCGAGAGTGTTTCGAGTTTCGGTCTCAAACGTTTTGATTCCGCGCTCGCACAGCACGACGTTCGGGTTGCCACCCGCCACGAGATACTCCGCGGCCAGCAGCCACTCCTTGACGCTGGCTGAAGGGCCGCGCTTCAAAAGCACCGGCTTGTTCACCTTCGCCAAGCGACGGAGCAGCGCGAAATTCTGCATGTTGCGTGCTCCCACTTGTAGCAGATCAGCGTGTTCGCAGATGACGTCAACATCTTCCGTGCTCATCACCTCGGTGACCACCGGCAGGCCAGTTTCCTCCCGCGCTTCACTCAGCAGACGAAGGGCTTCGACGCCGAGTCCCTGAAATTCGTATGGGGACGTGCGTGGCTTGTAGGCGCCGCCTCGGAGCAATCGAGCTCCGCCAGCCTTCACCGCCCGAGCGGTGGAGAATAGTTGCTCGCGCGATTCGACCGAACACGGCCCCGCAATCACCACGAAGCTTCCGTCCCCGATTCCCACGCCACCGACATTCACCACGGTTCGATGGGGCTTTACCTGGCGGCTAACCAGCTTGAAAGGCTGCGCAATCGCGACCACGCCGTCCACACCGGGCGCAGCCGCCAGCGCCTCCAATTCGTGCCGCCGTCCGCCACTGCCGACCGCGGCCACGATCGTGCGTTCTGCTCCCCGCGTCACATGCGCCTGGTATCCCGCTTCCTTTACTCGGTCAATGACGTGTTGGATTTCCGCATCAGTGGCCCGCTCTCGCATGTTGATGATCATGAATTGGCTCCCGTGCTTACATGGACGTTCATGGCTGGCAAATGTCGGCGCGAGCGTCCTGGCTCGTTTGTGGCGAAACTACGCTGGCTTGAGAATCCCCTCTGGAACCGGGTGCAACCATGTGCTGTAAGCCGGTTCGCGGCCATACACGACGGAAAAGAATTTTTCCTGAATCTTTTCCGTGATGGGCCCGCGTTTGCCACTGCCGATCGGCTTGTCGTCCACGGCGCGAATAGGTGTTACTTCGGCGGCCGTTCCGGTGAAGAAGGCTTCATCGGCTGAAGACAACTCTTCCAGGCGAAGGTCGCGGACTTCAATGGGAATTCCAAGATCGCGAGTGATGGCGAGTACGGACTCCCGCGTTACTCCCATCAAGATAGAGTGGCGTTCATCATTGGTCAGAACAATGCCGTCTTTCACCAGGAATAAATTCTCGCCCGAGCCTTCGCTGAGATTTCCATTGAGATCAAGCAACAGAGCCTCATCGAAGCCTTCACTCGCGGCTTCGCGCAACGCGAGAATTGAGTTGATGTATTGCCCGCAGGCCTTGGCCGTCGTGGGAATCATGGTGGGATGAAACTTGGTCCAGCGCGACACGGAAATATGCACGCCCTGTTTCAGCGCCGCATCACCGTGCATGGTGCTCCACGGCCAAACCAGGATGCCAACGTGCACCGGGCATCGATCAGGCAGCAGACCGAGACTCTTGCTGCCGTAATAACAAATTGGCCGGATATAACAGCTCTGGAAGCCATTGAGCCGGATGAGCGCGCACATCGCCTCCATAAGCATTTCCGGCGAAAAAGGAATTCGCAGACCGTACACTTCGGCCGATGCGCAAAATCGCTTCAAGTGTGCGTCCGCCCGGAAAATCGCCGGACCATCGTCGGTGTCATAACACCGAATCCCTTCGAACACCGCGGTGCCGTAGTGAAGAGCATGAGACGACACGTGGATTGTGGCATCGTTCCATGCCACAATCTCACCATCCATCCATACCCATCGTGATTGCTCGAACATAGTTTCCTTAATGTAAGCGCCGGCCTCGTCGCCAATGTAGGCGCGGGCGTCCACGGCCGTGCCAGCTGAAAGGCTCAATCAGGATTTGCCTACACGCCCCACAACGACTGATCGGGATCATCGTGAAGCGTGCGATCAGCTCCGCTGAGCCAGTCTTCTCGTGTTGGGCTGCACACGTCGATCGCAACCACGTCCTCCAGCACCTCGGACGAATGCTCCACGCCCGGCGTAATGGTAAGCATTTGATTGGGCCGCAACATGACGTCGCCAGTGTTGAAGTGAAAATTCCAGCACCCTTGCAGCAGGATGATGACTTCCTCATTCTCATGGCGATGGGCTCGGGTCGAAGATCCCTTGGCGACCTCGAGTCGAGCCACACTCATTTTCTCTCCCTGCGCGACGGTGCGCCGGTACAATTCGGTCACCGCCTCCGGCTGCATCGAATTCCAGTCATAGACATGCATAGGTTAAACCCTCTTTTTCCGTTTCCCGATCAGTCGGCGCCGCTTGTCACAAACTCGGCTGCTGGCTGCGATTTCTTTTCCGGAGTTCCTTCGGGCGTAATCCGCACCGGATCCAGAAATGCCATGTGCTCGCGCAACTCGGCCCCCACTTTCTCGATAGGATGAGTTTGCTCGTTCTTTCGTGTAGCGTTGAACCAGGGCCTCCCAGCTTCGTTTTCCGCGATCCACTTGCGAGCGTATTCGCCGCGTTGAATCTCGCCCAGCATGCGGCGCATGGTTTCTCGCGTTTCCTCAGTGATAAGTTGTGGCCCGCCAGTGTAGTCTCCGTGCTCTGCTGTATCACTGACGGAATACCGCATGTAGTTCAGGCCGCCGCGATACATCAGGTCCACAATCAGCTTCAGCTCGTGCATGCACTCGAAGTAAGCGATTTCAGGCTGGTATCCCGCTTCGACCAGAGTTTCGAAACCGGCTTTGACGAGCGCGCTCACGCCTCCGCAGAGAACCGCTTGCTCGCCGAAGAGATCGGTTTCCGTTTCTTCGCCGAAGGTAGTCTCAATGACGCCGGCTCGGGTGCTTCCCAGCGCCTTCGCGTAAGAAAGAGCCAGAGCTTTTGCCGATCCACTGGCATCCTGATACACAGCCAGCAACGCAGGAGTTCCACCGCCATCGACAAAGACTTCGCGCACACGGTGACCCGGGGACTTCGGGGCAATCATGATCACATCCACATTGGCTGGCGGCTGGATGGTTCCAAAATGAATGTTGAAACCATGCGCGAAAAGCAGAGTCTTGTTCGCCTTGAGGTGAGGCGCAACCGATTCCTGGTAAAGCGCCGGTTGGGTTGTGTCAGGCGCCAGGAACACGATGACATCCGCCCAAGCCGCCGCTTCCGAGGGCAACAGCACGCGCAAGCGCTCAGCCTCAGCGCGAGGGCGTGATTGGCTGGTCTCGTGCAGGGCCACCACGACTTCGACTCCACTGTCACGCAGATTCAAAGCGTGAGCGTGACCCTGTGAACCGTAGCCAATCACTGCGACTTTCTTGCCACGAATGAGTGCCAGGTCGGCATCGTTGTCGTAATACATTTTTGCCATTTGTGTTCTCCTTATATTGTTCGGATCGAAATGCGCACAGCATTACGCGCGCAGTTTGATCAGCTATTGACAGCAGCGCCCGTCTTCATCCGATCGGGTATGATCGGCGTTTCCCGCGCCATGAGCAGGTGGATCCAGCACTTTCAGAAGGCGCGCCACTAGCCGTTCACGGCCTCCGATCATGTGCAATCCACTTTCGCGTTGATGTTCTTCCAGGGTTTTCTCTAATTTTTGTTTCAAGTTTTCCATACTTACCTCCACACCTTTACTTGTAGCGCCCGCATCTTGCCAGCTGTCGCGAGGGCATGCTGCTCTCGCCGTTGGGAGCGAGACGCCCCAACGAAACGGCGGCGCTACGAAAATCACGCTAGACCGAATACGACACGGATTCGTCCTCCAGCGAATCGTCTTGCCCAGATACGTTTGTCGAAGCTTCAGGCCGGGGACCGCGGGTCATCGCGACCCGTCCAGTTCGCGCCATTTCCAAAATTCCGAAGCCGCGCAAGATCTCAGTCAAGCCGTCGATCTTGTCCTCGGTGCCCGTAGTTTCGATCACCAGCGACTCGCTGTTCACATCGACAATGCGAGCACGGAACACGTGGGCCAGTTGCATGATTTCAGCCCGTGTTTCCGGGGTCGCGGCCACTTTGATCATTGCCAGATCGCGAAACACCGTCGGAGTCGCGGTCACGTTTTCGACGCGCTGCACGTGCACCAACTTGTAAAGGTTGGCCTCGATCCGCAGAGCACCGGCTTCGTCGGTATCGACTACGATGGTCATACGCGAAACCCCGGGTTTTTCCGTATGCCCGACCGTGAGCGACTCGATGTTGAAGCCGCGCCGCCGAAAAAGCGACGCCACCCGGTTCAGCACTCCGGGCTTGTTCTCGACCTGCACCACCAGTGTCATCAGCATGTTTCCTCACAAGTCTTGCGCAGTTTCAACCAACGGACTGGGACGGCGAATCATGGCGTGAAGATCGGCTCCCGCCGGCACCATGGGGAAGACAGAGTCCTCCTGCTCCACGCAGAAATTGATAACGTAAGTGCCGCGATGCTCCCGTGCCTCGCGGATCGCAGGCACAACCTCGGCGCGCTTCTGAACAGCCACGCCGTGCAAGTCGAAAGCCTCGGCAAGCTTCACAAAATCCGGACTGTACAGCGGCGTAGCTTTGTAGCGCCGTTCATAAAAGAATTCCTGCCACTGCCGCACCATGCCGAGATAGCCGTTGTTGATGATGGCAACTTTGATCTCCAGTTTCTCCTGCGAGATCGTGGCCAGCTCAGCCATCGTCATCTGAAAGCCGCCATCCCCGGCCACGACCCAGACTTCCGCGTCAGGCCGCGCGAACTTCGCGCCGATGGCGGCGGGCAGAGCAAACCCCATCGTGCCCAACCCCCCCGAAGTAATCAGGGTGCGCGGCTTGTCGTGTTTGTAATATTGCGCTTCCCACATCTGGTGCTGACCGACGTCCGTCACCACGACGGCATCCCCACCCGTCTCACGCCATAGGTCATTGACCACGTGCGCGGCGTACAAATGGCCGTCGTCCGGCAAGTTCTGAATGTCGCGCACTGCCGAGTCGCCCTTCAGTTCTTGAATTCGTGACAGCCAGGGCTCTCGATTGCCGACTTCGACGTGCGGCAGCAATTCGCACAACACCTCACGCAAATCTCCGATGAGCGCCACGTCGATCTTGACGTTTTTATTAACTTCAGCCTGATCGATCTCGATGTGAATCTTCTTCGCCATGGGCGCATAGGTTTTGAGATTGCCGGTGACGCGGTCATCGAAACGCATCCCGAGCGCTAGCAACAGGTCCGCCTCCTGAATTGCCGTGTTAACCCAGGCCTCGCCGTGCATCCCCATCATCCCGAGATTTAGCGGATGGGACGCGGGGAAAGAACTAATACCAAGCAGCGTCATCGCCACTGGAATTTGAGCCCGTTCGGCTAGCGCGCAAATTTCTCGCATCGCACCCGAAAGCAGAACCCCGTGCCCTGCCAGAATCACCGGCCGCTTGGCGCAGTTGATCAACTCGAGCGCATCGCCATATTGAGGCGCGGCCGAGCTCGCAGCCAGACAACGATTGCGGTGCCGTGGTTCGGCCGCATCCCAATCAAACTCGCAACTCCCTTGCTGGGCATCTTTGGTGACATCGATCAGCACTGGCCCCGGCCGCCCCGACGTCGCCAACCAGAAAGCCTCGCGGATCGCAGTGGCAATGTCTTCGGCTCGGGTTACGAGGTAGTTGTGCTTCGTAATCGGCAGCGTGATGCCGGTGATATCAGTCTCCTGAAAAGCGTCGTAGCCGATTACCTTGCTACCAACCTGACCGGTGATGCAGACGATTGGCGATGAGTCCATCATCGCGGTGGCAATTCCCGTGACTAGGTTGGTCGCGCCCGGCCCGGAAGTGGCAATCGCGACGCCGACTCCGGCGCCCGCGCGAGCGTAACCATCGGCCATGTGCGCGGCGCCCTGTTCGTGCCGCACCAGCACGTGGTGGATCTCCGGGTATTTACAAAGCGCATCGTAGGCGGGCAAAATCGCTCCGCCCGGATACCCGAAGATGTGCTTCACGCCTTCGCGTTTCAGGCATTCCCAGATAATTTCTCCACCGGTTTTCTTCATAAGCTCCTCGCGTGACCCAGTTCATCTGTCATCCTGAGGCAGCGGAGTTATCAGCGAAGCTGATGACTCCCAACGAAGGACCTGTGCAACTCCCAGGCATTACGGATGCTGCCGGCAAATTGCAGAGATCCTTCGGTCCACAAAGGACGTGGACCTCAGGATGACAATGCTCAATTCGTAACCGCACCCAATGCGGCCGACGAAACCTGCCGCGCGTATTTCGCCATGACTCCGGTCCGATAGCGAGCTTCCGGCTGCCGCCACGACGCAAGCCGTTGCCGGATCTCCCCGTCAGAAAGCTCCACGCGAAGTTCACGGCGCCCGATATCAAAAACGACAATGTCACCATCGCGAACCGCAGCGATGGGACCGCCGCAAGCTGCTTCCGGCGCAACATGACCAGCCATCAATCCATGCGTGGCGCCGGAGAAACGGCCATCGGTGAGCAACGCCACCGAGTCGCCGAGACCTGCGCCCACCAGCGCCGCGGTCACGCCGAGCATCTCGCGCATGCCGGGTCCACCGCGCGGACCTTCGTAGCGAATTACCAGCACATCGCCGGCTCGAACCCTGCTCTTCTGCACCGCAGCGAACGCTTCTTCTTCACTATCAAAAACACGCGCCGGCCCACGATGATGAACCTGCTGGTGTCCTGCCATTTTGACGACACATCCATCAGGAGCAAGATTGCCTTTCAAGATCACGAGCCCACCGGTCGGTTTAAGAGGCCGATCGAGCGGACGCACCACTTGCTGCGCCGCCGCCTCACTCGCGCCTTGCGCTTCTTCAGCGATGCTCTTGCCGCTAACGGTAAGCGCCTTGCCGTGTAACAGTCCCGCCTCATGAAGCCGCTTAGCCACCAACCCGGTGCCGCCCGCGTGATATAGATCGGTAGCGACAAACCTTCCCCCAGGTTTGAGATCAGCGAGCAAGGGTACTCGCTCCGAAAGGCGATCGAAGTCATCGATAGAAAGCGGCACGCCTGCCTCGAACGCAATAGCCAGCAAATGCAACACGGCGTTGGTCGATCCACCCGTCGCCGCCACGCTGGCAATCGCGTTCTCGAAAGCTTCGCGAGTGAGAATCTGTCGCGGCCGAAGATCGTGCTTCAACAGATTCATCACCATCGCGCCCGCAGCCTGCGCCACTTCAGGCTTTCTCGCATCCAACGCCGGCACGCTGGCGCTGCCCATCAGCGAAAGCCCGAGAAACTCACACACCATCGCCATCGTGTTCGCCGTAAACTGCCCGCCACACGCACCCGCTCCCGGACACGCGCTATTCTCCATCGCCAGCAAATCCGCGTCGCTCATCCGCTTCTGCGCGTGCGCACCTACGGCTTCGAAAACGTCCTGAATAGTGACATCCTTCCCATGAAAGTTGCCAGGCGCGATCGATCCGCCATAGAGCACCAGCCCGGGAATATCCAACCGCGCCAGCGCCATTACTGCTCCAGGAATAGTTTTGTCGCATCCCACCAGCGCCACCATGCCGTCGAACTGATTGCCGCGCGCCACCAATTCAATCGAATCCGCAATCACTTCGCGGCTAACCAGCGACGTGCGCATGCCCTCGGTCCCCATCGTGATCCCGTCCGAAATGGAGACCGTGTTGAACTCCATCGGCGTGCCCCCAGCAGAACGAATGCCTTGCTTGACGGACGCCGCCAGTTCGCGCAGATGATGGTTGCAAGGGCCAATTTCAATCCAGGTGTTGGCCACCCCAATCAACGGCCGTCGCAGGTCTTCATCCGTGAACCCCACAGCTTTCAACATGGCCCGGGCGGGCGCACGACTAGGTCCCTGTGTCAGGGCGGCGCTATTGAGTTTTCCTTCGTTCATTCAATCCCCGTCTTCATCCGTCCCTTGCCAAGTTAACCCGTCATTCCGAGGAGCGAAGTGACGAAGAACCTCGGTTTCTGCGATTACCAGAAGAACCCAGATCCCTCGCGTTGCTCGGGGTGACAAATCGTCCCCAAAAACTTAAGGCCATCATCTTTTCTGGATGATGGCCTCTGGTTTGAATCTTTTCTGGGCTACATCATCCGCTGGCTCCGGGTGTTACAGCTACACCCGTGATAATAATAATGAGGACCAGCAGAATGAGTGCGCGAAACAACTCCGCCCGGAACCGGAAGTCCGGTTTGCACGATAACAACGCGACTTGGGCGGAACTTAACATTGATTACCCGCTAATTGATTCCAAGTACAATGGCATCTTTTTTGCGAACTGTCAACAATTCTATGATCAGAAATTGGTTCCAGTAACATGCAGCCGGGAAGCGGGGATACCGCCCGGTTCGATCCCGGTTTCCCGCTCCAAAGCTTCAATCGTTATAATCAAGCGCAATGTCTGGTTCCGATTACTCCGCGATGCTGGAGGTGGCGAAAGCTGAGGCTCGCAAAGGACTGGCCGAGGGTGGCATTCCCATCGGCGCTGCCGTCTTCGACGAAAGCGGCAAATTGGTCGGCGCGGGCCACAACCGTCGCGTACAAAATGACGATCCGTCAATGCATGCGGAGACCGATGCTTTCCGCAGCGCCGGGAGACAGCGCAGCTACCGCAAACTGGTTATGGCCACCACTCTGGCGCCTTGCTGGTATTGCAGCGGGCTGGTGCGGCAATTCGGATTCGGCACGGTCGTCGTGGGCGAAAGCCGTAACTTTCAGGGCGGCGTGGATTGGCTGCGCTCGCTGGGCATAAAGATCGTCGACCTTGATTCCGAGGATTGCGCTTCTATGCTGAGCGCGTATATTCGCGCCAACCCTGAGATTTGGAACGAAGATATTGGCGAGGAGTGAAGCGTCGCGACGCTGGAATATATGAAACTTGACCAACCATTGCTGCGCAGCCTTCCCAAGGTTCTCTTGCACGAGCATCTCGACGGCGTTTTGCGGCCGCAAAGCATTGTTGATCTGGCGAAAGATGCGGGATACGCGAATCTTCCCACAACCGACCCGCAAACGCTGGCGCAGTGGTTTCATCGAGGCGCGAATCAAGGCAGCCTGTCCAAGTACCTGGAAGGCTTCGCGCACACCATCGCGGTAATGCAAACCGAGGAGGCTCTGGAACGCGTCGCCTATGAACAGGCCGAAGATCTCCACAAAGATGGCGTGATCTACTTTGAGACTCGTTTTGCGCCGGTCTTTCATACGAGAAACGGATTAACCCACCAACAAGTAGTGTCGGCGGTTTTGAAAGGACTGGAGCGAGGACGCAAGGATTTTGGAATTTCATCGGGCCTGATTATTTGTGCCATGCGCAACATGGACGTTTCGCTTGAAATGGCTGAGCTGGCCGTCGATTTTCGCGCGCGTGGAGTCGTCGGATTCGATCTTGCGGGCGAAGAGGGCGGTTACCCTCCGAAAAAACACGTTGACGCTTTTCACTACATCCAGCGGGAAAATTTCAACATCACGATTCATGCCGGCGAAGGCTACGGGAAGGAATCGATCTGGCAGGCAATTCAGTATTGCGGGGCGCATCGCATAGGTCACGGCACGCGGTTGATCGACGACATAGCAGTTGTAGACGGCAAGGCGGTGAAGCTAGGCGATCTGGCTCAATATGTTTTGGACAAGCGCATTCCGCTCGAAATCTGTTTGCTTAGTAATGTGCACACCGGCGCCACACCGAGTTTGGCCGAGCATCCTTTCAAGATCCTTTATCAGGAAAAGTTTCGTGTCACCCTGAACACGGATAACCGGCTGATGAGCAGCACCAGCATGACTCGCGAATTCGAAGCCGCTGCGGAGACCTTCGGTTTGTCCGTGGACGATTTCGAAAAAATAACTATCAATGCGATGAAGAGCGCTTTCTTGCCGTACAAAGAGCGCTGTGATTTTATCTATTCGATCATCAAGCCCGGTTATGCGAAAATCCGCAAGCAGCATGCGGCGAATCACAGCTCCGCGACCAGTCACGCACATTAGCCGCACGCACAGAAGCACTCATGGAAAATCTGTTTATGGCACGCGCCATTCATCTCTCGCTTGAGAACGTCCGCTCCGGACGCGGCGGGCCCTTTGGTGCGGTTGTAGTCAAGAACGGCGCCATCATTGGCGAAGGCACAAATCAAGTCACTTCCACAAATGACCCTACCGCGCACGCGGAAATGCTCGCCATTCGCGAGGCATGCAAGAGGCTTGGTGCTTTCACCCTGGAAAGTTGCGAGATTTACACTTCTTGCGAGCCGTGTCCCATGTGTCTGGGAGCGATCTACTGGGCTCACCTCGCTCGTATTTATTTTGCCAACGCTGCAGTAGATGCCTCCAAAATCGGTTTTGACGATTCGCTCATCTATCGCGAGATCGCGCAACCACAGTCGCAGCGCAAAATTCCCATGATTCAGTTAATGCGCGACGAGGCGTTGGAGGCGTTTCGCGCGTGGCAGGCCAAGCCGGACAAGATCGCTTACTGATTTCCGTAGAGACGTAGCTAGCTACGTCTCTACAGCCGCCCATCTCAGCCCAGGTGAATAATTGATCGATCGCTATTTCAAACTGGCCGAGCATCAGACCTCCGTGAAGCAGGAGATGCTCGGCGGTCTCACCACGTTTGTGACGATGGCCTACATCATCGTGGTGAACCCGCAGATTCTCGCTCAGGCAGGCATGCCGCGCGACGGCGTGGTATTTGCAACCTGCGTTTCCGCCGCGATTGCCACGCTGGTGATGGGATTGTATGCGAATTATCCCATAGCCTTGGCTCCGGGAATGTCGTTGAACGCCTATTTCACCTATGCGGTGTGCATCAACATGCATGTGCCGTGGCGTACAGCTCTGGCGGTGGTGTTCTTCTCTGGCGTCCTTTTTCTTTTGCTCACCGTAACGCGGGTTCGGGAACAGATAGTCAATGGCATGCCCGATTGCCTGAAGCACTCCACTGCCGCAGGAATCGGAATGTTCATTGCTTTTGTTGGATTGCGCAATGCTAAGTTGGTAGTGGCAAATCCGGCCACGTATGTAGGCCTGGGAAACTTCGCCGACAAAGAAGTGCAGATCGCATGCCTGGGCCTTGGCCTCACGATGGTGCTGATGTCGCGGAAACTCCACGGAGCCATCTTGATCGGCGTCTTTGGGACTGCATTGTTCGGGATACTTCGAGGAATTAGCAATTGGCCAGCGGCGATTTTTGCCATGCCGCATCCCTCGTCCACTTTTCTGCAACTGGATTTTAGCGGTGCCAGACATCTGGGCTTACTCGAAATCCTGTTCGCATTTTTGTTTGTGGATCTGTTCGACAACGTGGGAACGCTGGTCGGAGTGTGTGAGCAAGGCGGGTTTATCAAGGATGGCAAGATCCCCCGCGTTGGCCGAGTTTTGGTCGCTGATGCCGTGGGAACAATTTTTGGCGCGTTGACCGGAACTTCCACCGTGACTAGTTACATCGAAAGCGCTGCGGGCGTTGCTGCCGGGGCGCGAACCGGTCTAAGCAATGTCGCGGTCGCCGCACTCTTCCTTTTAGCCACTTTCTGTTCGCCGCTGGCAACGGCGATTCCGGCGTACGCGACTGCGCCTGCGTTGATTTTGGTTGGCGTTTTGATGACGCAATCGATCTCGCAGATTGCGTGGCAAGACTTCAGCGAGTCTGTTCCGGCGTTTGTCACGATGCTTGCTACTCCGCTTACATTCAGCATTGCGACTGGGCTCAGTCTGGGATTAATTTCCTACACGATTGTGAAAGTTGCATCCGGAAAGATTCGCCAGATAAACCCGCTCATTTGGATCCTCACCATTCTGTTCATTCTGCGTTACGTGTATCTGGCCGCTGCTTAGCTTGTTTGGCACAAAAAAGGACGCCGGGCGTCCTCGCCCGGCCGGGGAGCGAGTGACGCCCGTCTTCCAACTCCTAAGTTCCGACGGAACAGAAATTTACAGTTGATTGACGATTCTTTACGCGCAACCGAGGAATGAGTGTGTTCGAATATCTTGTCGGATTCCGATCAAAGCGCAACCAATAGTTTCTCGCAAAATTTAGGCGGAATGAGGGCGGATGATTAAGTTCACTGCCATTCAGCACCGGGCGTAAACTATCAGCACACGGAAGCTTGGACAACGTGATTCAAATTTGCTAAGCCGAATTCCAACCCTAATGCTCGCCGGCCCACTCATGCTCGCTTCCGTGGGTCTTCTTCCGCTGAGCTACGCCACTTCTGATCAGACCCAAGAGCCTTCAGCTCCTGCATCGACCGCCGGGACGCTAAAGCCAGTGGGCGTGGTAAAGGCGATTTCTGGAAGTACCATTACTCTCGCTACCGATGCAGGACCGACCATCAACATCATTGTTCAGGATTCGGCCCGACTGGTGCGCATTTCCCCGGGACAGAAAGATCTGAAAGACGCTGCGCCCATCCAACTGCAGGATGTCCAGGTTGGAGACCGCATTCTGGCTCGGGGCACGCCTTCGGATGACGGCAAGTCGGTGCAAGCTTCGTCTATCGTCCTGATGAAAGAGTCAGACGTGGCGGCGAAGCAAGAACGCGACCGGGAGGACTGGCAGAAGCGCGGTGTAGGCGGCCTGGTGAGCAAGGTCGATCCGGCAAGCGGTGCTATTACACTTGCTGCCCCGGTAATTGGCGACGCTAAACCGATTACGATTCACATTTCGAAGAGCACCATTATTCGTCGGTACTCTCCTGACTCGGTAAAGTTTGACGACGCCACGCCGGGCACGATCGATCAAATCAGTGTTGGCGACCAACTACGTGCGCGGGGTGTTCGCAGCGCGGATGGCACTGAACTGACAGCCGACGAAGTGGTTTCCGGAACGTTCAGGAACGTCGCAGGTTTGGTTGTTTCTACTGACGCCGCTGCCAACACCGTCACCGTAACGGATCTGGCAAGCAAAAAACCTTTAACTCTGCGGATTAACGCTGACTCGCAATTGCGCAAACTGTCCCCAACGGTTGCGCAGCGAATCGCTTCGCGTTTGCGGGGTGGATCAGCGGACGGAGGACCCGGCGCTCCGAGTGGAGCTCCGGCACCGAGCGCTGGTCCTGCACCCGGCGGCAATGCAAGTGCATCGCGTCCAGCTGGCACGCCCGATTTCCAGCAAATGTTGAAGCGCATGCCCGCGGTCACCATCGCCGATTTGCAGAAAGGCGATGCCGTTATGATTGTCACGACCCAAGGCACGGCCACGACTCAGCCCACCGCTATCACCTTGCTGAGCGGTGTGGAACCCATCTTGTCAGCCTCGCCTAATAGCAACCGAGCGGCAATGTTGCTTTCTCCGTGGAATCTCGGAGGCGGAGCGGATGCCGCTGCGGGTGCAAACCAATGAGTCTGGTGGAGAATTAATGAAGTCTGGCTGCCTCAGATTCTCTCGCATGCATAGCGGTCACGCTGTCCGTTTTGCTGCTGACCGGTTCCTTGCTTGCGCAGATTTCGTCGGGCACATTGCGCGGCAGGGTTACGGATCCTACTGGAGCAGTAATTCCGCAAGCCAGCGTGACCGCGACTGGGCCCAGCGGCAAAAAGGCGAACCGCAGTTACTGATCAGCAGGGAGCGTACGAGCTCAAGGGATTGTCGCCAGGCACTTATTCTGTCAGCACCACGGCTAAGGGCTTCACCGTGTCAACGAAGCAGAATGTCGCGGTCTCCGCAGATCAAGTGCAGCAGTTCGACATCTCCCTTGAAATTCAGGTACAGCCAGAAAAGGTTGAGGTGCAGGAAGAAAGCACAACTGTGAGCGTGAGCCCATCAGAGAACGCCAGTTCGATTGTGATCAAGGGGAAGGACCTCGAAGCTCTATCCGACGATCCCGACGAATTGCAGCAGGAACTGGAGGCGCTGGCTGGACCGTCGGCCGGACCGAATGGAGGCCAGATTTATATTGACGGATTTACCGCGGGACAGCTTCCGCCAAAATCTTCCATCCGCGAAATTCGCATCAATCAAAATCCGTTTTCGGCCGAGTACGACAAGCTCGGCTATGGCCGCATTGAAATCTTTACTAAACCAGGTACAGACCAGTTTCATGGCCAGTTCATGGCCGATGGCAATGCATCGGCGTTCGACGCGTTGAGTCCGTTTGAACCCAACCAGCCATCGTTTCATTCAGAACTTTTCAATGGCAGCGTCAGCGGGCCTATCAGCAAAAGGGCCTCATTCTTTTTTACTGCCCAGGGCAGGGAAATTAACGATTCGAATATTGTGAGCGCGGTCGTGCCTACAGTCACCGACCCCAATCCAACAGGCGTGAACTTCACGCAAGCCGTGCCCAATCCGGAGACTCGGCTGAATCTCGGTCCGCGATTTGATTTTCAGCTTACGCCGAACAATACCCTGACGGTCCGATATCAGTTCTATCGCGACACTGAGAACAATGAGGGCATCGGAACCTTTTCTCTGCCTACGCAGGCCTATAACACCGTCTCCACCGAACACACTCTGCAGATCAGCGATACTCAGGTCATAAATACGAATATTGTGAATGAAACCCGCTTTCAATATCTCCAC
The DNA here is from genome assembly GCA_963770465.1 of uncultured Acidobacteriota bacterium. Lineage (GTDB taxonomy): Bacteria > Acidobacteriota > Terriglobia > Terriglobales > Acidobacteriaceae > JABDBE01. Next base: position 236,835 of record CAVYQB010000009.1, read on the forward strand.
GATAACAGTAGCCAAATCGTGCAGAATTTTTCGCCCACCATAAACGTGATTGGCGCGTTTACCGGCGGAGGTAATCAGATCGGAAATGGCTCAGATTCGCAGAACCGCTACGAACTGCAAAATTACACCTCGATCGTTCACGGCAATCACTTAATAAAATTCGGCGGACGGTTGCGCGCCAGCACGGATTCGAACACGTCGACTTCCGGATTCAACGGCACATTCACTTTTTCCTCACTGCAGCAATATGAAACCAACGTGGTGCCTGGGACTTCATGCTTGTCGACGCTGATCGCGGCGCTCCCAACGGTGCCCACGACTAGTCAGTTGGCGCAATGCGGTGCTACCCAGTTTTCGATTACGACCGGGCAGCCTCTCTCGACGGTCACATATGTTGACGCAGGTTTGTACGTGCAAGACGATTGGCGGATTCGTCCGAACATGACGCTTAGCTATGGTTTGCGCTTTGAAACCCAAAACGACATCGGTGATCATGGAGATTTCGCTCCCCGACTGAGTTTTGCCTGGGGTTTGGGAGGCGCAAAAAAAACTGCGCCCAAGACCGTTCTGCGGGCCGGTTTCGGAATTTTTTACGATCGCTTCCCGTCTAGCCTTGTCCTTCAAGCGGAGCGGCTGAACGGCTTCACTCAACAACAGACAATTGTCGAGGCAAATTCCGCCAGCGGTCAGATTTCTCCAACGCGCTATCAGATTTCTTCCGGACTACGAGCGCCGTTGACCATGCAATCGGCGGTGGGTGTGGAGCGGCAAGTTGCCAAGAGCACAACTGTCGCCCTAACTTACATAAATTCTTACGGCGAGCATCAGGTTTTCATTCGCAATGCCAACGCTCCGCTCCCCGGCACGTATCCTCCCGGCATTCGGCCGCTTGGAAATAACGACAACATTTATCAATACGACTCCGAAGGGATCTTCCGGCAAAACCAACTGATTGCTAATTTCCGGACTAATGTTGGAACCAAGGTTTCGCTCTTTGGTTTCTACATGCTGAATTATGCGAACAGCGATTTGGGATCGGGTTCTGGCGGCGGTGGCGGTGGAGGCGGCGGCTTTGGGGGCGGTGGAGGCGGCGGATCGACCATCAACGCGAACTTCTTATCAAACTCATACGACCCGATGGCAGATTACGGCCGCTCCACATTCGATGTGCACCACCGCGTGGTGGTGGGAGGCACGGTTACTCTGCCTTATGCGGTTCGTTTGAATCCTTTCGTCATTCTAAGTTCAGGTCAACCCTACAACGTCACTGTCGGTCAGGATCTGAACGGCGATTCGATTTTTAATGACCGGCCGTCGCTGGCCTCAACCGCAACCTGCAGCACGCCGCAAATTACGTCGAACTTGGCGTGCACCCAGTTGGGGACTTTCAACTTGATGCCTACTCCCGGGCAGAAAATTATTCCGATTAATATTGGCACCGGTCCCACGCTGTTCACCATGAATCTGCGTCTCAGCAAAACTATTGGATTCGGTCGGGAGGTAGCTGCCGGGCAAGGCCCGCGAACTGGTGGCAGCGGAGGTGGTGGCGGCGGACGCGGAGGGTCTCCCGGAGGCGGCCTGGGCGGCCGTGGACTCAGCGGCAGCGGGGGCGGTCCTGGCGGTCCTTTCACCGCTGCAGCCAACACGAACCGACGATACAATATGACATTCAGCGTAGCCGGACGAAATATTCTTAACCGGGTAAACCTGGCAACGCCGGTGGGCAACCTCGATTCTCCGCTATTCGGACAATCGAACGCGCTTGCCGGCGGCCCATATTCCTTCGGTTCAGCCACTCGCAGAATCGATTTGCAGGTTTTATTCTCGTTCTAACGGGTTGCTCTTTCGCGAAGATGTTGTTAAAACTTTCTGTGGAGAAACCTTGAGACAATTCAAAGTTGTTTCGTCGTTGGCAGTGGGTATCCTTGTCTGGGCGCTGGTTTTCGCAGGTTGCTCGGGAAGCAGCACCATCACGATTACATTGAGTCCTGCTTCCGGAGTGTCGTTGAATCCCGGAGCCACGCAGACCATCACCGCGACCCTTACCAACGACACGAACAATCAGGGTGTGACTTGGACTCTCTCCGGCCCCGGCCAACTGAGCAGCAACACGACGACTTCAGTTGTTTATACCGCCCCAGCTAACATTTCGACCGCCGCTACTGCAACCATCACGGCAACTTCAATTGCAAACTCGAGCATAACGGCGACCGAGTCGATTACGCTAAACGCGGTGCTCACCATCGCCACGACCTCGCTTCCGGCGGGAACTCTGCAAACTGCTTACAACACATTTGTGGATGCAACCGGGGCCACGGGAACTTTTACCTGGTCTGTGACTGCAGGCAGCCTGCCTCCAGGTTTAACTTTTCAAACCACTAGCACCAGCACCTCAGCCGAGATTGAGGGTACACCCACGGTTTTGGGGACCTACAAATTCACTGTCCAGGTAACAGACTCATCGGGCAACAGTGTGACGCAGGCGTTGAGCATCACGATCAACCCCGCACCGCCGCTGGCAGTCGCGACGGGATCGCTCCCCAATGGCACGGTAGGCACGCCGTACAATCAGATTACGTTGCAGGCAAGCAGCGGAACGCCCCCCTATACTTGGAGCCTCATTAACAACACCGCGCCGCCTCCAGGGCTTACGATTGCGTCCACTGGCGCGATTTCAGGAACGCCTATTGCATCCGGAACGTTCAACTTCGAGGTTCAGGTAGTCGACTCGTCTACGCCGCAGCAGAGCGCCTCTGCGAATTTGAGCATTACCGTCAATCCCGGCAATACCGACAACGCGAGGTTGAGCGGCTATTATGCATTCTCGGTACGTGGTTTTGATGCGCCGCCTAATGGACTTTTCGTGGCTGCGGGAAGCTTTTTCGCGGATGGCAACGGGAACATTTCCAGCGGCGTCATGGACATTAACGATACCCTGAGCGATCCGACCAACCCCAGCTTCAAGGGGACGTATTACGTCCTCCCAAGCGGTCTGGGATACATGACTTTTAACCTTTCGAGCGGCGGCGCGCGCTCCTTCGCGTTCTCCCTTACGACTCACGGGAACGCAAACATCATTGAGTTTGATGACAGCACCGGGGGAGGAACCCTGAATTCCGGTGTAATGCTGCAACAAACCACAACCTCAGGGTTTTCGAACTCTTCGGTGATGAACAACTACGCGTTTGGTTTCCTGGGAGTCGACTCAGGCAAAAACCGCTATGGGTTTGCGGGATATTTTAGCGCTGACGGAAACGGGAAGTTTACCGCTGGTTTGCTGGATTCCGACGACAGCAGCACCGGAGTATCTGCCAGTATCCCGTTCGTAAGCGGCACATATTCGGTTGCGGCTAACGGTCGAGGAACGGCAACCATCACGACTACCCAGGGCACGACTGCCTACAGCTTTTACATTGTCAATTCGAATGAACTGTTGTTCGTGGAGACGGACACCTTTACTTCCGGGGGCTTCCCGCTTGTCAGCGGTACAGCTCTGAGCCAGAGTAGCAGTGTTAGTTTAGCCGCTACTACCGTTTTCGAAGTGACTGCACTTGATCCAACCGGATCGGTGGCTCAAGGTCAGGTGGGATTATTCAACGCCACTCCGGGCGCAACCTACACCTTGACCTCCGACCAGAACAGCGGTGGTACGCTGACGAGTCCATCGGGGTCCGGAGGCTATACCATCGATTCCACGACTGGGCGCGTCGCCTTCACGACCGGATCAACAGGTTTTCAGAATTCGCAACCGGTGCTTTATCTGGTTATGCCCAACGAAGCATTCATCATTGGCACAGACACATCGGTCAGTTTCGGATTTATGACAGCGCAGCAAACAGGCGCTACATTGTCCGGAACCTACGCCGGAGGTTCGCTTTCACCTGTTGACCCATCTGTCAGCAACGTAGTGAGTATCGGGGTCGCTGGAACCAATACCTTGGACTTGATGCAGGACATCAGCAACAGCAGC
>CAVYQB010000010.1:0-76829 GCA_963770465.1 uncultured Acidobacteriota bacterium
CAGCAACCGAATCTGCTATTTCCGCAAGAGGGAGTTGTCTTATCGACCACAAGGGGGCACTCACCGGCCTGGGCGTTCCGATAAAGAGTCACAAGATCCCGATTGTTGTTTCCCCATGGAGAAGTGACTTGCAGTAAATATGTCCAAACATCTCCAAGGCCAAAGTCTGCGACAGGGGTATAGACAAATGCGTTTGGCAGCGTCGAATGGCGTGAAAGCAGACTGTTTGGAATTCTATGGAGGCTCATCACTTGCGAGCGCGTGGCACTTTCTGATTTCCGAACACCGATACTGACGACGACCTCACCGTGCTGGGCGACTTTATCCAAGATAAATTTATTAGCAGGGTCGATCTTTAGCCGCTCAGTGCACCATCGAAATTTATTGGATGGAGCCGGGTATCCACGACCGATGAGGTTTACCCAAAACGAGTCGTCGATTTGTGGAGTGACTTTGTGGGCGGAAAAAGGCAGACCCAAACGTTCCGCCGCGAGATTCATGTTCTCAAGCGAGCGAGTGATGTAATCGACAATTTTTGGTGTTTCGACTAGCGTATCGGAGGAAATTATGAATATTGGCTTATTGAGCTTTTCTCGCGGAGATCTGACAAGGCATACCAAATCAGTTGCAAGGCGACAGTCGAATCTTTGCCCCCGCTATATCCGATCACCCAAGGCCGGGTGTCGCTCAGATAAACGTCTCTGATTTCAGTGTATCTGCTTTCGAGATATTCGCGGGTAAGGCGAGAGGGATCGACCAGAATTTCTTGTTCAGACATTAGTTCCTCTTCATAAGAGAAGTTTCCAATTTTTGCTCCTCAGGCGTCAGCGGTAATGATAGAGCGCGTTTCAGAACAGCGGCAGTAAGCAAGAGATTGCTGTGAGCTTTGCTGACCCTGCCGCCAATCATTGCTCGGCCTTCCCACAGCTTCGTGTTGGACCTAGACCAGTCAAGTCTGTCGAGGGTTCGTAATCTCTCTTTCCACTTTTTGGGCTCGGCGGCAATCAAGGAATGACCCATTATGCCTAAAGCATGCAGCGGATCCGATGGGAGTGAATGAAATCACGGCGGAGTTCAGCAGCTGCCACCTTTCTGCTCAGAGCCATATTCCATTCCGGGATATGTCTGCCGACCTCATTCCAGAATTCAATTGCTAGTTTTTCTTCCTCTGGGAGTCCGTCCCGATTTTCTATGTCGGTGTCTGTTGAGCAGAGCTTGTGTTCCCTGATAGATGCCGCTCAAAGTGAAGAGTTTGACCAGACTGATTCGAGATTGTGGTCTTTTCCGTTTCGGTCAAGCCATTGAAGAAGGTGACGTTTTCAATCAGTTTTCTGACAGCTGCGAGGATGGATCGCGGAAGTCGTAGACATTCTTAACCATTTCGTGGGCCGTATCGCATGTTTATTGAGATCGGCAAACATCTGTTGGCTTCTGCGAAGACCCCCATCTGTGAAGAAAACGACGGAGATTGTCTCATCCCCTAGCTCTGGCCTGGCCTTCAGAGCCTCCTCGATTGCAGCTCGCCGACGCTGGCCGTCGTTAATGATGAACTTGGCCGTCATGGCGACGAATTTTCCGGTTAGACCATTGGCATCGTGTGCGGATTCAAAGCGGACATTGCCGTCGATCGAAGCCGTGATGGACGAGAACACGTATTCCTTGGGGTTGTCTACGAGATATCGGGCGATCTCGGGTATTTGTGCTTTGTTGAGTGCGCGTTGGGCTCGAAGCTCTGCTGGTATCTCGTCTTCGTCGAATAAGAAAATCTTGGGAATCAATTTCAGAGGACACATGGCCACGTAGTAGTCACGGCCGGCTTGAATGCCTCTCAAGGCCGAAAATACGTAAGAAAAGGAATCCGCAGCTTCGTATTTATCCTTCATCGTTTCAGATTTTAAAGTGTACCCAAATGGCGGTGGAAGTCAATAAGAATGGTTTGGAAGTTAAATCCTACCGTGGGGACGCTAAAGCATCCCAAATTTAAGGGCGTCCCGAAATCCACACAAATTGCTGTGTACGATTGGCTTTCAGTTTAGCAGCGATATGCCATTGCGCGATTTGGAGTTGCCGGTCGTAAAATCTACAGCACCGACAAACAACATTATTCGGGATTTTTACGTCCCTGCAACACTGTCGCTCTGTTCGTTACGACAGAGGCGTGGGGTTCTTCTCTTCCAAATGGATACAACTCGCCGCCGAAGGGCTGAGCGGCCTTGCGGACAATGGAGGCGTTGCACGCCTGATAATGAGTCCAATTTTAGATGTTCGCGATTGGGAAGCTCTGAAACTCGGTGCACAGGCCCAAGATGATCCGTTAATTTATGCGGCATTGAAAAAGACCGTTGCTGTACTCGAAAAAAGAGCTCAAGGCTGATACGCTGTCCGCGATTTCTTGGATGATAGCAGACGGGCTGCTGGAAATCCGATTGGCCATTCCACAAGGAGACCTTGATGGAGACTTCCATGACAAGTTTGGTATTTTTGCCGATGAAATCGGCGACAGGATAGCTTTTCATGGTTCGCCGAATGACAGTCAACAAGCTTTTCGAAACTACGAATCTATCAGTATTTTTTGCTCCTGGCAGGATCGACGAGAGGCCACTCGCGTTACCAGTCACGGAGACCGGTTCGAGCGTATTTGGAGCAACCGGGAGCCGAATCTCAGGGTTTTTGATCTTCCCGAGGCCATAAAACAGAATCTTGCGGAATTGCGCCATTTCTCAAGTCGCCCATATCGAGCGACACGTCCTCAAGCCTCTGAACTTCCGAAGTGGCGACATCAAGCCGAGGCAGAACGACTCTTTCTAAGCGCAAAGAGAGGCATCCTGGAAATGGCCACCGGGACGGGGAAAGACTCTTGTACAGCTCTGAGGATTCTTTTGCGCCTGGTCCGAGACCACGGTATTGCCACCCTTATCGTTACAGCTGAGGGGGTTGACCTTCTAGATCAATGGTTCACGAATGTTGCGCAGATCATTCCAATGCTCGGGCGCCGATTCAGGATCCTCCGCCACTTCGGAGGTCATCATGATCGGCAAGAGTTCTTGCTGGAACCCTCAGACAGTGTGCTTCTGATTTCCCGCAGTCGCCTTGATGCTGTCTTGAGAGGAATGAAAACATCGCAGCTCGGGACGACTTTTCATAGTTGACTACGAAGAGCATGGAACTCGGTAGCCCTGGGAACGTACAGAACCTGGACGGTCTCTCTGACAATATCCCGTTTCGGCTGGGCCTTAGCGCAACACCGGAGAGGGCGTACGACCAGGCTGGAAATATTTTTATTGACCACAACGTTGGCCCCGTAATTTTCAGATTCGGCTTGGAAGATGCAATCAAGTGCAAGATCCTTTGCGAATTCGACTACTACCCTTTGGAATATGCACTCACGGTGCAAGACCGACAGGCTCTACAGGATATTTACAGGCGTGCTGCCGCTCGGAAGGCAGCTGGTGAGCCCATGTCAGAGGAAGAGCTCTGGGACAGCTCGCTGCGTCCCAAGAGATCGAGAGTCAAGCTTCCACTGTTTCGAAGATTTCTCAACGATCACCAAGAACTTCTCGATCGATGCATCATTTTTGTAGAAGATCGGGAATATGGCCGCGAAGTCCTCGATATTGTTCACTCTCGTCAACACAATTTTCATACCTACTATGCGGATGATGAGAAGCAGACGTTACTCGACTTTGCTGCGGGTCACATTGAGTGCCTGATCACTTGCGAACGTATAGCCGAAGGTAGCCGCAACGTCATCAGCCAGCGAGGTCAGAGGGTTCTGAACCGCAACGACGTGCAACCCCTTGGCCTCAAGAAGTGGGATCACCTTAGACCAGCATGAGCCATCTGCCCATGCCCCGTGAACCAGCACGATGTTCTTTACAACAGTCTGGGCGGCTGCTCCGGTGGCAAGTGTTGCTGCCAGGAATACGCCGGTGATTGCGATGGAAACGGTACGGTAGATGTGCGAAATCTTCATATGCTTCTCCTTTAGGCAAACGTGGTTGAAGTTATGACCCTTGAACGAAATTCCTGACAATCTTCTGGTTGATTACTTTCTGAGATCAGAAAAGGCTTCGGTGGTGAGAGTGATACTGAACCGGATCTATCTTGCGAACAACCCTCATTAGGGGCCTTTTGTGGCCGCCTGATGTTGGGACTTGAGGGCACTACTATTGAGGGGGACGAGAGCGACGAGTATCCGCCAAGATCAATCCGCTTTCGCCCGAAGAGCCGGGCATCAATGGACCGAACTCCAGGGCCCAGCATCAGCAGCGCCGCGCCGACGGAAGCTAAGATCGCGCAACTGCGCAGACTGTCAGCTTTCGCAATCGCAGTCCACAGTTCGACCAGCACCACTAGTACTCCCGCCATCGGAGTCCATAATCCGACGAGCAGCAGCAGCCCCGCGCCAACCGCGATTGATTGGGGAATGATTCCCGGCCATTGAGGGGCTCCCAATAGGTGGAAGAATCCGTCTTGAATTAAGACAACCCCGACAACTAGGCGCAGGAGGAGAAGGCCCCACCCGGGCCACCCGTTGGGGAACATGGAGAATAATCGCTGCAGACAAGACCTCAACCCACAGCCTAGGCGGTCTCAATGCAGTTCGAATCCCCAAAAACTGGCGTTGGAATACAACTCTTTCGAGGGGGTATATTTCGCGATTCAGAGTTCAATGATTCCGCGTTTCAGACCGATCGTGACGGCGTGAGTGCGGTCATTTGCGCCAAGCTTGGAAAGGATGTTCTTTACGTGGCCCTTAACGGTCTCTTCGGTTATCGACAGTTGATCGGCGACGAGTTTGTTCGCGTTTCCTGATGCGATCAATTTAAGAACTTCTATCTCTCGCGCAGTCAGGAGGTCGTCCGCGATGTGATCGGCAACTTCCGAGGCAAGGTTGGCCGGAATGCGCTTATGGCCGGCGTGAACGGCGCGGATCGTGTCAAGAAGGTCTTTGCGCAGAGAGCTCTTTAACAGATACGCGCGAGCCCCAGCCTTTAGAGCTCGTGAAATCTGAACATCGCCGGAATACGTCGTGAGGATGATGAAGCGCGCGTCAGGAAATTCGCTTCGGATCGCGATTATGGCGTCGATCCCGTTCATGTCTGGCATCTGTAAATCCATCAGCGAAACATCTGGCCGATGTTTTCTGAACGCCTCGATCGCTTCCCGCCCGGTGGACGCTTCCGCGACGAACTGTATGTCGCTTTCGTCCGCAGCAAGGGCCTGTATTCCCTGACGCAGAACTGGATGGTCGTCGGCTACAGAATGCGTATGGGACTAGGCTGGGCGTTCATAGTCACCCTCCTTTTTTTTCCTGAACACCTGAAGATTGGCTCGAACCGAAGACGACTCGTAAACAATCGATCCGGAATCCTTAATTCCACCTCGGTACCTGCTCCAGGTTCACTCCAAACATCCAACTGTCCGCCAATTCGCTCCGCCCTTTCGCGCATGCCCATCAAGCCCCAGTGCCCCGCATGTTCCCCTCGACCCGGTCAGATTCGATGCCCTTACCGTCATCTCGGATTCGCAATCGAAAGAGCTTCTTGCTGTAAGCAATTTCTGTCTCAATTCGATGTGCCTGCGCGTGGCCTACAGCGTTTCGCAATGCCTCACGTGCGATACGGAAAATTTCAACGTGATACTGAGGACGTAAGGTCTGCGCCAACCCTTCAATCACAACCAGGAACTGTGCGCGATCGCCATTGCCGTCCTTTGAAACGAGTTCTTCCCCAAGCGATGTGATCTCCTCGGCCAGGCTCTTCGGAGCAGGTGCGAAGGAGCGCAGATCGTGAATCGCGTCTCGCCCTTCCACAATCGCTTGCTCAGTCCCATCCAAAGCTCGATCCAGCGTTTGCATTGCTTCGGCAGTGCGCTCAGGAAGAAGATTACGGCCCCTCTGAAAGTGAAGCAGCAGTCCCTGAAAACTCTGCAGCAGGGTGTCATGCAGTTCGCGGGCGTGATTTGTCCGTTCGGACAACCTCTCCTTGAAATTAAGATCGAACCGGGCAGCCACTTGACGGATGCGCCACTGGTAAGCCGCCCAAGCCAGGCATCCGGCCGTCGCGACACAAGAAGGAGGAACCAATTAGTCTGGTAAAAGGCTGGAATAATAGTAAAGTTCAAGGAAGCTCCGGCCTCATTCCAAACACCGTCATTGTTGCAGGCGATCAGGCGAAAACGGTAGCTACGAGGTGGCAAGTTTGTGTAAGTAACGTATCGAGCGCTCGTCGGTCCGCGCCAATCGTCATCAAAGCCTTCGAGCTTGTAGCGAAATCGCACACGTTCCGGGGCGCCGTCAAACTTGGAGCCGCGTATTCAAACTGCAAGGTCCTCGTTTTCGGCCGAAGATGCAATTCGGAAAAATCTGTCAGCGTTCGATCATCTGCTTTGAGTGCTTCAATCGACACCGGCGGCGGGAGAACGTTTTTCGGCAAGTGTCGTGGGTCGATTACAGCAGCACCAGCGGTGGTGGAAAACCAGAGCCGACCATCGGCTGCCTTTGTCGCAGTTGGTAACGGTTCACGTTGTCTCACAAGTCCTCGAAAACCGTCGTTCGCGTCGAACGATTCGCCTTGGATACGATAAGAAGACGCAAGCACTGCTCTGTCCAATTCCAGAGGATTCACGCGGAATACCGCGAGAGCTCCCGCGAGCCAAAGAAAGCCGTCATCATCTTGGAGAATTGCCGAAATCGAATTCCCCGGCAATCCGTTATCCTTCGTGAGAGTCACGAAGCGTCCATGATCGAAGCGACTTAACCCGGCTTCGCCTCCGATCCAGATATGCCCTGCTCGGTCGCTGGCTATTGTGAATACTCTGCCAAGAGGCAAGCCATCCTTCAAGAGTAAATCCTGAACCCTTCGTTTTCATCGACCGCGACTTCTCCATCCTCGAATCCCGTCCAGACCCGACCTTGAGGATCTCGTACAAACCCGGCACCGATATAGGCAGGTGGACCTGACTCGGGAAATCAGTCCATTTGCCGCCCCGCAAACGCAACACCCCTCCCCCGTCGTCGTCCCACACCGTAACCCACAAGTTGCCGCCGGCATCATGTGTGATGGCGTGTACGTCGTGTACCTGATCAACATCCGAGACCTTCGAGAAGGAGAATTTGCCGTCATTTTCTCGGTCGAGTTTGAAAGGGCCCCCAACCCAGACATGATTTTCTCCGTCTGCGTCCAGACTGAGGATTCTGTCGGGCTTCGATGGCGGAGAGGGTGGCAGCTTATACGAAACAAATCTTCCCGAGCGAAACCTTTGGACAATGTCGCCGGTGTAACTGGCAAACCAGACGCTTCCATCGGGAGTCGAAGTCACGGCAATCTGGTCATCCGGGACTAGTCCTTCTCGGCTTGAAAACGGAGTAGCCTTGTTTTCGCGAATGCGATCCAAGCCGCCGGCCGTGCCAAACCACAAATTTTCTTCCCTGTCTTTGAAGGTTGAATACACCAAATTGCTGGAAAGTCCGTCGCTTGTCTGAAACTCATCAATGACGAGGATTGTGATGATCTCCGATGTTGCTTACACGTCGTAGACCGCCTCTGCCGAGACCGATCCAGACGTTATCGTCGCCATCGAATAGCAAGCACATCGGCTCGTCGATGGGAATGTCAGTGCGCGACCGACTGCGAGGCGCAACGAACACGACATCGCCAGAGGTGTGAGTCATCCAAACGTTTCCGAGCGACGAGGACGCCATCAATCGGATCATTCCTACCGCCTGCCCCGTCGCCGTAAAGTGTTTTGCGTTCCGGTCAAGCGTGAGAATTGTATTTGTGTTGACGGAGTCGCTGCTGAGACCGAAATTGAAGTGATCGGTTGCCACCCACAGCCTTCCACTGTGGTCTACCAGCATGGTTTGGGCTCCGGGCGCAGGGTAACCCGCTTCTGCTCCAACCCGCCTCCACTTGCCGCTCTCCAGCTTACTCAGCCCGTAGGGACCGCCAGCCCAAATTGCTCCATTGGCGTCCTCGACAATTGACAGAATTCCGCCAGGTGGTACGCCGTTCGCCTGTGAATAGGTCGTCAAATGGCCGTTGTGCAGTTGGCCGATTCCAGCGGAACTAAAGCCTATCCAAAGGCTTCCATCCCGCGCGGTATACAGGGACCACACTGAGGAACTTGGGATGCGCTCTCCGAAACTCGGCTCCCAAGCGACGAAGCGTAGACCGTCAAATCGGTATAACCCCACTTCGGTCCCGAGCCACAGATACCCATCCGGTGTTTGAGCAATTGCGCGAACCGGCCCCGGAATGCCGTCCTTGGCGGTCCATGATGTGTGCGTGAACTGAGTGATTAGTTTTTGCGGGTCGAGAGCGTTGGCAGGAACAGTCAACAACACGCCGATCACAAGCAAGGTGCAGAGCCACTCCGGACCGGCCCTGCTGAACGCGGTCCGTCGAACGGTGTGCTCAGAAAGCTTACCCGCCGACAAGGGTCCTTGTCGGACGGAGCTCTCCTGTGGCTCGATCTGGTTCCTGAAGTTCAACCCCTGAACTCCTAGAAGGTGGACGCGCATCAATCCTACCGCAGATGGTAGGTAGCATGGCGGTGATCCATAAAATCGTCTGAGTTCACAGTTTTAGCCGTAGGGCAGTCGCTTGGTTGTGGTACCGCTGAGTGCAGAGGAATGCGAAACAAGGTGTAGGAATCGTAACCGAGCGCTCCTCGACTCGGCACCTTCGGCAGCCTGCCCGCCTGCGCAATTGGGCCAGGCGGCGCTGCGGTCGGAGTGGGCCGGACGACGAGTTCGCGACTTGGTTGTCGCGTGTCGGGCAACTCAAGAACTATTCTTGGCCAGACGTCGGCTTGTTAGGAAGTTTCACCACATAGGGAACGATAAACGCGCTTGTTTGTCAGTTGTGCGATCGACGATGAGAAGCCGACTTAAGGGTAGCGATTGGTTGAGTCGATGCTTCACGCGACGAAGCGTGTGGTCTACAATTCGTGACGCGAACCGGAGTTCCATTCGCTTACCTGAACAAACCCGATTGTCGCCGAGTACGGAGATATCGAATGATTCGACGTTTCCTTGCCCTAGCGCTTTTGACATTGGCAGCGGTTTTGAGCCACGCTCAACCCTCCTTGCCCTCTAGCTTTCAAGCGAAGACGATCCACAGCCCGGAAGGAGCAGACATTTTTGTGCGCTGGGGAGGGAGCGGCCCAGTGGTGGTCCTAATTCATGGGTACGCGGAGAACAGCGATTCGTGGGCTCCACTGGCCGCTGATCTCATGAAGGACCACACGGTAGTGGTGCCGGACCTCCGCGGCATTGGACGATCTTCGAAGCCGCCCGATGGCTACGACAAGAAGACTCAGGCCAAGGATATGCGCGCCGTTGTAACCTCATTGGGATACGACAAGACATATGTCGTTGCTCACGACATCGGCAATATGGTCGCATATGCCTACGCCGCGATTTACCCGGATAAGGTTGAGAGGTTGGTCGTTATGGACGCGCCAATTCCTGGGATTGACCCCTGGAGCGAAATTCTCCAAAATCCCGGAGTTTGGCATTTCAACTTTCATGGACCGGATGCGGAACGGCTGGTGGCAGGCCGTGAGCGCATCTACTTTGACAGGATATGGAATGACTTTACGGGCAATCCGGGTAAACCGGACGAGGCCACCAGAAATTTCTTTGCCGCCACGTATGCGCAACCGGGTGGAATGCGAGCTGGATTCGCTCAGTTCACCGCGTTCTCACAGGATGCGAAGGACAATAAGATCTTCGAACAAACCAAGCTGACGATGCCGGTGATGGCAGTCGGCGGAGAAAAGTCCTTCGGCCCCCTGCAGGCTGTGATCATGCGTCACGTAGCGACCAACGTACAAGAGGAAGTGGTCGCAGGCTCAGGACATTGGCTGATGGAAGAGCGACCCGAATACACGGTGGCGCTGATTCGTAAATTCATTGATGGTCCGCCGGTTGCTCACACGGCGTCAGGCAGTGCTAGCGGCGACTCGGGAGAAGAGCGATTCACTCCGGCCGAATATAAGTTCCGCAGCGAGGCAATCCGGGCACTGGGAGTTCCGGAATTGGCGGTATAGAGACTGTTGTCCTGAAAGGCAATCCAGACCAAGCTGGCGTATATACCATCATGCTACGCGTACCAGCACACACACGCATTGCTGCGCACTCCCACCGCGATGACAGGGTGGCGACGGTAATCTCGGGCACATGGCATATTGGGTATGGCGATAGGTTTGACGAGGGCAAGCTGAAGACCCTACCAGCTGGCAGCTTCTATACCGAGCCGCCCTCGCGGAATCACTTCGCAGAAACGGGTGACGAACCGGTTGTCGTTCAGATTACCGGTTTCGGTCCATCTTCGACCGAGTACGTGGATGTCACACAAGATCCCCGCAAGTCAGTCAAGTCAAATTGAATCATCGATCAGACTGCAGTTCGACGGATCTTGCAGTGCGTCAGGTACGAAGCAAGTCGCTGTACCCAAAATGTACCTAAGAGGCGGTAATGGTGCCATTGTCGGCCTTTGTGGCAACATAAGAATCAATAACTTACGCTTTATCAACACGGCTGAATAGTTCGAGCCCGACTAGCTCCACCAAATTTTCAAACAATCATCTGCTGAAATACTTCGGAAATTCGCTCACTTCGACAACCCGCCGATGTAGACGGCGAATGGTTCCAGCGATAAATGCGATAGCGAGCCCTCTTTCGATCCGGCGGACATGGTGGTCAGCAAGGTATGCGCGCTCTTTGCGGGGAATCCTTGCGGCGAAAGATCGAAGCTGACGTTTTGCAGCTGGGCGGACATGTTTAGCACCACCAGTACTGCTTCGTTTTTATAACGCCGCAAGTACGAGAGCACATTGGAATCGTTCTCGTTGAGTGCGACGTAGTCGCCGTCGAGCAGTGCTCGATTCTGATGCCTTAAGGCGAGCAGGCTCTTGTACGTGTTTAGGATGGAAGACGGATCTTTCAATTCGGCGGCGACGTTGACAGTTTTGTAGCTGGGCGGAACGGGTAGCCATGGCACGCCTCGGGTGAAACCGGCGTTGGGGCTGTCATCCCACTGCATGGGCGTGCGCTCGCCGTCGCGTCCTTTTTCTTGCGGCCAACCTACGCGGCCAATCGGATCTTTCACATCTTCCTTGCGCGTGGGATCATTGTTTTCCATTCCTATCTCTTCGCCGTAATACATGATCGGCGTACCACGAAGAGTTAGATATAGGGACGCCATCAGTTTGGCGATTGCCTGATCGTGCTGCCGGTCGCCATACCGCACGTAGGATCGCACGATGTCGTGATTGCTTAACACAAAGACCGGCCAGCCTCCGGCTGAGTCTACGGCTGCGATTTGCCTGCGAAATTCTGGCGGTGAAAGTTTATCGACTTTGGCAAACATGAAGTCCATCGGCATCTGTAGTTCGTCGCTGTGATCGCCGTAATACTGTTTGAGCTCGCTCACGTCTTTGGTCCAGGTTTCACCGATCAGGACGGCGTTGTTCTCGTCGGCAACTTTTCGCAAGTCGCGAAGAACGACGTGCACTTCGGGCAGCTTGGTATTGTAAATATTCTGTTCTTTCGGATCGCCGTATTTATTCAGGCCGGGAAGGACCGGGTTGTCGCGGTTTTGCGGATCTTCGAACAGGGTGTCAACGGCGTCGAGGCGGAAGCCGGCGACTCCGCGTTTGTACCACCAGCGTGTGACATCGAACATGGCGTCCTTCACCGCAGGATTGTGCCAGTTCAGATCAGGCTGCTGCAAATAGAAATAGTGATAATAAAATTGTCCGGTTTTCGCATCAAATGTCCACGCCGATCCGCCGAATTCTGATATCCAATTGTTCGGCGGCAGCCCTGCACCTTTACCGTCGTGCCACATATACCAGTCGCGCTTGGCTGAGGTGCGCGACGAGCGGGAATCGAGGAACCACGGATGCTCGCTGGACGTGTGATTCATTACGAAATCCATGATGATGCGAATCCCGCGTTGCTTCCCGTCTTTTTCCAGACGATCAAAATCGGCAAGCGTCCCGTACATCGGATCAATATTTTCGTAGTCGGCTACGTCATAGCCGAAATCGACTTGTGGAGAGGGATAGCAAGGCGTAAGCCAGATGGCATCGACGCCGAGATTTTTCAGATAATCCATTTTCGAATCGATGCCCTGCAGGTCACCAATGCCGTCGCCATTGCTGTCCATAAAACTGCGCGGATAGATCTCGTAAAACACCGCGTGCTGCCACCACAGGTGGCCTTCGGAGTCGACTGGCTGAGTTTGGGAATGCAGGGAAAAGGACAGGCCGACAACGAGTAAAAATAAAGCCGCAAATTTATGAAACATGAAATTCCCTCCTGGGCGAGTTGGCTGCGAACGACGGTAAGAGTTTAGCTCAGCTATCGCCATGAGACCAGCAGCACTCTTAATTCTTTGTGATTTTAGAAATCAATTGTCATTCCGAGAAGCGAAGCGACGAGGAATCCAGGTTTTCCCCGGCTACGGCAAGAACCTGGATCCCTCGCGTTGCTCGGGATGACAAACCTCTTTGGTGTCGGATGACAAGCAACGTGCGCATCGGGATGACAGACGTCATGCGTGTCGGAAACGACAGCGATGCGACGCTCGATGCCGATAGCCGGATCAGCGAATGTTCGGCGTGGTCTTCCGGCTTGGCGTGAAGTGAATGACTATCTTTCCGTGGACATAGGAAGAACCGGTTCCCGGTAGCTGTACACGCATTAGTTTCTCACCATCTGTGCTGAGCTTTGCTCCTTCGACAGCTGCGATTTGGTTCGAATCCCGCAAGTTGAAGTCGTATGGCTTGCCTGGCACGCCTGCCACGTCCAAGGTTAAGCTTTCGTTATTCGGACCCCACGACTCGGAGACGACGCGCAGCCCCTTGCTCCGTTCGCCGAGCGGCGGGAGCTTCAAAGAAATACCGTAGCCAAAATCGTTGCGCAAGCGAATGTGCAGCGTGCTCGATCCCTCGTTAATCGGGAAGCGCACGGAGACATGCTGATCTTCGTGTTTTCGTTCCATGCGCATTGCCACGCGACGCCCATTGATTTCCGCGCCAGTAGCCACGGCGCGCAGGTTGACGGCAGGAGAAAATTCCAAGGTGCAATCGCCGGAGCCGCTTCGCTTCATCTCCAAAGTAATTCCGTCCTCGGTGTGGCTATATTTAAAATTGATTACGTCGCCTGCCACACGAATGTTATGCAGCTCAAAAGATTTCCATTCCGCGGGGACATGCGGAGCAAAGCGCAGTTGATGCCTCGTCGCGTCCGCATCCAGGCCGAACAGCCCACGCAGCAAGGGGTTGACCACCATAGCGGCCGACCATATCTGATGCGGCGAACTGGTGGAGAGAGGCTGATAAAAATCGCCGGAGAGAACTTCAGTCACGTGACCCAATGATCCATCGAGCACCAGCAGCGCGTTTGAGCGCAAGTTCGCATATGCAGATTGCGCATGATGGTAGCGATATTCGCCGACCGCGGCCCATCCCGTGAACAGCGGCCACACCGAACCGTAGTGATAGCCATCGGGGTTGTACAGCGGATTTTGCGACGAGATGATTCGCATGCCCCAGTCGGTCTGATGATCGGCGTCGGCAAGCTGATCGAGCGTTTGGCCGGCCTTGTCTTCGTCGAGCAATCCGAACCAGAGCGGCACAGTGGCCAAAACACTAACTATTTCCATTCGTTGCCCATTTGGGTCAAGAGCGTAAGCATATGTTTTCTTCTCGGACGACCAGAATGCCTGCTCGACCGATTGTTTCTGGTGAACAAATTCGTCGGCTAATTTTTGGCTAACATCGTCCTTGCCCGTAAGGTGAGCGAGATTTGAAAGCGCTTGCAGAGATTCAGCGCCGAGTGCGCTTTGATATAACTCAGTCTGCACGGGTAAGAGTGGGCCACCCTCCACCCAGCCATGGCCGAAGCCGAAGTTTTGCGGCAGCCCTTGGGCGCTATACGTGGACTTTAAAAATTCGTAGGCCTTCCACAGGCTGTCCCATTTCTCGCGCACGAATCCGAGGTCTCCGCTTGTACGGACGTACTCGTCCACGGCTACGATGTACAGCGGCGTGGCGTCGACTGAGGCATACGGATATGGATAGTCAGTGAACCACGGGACTAGAGTTGCGGATTGTGAGATCTCGTGCGGGATCTTGCCGTCGGCGCGCTGATAGTGACTGAGAAAGTCGAGCGCGGTACGCGTGTCGGCAAAGTCGCCCTCGGCATTCAGCGCAAATGATGTCCATTCCGCGTCGCGCCCAAAAAACCAGGCAAAACCCGGGCGCGCGCTCTCGCCCGAAGTTCGATATCCCGCGATCAGGCCGGTTCCCAAGTATGGATTGTTAACCATGCCTTGAATCATGCTGACTCGTGCCCAGTCGTAGGCTTGCTGCAGTTGCGCGTCGGGTAGTGCGACGCTTACAGTGTCATTCAAATGCTGCTTGTAGAAATGCGAAGAATCCCGCCGCAATTCGGCATAGGTTGCGCTGAGCCGATGATAAGTGTCTTCTGCTTCCGGCGCTCCGTTGACTGAGCCGGCAATCACGACAACCTTGGTATCTTTGCCCTTGGCAGTCGGACCCAACAGAAAAGAATTCTGTGACGACGAAGAGTAGTTGGTGGCGTATTCTTCGCTTGAAAGCGCAGCCGTCGGTGAACCCACTAGCGCGGCAAATGTTTTACGTTCTTCCCCCAGCGCAAACGCGTGAAGATCCGGATCCCAGTTGAGATAGGTGCCACCTAACCCAGCGGGCCATTCCAACTGAAAATCACGCTTAAAGACGGCCTCGACCTCGAGCGGATAGGCGGTTTCGATTTCAATTAAAACGACCGCCCCCGGTTCATGCACGGGCACAAAAAAAGTTTCGCGCACCTGGAACGCATCGCCGGCATAAAGGATCGAACACGCTTCCGGCTGCACAGAAACGGTACGTGCCAGCGAATCCGCCGGAAGAGCGCGACCTTCAATGTGAAACACGAGGTGAAAATCACGCAGGATTTTCAGCGGGTAGACCCAGGCTTCAAAGGTTCCAGCTTCGTTGCCGAACATCCCCGCTCGCGTCCCCACCGCCGACAGAAATTCCCATGGTCGCACCGGGCGCGAAAGGGATAGTGCAGTCTCCTGCGGGAAGGCTGAAACTGAAACAATGGCCAGCAGCAAGACAAAAGAAAGCTGGCGTAAGAGTTTCCGTCGGCCGGCGGGTGGGATACTGCTGATGGAATAAGAGTTGCGAAACTCCGTTGCTGCCAGGCGTCGAGGGGTATCGCGCTGTTGTCCCACGAGAATCATGTATTGACAGGACGTTACGGCTGCATTGGCTTACAGGGCATTTGCTTCTCAACCACAGCACTCAAGTCCATAACCAAATTGCCGATGTAATGATCTGACAAGCCATGGGCACTAAAGCTCAAGTCTCTCCCAGTAGCAAGCCCGCTCCATGCATCGCCAGGCAGCCGATTCTCACTGCCAGCGAAAATGTGATTGGTTACGAACTGTTCTTCCGCGAAAGCTCGCAGCAAAATAACTTTACCTCAGCGGACGGCGAGAAAGCGACTTCCGCGGCCATCGACATGTTGAATGTGATGGGGCTTCAGGTCCTGTGCGACGGGCGCCTTGCCTTCATCAACTGTACGCGCCAAACACTGTTGTCCGACTACTTCGCCCTATTGACTCCCAGCGAGGTAGTAATTGAAATCCAACACACTGTTCCTCCCGATGAAGATGTCATTCGAGCCTGCCAGCGACTGAAGCATGCCGGATATTCGATTGCTCTCGATAATTTCGAGCCGGACGATAAAAGAGTCAGCCTGGTTCCGTACGCCGACTATCTCAAAGTCGACATCGCAAAGATTGCGCCGGGGCCGAGTGCATTGCTGGTTGCAGCCCATGGCAACGACCACTGCCGGATGCTCGCCCATAAAGTTGAAACCCGAGAACGGTTTCTACAAGCACAAAAGAATGGCTTCACTGCGTTTCAGGGATATTTTTTTCAACGTCCCGTAAGTCTGCAAGTCAGAGAAATTCCCGCAAACCAAACCACCTACATGCGTCTATTGAGCGCGGTTTCAAAAGTCGAGATAAATTTTGCCGAGATCGAAGGTCTCATCAAACATGAACCGTCACTGTGCTACAAGTTGCTTCGGTATTTAAACTCTCCGCTTCTAGGCTTGTCTTCGCCGGTGTTGTCGGTTCGGCACGCGTTGGGCCTGCTGGGTGAGCAGGAAGCGGTCTGGTGGATACGAATGGCGACCACTCTGATTATGGGACACGACAAGTGTTCGGATCTGGTTCTGTCATCGCTGGTGCGTGCCCGCTTCTGTGAACTGATCGGGCCAAAAGTTGAGCATGGGAAAGGCGACCTCTTTTTATTAGGCATGCTCTCGCTGATGGATGCCATCCTCGCGGCGCCGATGGGAGTGGTTCTCGACGGCTTGTGCGTCGAACCCGACATCAAGGCACAGCTTCTGCGAGGGAAGACTGGGCCGAAAACAAGTCTATCCGCGGTATACGACCTGATGCTGGCCCGAGAAGCCGGCGACTGGACACAGGTTATTCGCTTAGGAAAGGAACTTAACGTGTCCCTGCCCTTCGTAGCCGAGAAATCAAACGAGGCCATGCGCTGGGCCCATGAAATCACCAGCGCCGCCTCCGGTTGATCGAAGCTTCGTTTCACCCACGGTCACAATGTGTCGTTGAAGCGCTCCCACTGTTGCTTCTGATTTGCCATAAATGAAATGAAACGGGGATCCTTTCTCAGGTTGTCCAGGTTTGCGTCGCCTTCGAACAGAGGGTAGTTGGGGAAGCCCTCCTCTGCCGTTACTTGCAACCATTTGAGGGCTGGATCCGGCTGGTGCATCAGTGCATAGGCAGAAGCAATGTTGTAAGCGGTGTGATGAAAGTGAATATATCCACGGCCGATATCAATCGCGTGCTGGATGGCGGCTTCCGCTTCTCGTTGCTTGCCAGCCTTGGCCAGCATCATGGCTTTCAGGCTTATGACTTGTCCGCCCTCGTCTTTCGGATAGTCTTTGAGTAGCTGCTCAATTAACGCCGACGCTTCTTCGGTCCGGCCCAGCCGGAACAAAGAGTTGGCTTTGTAAGCAGCTACGATGGGATTTTTTTCGAGCGGGGTAGTGTCGAAGATCTGAAAGGCTTCTTGGTACTTAGCCCGGCACATCTCGATTTGGCCCAGGCGAAATCTCGCGAGAGTGTTGCCTGGATTGATCGCTAAAGCCGTTTCAAGCTCTTGCCAGCCCTGGTCGAGCAAGCCAATGTGAAGATAGACGTATCCCAGTTGGTGATGCGCCTCATCGAAATTGGGGTTCAGTTCGATTGCCCGCTTGTAGGAGTAAACTGCCTGTTCGTGAGGGAAGCGATTGTAGGGTGTCCACAAGATTAGACCACGGGCAAAATAACCCTCGGCGAGATTGGGATCGAGCGCGAGCGCTTTGTCCACATCGACTTCAGCTTCCTCATTCAACTTTTTCTTGTCGGCGCCGGGCGCGAAGAGGCGCGCTTTTATGGAGTACGCGCGAGCTAGTTCGGCATAGGCGGCCGCGAAGCTCGGATCAGCCGCGATGGCCTCTTGGAACAGTTTGATCGCAGCTTCATTATTTTCAGGATTCTCGCTGCTGACATTCACCTTGCCGCGCATGTAGGCGTCGTAGGCCGCGGGATTAGCGGACTTGACGCCCGAAGCAGATGTGGGCTTTGGAGTTCGAAATGACAACGTGTATACGGCTGCCGCGACGACTAGCGCGACGGCCGTCAGAATTAACGCGGGCTTTGAGACGCCAAGTCTGTGCCATCTGCCGTGAGGGATTGCTTCCTTCTCTTTTACCGGCGACGCATCGGATACCGGATTAACCTGACCGCTCTCGCATTCGCGGCGGATTTGCGCCAGGTCGGGGATCAAATCGCCCATCGTTTGGTAGCGCTGCGCCGCGTCCTTCTCAAGGCATTTTCGGATCAGCCGCTCTTCCGCGCTGCCGCTATGGCCGAGGCTGGAACGGTTGATCGGCGGGGGCTCCCGGGTCAGAATCGCGGAGATGACCTCTGCCGTGCTCTTGGCCTCGAAAGGCCGCCGCCCACTCAGCAATTCATAAAGCACAATGCCGAAGCTGAAAATATCGCTGCGACAATCCAACTCCTCGCCGCGAACTTGCTCAGGGGACATATACGGCACTGTGCCGATCATCATTCCGGGTATGCTCAACAAGGTCCCGGTCTCGGCGTCGGGTTCGACCATGCCGGGGTCGCGCACCGTCTTTGCCAGTCCAAAATCGAGCACCTTCACCTGTCCACGGGTTGTGAGCATGATGTTTTCCGGCTTGATATCGCGATGAATGATGCCGCGTGCATGGGCTTCGTTCAGGGCATCGGCGACCTGTGCCGCAATCGCGAGCGCCTCGCGCAACTCTGGCAACTGGCGCTTGAGCCGCGCAGCCAAAGTCTCGCCTTCGATGTACTGCAGGACAATGAAGCTGTAGCCTCGATCCTGGCCGACCTCATAAATGGCGCATATGTTTGGGTGATCGAGAGTGGCTGCCGTCTGGGCCTCTCTCAGCAAGCGCTGCCTGGCATTCTCATTGGTGGCGACTTCTGCCGGAAGAAACTTGATAGCCACTTTGCGACCTAGCTGGTTGTCCTCAGCCAGGTAGACTTCGCCCATACCGCCGCGTCCAAGCTTCTCGACGATGCGGTAGTGCGAGATAGTTTCGCCGATCATTTGCGCGAATATTACGTCGGAGAAACCGGCAAGTCAATGAAAGGGTATGTCAAGAGGGGTATTGAGATTGAGCGGCTGAAGATCAGACCAAACGTCCAGTATCTTGGCGCCATCTGGCGTAGCGTTCGTTTGTCTCCAGATTTTTTCTTTTACAATCATCATCGCGCTGATTGCATCTGCGCAAGGACGGCAACGTCGAACTTTGAATAGTACTTCTTCACGTCGCTGGCCCCGTACTTGGCGCGAAATTTCTCGACCACGGATGCCACCTGTTTAGCGTCAGTGATCGGGATAGCCTTAAATTCAGCCTCGGTGCCTCCGGCCTTAATCCGAATCGATGGGTTCTTCAACACATTCTTGTACCACTGCGTATCCGATCCCTGCACCGGCAGCAGGTAGAGTTTGTCATCGTCCAATACGAACCAGATCGGGATTGAAATGGTGCGTCCCGACTTTCTCCCGGTCACACTGATGGTAAGTTCGCGAGATCGGGAAAGGCGGTCTTTTATCGAATCGTTCGGCGTTGACTTTTTGCTCATCGAATTGTCCTTTAGTTGCCGGCCTCGTATTGTTCGTCGCTGACGTGCTCCATCCAGTCGACCACCTTGCCGTCCTTCTTTTCTTGGATGGCGATGTGCGTCATCGCTGTCGTTGGCGTGGCCCCATGCCAGTGTTTCTCGCCGGGGGAGAACCAGACTACATCTCCGGGATGGATCTCCTCGATCGGACCTCCCCAGCGCTGCGCCCGGCCGCAGCCAGCTGTGACGACCAGCGTCTGACCAAGCGGATGCGTGTGCCACGCGGTTCGCGCGCCCGGCTCGAAGGTTACGCTGGCACCCTGCACCAGTGCCGGATCAGGTGCCTGAAACAGCGGATCAATTCGTACGGTGCCAGTGAACCACTCTGCCGGTCCCGTTTTGGAAGGTTGGGTGCCAACTCTTTTAATTTCCATTTTCCTGAACCCCTCGATGGTGTATTCACCCGTTTGCGTAATCAGAGCAGCGGCAAACGGATGTGATAATGGTGCTTGCTTCTAGGTTTACAATACTCAAAAAGGAGATCGCTATGAACCGGTTCTGCGCCACCATTCTCCTCCTGCTCGTAACATCTGTAACCCTGGCCTGCGGAGGGAGCGGAAGTAGTCGGCAGCTTCAATCCATCACCATCGCCCAAACTACCAACGGCCAGCAGATTAAATTCGTGGCGACCGGCAATTTTTCCAGTTCACCAGTCACAGTAACTGCGATCCCGGTTGAGTGGTCCGTTCAACTCATGGCGCCACCGCCTCAGCAGTACACGCTGACCACTCAGCCCTTCTCGTTCGAGTGCGCCAGTTCAGGAGCAGTTCCGATTGTCGCCTATGCTCCCTCGGATCCAAGCGCTCCACCGAGCGGGCCGTGGTCAGGCGCGAGGATGGTTCAAGCGTCGACGATGATCACCTGCCCGTAAGAAACGACTGAGCCGCCCAATACACGGAACCGTTGAGGTGGACCGCTTACAGACCGGTCATTTTCTCCAGGCGTTCCGGGTAGCGGGCTCCTTCGACCTGGATCTTCGACGCAGCATCATCGATTTCCCGCAGGTCTTCGGGCGTCAGTTGGATTGACAGGGCTCCGATGTTCTCCTCCAGGCGGTTTAGCTTCGTCGTGCCGGGAATCGGAACGATCCAGGGTTTTTGCGCGAGCAGCCAGGCGAGCGCGATCTGCGCAGGTGTAGCTTTCTTGCGCTTCGCGATCGTGCCAAGCAGGTCAATCAGTGCCTGGTTCGCCTTGAGAGCCTCAGGCGTAAAGCGGGGCAATGTGCTGCGAAAATCTGTGCTGTCGAATTTTGCGTTTTCATCGATCTTGCCGGTTAGAAAGCCCTTCCCAAGTGGGCTATAAGGTACAAGGCTGACTCGAAGTTCCTCCAGAGTCGGTATCACTTCCTTCTCGGGAGTTCGTGTCCAAAGGGAGTATTCGCTTTGGAGGGCGGTGAGCGGCTGGACCGCGTGAGCGCGGCGAATCGTCTTTGCACCCGCTTCGGAAAGTCCGAAATGCTTGACCTTGCCGGCCTGAATCAGTTCTTTTACCGCGCCGGCGACATCTTCGATGGGCACGTTCGGGTCAACTCGATGCTGATAGAGCAAGTCGATGGCATCAACCTTCAACCGCTTGAGCGACCCCGCGACGGCCTGCTTGATGTGCTCGGGCCGACTATTCAGACCTGCCGCTCCCGGCCGATTATCGCTGCCACTCAAATCGAATCCGAACTTGGTCGCGATGACCACTTTGCCCTTGTACGGGGCGAGCGCTTCGCCGACGAGCTCTTCATTGGTGAACGGCCCGTACACTTCGGCCGTATCAAAAAACGTGATGCCTAGCTCGACAGCCTTTCGCAGCAGCGTGATCATTTCCTGTTTGTCTTTGGGAGGGCCGTAGGAAAAACTCATGCCCATACAGCCGAGTCCGATGGCCGACACTTCTAGTGGATTGCTTTTTCCGAGCTTGCGTTTTTGCATTTTTCTTTTCCTTTATAGAAAGCTGCGCACAACGAATTCGCGCTTAGTAATGCTCCCCAGCAACTCTCCAATGTTCATCCGGGTTAGATGATTTCACGATGAGGTGATTGTCCGAAAAGTTGTATACGCGCGCCAGATCTTTACCGATAAGGGTCCGCACGTGCGCCCTCAACGCGGAAGGCGAAGTTGTTACCGCGTTCGTCGATTTTACATGTACCAAAGGAAAGCCTCGTAGCCGATTTGGCGGGGTGGCAGCTGGTTATCCCGAAGCCTCGATAGGGCCGAATTTCGGAGATTGCTTTTCCTACGCGCTGGCGAAAGTTTAAAGCGCGAGACTTCTCATGGACGGATGCGAAGCCTGCGCGGGCGTGAGTTGCTTGCCGGACAAGTGAGGGACGTTTCCCAAGCGTGATCAGATTGGGGAAAATGGAATGCGTCCGCCTTGTGCGCTGGCTTCAAAGCCCCGCTCTCGCTAAGAACGCGAGAAGGACGGGGCACCAGCTGGTATGTGGTGCAAGCACGGGCCCGCTCCCTGCGAACATAGCCAAAGTGGGGCTTAAGTAGGCCACGCTCCGACTAGTTGATGTCTGGAACGGGTTTAACTTAGATTCCGTTTCTGCCGGCTCCGAGAGCAGCTATTTGGCTGCGACTGGAGCAAAGTCCGCCCAGTCCAGGTCAAGCTTTACCCAATACGGAGCTTTTGGCGGTGGCGGAAAGGGCGTCGCCTTTTCTAGTTGGAACGCGTGCAATTTCTGGTACAGACACATCGAAACCGGATCCGGCCGCGCCACCTTGATCCTGACGTCCTCGACCGTGCCATTTGCCCCTACGCTGGTCAGCGTCTCGAACTTTCCTTCCCACTGAGTTACGCTGCCACCATCGACTCGTGCACATTCCTGTATCAATTGTCTGTACGGTTTTTCGAAAGCGGCCTTGTATACGGGACCGTCGGGGGTTTGCATGTTGGCTTCGGCGGCCGCTTGCGCCGCAAGGATTTTGGCCCTAATGGGCGCGCCGTCAGACGCCCATTTTTTCATCCTGTCAAAGTACTCTTGGGTCTTCCACGTTTCCTCGTCCCATTGCTCCCCGATGCGGGTCATGGCCTTGTCCGCCACGATTGGGTCGCGTTCACCAAAATAAGCCGCCAGGTAAGCAATGCGGTTTAAGTTCCACATGGATACCCCATATCGCTTCTCCGTCGCCTCAAAGCCTCGCTCGATTCTTTCCCAGGAGAGATGCGGATTGTCGTTGCAGCCGCACAGCACGGCATCTGAGATTGCGACTTGAAAATAGAGAATGTCTCCCTGATCTCCTCCGATGCGATCAGCAGCCGCCTGAACAAAGTTCTCGGTGTCCCCAGGCTCACCGCTCCACTTGGGAAGCAGGATGTTGGCCAATACTCGCGCATAGTAGTAATAGCCCGGCTCAAACTTGGTTGCCTCCGCGTAGAGTGCGCGCTGTTGAGCCACGTCCCAGTTCTGATTCTGGCCTACCAGTTGCATGACGAGGTACCACTCAGGGCACTTGGTGGAAAGTGCCGAGGCTTCGTCGAGGATTCGTTTGGCTTCCGCGGTGCGCTCGCCGTACAACTCCCATCCGCTTTCGCTGACGCTGTTAGCGTAACCATTACCCCGTGCATCCCCGGCGTAGCCCCAGTAAACCCGACCGAGCGCGACGCGCGCGGTAACCGATTTCGGGCGCGCCGCTACCCAGCGCCGAAGCCGCTGCAGAAGGATGTCCCAATCCTCTTGCGTGGCATGGGTTACGGGATATTGAATCGGGCTGGACAACCCTTGGTACAGTTCGTGGAGTTTCCACGTGCCGCCGGGGAACCGTTCCTTAGTTGATCGCGCACGATCTGCGAGACAATCGAGTTCCTCGAATTTTTCTTCCTTAAGCATGCGCGCGATTGTGCTTATGTAGTCGTGTACTGCGTGGACGTCGGTGCTGGGGTCAACGTTTAAGCCGGCAGCATCTTCTGCGTTGACGTTGCATGCGCCAGAATTCGACTTTTGATCAGCCGCGACAGCATTCCACGCGCCGCGCCTGTGGTTTGGCGCCATGCCGCTCATGGCAACCAGAAGTAACACGAGGACGCCAATTTTGAGGATTGGGCAGGAATTGCAATGATGGCTAAGGGAAACAGGAACTATTTTGTTGCATGCTTCGTCGTTCATCCAATGCCCCATTTCAAAGATGTGACCTTGTTGTCCGGTAGGCTACTATCGCCGCGGGAATGGTTCAAAGTTACGTCGGTGAGTGATACCCGCGCGTTGAGGTAATCGATTTGCGCATCATCTGTTTCTTCGAGGAAGCCAGGAGACGGGGCCGTTCCCTATTTTATTTGGGGGCTGCCCACCAACAGCTCGCACGGTCTTTCTCGGCGAATTCTCCCGTGCCATTACATTTCCGTTATGTGCTAATGGACTGAGTCACTGCGCCGATAGAGCATCCATAGAGGCGATGCTCGCGGTCCACGGTCCACTCGGACCGGTGTTTCCCAACGCATTGCCGGCAACTTAGCTGAACTGGACGCGACCGTACTCTTGTCTCGAAGCTCGCAAGATTTGTGTCTTTGTCCGGGCAGGGTTAGAACTTCACACCTTCAGAAGCGGTATGAGAGTGGAACCATGAAGCGACTGCTCGCGATTCACATGATTCTTTGCTGCTGTCTGAGTTTCGGCTTTGCTCAGGGCATTCGAGGCACTGTAAAAATCACAGGCAAGGCGACGATTATCGCTACCGGGCATTCGGTCACGCTCACCTGGAACGCCAGTCAGGACGCGATGAGTTATTCCGTCTATCGCGGGACAACCCATGACGGCCCCTACGTAAAGATAGCCTCGGGGATCGTAAGCACAAACTATATCGATATACAGGTAACACATAATCGCACGCTCTATTACGTAACCACGGCGGTAAACGGAAATACGGAAAGCGGCTACAGCAACGAGACGGTTGCGGTGATCCCCTGAAAATGCGGAGAGGCAATGAAAAAATGTTTGTTGTTCGGCATGCTGGTTCTATGGTCTGGAATGTCGTGGGCACAGTGCGCGACCGGCACGCCAGGCACTAATTGTAGCGGACCGTTGAGCGTGCAGCCGCAGACCGGAAACAACACGCAATCGGCGGTTACGTTGGTCGATCTGGGCCTGCCGGTGCTGGCGCCGGCAGCGGGCCAGTACACGCTGTCGATTTCGAGCGGCATGCTTGTGGAATCAGATAATGGAAACAACTATCACTCCCTGGTAGGTCCGCAAGGACCCCAAGGACCGGCAGGGCCAACCGGTCCGCAAGGAACGACGGGAGCAACCGGAGCGGTTGGTTCGATTGGTCCGGCAGGCGCTACGGGAGCCACAGGAGCGATTGGACCAATTGGTCCAGCTGGGGCGACGGGGGCGGTTGGTCCGATAGGTGCGGCGGGCGCGACAGGAGCCACGGGATCAATCGGTCCGATTGGTCCAGTCGGCGCAACGGGGCGACGGGCGCGGCTGGGCCCGGCCGGAGCCACTGGAGCCGAGCAGGAGCAACCGGCTCGATTGGTCCGGCCGGAGCCAC
This sequence comes from uncultured Acidobacteriota bacterium, assembly GCA_963770465.1. Taxonomy (GTDB): domain Bacteria; phylum Acidobacteriota; class Terriglobia; order Terriglobales; family Acidobacteriaceae; genus JABDBE01. The sequence continues at coordinate 24,779 of CAVYQB010000010.1, forward strand.
TGGGGCCACAGGAGCAATTGGGCCGATGGGAGCGACGGGGACCACCGGGGCAGTGGGGCCACAAGGACCCGTCGGAGCGATTGGCCCGGCCGGAGCGACGGGGCTGACGGGAGCTATTGGCCCACAGGGCGCAACCGGGGCGACCGGAGCCATCGGATCACAAGGCGCGACGGGAGCAACAGGTACGACGGGAGCGGTTGGGCCAGTGGGTCCGCAGGGAGCTCAAGGGCCACAAGGGACGGTTGGTGCGATCGGACCTGCGGGTCCTGCGGGAGTGCAGGGTCCGGCTGGTCCGCAGGGCCCGCCGGGAACCATGGCGGCGCCGTCCGATTACAGTTTCTCCATCGCGGCTGGGTACAAGACAAACGTGGGGGTAATGGAAGTCGGGAACGCGTTGGATCGCAATCAGGTTGACATGATCAATGCAACCTCGGTTCGGTTCATTCTCACGTTGGCAGCGGCGGCTCTACCAAGCGGAAGCTATGCTCAAGCCGAGTACACTCCTGACGGAACCAACTGGTTCCCGCTATCGGAGCAAGTCGCTGTGACCACGCCCAACGGAATCTATCCGAGCAGCTGGCAAGGCCTGCCCACCGGTGCCAACGGCGATTACGTGGTACGCATTGTCGTATTCAATGCCGGCACGACGCTGCCCAGATTGGACTCCGCCAACTGCATCTACAGTTTAAATAGGATGTGACGCCGCTAGACTAGTGATGGCGCCGCCAAAGCTTCGTGCCCGCTCTCAAAAGACAATGGCTCCGAATTCGGAGCCATCATGAAAATCCGTAGTGTAAGCACTCTGTCGATATCAGTATTGGGGAAGCGCTCAGCGGTGTCAAGTTACTTGAGGAGATTATCTCTGCGTTTTCTCCTCAAACGAAAACTCCTCCACATAAGGGAGAATGGACCCGGCGGGATTCGAACCCGCATCTGCGACTGTGACAGAGTGCTGTGTTCCCCTTACACTACGGGCCCTGCGTGCAGTGTTCCTTGGCTGGCACAAGATCGCAAGGCCGTACGTCACAATTCTCGTATACGAGTTTCAAACTGGAGATCCGGGGGCCCTAGCGAAGACCAGGAACGGACGGGACGTTCCCTAGTTTCTTACTCAAGAATGGTTTGCCTAGTCTCAGCAAATTGGGGAAAGTCCGTCTGCCCTCGGTTTCCGCCCGGTTTCCGGTTTATGTGAAGGAGGGTGAGGGGATTGTGCAGACCGTCGAATTAGACGATGCCAAGGGAAAGCTGACGAAATAGGTGCAGTGTGTAACTGAGGTGAAGGCAAGCAACCCAGGATCGCAGGCTCTTCAAAAGAAGCCACGCCATGGCTGCGCCTATTTGAACGTCGCGCGTCCTTCCGCCTTCTTCGTCTTTGCAACAAATGTCTTGATTCGGTCAAACGGCAAACTGAGGAGGATAAAAAGCAAGAGTGGAAGGACGTATATATCGGCATCCCACGCGGGATTATGCCAAGGCGGTAAAAAAGAACTGTTGCGAGGCTTGCCGCTGCAAGGAAGATCAGGGGAATCAGTGTGGATTGTAATTGAGCCCTGCGTTTCAGTCTGGCTAGCTCAGCCCTTTCCCTGCCAACCTTCTCGCGTTCGCGCTCGATACTCTCTGCCTCAGCGAGAAAGTTTTTGGTTAGCTGTGACGGATTATCCGCCTGGAGTGCTAGCGGACTTTCTAGCACCAAGGCACGGTCTATTGCTGACGAGAGTTGCTGGGGGGAGAAAGGCTTGTGAATTACGTCACAGGCTCCTAGCCTCACAAATTTTACTGTGTTTTGTAGGTCTGTGTACTCCACTGTCATGAAAATGAACCGCGTTCGCACTTTGGCGTCCTTCAACTTGGTCAGAAACTCAACACCATCAACGCCAGGCATCATTACGTCCGAGATAATGAGATCGAACTCGTTGTCCAGGGCCAAGCGGATTCCTTCAGCACCGTCTCTTGCACGGACGGCCTTATAGTTCCTACGATTCAACATAATCAATACGAGATCATGGAAGTCCTGATTGTCGTCAACGACTAGGATGGTAGGCTCTTTCATGACGCCTTCCGCGCGATGATCTCCAATTCCGCCGTAGACCTGATGCGGTGGGTTCGTTCGTCAAACGCAGGATTATATACCTGACTGGCGGGCCGCTGTCATAGGATCTTATTTCGCAAGGAGCGCTAGAGGGCCAATTTGTGAGACAAGTCTTATCCGCTGATCATTGTTTCTTAGGGTCGGGTCCCGCCGCAGTACCAGCGCCTTCTTTCAGGGTGTGCATTGTATCGATTGGCATACCCTCGAAAGTCTCGAGCCGCCCACTTGGCCAGCGGACCGTGACCGAATCGACCTTGGTGGCAGCGCCTAGGCCGAAGTGTGAGGTCGAGGCGAGGAACCAGATCGTTGGCGTCCGGACCAGGATTCCATTCGAAGGATTCCACAACGGGAACCATGTCAACCCCCGCGTGGCGTTCTCTGCGACCAATTCATAATGAAATCGGTCCGATCCGCTCGTCGTTATTTCTTCTGATCAGATCCCGTGGCAGTCCCAGAGCCCTCTTTCAAAGTATGGATTGCGTCGACCGACAAACGCTCGAAGCTTTCCCGCCGACCGTTGGGCCAGCGCACTGTGACCGAATCGATTTTCGTAGTAGAGCCCAGCCCGAAGTGCACGCGCATGTCGTTGTTGGAAATGTAGCTCGATCCGCTGCGGACTTCGTCGACCAGGATTTTCTTGCCGGCGTGGACCGTGACTGCGGGCGCCGATGCCGTCGCGATTGGAGGTGGTTCCTACCGTCTTGAAGGCGATCCAGTGGTTTGGATACCGAACCTGATTCACCAGCAGGCTGGGCGGGGCGTTCATGTTGCTTACGACTACGGAAATGCGGCCATCGTTCCAGAGATCGCCGACGGCGAGGCCTCGGGACGACGAGGCGGTGGTAATGCCTGCGCCCGCCGAGTCCGAGATGTCGGTGAAGGTGCCGTTGCCGTTGTTGTGATACAGGATTCGCGGCTCCTGGTAGCTGCTGCCGAGGTGATATTTGTCGACCTCGGGATAAACGTGTCCGTTGGCCAGAATCAGGTCGGGCCAACCGTCGTTGTCGAAGTCGAAGAACATCGTGCCCCAGCCCAGATATTTGGTGTGCAGGCCAAGGCCGGCGGTGAAGGTTGCGTCGGTGAAGGTGCCGTCGCCGTTGTTGCGGTAGAGGGTTGAGGTGTCGTCGGAGAAGTTGGTTTTGAAGATGTCGAGGCGGCCGTCGCCGTCGTAGTCCGCGATGGTCGTGCCCATGCCGGCTTGCTCGCGGCCGTCTTCGTTGAAGGCGGCGCCGGCGGTTACGGCTACGTCGGTGAAGGTGCCGTCGCGATTGTTGTGATAGAGGATGCTCGGAGTGCTGTCGCAGGCTATATAAATGTCGGGCCATCCGTCGTCGTCGTAGTCGAGGGTGGAGACGCTCAACGCATAATGGCCATTGGTCTGGTCGATGTGAGCTTTGGTGGTGACGTCCTCGAACGTGCCGTTGCCACGGTTGTGGTAGAGAATGTTTTTCGCGCCGGGCAGACCTCGCGGGCCGCACATTACTGGCGTGCCTTTCCAGATGCACGACGTTCGCTCTCCGGGGGCGGGGGTGCTGGAGAGATCGAAATCTACATAGTTCGCTACTATCAGATCTAGCAGGCCGTCACGATCGTAATCTACGAACGCGCAGCCTGAGCCCCAGGCTTTGCCTGATCCCGCAACCCCAGCCTTCTCTGCGACCTCGGTGAATACTCCGTGCTGGTTGTGATAGAGGCGGTTCTTCCCATAACTGGTGACGTAGAGGTCTTCCCAGCCGTCGTTGTCGTAATCGCCTACGCAGACGCCCTGGCCCCAGCCTGTGGCTGTGAGACCTGCTTGCGCGGTTACATCGGTGAAAGTGCCATCGTGGTTGTTGTGGTAGAGATGGTTGGTCGGGCCTTTGCCTTCGGGAAATCCTTCTAGAGTGGTTCCGTTCACGAAGAAGATGTCGGGCCAGCCGTCGTTGTCGTAGTCGAAGATGGCTACGCCGGTGCCCGTGGTTTCGATTATGTATTTTTTCGTTGTCAGGCCGCCGAAGACATTGGCGAAGGTTAAGCCGGCTTTTTCGGCGACGTCAAGGAAGTTGACTGCTGGCTGGATGGTTGCCATGGAGGGGCGCGAGGATTGCGCAGCAGTCGCGATGCTGGCGAGTAAAACTGACAATCCGAGAAGTTTACGGAAGAACGGCGAATGACGACCGGGGCTGTAACGCATGATTCGAGTTGATGTTAGGGCTGTAAGTGGACTGGGGTCAAGCTGGGGGTGACGTTAACGCGACCACGCAGCAACAATACGCTATGGCAAATCTGTGCAAAACCTTTCACGTTGACTGCCGCCCCTTTTCTCTTGACCCCTCTGCGGAACTAGATCATGATTCGTAGCACTTCGCGGGCCGTCCTCGTTTTCCCTCCTAGGCGCCAGGTATGCGGCTTCCGAGTTCGACTGCGATGTTCGGTTCCTCTCTGTAGTCGGTTCCTTGAGGGTACTAACCATGAAACGTTTCGTGAGCGCAATCTCTCTGGTAATCGCGATCTTCGCCATCGTGAGTCTCGTTGCGACGGCGAGTTTTATTCCTGGACCGGCGCAGGAAGCAAGAGCGGCATCCGCCAATGCGGCTGAGCAAGCTGCTAATAACGACGCACAAGCGCCGACCAAGAACTGGGCCGCTGGCAATCCGCTGAAGATCGCGCTGCTGAAATGGTATCAAGCCAATACGACCACCAGCTTTACCGTGGGCAAGACCGGGAAGAGTAACCCCTACGGGATCGCTTTTGACGGCGCGAACATCTGGACGGCGAACAACGGTGAAGGAACGGTCAGCAAGCTGCGAGCCAGCGATGGCACGTCCCTGGGCACGTTCACCGTGGGCGGCCAGCCCAACTTCCTGGTTTTCGACGGCGCCAACATCTGGGTCACCGTGAGCCCGAACACGGTGAGCAAGCTGCGGGCGAGCGATGGCAAGATCCTGGGCAGTTTCAAAGTTGGTGGCGCGCCGTGGTGGCCTGCCTTCGATGGGGAAAACATCTGGGTTCCGAATTTCAGCGATGGCACATTGAGCAAGCTGCGGGCCAGTGACGGCAAGAACCTCGGCACGTTCAATCTCAGCGGGGCTATCGGGGCGGCCTTTGACGGCACCTCGGTTTGGGTAACGAGCTACGCACCACGCACTGTCACCAAGCTGCGCCCCAGCGACGGCAAGGTGCTGGGCACCTACGATGTGGGGCCCGCGCCGATTGGAGTCGCCTTCGACGGCGCAAACATCTGGGTCGCCAACAATGCCGGCGACAGCGTGACCAAATTGCGGGCTAGCGACGGGAAAAATCTCGGGACATTCGCGACGGGAGGCGCTTACGGCGTGGCTTTCGACGGCATCAATATCTGGGTGACCGTTAATCCCGGCCTTAGCGAGCTTCGAGCAAGCGATGGCGCCTTTATGGGTTTTTTCAACCGCGGAGGCGACACTACCGGCATCGCTTTTGACGGCGCCAATATTTGGGCCGGGAACGGCCTGGGCAACACCGTTTCGAAGTTCTGAGCAGAGGATGGCGAGCCGAAGGAACGTTCATGAGCAACGAATGAAGCGCGAGGGAGGAAGCATATGAAAGGATTCTGCAGCTGTTTGCTGACCGTTTTCTTAGGGGCTGGATTGGCCTCGGTTCCGTCTTACGCTCAATCGGTGAACGTTACCACCTGGCATAACGACAATGGGCGCACGGGACAGAACACCAACGAGATTACGCTGACCACGAGTATCAACAAAAACAACTTTGGCAAGCTCTGCTCCAGCATTAGTGTAGCGTTTTCCCCTCGTGCCCTTAATACCCGTCAAGAATACCCGTCAAGCGGGGGAGGTTAAAGCGACGAGGTAAGCCACAATGCGCGATGGTTCGGCGAACCTGTGCAAAACCTTTCATATTGACTGCCGTCACCCCACAGGAGAAACTGTTGCGGGGCGCTGGGTTCCGGCGTTGGAAAGCGGTTTCATCCCCCATCCGACAAGCACTTTTGTGTCTTTCCGCACCGTTTGAAAAAAGGATAATTACTGGGTCTGGATTTCTCACAATTCAAATTAAGCATCAAGACGTTTTCTCATCTGTGGTATGCGTTGAAGCAAACCCGCGCAATTTATGACTGCAGCGCACCGACTGATGAAGAATCTACCCTGGAGGGTGCCAGTGCCAATTCGAGTCAATCGTCGTCGGGTTTCTGTTAATTCAAATCATGGCTCCGGCCCGCAGTTCGCTAATATTTCTGGAATCTTCAAACCTCGTACACTGCGAATGGGATCGCCAGTATTGCTCTGCGTGATCTTCTGTTTGTTCGCGGCGCTGATGAGTTTCGCGACCGACGTTGTTACTTATCACTATGACATCGCACGCACCGGGCAGAATCTAAAAGAAACTATTTTGACTACTAAGAACGTCAACTCCAATAGTTTTGGAAAGCTGTTCACCTCTTCCGTGGATGGAATTATCGACGCACAGCCGTTATTCCTTTCTGAAGTTTCAATCCCTAGCCAGGGCACGCACAATGTGATGTTTGCGGTCACAGAAAACGATAGCGTATATGCCTTTGACGCCGACAACGGAAATCGGCTATGGCATGTGTCGCTGCTGCAATCCGGCGAAACTCCTTCCGATGATCATGGCTGCGGGCAAATTAGTCCGCAAATCGGTATTACATCCACGCCGGTCATCGACCGTGCCAGCGGCCCAAACGGGACCATTTATGTGGTCGCGATGAGCAAGAACTCAACCGAATATTTCCAGCGTATTCACGCCCTCGACATCACCACGGGAGCGGAAGAGTTCGGAGGCCCGGTTACGGTTAAGGCAAAGTATCCCGGCCATGGCGACAACAGTCACGACGGGTATGTCATCTTTGATCCCGGGCAATACGCTGAGCGGCAGGGCTTGTTGCTTTTGAATCACGTTGTGTATACCGGATGGACCTCCCATTGCGATGGGCGGCCTTACACCGGCTGGTTGATTGGTTATGACGAGCGCAATCTATCGCAAACCAGTGTGTTGAACCTCACCCCGAACGGCTCGGAGGGATCCATTTGGCAAAGTGGGACCGGCATCGCCTCCGACGGGCAGAACCTTTTTTTCCTGGATGCCAACGGCACATTCGACACCACGCTGGATAAGAAAGGGTTTCCCATTCATCACGACTTCGGGAACGGCTTTATCAAAGTCTCCACTTCGGGGAAGAAACTCGAAGTGGCCGATTATTTCAATATGTTCGACACCGTCAACGAGTCGGACAACGATCAAGACTTAGGTTCTGGAGGAGCGATCGTACTGCCGGCAATGAAAGACGCCAAAGGCAAGCTTCGTGACCTGGCGATTGGAGCCGGCAAAGATCAGAACATTTACATTGTCGATCGCAACAACATGGGGAAGTTCAATCCCAATAATGACAATGCCATCTATCAGGAGATCGATGGAGCCCTCGCTGGCGGCGAATGGGCCACCTCGGCCTTTTTCGACGGAAATATTTACTACGGGCCCGTGGGCAACAACCTGCTGCAATTCCAATTCTCTAACGCCCGACTTTCTACCTCGCCACGATCGAAGAGTGCGGCTGCATTCGCGTATCCTGGCACCACGCCGAGTGTCTCTGCGAATGGCTCAAAAAATGGCATTGTGTGGGCAATCGAGCATAGCGATCCCTATGACATTCTGCATGCCTACGATGCGACTAATTTGGCGAACGAACTTTATAACTCGAACCAGGCTTCGCAGCGCGATCAGTTTGGTACGGCCAGCCACTTTGGGACGCCGCTCGTCGTCAACGGAAAAGTGTACGTGGGAACAACAAATAATGTAACCGTGTTCGGCTTGCTTCACTAGGCGATTGAGGTGCGAGAAAACTTTCGCGTCAGACCACCGACGCAATTTCTTTTCGAGATGCCCGCCGCGGCGGACGCTCGGGAATCAACGCCAAGCGGTTTAATAGCAATTTTTCGCGTGCCAGGGCTACAGCCAGCGCTCCCACTTCTGTTTTAAGCGCGGCCCGCAGTTCAATAATCCGGCATCCGAGTTGCACGCGGGCGCGAAGCTCCTCGGCTTGCACCGGCTTGGTGACGTAATCATCGGTGCCCGATCGCAGGCCCGCCACAATATCCGCAGGGCTGTTTCTCGCCGTGAGCAGGATCACGTAAATACCCGCAGTACGACGGCTGGCCCGTAATTCCCGGCAGACTTCGAGACCGGTCATCCCAGGCATGACCCAATCGAGAATGGCCAATACGGGTCCGTTTTCTTCCCGTAGACGCGCCAAGGCCGTGGTTCCATCTTCGGTTACGGTCAACTCAAATTCCGTTGACAGTAATTGCGTCAAAAGCTTGCGGAAAAGCGGTTCGTCTTCAGCAATTAAGAGTTTCACAAGCCCCTTCCTGACGGGTCGGAGAGCTGACTTACTCACCGAGTAGAACTACATCTATTAGCAATATCGACTGTTAAGGCGGAAACTTTAGTACCGCAGGATGCAGGCTCCATGTTTCTCATTTGTAAAATCTTCCTAACCATCCGGCGAAGTCTCTCGACCCTGCGGCAAAAGCGCTATACTCGCCTAAAGTGTCCCAGGGGGTGGGTCATGTTGACCCCGCGTTTCAGTTTTGTCTTCTTCTCACTCTTCGCATTGAGCGGGATCGCCGTAGCCCAACATGGTCGACCTGCATCGGGTTCGCCGAGTTCAGCCGTGCCGCCCTTTTCTAGCGGAACCACTGCGTCTCCTTCGGCACAGTCAGCCATTTTCATCTCCGGCAAGGTTGTGCTGGATGATGGGACGGAGCTGACTGAACCTGCCATGATTCAGACCATCTGCCGGGGTCGCCGGCACAGTGAAACCTATAGCGATACCAATGGCAGCTTCAGCTTTCGCTTTGGGGATCCGACGCAAGGTTCGGCCGCCGCCATCAGTGATGCCAGCAGTTCCAACGTGAACAACAATGGTATGGGCACACAATCTCGTCAGGCTTTGCAGGATTGTCAGATCCAGGCCGAGCTGGCAGGCTTTTCTTCGCAAGCCGTGGAGCTCAACAGCCGGATTGGTCTCATGAGCAACATTGATGTGGGCCGGGTTCCATTGCACCGACTGGCTCACGTCGAGGGCACCAGCATTAGCGTTACCAGCGCGCTCGCGCCGCCTGCGGCTAAGAAAGCTTTCGAAAAAGGGCTCGAACAGGAGAAGAAAACTAAGTGGGAGGACGCGGAGAAGTCGTTCGAGAAAGCAGTTCAGATTTATCCGCGATACGCTACCGCCTGGTATCAACTGGGACGGCTGCAACTGCGCAATCAGTTATCGGGGCCATCGCCCGCCCAAAACCCATCCCTGCAATCAGCCAAACATTCATTCGAACAATCAATCGCCGCAGATTCGAAGTACGTCGATCCTTACCAAGGGCTGGCGCAGATTGCCATGCAGGCGCAGGAGTGGCCCAACGTAATTGAGATTACGAACAAGCTGGTCAGCCTGAATCCGGTAAATTTTCCTGATGCCTATTACGACAATGCCGTCGCCAATTACAACCTGAAGAACTTTGATGACGCGGAAAAAAGTGCGCTGCTTGGCGTCCGCGTCGACGATGCCCATCAGATTCCCAAGCTGCAATATCTTCTTGGAATGATCCAGTTGCGAAAGCAGAACTACCAGGGCGCAGCCGAACACATGCAATTGTTTCTAAGTCTGGCCAAAGAGCAGAAAGACATCGAGCTGGGCAAAAAGGGAATGGCTGAAATTGAGCGGTCGTCTGCCAGCGCCCAAGCTCGGCCGTGAGCTGAAAAAGCGCCTCAACCGAGGCTACCCCACTTTCGTCGTAATGTACCAAAACGAGTCTTAGCCGCTGGCTGGTCCGGCGTTCCAGTTGCGTCCTACACGTCGCCTCCGTTAAGCTCTCCTGCGCCTGAGTTTTGCTGGAGGCTACGTGCGTCGTTGCGGCTTCGCCTGCTTGGTTATATTTGTTCTTTCACTTTTCTCCAATATGGTTGACGCGCAGTCCATTCGGTTATCGGTCGATCTGACGGACGCTCCTCGTAATATTTTTCACTCGCAGTTGACCATTCCGATTAAGCCCGGCCCGCTGACGCTGGTTTATCCGCAATGGATTCCCGGCAATCATCGCCCGTCTGGACCCATTGCTAATGTCACAGGCCTAAAGATGGAAGCCGGAGCGCAGACGCTGGTGTGGCAGCGCGATCCGATCGATATGTACGCTTTCCACGTCGAGGTGCCAGCCGGGGCAAACGAGTTGCGGGTTTCGCTGGATACCATTACCAACGACGGCAGTGCAGGTGCAAGCGGTCAGGCTGCAACCACGAATGTCCTCGATTTGAACTGGAATCAAGTTGTGCTTTACCCGCAGGGCGCGAGTTCGGACGAAGTGCAGGTGCAGGCAGCCGTGAAACTGCCGCGAGGATGGAAGTACGGAACTGCTTTATCGGCGGCCAATAGCGCCGACGATATCGTGCGATTTAATCCCGTATCACTCACCACGCTTGTCGATTCTCCACTTATCGCGGGCACTCACTATCGCAAGATCGAATTGACCAAGCCGGGAGAGACGCCGCTGCACGTAATCGATATAGTCAGCGAGAGCGACGCAGCTCTGGCGATGACACCCGACGTCGAGGCTGCATACCGCAAGCTGGTGGCGGAGACCGGAGCATTGTTCGGGGCGCGTCATTATCTCGAATATCATTTTCTGCTTACGCTCAGCGACGAAGCGGGTCATCACGGCGTGGAGCATCATCAGTCGAGCGACAACAGCTTGGGCGAGCGCACCCTCATTGAGCCCGAACTGCAGTTGATGGATGCGGGCCTGCTTCCGCACGAGTTCACGCACTCGTGGAACGGAAAATATCGCCGTCCGGCGGGCCTGGCCACGCGTAATTATCAGGAGCCGATGCGCGGCGACCTGCTCTGGGTATATGAGGGCCTGACCGAGTATCTGGGCAATGTTCTGACGGCGCGCTCGGGCCTATGGACGCCCGACCAATACCGTGAGGCATTGGCCGATACCGCCGCGATGCTCGACAATCGCCCCGGCCGCACCTGGCGTCCACTCGAAGATACCGCGCGCTCGGTACAGATTTTGCGGCTGCAGGGACCGGAGTGGCAGAGCTGGCGGCGCAGTCTCGATTACTATCCCGAGGGAGAGCTGATCTGGCTGGAGGTGGACACGATTATCCGGCAGCAAACTCAAGGACAAAAGTCGCTGAATGATTTCTGCCGGCTTTTTCATGGCGGCGAAAGCGGAGCTCCGAAAGTTGTGCCATACACATTTGACGATGTAGTACACGCGCTGAATCAGGTGACGCCATACGACTGGGCCACACTGCTGCAGGAGCGAGTGAACGCAACTGCCGCGCACGCCCCGCTGGGAGGCATTGAACGCGGCGGATGGCGCGTCGTCTACAACGATCAGCCGAATGTGTTCATTAAAACGGCAGAGAAAGTTCGCAAGTCGGTAAACGCCGCGTACTCGCTGGGTTTCGTGGTCAAAGAAGACGGCGAGTTCTCAGACGTGATCTACGGATCGCCCGCCTACGCAGCCGGCATCGGCCCGGGAATGAAGCTGGTAGCGATCAACGGCCGAGCCTGGTCAAAAGACGTTCTGCAGGATGCGCTGCGCGCGTCCACAGACAGCAAGCACCCGATCGATCTGCTGATAGAGAATGCAAAATTCTTCAAGACCTACTCCATCGACTACCACGGCGGAATCAGGAATCCGCATCTAGAGCGCAGTGGAGGGGCGGATGTGCTGGGAGAAATTCTAACGCCGCTGACGAAGTGAGTGTTTTGGTAGCGGGTTGTTCCGGCTTGCGTCTGCATCATCGGGATGATTCACCGTTTGATGCTCGATGACACCGCGCTGGGCTACGGACCGATCAGGCGGACGGGGACAGGAGAAGTGCCGGAGCCGCCGATGATGGGAGTTACTCCGCAATTGGTGTGGTTGAGCCGCAGCCAGCGATGTTAAGTACGGTGATCTCGATATCGCCCGGTGGGCCGGATTTCCAGCGGCCGTGAACCTCATCTATGAACGCCTGGATGTAACCGACAATCGTGACGTTTCCGCCATTGAGGGGAAAGCCGCCGGGTTCCGCACTTGTCGACGATCGGAATAGTCACAATGGAGCTGCTGGTTGTGACCAGATTTCCGTTCTGTGCGCTACCACTTTGCGCCGTAATCTGCATTGGGTTATTGGGCCATGGTCCTGGATTGTCAAGAATGTCCTGTCCTTTGCTGTTTCCTGTTCCGGTCGCGTGAATGAGACATTCAGGTCCGAGGGTCACTTAAACCGCCCACTCCGCCGGGGTAGATGTAGTTATCCCATTGCGCATGGGCAGTACCGCCTCCGGCACTACCGCCTCCGCAGGAAAGTACTTGATACGAAGTTGTCACATCGGCACACTCGATACTCTCCTCGTAGTCAGCGTTCCCCGCGCAGGGGGGCACACGTTCAGCTTTGGAGTGACTGGAGCCGTAATCAGCGCAGGCACATAGTCGACCTGCAGATAGCTGGAAGGGAGGATTAGACTTGGAGCACTGTCGGAGGATTGTCCTCAGGGCGCAACGGGCGCAGGTGAAACACAGTCGGCAGTGAGATTTAACGAATTCCTCTCCGACCACGGTAGCTCCGAGCTTCAATCGACCCGGTGCGTAGGAACTAACGAAGGGACCACCGGAGTTCGGGGTCGACGTTGGCGACCAGCCATGGCTTTACCATCTTCGGCACGATTGGGACGAAATTTTGCAGATTGGCCGGATTGTAGGCCTCAGCAGTGGCGGAGGCGGAAACCGTAGGGGGTTGGTGCCTTCCCAGATTTTCGAGAAAAAAGTTGGAAGATTGGAACTGCTCAATTTCACAGTGACCTGCGGATTGCCTTGGGTCCAATTAAAGGTCAGGGTGACTGAGTCCAAGCGAAGCGGACCGGCAACCGGATTATTCTGTAACACTGCATTGATCTGGTCTGTCGCCGCAGTTATCGCCCAAGGTTTTCACGCTGCGAAAGTTCGGGTCGGCCAGCAGAAGTGTAGTGATGCCGGAATCTGCGATCGCTTTCGCGCCCGCGAGGGCGGCTGCGTCAGCGGCGCGTTGAATCTCGCTGCGGGCTGCGTACAGGGTGACGATATCAATCGCCAGCGCCGCCATGGCCAGCAGACTCACCAGCGATATCGCGACCAGTAAAATGGTCTGGCCTCGTTCGTGGCGCGAGCTTCGCGGGAAGAAGTTTCTTCTGCATATTGGACCTCAGTCCAGTTTGCGGCGGTGGCATTGCTCGGAATTTGGCTTAAAGCGAGTAAGTCGCGCCGGGAACCAGCAACTGAATGACATTATTGAAGTGCCATTGATACGGGTAGAAATCTGAACGGTAGTGCAAAGCATGTTGACTGGAGGCGCCTCCGCAGTTGGCACGGCCACGCCGCGGCTGATTTTCAGCGTAAGAGTACCAGCGCGGCAGCCCGTGGAAGCGTTATACATCCATACCAATCCTCCGGCTTCGGGCCGGCTACTATGGCGTTCAGGCCGCAGTCGTTGATGTGGGCGGTTTTCAGGTAGGAGTCGACGACATAGCGTATCGCGTCGACGGACGGCGGCTTTTGGTTGGTTCGCGGTGTTATGTCGTTAGAAGGCTGAGCGGCTCCAAAGCGGGCGCCTTCGCGAACTGCATTGTTCAGTTCCTGTTTCAAGTTGAAGGCACCGCCAAAGTCGAAAATTCCCACGACTAGAACCACAAGCAGTGGTAGGGCGACGGCGAAACTCAATCAGATGGCGGCGGCCTCAGTATGTTTGTAGCAACGTGTTCGCTTGAATCGCAGACAGCGCTGCGAGCTTTGTCGGTCCGCGAAACATGCGCCTTAGTATTCTCCTGTCATCTGCACGCCGGCATTTCAGCACTGCATCGGTTGCATATTTATGGATAGTGAATGGAAGGTAAAATTGATAGGGGTATTGAAACTGAACTGAAACTCCGCAACCGGGTGCGCCAGAACCCGTCACCAAAGTACTCGGAAGCTGCACGTTGTAATAGACGCAGATATTGGGTTGCCGATGCGCTCGGTTTGTGGCAGCTGCCGCCCCGCCGCCACACGCGGTGCGAGTATCTCCAGGTTCGAAACTTGACCCGGATCAAGGCTCGAGGCTTGAAGGGCTTGCTAAGCACCCGGTCGACCTGATCCGCCGTGGGACTGCAGCTTATCCCGGTAGGGCAAAACGTCGGGTTGACAGGACCTGTGCACGTCGCGCAGGCTTGGCGCCGCGGCGAGCACGTGCGCCTTCCCGCGCCGCATGATTGATGGTGGCGTAGACGTTAAATGCTCGTCCGAACCAGTAGATGCCCAGCATGATCATGAAGAAAATGGGTAGCACCAGGGCAGCTTCGGCGATCTCTGAGCCCACGGTTCCGGTTACGAGTTTTCTTAGTCGCGACATTCTTCATCGAACCAAATTTCTTACTTGCTTCTGCACGCGCGAGGGAGCGCGCCACACATGCTCACGCGGCTCCCCACACTTGCCTGCTGCTGTAGAGAATTACTGCGATGGCTACGGCCACGCCAAATGGAACTTTCACCAAATCTGGATTATCCAGCGTCAGGTCGGGGCCGGGCAAGTGCATGGTTAGGAAAGCGGCCAGCATGCGTCCCAGATTGCGCAGGGTTTCGCGCAGCCGCTTTTTTCGGACGATCATAATCAGAGCCATCAGGCCGTTCACCAGAATTCCGAGCAGCAGCACGGTGAGCAGATTTTCCGGGCCGAGAAACGCTCCCAGCGCGCCTACGAATTTCCAGTCGCCGGCGCCCAGGCTGCGTATCAGGACAAACGGCAGAAGCAGCGCCAAGCCCAGGCCCGCGCCGAGCAGGGAAGCTTTGGCTCCGGGCCAGCCATGCAACCACGAGTTCACCGCAATCCCCAACACGAGGCCGGGAACGGTCAGCCAGTTGGGAATGCGGCGGCTCCGCCAGTCGGTCCATCCCCCGGCGATGGCTAGCAAGGTTGGCAAAATCAGTGCTCCTTCTCTGGCTATGGCCATACGTTATGGCCGTGATTGCTGGGGCCGCGGCGCTGGATTATTCATTAAGTGTCCGAATGGGCGGCCCTGCGCTAGCAGCCGGATACAACGTTTATGGGCGGATTGTCACACAGGGATGGAGCCAAGTCAATGTTACTGGAGCTTCGGGTTTCTGGCGGGTAATAAAGCAAACCCGGACTCGGACGTCCGGGTTTACGATTCATCGGTTGGGCTTGCACGAGCGACGACGCTCGCGCCTACACTAGTGGGCCAGCGTGGTGCGCTGGGCAACCAGCTCTTTGGCCTTCTCGGCTAACTGTTTGGCTTGCGGTAACAGGTCGAGCGCCTTGAGCACTTCAGGATCGGCTTCGGCTTTTACTTTCAGGCCTTCTTCCTGGCCGTACGCATTCACGAAAATTTCGCTCTTGATGTTGGAACGAACCCAATCATTGTTCTGCAGCAGCTCGGCTTCCGTGTAGGGAATTTTCTCCGAGTCGAGGAATTTGCGGAAGTCCTGCATGAGCGCATCATCAACTTCGAAACTCTTGGTCGGATGATGATTGACCATGTAGTGCTTCGCGTAATTGAAGAAAGCGTAATGCTGCAAGAGCGAATCCTGAAACGGAGTGCTCTTGATGGGATCAATCTTCACGTCAGGAGTAATTCCGCCGCCGCCATACACGGTGCGTCCGCTGTCGGTGAGTTTAACCTCGCGGTTGGCAGCGTTCTTACTGTCATCGTCGGGACGCTCGAAATAATAGTCATAGAGCGAAACGTTTGAATAATCGCGCTGAATCAGGCGTCCGCTGGGCGTGTAGTAATGAGCGGTGGTCAGAGCCAGCCCGGTGTTTTCGGAGAGCGGATAGACCGTCTGCACTAATCCCTTGCCGAAAGTGGTTTCGCCGACAATCAGACCGCGATCATGATCCTGTATCGCGCCCGCGACGATCTCCGCAGCCGAAGCCGTGCCCCGGTTAACCAGAACCACTAACGGATATTCTTTGCCGCCGTCGCCATGACTGGCGGTGTAACGTTTCTCCGGCGAATTGCGTCCGTGATGCGAAACAATCAGCTGACCTTTGCGCAGGAACTTGTCGGCGACGCCGACGCCTTCGCTGAGCAAGCCTCCGGGATTTTGGCGCAGATCAAGAATCAATCCCTTCAAATCGCCCATCTGATCGAGCGCTTTCGGAAACTTCTTTTTCCGTGGTCTCATTGAAGCCGGTGATGTGCAGATATCCGATTCCCGGCTTGATCAGGAAATGCAGGTCAACGCTATAGCGAGGAATTTCGTCGCGCACCACGGCAAACTCAATCGGCTTTTCGGTGCCCTCACGCACAATCGTGATGTGAACCGTGGTTCCCTTGGGCCCCTTCAGCAAGTCGGCCACATCGCTGGTGCTCATGTTGTCAGTCGGCTTGCCGTCGACTGCAACAATAATGTCCCCAGGCCGAATTCCCGCCCGGTAAGCCGGCGTACCAGCAAACGGCGCAATAACAATGACTTTATTGTTGCGCGGTCAACGATTTTCGTCGGATCAAACTTCTGCAAGCGCCTAGGCGCGCGCCGCACGTATCACGCTGCTCCCCACACTTGCCGGCTGCTATACAGAATTACCGCGATGGCTACGGCCACGCCAAACGGAACTTTTACCAAGTCTGGATTATCCAGCGTCAGGTCGGGGCCGGGCAAGTGCATGGTCAGGAAAGCGGCCAGCATGCGTCCCAGATTGCGCAGGGTTTCGCGCAGGCGCTTTTTCCGGACAATCATGATCAGGGCCATCAGACCGTTCACCAGAATTCCCAGCAGCAGCACGGTTAGCAGATTTTCCGGGCCGAGAAATGCTCCCAGTGCGCCTACGAATTTCCAGTCGCCAGCGCCCAGAGCTGCGTATCAGGACGAACGGCAGAAGCAGCGCCAAGCCCAGGCCCGCGCCGAGCAGGGAAGTTTTGGCTCCGGGCCAGCCATGCAGCCACGAGTTCACCGCAATCCCCAACACGAGCCCGGGAACGGTCAGCCAGTTGGGAATGCGGCGGCTCCGCCAGTCGGTCCATCCGCCGGCGATGGCTAGCAGGGTTGGCAAAATCAGTGCTCCTTCTCTGGCTATGGCCATACGTTATGGCCGTGATTGCTGGGGCCGCGGCGCTGGATTATTCATTAAGTGTCCGAATGGGCGGCCCTGCGCTAGCAGCCGGAAACAACTTTATGGGCGGATTGTCACACAGGGATGGAGCCAAGTCAATGTTACTGGAGCTTCGGGTTTCTGGCGGGTAATAAAGCAAACCCGGACTCGGACGTCCGGGTTTACGATTCATCGGTTGGGCTTGCACGAGCGACGACGCTCGCGCCTACACTAGTGGGCCAGCGTGGTGCGCTGGGCAACCAGCTCTTTGGCCTTCTCGGCTAACTGTTTGGCTTGCGGTAACAGGTCGAGCGCCTTGAGCACTTCAGGGTCGGCTTCGGCTTTTACTTTCAGGCCTTCTTCCTGGCCGTACGCATTCACGAAAATTTCGCTCTTGATGTTGGAACGAACCCAATCGTTGTTCTGCAGCAGCTCGGCTTCGGTGTAGGGAATTTTCTCCGAATCGAGGAATTTGCGGAAATCCTGCATGAGCGCATCATCGACTTCGAAACTCTTGGTCGGATGATGATTGACCATGTAGTGCTTCGCGTAATTGAAGAAAGCGTAATGCTGCAAGAGCGAATCCTGAAACGGAGTGCTCTTGATGGGATCAATCTTCACGTCAGGAGTAATTCCGCCGCCGCCGTACACGGTGCGTCCGCTGTCGGTGAGTTTAACCTCGCGGTTGGCAGCGTTCTTACTGTCATCGTCGGGACGTTCGAAATAATAGTCATAGAGCGAGACGTTTGAATAATCGCGCTGAATCAAGCGTCCGCTAGGCGTGTAGTAGTGAGCGGTCGTCAGAGCCAGCCCGGTATTTTCGGAGAGCGGATACACGGTCTGCACCAGTCCCTTGCCGAAAGTGGTTTCGCCGACAATCAGCCCGCGATCATGATCCTGTATCGCGCCCGCGACGATCTCCGCAGCCGAAGCCGTCCCTCGGTTAACCAGAACCACTAACGGATATTCTTTGCCGCCATCGCCGTGGCTCGCGGTGTAGCGCTTCTCCGGCGAATTGCGGCCGTGATGCGAAACAATCAGCTGACCTTTGCGCAGGAACTTGTCGGCGACGCCGACGCCTTCGCTGAGCAAGCCTCCGGGATTTTGGCGCAGATCAAGGATCAATCCCTTCAAATCGCCCATCTGATCGAGCGCTTCGGAAACTTCTTTTTCCGTAGTCTCGTTGAATCCAGTGATGTGCAGATATCCGATGCCCGGCTTGATGAGGAAATGCAAGTCGACGCTGTAGCGCGGAATTTCGTCGCGCACCACCGCAAACTCGATCGGCTTTTCGGTGCCCTCACGCACAATCGTGATGTGAACCGTGGTTCCCTTGGGCCCCTTCAGCAAGTCGGCCACATCGCTGGTGCTCATGTTGTCAGTCGGCTTGCCGTCGACTGCAACAATAATGTCCCCAGGCCGAATTCCCGCCCGGTAAGCCGGCGTACCAGCAAACGGCGCAATAACAATGACTTTATTGTTGCGCGGTCCAACCGTCATGCCCACGCCGTAATATTTGCCACGCTGATCTTCGCGCAGCAGGGCATACGACTTCGGATCAAAGAAATTCGAGTGCGGATCGAGCACGTGCAGCATGCCCGGAATAGCGCCGTTGTAAATCGCCTTGTCGGCATTCACCGGCTCGGCGTAGTTCTGCTCGACCAGGCTGTACACGTCGGTGAACTGGCGCAGGCTGTCACGCACATCGGAATCGCCGCCCGGAGCTGCCGCCGGGTTGATCTTCTGGCCGAAGACCATGCCGAGGAATCCGCAGGTAACGAGAACAAAGACCGCAAGAAAAAGTGGGCGACGAGAACTACGGGCCATCTTTTAATGTCCTTCGGTTCGGGCGTAGACAAGGCCCGGCCACCGCATCTGAGCGAAGTATAGCACGACCTTAAGTGGTCGAAACCAGGTTTGACGGCGACCTTCGGTAACCACCCAGGTAAGGGAGAGCCTACAAGCTCACATCTCTGTAAGATGCAAGCCGAAGGCCGAAGGTTCGGAACTTTCTCGGAGTTTTGCCGTGCTTCCCAGGGTTCGCATCGCGTCTTTCGGTTCCTTGACTAGCGGATGAACATGTTCGGGCATGAGCACATATCCGTGAATGCACGTGGCGAAGCGGTGGCGATGTCCTCCAACCGAAATCGATTTCAGCGTTCCGCCCGGGTGCGTAGCGAACTGGCTATGGCAGAGGGCTATGGCACGTAGGTAACTAATGGGCTGTGATGTCGATCACAGTCCAACCAAGGTTCCGTTTGTATGCTGAAGGCTTGAGAGGAGTACCGGATGTTTCAAGACGCGCCACGTTTGGGTGATCTCAAGGACGACAGACTCAGGTCACTAGAAGACATAATGGAAAGCGAGCACAGATTCCGGAAGCTCGTTGAGGCCTTACCTGATGCCATAGTCGTCCATACTGAGGGCAGGATCGTTTTCGTAAATCCATTCGCCATACGTCTTCATAAAGCTACGAGAGCTGAGCAACTCCTCGGCCATCAAATCGATGAGTTCATCAAGCCCGAGTTGAGAGCCACGATAAAGAACCGAATTGAAGATTGCTATCTGACTGGCGCGGCCTCCGTGCCGATGGAAGTCACTCTGATCGCCTGTGACGGTTCATCGGTGGACGCCGAGGCCGTTGCCATTCCAATATCGTGGCACGGCGCACCTGCCATTGAGGTGGTGCTCCGGGATACCAGAGAACGCAAGCGGGCGGAACAAGCGGCTCACGACTGGCAAAAGCGGTTAGAGTTGGCGCAGAAGGCGGGCCTGCGGATCGGATTGTGGGACTGGGATGTGGTCGGGAACACCGTCGTATGGTCAGATGAGACCTACAGGCAATTTGGATTTACCCGAGACACATTTTCTGGCCGGGTTGAGGACGCGGTAGAGCGGTTACATCCTGACGATAGGGGCGGAGTCCAAGAGGCTATTCAAGAAGTCTTAGATGGAAAATCAAACGAATACGCTGCGCAGTATCGTCTCGTGCGTCCGGATGACACGATCTGTTGGATCGACGCACAAGGCGTTATGGTGCGCAATGGTTCCCAGCACATGCTTGGTGTCGGCATTGACATTACTGATCTGAAAAATAGTGCGCAATCGCTCAAAGATAGCGAGGAAAAGTACCTTCTGCTGCTCAATTCCACCGCAGAAGCGATTTATGGACTCGATCTGAAGGGAAATTGCACATTTTGCAACCCTGCATGTGTACGTCTTCTTGGTCATCAGCGTGGAGAGGATTTGCTTGGAAAGAACATGCATGCGCTGATGCATCACACCCGCGCCGACGGAACACCGTACCCGGAGCAAGAGTGCGAAATCTACGTAGCCGTTCGTGAAGGCAGGCCCAGTCACGTCAGCAATGAAGTGCTTTGGCGTGGTGATGGAACCAGCTTTGCAGCTGAATATTGGTCCTATCCAATGTACAAGGCTGGCGAAATGGTCGGGGCAGTGGTCACGTTCTTGGATATATCCGATCGCAACCGAGCAGAAGAAGAACTACGACGATCGGAACAAAAATACCGGCAGCTTTTTGAAAACGCGACTTACGGGATGTATTGGTCAAAACCAGACGGCACATTGCTAGATGTGAATGCGGCCATGGTCGCAATGCTGGGTTACAGTTCCCGCCAGGAATTGCTGAAGCGAAACCTGAATGTCGACATTTATGAAGCCGAATCTGCCCGTAGAGCGATTCTCGAAAGGTACGGCCCGAGCGAAAAGGTCGAAGGAGTTGAGGTTAACTGGCAACGCAAGGATGGCAAAACTATCGTCGTTCGGACTAGCGGAAATCTCGTTCGTGACAAGGATGGATCTATCGATCACTATGAAGTTATTGCGGAGGATGTCACCGAACGGCGCAGCTTGGAGGAGCAACTCCGGCAGTCACAGAAGATGGAGGCAGTGGGCTTGCTCGCGGGGGGAATTTCCCATGACTTCAACAATCTTCTTGGGGTGATTCTTGGAAATGCCGAATTGCTTCTCGAAACCAAACAATCCGAGAGCCAGCGGCGTCACGCTGAGCAGATCAAGAAAGCTAGCGGCCGTGCAGCTCAACTGACGAGACAGTTGCTTGCATTCAGCCGTAAACAGGTTCTATATCCCACCGTCCTCAACCTGAATACGGTTGTCGCAGATATAGGAAAGCTCCTGCAGCGTCTAATCGGTGAAGACATAAAGATTGTGACCGAGTCCCAAGCTGGCTTGGGTTCAATACGGGCGGATCGCGGGCAGGTCGAGCAGATTCTCATGAATTTGGCAACAAACGCACGGGATGCTATGCCCAGTGGCGGCACGCTTCGCATCCGTACGAAAAACGCCCAGCTTGGCGATGAGGATGTCGCACGCTATTCCTATGTGAAACCCGGTCACTATGTTCATATGGCGGTCAGCGATACAGGTACCGGAATGACGGAAGAAGTGCGTACGCGGGTGTTCGAGCCCTTCTTCACCACGAAAGAGAAGGGGCGGGGTACGGGATTGGGCTTGGCAACCGTTTACGGAATCGTTAAACAAAGTGGCGGTTTCATTTGGGTTTCGAGCACGCCGGGAGCGGGAACAACCTTCAATGTTTATCTGCCAAAGGTAGATGAGAAACCAATCACAGCGGCTCCGAACCTTGACGCACGGCCTGGGTATCCCACAGGCACAGAAACGATTCTTGTGCTCGAAGACGATGATTCGTTGCGGCAAGTGACCTGTGAGTTTCTCGCCGCAAGCGGTTATAACGTCATACAGGCTAGCCGTGGTGATTTGGCTCTTGACCTTGCGGCCCAATACAAGGGTCGGATTCCCTTGGTCATCAGTGACGTCGTCATGCCCGAAATGAGTGGCCCACTAGTAGTGTCAAAACTCCGGCTTTCTCACCCCGAAGTGCAAGCCTTGTATGTGTCGGGATACGCAGAAACCCCTATTGTGCAGGAACTGATTGCAGAAGGCGCGCTTCTATTACAGAAGCCGCTCTCTCGACTGACCTTGCTGACAAAGGTCGACGAACTGCTCCATTCAAGAGCAAATACTTAGCCGAATACCTCGTGGCGACTGGCCCACCTTTACGCTTTTTGCAAAGGCGGGAACGGCGGCTGGCCCACCTTTACGTTCGTTGTAAAGGTGGGGACGGCAAAGTCCGTAATGATGGCGTTTCTTCGAAGAGGGTGCGGCGCAGAATCAGCAAGCGGCTAGGCTGAAAATTTCGGACGCAGGCGGCACGAGTCCCCACCTTTACAAAACCGCAAAGGTGGGCCAGCCACCAACTAAGTTCGTTTCAGGGCATTTTCACTCGGGCAAAGACGTAAGGGTTTTGCCGTCCACATTGAACCCGAATCTCATGTGAAATGGGCTCTGGGTCCACACGTACCGATGCTGCGTCGCAGTCGCCAGCGACTCCTATGTGTACGCTATAAAGTCTTTTTTCGAGGACCGGAAGCCAGGTAGGCTGTTGGACAATGGTGACTCCCTCCCAATCGATCCCTGCCCAACCGCCCGAACATCTACGCAAGACGAGATGGTCGCCGAGCCTCGTCTCAGTGTCAGGCAAATCAGTTCGCCAATAGTCGATAAACAGGCCAGAGTACACCAGCAGCGCAACAATGACGGCGATTCCCCTTGCCGCAAAAAGCGAGAATGACCTCGTCGACTTCTTGAAGGCTAGGCACACCAAACAGGTGGCCGAGTTGTAGGCTAGAACCAGATTTACGGCTTGTAGCCAAAATCCGCGAAAGGACCATGGAGTGAAGATTGTGCAGAGTCCAACTGTTATACTCGCGCCGAAGAACGCAAGCATGGTACGCCGGAGAAGGCTGTTTAGGCGCGTCCAGTACTTCTGACAGAGCCAACCCATGAACGGACCGAGTGGAATGGCGATCATCCATAAAATCCAAATGTAGAATATGGACGCGTTCATTGTTGACCACAGTATAAGCTAGCAATCGACCCTCGACGGCTGCTCTAACTGTGGACGAACGCACAGGCGCCAGGAGTAACTGTTGCAATCAGGCGGCGATTGCACGCGGCTGGCCCACCTTTACGCCTTTTGTAAAGGCGGGGAGCGCGAACCTTAAGTCAAAGGGCCGCACCGAAAGAAACCGCCAGATCCTCCTCCCATTCCAGCACAAAGTCTCGCTTTTCCCACAATTCCCTTGACTTCACTAATAGATATACACGATAACAACTATATAGCTCATAACTCGAAATGGCCCTCCCCATCCACAAGCTGTTTGTTCCCAAGATTTTGCCTGCAACTCCTTTGAACCCAAAGATTTTGACCACTAGTCCGCCGCCAATCCTCTGATTCCAAAAGATCAGGGGGTGGGGGGTGGAGACTGGCAACTACGCGTTGCCGCCTTTACGCTGCGGCAGTATGATGAAACGCATGGGCTTTTCCGAGACGATTTTCTTATTTCTTTTGGCCTTGGTCATTTTTGGGCCCAAGAAGTTGCCGGAAATCGCTCGTCAGATTGGCAAGGCGCTGAATGAGTTTCGCCGCGCCTCGAACGAATTTAAATCGCAGATCGAGTCGGAAATATCGCAGTTGGAAGTCGAGGAACACCGCAAGATTCTGCCTCCATCGGACCCGCCGAAAGGCGCGGTCGCGGCCTCGGGTTTCAAGCTCGAACCGGTCGCCAGCCCCAATCCCTGCCTCGAACCTGGTTTCGACCCCGGCGCCGTGCAGCCTGCCTCCGAGCAGGAGTCCGAACACCAGTCCGAGCACCAATCAATGATGAAGGCTCCCGATGCCTGAGATCGCTGAATTGTCGCGCTGCACCGTCGAAGGAAGCGATGCCGGCGATGAGTTTCCTCGATCACCTCGAGGAATTGCGGCGGCGGCTTGTCTACTCGATTATTGCGGTTGCAGTCGGCTTTTTCGCCTGCTGGGGTTATGCGGAAAAAATCGTCGGCTGGATGCAGAAGCCGATCATGGAAGCGCTGAAGCGCGAAGGCATGCCACAGACGCTGGTCTATCTAAACCCCACCGACCCCTTCAACCTTTACTTGAAGGTTGCGATGCTGGCCGGTTTGTTCGTGGCCTGCCCGGTGGTTCTGTATCAGGTTTGGATGTTCATTTCCCCGGGGCTTTATCGCAACGAAAAGCGGTACGTCACACCGTTCATGATTTCGACCGTTGGGCTTTTCCTTGCCGGTGGCGCCTTCGGTTACAAGGTGGTTTATCCCGCGGCGCTCGAGTTTTTGATTGGCTACGGCAGACAGTTTCAGCCCATGATCACGATTCACGAATACACGGATTTATTTCTCACCGTGATTCTGGGATTGGGCGTGGTTTTCGAGTTGCCGATTCTGGTTTTCTTTCTCGCGCTGATGGGAGTGGTGAGCGCGGGCTGGATGTGGCGCAACGTTCGTTATTCGATTCTCGTGATCTTCGTTATCGCGGCCATCATTACTCCGACGGCCGACATTCTGAATATGTGCATCTTCGCCACCCCCATGGTCGCGCTATACATGGCGAGTATCGGCATCGCGTACCTGGTGCATCCAACACAGCGGAAGAAGCGAGCCGAGCGGAAGGCACGATGATCTTGGGGAGCAAAAACTTTCGGATTGCAGGCATGCTCTGTTTGATTTTGGGGATGACGGCGTCCACCGAGGCTTCGCCGAAGCCTTCCGACACAGGTCCGCCGCCTGCTTTCAACTCCGCTCGCGCCATGCAGTACGTAAAAGAAATCGTGGCTTTAGGACCACGTCCCATTGGCAGCGCGAATCACAAAAAAGTCGAGGACTACATTCACGCGCACCTGAAAGGCGACGTGATCGAAGACGACGCCTTCACGATAACCGCGACAGAAGGGAAGTTTCCCGTCCACAACATAGTTGCGAAGTTCCCGGGGACGCGCGACGGAATCATCGTGATCGCCAGTCACTACGATACGAATTGGCCTCTGAAAGACACTTCTTACGTCGGCGCGAACGACGGCGCGTCGTCGAGCGCGCTGCTGCTCGAAATCGCCAACCAGTTGCGCGGCAAGAAACTCGATGGCTACAGCGTGTGGCTGCTCTGGGATGACGCCGAAGAATCAATGCGCCTGCCCTGGTACGATCCCGAGGCGCTTTACGGCGTTCGCCACCTGGCGCAGAAATGGCAGGATGACGGCACCATCAAAAAGATCAAAGCCTTCATCCTCGAAGACATGATCGGCGACGCCGATCTGAACATCGACCGCGATCAAAATTCCACTCCCTGGCTCGAAGACGTGGTTTATCAGGCCGCCACCCGGCTCGGCTATCAATCTCATTTCTTTGCGCGAAACATCCCGATGGAGGACGACCACAAGCCCTTTATGCAGCGCGGCGTTCCGAGTTCCGACATGATCGATTTCGACTACGGCTACAACAACGTGTTCTGGCATACCACGCAAGACACGGTCGACAAGCTCAGTCCCAAGAGCCTGGAAATCGTAGGAATGGTAACGCTCGAAACCGTGCAGATGCTGGGTAAGAAGTAGGAAGCCTTACAACCCTCCGTGGAACCGTCCGAAGGCGCGGGCAAGCATTAGCGACATGATCAGGATGCCAGCCCCGAGGACGAGTACGTGCTGGGTCTTGCGCAGACTGAAGCTGCCCACGCGACAAACGAGCAGATAGCCGACGGCAAGGTTGAAGAGACCCCATACGACATTAACGGTCGAAGATGACAAACCTTCTCCGGGCGGTGATGCGAAGGGGCTCTGGAAGGCATGGCCTGAGATTCCGTTGCCGAGATGCGGCAGGCAATTCGCGAGGAATGCTCCCCCAAAGAAGTATGCCACGTAGTGATACCAGCGCAATTGTGCTCCCTCCTTAGCTGTCGAGCCAATGTTAGCAGGTCCCCGTAGCCGGATTGTTTCCCGCTTTCGCTTTTTCGCGATTTGATTTCTAATTCCAAGGTTATGCGATCCGCGAAAACGTTTCTTTTTCTACCCATGTTATTGCTCGCGATGGCATCCGCGCAAAATCCTGTTGACCAGGTTATCGCCGAAGCCCTGAAGCCGTCGCCTCTAGAGACCAATCTGCGAAAGCTCACGGACGAAATCGGCGGCAGAGTTCCGGGAACGCTGGCCATGCGGCAAGCGGTGGAATGGGGAGTTGCCGCCTTCAAAGCCGCTGGCGCGGACAATGTACGCACAGAAAACTTCACCATTCCAGCGTCATGGGCCGAGGGCTTTACGCGAATGAGCATCTCTGCGCCGGAACGCTTCGACGTGCGCGTGGTTTCGATGGCGTGGGCTCCGGCGATGCCATCTCGTCAGGATATTCCGGTCATCGACGTGGGCGAGGGCAAGGTCGAGGATTTCAATAAAGCGGGGAATGTTTCCGGTGCCTTGCTGCTCGTACACTCGAACGAAATGGCGAAATGGGATGACCTCTTCGACGAGTACCTGCGGGCTCCCGGCATTATTCTTCGAGCCCGGCAAGCCAAAGCTCTAGCGATTGCTTTTCAATCCACACGTCCGCATGACTTGCTGTATCGCCACACGGATTCTTTACAAGGTGAAATTGGTTCCATTCCTGCAGTGCTGGTGGCGCGCGAAGATGCAGATCGCATGGCGCGCCTATTGGCTTCGGGACAGAAACTTCGTGCTGACCTTGCAATTCCCAATCGTGTAGGCGGACCGATCACCGCCAGCAACGTGGTTGCCGAGCTACGCGGCAGTGAGAAGCCGAATGAGTTTGTAATCCTTGGTGCGCATCTCGATTCGTGGGAGTTGGGTACGGGCGCGCTCGATAACGGATGCAATGCAGCTTTGGTGATCGATGCGCTTCGCGCTATCAAAACAGCGGGACTACGGCCAAGACGCAGCATCCGCTTTATTCTTTTTTCTGGCGAAGAAGAGGGTCTGGTAGGATCGCACGCCTACGCCATCGCTCATCGCAAGGAACTGGATAAGGCTGCGGCGGTGATTATTTTCGATTCCGGCACGGGCCGGGTCACCGGTTTTTCGTTGGGTGGGCGCAAGGATGTAGTAGACGCGGCGAACAAGCTGGTGACCCCGCTCAGGCAGTTTGACGCGGCTACACTGCTCACCACCGCCGAGTGGGGAACCGACCACTTTGATTTCATGCTGGAAGGCGTGCCCACGTTTGTGGCCGAACAAGAGGAATCTAATTACCTCATCAACTATCACGCCATGTCCGACACGTTCGATAAGGTCGATCTGGCGCAATTGAAAAAACATGTGGTGGAGGCGGCTGCGCTGACATTTGCCATCGCCTACGCGCCCGAGCGCATTGGTCCTCGTCTGCATCATGCGCAAATTGAGCAGACCATGGTCGAAACTCACCTCGACGAGCTGATGAAGACTTTCGGCATGTGGCAGCCCTGGCAAGAGGGTAAATGGGGACGGGCGGATTAGAGTTGAATTGCGATTGTCGATTTTCAATTGCCGATTGATTGTCAGCTGAAAGTGCAATTGCCAATTGGCAATTTGACAATTGAAAATTTGGTTTGGAACGCTATTGAGCCAGCTATCACTCTGGGTTCTCTTCAATCTTTTCGTGCTGGGCATGCTGATCCTTGATTTGGGATTGTTGCAGCGCCCAAGCCACGTGGTGAAATTTCGTGAAGCTCTAGTCTGGAGCGGTTGCTGGATCGTGTTGGCCTTTCTATTCGGAGCGCTGGTCTTTGTTTATTGGGGCCGCGCTAGCGCGCTGGAATTCGTCACTGGCTACACTGTTGAACTTTCGCTCAGCCTGGATAATCTTTTTGTCTTCCTTTTGATTTTCCGTTACTTCCGGGTCGCTCCCGATTCGCAGCACAAAGTGTTGTTCTGGGGAATTGTGGGCGCTGTAGCCATGCGCGCCATTTTCATCGTGGTGGGCATCGGCATAATCCGACGATTTCACTGGATCACTTACGTTTTTGGGGCTTTGTTGATTTACAGCGGAATCAAGCTCTTTGGCCAGAGTGAAGTTGGCATCGAACCGGAAAATAATCCCGTGTTGCGATTATTTCGTCGCTGGGTTCGAGTGGCGTCAGATTATGAGGGCGACAAATTCATCGTGCGGCGCCCGACCTTGTACGCGACACCATTGCTCGCGGTGTTGGTGCTGATCGAAAGCACCGATCTGCTTTTGGCCACCGATTCAATTCCCGCAGTACTAGCCATTACACTGAAGCCGTTTATCGTTTATACCTCGAACGTATTTGCGGTTCTGGGTCTGCGCTCCATGTATTTCGTTCTGGCGGGAATGATGGATGTTTTTCACTACCTGCATTACGGGCTAGCTTTGGTTTTGATTTTCGTGGGCGCCAAGATGCTGGTGGCCGAGTACTACCAGATTTCTACAGTCCTCACACTCGCAGTGGTTGCGGGAGTTCTGCTGGTTTCAGTTGCGGCGTCGTTGCTCCATCCGCGAAGTCAAAAGCATTAACCACAGAGGGCACGAAGGTCACGAAGAAAGCTTAGCCTTTCTCCCTTTGTGTACCTTTGTGTCTTCTGTGGTTGATGGGTTTGAGGGAAGTACCGTCACTACCGATTACGCTATGATGAGAATCCATGACCCTAGTAACAATCACGGTGCAGCCATGCCCTTACGACGCAGTCATAGAAAACGGTGTGCTAGACCAGGCTGGAAAGCATTTGCGGCGAGTTATGGGAAATCGCCAGCACCTGTTCATTGTGACCGTCCCGCCGGTACGTCGTAAGTGGGGAAAAAAGTTGCTCGCAGCTTTATCGGCGGGGGGATTCGAAGCGCGTGTGGTCGAGATGCGCGATGGCGAGCCGGCGAAGAAGCTGGCGACGATCGAGGCCTTGGCTGAAAACTTGACTCGTGTGGGCGCTGATCGCGATGCTGCCATAGTAGCCTTCGGCGGCGGTGTAGTTGGCGACACCGCAGGTCTGCTGGCCTCGCTTTACATGCGCGGTGTTGACCTGGTGCAAATTCCTACCACCGTTCAGGCCCAGTTAGACGCGGCGATTGGCGGGAAAACCGGAGTCAATCTTCGCAGCGGAAAAAACTTGCTGGGAACTTTTCATCAGCCGCGCGCTGTGCTCATCGATCCGGCAGTGCTGTCCACTTTGCCAGAGCGCCAGTTTCGCGCGGGCCTCTACGAGGCGCTGAAATGTGGAGTCATCGGCAAGCCCGAACTGTTCTCCCGACTCGAAACAGTCGAGGCGAAGGCCCTGCGTCGCGATCCTTCTATGTTGGAATGGGTCATTGCGGAATCGGTGCGCCTCAAGGCTGAAATAGTGTCTTCTGACGAGCGCGAAAGTGGTCTGCGACGGGTGCTGAACTTCGGCCACACTATTGGACATGCGCTTGAGGCCGAATCCGGGTATCGACATTTTCTCCACGGCGAAGCTGTGGCGTGGGGAATGATCGCAGCCACGCATATCGCGGTGATGACTGGCCGGATCGACAACAATAATGCGCTGCGAATTTCTAACGCCGTGCTCAATCTTGGCAGGTTGCCGAAAATCGAGGCACGCAGTCGAGATATTGTTCGTTTACTCCAACGTGATAAAAAGACACGCAACGGAAAAATACATTTCGTCCTCCCACGTGAAATCGGCAGAGTCGAAATCGTGAATGATGTGCCGGAGAAAATGGTTACGGTCGCTCTGGACGAATTGCGCCGCTTGTCGAAATCATGAGAAGCTCCCAACCAACCATCGGCGATCCCACCAAACCGGCAGTGCTGGGCGCGGTTCCCGAAGGAGCGAGCGATCCCGCGTCAGCCGCCCGCGCCGTTCGCGAAATGTTCACTTCCATCGCGCCGCGATATGATCTGCTGAATCATGTTCTCTCGTTCAACGTGGACCGTTGGTGGTGGTGGAAGACGGCGCGCAGCTTTTCTTGCATTCTGAAGCGGCCAGACGCGCGCGTGCTCGATCTCTGCTGCGGCACCGGCGACATGACTTTCGCTTTGCGTCGCAGGGCAGGGAAGTCCGGGACGAAAATCCTGGGCGTGGATTTTTCTCACGCGATGCTGCAGCGGGCAGATCGCAAATCGCAAGGGAAGTCGTTGCGCTGGGTGGAAGCTGATGCGCTCAGTCTGCCATTTTCCAATGACCAATTCGATCTCATTACGGCGGCATTCGGTTTCCGTAATCTGGCAAACTATGATCTTGGCCTGCGCGAAATACTGCGGCTGCTGCGGCCTAACGGCGAATGTGGCATCCTCGATTTTGGCGAGCCTCGGGGCTTGATCGGCAAGTTTTATCGCATCTATTTCAAGCGCGTGCTTCCGGCAATCGGCACTCTGATCTCCGGAGTTCGCGGGCCTTATGCTTACTTGCCCGAGTCGGTGGATCGCTTTCCATCCCCTGCAGAGATGCTCGGGCGAATGCGGCGCGCCGGATTTCGCGAAGCCTCATGGACGCCGTACACGTTTGGCATTGCGGGACTATATAGAGGGAGGAAGTAAGTGCCGCTCGATTGAGCCTGTCCTGCGACCTCTAGTATGCCGGACGTCGGCGGGTTCGCATCAGCCAGCGCAGTGCGTGTGTTGTTCCCACTGCGGCGCCGAAAGCAAGCAGCATAGCGACGGGAATGTACCAACTTCCTAAAACATCATGCACGCCAGCACTTCGACTGGTAGCCCCGAACACAAAATTGCCGTGTCCTACCCATAGGCCGATGCGGTCTGGAAAAAACGGTTTCAGCAACACCGTGAACAGCAACCCCAGCGCCATCAGGTAGCCGACCATGGCCACCATGAACACCGCAAAGCCGCGGACGCCGGTATGGGCCCACCGCCAGGCCGTACTCAACAACAGCCACGGCGAAAAGCTGTGGCTCGCATGCGTGAGAAGAACTTCGGTTTGATATTGCTCGGCCAGACGTTCCGGTGCTCCCAGTCCGCCTAGCACCGTCTCGACCTGAGCCTGTGGGTTCTCGCGAAGCGAATCCAGAATGTGTGTGCGGATCTCTCGCAAAATTTCATTTCGCTCGTCGTGGCGCACATCCTTCAAGGCCTCATGCAGATCGGCCAAATAGCTTTCAATCTGCTCGTTTCTCGCGATCATCAGGTTGGTCATCGTCGATCTCCTCTCAAGACCGGCTGTACTAGAACTTCCAGGCTGGCAGAAAAGTTGTTCCATGCTTTTGCCATCTGCTGGGTGCGGCGACGGCCCGGCGCAGTCAGCCAATAGTATTTCCGGGGATGCCCGGCCTCTGCTTCAACCCACTCCGACTGCAGCAAGCCCTCAGCTTTTAAACGAGCGAGGATGGGATAGACAGTTCCCTCCGCCACTTCCAGATTTGACTTGTCTGCCAGGCGACGCAGAATATCGAGGCCGTAGAGGCGTCCGCTCCATAAACTCGACAGGATGGCCATTTCCAGACAGCCTTTACGCAACTGAGCTTCCCAGTGCTGTCCGCGTTCACCGTTATTGTTATTCCCAGCCATGTTGGGTGGTCATTGCACTATACATTGCTATACAATGTATAGTGCGACGTCAGGTAGGTTCTGTCAAGCACAATCCTGATGGAGAACGGGCGTCTCGCCCGTTTAGTCAGCGGTGGAGTGTTGCATCGCTGATGCGGTTGAAGTGGTTTCTGCAGCGAACGAATCGGCAAATGCGTCGGCGATCGTGTAACGGATCACGTTCTCGTAATCATCGCCCAGGAACTTTCGCAGGCGGTCGGTCTTCATCAGATATTCGCCGGTCATGTAAGGCATAGCTTCCGGTGGGATGGCCGAGATCCCCAGCTTCCAAAGCAGTTGTAACGTTAGACGAAACGATAATTTTCCGGGCACGCGCTTTAGACTGGCGCGAGCGATCTCAATACATTGCGCGAAAGTCAGAGCATCGCCGCGACCGGCGACGTTCATTACCGTCAGGCGCTGAGCTTCGGGTTCGCTACGCTGAACAATGTGCGCCAGCAGGCGCGCCATGTCGTCCACGTGAACAAATTGCAGGCGATTTTCCAGATACTGCTTGCCGAAAGGCAGCATGCAAGGCAGTCGCTTACCCTGTTCACGCATTCTGGCAGCGCGTTTGGCGCGGCCGTTAGGTGTGCCGCGGAAAGCGCCGAGCATATAATTCTGCACGCTGGCGCCGGCAAAAATATGGGGACGCAGCATAAACACGCTGCATCCTCGCAGCGCTGGGGCTCGCTGCTGTACGACCTTGTCGGCCTCCATTTTGTGGATCGCATATGGCAGAGTATGCGCACCTAGAGGAAAATCTTCGCTCACCGCCTCTGGCAGGTTTGGTCCGTAAGCAGAAACACTGCTGGGAAAGATAAACCTTCCTACGATGGCTTCGTCGCGATTGGCTTCGGTGACAGCCTCCATCACCCGGGCTGTGCCAGCCACGTTGATCTGCCACATGCGGTCGAGATCGAGCACACCCGTGCGGACGGGGTCCAGTACAAAAGCCAGGTGGATTACCGCGACTGGCCGGGTTTCCCGAAGTAGCAGAAACAATTCGCGGCAGGATTCTTCCAGGCCAAGATCCATGCGCACGAAACTGAACGGATGGTCGGTCTGGGGCGGATTCAGATCTATACCGATAACCTGGGAATGCGACAACAGCGGCAACAGTCGCACTCCCAGGTTTCCGGCAATTCCCGTAACGACGACCCTTGGTTTCTCATCATCCATTATTTGGGGCCAGCATTATTTGGGACCAGGAGCAGGCGGCTTTGAGGACGGTCCGCCGGTCGGTGGTGGCAACGGCATCCCATGCGTGGGAGGCATCTCAGGTCCGAAATAGTTTTCATCTAAGCTCGGAGTGGCGGATTGTTGCACCGCTTGCATCTGTTCCTGCATGTGCTGGCTGCGCAAGGATCCGCGGATTTCTTCCTTTACCTTATCCAATGGCGTCTCTTCTTTTGTGCCGACCTTGAAAATGTAATATCCGCTGGCGTCAGAGATCACGGCCGAAATCTCACCCGTCTTGAGATCCATCACCGTAGCCTGCGCCGGAGGCAATCCGCTGCGCCGTACGTCGGCCATTTTGGTGCTGGGAGCTTTGGTCTTCATTCCAGCCGTCGTAAAGGCTTCAGCTTGCAGCTTGCTGAAGTCTTCTCCCGCTACGGCGCGAGTGTGAAGTTTGTCCGCTTCCTTCTTCATAATCGCTTCCGAGTCTTCGCGACGCTTTTCCTCGGCGGCAGCGCTGAGTTTAACTTTGGAGGCCGGCGGTTGCTGGGCGCGGGGAACAAAAATGCGCTGCAGATTCGCTTCCTCGTAATCTGGGGCGTGGTTCTTGTAATAGTCCGCGATATCTTGGTCAGAGACCTGGCCAGCTTTTTCCTGCTGTGCCTGATTGTATTCCTGCGACAAGACTTGCAGACGCATCAACTTCATGCGGTCTTCGTATTTCGGTCCTTGATCCAGCCCCATTTCATGTGCCTTTTCCGCCATGACCAGAGCCATGCTGTAACGCATGGCGAACTGCCGGCGCGCGCGCGGAGGCATGTTCGGTTGCAGTGTCTCTAAAAGCTTTTCGAATTCGGCGCGAGTAATCACGGTTTTGCAATTCGGGTCGGCTGCGGCTTTATCGGCAGGTGGGTGGTCGCACAATCCATTTATCGTGATCACTGCCGCATCGGGGGCGACCTTCGACGCTTGATCTTCTTTCCCGCAGTGGGATTCCCGGCAGCGCTCGGCGAAGTTCCCGGTTGAGCACCCGGTTGCTGGGCGGGAGGCGGTGGTGGACTGGCAGCTTGCCCCCAGGCCAGGGTAGCCAGCAACAGACAGACGAACGCATATCGCGTCATATTCAGTAATTCCTCCAGAATGATCGAATAAGGGTCAAGCAAAATCCTAGCACATAGTTCCCGATGCCGGAGATGACTTGGGACAAGTTCTGAAAGCGACAATTGGCGGAGCTACGCGGAAGCGGCGATAATGCTTGCATGGCGAGTTCGCCAGCTATCGACAGCCCAGCCTCCATGCGCGCGGAAAAACGCGCGGTGGCGGGAAATTCCGTGCTGGCAGCCATCGCCATTACCACTCTAAAAATTGCAGTTGGATTGACCACTGGTAGTTTGGGCATCCTGTCAGAGGCAGCGCACTCGGGCCTCGATCTGATTGCCGCCATTGTTACCTTCTTCTCTGTCCGGGTCTCCGATAAACCTGCCGACGCCGACCACCAATACGGTCATGGCAAGGTGGAGAATTTTTCCGCCTTCATCGAAACCGGGCTGCTGCTTCTGACTTGCATCTGGATTATTTACGAAGCGGTCAGGCGAATGTTTTTCCGGCATGTGGAGATCGAACCGAGCGTCGCCGCTTTCGCTGTCATGTTCATCTCGATGGCTGTCGATTTTTGGCGGTCACGCGCCTTAGGAAGAATCGCGGTTAAATACGACAGCCAGGCACTTGAAGCCGACGCGCTCCATTTCTCCACCGATATCTGGTCAAGCGGCGTAGTGGTAGTGGGCTTGGCGCTGGTGCTGCTCGGACGCATTTATGGCGTCGATAAACTGCGTGTCGCCGATCCCGTGGCCGCGCTCTTTGTTGCCGCAGTCGTGGTCTATGTGAGCTCAAGGCTGGCTCGCAGAACCGTCGACGCTCTGCTCGATGCCGCCCCCGCGGGCGTGCGTAGCAAGATCTTAGCCGCGGTCAACAAAGTTGATGGATTGCTTGAAGTCGATCGCGTGCGCATACGCCGTGCTGGCAACCGTTACTTCGCCGATCTCTCGATTGGCTTGGCGCGTAATGTGACCTTCCAGCGCTCGGAACAAGTTGCCGATGCAGTCACTTCGGCTGTGCAAGGAGTCTTACCCGACGCCGATGTGGTTGTTCGTTCAGTGGCGCGGCCAGCTCGCCGGGAGAACATTTTCGATCGGGTTCGCGCCGTTGCCACCCGCAACAATTTCAACGTGCATGACATAAGCGTCCAGGATTTGAGCGGACGTTTGCACGTCGAACAACACCTTGAACTGGATGAGCAGTTGAGTTTGAAGGAGGCGCACGATCAGGTAACCCGGCTCGAATCGGATATCCGTCAAGATGTGCCCGAGATTTCTACTATCCTGACACACATCGAAAGCGAACCAGCGACTATAGAGACTGGTGATGAAGTTACGCGCGATGCTTTACTGGAAAAAAAATTAAAAGCGGTAGCCGCACATTTTCCTGAAGTGTTGGATGTGCACGACGTCGAAGTTAAACACGTGCGCGGACGGCTCTATGTTTCCTGCCACTGCACATTTTCGGATGAGCTCCCGCTCGCACGCGTGCATGAGATTTCAACCGACCTCGAGATCCACTTCAAGCAGGAAGCGCCGGAGTTGTTTCGCGTGCTGATTCATCCCGAGCCGCAGACGGATAATCGGCGGTAGGGTGGCGGATGGCACCGTCGAATTGTCGAGTGACGATTTCCAATTGACGATTGGAGGCGACGATGAACAATCGGCAATCGCAAATTGGAAATCGGAAATTAAGGGGGGGCAATGATTGAAGCGAAAGCGCTATGGACTGACAACCTGCGTTTCCTGGGGCAGGCCAGCAGTAGCCACGGCATCGTGGTTGACGGTGCCAGTAAGACAGGCAACAGTCCCATGGAGCTGGTTTTGGTCGGCTTATGCGGATGCACCGGGTACGATGTCGCCAGCATCCTGGGCAAGAAACGCGAGCCTTTCACCAGCATTGAAGTACGAGCCGAAGCCGACCGCGCCGCCACTCCTCCAACTGTATATACCGAGATCCGTCTGGTTTATCGAGTAGGAGGAAACGTGTCGCACAAGGCAGTAGAAGATGCAGTGCGCCTCTCCGAAGAAAAGTATTGCTCGGTCGCGGCCATGCTGAACAAGTCAGCGAAGATTACTTACACGATCGAGTACGTCTAGAAAATACGTGGGAACAGCCGCTTTCGGCTGTCCGACCAAGCAAAGCTCGGCAGGTTCTGGGATTTTCCGTAATTAAGATCGGCCATTGCGCACAAACCATCGCCAACCACTTCGCGGGTATCTTTACATCGCCAGTGCCGCATTCCTCTGGGGCGTAGCTGCGAACCTCGGGCGAGCCGCGTTTACCGGACGGCTGCTGCCTCAGGGACAAACACTTCGGCCGATCGATCCCTTGATCCTTTCGCAAAGCCGCACGACATTTTCTTTCGTTATTCTGCTGCTGGCGCTGCTGCTCTTTCGCGGCCGAAAATCGTTGCGGCTCCCGGCAACCGATCTACTGCGCATGTTCGTGTTGGGAATTCTTGGCGTGGCCGCATCGAATTATCTTTATTACCTCGCCATTCAGAGAACGAACGTTGCCACGGCAATCATTCTGCAATACACAGCTCCGGTATGGGTTTTGCTGTACACCATCGCTCGCGGGCTGCAAAAGCCGACCCTGCAGCGGATCGCCGCGGTCGCATTAGCGGTAAGCGGAATCGCCCTGGTCATTGGAATTTTCGGTTCAAGAGGGTTTCGTCTCGACTCTATCGGAGTGCTTGCAGCGCTGACGGCGGCATTTTCATTCGCCTTTTACAATATCGGCGGCCATAGCATCCTCGCCCGCTATGATCGGTGGACAGTCCTTCTTTACGTAATTTTGGGCGCGTCATTATTTTGGCTCATGGTGAATCCGCCGTGGAAGATCATGGCCGCACACTATTCCAGCTCCCAGTGGCTGTTCTTGCTGGTATTTTCCTTGATATCGGTGCTCGCCCCGTTCTCTTTCTACTTCGCCGGCTTGCAGCATCTCGAACCCACGCGGGCAATCGTAGTGAGCTGCCTGGAGCCAGTATTCTCCATCGTTATTGCGGCTGTCGCTTTAGGTGAGTTGATGCGCCCGCTGCAAACCTTGGGAATCGTGCTGGTTCTGGTGGCGATTCTCATCGTCCAATTGCCCGACCGAAAATCGCACGCAGAGATTCCTCTGGTCGAGCCGATGGAATAGCGCGACCTACTAGACATCACCAACGTAACCATTGGGCAAAGTTTTCCACTAGGTTTTCCCTGATAGACGCGGGATGCTTTGAGCAGATAATCCTCCGGGGTGGAGTGTAGCTATGAAGCTTTCCCGTATTTCTTGTCTGTTGATCTTCTTGATGGGCTCAATTCTGCCTTGCTTCGCGCATCACATGGCGGTGGTGGTCAACAAAGACAACGGTGTTGGCGAGGTCGCTTCCGCGCATCTCGCCAAAATACTTCGGCTCGAAGTCAAGAAGTGGCACGATGGCAAGGATGTCATCCTCGTCCTGCACAAGAATTCGAGCGGCGAAATGGCGACCCTGGAGCGGCTCAACAAGATGTCGGCCAGCGAGTTGAAATCATTCATCGCAACTCACCAGAGTTCAATTACCACGGTTGAATCGGATGAAGACGTGCTCAAGCGGGTAGAGTCTACGGAAGGCGCGATCGGCCTGGTCGACGTGCGTTCGATTAACGATCAGGTGAATGTCGTGAGGGTCGATGGCAAACTGCCCATGGAAGATGGATATCTGCCTCACTGATTGCCTCAATGCCTAAGCCGAAGCGGCCGGACACCAACCGGTTCCATCCCATTTCCTGAACTTGGACGGTTGGCATTGTTCAAAGCCGCAGAGACTCGCCATACTCTCAGAAATCTCTTCCTCGGCAAGTGCCTGTCCGATAAGTTCTTTGGAGCACCCGCCACCCTGCCCTAGCATAATGCGTGCTACCACGCGGATTATTTCATCCGGCGAAGCCAGCGCCCGGACCAGTTCACGCCCTGCGGTTTCCTGGCCAAATTGTGCCCAAACCATCCCGTATAGAACCAGTTCGTTGATGTCCATAGGTCTCCGTCTCCCAACTGCTAGCCCAGTCTTACCTATAGAAGCGAAAAATATGCCACGCGCACGTCAAGTTATTGTGAAAATTACCTGACAATCGCATCAGGGATTATGGAGACCGGTTAGCTACTAAGCTCCTAGCCTCTAGCTTCTAGCTCCTGGCTTCTGATTCCCAACCCTTCTGCATCGCAGGGTCCTGAGAGCTAGAAGCTAGTAGCTAGAAGCTAGCAGCCAGAAGCTTAGCGGCTGCCATTCCTCGGCGGACTTGCGGCCCGGGAAATCACAACCCGGTTACGGGACCAACGACCTTGGTAATTGGCCCGAATTGGGCATGCGAAACTACTCTGTTTCTGAGGATTTACCACAATATGATCAACAAACTGTCGAAGTCGCTCTTAGTCGTGGCAGCAGCGGGCTTTCTTTGCGCTGGCTCTGCTCTTGCCCAAACCTCTACCTCAGGCGCTGGACCCGGCGTCGTCGATCCTGGCCATCCGCGAGTAAATCAGGTAAACGGCCGCGAAGCCAATCAGCAGAAACGCATTGCAAACGGGATTAACAATGGCTCCCTGAACGCGAAACAAACTGGCAATTTAGAGAAACGCGAAGCCAGCGTGCAAAACCGTGAGCAAAAGGATATGGCAGCGCACAACGGTCATCTGACCAAGGCAGAGCAAAACGGGACTAACCGGCAGCAGAATCGGATCAGCAAGAGCATCTATAAAGACAAGCACAAGTAGGCCGCGGATTCGAAATCCGGTCGCGGTGTTGACCGTACCGTATGTCATCGAAAACAATGCGTGCGGCGCGGCTGGCGCTGGCGTTGGATGTTCCTCGTGGGAACAGCATTTTTCCGCAGCCTCTGAGCCAAACCTTCACCCATTTGCGGTATGCCGTGAAGGCATACCCTGATACGAATCGATAGTTTTTCAGCACTCTTTGAAGCCGCGCGCTTTCAAGGCTCATTCGCCGATTTCGAAGTTTTTTCCGCAGTGCTGGTTCAGCAAGGGAGTTTTTCAGGAACTGTTGAGACGACGCGGAGTTCCAAACTCAACGCCCGGAGCGCATCGCCAGTTGCCGTTCATCTGGCGTCATTTGATTCCACAGAACCTTCAAATCCTGTTCGAGGCGGGTATTCTTCGGGTCTTGTCGCAGCGATCGCCCAAACCAGCGATAGGCGGTTGGCAAATCGCGGGTGGCGCAGTGACCCGTCGCGTACATCGTTCCCAGCACGCTTTGAGCCTGCGCATTCGAGTGCTCAGCCGCAGCCATTAAATTTGTCCTGGCGCGAGTGCAGTTCTCTGGGACGCCGTTTCCGTAAAGATATTTCTCCCCCTGCGCCTCAAGATCGTCTGCTCGCGATGTCATGGGCGTAGTTCGTGCGGCCTTCGTCACAGGCTTGCGCGCATTGGAGGGCGGGGTCGGAGTCTCATCTGAATCTGCGCTTTCACCCGATTTCTCTTGGGCTGGAGAGGCCTTAGGTGATCCATTCTCCGCAGGAGATTGATTGGGCACTTGCGCTTCCGCGCCACCTTGAGTTGAATCCGTCTTTCCCGATCCTTCAGGCGGCGCCGCCGCGGCGGCATCCGTAGCAGCCGGAGTTTGCGCCGGCACAGGCGCAGCACCAATTGGCTGGGAAGGAGCAGTAGGACTAGTGGACGAAGCGCCCCCCGCAGTGGAGTCTGTCGTGCCCGGTGCGGGAGAACTTGAACCCGTCTTGTCTGTGGCATCAGGTTTCGTCGGAGCCGGCAGGGTATTGAGCAGCCGGTCGGCTACGGCCCGCAAATCTTGCCGCCAATACCAAATGGCCGCCGCCGCCGCGGCAATCAACAGGATCATTACCAACAGATTCCGTCCACGATGAGTGGGCGCTTCATCTTCGAAAAGGTAACTGAAGCTTTTGTCTTCAGTCGGCTCTTGGCCCAAGCCGAGAAAAGAAGGGCCGCTGACCTGCTGCGGAGCTGCTTCTTTTGGAGACATCACTGGCCGTTCTTCGTATTTGGGCGTGGCACGCTGTACGGGCGGGAGCGGGGGTTTTGCCGGAGGCGGCGTGGGCGGAGATGCGGGCATGCCTGGTACGCGCAAGGGTGCGGCGCACATTCCGCAATAGCGGTGCTGCGGAAAGTTCTCGTAACCGCATTTCTCGCATTTCACAAGCATAACTACAGGCATAAGAATATACCGAACTTGGATGGCAAACTGTTGATTTCGGTTGGATGGCCCGTCATTGACATTAGAACCTCAACTACCCTAACGCGGCACTTCGCTCATCAAGGCCATAATATTACCTTCGGAGTCGCGAAACTCCGCCAGCCAGAGGTCGTGATCCGGCATGCGGGCAACGATATGCGGCTCGCCCTCTATCTTTGCGTTGCGTTCGACCAGGCGGGCGTGGGCAGCCTGAATATCAGGAACCCTGAAATACAAGATCGATGCCGGGTGATCGAACTCCGGACGTTCCGGAGGAGTCAGCATCATCCGAACTCCGCCACAATCAAAAAATGCCAGTTGCCCCGCCGTAAACAGCAACTTCAGGCCGAGGGTGTCGCGATAAAATTCAATTGCGCGGTTGGTGTCATGCACGTTGATAGCAATCTGTCCGATTGCGCTGATACCGATCGCGGCCGAGGTTGTATTGTTTGCCATAGCTCATCTCCGATATCAAAGTGGTATTTAATTAGCATAGCTAACTAATAAAATGCAAGAACTTCCTCAAAGCAAGAAAACTAAACAGGGAAATAAACCAGGCGTGCCTGGCGCCTTCGAGGCCGCCGACCGTTTGCACTCCGCCGCCATCCACCTGCTGCGCCGTTTGCGCGTCCGTGACTACGAGCTTGGCATCGGACCCGCGCAATTATCCGCTTTATCGGTGCTCGTCTTCGCCGGCCCACAATCACTGGCCAGCCTCGCCCAGGCTGAACAAGTGAAACCGTCGACGATGAGCCGGATAGTGAGCGGTCTGTTGCGAGCCAAACTGGTGCACAGAAAAACTGATAAGCAAGATCGCCGCGCCATCGTCATTGAGTCAACCGAAAAAGGTGCGCGGATCATGCAGGAAGGACGCGGACGCCGCGTTGCCGCACTGGCCGCTGCAATGCAACCTTTATCGCCGGAGAAAATAGCTCGACTCTACGAGGCTGCGGAGCTCATCGAAGCTCTGAGCAGGGAAGTCTAGCCACTCCGTAAGCGCTCACCGCTCGTCAAGCGAAATCTTTGTCAGGATCGCATCACCGCGGAACTGCTCGCCTTGCTTTAACCTAACTTTCCCGTTTCCCCACATCGCAAATCACTGACCTGCGACGCCATCAGCGTTCGTTCAGGTCACGTCCCAACTTGGGCCAATTACCCAACGCCCATGACCTTCCGTGACCTACAGGAACGCAGCGTGAAACCAAATAATGGGACTAGCTGCACACCACGTTGTTTTGATCGCAGGCAAGCAGCGGTCAGGATCGCGGTGCAGCCGCTCTTCAATCCCCCGACCGTGCCCGAGCACGGGGCAAGAGAGGCGATCTGGTGAGACATCTCACACCGCAGGCAACATTCGCAGGACTCATACTTACTATCATCCCTTTAGCCTTGTCCACCTTGGCCGCCGCACACACCGTCCAGTTGTCTTGGGATGCCAGCACCTCCCAGAACGTCATCGGATATAACGTGTTTCGCGGCGCCAACCCGGGTGGGCCGTATACCCAACTCAATTCATCTGTCGATCCCAACACCTCTTACGTCGACAGTACTGTCCAAGGGGGCCAGACTTATTATTACGTCACTACTGCGGTCAACTCGGACAATACGCAAAGTGGATATTCCAACCAGACAGAAGCGGTAATTCCTAGCGGTGGCGCGGGGTCGGAAAATACCATATACAGCTTCGCCGGAGGCACCGACCCCAAACTGCCATACGCCGGCCTGATCTTCGACAAGGCCGGCAACCTATACGGGACCACCGAACTGGGTGGAACCAACAATCAAGGCACAGTCTTCGAAATAACTCCCAACACAAACGGAACCTGGACAGAAAGCGTCTTATACAACTTTACGGGCGGCTCGGATGGAGGCCAGCCCTACGGCAGCCTGGTTTTTGACACCGCCGGCAACCTCTATGGCACCACCAACTTCGGCGGCAGCTCGAATTGCAATATGGGCTGCGGCACCGTTTTCGAACTCACTCCCGGTTCGAGTGGCTGGACTGAAACTGTTCTTTATGCGTTCAGTGGTGGCAGCGACGGCCGCGAACCATCAGCCCGAGTGCGGTTGGACGTCGCGGGCAATCTTTACGGCACAACTTTGCTAGGTGGAAATATCGGCTCCTCCTGCAGCTCCGGCTGCGGCACAGTCTTCAAGCTTACGCACGGTTCCAGCGGATGGACCGAAAGCGTGCTCTATGCTTTCCAGGGCGGGTCGGATGGAGCCTCTCCGTACGATGGTCTAACCTTTGATCCTGCAGGCAATTTATA
The DNA here is from genome assembly GCA_963770465.1 of uncultured Acidobacteriota bacterium. GTDB lineage: Bacteria > Acidobacteriota > Terriglobia > Terriglobales > Acidobacteriaceae > JABDBE01. The sequence continues at coordinate 67,072 of CAVYQB010000010.1, forward strand.
TGGCACAACCTATTCCGGCGGCGCTACCGCCAATGGCACAATTTTCAAGCTGACGCCAGGCTCCAACGGTTGGACCGAGACCGTGCTTCATTCTTTTAGCGGCGGCTACAATGGAAAATATCCTTTCGGCGACCTGATTCTCGACGCTGCCGGCAATCTCTATGGCACAGCATTCCAGGGCGGTGCCGGATACGGCGTGGTTTACGAACTGTCTCCGAACTCAGAAGGCGTATGGCACGAACACAAGCTCCACACTTTCTACAACGCTCCCGCCGGAAATCCTGTCGCTGGACTGGTCATGGACCCCGCTGGGAATCTGTATGGAACCACCATGCTCGGCGCTACGGAGAGCACATGCAGCGGCGGATGCGGCGCGCTCTTCGAGTTGATACCTGCAGCCGGAGGCGCCTGGACCTACAAAATAGTCCATAAGTTCGGAAAGGCTGGCGACGGATACCATCCCACGGGTGATCTGATTTTAGACTCCGCAAACAATCTCTATGGCACCACCGAACTCGGAGGCGAACAGGGTTCCGGCATGGTTTTTCAGATCATGCACTAGCGCATAAGTTAAGTTCCTCTCGAAAGAGAAACGGCTCCGATCGCTCGGAGCCTTCAATCTTTCGCATCACGGCGAATAATTTATTCTGCTTCCTCATCGCGCTTTTTGCCGTAGCGCAATGCTAAACCTAATCCGATAGTCATGAATCCGATGGGAGGAATCAGCAACACCACCACCCCGCGCGTAATCGCGTTTTGACCTTCTTTGTTGAGAGCGCGGGCAGTGCTATAGCACATGGCGCAGCTCTGAGCTGCGGCAGGGCCGGCCCAAAGTGCGACCGTTAATGCTAACGCAGCCAGTCGCAGTTTCATCGCACCCCCAGGTGCACGATTCGAAAAGCGTCGGGAAAGAAAATGCACATCAGGCAAAGGCACGCGACTACAGCCGTCATCAAGACCCATTTCATGGCGGCGATCTCATACTTCAAATGCATGAAGTAGCCAATAATCAGCGCCGACTTGATGACTGAGAGAATCATCAGCGCTTCCAGCATCTGCAGCGGCTGAAAAACCCGTCTGTACGCGAGCACTACCTCGACAGCGGTAAGCAGCAGCAGTACTCCCCAGACCCAGAAGTATTGGCTCTTGCTTTCGTCGTGCGTTGCGACGGCTGTGTGCATTAAGATCTTCTCCCGTGTAAAGATTCTCTTTACTGCGCCTATTTAAATCACACCCGCGTCGACATCAAATACACCAGCGGGAAAATGAACATCCAGACTAAGTCCACGAAGTGCCAGTACAGTCCAGCGATTTCCACGTCATGGGCGTCGTAAACTTTCGGTTTCAGAAACAAGATCACGGCGGCAACGATAAACCCAGCCAGCAGCGCGTGCACTCCGTAATGAAACACGCTGCTTGATGGAATCACCCACCATGCCACGGCCCAGATGGCCAACAAGATCGGCAAGAATGCTTTGCGCAGCGCCACGACGCCGAGGTAAATCACGCCGATGGTCACGTGCAGCATGTGCATGCCGGTTAGGGTGAAGAACGTTCCTCCAAACTGCGGCACATTCGCTGACCACGGATTCTTGAACGGCGTCATGCCCTCGTCAATCAGGTGCGTCCATTCCAAACCGTGCAGCACAATAAACGCGGTGCCGAAAAGCATGGTGAACAGGATCCAGTTGCGGGTCCAGGCACGATCGCCACGCCGCGCCGCGAGCACTGCCAGCACCATCGTCAAGGAACTGGAGAGCAGGCATCCAGTCATGATCGTGGCGTTGGAGATGCTTTCCTTGCCGAAAGGAGTGGGCCAGTCAGGGTTCGAGATGCGTCCGTAGCTGTAGGCAAACAGCAGTGCTCCGAACGTCAAAGTGTCCGAGAGCAAGAACAGCCACATCCCGATCTTCTTGGAGTAGGTGCCAAACAGAGATGGCTCGTAAACTTCCGCCACTCCATGCTGCACCGCGACTTCAGACATGTATCGGTCTCCTTAAAATGTTTGTGTAATGTTTCTGTGGCACCCTCGCCCGCGTCCCGCTACCGGATAAACCAAACCAGCCCGAAAATGTACAGCCACAACAAAAACATGAAGTGCCAGTACCACGCTGTAACATCCACCACAATGCGGCGCTCCTCAACCGGCTTGTGCAGCAACGAAACGGCAACCGCGTAAAGCAGCACCAAAATTCCTCCCGCCAGGTGCACCGCGTGGGTTGCAGTGAGTAGGTAAACAAACGAACTGCTGGCGCTGGTGGCGATATAAAAACCACGATCCGCAAGCTCGCGCCAAGCTAACCACTGGCCCGCGAGAAAGCCTCCGCCCAGAACGACGGTTACACTCAGCCACGGGAATCCATTGTCCTCACCCAGCGAAACCCCGGGGATAGAGCGAATCGGAGCCAGCGCGGCCTGCCGCGCAATCTGCCGTCGAGCCAATTCCGCCGTGATGCTGCTGACCAGCAACAACGCCGTGTTTACCAGCAGTAGGGTCGTTGGCAGGTCGACCGGAATCCAATCCCGCACATACTTGTTAGTGCGTTCGTCGAGCGTGGGCAAACCTCGCCGCACGACGTAAGCGCTCGTCAGCGAAACGAAAATCATGGTGACCGACGTCAGGCCGATGGCCAGCCCCAGCCGCACCCGCCGCAAACGCTGCCCATAATCCGGAGACCCGTCCCCCGGGCCATCCCCGCCGCCGCTGTACGCAGGCGGACGCGTGCCGCCGCCACCCTGGCCTGTCTTCGGTACGTCAATCGAAACTGGAGAACTGAAAGTTACCATGTACACTGATAGATGCGTCTCGAGCGTGTGGGGCGTCGGGCGCCCTCGCCCGCGAACGTTTCGCTAATGCGATGCCACCGTCGCCGGATCAGTTTGCATTACGTAATCCCGTGGCGCGCCGGGCACATTGTATTCATACGGCCCATGATTCACCACCGGCGTATGCCCGCCAAAATTGTCATGCGGAGGCGGCGTGGCCGTGGTCCACTCCAGCGTCGTCGCTTCCCACGGATTGTCGCTTGCTTTCGGACCCTTGAACATGCTCCAAAACAAATTGGCCACAAAGATGAACTGCGCAGCAACGGTGATGAAAGCTGCGTAAGTCATGAACTCATTGAGCGGAATCAGATTATGCAAATACGTAAGCTCGGTGAATTGCGAGTAGCGCCGCGGCTGCCCGGCCATGCCCAGATAATGCATCGGCATAAAAATGCAGTACGTCCCGATCAACGTAATTACGAAGTGAACCCGGCCCCAAGTCTCATTCATCATGCGGCCAAACATTTTCGGAAACCAGTAATAGGTCCCGGCAAACATGCCAAAGATCGCCGCGACTCCCATGATGAGATGAAAATGCCCGACCACGAAAGCCGTATCGTGCAAAGGAATATCCAGCACCGGCTGCGCCAGAAACGGCCCGCTCAATCCGCCGGAAACAAACAGGGAAACGAAGCCGATGGCAAACAGCATGGGCGTCTGGAAGCGCACGCGTCCGCCATGAATCGTGCCCAGCCAGTTGAACGTCTTAATCGCAGAAGGAACGCCGATAGCCATCGTCATGAGCGAAAATGCAAAAGCCGTGTACGGGCTCATGCCGCTCATAAACATGTGATGGCCCCAGACCATGAATCCGAGGAAGCCAATTGCCATAATCGCGTACACCATGGCTTTGTAGCCGAATATAGGTTTGCGCGAGAAGGTCGAGAGCAACTGCGAAGCCACGCCCATGCCGGGGAGAATAGCGATGTAGACCTCAGGATGTCCGAAGAACCAGAACAAATGTTGCCAGAGCAGCGGCGAACCGCCCTTGTGGCCCATGACCTGACCATTGACCACGACTAAAGGAACGTAAAAGCTGGTGCCCAGATTGCGATCAAGCAGAAGCAAAATTCCAGCCGAGAGCAATACTCCGAATGCCAGCAAGCCCAGAATCGCAGTGATGAACCATGCCCAAGCAGGTCAGCGGCATGCGCATCATCGTCATGCCTTTGGCTCGCAGATCAAGCGTGGTCGTGATGAAGTTCAGCGCGCCCATCAGCGAAGCGATACAGAAAATCGCAATGCTGGTAATCCATAAGTCCGCGCCCAACTGCTCGCCCGGACCAGAATTGGTAAGCGCGCTCAGCGGAGCGTAACCGGTCCAGCCATGCAGCGGAGCTCCCCCAGTCACGAAGAATGCGGCCAGTATCACGACGAATGCGACGAACGTTGTCCAGAACGAAAGCATGTTCAGGACAGGGAACGCCATATCCGGCGCGCCAATCTGAATCGGCAGAAAGTAATTTCCAAAGCCGCCCTGCGGCGCCGTGGTCAGCACGAAGAAAACCATGATCGTGCCGTGCATGGTCAACAGGCTCAAATAGGTTTCGGGTTTGATCTCGCCGATAATTGGCAGCACCGCCGTCGGCCAGATCATGTGAAACCGCATCAGCACTGACAAAAACATTCCGACAAACACCGCCACCAGCGCGAGAAAATAGTATTGAAGCCCGATGACCTTGTGGTCCAGGCTGAAAATATATTTGCGGATAAATCCCTGAGGAGCCGCGTGCGAGTGAACTGTAGCCGATGTCGCCATTACTGTTTCTCCGCCTCCCGAGTCGCCAGCCATTTATCGAAGTCTTCCTGACTCACCACGTGCAGCATGCCGTGCATTTTGTAATGCCCGAGCCCGCATAGCTCGGCACAGGCAATTTCGTATTCACCAATTTCCGTTGGGGTGAAATGCATATGGATGATCAGCCCAGGAACGGCATCCTGTTTGAAGCGCATCTGAGGGACGAAGAAACTGTGGATCACGTCCACCGCGCGCTCGGTAAGATCGATTTCCCGGTTCACCGGAACATACATCGTGCCGGTGACCACATCATCTTTCGAAGCGGGGTCCGATGTGTCTAATCCAATCGCAGCTTCGTTTCCCGCCGATGGATCCATCAGTTTGGGATCAGTGCGGCCGTATTTTCCATCGGGACCCGGATAGCGGAAATACCAGGCAAACTGCATCCCGGTTACTTCTACGGGAACCGAACCCGCCTGCGCCGGAGCAAAGCGCTCGGCCGCCCAGATCGGACTGCCCATCAGGTTCAACCCAATAAAAAGGATTGCCGTCAGGGCCGTCCAAACCGCTTCCATAGTCGTGTTGCCATGCGTGTAGGTCACCTTGGAGGCCGCGCCGCGATCGCGGTACTGCCACACAAAAAGCCCTAGCGCGCCTTGCGCAGCCACGAAGACAACTCCCATCAGCAGGTAAGTCACGGCGAACTGATGATCGATTCCAGCCGTCGCCAACGATGCGCCGTGCGGAAGCCACCAGGTTTTTGCCACGAAGAAGTAAGTGCTAACCAGAGTGATCAGCCAGATAATTCCAAGCAGAGCGAGGCCCATCTACGAGATCTCCAAGGAACGTGGTTTGTGCGGCGTCATAGCTCGTTAAAAAAATCCCGAAGCTGCGGTTGGCCCCGAAGTTTATCACAGCGATGTGTGATGCGTGCAACACCTTGTTGTGAGGAACCGAATCGGGAACGGCGGGTGTGTTGAAATTCTCAGCAGGTTTTCTTTTGTGTACGATAATACGGAGCCTGCCCGGAGCGTAGTCGAAGGGTGGTTTAATGTCTTTGAACGTTATGCCGAAAAAATCATCCGGCCACGGCCACGACACCCCGTACCTCCGCCTGCAGAAGAACAACTGCTTCGCTTGTGGCAAGAACAATCCGCAAGGCATGCACCTCAAATTCACTTATGACGAAGAGCGCGACAGCTTCGTCTGCCGCTTCCGCTTAAGCAAACGCTACACCGGTCCGCCCGGCCATGCTCACGGAGGGATCATTGCGACCATTCTGGACGAAGCCATGGGCAAGGTAAACAAGTTGCGGCACGTAATCGCTCTGACGTCACAGATCACCGTCGACTACCTGAAGCCAGTTCCGCTCAACGAACCGCTGCGGGTAGAATCCCGCGAGGTTAGTGTTCGCGGCCGGCAACACATCAACATGGCGGAGATTCTAAATTCCAAAGACGAAGTCCTGGCCCGCAGCCGCGGCCTGTTCATAGCCATCGACCCACAAAAAATGTTCGCCAAATTCGTAGAAAGATAGTCAAATCAAATAAATGGAGGACGGGCGTCTCGCCCGTCCCATATACTTAAAATGTGGACGCGAGCGTCCACGCCCGTGCAGCTTATGTGGGTCCAGAGCCGCAACGAAGAGAGGAAACTATGTCGCAAAACAACGGAAGATCGACCAGTCTGCGCTTGAAAACCGGCCTGGCGGAAATGCTGAAGGGCGGCGTCATCATGGACGTGACCAACGCCGAGCAAGCCACCATCGCCGAAAAGGCCGGCGCCGTCGCGGTCATGGCGCTCGAGCGCGTGCCCGCGCAAATCCGCGCCGAAGGCGGCGTAGCCCGCATGGCCTCGCCCAAGAAAATTCGCGAGATCATGGACGCGGTCTCGATCCCCGTAATGGCCAAGTGCCGTATCGGCCATTTTGCCGAAGCACAAATCCTGCAGGAACTCGGCGTCGACTACATCGACGAATCCGAAGTGCTCACGCCCGCCGACGAAGCCCACCACGTCGACAAACACGCGTTCACCGTCCCATTCGTCTGCGGCGCTCGCAATCTGGGCGAAGCCTTGCGCCGCATCGCCGAAGGCGCAGCCATGATTCGCACTAAAGGCGAAGCCGGCACCGGAGACGTAGTGCACGCCGTCAAGCACATGCGCCAGATCGTGCAAGAGATAAAGATTCTGACCGTGCTCAGCGAAGAAGAACTCTACGCCAAAGCCAAAGAGCATCAGGCCCCGTATGAATTGGTGAGAATCGTCGCCAAAGAAGGGAAGCTGCCCGTACCCAATTTCTCCGCCGGGGGCATCGCCACCCCCGCCGACGCCTCGCTGGTAATGCAACTAGGCGCCGAATCCGTATTCGTAGGCTCCGGCATCTTCATGCAGGACTCGACGACTTTCGCCAACCCGGAAGAAGCAGCGAAGCGCGCCAAGGCAATCGTGCAAGCCGCCACGCATTACAACGACCCTAAAGTGTTACTTGAGGTTAGCGAAGACCTCGTCGGAGCTATGAAAGGCCTAGCCATAGGGGCGCTGGATGAAGCACACATGCTGCAAACCAGAGGCTGGTAAAATCGGAGACTAAAGCTCGGGCGTGTTCCTTCACCCTTCCCACGGCCGAAACAAACGTCGTGTCCGAGGAGGTATAGCATGCCAATTCCCTTGGTCTTAGTCCATGGATACGCGAGTTCCGGAACGGCCTTTTCAAAATGGCGGGATGCATTCGTTGCTGCCGGCAAAGAAGTCAATGATATCTCCATCGGAAGCTACGTCACTCTCAACAATGAAGTCACGGTAGATGACATCGCCAATGGGTTCCAGCATGCCCTACGCGACAAAGGCCTGGACCGTGGACCGTTTGATGCTGTTGTGCACTCCACAGGTATGCTGGTCGTGCGTTCCTGGCTGACGAATCCGAATGCCCCACCTACGCGGCTAAACCTGCTTAAGCATTTGGTCGCGCTAGCGCCCGCCACATTCGGTTCTCCGATCGCCGCCAAGGGGCGAAGTCTGCTGGGCAGAATCTTCATTGGGGGGCACGATCCCTTTGGCCCGGATTTTCTTGACTCCGGTAATTTGGTTCTCAGCAACCTCGAGCTAGGCAGCGAGTTTACCTGGAAACTGGCGCACAAAGACTTGATTGAAAAGAAGCTCTACGGTCCCGACAACACAACGCCGTATGTTTTCGTTTTCGATGGAACAAACGATTACGGAACGCTGGCGGAGATTTTTCTCAAAGCGGAACAGGAAGGCAGCGATGGCGTCGTGCGATGGTCGGGCGTTGCCCTGAATACGCGCAAGATTACCTTGAATCTCGGAATCCCCAAGAACGAAGTGCAGTGGGCAGACTGGAGCAACCTACTTGATATACCGATGATCCCTGTGGCTGGAGTGCATCACAATCAGATTATGAGCCAGCCGCCCGCCGAGCTTATTTCTCTGGTGTTGAGAGCATTGCAGGTAGACAGCAAGGAGGACTTCGACAAATTTCACAGTGACGCGGTTGCCAGCGCCGAAGTTGTCAAATTGGGCAGGGCGAAGCAGCAAGGGAATACCTGGCAGCAGTTCGTCGTGCATGCGAAAGACAATCATGGGAGCCCAATCACGGACTATTCCATTGAGATAGTTGCCAAGGCCCCAGATGGGGCTGAAACCAGCGTATCGGACTTTGAAGAAGACGTACATCCGTATGCTGCGGACAATAGTTTCCGCTGTTTTCATGTAAAGCTCGATGGACTGACCCAAAAAATTGCCGGTAAACGCCTGATTGCCCGCATTATCGCGAGAACCGGTACCAAGCTTCTCGGCTATCAGGGATACGGCTCTAATGTCACCCAGGGCGCCACGCCCGATTTTGGCCCTGTTGATCTGGACATTTCAGATTTCGATGGATCTCAAGCCGGGAAACCCACGCTGTTCTATCCGTTTACCACGACTTTGATTGAAATCATTCTGAACCGCGAGCCGATGCCGCCGGTTGATATCTTCAAATGGATCAGTTAAGAACCTTGGGCGGGCCCTGCCGACCTCACGTCCCAACTCCCTAGGGTGCCGAGCTCAGGCTCCCGCTTGGGCGGGCATCTTTCACCGACCTCGTTGCGCTTCAGCTCGCCAAATGACTATAATGACTATGATGACCTTCTGAGCTGGGGAGAGTGCAATGGGTACGCAAACGTGGACTGTGGCCGAAGCCAAGGCCAAATTCAGTGAAATCATCGAGCGAGCCATGTCCGAGGGGCCGCAGACCATTACTCGAAATGGCCATACAGCGGCCGTGATCGTCGGGGCGGAGGAATGGCAACGAAAGACACAGCGCGTGGGCAACCTCGCAGAGTTTTTTGCGGCCTCTCCATTACGAGGATCGGGCCTGAAGGTCCGTCGACTCAAAGAGCGGCCTCGGAAAATTGATCTATGAGGTTTCTGCTGGACACGAATGCGGTTTCGGAATGGACGAAACCGCGGCCTAATCCCGGTCTCATCGGATGGATGGAATCCACCGATGAGGATCGGGTTTTCATAAGTGTCATCACCCTGGCAGAGCTTCGCTATGGCGTGGAACGGCTGGCGGCGGGAGCGCGTCGCCGTCGGCTGGAGGCGTGGCTAGCGCACGAAGTGCCGCTCCGATTCGAGGGCAGAATATTGCCCGTGGACGCCAACATTGCAGAGGCCTGGGGCAAAACAGTTTCACGCAGCGACGCAGCGGGGCGGCCAATAGGCGCAATGGACGCATTTCTTGCAGCGACAGCAGAATTTCATCACCTGACGCTGGTGACCCGCGATGTTTCGGATTTTCAACTGCTCAGGGCGGTGCTCAATCCCTGGACTTAGACACTTTGGCCCGGACATCGTGGACCGCGGGTTGCCCATCCCTGCCACGTTCTGTGCGGCGACGCCTCATGGCCCGGCTGTCCGATGCCGGTAAGTAAGCCATACCACTTTCATCCAGAAGCGTGGCAGGAGCTCGAGTCAGCGGACAATTGGTACCGCCAACGAAACCCGGAAATTAGTGGCCGCTCGCATTCACTCGCTAGCTCTGTAATTTTCCTTCGCGTCCGGGATGTTGTCCTGCTTCATGCTCGGTCAACAAAATACAAAGAACCATAAAGACCGCGATGACCAAAGACGAAGTGATGCGACTGAGATTGAGTCCGCCGTTGGCATGAGGTTTGGTAAGAATGTCTCCTAGGGC
>CAVYQB010000011.1:0-19408 GCA_963770465.1 uncultured Acidobacteriota bacterium
TCATGAGTCTCGCTCAGTTTGGACGCCGCTTGGACGGCTTCATCGCTCGCCTGCTGCAACGGAATCGCGCTTCCACGTAATGCGTGCCATCGCACGAAGTGCGCCCACAGGTTCGAGTTCGGCGATGCTGCGTCAGCGATGATCGGTGACGACGCGGGCTTTGCATCGGTCGAGTGCTCAAGGCTGTTATGCCGCTTCAACTGGCGCTGTATGCGGCTTATCGGATCTGCGCCCGCTCGTCCCAGATCTCCTTTGGCATCCTCGAGTTCGTCCTGATCAAGTTGCAGTTGAGCCTGCGTCAAATCAATCTGTTGCTGGGTAGTCTCTTGTGCCGGGCCGCTGGCTTTAGTTAACTGCTTTTTCAGTTGATCGAGATGATCCTGATCAGCCTGAACCGCAGTCTCCGCCTGAGTTACGTGAGCATAGAGCTCGCGGGTCTCTGGGGTTGGCGGCACGGGATGATCCGCGGCGTCTCGAAGCGCGTCATCAAAGGCAAGGTCGACTTCGCTGTCGGCCAGGCGCAATGCTTGATCCGCAAAACGCTTTTCCTCCCAACTGGTAGCCAATTTGGCCAAATTGCGAGCCGTATCCAGCGGACGTTCGTCAACCAGCGGGGCGCGGCGAGGGTGCGAACCTTGCGCCGATTGAGGTGCGCCGAGGTCACTAGTCAAAATTGACCCAATAACCGCAGCCAACACCAGTACCAGCAGTCCGATCGCGATCAACCACTGCCGACTTTTCATCAGGGATTTCATAACGCGAGCCTATTATAAGGCGCATTCCGCGGCAGGCTCACTCAGAAGGACAATCGGAAGGCCCAGAACTTCTGTCCGGCGCTGGCTGCCCACACCCACACATTGTCATCCCGACATTGTCGCCCCGGCCGGCGCACCCAATCCGTTGTCATCCCGAGCAAAGCACCAAACCCGCTGTCATCCCGAGCAACGCGAGGGACCTAGGTTCTTGCGTGTAGCCGCGGAAACCCAGAATTCCTCGTCGCTTCGCTCCTCGGAATGACAAATGAATTTTGGGCAATGACAAAGCGTTATCTGGCAACCGCGCTAATCAACCGTGCTCATCAGGGCGCCCAGTCCGCGATGAAAATATTCGTCTCGTGCGGCGCTTTGGCATTGCGGTTCGAAGCCCACACTAACTTCTTGCCGTCGGGGCTGAACATGGGGAATCCGTCGAAGCCCGGGCTGTAGGTAATCTGCTCCAGATGATTGCCATTCAAGTCGACGACGTAGAGCTCGAAGTTGCCCATTCCGCCAGTCGAACCCAGGTTCGACGAGAAAATAATTCGCCTGCCGCTATGAGAGAACGCCGGAGCAAAACTGGCCGCGCCTAAGATGCGTGATCTGCCGCTTGTGTCTACCGTTGGCTTTCATGATCCAGATTTCGAGCGAAGTTGGACGAACCAGATTCTGCGCCAGCAATTCCTTGTATTCCGTAATTTCTTTCTCACCCTTCGGATGGTAAGCGCGATAGACAATCCACTTTCCATCCGGCGAATAAGTAGGCCCGCCATCGTAGCCCAGTTCGTGCGTGAGTTGCTTCACGTGCCTGCCGTCGGCGTTCATGGTGTAGATGTCGAGATCGCCATTGCGAATAGAAGTGAACACGATGTGCTTGCCATTTGGCGAAATAGTGGCCTCGGCGTCGTATCCCGGCGAGTCGGTGAGTTGCATCAGGCCAGAGCCGTCGGGATTGGCAGCGAAAATGTCGAAGCCCGGATACACCGCCCACACATATCCCTTGGAAAAGTCCGGACGCGGCGGACATTGCGGGTCCGCAACATAGGTCGAAGAATAGAGAATGGTTTTGCCGTCGGGGAAAAAGTATCCGCAGGTCGTGCGTCCCTTGCCGTTCGAGACCATGCGAACGTCCGAGCCATCGATATTCATGGTGAACATCTGATCGCACTGCAGGTTGTCGCGGGTCGACTGGAAAATAAGCTTCTTGCCGTCCGCCGAAAAATAGGCTTCGGCATTCTGACCTCCGAAGGTAAGCTGACGGACATTCTTAAGATGTTTTTCCTGCGGAGTAGCGAGATTCGGAACGTCAGAATCTTGCGCCGCGGCCACGAGCGGCAGCACAAGCCAACTGCTGAGAGTCAAGACGAACAGAAGGGTTTTCATGGGGCGAACGATAGTTTAGCAGGGACATCTCAAGATTCGTGACGGTCAAGCCAAACCTTAGAACGCAGAGATCGCTGAGAATTGCCGCGGAGCTCGCAGAGACAATCTGCGAATTCTCTGCGAAACCTGCGGCATTTCTCAGCGCGCTCTGCGTTTTAAGATTTTCACTTGCGGAAATATTCCAGAATCGCCTCAGCCTGGGCCCTCGTAACCACGGAAGACAACGCCGCGGCTTCGGCCTGTTTCACCGCCTGCACGCTTCCGAAGTGTTCCAGCAGACGCCGCGTGGTACGCGCACCCACGCCGGGGATCTCCAGCAATTCGGTGGAGCGATCGCGCATCTGCCGCCGCTTGCGATGAAACGTCACAGCAAAACGATGCGCTTCGTCGCGAATCAATTGGACCAAATGCAGCACCGGAGAATGATGGTCTAGCACAACCGGTTCATCTTCCTGTCCGAGAACGTAAATAATCTCTTCTCGTTTGGCGATAGAAGCCAGCGGCTGATTAATTATTTCGAGCGACGACAGCGCTTCCGCTGCAGCGTGCAACTGGCCCAGCCCGCCGTCGATCAAAATCAGGCTCGGCAAGGGCTTCTTTTCTTCCTGCAAACGTTTGTATCGCCGGGTCACCACTTCACGCATGGAGGCAAAATCATCCACTCCGTTCACGCTGCGAATAATGAACTTGCGATAATCGGATTTCTTCGTGCGGCCATCTTCCCAGACCACCATGGAAGCGACCGTCTCCGCGCCCTGAATGTGCGAAATATCGAAGCACTCGATGCGCTTCGGCAATTCTGGCATCCCTAGCGCATCCTGAAGCGCTTCCTGAATTGCCTTAGTATTCGGCTTCATCACTCGAAAGCGCTGATCGTAGGACTGTTTGGCATTGTTGCCCGCGAGATCGAGCAGCGAACGTTTATCCCCGCGCTGCGGGACGACAATGTGAACCCGTGTGGCGCGAGCGCCCTCGCCCGCGATTTGCTCGGACAACACTTCCTCCAGCGTTTCGCGATCCTCAAAGTCCACCGGGACATAAATATTCCGCGGGACGTAAGGTTGCCCAATGTAGAGCTGCGTCAAAAACGCTGAGAAGAATTCTCCGGGATGAAACGGGGATGACTGTGGGGCGCCGGGTCTTTGACCGCCCGGTTCGGAGACCCCGTCCCACACGGGTGCAGTGAACTCCGGCAAATCTTCCCAGAAAAATTCCCGCCGATCCAGCACCCGCCCGCCGCGCACGTGAAACAAATTCACCGCCAGCATTTCATTCTCGTAGTGGTAGCCAAACACGTCCGCGTCATCACCCTCGACGGCCGCAATCCGCTGCTTCTCCTGCAACTGTTCAACCGTCGAAATCAAATCCCGATACTTCGCCGCTCGCTCATACTCTTCAGCCTCAGCTGCTTTTTCCATCCGCTGACGCAGAGACTGCGCAAGGTCGGTGGGCCGTCCTTCAAGAAACATCTTCACGTCGCGCACTGCCTCCTGATAAGCCCCCATCGTGGTTAGCCCCTCGACGCAAGGCCCGAGGCAGCGGCCAATGTAATACTGCAAGCATGGCCTGGGGTGATAGTGCTCAAGATCCACCTTGCATGATGGAATCAGAAAATGGCGATGAATCAGGTCCACGATGCGATACGCGAGGCTCGTTGGAAAATACGGGCCGTAGTACGAACTGCCGTCCTTCTTCAAGCGGCGTGTCACGAACACGCGTGGATAACGCTCCCCCAAGGTCAACTTCACATACGGATAAGTCTTATCGTCGCGCAGCAGAATGTTAAAGCGCGGCTGCTTCTGCTTGATGAGGTGGTTCTCAAGCGCCAGCGCCTCTTTGTTATTGGCTACGACAATATAGTCAACATCGACCGCTTCGCGCACCAGTGTGTCGGTTTTTGCGTCTTCAAGCCGCCCCTGGCGAAAATACGAACTGACCCGGCTGCGCAGGTTATTCGCCTTGCCCACATAAATGACCTGCCCCTCGGCGTTCTTGTACAGGTACACTCCCGCCGTGGTAGGCAAAGTACGGATTTTGGCAGCCAGATCCATGCTAATGGTTGGTGTGGGATTCTATTTTATTAGAGTTCGGTCAGGGCGTTTGCGATTGCACCAACCAAGTCGAGCTTGCCGTACCAACGAAGCGACGTGGTCTGACCAACCAAGTCGTTTTCATTTAACTGGTGGAGGACGGGCGTCTCGCCGGTCCAGTCGGGCGAGGACGCCCGACCACCACATACAGTAATCCCTGTAGTAGAGATGACTCTGCGGATCGGCTCTGCTGCATTCTGCACCGCAAATCAGCCTCAGCCGTATAAAATTTCCTCGGTCGTCGTTTGCTAGTTTGCATCTGATATATTGACAACGAGCATCTAACTCGTTGTCGCGGAAGTTAGTTACAGTTGAGCGACTTTCCAAGCCGGTTGGCAGCGCTCGTGCTCTACGCTTAAGGACGAATGGCGGAGTCAGACTGTAGGCCCCGCGTCCCGAACAAAGTTTTGACCCAGGAAAAGCATTCTAAAAAAGCGTTCGGCATAAATTCTGCAGTTCTGGGTTTAAAGAGAAAAAAGGAGCTTCCAAGATGAATCGCACTTCGTTAACAGTTCTACTGGCAGTGAGCATGGCGGCCTCGGTGGGCTGCGCCAGCAAGAATTATGTCAAGCAGGAAACCACCCCGCTGATCAATAAAACCAATGAACTGGATGACATGACCGCGAAGAATTCCAAAGACATCAAGGATGTCGACGCGCGGGCGCAGTCAGGAATTCAGCAGGTGCAGGCCAAAGCAGCCGAAGTGGACCAGAAGGCCCAGGCGGCCGGTCAGCAGGCAGATCAGGCGCAGACTTCGGCTAACAACGCCGTTCATCGTGTTGATAGTCTGCAGAACGCCGTTGCGAATCTCGATAACTATCGCATCGTGAACGAGACGTCAGTGCACTTTGGCTTCAACAAAGACAACTTGACCAAAGATGCCAAAGCGGCGCTCGATCAACTCGCAACCGATGTCCCCAATACCAAGGGATATATCCTCACGGTTGAAGGCGCCACGGATTCCGTCGGCAATTCCGACTACAACTACGGTTTGAGCCAGCGTCGCGCTGATGCCGTAATCCAGTACCTGGCTTCGGAGCGCAACATTCCAGCATACAAGATTTATGTCATCGGCCTCGGCAAAGACAAGCCAGTCGATTCGAACAAGACTCGGGAAGGCCGCGCCAAGAATCGTCGCGTCGACGTGCGGTTGATGACCAATACGACCGGCAGCGCACCGGCAACTCCGGCCGCCGGGCAGCCCACGGGACCGTCGCTATAACAAGTTTACCCTCCTCCCCGGAGGACTTCGCCAACACAGGCCGCTCCCTCCCCCGGAACGGCCTGATTTTTTGTGTCATGTAAACCACCTTCCGGCTCGTTGGGCCAGTACCGCGCAGTAGCCTCCTTGTGAAATATGGCCGGATTGCTCTATCATGCTGCGGTCAACCGGAGAGTCTCCATGAAATTACTTTTTGCGGCAACTTTGTACGTTGCTGTCCTTTTTGCACCGCCGGCCTTTGCACAAAACGCCTTCACGCCGGATCAAGTGAAATTCAATCCAGCCCCGCCATTCTTACCTCCTGGAGCCCAGCTAGCAGTTCTTGAAGGTGACCCGATGGCCTCATCTGGCGATTTCACCATCCGCCTAAAAATGCCGGATGGTTACAAAGTCGCGCCTCATACCCATCCCAACCGTGAAAACGTAACCGTACTATCAGGCACGATGAAGTTCGGCATGGGAACTCAGTTCGATGCCGGTAAGATGATGAGCTACGGGCCAGGCAGCTTTGCGTATCTCGATCCTACGATGCCCCATTATGCCGCCACGTCCGGAGAGACTATTATCCAGATCCACGGCATGTCACCGGCGAAGTTCAACTACATCAACCCGGCCGACGATCCCAGTAAGAAGTAGGACTGGTCCCCATCGCTAACGCGGTTTGCCGCGCCCACCTTCAGGTACCTGCCTGACCGATTTGTTGTTGGTTGGCCTGGCTCCGCGTTCGCGCTCCTCTGCCCAGACTGTCTCGGAAAACCTCTTCTCTCAAAAAACCGCGCATTGTGCAACCCCCTTTCGGGCAGTTATGGGTTGCCTTAAACGCAATTCACCGACTAATTATCAGGTCTTATTGACAACCGCTTACCAGCTAGAGTGCATCTATTGCTTGACGGTTTGATCGACTGGTCCCCTCCTGAAGTCGATCCGGTAACTTTCCCTGAAGCATGAGGAGAAAAATGATGTTCGGTTCAATCCAGAAATGGTGGAGTGTGGCTGCGCTAGCACTCTTGTCTATTGCCCCCTGCGCTTTTGCCAGCAGTATGACCGCCGTGGAAATCAATCTCATAGACCATCCCATTTACGCCCGTCCGTATGCAACTATTCACGGCTTAAATGGTCGGGTCACCTCCGACGACTTCGCGAACGAGAATTACAGCGTCAGGTCGCGGAATTACACTGCCAACACCTTCTCCAGCCTAGGAAGCGCGTTGTGGGGGGACCACAGACAGAACGCTGGGTTTAACGGTTTGAACTCACTGGTCGCGGAGAACTGGCTGCGCATGATGCCTTCGAATTTGACGGCGAGTCGGTTCTCAAACTTTGTGATTCCAACGCCACAAGCCTGCCCAATTGGGCTAAATTCCTGCCGGGTGTCGGTACCAGAAGGCGGTTCCGAGGCGACGTATCTACTGATGGCAGCCCTTTCATGTTTTGCCGCGATGCTATTCCGCCGTCGCACGCAAACTGTGGCGGCAAGTTGCCTTCCTTTGTGAACCTTCGTGTCCTCTTTGGTTAATGTGGTTGTCAGGATAACTTTTGATCTCGAGACGCGCTAAAATCTATCTATGCGAAGGTTTTTTCCTCTAGCCATTCTTTGCCTTCTCCTGGGAGGATGGGCGCAAGCCCAGCAGCAGCCTGATCCAGCACAGCCCGGCCAAAATCAAGCCCCTCCGCGGTCCGACCGGGCCCGGAACGCCGAAGCCGGAGAAAGTTCCAGCAGCGACACCCGGATCGACCTGAGCCCGCCCAAGGACGACGCCAAAAATCATCCCAACAGCGGCATTGATGACAAAGATCCGGAAGACGAGCCTGATGATGTTCAGGAGATGCATCCCTGGAACCCGTATCGCGCCATGAAGGATGACGAGGTCGGCGAGTTCTATTTTAAGAAAAAAGCCTACAAAGCGGCGCTCGCCCGCTATCAGGATGCTTTAATTTGGAAAGAAAAAGATGCGGTCGCCAATTTCCGTATGGCACAGTGCTACGAGAAGCTGGATCAGCCTGACTTGGCAATCCAGCACTATCAGGAATATTTAAAGATTCTGCCGCAAGGTCCATTTGCCAAAGAAGCCCACAAAGCGCTGGAAAAATTAAAGGCTCCAGAAGCCAAGAATAACGATGCTGAGAAGATCCAGTCCAAAAAGTGAATGTGTCCGCGTTAACGCGAGCTAATGCACACGGTCATCCCTAAACACACGGTCATCCCTAAACACACTGTCATCCCGAGCGAAGCGAGGGATCTCGGTTCTTGTGCGCCACCAGTACGGGCGCGCTTAAGAAACCGAGATCCCTCGCTTCGCTCGGGATGACAACTTGTAGTGGGAAACGTCAATGGTGAACATCAATTGGAAACAGCGACTGGAAATCCGGCCCTACTTCTCCGTCCTGATGAACTCTCCGCTGGTGCCATCCACATCCACGATGAGCTTGGCATCATCGCGGCTGGTGCCGTAAATCACGTGCCAAATTAGCTTGTTGGCTGCATGACTCCAGTCGAGCACGTAAAGGATGGGAACGTCAGAATTCTTCTCGAGTACTTTGTCGCCGCCATGCTTCTGCGCCACTTCGAAAGCTTTGTCGGAGTCAACCTTCAAGAAGCCAATGTCGAAAACCTGCGTTGAAGAATTAGTCGGGCTGTAAGTGTCCTCGTTGCCGGGAGAAATCCCGCGCGAGGGCGCATCCGCCGCATCGGTGCCCGACCACACGTAAGGTTTCGCACTACGGCCGGAAGGAGAGGCAAACGACGCGCGCCACACTGCAGCCTTGCCATCGCTACCCTTGGAGTCAGCCGTAACTTGCGATTCCAACCGGAATGGTTGCGCATCGCGAGCCCAGCCGTGTGCTGCAATATAGAGCTTCTGAAAGGCATAGCGGCCACTCTGCAAATCCGCTGCTTTAGGCTGCGCCGGCTGGGTTGGCGCAGGCTTGGAGGGTTCTGACGTACAGCCTGTTATCATGCCGATTGCCAGCGCCAGCATCGTCAACAGCAGCTTTTTCATAGCACCGTCCGTACCGCCGTGAAATTTTGCAACCGTGAATGCCGAGGTTCATTCTACTAGAAGCAGCACAGGAGTTCGTCCGTGGACACGTATCTACAAAGGTTACGGGACGCAATCACATCCGCGACTGTCGGCATGAACGCCGAAGACCTTACACGTCATCCTGAGGGTAAATGGAGCACAGCACAGGTGCTGGAGCATCTGTATCTCAGCTACAGCGGAACGGTGAAAGGATTCGAGCGCTGCCTGGAAGCAGGCAAACCGCTGGCACGTGCGCCCGTGCTGAAAGATCGCATGAGGGCGTTCGTAGTTACAGAACTCGGACACTTACCCACCGGACGGCAAGCTCCTGAGCGCACCCGCCCGCGCGGTATGGCGGTGGATGAAATCACCCGCGGAATCGCGCCACAGATCCTCGCCATGGACGAAGTAATCGCGCAATGCGAAGCTCGCTTTGGCAAGCGAACTCTCTTAGTCGATCATCCCGTGCTCGGACCGCTGACCGCACGACAGTGGCGAAAGTTTCATTGGATCCACGGCTGCCATCACCTCAAACAGATCAAAAAACTGCGAAGGCAAGGGAAGGGAAGCGATGCTATTCAACGAAATGACAAGACGTTCTGAATCGCGCTAACTCAACTGCAATTCAATCTTCTTAGCCGACCGATCCAACTTCGCGATTCGAAAACTGCGAATCTGCCCCAGCCGCACCGTTTCCGGTTTCGACTCCGCGCCGGCGCCACCTTTCCAATGCGCTTTGAGCATCGAGCTGAGCGACCCCAAATCCAGCTTGGCTTCGCCCGCCGTATTTTCCTTCGTGGAATGTCCCGCAGGGATCATGCACCCACCTTGAATACCCTCGCCTAATTCCACGCGCGCTTTTTCGCCAGAAACATCCACGATCCTGCCCGACACGGTATCACCTTCGTGATGATCGGCAATATATTCCTCAATACTGGTAGGAAGCAGCTGTTTAATCCCCAGCTTCAGCCGCCGCTTTTCGATGTCAAGCTCAAGAACCTGAGCCTTTATCGTCTGCCCGACTTTCAACATGTCCTGCGGATGATTAAGACGCTTCTCCGCGCTCATGTCGCTGATGTGAATCATGCCCTCGATGCCCTCGGAAACCTGCACGAAGGCACCAAATTTTGTGAGGCTGGTGATCGGACCTTCGACGACCGAACCAACCGCGAATTTTTGGCCCGCATCGGCCCACGGATCGCCCAGCGCCTGTTTTAGTCCCAGAGAAATGCGGCGCTCAGCTGGGCTCACGCCTAAAATCACAGCCTCGACAGTGTCTCCCGGCTTAACCACGTCACTCGGGGTTCTGACCTTCTTGGCCCATGACATTTCTGAAACGTGAATCAATCCTTCGATCCCTGGCTCGAGTTCTACAAACGCGCCGAAATCGAGGATGCGCGTCACCACGCCATGGACTCGCTCACCCGGCTTGTATTTCGTCGTCACCGAATCCCACGGATCCGGCTCAAGCTGCTTCATGCCAACCGAAATCCGCCGCTTCTCCGAATCAATCTTCAAAACTTTTACTTCAACTTCTTGCCCTACGGAAAGCACGTCCGCCGGCTTGTTGATGCGGCTTCTCGAAATATCGCTGACATGCAGCAGCGCGTCAACGCCGCCGATGTCGACGAAAGCGCCGTAGTCGGTCAGGCTGCGCACTGTGCCATGCAGCGTTGCGCCTTCGTTCACTTGCGAGTACCGGCGGTCCTTGGCCGCGCGCTCCTCTTCTTCCGCGACCGCGCGCCGATCGACGACAACATCTTCTTCAGTCACATCAAGCTTTGTAATCCGGCAACGAATTTCCTGCTCTACCAACTTTTCCATCTCAGCGGCATCGCGTGCGCCACTCCGCGAGGCCGGCATAAATGCCCGCACGCCCACGTCCACGCTCAATCCGCCTTTTACGACGCCAGTCACCGTCCCCACGATAATCGCCTTCTCGGCGAACGCCCTCTCCAGCGAGGCCCAGTCCTTCGGCCGTTCACTCTTACCGCGCGTGAGTTGGTAATAGCCCTCGGGATCTCGCCCTTTGATAGAGACCACGAGCTTGTCGCCAGGCTTGACGGTTTCGTTTTGAAACGCCGCCAGCGGCAGGATGCCTTCAGTCTTGAAGCCCACATCGACAAGCACTGAATCGGCGGTGACGGCAATCACCGTTCCTTCGCGGCCCTGACGCGCCTGTTCAGGCGTGCGCGATTTGCTCTGCTCGAACTGCGAAAGAATGTCTTTGAACGACTCGTTCGATTCGGGATTAGCTTCTGGAGTTTCCGGATTAGACATGGAAGATGAACCTTTTGTGGTTTCCGCGTGAAAAAAATCAGAACAACCAAACTGAATGCGTTAAGTGCCCGCGACCGCAGGCTAGTTTTTCGACCCTCAGCCGGGACGGTGATCCGCGACCTGCTCATCGCTCCTGAATACGGTCTTCGGCCCGGCGCCATTGACGTCCGCTGCCTTGCGGTTAATCTCCTCGATCTCTTTCTTATCCCATCCTACGCTGGAGATTTCGATTTCCCCGTCCTGCCCGATCCAGAAAATGCTGGGCACGTTCGTCAGCCCGTAGGCGTTCGAGACAGGATAAGTCTTAGTGTCATCCAACAGAATCGGGAAAGTCACGCCATACTCTTTTGCGAACGCCGCAGTATCTTTCTTTTCGTTTTGCGAGACACCAACAATCGTCACCTTTTTCCCGCCATGAGCTTTATAAATTCGCTCAAGGAACGGAAACGCATACTGGCACACCGGGCACGAAATTTTGAAGAAAGCGGCAACCACCGGCCCTCTCGCGAGCGCATCGCGCAACGAAAACGGCTTGCCATCCACGGTTTGCAGTTTGAAATCCGGCGCGGATGTTCCCGCGGTAAGTGCAGCCATGTTGCGTCCTCCGAAGATGTTACGAAACCACTTCACCGGTATTTAAGTTTAGTACAAGCCGCCTGCGCCTTCGTATAGGATAAATCTGAATTATCGCGGACCAACTGCAGTACGATGATTTCATTTAGTGGAGGTGGAATCGTGAAAAAGCTTCCCGATTTATTGTCGGCAACCGGGTCGTCAGACAGCCTGCGACCTTTCCGCAGCGTTCGGCCGAAATCTTTTTCGCTGCTCAGCTGCGAGCCGTGGCCATCTGCTTCTGCATCCATGCCCAGGCGGTCGAGACACTATCCTTCAACGACCTTTTCGTCTTCCAGTTGAGAACTTTCAGCGCTCGCGCCGGATCGGCCACCAACGAAGGCGGATCGCCCAGCCGCCGCGGCACAATTTTTACCGGCACTTTTTTCCCCGTAACCTCTTCAACGGTACGAATCACATCCTTCACCGATGAGCCTTCGCCCGTGCCCAGGTTCACCGTGAACGATGGCTTGCCACCGGTCAAATGTTGCAGAGCGATAACGTGAGCTTCCGCCAGATCGACGACATTCGTGTAGTCACGAATGCAAGTGCCATCGGCCGTTGGATAGTCGGTGCCGAAGACTTGTAGCTCGCCGAAGCCCGCAGCCGCGCGCAGCGTAAGCGGAATCAGATGTGGTTCCGGATCGTGGCACTCCCCAATCTCCCCGCTTTCATCCGCACCAGCCGCGTTGAAGTAGCGCAAGCTGGCATAGCGCAGCCCATAGGCCGTGTCATAAGACTCCAGCGCCTGTTCGAAGAACGCCTTTGAAACTCCGTAAGGATTGCAAGGAACTCGCGGATCATCCTCGGTAATCGGAGTCTTAAGCGGAACCCCATACACCGAGCACGTCGAAGAAAAAATGAAGTGGTGCTTTTTGCCCGCGTCCAGCACCGTATTCAATACGGAAAGCCCGCCCTCAACATTATTCCGATAATACTTGCGAGGATTAGTTACGGATTCGCCGACGTAGTGATTGGCGGCAAAGTACATCACGGCATCGGTCTTTTTGAGGGCGTCCAAAAGCTTCTTGTTGTCGTGTACGTCGCCCACTACCATTTCGAATCCGCGGGTAAGAAACTCAAAACCAGTGGACAGGTTGTCATAAATAAGAACCTCAAAGCCGGCCCGCCGCAGCACCCGCGCCGTCTGACTGCCGATATAACCCGCCCCACCAACCACAAGAATTTTCACGTAATCTCCGCCTCTCGCCCTCAGATTTCCTGCATGGATCACTTAGGACAGCCAATAAAGAATAAACATAGATGAAGGATCTTCGCCAGACACGGACGTGCCACGTCCAATTTGATCACTCAGAATAAGGCACGCACTGGAGCCCGTCAATGCAAAGGAAGCTCGAATTCGCCCACCAGAACACTCAAAAGGTCGTGGTCAACCGGAGATCGTAACTGCGCGGCGGCGCAATGGCATTGCCCGAAAAGAGCCCGGCGAAGTCAATTACATTCAGCCGATTATTCAGGTTCTGGACATCCGCTTGAAAGCGCACGCTGCGCTTATCCTTCTTCCAGAGGTCCGCTCCCGCTGACACGTCAATAGCCAGCGAAGGACGAACACGCCCAGTCGCGAAGTTCACACGATTTACGATTTCCTGTCCATATTGCGCCACCGCTTGTTGTTCCGTCCCGTCAAATTCCACCGGCAATCCGCTTCCGTATTCGCCGCCCAGCGCCACCCACAGCCGCTCCGCAAGTTGATAGCGAAATCGAGTCCGCACAGTATTGCGCTGATCCTGAGTAACCCAGAAACGTCCGCTGGTCTGGCTCAAGGCATCGCTGGCCTCTTCGCCGAGAAAAAGCCCGCCCGTAACCGGAAGATATGCAGCCCCAACCATGTACGAATAACTCACGAATCCGGATAAACGCCCCCAATGCGGAAGATCAAGCTTGCCTTCGGCACCGTAAATATTGGCCTTGCGAAAAGCGATCGGGAAGCTCACAGCGGTGTCGAGCAGTTCGTCATCGTCGGCAAAGTTGTTCACGCTGCGGTCGAAGCCATTCACGTCCAGCCGCAGCTTCTGGAAAAAGCCCTTGGTAAATCCCACCTCGTAAAAGTTGCCATGTGAAGGCTGCACCGGGATGCGCAGAACCTCAGGATCCAAGGAAACCACCGCGGCGGAACTGGAGAGCAAAATGTTTTCGAAATCCGGAGTCTGAAAAACCCGGTCGTAAGAGGCATGCAGCACCAGATCAGCAGATTGGAAATACCGCGACACACCCAGCCGCGGGCTCACGGCATTCTGGTTCACCAACAACTGATAGTGATCCCAGCGCAGCCCCGCGCTAATCGTCCATTTGCCCGCGCGAATAAGGTCCTGCACAAACGCGGACTGCTCCAGATCCGGACGATGCGCCGCAAAATTAAATGCAGCTGGCGTTCCCGGATCGAATTGAGTGAAGTCGGTGATTACATCGCTGAATTGTTCACGCAGAAATGTAGAGTCGGACTCAACCCCGACTTTCCACTCCTGGTTGCCGTGATGAATCGAAATCGTCCCTTTGAAATATCCTTCGCGAAAACCGTTCTGCTGAAAAACAATAATCGGAGTGGAAAATGGATTCGAAGTGAACCCCTCCGAATCATCCCGAACCATGCCGTGCAAATCTCCCACCACATTCTGCGAAAACAAATGCTGGTAAGAGACGATTCCCATGGTTTCGAAATTGTCTCGATCCTGTCGCTGTCCCGCTACCTCCTGGACCAACTCGTTGGGCACAAGAAAACGTGAAAACTCATGACGCACTGAAAAACTCAACCTGTCGTGATTGCTGAAATCCCGCTCGTAGCTCGCGCCGAAGTCGCCGGTAGTGCCGTTGTTAGTAAAATTCTGCAGAACCGGAGGATTCAAATAGCGGTCGGTCATTGCGCCCTCGGCGTTGACGCCCACCGTATTTTTCCCCCACTCGTATTGAGTCAAAAGGTAGCCATCCGCAGTATCGAAGCTCCCACCCGCCAGAACCACGTTGCCGTGAAGCCCGGCCCCCGGATCTTTGGTCGTGGTCATTTCGACCACACCGCCCAATTTCCTTCCATACTCTGCAGGAATGCCTGCGGTATAAATGCTCATCGATTGCACATCATCCGCTTCGATTTCCGGCCCAAAACTCGGCGAACGGTTGTCGGTAAGAGGAATGCCATCAACCACCAGTTGCGTTTGATATTCCGACCCCCGTGGATGCAGCACCGCATTACCTTCATACAGCCAGCCCGGCTGAGAGTTAATCAGATCCTGCAGCGATCGACCTGGCAGCGACGTCGTTCTATCCGCGATCGTGTCTTTGCCAATTCGATTGATCGTCCCCGAGCGGTGCGGATCGATGAGCGTATCCGCATCGTTGACGGTCACGGAAGTGCTCATGGGAGCGATTCTGAGAGTTACATGATATTCAGCGGGAATAGCAGACCGCACTTCGACAGAATCAGAAAATGGCGCGAAGCCCTCGCGCTGCACTTCAACACGATAAACCCCGAAGGGAAGCAGTTTCGCGACCAGATTTCCGGCGTCGTCGGTAACCAAGGTTTTACGAATCTGGTTTGCTTCGCTGACCAACTGAACCGAGCTCTTTACCCCGAGCCCAGCGGGATCGGTAACTTTAATCCTCAATTCTCCAGTGTTACTCTGCGCGCACAGCGAAACTACCCAAAGCAGAAGCGTCGAAAGCAAAAAGAAAAGACGAATCTTCATGATCCAACGAAATACGGTCCAACGAAATTCCACAGCGAATCTCAGTGCCTACGCGCTCGCGTTTCTCTACGTGAAAGTTTGTTTGCGGCCGCAGACAATGCTTTACCCAGTTCGGCAAGATGACGTTCTTCAGTCAGATAACTGATCACCATCATGCGCAAAACACTGTTTCCATTCACTTTGGTTTCGGAGATCCACCGCCGCCCATCGCGTGTGACTTCTTCTGCGATGCTGGCATGAATCTCGGAAAGCTCTTCCGGAGCAAGTTTCATGCCCTTAAAACGAAACGCGACGATGGGCAGAGTTTGCGGCGCCGCCAGCTCAAAGTGGTCCGAAGCCCTAAGCCAAGCCACGAAAGTTTGTGCGAGATTGAGCTGGCGATCGATGTGCTCCTCGTAAGCTTTACGCCCATGAACCCGCAGCGTGAGCCAAAGTTTGAGCGAGTTCATGCGCCGCGTCCACTGCGTGCTGATGCGCGAATTGTCCAACCCCTTAGCCTCGGCCGCCTTTGGCATGTAAGGGGCAGCAACCGCGAAAGCCCGCTCCAGCATCTCGGGATGGCGCGTAAGAATCACCCCCGCCGCAAGCGGCATTGCCATCCACTTATGAGGATCGATGGTAATCGAATCAGCTTGCTCGATGCCGCACAGCAGTACACGATGCTGATCAGAAAGGATCGCCGCTGCGCCATACGCCCCGTCAACGTGCAGCCACAAATCGAAGCGCCGGCATATTTCAGACAGCGCAACCAGATCGTCGATCGCGCCCGTGTTCGTAGTTCCCGCAGTAGCGATTACACAAAACGGTTTTTTCCCCGAAGCAATATCGCGCTCGATCGTCTGTTCCAGAATCTCCGGATCGAGTTGGACCTGATCATTCACCGCGATACGGCGTAGCGCTTTGCGTCCCAGGCCAAGCAGCCCAGCAGATTTATCGACAGAGTGATGCGCCTCCGCCGAAGCATAGAGCACAGGCTGACTGCCGATCGAAGCAACACCCTCCTCGATCACCGTGGGAAATTTCCACGCCAACCCCAGAGCCAGCCCGCTGAAGTTCGCTTCGTTCCCGCCCGTAGTGAAAGTCCCATTAAATTCGCCGGGCCACCCAACCCGTTCGCCAAGCCAACGTACCGCTTCGTGCTCAATTCTCGACGCCAGCTGCGAACGCTTCACCGTCGCCAGTTGCGGATTGAGCGCCGCCACCAGCGCTTCCGCCATCACCCCAATGTAAGTAGGCGTCGGATTCATCAAGCCAAAATAGTTGCCGCTGGGAACGTGAAAACCTTTATCCACCATTTCCCGAAAAACTTCGTCGAGTACTTTATCGGGATCGTCGCCAGTCTCGGGCAACGGATTATGCAGCGGCGCAAACGTTCTTTGTCCCAGCGGAAGTTGAACCGCGCGCTCGGGCAGGGAAGAGAAGAAACCATCGATCTGATCAATAAGATGGTAGCCAAGACGGCGGCGCGTAGCGGAATCCAAATCGAAACGCATGGTAATTTGATTCTAACCGTGGCACGGCACAAACGGATTGTCCATGTGGGCACACGCGCTACGCCGTGTTAGGCGCGGGCGTCTCGCCCGTCCAGGCGGAGCTAAGCTCCGCAGGCCTTTGCTTTCGCGGCGCCGAACCCATCCTCGCCGCCACCGCCCATCCCACGAATTGTCATCCTGAGGCAGCGGAGTCGCCCGCGAAGCGAGCGACTCCCAACGAAGGATCTCTGCACCTCGGAAGGAAGCATCAAACCAAATGCCGGGTGCGCAATTTCTCGCGCTTTCTGCGAGAAGTGGGATAGGTTTCACAGTCTTTGGGTGGCGCAGCGTTCCAGTTCCGCGGTAAAACCGCAGATTCGACTTAGGCCCCGCAGGCGACCAACTCGGATGTCTATCCTGACGAATAAACCGCCCCAGCCAACGCAAAAAGCAGGCTGCCCACCCGCCTCGCATGGACCAATAGTCTTCCAGTCTGGCGTCCACGCAATCCGCGCGAGGCGTAGTGTGCCATTGTGCCTTTCGTCTTATATTCGCTGAAGTCAGTCGTGCTATTGTGATACTCAAGGATCGGTTCAAAACTAGGGACAACCATCAGGGCCTAACTGACACGAGAAAGTTTCCGCGCCTGTTGGTCCCGTTCCGGGTTGACGTGCTGACGCCAGACGAAATTCGGCTGATTCGCGAGCTCGGTCCCATTTGGGGCCCGGCACTAGCTCTTGTATTTGTGTTCGTCGCGTGGCTTCGTCACCGATGGAACCGGGGCATGCGTGGCGCGAAGCTCTTCGCAGACAAACGGGTCGGGATCGCGCTTATCTGCGGCCTCATTCTACTAGCTGGCTGGGAATACTACCACTTCCGCTTCTGGGGGCTACCTGCACCGTTCAGGGCCGGAGAGGTTGGAATCTTGATCGCCGAAGCGCCCGGAGACCAAAACCTGGAGCGACAAACGGCATATCAGGCTGCCATAATGCAGTTGATCCAGACGACGCCTGAACTGAAAGACATCGTCAAGGTCCGTCTGCTTGGCAGATTACTGCCCTCGGATCTGGAGCAACAGCACGCCGCGGCAGTCAAGCTCGGGAGGTGGCTACACGCGACGTTCGTGCTGAGACCCAATGCGCTCGCGGACATCGAAGAGCCGTGGATTACCATTGTCGATCAGCCCACATTCTCTAACTCGGACGCGTCGATGGGGACGTTCAGTGTCTCGGAACTCGCTCAACCGGATAAGTTACGTCTTCCGCGAGACGTCCTTCAGCTGGCGCAGTGCACTTTGGTGGTTTCGCTCTATCAGCGGGGATCCTACGAGGAAGCGAGCAGGGAACTTGAAACCGTGCTCGCGTCGCCGGAACTGCCCAAAGCAGCTCCGACGCGAGCGGACCTGAACCTGACATATGGAAACGCGCTGCAGGCCACGGGGCACGTTGGCGAGGCCGAGAACGCCTACCGCGAAACCATCAGGCTCAACCCTAAAAGCGCCGAGGCGCACAGTAATCTTGGATGGGCCTTAATAAAAGATGGATCGTATGAAGAGAGTGCAAGCGAGGCACGGCAAGCCATCGAGATCAAGCCAGACCTTGCCGACGCCCACATTACCCTTGGCGCTGCGCTCCTTCGAATGCGCAAATTCGATGACGCCATAGCGGAATACAGGCTGGCCATCGGATATAGCCCTAACTCCGCGGACGCGCACAACAATCTTGGGAACGCTCTGAATGCCAAGGGGCTGCGCAATGAAGCGAGCAGCGAGATTCGGTACGCGATCTATCTTAATCCCAACTCTGCTGAGAGCCATGTCAACCTCTGCAACGTTCTTGGAGACATGGGCCAGTACGACAAAGCAATTGCCAATTGCAGGAAAGCGCTTGAGCTGAGACCAAACCTCGCCGAAGCGTACGTCGACTTGGGCAACCTTCTTTCCAAAAAAGCCGATGCTGGAGATAAATCTTACGACGAAGCCATCGTGGAATTTCGGCAGGCTATTAAACTCAGCCCGAACATGGGCTATGCCCACTACGGCCTCGGGCTGGCCCTTGGGCTGAAAGGAGAAGCTCTCAATCTCACAGGCGCATATTACGATGAGTCCATTAGCGAGTTTAAACATGCGATCCAACTGGAGCCCAACGATGCTGACTACCATCGCAATCTTGCTACCTCGCTCGACCGCGAGGCAAGGACAGATGAGGGAATTGCCGAGTACAAAAAAGCAATCGCAATTAATCCAAACTATGCCGAAGCCCATTACAACCTAGGCAACGATCTCATGCAGAAGCACCGATACAAAGAGGCTAGCCGTGAGTTTGGGCTAGCAGTTACGCTGAACTCCAAGTCCTTCGACGCGTATTTCCAACTTTGTAAGTCCCTAGTTGCTGCAAGGGAACATGCTCAGGCCGCTGCCGCGTGCGAGATTGCCCGAAAATTAAACTCCAGACCCCGGCCGTTCGTCCCAACTGTGCCGAGATTTAATACGCTGGCGTCGCCAGTTACGTGATTGGGGTGGCCACATCACCAACTGCTCCAGAGTCCAATCCTTCTGAGCCATGACGTGGTAGTCGAAGATATGGGTGATGACGTCCTTGATTCGCATCTTGCGTGGGACCCGGAGACTCGAGCAGTGGCAGGGGCGCGGGACGTTTTGCAGGAGCCAGTATCCGAAGACTCTCTCTACACCGAGTGTGCGCCGGTCCCGGTCGTCGAAGCGGCCGAACACCCGCCGAAACGTGCATCCTCGGGCGACGGCCGCCATGCCGAGCGCGCAGCCGGACTGAGTCTCAGGCGAATACATCTGGCCCGCGCAAGGCGTGAGTATCGTGCTGCCCAGCAGAATCGCGTCGCTGAGTTTCATTTACGAT
>CAVYQB010000012.1:0-67878 GCA_963770465.1 uncultured Acidobacteriota bacterium
AGAAGTGAAACATCCAGTGGAGACTGTAAACGTGAGATTCGTCCCGGTCACCGTACTTCCGTTGCTCTGAGTGAGAGACGTGGTGAATGCAAAAGCTGGCGTCTGATCAGTGTTGGTCAAGGTCGCGGTCCAATTGCCGGTAAGCGTATCCGAACTATTTGAGCTGCCCCCACCACACGCCGTTAAAGTCACACAGATAACTAGAAAGAACACAATGTCAAACTGCTTCATAACTGCTCCAGAAACGCTGCATGAAACCATCACGCAAGTAAAAGTCTGCACTCGCGCCTATAGAAAAAGATTAACCTGCAAATGTGCGTCGGAGATTGTTTTCCCGCTGAAATTGGAGCAGGCCGCCCGAAAAGGGAAACGCTCAGCCAAAGGGCTGAGCGTCTGCATGTCAAGCTGATAGCTGACGGCTGAGAGCTGAAAGCTGTTCTAGCTCTTCACTTCGTCCCGCTCGATGACTCCATCCTTAATGTAAACGACACGGTGCGAGTATTCAGCAATATCATGCTCGTGGGTGACCAGGACGATTGTGTTTCCTTGCGCCTGCAGCTTGTCCATCAACGCCATGATTTCATTTCCAGTCTGCGAATCCAGATTGCCCGTAGGCTCGTCCGCCAAAATGATCGACGGACGATTCACCAGCGCTCGCGCAATCGCAACTCTCTGTCTCTGGCCGCCGGAAAGCTCGTTAGGCTTATGCATCATGCGCTCCGCCATGCCCACCGATGCCAGCGCAGCCTTAGCACGCTCCACCCGCTCTTCCGCAGCAACGCCCGCGTAGATCAATGGCAGCTCAACATTGTGCAAAGCCGTTGCCCGCGCCAGAAGGTTGAAAGTTTGAAACACAAAACCAATTTCCTTATTGCGAATGTGAGCCAACTCATCATCATCAAGTTCGCTCACCTGCTGATTGTTCAACCAATACTGACCCTTGCTAGGCGTGTCCAAACACCCAATAAGGTTCATCAAAGTAGATTTCCCCGACCCGCTCGGCCCCATAATCGCGACGTACTCGTTGCGGCGGATATTTAGGTTTATGCCGCGCAGCGCGTGTACCTGCTGCTCTGAACCCATGTCGTATGTTTTCCATAAATCCAACGTGGAAATCATGTAGGTCTCGGGCGAGAAGGACACTTGGGGTTGCGGGATGTTGATTACTTCGGCGGTCGCCATTCTTTTCTCCATTGCCTGGTCGGACACTTGCCCGGGCTCCGATCTTTGCTGCCGGCTCTCCATTGGACGCACTGCTGGCGCGAAGGTTAGGCCATCAACTGCTTTCTTCTTCTTTCTTTGGGGCGGCGTTATCTACTTTTATGCTGCTGCCGGGACGCAACGTGCGCAGCACTTTGTAGCTGCCGGTGATGATTTCGTCGCCCTCTCTTAATCCCTTGATCACTTCAATATCGGTGGTGCCTGCGATCCCTGTGTCGACGGGAACGAATTCGGCTTTGTGATTGCGCAGCACGAAGACGCCTTGAATTTCCTGGTTGTCTTTATCTTTGGAGGCTTCAGGGGCTGCAGCCTGTACCGAACCTTTTTCATCTTTGGAAACCAGGTCGGCTTGACGACGAACGGTTAACGCCTGGATCGGGACGGTCAACGCGTTTCCGCGAGTTGCAGTCGTGATCTTGGCGGTTGCGGAAAGCCCGGGACGCAGGTCTTCGGGCGGATCCTGCAAGGTCACCACCACTTTGAAATCTTTTGCTTCCTGGCTGGCAGTTGTCTGTTGTGACGTGGAGACGCCAGTCGAACGCACGATGGCGTTGTCGCCGATTTCCGTCACTAGCGCTTTGAAAGTCTTTTTCGGGATCGCGTCAATCGTGACTTGTGCGGGCTGCCCCATCTGCACATTTACGATATCAGTTTCGTCCACCTTGACTTCAGCCGTAATCACTGACATGTCCGCGAGCGTCATCAGCGTGCTGCCCGGAGAATTCTGGATTCCGATCACCACCGTCTCGCCTTCCCGCACCGGCAAATTGGTAATGACGCCATCAAACGGAGCCTGATAAGTTGTCTTCTTCAAAACATCGGCGGCGTGCGTGAGATTGGCTCCGGCCTGTCCAATGCGGCGGTCGGCTGATTCCTTTTGTGCCTTCGCCTGTGCCACGCGGGCTTCGGCCTGTGCCAGCCCGGCTACCGCGGTTTGGTGAGCGGCTTTCTGCATGTCGTAATCGGACTTTGAGATCAGCGCGTCTTTATACAAACCCTGAGCGCGGCTCCAGTCAAGGTCGGAGCGCTCGGCATCGGACTTCGCCCGATTGAGATCAGCGGCCGACGTATTCAAAGCCGCTTCTGCCGCGACCGCGTCCGTGCGCGCGGCTTCGAGCGAGGCTTGCGTCGCATCCATGTCTGCTGCCGGTTGAACGTTCTCTAGCTGTGCCAGCATCTGTCCGCGCTTTACCCGATCGCCTTCCCTGACGTACAGCTTGGTGATTTTGCCAAAAGCGTTGGCGCCAATATTCACATAAGTCTTCGGCTTGATTTCGCCGGACGCGCTCACAATCGCAACCAGATCCATGCGTTGCGCCTTGCCCGTCTGCACCGTCACCACATTCTTATGGCTCTGATAGACGGTGAAACCAACAATCGCGGAGAGCAGTACGACCACTCCGGCGCCGATTGCGATTTTTTTCCAGGTGCTCATGATTTCCCTGTCAGCTTCGTGGAACGGGCGATCAGAAATCTCTTGCGTTAAAGTGCAACTCCGCGTCTCCGCCCAGGTCCATTGCGCTTCAGGGAGCACGCCATTAGATACGGCTCTCCCCAGGCAAAAGTTCCCCATTGTGGAAACCATGCAGCGGAGACGGAAAATGGAGTATTCCACAGGCCGACAGGACATTATAGCTTGGCCAGCGGGGTCGGACCCGAGCTCACGCGAGATTCAGGAAATCTTCTTCCTCTTTCTCTCCAACGAGGAGCAATCTCTGCTCGCGTGGCAACTCCAGCAGGGCCTTCCTGTCATTCAACACCCTCACCCTCACGAGCACGTTAAAAAGGTTCAAAAGGATCAAGAGTTTCTGCTGACCTGCAAATAGCTCCTGTAGTGCTGAGTTCCAAACCTGCAAGTCGTCGAGGTCCTTCCGGTCACGGAAACCGGCGGCAAGACTTGCAAATTCAGTTAGACCACCGATAAATGCATTCTCCCAGGCTTCAGAATCGTGAGCGTTTTTCAGCTGCAAGAGCTCCTGCTGTAGCCTCCCCTGCTTCAGGTGAGAGTTCGAAATCTCCCCAAGTTGGTGGAAGATGTTGTGTGACAGGACCTCCGGCGGTAGCGTGTTCGCGGCTACGGCATATTGTCCGGCTCCTAAGAGAGCCTCGCCTCGATAGTGTAGGAATTTCTTTCGGGTGGAACTCAGCGCAAGGGATCGGTCCAGAGCTTCGAGCGACTCGTCATACTTTTTCAAGCCGCACAGCACGACTCCTTTGTAGCCCCAAGCATCCGAATCGTTGTCAAATGCCCTCGCAGCTTTGTCAAAGTACTTGAGAGCCTTTGCGTGCTCCTCCTCGTTGCCGAGTGCCAGACCATAGACGAGAAATATCCCGGGAACGGTCTTACCCTTGGCCAAGAATGGGAATAGGGTCTCGCGTGCCGCCTTAGGTTTGTCCAATCTTATCAGTGCACGAGCTTTTTGGACCGCAATGACCGGCCCGAGGTCAACGTCAAGTAGAGCAGCATCTTCGTAGGCATCCAAAGCCTCCACATCCCGATTTGCGCTGGCCAGCAGTTCCCCCTGGTCGAAGAACAGCATGGCTTCATTTGGACTCAAATTAATGGCGCGATCAAGAACTTGTTGGGCAAGTTCTCTTGACCCCCCGCGCGCGTACGCGCCAGCCAAGGCTCGCAACATCTCTACGTTGTGTGGGTCGTCTTCGAGCCTTTTCTCGAGTATAGGGATTAGTTCTGGAGCTCGGTCTAACCAGATCAGCGCTCGAGTGTAGTGCGGCCAATCCTCCGCAATCTTGCTCAGCTCGGCGAGTTGCTGAGCGAAAGCTTGCAACTGCTCGCGGGTGCCTTTTTCTCGACTGAGAGCCCTACATAGAGTGCTAATCTCCGGACTTAGATGCACGTGTGCGTCCTGAACGTCATACTGCCTTAGCGCTGCCTCGAAATAAGATTTTCCTGCGTCTCGTTCACTTGTGCTCGACAGTTTGCGTTCTAGCTCCTCGCGCGAGAACCAGTACCGAATAAAATCCACCAAAAGATATAAGGGACGTTCGTGATGGGTTTTGGCTTCAACACAAATGCGCAGCAGCGGCTCAGTCAGCTCGTAAAAGGCTTGTCTTCCAACTCTATCGACTCTGACGTAGCGGGTGGTTAAAAGCTGTTTCAACTGGCTGGCCGCCGTTTGGTGGGTTGCGAAACAGCTCGCCGCAATAGTGGTAACGGTTGCGGGCCTTCGGTACTCGCAGAGGAAACTTACGATTTTCTGTTGTTGGGGTGAGAGTCGAGCCATCTGTGACTGGTAGTACGGCGTTAGGGCGTCAACGGTCTTCAGGAGAGGCTCAACCGTTAGTTTGGATTCGTTTTGGTTGAGGAAGTCATTGAGGAATCCATAGAAGATTACGAAGATTCGATGGTTTCCTCCGGCAAGGTGCTGAACAGCCCTAACGCGTGCTCGACCCACGGCTGTATTCAGGAAGGCTGCCGTCTTCTCGTCATTATTTAAATGCGCCAATCGCTCCAGTAGGGCAATGGCGCCCTCCAGCGACAGTGGCTGTAAATGGATGACCTCAAAAAAGCCATAAAATGGCGAGATCTGACGGGAAACGCCAGAGAATAGCGCAGGCGTTGTGGCCAATATTGTCCATTGGGGATATGTTTGTATGAGAGCGCGCCATTGCCTCTGCCCTTGCTCGCCGATCTTTTCGAATACGGCGTCGAGGTTCTCGATGATCACAAACAGCGTCTTGGTTCCCAGCGTGTCTTGCAAGCAGCGCCACACGCGACCCTCTGCCTCAGATTTGCTCAACTTCGAGATATCGCCGATGCCAGCGGGGAGTTCTAGACCTGTTTCCTCTAAAGCGGCTTGCAGTGTCCGCAGTAGAAGGTCGAGAAATGAGGTTATTCCCCATTCATCTTCTTTGAGGTAGGCAATGCAAAGCTTATCCGCTAAGTCCTTTTTTGCTTTGAGCCTGTGATAAACCAGCGACACAAGGTGGGATTTCCCGATGCCCCGCGGCCCCACGAGCAGCACGTTGTGTTTGGATTTTCCGCGGGCGCTCTGATCAAAGATATCGACGAGACGCTCCGCCACCGACTCACGTTGAACGAAGGTACCCTCGATCAGTTCTGGGCTCATGGCGGAGGGATTGAAGGTAGAAAATATCGGCACGTTATCCTCTGGTGTACGTCCACCAACTCTGAACGATTGAATAACGGAAGCTAAACATTCCGTCTGCATCCCTGAAAAGATAATGGTCTTTTAGCAAAACCTGCAGGACCTGCCGAAAAAGTTCTTCTTCAGCAGAAGGGGTTTTGTGCTTGACCAGATTCAGAAGTTCGGATGATGCGGCTGGCCGCCCAAGTCCTGCCAGGGCGTCCAGGGCGTGCAGCGCAAGTTGCGCCTCGATCGTGCCGTAATACGTTGTTAGTCGGGTTTGATAGTAGCCGAAGTGAGCCGGATCGTTGGGGTCCGCAATGAGGTCTTTCAGACATGATTGAACCCGTTGGCTATGTATTTCTCTGCTGGTATTGCTTATCCTGGCAACTAAATAGTGGATGTAGTAAGGAATGTGGCCAGCTACTTCACTAAGGGCCATGCTGGCTTTACCAGGATCGTCCAGCACTTTGATGTGCTCGCCTTCGAACAGGAGATTAGCTAGGGATGCTCCGTCAATTGGCTCGATAGGGGTCACTTCAATCGTGCGCATGTCGTTGGTCGGATCATTCGCGTAGCCATGCTTACGCAAACTTCCGATTACCTGGTGTATTCCGACCGAACCGGTAAACACCATTCGTAAGTTGCTGTACTTCTGTCGAAGCGCCCTAAGGGAATCGAGCAACTCCATCGCATCTTGTTCCCCGGAAGTTTCCTTGACGTTGTACAGAAACAAAGGCAATTCGTCCCAGAAGAAAATTACCGTCCGCGTTTCGTCGCTGAAGATGTCGTGGAACAACGCGGAAAGAAGGTCTTTCCAGTGCCGTTTTACGTCGGGAAGTTTGACGTGCCCGATCTCTGTCCCGCCCAGTTTGCCGAGCAATCCCCATATGGCGAGACGGGCCTTCTCCTTTTTCGAAAGTATCGGTTCGACATCAGCATAGATGCCTTCGATAAATTCGCTGGGCGAGCGAAAACCCTCTACGTCTCGCAAAAAGCAAAGCTGCTGCGCGACTGGAGCATCAGCCATCTTGCGAATCACGCTGCTCTTGCCGATTCTTCGTTCGGACGTGAGCACTATGCTTTGGGTCTCTAAGACCTGCCAGAGGTGTGCGACCAGTTTGTCTCGGCCGATAACATCCTCCGAGGCTAGGATTCCGCCAGGATTAGCTCTCATGGCCCTCATGGAGTTATTGTACGTCAATTTCAACGTATGTCAATATTAACGTATTTTTAGGCTTTGGAAGAATTACCTTATGTAGAATCAGGTTGGTGGGGCATTAGGTGCGGCGGCGGTGGTGGTTGCGGAGTTGGTCCCAGTTTTCTTGGTACGGGGCCCAGCGACTGGTGGGCTGGGTGGTGTAGAGCATGATTGCGGTTTTCTTTCCGCTGACTATGCGTTTTGCGGGGATTATGTACCAGACGTCTTCGGGGATTACGTAGGCGGCCAGGTAGTCGAAGTCTCCGCGCTTGTAGGGCAGGCCGCTGGCGGGGTGGACGTTGCAGCGGTAGCATCCCTCGGGGCGGCGGGAGGTGGTGGATTTAATTTGGACGCGCACGAAGTGGCCGTGGGTTTCGATGACGGCGTCGTAGGTGGAGGAGTCTCCCCAAGGATTGAATACGTGGAGGCCATGTTTGGCGGCTGCGGCTATGAACTGTAACTCGGCCCATTCGCCGCGGCGCTTGCCGTTCTTGATGTTGATTTTGATTCTGGGTTTTGTTTGGGATTTCATTTGGGCAATAAAAAACGCGGCCTGGAGAGGCCGCGTCCCTTTCTTCTGATCTGTTTCTATTATATCTGGATGAAATAGGTAAACCCGCCAACTTTGCAAAAATATATTTGGCTTATTTGCATGGAGTTAAGATCGATCGTGTAAGTTTTGCCTATTGACAAGTTTTTTTCTGAGCAAAGAAAATGCGGCCCACCAAGCTAATCGTGGGCCGCACGCCGAAAGCGCAGGAAAGCCGGCAATCCTGGGATGATTTAAACAGCTTTCTTTAACGTGTCTGCGCTCTCCGACCCTCTGGAAGTCGCAGTGCCGATGCTGCATGAGGTGCAGCTTGCGACTGCTTCTTTGCGACGTTCGCGCAAGCGAGCCTGGAAGGTGTCCCAGCGGCCGCCGATTCCGGAGGCGCTGTTGCCGATTACGACCGAATCTGTTCCTGCGGGAACTACTCGTCCGGTGGCGGCGCTGGCGGCTTCTGCGCGATCGCTGCTTCCAAAAGATCCGCTGGCTACTCTTTGAGACGCATTGGAGACGCCTCCCGCTCGCGGCGTTGACACCTGATTGCCTTGCATCTGCTCCGTCGTTGGGGTTATGTTGCGATCGGTTTCGGCGCGATGCATTACCGGGCCGGTCTCCCATTTCGAGCGATATTTGCCTTCGTAGTCAGCCCATTTAGCTTCTGAGCTGAGATCTTTTTCGTTGTACGGAGGGAAACTCTCGATCTGTTCTTTGGTGAGGTCGACGGTGAAGTCGCCTTCGTGCTTGTCGGAGGCGCGCAAACGATTGGCAGGAACTATGAACTGCTTGGTGCTGAGCCAGCCTCCGGTGTCAACGACGACGTAGTTAATGTTGCCGGTGGAATGATCAAAAATTACATCGTCAATCTTTCCCAGTTTTTCATCTTCTGTTCCGTACAGCTTGGCTCCGCGTATGTCTTCGGTGGTCTCGGTCAATGGGTAATTGCTTAACGTTCCTTGATGAGACATCATTTTCCTCCTTGTGGTTTAAATGCGTTAATTTTGAAAATGTGTTCCTTGTCCCAGGTTAGCGTCCACAGAACGGACGCGAACCTGGGCCCATCTCAGTCTGCTGATGCCGATGTTGCCCACGGGTCCAGGACAACTTTTGTGCAGTGCTCTTGTTTGTCGCGGAAAATTTTGTACATATCGGGAGCTGCATCGATCGGAACTCTGTGGCTGATCACAAAGCTGGGATCGATTTCGCCCTTTTCGATGCGCTCGAGTAAGGGCTGCATGAAGCGCATCATGTGAGTCTGGCCGGTTTTCATGGAGAGGCCTTTGTTCATGAAGGCGCCCATGGGGATGGTGTCGGCGAAGCCGGAATAGACTCCGGGGACGGAAACAGTTCCGCCTTTGCGGCAGGCTTGGATGCATTGGCGCAACACCGTGGGACGATCGGTTTCCATTTTGAGGGCTTGTTTTGCGCGGTCGACTGCGAACATCAGGCTGTGGTCGTGAGCTTCCATGCCGACCGCGTCCATGCAGGAGTCGGGGCCGATGTTTGCCGTCATTTCTTTCAAGGTTTCGACGACATCGTCTACTTCTTCGTAGTTGATGGTTTCGGCGCCGCCGTCTCGTGCCATTTTCAGGCGATAATCAAAACGGTCAATGGCGATTACTCGTTCCGCTCCGAGCATGAAGGCGCTGCGGATGGCGAATTGGCCGACTGGGCCGCATCCCCAGATGGCGACGGTGTCGCCGGTCTGGATGTCGCAGTTCACCGCGCCGAAGTAGCCCGTGGGAAAAATGTCGGAGAGGAAAACTACTTTGTCGTCGGAAATTCCGTCGGGAAGTTTCAGCGGACCCACGTCTGCGAACGGGACGCGCGCGTACTGCGCCTGGCCGCCGGCGTATCCGCCTAGCATGTGGGTGTAGCCGAAGAGGCCGGAGGGGGAATAGCCCATCATTTTTTCGGCTATCCAGTAATTCGGATTGGAATTTTCGCAGCTGGACCAGAGCTGACGCTCGCAGAAAAAACAGTTGCCGCATGCGATGGTAAAAGGAACGACTACGCGGTCGCCGACTTTCAGTTTTTCTTTGTTGACGCCGCTCCCGACTTCGACTACCTCTCCCATGAACTCGTGGCCCATAATGTCGCCTTGCTCCATGGTGGGGATAAATCCGTTGTAGAGATGCAAGTCTGAACCGCAGATGCAGGTGCTGGTGATGCGCACGATCGCATCTCGCGGGTTCAGGATTTTCGGATCAGGAACATTTTCTACGCTCATCTTATGAGTGCCCATCCAACAAACTGCTTTCATGCTGTCCTCCGTTTTGCATTAAAAACTTCGCTCATTCCAGCGTTGCGTTGTACTGGCTCATCTGGATTGGCGATCCTCAAGGCCGCGGCCATGGCTGAGCGCGGACCATGCGACTGGCCTTCGGTTGTGGGTATTTCTCCGGTTTCGACCAGCGCCTTGAAACGGCGGAGGTCTTGCTGCATTTTGAAGCTGGCGTTTTTGCCCAACAGTTTGAGGAGTGACGCGCCTAATCTACCCGCGGGTATGTCGTAGTGGAAGATTGAAGTAAGGATGGTTCCGCGGTTGCCTGGAGCTTCCTTGAATTCGACTAAACCCTCGGCGCTGAAGTCGGAGTTCGGCAGCGTGCGCCAAGAGATGAATTCGCCTTCGCGCTCATCGACGATTTCCGAATCCCAACTGATTTCTGTTCCCAGAGGTCCGAGTGCGATCCACCGATAGCGTTTGTCACTCAGTTTGGTGACGCTCTCAAGGTGATGCATGAATAGCGGCAAGTCTTCGAAGTTGCGATAGAGCAGGTAGGCTTTCATCGGAGAAGAGTTAAGCAGCACGCTGCCGTGAGCCACGAGCTCGCGCTCGCCCTGGTTGCGTGCACCCATATAAGCCAAAGCCCCGCCAGCCGCGGCAAGAGCCAGACCTGATTTGGATTTTCTAGTGAGGCCGAAGGCACTGATGGCCGCGCCTGCGATTATTGGAACTACCTGGCGCGCCCGTGATCGCGACGCGCCAGTTTTCGGGTTGTAATTATTATGAGGCGTTTCTTTCATTGGTAATCTCCACGACCGTCTCGATAAGACGGACGACTATAAAATTTGGTTATTGTGCCAGCAGGAAACCCAACCCGCGCGAGCCTCCACTGATGAAGACCGTCTTTCCCGCGAGATCGCAGCGTGAATTTCCAAGCATTCTCGCTGCAGTGAGTCCGGCAAAAGCTCCAGCGGTGAAGGTGACTTTGCTCCCAAGTTGTTTTTAAACATTATTCCTGCAATCCGTTTTTTTTGTGAGTTTGAGCGGACCATCATGCTCGTTTGCGTTTCACCGTGCTGCCTACGTTCGATGGTTGTTTAACGCTGCCGGGCGTATCTCCGGCAGGTGCAGCCTTTTCGATTTGGGCCTTGTGCGCTTCTTTCCGCATTTTCTTTTCCGTAAATTTCGGGGCCACCTGATGAGCGAAAACGGCCACCTTCGCCGCTGTCCCCACTGAAACTTCATCCTCAGGTTCTTTTGCCATGCGCACAATGGTGGCAACGACTTCTTCCGGTTCGTAAACCGGAGGAATAGGAACCGTTTCGTGACCGGTATAGTTCGCGGCGTGATCAAAAAACGGAGTGTCGAATGAGGTTGGCATCACGGTACAGACGTCTCAGTCATGAATTGCCTCTCACGATTTCCCTACTGCTGGCTCTGCTGCGTGTGCATGTTGTTACTTGCGCTATGCGTCTTGGGCGTAATTTCTTTGGCTTGCTTGAGATGGTCCTGAAGCGTTGGCAAAGTCTGCGAAGCAAAGTCTTTCACTGCTGGATCTTTGCCGGATCGGCTTTCGTGTTGGAAATCGACGACGTCCTGAGTGTGATCTTTAACCATGTCCGCCATGTAAGCTTTGTCGAATTGCTCGCCGCTCAATTTTGACAAACGTTCCTTGGTCGCCTTGTCTTTTGCGGAAAGACCCTGGGGAAGCTGAATACCTTCGCTGCTCGCGACTTGCTTTAATTGATCTCCAGCCTTGGTGTGGTCGTCGACCATCCGTTGTCCAAATTTTTTAACATCATCACTGGAGGCTTTTTCTGTGGCCAGCTTGCCAAGTTCGACTTCGGCCATTCCGCCCTGGGCCGCGTCATGCACGAATTTCTTGTCGCCGAGGCTGAGGTTCGACCCCGATTTGCTGCTCATTGAAGCTGAGGTCTGAGAGTTGGAGCTGTCCGACATCGAACCCGTCTGGGCAATGCCTGCGAGAGGAAACACGGCTACTACCGCGCCCAATGCGAGGTTGGTAAAAATATTTTGTTTTCGCATGATTAATCTCCTGTATCTAACGAATACTTCCAGCGGGAGATTGGCGCAATCGATGAAAGGCCGTAGGGCTATGGGATGGATGCCTTAAGTGGGGAAATCCTTTTTCTATCTGGTAAGTAAGCACGAACGTGGACACTTGGGCCTACACTGAATTAGGACGGATGCACAGCTGGTGAATCCTGAGCTGGCATCCGTCCTGGCTTGCTACGCAATTTCCCGCTCTCTATCTTCATTGTCATCTTCTTCGTCGATATTCTCTTCCGCCCCGGGAGCTCGACGCTGTACCGAGGGATCGCCCTGGTACTCCCGCTCGCTGCCTGGGGCTCGGCGTTGAGATTCGTCGCCATGCTTTTCCTGTTCGCTGAACGGATTATTTTCTTTCTGCTTGGGTTCTTTCAATTCTCCATCTGGTTCCGGCGTTGAAACGTTTACTTCTGACATTGTGAAGCTCCTTGATCGAAGTTGGATACGGCTGCTCAGATGAGATATCGATGCGCGAAGATGTCTCGACTTCAACGACCCTGCAATTGCTCGAAGGTGCACTGATCGGGCCTCTTCTCCGGACGCCAGCGCATGAACTTGGTTCCGTGCCTGAATCGCCCGCCAGAAAAATGGTCGTAGCTGACTTCGCACACCAGCTTGGGTTTGAGCGGTTGCCATTCGCTCGAACGTTTGGTGCTCCAGCGACTGGGGCCGCCGGGAGCTCGGCCGGTGAACCCGGGCGGACCGATGAGCGGTTCGACCGTCTTCTTCAGATCCTCGCGCTGTTCGGCGTTAAAGCTGGAAGTAAAGCCCACGTGATCGAGCTGGCCCTCATCGTTGTAGAGTCCCAATAGA
The DNA here is from genome assembly GCA_963770465.1 of uncultured Acidobacteriota bacterium. Taxonomy (GTDB): domain Bacteria; phylum Acidobacteriota; class Terriglobia; order Terriglobales; family Acidobacteriaceae; genus JABDBE01. Next base: position 12,186 of record CAVYQB010000012.1, read on the forward strand.
AGTGAGCCGATGCCGTTACCTTTTTCCGCGTAACGAAAGCCGCCGACCACGCAATCGGCAGTGCGGATGCGTTTCACTTTGATCATGGCGTTGCGATCGCCGGAGTGATACGGCTCATCGAGGCGTTTAGCTATGATTCCGTCCAGTCCCATGGTCGACTGCTCGCGCATCCACTTTTTGGCCTGGCGGGATTCGGTTGATGCGGGAGAAAGGCGGATCAATTCCGGAGGAGAGCTAGACGCGAAAAACTCTTCGAGCTTGCGGCGGCGTTCGCTCAGCGGCAGTTGCACTAACGACTTTCCGTGTCCATCTGCCAGAAGGTCGAAGCACATCAGCGTCGCAGGGGTTGACGCCGATAGTTTGCGAATTCGCGATTCGGCAGGATGAATCCGCATGAGCAGATCGTCAAACGAAAGACGATCGTCGACGAAGATGACGATTTCTCCATCCAGTACGAATTTGCGCGGCCTCAGCTGAACAAGGGCGGTGACTAGCTCAGGGAAATAGCGGCCCAGCGGCTGACCGGCTTTGGATTGCAGGAGAATCTTATCGCCGCTGCGAAAGGCCAGACAGCGGAAACCGTCCCACTTGGGCTCGTAGAGGTAAGGACCGTCTTCAGGTATAGCGTCAGACGACTTCGCTTCCATCGGGGGAATAGGGAGGGGTGATCGGCAGATCGATGTGGAGGGAACGGCGCGTCTAGGCTTTGAGTCGGAACTGCCGCTGCTTTCGTCCGCGCGGTTGCGCGGCGGGATCCAGTTTTCCTGGCCGTTGGCATTCTCAATCTTTGATGAGGGATCGGGGTGACTCGGCCATTGCGGCTTTGTGGAGGCCAGGCGGGACGCCCGTCATCCCATTAACTGTCATCCCGAGCGTAGCGAGGGATCTGGGTTTTGGCTGTGGCGTTGACGCCGGCAAGAACCGAGATCCCTCGCTACGCTCGGGATGACAGCCAGTAGGGTGCTGAATTAAGCGAAGCCGTCGGGCTGACTTACGGCTCCGATGTGGGCCTGGTCATCGACAAATAGCCGTCCGGCGGTGAGAGCTTGCCGGTCAATTTCCAGCAGATCGAGTTTCTTGACTTTTTCTTCCAGCACGCTCAGTGCGGTACCGGACGCGAGACACTCGGTCTCTTCGAGTAGCGCTCCCATCAGTATGATGTTGGCGGCCTTGGTCGAACCCAGTTTGTCGGCCATTTCGGCCGCTGGAATCGCTACTACCTGTACTCCCGGCGCGGAGAAGTCGGCTGGAACACTGGCTGCGTTGTATAGGATGAGCCCCCCGCTCACAACTTCTGGGGCGAACTTGCGCAGCGAAAATTCGTTCATGGCGACGAGCACGTCGGCGTGCGAAACCAGCGGCGAGCCGATGCGTTCTTTCGACAGGCAAACGTGACAGTGCGCGCTGCCGGAACGCATCTCCGGCCCGTACGATGGCAACCAGCTCACTTCAAGGCCTTCCCGCATGCCCATTTCGATGAGAAGTTGGCCTAGGAGCAGCACGCCTTGTCCGCCGAAGCCCGCGATTTTAATTTTGACGTCTTTGAAATGGTGGGCGTGTTTGGTTGTGGAAGCGTTGCGCGCTGCCGCTTTCGGGCCGATTTCCAGTACATCCGAAACGGTGCGTTGCGGGGGCTCGTTGCCCGCTGGAATTTCTGGCTTGCGGTCACGGAATACGTTCAGCGGAAATGTGGGTATCATCTTGTCGAGAACCCAGCGCCTGGCCTCGACCGGGTCTTTGCCCCAGATGGTCGGACACGGGGACAGGATTTCGACGAAGGAAAAGCCCGCGCCGTCGCGTTGAAGCTCTAGTGCTTTGCGGATCGCGCGGCGCGCTTTCATGATGTTCTTGTTGTCCGAGAGCGCGACGCGCTCGATGTAGGCCGGTGCTTCCAGCGTGGCTAGAAGTTCCGCCATGTGCAGCGGGAAGCCTTCATTCGCCGGGCGGCGACCCCAGGGAGAAGTTGTGCTCTTCTGCCCGACCAGGGTGGTGGGCGCCATTTGGCCGCCGGTCATGCCATAGATTCCGTTGTTCACGAAGAAGACGGTAATCTTTTCGCCGCGGTTGGCAGCGTGCACGATTTCGGCGGTGCCGATGGCGGCGAGGTCTCCGTCTCCCTGATAGGAAATTACGATTTTGTCGGGGCAAGAGCGCTTGATTCCTGTGGCTGAAGCGGGGGCGCGTCCGTGCGCGACTTGCACATTGCCGACATCAAAATAGTAGTAGGCGAATACGGAGCAGCCTACCGGACTTACGAAGATGGTTTTGTCCTGCAGCCCGAGTTCCTGTAAGGCTTCGGCAATCAGTTTGTGGGCGACTCCGTGTCCGCAGCCGGGACAGTAGTGAGTCTGGTGCTTCAATTCTGATTTGCGTTCGTACAGGTCGAAGAATAGCGGCGATCTGGAGTGGACGGTTTCGTATCCGTTATTGTTTAGTTCGGATTTAACTTCGGGATCCACCGCGCTGATTACGCTTTCGTTCGCCATTGTCGTTTTCCTTTGGACCCTCAGGGGCTAAAGCCCGGTTCTTATACGTTTGTAGCGGCACGACTGAAGTCGTGCCCTGTACGAATCCTGACATTGCGCGGCCCGCTCGGACGAAGCCGTCCGTCACATACGTCTCGCAATGCGCCTCGGTTTTCCGCACCCACTGACGTCATGCCCTTCCGAAATTTCACACGGCTACGGGCATGCGCTCCAGATACTTGTTGCTGCAGTTCCGCGACGGAAGGCACGTTGCCGCCGACTCGTCCGTAGAATTCAACTGGAACTTTGCCGTTCAATGCCAGGCGCACATCTTCCACCATCTGTCCGTTGCTCAATTCGACGACCAGCACTTTTTGTACGTTAGCTGCCGCTTTCGCCAGCGCCTCGGAAGGATATGGCCACAGCGTGATGGGGCGGAACAGTCCTGCTTTTACGCCTTGCTTGCGCAACGCCTGGACCGTAGAAAGCAATACCCGCGACACGATGCCGTAGCCAACCAGCAGGATTTCCGCGTCTTCGGTGTGGCAGAGTTCCCAGCGCTGCTCGGCTTCTTGTGCGCGGATGTACTTAGCTTCCATACAGCGCTGGTGTTCTTCGAGTACATCAGTTTCGAGATAGATGGAGCTGACCAGATTGGCCCGAGTCTCCGGCGTACCTTTTACTGCCCAGATTTTTTCTGGGGGATGAATCTCGCGATACTCAAGGTCGAGCGGTTCCATCATTTGCCCAATGAAGCCGTCGGCCAGCACTACCGCGGGATTGCGGTACTTGTCGGCGAGTTCGAAGGCCAGCATGGTGAGTTCGGCCATCTCCTGCACCGACGCGGGTGCGAGCACGATGTTGCGGTAATTGCCGTGTCCGCCGCCCTTTACCATGGCGAAATAATCACTTTGTTCCGGGGCAATGTTGCCGAGCCCAGGTCCGCCGCGCATTACATCCACAATCACGCATGGCAATTCGGCTCCGGCCAGATAAGACATGCCTTCCTGCATCAAGCTGATCCCGGGTCCGGAGGAACCCGTCATTACGCGCATGCCCGCTGCCGCGGCGCCGTAGACCATGTTGATGGCAGCGACTTCGCTCTCGGCTTGCAGAAAAGTTCCGCCGACTTGCGGAAAGTAGAGCGCGGCCGACTCGGCAATTTCGCTGGCTGGAGTGATTGGGTAACCGTAGTATGCGCGGCATCCGGCGAGGATGGCGCCTTTCACGACTGCGACGTTTCCTTTACATAGCTGCCGCATGTTCCACTCCTTGCGCCGCGGCAAATGCTTTGCCTTTGGCTTTTATGCGGTAAACGGTAATCGCGCCCGGCTCGGGACAGCAATAGAAACAGATTCCACAGCCGGTGCAGTCCTTGCCGGTGTAACGCGCTGGATGAACGCCGTAAAGGCTCAACTCCGGCGCCAGTTCCAGGCATTTGGGCGGACAGGACTCCACGCAGAGCCCGCACCCTTTGCATTCTTCAATATCGACTGTGACTTTACCGCGCGCTTGGCCTGCCATCTTTCACCTCGTTGTCGCGGCTTGCGCAGTTAAAGTCCGCTGCAGCCACCTCGTCTTCTCGCAAAACTGATAAAGCTCTTCCCTAAACTTTGGGTGTGCAATGTCGATCAAAGCCTGCGCCCGCTGCCGGATGGTTTTTCCGTGCAGGTACGCAACCCCATATTCCGTGACCACGTAACGGATCAAGCCGCGGGACGTTACCACTCCTGCGCCAGGACTGAGCATGGGAACGATCCGCGAGATGGCGCCGTCTTTTGCGGTGGATGAAATGGCGATGATCGGTTTGCCACCCTTGGATCGTGACGCGCCACGGAGGAAATCGACTTGCCCACCGATGCCGCTATAGAACTGGCTTCCGATCGAATCGGAGCAGACCTGACCAGTCAGATCGATCTGCAGTGCGGAGTTGATGGCCACCATGTTGTCGTTGCGGGCAATCAGTCCGGGATCGTTGGTATAGGCGGTGGGATGGAATTCGAAGATGGGATTGTTGTCTACGAAACTGAATAACGGTTTCGTACCGATGGCAAATCCAAGAATGATTTTCCGCGGCTTGAAGTTTTTGCGAGCCCCCGTGATCACGCCGGCTTCGATCAGGGGAATCACGCCATTGGCCACCAGTTCGCTATGAACCCCAAGATCTTTGCGATCCATGAGAAAGGGCAACACAGCATCCGGTATTCCACCGATGCCAGTCTGGATCACGGATCCATCTTCAATCAGACTCGCCACGTTGCGCGCGATGGAGACATGCATATCGGTAACTTGCGGCTGCTTCATCTCGCATAGAGGACGAGAGGCATCGACCACGGCATCAAGCTCGTTCACATGGATAAAACTGTCGCCGAAGGTACGCGGCATCTGATCGTTGATCTGCGCTACCACGTAGCGAGCACATTTTGCAGCTGTAAGCGAAGTATCGACGCCTACGCCGAAGCTGCAAAAGCCGTGCGAGTCGGGAGGCGAGAGCGTCAATAAGGCCACGTCGATGGGCATGGCGCCGCTTTCGAACAGTCCTTCAATCTCACTTAAGTAAATTGGCGTGTAGTCGGCGCGGCCTTCGTTGATGGCTTCCCGCACATTCGGGCCGATGAACATGGCGTTATGGCGAAAGTGCCCCACCATCTCGCGAGCCACATAGGGCGCCGCTCCCATGGTCATCATGTGGACGATTTCTACGTCTTCCACGTAGGAAGCGCGTCGCATCAGCGCTTCGACCAGGGTTTCAGGCTCGGCGCATCCGGGCTGAATGTATACCCGCATTCCCGACCGCACGCATAGCAGCGCTTCTTCTGCCGTCTGCAACTTGTTTTTGTACTCAAATTCCCACGAAGACATTCTTCTCCCCTATACAACCGCGCTCGCATGCTGCAGCGGTTCGGAGACGCCTGCACGCTCGTACCCCACTGCGGCGTAAAAAATCGCGCGATCAAAAAATTGATCTAGCAACTGCTCCACTTCTAATTCACCGGAAATTTCTGCAGGCCGGTCCAATACTGCTTCTCGTTGCATGAAATCCCAAAGATTCCGTTTGGTGAGAATAATCGCCCAGATCAATTGACTTAGCGGCACGTGCTGATGGGCGCGCTTCGCCCCGATTTCCAAATAGCGTTTCTCGACGTCCAACTCGGTTTTGCCCAGAAGCCATTCGGCCAAATGCCGGTAGATTTCATACACCCGTTGCTCGAGTTCCCCGGGCGGAACGTGGCGGTAGCCGGGGAGCAAAGGGGATTGTTGGGTTTTTTCGAGGAGCCCTGCCGCCAGGGCCTCAGAGTGGGTCTCAACTAACCGGAGAAGCCTATAACCTAGCATCATCGCCGCCCCTCCTTCACTACTTCGATTGTCGGCCTAAGTTAGCGGCCGGGGCTAGTGCGGACAGCACAGCTGACTGTGATCTGAATCACATAGGTGACGGAAGTCTTGCGATTCGGCGAGTTTAGGATAATGGAGGGCGGGCGTCCCCGCCCGGCTGGGCAGGTGAGACGCCCGTCCTTCACGTGCTATTTCGATCTGCTTATTCCTTCGGACTTCGGTTCCAGGGCGATTGTTGCGGGTTCCAACTACGGACTTGCTTGTTAAAATCTTTGCCCTGCTTTTCCTCAGTGCAAGGGGCGAGCGGTTGACCGGCAGCTTCCGCCGCACTTACGTGTTCGGCTAAACATTTTTCCAGCTTTTCGCGGACGCCGCTGTCATTCAGCAGGCCGATGAGCTCGGCCCGGTGCATCCGGTCGAGTCCCTGGAGGAGTGGGCACCTTAACAGATCCTGGTCGTTCATGACTTGCTCCCGGCGCGAAATTGCTTTATCACGGCCGCCGCGCATCCGGTCGCTTTCAATTAGAAATCTTGTCGGTCGCCAAGGCGGTGATCTTAGGCACAACTCATAGTGAGGTCGATCACAAGAAGGCGAATAGAGTGAGCAAAACCGCCGGATCGCGGTCAATCTTTTTCCCTGTCATCGTGCAGTTGCTGAGCAAGGTAGTTTCCGATGCCCATCTCACTGATGGCGTGAAGTTGGCCTTCCAGCCAGTCGATGTGGTGCTCTTCGTCGAGGAGGATTTTTTCCAGCAGTTCGCGCGATCCGTTGTCGCCTGCTTTCACGCAGGTTTCAACCCCGTCATTCAGGCGTTTAACCGCGTCATACTCCAGTTGCAGATCGTTCTTGAGTTGATCTTCCAAGCTCTGACCAATGTTGATCTTGAAATAGTCGCTCATGTTGGGAGTGCCATCGAGCAGAAGAATGCGTTCCATCAGTTTTTCGGCGTGGGTCATCTCTTCGATCGATTCCTTGCGGGTATGCTTGGCCATCCGTTCATAACCCCAGTTCTCGCACATTTCAGCGTGCAGAAAATATTGGTTGATGGCCGTGAGTTCTGCTTTCAATACCTGATTGAGTAATGCAATGACCTTGGCGTCGCCTTTCATGAGGACCTTTCGAGATAGATTGTTTTAGAGTTTTTACCGGGAAAAGGGAATAATACACCTAGCTGGCGGCCCGATAAGCATCCCGTTCCCGGAATTCGTTCTCCGCGCGAGCGCTGCTCACAGTGGCCGGTGATGTTGATCACAGCGCGGGACGCGAAAGAGGGCCAGACTTAGATCAGAAAGCAGAGTTCTAGCAGGAGGTGGCCAATGAAAACCTCACGCATCATTATCCTGATTGTCACGATTGTTGCCTTGATTCTCATAATCACCCCAGCAGCAGCGGGACAGAAGTCTGGAACAAGCGTCGTAGTTCCCAAGTACGATAGGACAACCGAAGCCACATTCAAGGGAACCGTGGAAGAGGTAAGGGACCGTCAATGCCCGATGAGCGGCGGATTGGGCTCACACTTGGTTTTGAGGCTGTCTCCAACCGAGACCATTGAAGTCCACCTCGCCAGCACGAAATTCGTGAAGACCTACGATCTTGTCTTCAGCAAAGGCGATGCCATCACCGTGGTCGGCACCAAGGTGCATTTCGAAGGGGTCGAAACCATCTTTGCCCGCGAAGTCACCCGGGGCACTGAGACATTCGTCTTTCGCGATAAGGATGGCAATCCGATCTGGTAGGGGATTGCGCCAGGGTTGGTGTAGAGCGGACATTCTTGTCCGCTTTACTTTTCAAAAGCTAGAAAACCAAAACCTAAATCAAAGGCGGCGGACAGGAATGTCCGCCCTACATTATTTATCAGTTGGCTTTCATTTTCTCTTTCACGCTGTGGGCTAGCTTTTCGATCTCTTCAGCTTTTTTCACAACGTCCAGTGACAGGGTATTCTCGTTCGATTTGTCGACATATTGTTTCAGCTCATTAGCAAGTTTGAGCAGGCTATCAGTGTCGCGCTGCAGCTGCGCCTGACGGTCGCGGTTCGCTTTTTTGGCGAGATCTCTTTCCAGTTTGGCGCGTTGCTCATTGTCGCGATCGTCGGAGTTGGCGCCAGGCAACGAGCCTAGCCGGGGAATCTGGGTGGGAGATTGCATGGGGCTCTGTACGGACGACTGAGCCGCTAGAACGGTTGCCATCAGCGGAACAAAGAGAGCCAGCGCGAAGGATTTAAATCGCACGGTAACCTCGTCAACACTGGAATAAGGAAAGCGGCGCGGCCAATCCCTAGAGGCTGAACTAGCGCGGTTTTATGCCCGGACCGCCAGGCGAAGCTGGGCAGTCTCGCTTTCTAAAGGAATCTCTTCTTTGGCCTTCTTGAGTCCCTCGATGTAGCAGCGGATCGCGTCCTGTGCCATCCGCCTGGCATCCTCCAGATTTTTCCCTTCCGTTACGAGCCCAGGCAGCGCGGGCACGGTCACGGTGTAGCCGCCGTGCTCGTTGGCTTGGAAAAATGTCGTGTATTCGTAGGTCTTGCTCTTCCCATTCCTCATCGTTGCAGCCCTCCCGACCGCTAGCCTATTTTCCCAATAAGGCCGCAAACTGCTCAACCGTCATCTCACACTGAGCGATGATCGACTTGATCGTCTTCGGCGCCAAATCCCCGCTATGGCTGGGCACTACCACGTGCATATGCGTCTTGCTGTTATGCCGCAAGTTGACATGGCTCCCGGTCTGATGATGAACGTGAAAGCCCGCCCGCAAAAGCACCTGTAGGAGCCTTCTGGAAGTTATGCGCGGCAGCTTGGGCATTGCGTTGCCCTACAGCGAACTCATGTTGGCCAAGAACTCGCCGTTTGACTTTGCTTTGTTCAGCTTGTCAATCAGCAGTTCCATGGCTTCGACCGGCGACAACGGATTCAGTACTCGCCGCAGCACCCAGATGCGCGTCAGGTCTTCTTTCGGGATCAGCAGCTCTTCCTTTCGCGTGCCGGAGCGTTGGATGTCGATGGCCGGGAAGGTACGCTTGTCGACCAACTTGCGGTCGAGGATGATTTCCGAATTGCCCGTACCTTTGAATTCTTCGAAGATCACGTCGTCCATGCGGGAGCCGGTGTCGATTAGCGCTGTCGCGATAATTGTCAGCGATCCGCCTTCTTCAATGTTGCGAGCCGCGCCGAAGAACCGCTTGGGACGCTGCAGGGCATTTGAGTCGACGCCGCCGGAAAGCACTTTGCCGCTGGGCGGAACGATCGTGTTATAGGCGCGCGCTAGACGAGTGATGGAGTCGAGCAGAATGACTACGTCGCGCTTGTGTTCGACGAGGCGCTTAGCTTTCTCGATTACCATTTCCGCGACTTGCACGTGGCGGGCAGCAGGTTCGTCGAAAGTCGAAGAGATCACTTCGCCCTTGACGGAGCGCTGCATATCAGTGACTTCTTCCGGGCGCTCATCGATCAGCAGAACCATCAGCACCACTTCGGGATGATTCGTCGTGATCGAATTCGCGACGTTCTGCAGCAGCATGGTCTTGCCGGCACGAGGCGGCGAAACGATCAGGCCGCGCTGTCCTTTACCGAGGGGCGTCAGCAGATCCATGACGCGGGCGCTGACGTTTTCACGCGTGGTTTCGAGCTTGATCCGTTCCTGCGGATAGAGCGGCGTCAGGTTGTCGAACAGGATCTTGTTGCGGGCCTCGTCGGGCGATTCGAAGTTGACGGCTTCAATCTTGACTAGCGCGAAATATTTTTCGCCCTCATGCGGCGGACGAACCTGGCCGCTGATGGTGTCGCCGGTCTTGAGATCAAACTTTCGAATTTGCGACGGCGAGACATAAATATCGTCCGGGCCGGGCAAATAGTTGTAATCGGGCGAGCGCAGGAAGCCGTAGCCGTCGGGCAGGATTTCGAGCACTCCTTCCGCAAAGATGTGGCCTTCTTTTTCGCTTTGGGCTTGAAGAATTTTGAAAATCAGGTCTTGCTTGCGCAATCCACTGGCGCCGGGCAGATCCAAGGATCGGGCGATCTTGGTCAGCTCTGTAATATTTTTTTCTTTCAATTCTGCGATGGTCATTATTTAGTTCACCTGCGAAGGGATTTTCAAAGGGGGGTTACTCAGAAAAGACTGGTCAACCGCGGGGCAGGACGGCGGGGCTGGTTACGCAGCCCGCCGTTGTGCCTCGGCAAAATTTTCAGGTTCCGACAAAACCGTCTGCCGTTCCGAGCTTGCAATCTTATCCAGAACCTCGTTCATGGTTTCCTGGATCCTGGTGTTGGGCTTGTGAAACTTACGGGTAGCCTTGGATGCAAGCTGGCAAAGCATATAACGATTCCGCAATGTATGTAAAGCGTCAAAAACGCGATCAGACCGCATAATGAGTCATTCTCCTAGTCCGAGCAAATTGGCCGCACGTCCCTTTTCTGGCAAGAAGAACCGGACCAGAGTGCCTAAGTTACTCAATTCAGATGGGTTGTACGGGAAATCTCTGGTTACTGGTATAGATGCTCCGTCTGGCCCGAAAGTTTCTCGGTTTCTAGATTTGTTCGGTCGCCAGCGGAGATTCGTCAGACCAAACTGAGTCACGTAAGCCTTCGGAACTTTTCACCCTACGTTAGAATGAACGGAACGTCAAGTGTTTCTTGCAATACCATTGAATTTATCGGCGAAACACTCCCGCTGGTCCGGATCAGTTTCCACACCGCCAATCCAATTCTGCATTAAGCTGTTTACACTAAACCACTTAGCTTGGTTAGCACTATACCCCTAATGTCTAGACCAAAACGGGACGCCCGTTCTCCACTTACGCCCAGAAAGTCCGATCGAGCGTTCGGTATTGGATCGCTTCAGCAATGTGCTTAGGTTCGATAGACTTTCCTCCTTCTAGATCCGCAATAGTTCTGGCTACTTTGAGAATTCGATCGTGGGCGCGCGCGGTCAAACCCTGCTGGGCCATTGCCCGTTCCAATAGCCGTTCGCAGTCGGCGGAAAGATCGCAGAAAGCGCGGATGTGCCGCGGACCCATTTGCGCGTTGCAGTACAGCTTTTCTTTCGGAGACGCGAGAAATCTCTCTAACTGGCTGCCGCGGGCTCGCATTACCCGTTCGCGAATTTTGGCTGAGCTTTCGGGCTCCGAGCTTGACCGCATCTCCTTATAATTCACCGCCGGTACATCAATATGGATGTCGATGCGATCCAGCAACGGCCCGGAAATCTTCGACATATAGCGTTGGATCACCAGGGGTGTGCAGTGACACTCACGCGAGCGGTCGTTAAAGTAGCCACAGGGACAGGGATTCATGGCGGCCGCCAGCATGAAACGGGCTGGAAAGGTCAGCGACATGGACGCACGGGCGATGCAGACGGTTCCATCCTCCAAAGGCTGGCGCATAACCTCCAGCACATTGCGGGGAAATTCCGGGAGTTCGTCCAGGAACAGCACGCCATTGTGAGCCAGAGAAACTTCGCCGGGACGGGGAATGGCGCCGCCGCCGATCAGTCCCGCGTCAGAGATGGTGTGGTGGGGTGCGCGAAAAGGGCGTACGCCTACCAGTCCCGCGCCGGGATCGAGTACACCGGCTACACTGTGAATCTTGGTCGTCTCCAGAGCTTCTTCAAAAGTGAACGGCGGCAGGATTGTGGGCATTCGCTTAGCCAGCATGGTCTTGCCTGAACCAGGAGGGCCGATCATCAAAATGTTATGGCCTCCGGCGCATGCCACCTCCAGGGCACGCTTGGCGGAGTGCTGGCCGCGCACGTCTTTGAAGTCGACATGAAACTGCTGGGCTTCGCTGAGTAAGCTTTCGCTGTCGACTTTTAGGGGGACGATGCCGTTGCCGGTATTCACGAAGCGAATCACTTCCAGCAACGATTTCACCGGATAGATTTCTACTCCAGCAACCATTGCTGCTTCCTTGGCGTTCAACTCAGGCACCACCAGGCGCGAGATTTTTCTGCCGCGCGCCTCAATGGCAATGGGCAAGCGCTCCCCGCACTCCGCGAACCCCGCCATCGAGTGACAACTCGCCCACGAAAAGGCAGTCGGGCACCTCCTTCTTATTAAGGCCGCCGTAGGCGCCCAGAATTCCCAGAGCCATCGGCAGGTCGAAGCCAGAGCCTTCCTTGCGTATGTCGGCGGGAGCAAGATTGATCGTGATGTGGGTGGGGGGAATATCGTATCCGCAGTTCTTCAGCGCCGCCCGCACCCGATCGCGGCTTTCACGGACCGCAGCATCAGGAAGGCCGACGGTATGGAAGTGGTCTTCCATTGTCTTAATTCCAGACACGTCAACCTCGACCTCGATGATGTTGGCATCGATGCCAAAAACTGCGGCACTTAGCGTCTTATAAAGCATCCAAGGTTGTGCGAAACCGGCTCGCTGGATTTTCGAGCAAATGGGTCGCGCACCGACAAGTCAGGCTGAGTCACACACTACGCTTTGACGCGTTCAACCCTTGGTGACTAATGAACCGCGAACTTGTGACGAGTGAACAATAGGCAAGCGTTTTGTCTGTGAACCAAATTACCCAACACGCTTTGGTTGTTTGCGTCCGCCGGCTGAACTAGGATTCGCCTAGGCTCGGGCTCGTCCCAATGCAGCGCGTGCTAATCGTGCCAATGAACCCTTATGTCGGAACCTGAGAAGCCACCGACCCATCCCGAAGGATCACGTAGCAGCTTAGAGCAAGAGGAAGCCTGGCTATGGCGTATTGCGCTTTTATTTGTGATTCTGCTCGCCACCGGGCTGGCGGCAGAGTCATGGGAAAGGTTGCAAAACCTTCCCTATCATCTGGGGTTGCTTGCCATTGCAGTTTTCTGCGTTGCCATGGCATTTGTCGGTTTTATATATGGAAGAAGAAAGCGCGTCGCTGAATTAAAAGTTCTGGTGCGCGGCCTGCAGGAGCGAACGACCGCGCCCACCAGTGAACAACTCGATCAACTGGGAGAAATCATCGCCCGGTCGCAGCGCAGCTTCAAAGAGCTTATCGATTCCTTTGACGACATTGCTTTCGCCACCGCACTGGACGGAAAAATCAAGACTGTTAATCGACGCGTGACCGAGTTGCTCGGGATCCCCTACAGCGACGTGATCGGACATCGCATAGACGAATTTCTGGACGAACCGAAACGTGACGAAGTGGATCGCGGTTTGCCCCGTTTTCTGGAGAAGCGACGCTGGTCCGGCCTGGTTACGGTGCGGCTGAAGTCGAGTTCAAAGGTCCTCTACTTTGATTGCGCCCTCAACGCGATTGTGAAGGGCGACGAAGTGGTCGGCGTTAGCGCGCTTGCTCGAGACGTCACCGAAGAACACCAGAAGGAGCGCCGCTTTACCGAATTGTTCGAAACTTTGCAAGAGGGCGTTTACTTCAGTACTCCGGAAGGCAAGTTGCTCGATGGCAATGTCGCGCTGGTTTACGTCCTGGGATACGAAAGTAAGGAGGAATTGCTCGCTCTTGATTCCAGAGCTTTGAACGCCAATCCCAATCAAAGTCCGGTTCTCGGGCGATCCGCCGATGATCAAGGAGGCGTGCGCACACGCGAAATCACTTTGCGTCGCAAGGACGGCAGTCTCGGCGTGTTTCTTGATACTTCGCGCGCGGTTTGGGATGCAGGAGGAAAAATCGTTCGCTATCAAGGAACGCTGGTGGATGTATCCGAACGCCGCGAGATGGAGAAGGCTTTGCGCCGTCAGGAAGAATTCCATCGCTACCTTCTGGAAAGCTTTCCGGATCTCATTCTCGTAATCGATCTAAACGGTCGCTACAGTTTCGTGAGTTCGCGCATTCAGGATCTGCGCGGCTTCAAACCAGACGATTTGTTAGGCAAGAAAGTCGAGGAGGAAGAAGATTATTCGCCTGAACTGCTTGAACTGTATCGCGACCTGACTGAGGGCCGTAAGAAATTTGGAACGTGCGACTATAAAGCGCGGCATCGCGATGGAAGTTGGCGCACCATGAGGGCCTCAGCCAGCCCGCTGTTTGATGCGGAAAATAAATTAAGCGGCGCCATCGTCTCCGTGCGTGACATTACGGTGGAAAAGAAACTGGAGCAGCAGATCATTCAGAGCGAACGGCTCGCCGCCATGGGACAAATGATCGCCGGCTTTGCGCACGAACTCAATAATCCGCTGACCAGCATTTTAGGAATGTCCGAGTTACTACAGGAGGGCGAAGCCCCTGAGTCGGTGCGGAAACAAATGGTCACTGTGCAGCAGCAGGCTCGGCGAGCGGCGGAGATTGTTCAGAACCTGATGTACTTTTCTCGTCCACCGGCGCCCGGCAAAAGTCCCATCGACCTAAGCGAACTGGTGCAAAGAACTCTGCACCTGCACGCTTATTCCCTGCGCAAGAGCAACATCACCGTCGATTTTCTGAAGGAGACATCACTACCGCCGGTGAGCGGTGACGCGCACCAATTGATGCAGGTATTCCTGAATCTGGTTTTGAACTCGGAGCAGGCTATGCGCGAGGTACGTGACCATGGGACGTTGCGCATCCGCATCAATCAAGACGACAAGTCGGTCTCAGTGGTTTTTCAAGACGATGGTCCGGGAATCTCCCCGGAAATCCTGCCAAACATTTTCGATCCCTTCTACACCACCAAACGCCCAGGCCGCGGAACCGGACTCGGCTTAAGCATTTGCAAAGCTATTCTGCGCGAGCATAGCGGAAACGTGGAAGCGGCGTCGGGGCCGGGCGGCGGAGCGGTGTTCACGGTCACGCTGCCGCTGGCGACGGAGACGACTCCATCCGAGCATTAAAGTTCCTTGCTTTAAATGCGGCCCGATAGCAAGTCCTCGATTCGTCCCCCTCACTTCGAATTCGATTTGTCGAGCTGGGTGATCTTTTTTTCGGCATTGGTTCTTAAGGCGTTGCGCCGTGCTTCGCTGTCCGTCTTATCAGTTGGCAAAAGTTCCAGCACCTTCTTTGCGTTTCTTAACGCCAAATCTTTTTCTCCGGCTGCCAGATATGCGGCGGCGAGGCTGTCATACGTATTGGGTGAATTGGGATAACCAGCCACATTCAGTTTCAAAATTTCCACCGCTCCTTTGGCATCACCAAGCTGAAGGTGTTCGTAGCCGAGCAGGTTGACGAGACCCTCCGAAAAAATCACAGCGTTGGGATCGTGTTCACGAGCCTGCGCCAGCGTCTTGGCGACTTCATCCGCACCGCCAGGTTTGTCAATCAATTCCAGAGTGCGAATCACTTGAGGCTGTAGGGCGGTCCCGTTTGTCTTCGGTACGCCGGCCGGATGATTCGTAAGGGTCGCGGCAAACCATCCGGCTATCAGGTCAATCAGTTCTTTGTGAACTGTGAACATGTCAGCGCCGTGCCCTCCGGTGGCATAGTGTTCGAACCGGCTGGCGGAGTTTGGCGAGATGCTGAACCACCACTGCATGGGTTCGACCATATTGCCAAACTCGTCGTCATCTGCCGCGGAAACAAAGATTGGCAGGCCGGAGGATTGCAGGAATAGCCTTCCCGCCCGGTCGGTCGGGCCGGAGAGCAACATTAACGACTGTATTTCAGAATGCCGCCCCGCCAATTGAATGGAATTGTTGACGCCGCAACTCGCTCCTCCCACACCAATTTTGGTGCGCACGACATCAGGCTGCGATTCAAGATATTCAAGAGCCATATCGAAATCGCGCGGCCATATTTCGGTGGCCATTTTTTTTTGCTCTTCCGGTGGTAGTTTATCGTTCGGCGTACCGCCGCTCTCGCCGTACCCGCGGTAGTCTAGGGTGAGAACATCTATGCCTGACGAGGCGAGCCGTTCCGCTAGCCCGTCCCACACTTTGCGTTGCCGATTGCATTGATGAAGCAGCAGGACCGCAGGCGCTGGCTTTCCAGCAGCGAAATACGTAGCTTTCAGAACGACTCCATCCGGCGAGGTAAGGCTTACAATTCGCGCTGGCGGAGTTTGTTGTGCCGCGCATGTCAGTGCAAGCAGGATGAGAAAAAACAGGCCGAAAAAATTGAGCCGATCTGGCAAAGGATCACCTCGATTCTTCTTTGGACTAAAAGAAATGCTAATCGAGCCCCGCTGTGATTCGTCGGCAAATGCCGCGCGCTCACGGCAACTGCGCTGGCAGTGGCTCCGGCCAGAATGCCAACCTTAGAAGTTCTAGCGCGACGTCGGTTTCCCGCCACTGCGGGTGCTCTCGGCGAATCCGCTCCTCGGCCAATTCGCGCGCAAAGAGACTCATATCAAGCGCTATCAGCAAACGCTGTTCTCCTGACATTGCTCGCTGAATTTGAAGCTGAATGGCTTGCGCCGAAGGACTTGTATCAGTAAGGGGCACCGCCAAATGTTACCACGGCGAAGCCGGCGGAGAGTCTCAACCATTTAGCCGATTGCGCGATGCCCCCTTACCTCTCGACGGCCATAGCCACGGCATTTCCCCCGCCGAGGCAGAGAGCTGCGATGCCGCGATGCACATCGCGACGAATCATTTCATAGATCAGCGTGACCAGCACGCGCGCTCCGCTGGCGCCGATGGGATGTCCAATGGCGACTGCTCCGCCGTTCACGTTCACTTTGTTGGGATCGAGTCCGAGTTCGCGCATCACGCCTAGCGCTTGCACGGAGAAGGCTTCGTTCAATTCATACAGATCCACATCTTCGTTCTTCCATCCGGTCTTTTCCCAGATCTTGCGAACCGCGCCTACGGGCGCCATCATTACCCATTTCGGTTCGACTCCGCTGGTGGCTTGCGCCACGATTCGGACCATGGGTTTGGCGCCAAGTTGTTGGGCGCGAGTTGCACTGGTGACGACCACGGCGGCGGCGCCGTCGTTTACTCCGGGTGCGTTGCCGGCGGTTACTGTGCCGTCTTTTTTAAATGCGGGCTTCAGAGATCGCAGGACTTCGATGGTTGTGTCTTCGCGGGGAGATTCGTCTTTATCAAAGATGATTGGCGCTTCGCCTTTTTTCTTGGACGGCAGCTCAACGGGAACAATCTGGGCTTTGAAGCGGCACTCCTTGATGGCGGAAAGTGCTTTGCGGTGCGAGTTCACTGCGAACTGGTCCTGCTCTTCTCGAGTGATGCTGTATTTTTCCGCGACGTTCTCGCCCGTAATTCCCATGTGGTAGTTGTTGTAAATATCCCAGAGCCCGTCGTTCACCATCGAATCGACAATCTGCGCATTTCCCAGACGGTAGCCCTTTCGCGCTTGCGGAAGCAGATACGGAGCGTTGGTCATGGATTCCATTCCGCCGGCGACGACGATGGAACTGTTGTCCGTCTGTATTGCTTGCGCTGCGAGTGCGACCGCTTTGAGTCCCGAGCCACAGACTTTGTTTATTGTCATGGCACCTACCTCGGGAGCGAGTCCGCCAAAAATTGCTGCTTGCCGTGCGGGGTTCTGTCCTAGTCCGGCGGAGACCACATTCCCCATGATGCATTCGTCGACTAGCGCGGCATCGATATTGGCGCGCTTCACAGCTTCGCGAACCGTGATCGCTCCCAGTTGCGTGGCGCTCAAATCTGAAAGACTTCCCTGAAATTTTCCCACCGGAGTGCGACACCCGGAGATGATCACAACATCGTCGAAAGCAGCCATTTATATGCTCCTGCGATTATTTCTAACTCTTCAATTATAGATGTCCCAGACAAGAAAAGGATGAATTCGATCAAGCCATGCGGCGACTTCCATGGCGCTTTGGCTTTTTTAAACAAACGGCGATTGAAATTGTTGTACGCGAACTACCGCTCACTTTTTTTGCAAAAAGTCTCGCTGGTGGAGACGATGAATGGAATCCCCACGAGGAAATTTCTACTTGAGCTGCTATTCAGTGACTTTGGTGTATGGGTCGCATGCTCATTGAACGTCATTTTTTTCTTGACTTCACTTTTCATTGACTCTATACATCAATCAGTTGCAACAAATGATCGTTGCATTTCAAGTCCATGAAAAATGGAAAGGGAGAATAGATCAATGGCAACCAAAAAGAAAGCAAAGAAGGCCGCAAAGAAGAAACACTAAGAGGCCTTGAACAAAAAGAACAAGAGGGGGACGCAAAAAGCGTCCCCTAAGTTTTTGCGGGTAAGATTGCCCCAGTTGTTCTCATCCCTAAACATCGTCGTCATCCCAAACCATTTTGTCGTCCCGAGCAAACGCGAGGGATCTAGGTTTTTCTGGCGGTCGGCAGAGACCTAGATTCCTCGTCGCTCCGCTCCTCGGAATGACAGGACGTTGGTTGGAATGACAGGACGTAGGTTGCAATGACAGGACGTAGGTTGGAACGACCGGGCGATGGCTGGGTTGACGCGAAAGCGTTCCCAAACGTTTCGAAGCGCTAGTTTGGACGGCGCGATTTGCCGTCCACGGAAAGGTGGTAGAGACGCTTCTCGGTGGCTGGACAAAGACTTCGATAGGCGCAGAAGCGGCAATTGAAGCTGGGTTTGGGATCGAACCTTCCTGCGGCAACACTCGCTGCGACGCTTTCCACTTTCAATTGGGCTTCCCGAAGTTGAGCATCAGTGCGCTCCGTAATCACCGTTGTGTTCTCGCCCAGGTTGTAGAGGGCGAGATGTCCGGCGTGGTATCCCCATTTCTCGCGGGCTGCCAGGGCGTAGATGGAAAGTTGCAAGCTTTCATCCGCATCTTCCTGCGACTGCGGCTTGCCGGTCTTGTAGTCCGTGATTACAACTCGTCCGTCTGGCAGTTTGTCGATGCGGTCGATGCGTCCAATCACGACCGCGCTGCCGATTCGCACTTCGAAGAATTCTTCGGTATGCAAAACTTCCGGCACGCGAAGCCGCTGGCACGCAGCCAGGAAATCCTGTAACTGCTGAATGCCCTGTTCGTCGTAGAGTTGGTATTGATAGCGATCTTGAATTCCCGCCTCATCCAGATCGGCCCGAAAGAATGTGATCAGGGCATCCTGTGACATCGGCCGCTGAAACCGAACCGAGTCGTAATACACCCGCAGCACGCGATGCATGGTCGCGCCGTACTGCATGGCGGCTGGAACTTCCCCGGGAATTTTCCATTCCCGTTCGAGCTTGAACTGTAAAGGGCAAACCTCGTATCGCTGCACCGCGCTCGCGCTCAGCTTCGCGCTCAAGTCGGAGGCTGGCGCGAGAGAAAGCCACTCGGCGATGCGGGTAAGCGTTTCGGTTCCTGCGGCCCCGAAAAGATCAGTCTGAAATCCGCGCGCCGGACGCTCGCGCAAATAACGTTTAAGAGACGCGTCTTTCACAAGTTCACGCATGAAGCCGGGCGGGCTGGCGTCCTTTCCCTTGCCGCGGCGAGCGTAAATGGTGAGCGAATCCCGGGCGCGAGTCATGGCAACGTAGAACAATCGCCGCTCCTCCTGCTCATTCAGGGTCTTGTCGTCCTGCAGAGAAATCGAATCGGGATCACGTAACTCGCGCGGAAATTCCACCAGCGATTCTTTGAATGAGCACGGAAAGGAGTTGGAATTGGCTCGCAGAATGAAAACGTGATTGAACTCCAGGCCCTTTGCGGCGTGCGCGGTCATTAAACGAACCGCATCATCATCGGTCGACGGCAAAGGAATCGCGCCGCGGGCTTCCTGAAAATACTCCAGGTATTCCAGCAGTTCTCCGATTTCGCCGCTTTTGGTGGTCGGTTTTTGCTCCCATTTGTTTACGAAATCAAGGATGGCGGCCAGTGGAGGCGAACTACGATCAAACCCAAATGATCGGATGATAATGTTCAGAGCGGCGAGGCTTTTCGCGGCCGTCTGCGTGATTTCGTCGCGCACCTTCTGCAGAGCAGCCAGCACTGCGCGGCCACCATCAATCTGAGCCAATACCGATCCGACGCCGGAATCTTTTTGGTCCCGCGGAATCGACTTGATGCCACTGCGCAGTTTTTCCGGATCGATGGCAAACTGCGGCAACGCCGCCACGCGAAAAAGACTGGCGTCGTCCCGTGACGACACGACCGCTCCCAAGCAGGCGAACAGATCACGCGCTTCGGCCGTATCCATCACGTCCATGTTTTCGATTGTGAAGGGAATGCCTTGCTCGGCCAATTCTTCGACCAGGTCATCGCGATGGGAGTGCTGCCGGTAAAGAACCGCGAAGTCTTTCCACTTGCATCGAGACTGTTTTTGCTGCTGGCGTATGGCCGCGACCAAATCTGAACACTCGAGTTCCTTGGCCGTCAGCAGCACAGCTTCTACTGGTGCACTTTTCAACTCCTTACCTTCGCGCAGTGCATCTTCTTCGCGTGCGGAAATCAGCGGCGAACGCTTATAGGGAAATGCCGCGATCTTCGTTCCAGGGAAAATGTCGGGATTTTTCGAAATGAGCACGTAAGCGCAACGCAAGATCGGCGTAGTAGAGCGCCGGTTCTTTTCTAAAACGACCAATTTTGCTGCGGGAAACTGATGCTGAAAAAGACCGAAGGCGGCACTCGACGCGCCACGAAAACGGAAGATGGCCTGATCCGGATCGCCTACCGCGAATACGTTTGATTCTTCTCCTGCCAACTTCTGCAGAATTTTCACCTGAGCGAAGTTGGCGTCCTGAAACTCGTCCACAAGTATGAAGCGGGCATGCTCACGTTCGCGGCTCAGGAGCGGTTCATCTTGTGCCAGGAGTTGGTGCGCACGGGTGATCATGTGACCAAAGGTGCCAAGGTTTTCTTCCGAAAGCATGCGCTCGACGGTGGTAATAACATCCGCAATTTCCTGGCACCGTCCCAGCACTTCTTCGTCGCTAAGCAGGTTGGCCTCTTTGCTCTTACAGACTCGCGGGACCGGCAATTCTCCGCGTGCAAGCTGGCCCACGTAGGACGCGTACTTTTCCGGACCTACCAGTTCGTCCTGGCACCGGCGCAAGAAATCCAGCAGGTCGTCCAGAAATTTGGTTACGTTCGCCGCGCGGACGAAGTATTTCAGGTTGAGTTCGCGAAGCCGTTTACGCAGGTAGATCCAGAGATCCTTGTCGTCGAGCACACCAAATTGTTTTCCGCAGCGGATCAGTAGGTTATTGCAGTAGGCGTGAAAAGTCGTGACTTGCAGGCGGGAGACGTCGGTCCCGCGAATCTCAGCGCGAACCCGTTCCTGCATTTCACGGGCAGCATTGTCGGTATAGGTGACGGCTAAAATCTCGTCAGGTCGAGCGTGCCCTTGCTGAATGAGCCGAGCTATGCGCCGGGTGAGCACGGTGGTTTTGCCCGTGCCCGCGCCTGCGACGACCAGCATAGGTCCATGCACATGTTCGATGGCTTCACGCTGGCGTTCGTCCGCCTCGAAGGGTCGCGCAGCCGGAATGGGTTTTGAAGCGGCCACTGGGCAGGAGCATATCAGAGATAGATGAGGATATTTACGTCCGCAAGAGTCAGAAACCTCATCGAAAGGACGCCTGTGCTAAATTCTTAGAATTAATGATTTTTATATTCTTTTAAATGTCTTCATCCATCCCAAGTGTCAGGCGTCCCGCAGTCAAGGTGTTCGTCGCCACTACGGTGATGCTGACCTTCATTTCTTTCTGGCGTGCGTCCGCTATCGTGCTCGCCGACCTCGCTTCGTCGGCTTATTACGCGGGCGGCGATGCGGAGAAAGTCATCGGCAAGAGCGCTCCCTGGTTCATCTTGGCGGTAATGTTGTTCAGCTATGCCGTGCGGGCTCTGTATATCGAGTCCAGCAGCATGTTTGTGCGCGGCGGCGTTTACCGCGTCGTCAAAGAAGCGATGGGCGGCACGCTGGCCAAGTTCTCCGTCTCAGCGCTACTGTTCGACTACGTGCTCACCGGCCCGATCAGCGCTGTCTCGGCAGGTCAGTACCTGGCGGGCTTCATCGAGGATATGGGCAAATATCTTCACCATCCGCTGGTTTTTTCCGAGGACCATTTTTCCGCCGGCTTTGCCATTCTGATCGTGTTGTATTTCTGGTGGAAAAACGTCCAGGGCATGCACGAATCAAGCGAGAAGGCACTGCAGATCATGATGGTCACAACCGTCATGGTTGTGATCCTGATCATTTGGTGCACCATCACCTGCTTTAAGGTGCCAGTTCAGTTGCCGCCGAACCCGCTGCATCCCGGGGTGGTGAAGCTCACCAAAGAGTCTCTGGGCTGGCTATACGGGACGCGCCTCAGTCAGATAACTTTGATCATTCTCTTCGTCGGATTTGGACACTCCGTCCTTGCCATGAGCGGCGAGGAAACGCTGGCCCAGGTTAACCGCGAAATCGAACATCCCAAGCTGAAGAACCTGGAAAAAACTGGCTTGGTCATTTTTATTTATAGCCTGCTGTTCACCTCGCTGGTGTCATTTTTCGCGGTAATGATTATTCCGGATCACGTACGTCACGAGTACTTCGCCAACCTCATCGGTGGCATTGCAGTGTACCTGGTCGGTCCCATGTGGCTGAAGCTGATCTTCCATGCCTTCGTGGTGCTGGTCGGCGTACTGATTCTGGCGGGCGCGCAGAATACTTCAATCGTAGGTGCGAACGGCGTCTTGAACCGCGTCGCAGAAGACGGCGTTCTTACCGACTGGTTCCAGAAGCCGCACACCAGATTTGGCACCAGCTACCGCATCATCAATCTGATTGTCGGATTGCAGCTTCTGACCATCATTCTCAGCCGAGGCAATGTTTATGTGCTGGCAGGACTCTACGCTTTCGGCGTGATCTGGAGCTTTGCCCTGAAGTCGCTGGCGGTTCTGGTATTGCGTTATACGGAGCCAGAGAATCGCCAATGGAAAGTTCCTGGCAATCTTCACATCGGCGGCCATGAACTGCCTGTGGGCCTGATTCTTATCTCCGCTGTGTTGCTGATTACGGCATTGATAAACCTTTTCACGAAGTCCGAAGCCACCATCGCCGGAGTTACTTTCAGCGCTGTTTTCTTTGCGATTTTTACCTACTCCGAGCATCGAGTCACGAAACAGCGGCATGGCAAGCCGGAGAATCTGGATCAATTCCGGGTCTACGGAAATCAGGAACTGGGATCCGGAGCGCTCGGCGTAAGGCCGGGAAACATTCTGGTTGCCGTCCGCGATCCCAGAAATCTCTACTATTTGCGCGAGATTCTCAGAAATACGGACACAAATCGTCAAGATCTGGTCGTGATGACGGCTCGCCTCTACCACCGCGAGCATTCCTTCAGCGGCAGCGCGCAGGTCGAGACCTCGCAAGTTTTCGACCACTACGAGCAGGAATTGTTCACTGCCGCCGTGGCGGTTGCGGAAAAAGAAGGCAAGCCAGTTTCTCTGCTTGTGGTCCCCGCTACCGACGTCTTCGAGGCGATCATAGTCACTGCGCAACGCCTGGACTCGAGCAAGATCGTCTGCGGCCGTTCCAACAAACTCACTCCTGACGAGCAGGCAAAGCTCCTGGGCGACGCGTGGGAACGTCTGCCCGAACCCAGGCCGCGTTTGATTCTGGAGATCCACGAGCCCAATGGAAAAGTAAATGAGTATCTGCTCGGACCCCACGCCCCGCGCATGCGTCCTCAGGATCTTGAACTGATGCACCAAGTATGGCTCGATATCACCTCCGATCCCAAATATGCCGGCGCCCACCACTATCACATCGTTGCGCTGGCACTGGAGGAGTTACGCCGAGAATTAAACAGCGACAAGCGGGCCGAAGTGCTCGCCAAATTGCTGGATGAAATGCACCGCGATTGCCCGCCCAAGGCCGAGAGTTGATGTTTTCAGTCGTTGTCATCCCGAGCGGAGCGAGGGATCTAGGTTTTTCGCGTGGCCGGGGAAACCGAGATTCCTCGTCGCTTCGCTCCTCGGAATGACAGAGTGGATGGAATGAATGACAGAGTGGATTTGTCCGAACGGTTGGTATAGACGTTAAAGTTCTTCATTCTCTCACCCCAGATGATGCGCCTGCTGCTCTCCTGTTAACATCAATCCGTGACCCAAAAATCTCCAGTCCGCGTGCGCTTCGCGCCTTCGCCCACCGGACATCTGCATGTCGGCAACGCTCGCACTGCGCTGTTCAACTGGCTGTTTGCGAGACACCATAAGGGCACGATGGTGCTGCGCATCGAGGATACGGATGTGGAACGCAGCGAGGCTCGCTTCGAAGATCAACTCATTTGGGATCTGCATTGGCTCGGCCTCGACTGGGACGAAGGCCCAGACGTCGGTGGTGCGTATGCCCCATACCGTCAATCCGATCGACTGGATCTTTACCGCGAACACGCCGAGCGCCTGGTGAATGAAGGCAAAGCCTATTTGTGCTTTTGCACCGAAGACGAATTACAGAAAGAACGCGACAAAGCCTTAGCCGAAAGCCGGCAGCCAATTTATTCCGGCAAGTGCCGCGCCATTGATCCCGAAGAATCAAAGCGGCGACGCGCTGGAGGTGAAGCTTGCGCCATCCGCTTGCGGATTCCCGAGCACCCCATTCGCTTTCACGACATCGTTCACGGCGACGTAGAGTTCTCAAATGAGGTCGTCAGCGATCCCATCATTCTGCGTTCCAACGGCATGCCGGTCTACAACTACGTGGTGGTGATCGATGACGCGCTGATGAAGATCACGCATGTAATTCGCGGCGACGATCATCTCTCAAACACGCCCAAGCAAGTCGCGTTGTATGAGGCGCTGGGCTGGCCGGTGCCGGAATTCGCGCACTTGTCGACCATCCTCGGCGGCGACCGCGAACGGTTATCGAAGCGTCACGGAGCGACTTCGATTGCCAACTTTCGCGACATGGGCGTTTTGCCGGAAGCGCTGGTGAATTATCTGGCATTGCTGGGCTGGGCCCCCACAGGAGGCACACGCGAGATTTTCAGCCTGCCGGAATTGGTGAAAGAGTTTTCTTTGGAGCGGATCACGCCATCCGCGGCCGTCTTCGATATGGAAAAACTCTACTGGCTGAACCGCCAGTACATCAAGACCTGGCCCGCAGAGGACATCGCTTCTATTGGAGTGTGGTTTTTCGTTAAAGCTGGATTGGTCGAGTGCAGCGATGCGGATTGGCCGTGCGCCAAGAGGCTGCCGGCAGTCCAATTGGGCAATGATTTTCATAGCTGGTTTTCGCAGGTCGTGACGCTGCTCGCGCCTTACGTGGATCGCCTGGACCAACTCCCGGAGAAAGCATCGTTCATCTTCAACTACGACGCGAAGGCTGCCTTAGTCGCGCCTGATAACGCTGAAGTCCTGGGCTGGCCAGACAGCAGCGCTGTGTTCGCCAGATTCATCGTCAAGATTCTGACCGCCGAATCGGCCAGTGCGGGCCAACTGACAGCCGAACAGTTCAAAAAAATTATCAATGAAGTCAAAGCTGAAACCGGAGCCAAGGGAAAGGAACTGTTTCATCCCATTCGCATTGTGATCACGGGTTCGCATTCGGGGCCGGACTTCGACAAACTGATTCCCATCCTCGAAGCCGGCAGCCATTTGAAATTGCCAAAGCACGTGCTTAACGTGCGCGAGCGAGTGGAAGAATTCGCCAAAGCCCAAGCGAATAAATAGGCCACGGATTTACGCGGATCTGCACGGATTTTTCTTTTGTTTTAGTTCCGTGATGATCAGTGCAAATCCGTGGCTGGTTTTATCTCAAAATATTCTCTAAAGTCGATCTCAACTCGGGCTTCTGGAAGGCATAGCCACTGGCCGAAAGTTTTGCTGGCTCAACCCGTTGGCTGGCCAATAAGAGCTCATCGGCCATTTGCCCGAATACCAAGCGTGCCGCGAATGCCGGCATTGGGAGAATCGCCGGGCGCGACAATACTGAAGCCAGTGTCTTGGTGAATTCCGCATTCCTTACGGGGTTCGGACCTACCACATTGACCGGTCCATGCAGCGTATCGTTCTTCATGGCATGCTGAATTGCGCCGATCACATCATCGATGTCGATCCAGCTCATCCATTGGCGCCCGCGGCCAACGATCCCTCCAATTCCCATACGAAACGGAGGTAGCATCTTTCCCAGTGCGCCGCCCGATGCACTCAGCACTACGCCAAACCGCATTTGCACGGTGCGTATTTCAGCTTTGGCCGCGGGTTCGGCGGCGGCTTCCCACTCCCGGCAAACTTCAGGAAGAAAGCCGTTTCCAGAAGAACTTTCTTCGCGTAAGGTTTCTTCCCCGCGATCACCGTAATATCCAATGGCCGACGCTGAAATGAAAACTCGCGGAGCCTGCGGCGCTGCCGCGAGCGCTTCCGCTAAATTTCGAGTGCCCTGCACCCGGCTTTCATGAACGCGGCGTTTCTTAGCGTCTGTCCAACGACCAACAATGGATTCGCCCGCTAGATGTACAACCGCGTCGAAGCCAGAAACCGACTCAGGCGCGAGCGGGCGAGATGGATCCCATGCTATATCACCCTTGCCCGATGCCGCTCCTCGCACCAGGCGCGTGACTTCGTATCCACTCGATTGCAATGCCGGCAGCAAAGCCGAGCCGATCAGACCCGAAGCACCGCTGACTAGAAGCTTGGCAGGCATAAAACTAACTCTATCAGTTCACCGCTGGGCAGAGACAGACAAGGTACGTCCCAAAGCCCGCCGCAGGCTTTAGAGACATTGCTTGCAACCTGCAAATCCCGGCTATAATCGTCTATGGCGACGCTGCGCGAACAGATCGCGACCACCGCCCTGACGGTCACAAAGTTCCGGGAACTGTTGCGCACCATGCGTGCCAACCGTCCGACCGACGACCTGGAACTGGTACGCAAAGCCTACGAATTTTCCCAGAAAAATCATGCGGGCCAGCTTCGCGCCTCGGGCGAGCCATACCTGGTCCATCCTCTCGGAGTAGCGCAAGTTCTAGCGGAGATGAAGATGGACGCCGTCGCCATCTCCGCCGGATTGCTGCACGACTCGGTCGAAGACACGTCTGTCACGATTGTTGACATCCGCAAAGAATTCGGCGAGCAGGTGGCGCATATTGTCGAGGGCGTCACCAAGATCAGCCAGATTGACTTCGCCACGCGCGAGGAGCAGCAGGCCGAGAATCTGCGCAAAATGATGCTGGCCATGGTCGACGACATTCGTGTCGTTCTGATTAAGTTGGCCGACCGCCTGCACAACATGCGGACGCTCGAGCATCTTCCGCCGGAACGTCAGCAGAAGATTGCCAAGGAAACCCTGGAGATTTATGGCCCTATTGCGCACCGTCTTGGAATGGGCAAGATTCGCGGCGAGCTAGAAGACCTGGGATTCCGCTATCTCGATCCTCTAACTTACCAACAGGTGCACGAAGCGGTCGAAGCCCGCCGCAAGCAAGGCGAGCAGTTCCTGGCGCGAGTTGAACAAACTCTCCGCGACAAGCTGAAAGAAGCGGGCATTACAGCGGAAGTGGAAAGCCGCATCAAGCGTCTGTTTAGCATTCACAAGAAACTTGTCCGCCAGAAAATCAGCGTTGACCAGGTCTACGATCTCTACGCCATGCGAGTCATCACGAAGTCTTTGCAGGATTGCTATGCGGTGCTGGGTATCGTGCACAATGTCTGGCGACCCGTGCCTGGGCGAATCAAAGATTTCATCGCCATGCCGCGGCCAAATTTTTATCAGTCGCTGCATACCTCGGTAATCACCGAGGATGGCACGCCGTTCGAAGTGCAGATCCGAACCGAAGAAATGCACCGCATGGCCGAGGAAGGCATCGCAGCGCACTGGAAATACAAGGACGGCCCAGTCTCGGCCCAGGACGAACAGCGACTGGCCTGGCTGCGGCAGGTAGTCGAATGGCAGCGCGACGTATCTGATCCCACCGAATTTCTTTCTACTCTCAAAATCGATCTCTATCCCGAAGAGGTTTACACCTTCACGCCCAAAGGCAAAGTTGTAGTGCTGCCTCGCGAATCCACGCCGATCGATTTCGCCTATACCATTCACACTGAGGTCGGTCACAGTTGCGTGGGCGCGAAGGTGAACGGACGTATGGTGCCGCTGCGGCACAAACTGCACAGCGGCGACATTGTCGAGATCATCACGCAGCCCGGACACAAGCCCAGCCGTGATTGGCTGGCTGCGGTCAAGTCATCGCGCGCGCGAAACAAAATCAAGCACTGGCTCAACATTCATCAGCGCGAGCGGGCGGTTGAAATCGGCCGCAAGCTGATTGAAAAAGAAGCGCGTAAATACCGGGTCGCACTGAAAGAGATCAAAGACGAAGAGTTGCGCAAGATTGCCTCCGATTACGGCCTGGGTCAGATTGACGATTTGATGGCGGGAATCGGATACGGCAAATTCTCGGCGCGGCAAGTGCTGGCACGGTTGGCGCCTAGCTCCGCTGCGCCAGTGGCCGACGACGGAGACAAATCTAGCGGCATTGCCAGCGTGGTGCGGCGGGTTTTCGGCGGCGACAGCGGCAACAATGCCATCCGCGTCAAGGGCCACGGCGACTTGCTCGTTTATCGCGCCCGATGCTGTAATCCCATCCGCGGCGAGGAAGTTGTCGGTTACGTGACCCGCGGCAAAGGCGTCGCTGTTCATGCGCTGGATTGTCCGAATGTCGTGAACCTGCTCTATGAGCCAGAACGCCGCATCGATGTGGAATGGGCTCGCGACGAAGGAACGCCGAGTTCATATCCGGTAAAGCTCACTGTTTTCTGCGATGACCGGTTTGGTATGTTGAAACAAATTACGGCCGTGATCAGCGACGCTAAAACTAATATCCGCGATGTCCAGGTGCGCAGCGCGAATGCGCAGGCTAACATCGATGTTGTTTTGGATATAGCTGACCTCAAGCACCTGGAAAATATCATTAATGGCGTGCGCAAAATTCCTGGCGTACACGATGTACAGAGGCTGCAGAAAGTTTAGTGTTGGAACCCAGATCCTTCCGCGCACTCTGCGGCTGTTCTCAGCGCTCTCTGCGATTTAAGACTTTGGGTTTGCGAAAGTTCACCAAAACCTTAAAACGCAGAGAGCGCTGAGAACAGCCGCAGAGTGCGCGGAGACGAACAATCACTTGCGAAGGAATCGGTCCTGCCGAAATTTAACGCAGCGAATGGTTGTGCATTTGATATCATCTGCGTTCGCCTGCTAATCATAGGCGCGATTTGTTGGAGGATGAATGCGCGATGTAATCTCCACCAAAGATGCCCCGCAAGCGATTGGGCCATACTCGCAGGCGATTCGGGCTAACGGATTCGTATTTGTCTCAGGACAAGTGGCCATCGATCCCGCGACTCAGCAGGTTCTCGGCGGAGACGTTGCGGCCCAGACGGATCGCGTGCTCAAAAACCTTTCCGCGATTTTGGATGCTGCGGGAAGTAGTCTGGAGAAAGTGGTGCGCTCGACCGTGTTCCTCAAAAACATGGCCGATTTTAGTGCCATGAATGAAGTTTACGGGCGGTATTTCAACGCCAAGCCGCCAGCGCGATCGACCGTCGAAGTCGCTCGGTTGCCGAAAGATGTGCTGGTCGAAATCGATGTGATTGCATTAGCCTAAATTTTTGCTCTTAATTAAACTCAATCCTCAGGAGAACAATTGATGCTGAAGAGTGCTTGTTTGATTGTGATGGTTGTTTTCGTAGCTGCGGCGCTTTTTGCGCAGAGCAGCAAGATACCCGACAACAATTCGCCCACAAAGGTTACCGGCGACGGAACCAAGACCGCCGACGGCCTGCAGTATTGGGACATAAAAGTCGGTACGGGCCCTACTGCTGCCGCGGGCCAGAGCGCCAAGGTCCATTACACCGGATGGCTAACCAGCGGCAAGAAATTCGACAGCTCCCTCGATCGCGGCGAGCCCTTTGTCGTGGAACCTTTGGGCAGCGCTCCGGTCATTCAAGGGTGGAATGAAGGCATTATCGGCATGAAGGTAGGCGGCAAGCGGCAGTTGCGCATCCCCCCGCAACTCGGCTATGGAGCGCGTGGGACGCCGGGTGGCCCGATCCCTCCCAACGCGACGCTAATCTTTGATGTGGAATTGTTGGGCGTGCGATAGGCTTTGCCGCGAACTCGGAGCTAGGAGAATTTACGATTTCCAATTGTCAATTTGCAATTGGAAATCGTAAATCTGGGATGAAGGTCTTTAGCCCGTTCTCAGGCCTTAACGACTTTGCCGCTGCGCAGGCAGGAGGTGCACACGCGCATGCGTTTCGCGCCGCCTTTTACTTTGGCGCGAACCGGGCGCAAGTTGACGTTCCAGCGCCGGCGGGACACGTTATGAGCGTGGCTGATGGTGTTTCCAAATTGCGGCCCTTTGCCGCAGATATCACAAACTTGTGCCATGACAACTCCAGAAAAGTTCAGAACTTAATCGAAGTATAGATTCTACCGGAGTGGAGCTGACTTGAGCAAATGTCAGCGCCTAAAACCAGTCAAAGGCGGCGGACAAGAATGTCCGCCCTACATTCAGTGTTCTAGAATCCAGTCTCTGATCAAGCCTAGAATTTCCGGAGTCTCCGGGTCCCACAGCGTGGTGTGAGGCACGTCCGGAAAGATCTTAAAAGACTTGTCGGTGGAAGCACACAACTTGTCGAACGCGATGCACTCCCGATGGCTCACCACCCGGTCTTTGCCGCCTTTGATAAGGAGCGTAGGCGCATGCACGCGAGGTGCGATTTTCCATCGCCAGCCGAACACAATCCGCTGCACATCCAGCAGGTAGCCAAAACTGATGTGCTTGTACGATAGCGGATCGACGCGACGCCGCGCGACGAACTCCAGA
Organism: uncultured Acidobacteriota bacterium; assembly: GCA_963770465.1. Taxonomy (GTDB): domain Bacteria; phylum Acidobacteriota; class Terriglobia; order Terriglobales; family Acidobacteriaceae; genus JABDBE01. The sequence goes on from CAVYQB010000012.1 coordinate 42,546, forward strand.
TCACGCGAACTTTCCTCAAGACGCCTGCCCACAAGGCTGATTACTGGCTCGCGATGAGCCAGTGCAAGGTAAGGCATCAGGCTCAAGCTTTCGAGACTCACAAACTGGCTTAGGTCGAGATTCAAAGCTAAGGCAAGTAGAATAAGCCCGCCGAGCTCGCGGCTGTTGCGCTTCGCGTAGTTAAGAGCAAGGTCGGCGCCCATGCTGTCACCCAGCAAGAAAACCTTGGCCGTCGGCCGCTGCTCCTTCACCAAGCGGATCATGCATTCGACGTCTGCTCCCACTTCAATAGAAGTGCCGACGTATCCGCGTCGGCCCTGTGAGAGACCGTGCCCGCGGGCGTCCAATGCATAGACTTCCGTGCCGCTGGAGTTCAGGGCTTCAGCGACAATTTTGTAGGGACCGCTGTGGTATCCAATGCCATGCAGCACTACCACAACTCGACCGTTCCACGACGTTGTGGCCGGCCAGTGGCGATAGAAAAGGCGTGTCTGATCAACAGAGGAAACGTATCCGTGGCGGTCAGCAATCGTGGCTGACAGCCGAGGTATATCCTCGGCCGAGATGACCTCGGGCGGCATCAGTTGTTCTATCGAAGCGGAATCGAGCATGCAGGAGTTATGAATAAGACTGTTCTATTCATAACATGCCGCAGAGCGCGAATGCTATTCCCCTGTGGGAATCGACCATTACCAACGGATATGATTCTCTCGTGTGCGTCCGGTCTCACGAATTCGTGCCTCCCGGGATCGCAAGTATTTTGACATTGCGAGCTCAGCGGTGCGGCTGTGCGATACTAAATTTATGGCGGCTTCGGACCCGAAATCGGTGAAAGTAAACTTAAGTACTGGTACTGGCCTTGATATCGAGTGGAAGGACGGCCACCAGTCGCACTATTCGTTTCCATTCCTGCGGGATGCCTGTCCCTGCGCCCTATGCGATGAGACGCGAACCAAGACGCACCTCCAGCCCGGAGAGCCTGCCAAGCCTGCGCCGGGAACGCTGCCCATGTTCAAACCCACAGTCAAAGCGACTTCGGCGGAAGGCGTGGGCAAGTACGCGATCAAGTTTCATTTCAACGACGGGCACGAGTTGGGGATTTACTCGTGGCAGTTCTTGCGGGACTGGTGCCCCTGCGAGGAGTGCAAGAAAGCACGGGCCAGCCACGCCGGCGCACATCACTAGAAAATACGGCTAGAAATGCGATGGCCCCGATTTCTCGGGGCCAGCAATTCTTGGGTACTTACAGCACCCTGTCGACTTCCTTAAATATAGTTCACCACGATTTTCGGTCAAGTGACTTACGACGAATCCCTTGTAAAATCAAAGTAGCCGATTTTGGAGCTTCTCCCGACTTTGTCTTTTCTTGATCAACTTAATCCGCAGCAGCGTGAGGCTGTTGAAACTGTCGACGGGCCCGTACTGATCCTAGCTGGCGCCGGGAGCGGGAAGACTCGCGTTATCACTTACCGGATCGCCAATTTGATCGAGAACGTGGGCGTGATGCCGGAATCAATCCTCGCGATGACGTTCACCAACAAAGCGGCGTCGGAGATGGTGGAACGCGTCGACAAGCTGGTGGGCGGATTGTCCATTGCCAAGCCGGTCATCTCTACGTTCCATTCTTTCTGCGTGCGGGTATTGCGGCGCGACATCGAGGCGCTGCGCATTCCTTCATCCGTTCCTGGCAAGCCGCCCATCGGACACACCAAAAGTTTTGTCATTTATGACGAGAGCGATCAGGCGCAGCTCGTCAGGTCAGTTATGCGGCGGTTGGGCATTGACGACAAGCAGACTACACCGCGTTCCGTGCTGGCGCATATTTCCTGGGCGAAGAATCACATGCTTGATCCTCAGGAAGTTTATTTACAATCGGCTGATCCGAAGACGGAGCGCGTGGCCCAGATTTACGCCGAGTACAAGAAAGAATTGGCTAAGGCCAACGCCCTCGATTTCGATGATCTGCTGCTCGAAACCGTGCGATTGCTCAAAGCCGCTCCTGAAGTACGGGAATATTACAACCGGCGGTTTCAGTACATTCTGGTCGATGAATATCAGGACACGAATCGGCCGCAGTACGAATTGATGCGACTGCTCGCGGGAACCCGGCACAACGTGTGCGCCGTCGGCGATGAGGACCAGTCGATTTATTCGTGGCGCGGCGCGGACATTCGCAATATTCTGGAGTTTGAAAAAGATTTTCCCGAGGCAAAGATTATTCGGCTGGAACAGAATTATCGGTCGACACAAAACATTCTGCAGGCAGCGTCGACGGTGGTGGCGAATAACCTCAAGCGCAAAGGCAAGAATCTGTGGACGTCGCGTCAGGGTGGCACCAAGCTCGGCTATTACGAAGCTCCGGATGGCGAGAACGAGGCATTGTTCGCGGCTGATTATATTGCGAAGTATTTGCGGGAGGCCGTGGATCAAGGCGAGAATGCGCGCGCGGCGGTGCTTTACCGTACCAATTCGCAGTCGCGGCTGTTCGAAGAAGCAATGCGCCGCTACCAGTTGAGGTATCACGTGGTCGGCGGATTTTCTTTCTACGAACGCGCCGAAATCAAAGACATGATTTCGTATTTGAAAGTTATCCATAACGTGGACGACACGATTTCCCTGTTGCGCGTGATTAATACGCCCGTGCGTGGGATCGGCAAGACGACACTCGAAACTTTGGAGCGGGTCGCTCTCGAGACTGGAGTTTCGCTGTGGGGTGCGATAAGCGAGATGATCAAACGTCAGCTTTTGCCGCAGCGGGCATTGGCTGCGCTGAAGAGTTTCCGGGCGCTTATTGAAGATGGGCGGGCCATGCTGGCGGGAACTTATGTGGAAAGGTTGGAACAGACTGCGCGAGGGGAAGAAGATGCAGTCGCGCTCGACGAATCGCCGGAGGAGACAGACATTTCCTTTGATCCCAGCGAAGACGAAAATATTTCGTTCGACTTCGGAGATGCTGACCTGGCTACTGGAACTCTTAGCCCATCCGAAGCGGGCGAGGGCGCCCGCTCCACACCAACTGACGATGGCTTCCGAACCCCTGGCGGTCCGGCTAGCACCGCCGAAATTTTGAAGTTCCTTATCGACCGCACTGGTTACATCAAACTGCTTGAAGAAGAAGACACGCCCGAGGCTTACTCTCGAATTGAGAACCTGCGCGAACTGGTGAATGCCGCAATGGATTCGCGTGACCGAGGCGAAACGCTGGATCAGTTTCTCGATCATGCCGCGCTGGTGAGCGATGCTGACGCCTATGACGAACGGGCACAGATCACGTTGATGACCCTGCACGCCGCCAAAGGCCTGGAGTTCTCCCTAGTTTTTCTCGCCGGCCTGGAAGAAGGATTGTTCCCACACTCTCGAACTTTTTTGCAGCTGGATGATATCGAAGAGGAACGGCGCTTGTGCTACGTGGGTATGACGCGGGCAATGGACACGCTTATCTTGACCCGCGCTGTATACCGCCGTCGTTATGGGACCGATCTGCCTGAAGCCAGTGTGCCTTCACGATTTCTTGAAGAAGTGCCCGCGGAGTTGGTCGAGGAACTGGGTGGGTCGCGGCGGAAGCGGGAGTCTTCGCGGATAAATTCGCGGACAGGAATGTCCGCGCCACACGAACCAGAGCAGCAAGCTCACTACGCGTACGAGGATGAGGATCAAAGCTCTGCAAACTGGAATGCTCCCAGCAAACTACGGGCTCCTGCTTATTCTGGACGCAGTTACAATTCCATCGACAACATCGCGGAGTTTTTCGCTTCGCGCGGGAAGAAATTTTCCACGCCGAAGTTGCCGGTCGAGGAACCCAAAGGCAAAAAGGGTTTTCGGCCCGGACAGAAGGTGCGGCATCCGAAATATGGCGAGGGCACGGTCTATCATCGCGAAGGAGACGGTGAAGAGGCCAAGATTACGGTACAATTCCCTCGCTTCGGTTTGAAGAAGCTGGTGGAGAAGTATGCGCAGTTGGAGAGAGCGTAAGAACGAAAAGTGATTTTGTAATCGGGTAATTGGGAAGATCCCCAATTACGCAATTACCAAATTACAAATCCGCAATCAGGACACTCATGGCAAATACAAAAACACTGAGCAAAGAAGAACGTAAGAAAGCAAAACGAACATCGCGTAAGAAAGTGAAAACCGAAAAGCCGTTGAAGCCGCGGGAGTACGCCCGCGGATCCAAGAAGCGAAAAGTGAAGAAGATGGTGCGCGGCGCGGCGAAGAGATAACCGGTGGCAATTGGCCAGCGACAGCGTTCGCTGGCCAAGCGCTGACCATGACTTCGGCTCCGGAGACAACGCCCTTTGGCTCAAATCCCGACCACCGATAATCACACTACGGAAGGCAGTCCTCGCACCTCGGACAACCAGCTTTTCTGTTGCAAGTCCATCGATAAACTGATCTCCGATTCGGAGGAGCCGGAGCGAAGGCTGAAAAAGACCCTGGGCCCGGTCTCGCTCACGGCTCTCGGCATTGGCGCGGTGATCGGATCGGGCATTTTCACGGTGATCGGCACGGCGATCGGAGGTCAGAAGTTCGATACCTCGTCGATTCTGAACGCGCCGCTGCTGGATTTTCTGGTTACGCACCACGCCTCGCTGGGGCGGCCGGGCGCGGGTCCAGCGCTCGCACTCTCATTGGTCCTCGTCGCTATTGTCTGCGCTTTCACCGGACTCTGTTATGCCGAGCTCGCGTCGATGATTCCGATTGCGGGCAGCGCTTACACATACACCTACGCAACCATGGGCGAACTCATCGCCTGGATCATTGGTTGGGACCTGATTCTCGAATACGCCGTGAGCAATATGGCAGTGAGCGTGGGCTTCTCAGCCCATTTGGTGGGCATGTTTGACTGGTTCGGATTTCATCCTGCGTTGCGGTGGATTTCACCTGCGTACTTACCGGGAGGCTTGACGGATCTGAAGGGCGATGTCCTTTATACTCCCGGCCTCCACTTCGGTTTCAACTTCCCGGCGTTTTTTGTGGTCATGATTTTGACCGTGATCCTGGTGCGAGGCATTCGCGAGTCGGCAGAGGCCAACAATGTGATGGTCCTTCTGAAGATTGCGGCTATTCTCGCGTTCGTCATCGTGGGCGCGCAATACGTGCATCCGAGCAACTGGCAGCCTTTCGCGCCCAACGGATGGTCCGGCATCCTGACCGGTGGCTCGATTATATTTTTCACCTACATTGGATTCGATTCGGTCTCGACCGCTGCCGAAGAAGCCCGCAATCCGCAACGCGATTTGCCGATCGGCATTATTGCCACGCTGGTCGTGTGCACCATTCTTTACATCGGCGTCGCGATTGTGCTCACCGGCATCGTGCCCTGGCAGTCAGTGCGCGACGATGCCGCGCCCGTCGTCAATGCAATGAAATTGCTAACCGTGCGTACCGGCTCGCACACTTTGAGCTGGATTCATCTGGGAGTGCTGTTCGGGGCAATGATGGGGATGATCTCGTCGCTACTGGTTTTCCAGCTTGGGCAAGCGCGGGTGTGGTTCTCCATGTCTCGCGATGGTCTGCTACCCAGGCTTTTCGGCCGCGTTCACCCGCGTTTCCGCACGCCCGCGACAGCCACCTGGATCGCCGGTCTCCTGGTTGGAATTCCCGCCGGCTTTCTCGACATCGGCACGCTTTCTGATCTGTCGAATATCGGCACGCTGTTCGCCTTTGTACTCGTATCCATCGGCGTGATAATTTTGCGTTATCGCGATCCCGGCCGCCGCCGCGGGTTTCGCGCCCCAGGCGGCATTGCGGCACCCGTGCTAAGCGTATTCTTCTGCGTCCTGCTGATGTCCGGTTTGCCAATCTTGACCTGGCTGCGATTCTTCGCCTGGCTCGCCATCGGATTGACCGTCTACGCGCTTTACAGCCGCCATCACAGCGAATTTTCTAGGAAACCGTAGTTTGCGCTCAGTGATCACTTGGCAGAGCCGGGTGCAATGTCGAAGCCGTAGGTCCTCAACACATCCGCAACCGCATCTGACTTGAAGTAGGACAAGAATTGCCCTGCCGCTTCCTTATTTTTGGACGACTTCAAAATGACACAGGCCTGTTCAATCGGCGGGTATTCTGTGACAGGGACCTCGACGTACCGGCCTTTGTCTTTCATGTTTGGAGATAGCGCCAGCGACAACGCCACGATGCCAACATCGGCCGCTCCGGAAACAACAAACGAAGCTGTCTGCGAAATATTTTCGCCAAGCACAAACTTGTCCTTCACTTTTTCGTAGATGTTTGCTTTCTGCATTGCTGCGACAGCGGCCTGCCCGTACGGAGCATGTGGCGGGTTGGCCACGGCGATCTTCTTGACGGCACCATCCAATAGAACCTGCATGCCTGATTTCAAATCGAGTCTTGACTCGTTTTTAACCCAGATCACAATCTTGCCATCGGCGTATGGGTAGAAGCTTCCCGGCTCGATCAATCCAGCAGCTTCCAGTTTTTTCGGATAGTCGAGGTTAGCCGAAAAGAACATGTCAAAGGGAGCGCCGTTCTGAATCTGCTGGAAAAAATTCCCCGACGAACCATAAGTGACCTTTACCGTCTTCCCCGTCTCTTTTTGGAATCGCACGGCCACATCTTGCATCGCAAATTGCAGATCTGCCGCGGCCGCTACCGTGATTTCCTGCGCCCGGCATAACGGCGAAATGAGCCCGATCGCTCCCATCACGATAAGGCTCAGTCTTTGCAAGTTCATCTATTCTTTCCCGACTACGGCGCTACATCTTTGATGTGAGTTGCAATGTACCACTGATTGCCGAATGCGTCCTTCACTGCACCGCTGCGGTCGCCGTAAGGCTGGTCGACTGGCTCGGCAATTGAAGTGGCACCGGCCTGCAACGCTCGCTGATACGTCGCATCACAATCGGGCACGTACAGATAAAACATGGTTGGTATAGGCGGATACTTCCCCTGCGCCTCGCCCATCTCCACCACTGAGTCCCCGACGCGTATCTCGGCGTGATGAACAACGCCCTCAGGGGATGCATATTTTCCAATTTCCTGCGCCCCAAAAGCCCGCTTCAAAAAGTTAATGACGGGCTCCGCGCGCAGCGGATGCATATATACATTAACGTTGTTCAGTCCTTTCGGCGTGTACGTCTCGCCCTGGCTGGTAGCGATATACCAATAATTTCCCGCCGGATCTTTCACGCCGCCCGAGCGCTCGCCGTACTCCTGATCTCTGGGTTCGTCGATCGAGGTTGCGCCTGCCTCCAGCGCCTGTTTGTAAACCGCATCACAATCCGGCACGTAGAGGTGGAGCGCATGAATATTCGCCGTCGAACGGAATTCACGCCCGGGAATTCCACCGCCGATCATAAGCATCGAATCGCCGATGCGTACTTCGGCGTGCAGTCCGCCCGCCGATCCTACCGTTCGGAACATCTCTTCGCCACCGAAAGCGTGTTTAGTAAACTCCAGCAAAGCCGGACCGTCCGCCGCAACCATGTAAGGCGTCACCGTGCGATAGCCTTCAGGAATCGGTTTAACCGCGGGCTTCTTAGCTTTCTCCTCTTTCATCATCGCCCGGAAACGGCGGTGCATCTCCTCAACTGACATCTCTTCCTTTACTGTGGAAATGGCTCCACAGATATCCGAAGGGATCAAGCACAATGCCTTCCCGACGACCATAGAATTGATCTGCAATCGGGCGCACTATTTTGCACCCGGCGGAAACTGCGCGGTCCACGAAAGAGTCCACGTCGGGTACCTGGACTGACATACTAACCGGCGAACTGCCCGTCGTCTCGGCGCTGTAGCGTCCGCCTTCCGGCCACTCATCGGTCACCATAATCACGGAATCCCCAATCAAAAGCTCGGCGTGAGGAATGCCTGTTTCGATCTCGAAGCGCATGGTTTCCTTCGCTCCGAAAGCCTTCTGGTAGAATTCGATCGCTTTCGCCGCAGACTTGTAGGTTAATCTTGGTGCGGCGGAGGTGTGTGTTGCAGCCACAGGTGCTGTCGTAGTTGCCATCGAAATACTCCTTTCTAAATCATTCTTTAAACGAATTTTGAAATCTGCCTGCGGCAAATCGCGCAACTCAGCAGCGAGGCGGAGAAGCGGGCTAACTCCAGCTTCCGCACGCGGCAAGGCGGCGCTGGGATGATCGATCATCCCCTGCAGCGCTTCGTCGAGTTGCTCGATCAAACTGCGCTTAGGCATCTTTATCAACCGGCTTCGTCATTCTCTTCGTGTGACTTTGTGTCCGGAGCCTGCCCTGAGCGGAGTCGAAGGGTGGTTTCGCTTCTTCGATTTCCGCCCGCAGAGTTTGCAAACCTCGGAATTGCAACTGCTTCACCGCACCTTCAGTTCGTCCCAACGCCTCCGCTATTTCGCGGATGCTTTTCTCCTCGGCAAATCGCATCGCAATCACCCGCCGCTGATCTTCAGGAAGCTGCTCGACCAAACGAAACAACCGCGCCCGTCGCTCCACGTCCTCGAGATCGGCGAGGACACTCGCGTTTTCTGCCAGCTCCGGAGGATCAGCCACCACCAATTCTCTTCCCCCACGTTGCGCCTTATCCGCAATTGCATTGGCCGCAATCTTGAACAGCCACGACGCAAAAGGCGCGCCTCGCCATTCGAAACGACGAAGGTTGGCAAGCGCCCTGTGAAATACCTCAGAAGTCAAATCCTCCGCGGCATCGCGATCGCCCACCCGCCCGGCGATAAATGCATAGACGCGTTCAAAATTGATCTCGTACAGTTCAGCAAAGCGGGAGGCATCCTTCTGCGCAGCCTCAACCAGCAGGCGTTCCTCTGCCTGCTCCGGGGACCGCTTCGATGCCGGTGCTCGAAGGACCATCGCGCCTCTAACTATATAAACGATTGCGGGAAGGAAAGGTCACGCAGAATGATTCATTGGACAGAATATCGCTCCGCGCCATGCCAGGCACTCAAGCGGGGAATCCAACGCGGAACATTGGCGCGAAAGGCTTCATACTCCGCTCCAAAAGTCCGGCGCAACGTCGGCTCCTCGTAGAACACGACAAACAGGTGGGCAGCCAGCCACGGAATCAGGGCGTATTCCAGAACTCGCACGTCCCCAAACAGCAATCCCTGCCCGAGGATTACCGCAACGACCGCCAGGTACATGGGATTCCGTACATAGCAATAAAGCCCGCTGATCACCAGATGCCGCGTGGGGAAAATGGGCGCCGGCGTTCCTAAGCCTTTGAGTGCAAAACGGGCAAAAGAATCGAACAGCAAGGGAACGCCCGCCAGAATCAGCAAAACTCCCAGCCATCTAAAAGGAGAAAAATGCAGAAGCGGAGCGCGAATGTGCCAGCGAGAAATCCACCAAGGTACAAGTCCAGCCACGGTCCCCGGCGCAATCAGAAGGAAAAAGACCGTCCCCACAACCGCCGAGACTCGCCTGACCGCATCCGAACTCAACGCGACGGAGCCTTGTCCGACTCCTCCACCTTCCGAACGCTATATCTGGGCCCGGACAAGCAGGTCGCCTCGCCTGCCGGCTCGGTTGCCTCGGAACGAGGGCTTTCGCGTTTCACCAGGAAGGTATGCATCGTAAAGCAAGTCACATCTCCATCCCGCGTATAGTCCGACTGAGGATATCGCAGGTCTGCTGCATCACCCGCAGTCACGTTGACAAAACCGTAGCGCTGGATTGCGGAAGGGCTGAGCCGATTTGTGTTCGATGAGCTTACCGCCGCTTGCGCTGACGAAAGCTGCCGCGCTGAATCGCTGGCCTCACAAACCGAAACCAAACCCCACAACAAAATCACCAGGAGGCATGAAATCCGCATAAGGTAACCTCCGATAAGCCGAATTATAGCGCCAACGGTCAGCAAGGTGGGGTAAATCCAAGTGGATAAAGTAAAAGCGGAACCCCTACACACTGGATGGGGAGAGCTTAAATGCGGGGCCCCGCTTCTTGGAGCGATACTTTTTTACACCCACGGCAGATCAGAACAACAAATAATTGATTGTTGTTCCATTTTCAGAACAGCTTTGTTTTTCAGAGCTAAGGGCTGGCTAACAGGAAGGCAAAGCCTGACTCAAGCAAGACGCTCCAAAAAGTTTTGCAACTCTTGCGGGATCGGCCGGGCAAATGACAGCGCTTCACCACTCCGAGGATGCTGCAACTGCAACTCAGCAGCGTGCAGAAAATTTCTGGGAAGAGAAATCGTGGCGAGGTTTTTCGCGGTCAGTTCGCGGGGGGCGCCGTAGAGCGTATCCCCGACAACCGGATGCCGAAGCGAAGCCAGATGCACCCTGATCTGATGGGTTCGCCCAGTGTCAATCCGTAATTCCAACAAAGTGAATTTTCCATATGTCGAACTGATTCGTTGTTGCGTTGTGTAGTGCGTAATGGCTTCGCGGCCCCCAGTGCGTTGCGTGGTCATTCTTGTTCGCCGTACGCGGTCGCGGCTGATGCTGCTGCTGATGGTTCCGCGGTCGAACTTTACCCAACCATGCACCAAGGCAATATATTTTTTCTTGACCATGCGGCGGGCGAACTGCGCCGCCAGTTTGCGATGCGCCTCGTCGTTTTTTGCAACCACGATCAGCCCACTCGTGGCTTTATCCAAACGATGCACGATGCCGGGACGCAACTCCCCGCCGACGCCTGACAGTTGCCCGAACCGGTGCAGCAGCGCATTCACCAGCGTACCCCGATTGCGCTCACTTTCAGTTGCACCCGCCCCAGCATGCACCATCATGCCCGCGGCTTTGTTAATTACCGCCAAGTCGTCATCCTCGTAGACGATGTCAAGCGGAATATTCTCAGCTATCGCACGCAAAGGTGGCAGCTTCACTTCTGCAAGAATGGATATCCGTTCGCCGCCGCGCAGTCGCAACGAGGCTTTGGATGCGCCGTCGTTAACCAGCACCTTTTTTTCGTCGATTAATTGCTGGACTCGAGCGCGACTGATGTCAGGAATCTGGCTAACGAGGAATTGGTCCAGGCGCTTCCCAGCGTCTACAGGCGATGCGATGAAATGTTTGGGGAACGTCTTCACAGGGGCGAAGTAATCCGCGTCAAGAATACCGCGACCGTCAACACCACGAAGACAAAAACGAATAACTAGGTTGTTCTCTGTGTCTCTGTGTCTCTGTGGTGAAAAAAACTACCGCGCAGCGTGCGCTGGCAGAGCCTTCATCCCCGGGCGCAGCCACCAGATCAGGCCGCCAAGGATGACCAGCCCAATCGATATCAACTGGGTTCCGCTCATGATTCCGCCGAATACGGAACCGCGTCCTGGATCGTCGCGAAGGAACTCAAGAAAATAGCGGGCCACGCCGTAGAGGAAGAAGTAAGCCGCAACTACTTGTCCGTCGAATTTCTTGTGCTTTAGCAACCACATCAAAATGAAAAAATTCGCCAACTCGACGGCCGCCTCAAAAAGTTGCGTCGGCTCCAGCGGAACTCCCAGCGGCGTACCCACCCAGGCTTGGGCGATGGGATTAGTAAACGTCACACCCCAGAAGTGCCCGGTCGGTTTGCCATAGCAACAGCCGGCGGCAAAACAGCCCACGCGTCCGAGCGCGTGTCCAAAGGCCAAACCCGGGGCGAACGCATCGCACGTTGCAAGCGCAGGCATGTGCTGCTTGCGGACGTACCACGCCGCAGCCAAAAATCCTGCAATTAGGCCTCCTGAGAAAACTCCGCCCGCCTGCAAAGTACCGAAGCTGAAAATTTCGCCCACATGGGCGCGGTAGTAGCCCCAGTCATAGGCAATGTAAAGAATTTTTGCGCCCAGAATTCCGCAGAGAACGACGAGGATTCCCAGATTCCATGCGTCGTCGCCGTTGATTCCCTGCTTCTCCGAATTGCGCACGCTGATCCACAATCCGATCAGCACGCCTAAGGAGACGAGCAGTCCGTAGGTGGGCAAACTGAAGTTGCCAATATGGAAGAGTCTAGGAAGCACTGTTTGTTAGATGCAAAGCACTGAGAATTCGTCGCCGCCAGTGTAGCAGGGGAACAGCAGAAGAGAAAGCAAGCCGACCCACCTAGCCGTGTGTTGGGCCGAGAATGAACCCGTCGGTAGACGTTGGGAACCCGCCGCGACCCTTTAGGCATCTCCGCATGGCGGAGCATCGCACACCGGATCTACTTGTACGAGTCAGGCCCCCGTTCATTCGGTGTTGGTTCAAAAATCGGTTACCACCATCACCAACTTCGCAGGTCGGCTTTCACTCCGAATCCTAGGGAAATCCCGCTGACTTAGCAAGGGGCAGTGCACAAATAGTTGGCACTCGGTTTGCCAGCAACTTTCGTGCTTACTCGTCCTTTTCAGAGAAGTTTTGACGCTTGCGGACTTGGCAGCGCTGGATGCTCATTGCGCGCCTCTTCTTCGATGATCGCGTTGCGCTTGGATTTGCGATAGACGTTTACCACCGCGATCGTCCAGAACGGGACCAAATCCACTCCGGGCACAAGTTTGACGAGAAACGACGGCAGAAATTCCCAGTGCCATCCCAGCAGGTGAACCAGCGCGGCCGCCACGCCAACATCCAGGATGTCATCGGCGGGCGAGAAACCACCTTCGGCGAATAGGGGAAGAAATACGATTTGTAGCACGTCAGCTACAATGGCCAGCGCCATGGCGGCTTTAAATTGCGGACCTGGGGAGATTTCGATGTCGTCAGTCATGGCAATCCTGCTTCACTTATTCTAGCCGATTCCTCCTTGCCTTGAAGTCGAATTTCGTAGAGTGACCTTTCTCGGAGTCAGCTTCTAGCGTGCTCGCCGGCGCTTGGCGTTGTCGCGCAGCCAAGTCGCAAATGCAGTCTCGTCGAGCGTGCCTGCCGCAAGCTCAAAGACAGCCCGAGTGGCATCTTCCTCACTGGCGCTAAAGACAAAGCCGTGGAGTTCAAGAAACAGAACCCCAATCACGAAACCGGTCCGCTTGTTGCCATCGACAAAAGGATGGTTGCGAACGATGCCGGCCGCATAAAGGGCGGACATTGCGACGATGTCGTGAGAGTCGGCATAGGCGTGATGTTGGCGGGGAGGCGCTAGAGCGGATTGCAGAAGTCCCCGGTCGCGCAATCCCGGCGCACCGCCGTGGATGGCTAAGAGGCGGTCATGGATCGCTATGACGTCACGTTCCTCAATCCAGAGCGGTTCTTTCTTAGCTTGACTGCGCGCTTTCACTTTGAGAGTGCGTGAAGTGTATTGCGGTAGCGAGCCATGATCTGTTCAGCCTTCGCCATTTTCTTCTCGAATGCGGGATCGTAAGGCGTAAGCCGGTAATCACCGTCTGCCGCCTCAATCAGAAAAAGCCGCTCTCCGTCTCGCGTGTGGAGACGGCCAATCACTTCCTTGGGAAGGACCACGCCGAGCGAATTACCGAATTTGCGGACCTTGAGTTCAACCATAAGATCTCCGTAATTACAATTGTAATAACGTAAGCCCACGGGCGGCAAGTTACGAATATGTCCCGCCATGTCATAGTTGATTGTTCGTGCCATTTGTCGCTATAATTAACGACAAATGGCAAACGAACTGCGGTCGGTGGTACGGGAGCTAGGCGGAGAGCGCGCCCTGGGACGGGCGATGATAAACGATCGGGACCTGCGAGAGGCAATTCGCGAAGGGTTTCCGCATGCAGTGCTTGAACAACTGATGCAGGCGGCGGGCTTGACCCTCAAAGAGCTGGCCGATGCGCTGGACCTCTCTTCTCGCAGCTTGCAGCGCCGTCGCCGCGGCCGGCTGGCACGATTTGAATCTGACCGGCTGTACCGGCTCGCCCGCCTTCTCGCGCTGGCGCGCGAAAGTCTGGGAGACGCCGCACGAGCAAGCCGATGGCTCAAGCGCGCGAATCGCACTTTGGGTGGAATTGCGCCGATCGCCGCGATCGATACCGAACTCGGGGCCCGCCAGGTGGAAAATCTGCTGGGTCGCATTGCGTATGGCGGCATCAGTTGACGCGAGTCTTCCGCGTGCTGCGCGCGGCGTATGCCCGCGCTCCATTCGACGGTGAGGGAGCTTACCGGTACGGCGGGCGATGGTCAAGCCCCGGAACCCGACTTGCCTACGCCTCTGAACATCAGTCTCTCGCCATGCTGGAATACTTTGTTCATCTGGATCCGGAGGACCCACCGGACGACTTAGTGTTGGCCACCGCAGAGGTTTCTGAGAGCTTGCCTCGCGAACGTGTTGAAGCCAGTGGCCTGCCAGCTGATTGGCGGGAGACTCCCGCTCCGCCCAGGCTTGCCCACATCGGCGACGACTTCGTAAACAAGGCGAAAAACTGCGTGCTGCTCGTCCCTTCCGCCTTGGCTGTGAGCGAGAACAACTGGCTGATCAATCCGCAGCACCCCGAGTTCAAGCAGATAACAATTAATCGAGCAGAGCCACTCAGCTACGATCCGCGCATGTTTCGGAAGACCCCGCGCCGACGCAAGCATTGAGGCTAGGCGCTGGCTGCTTCCTGATTTCCCAGCGGCAGGAAATATTGCGTTCCTTTGATCGGGGCGGAAACTTTTCGCAGCAGCTCTTGCAGGTCCTGGTTGCGCTCCACGAAATCAATCTCCGAGGTATTGACGATCAGCAGATCCGACGAGGTGTAATGAAAAAAGAAGTGTTCGTAGGCTTTGATTACTTCTTCGAGATATTCCTCGTTGATCGCCTTCTCTCCCGGCGCATTCTTTTTCTTCAGACGTTTTTTCAGCACCTCGGGAGTGGCCTGCAGATAGATCACCAGGTCGGGTGTGGGAAGTTGTTCGCGAAAGTGGTTGTAGTAGCGATTGTAGGTTTCGAGTTCCTGGTCGGTGAGATTGAGGCAAGCGAAGAGCTTGTCTTTTTCGAAGACGAAATCGGTGACCACGGATTTCTGCGATCGCGGTCCGAGGTCGAGGGCGCGAAGTTGCTCAAAGCGGCGAATCAGAAAAGCGAATTGCGCCTGAAATCCGGCGCCTCGCTCGCCATCGTAAAAGGCGCGAAGAAACGGATTGTCGTCGGCCTCCATGACGCGCTGCGCGTTGAGACGCTCAGCCAGAATCCGCGTCAGCGTGCTCTTTCCGACGCGTATAGGACCTTCCACGGCGATGTAGCGGGGCAGTTCGAAAAGGTTGGCCATGAGCTAGAGGACTCTGACTTCGAATGGCAGGATATCCCGCCTGAGCTTCGAACGCAATTGAGGGAAGAGTAACCCCTGTTTTCATCGCGGGCACTCAGCGTGCAGAAAAACAATTACAATCGCGGGAGAATGAGCAGTTTCGTCCTTGGCGCAGGTCTCACTGCGGCAGCTATCGCCGCGGGCTACCAGTGCATGGCGCCGCGTGGCCAGTGGTACGGACGAACGTTCACTGGGCTGCAGCCCGAGTCCAAACAACTGGCCCTGACGTACGACGATGGTCCGAACGACCCGCACACTTTTCGTTTGCTGGAAGTGCTGGCCAAACACGATGTGAAGGCAACATTTTTTCTTATCGGCCGCTTTGTGAAACAACGGCCAGACATTGCACGCGAGTTGATAAGCGCCGGACACGTGGTTGGCAATCACACTTTCAGCCATCCCAATCTGATCTTCGCAACCGCAGAGCAAACCAAGACAGAATTGACCACCTGCGAGCAGGCGTTGAGTGATGCCGTCGGAGAACATTCGCGGCTGTTTCGTCCTCCGTTTGGCGGACGCCGGCCGAGTACTCTGCGTATTGCGCGGGCGCTTGGCTTGGAGCCGGTGATGTGGAGCGTCACCGGTTGGGACTGGAAAGGAAAACCTGCAGAGTACGTCGAGCGCAAAGTGAACCAGCAAGTTCGCGGCGGCGACGTGATTCTGTTACACGACGGAAGCCATGCGGCGTTTGGCGCGGATCGCTCACAGAGCGTAATAGCAACTGACTGCCTGATTGCGCGATATCGATCTGAAGAGTACGAATTTTTGACCGTCCCGGAGATGATGGCAAAGCGGGCTGTCAGCTCTCAGCTTTCAGCTCTCGGCTAACGCCGCGGCGCTGCGCGCCTGACCGGGTCTGAGACCCCGTCCCACACAACTACTCGAATTGTTTTCGAAAAGTGGCGAGTTGTTGTTTCAAGTCAGCCAGTTCTTTTCGAACATTGGCAACTTCGTCTTCTAATCGCGCGATGCGATCGCCGTCAGCTGCGCTTTTTGGAACAGACGAGTGCATCGAGGCAACATCTGATGTGGCGTCTTCAACATCACCGGAAAGCAAATGCTTGTAGCGCGACTCTTTGGTCCCCGGCTGTCTCGGAAGAACTCTTACCAAAGCGGGATCGCGCTGCATCAGGCGCTGCAAGCTGGATTGCACCTCGGTCAAGTCTTCGAAATGATGCATGCGGTCGGTGCGTCCGCGAAGTTCGCCGGGAGTCTGCGGACCTCGCAACAGCAGCACGCAGAGAATCGCGGTTTCGCCGCGCGTAAAATTGAAGACTTCCTGCAGGCGATGTTCGTATTTGGTGACGCGGCTGTCGGCGCTGCTGGTCGGGCCGGCGAGCCGTTTAGCCTGGAGGGTGTCCAGCGCCTGCCGGACCGGGTCTTCGTCCAGATTCATTACTGGATCGCGATTGTTTTTCTGGTTGCACGCGTTGACCAGCGCGTTCAGCGAAAGAGGATAGTAATCCGGCGTAGTGACATCTTTTTCAACCAGTGAACCGAGCACCCTGGCTTCGACTTCATTCAGAACTATATCCATTGCGAATCCTTCGCGGCAGACCGGGACCTAGAGATTGTACAGAGAGTGCGGGTATTCGAGGTCGCAGCGGCGAGTCGAGCTTCGCTCGACCTGGGCGGACGAGGCGTCCGCCCCTGCGTGAGTCAACATTCGGGCGCCCGCGCCACGCACCTCGAATAGATTCCTTTAATCTCTGTCATAAGCTTTTTTGATTGGCAGCAAGTGCTGCTCCGCGATACCCTACCAAGTTCTGATCATCCCCTGAAAACACATCAGAGTTTTCACGAAACTCATAAGGAGATTCATGCCGACCGAACTGCGAAATTTTTTGGCTATCCCGTACGACGAATTGGAAGAGATGAACTTGAACGCGAAAGAGCAGCGTCAGAATCGTGTTCCCATTCACAAGATTCAAGAAGAGCGGATTGAATACCTCAGCGAAGAGAAACGCATCAAGGCTGTAACCGTGCTGTTCAGCGACCTTGAAGGCCGCCTGCACATGCTCGATTACGACAAAAAATTCCTGATCAAGAGCTGGGACAATCTTACATTCGATGGCTCGTCGATTCGCGGTTTCACTGCGCAGCGGGAAAGCGATCTTCGTCTGGGAATCGATTGGGGCGCATTCTACTGGGGTCCAGCCGACGTTTTCGGACCCGGCAAAGTGCTGGTCTTCGGCGACGTAATCGATAAGGGTGGTACACCCTACAGCGCCGACATCCGCGGCATTCTCAAAACTTATGCCGAGGGACTGAATAAAAAACACGGTTACACGCTGAACGCGGCCAACGAAATTGAAGGCTTTCTGTTTCAGGGGCCGGATGCGGAGCGGCGCTATCACGAGACGGGAAAGTTTGAGTACGTGAACACCGGCGGCTATTATCATTCGCTGCCCGGCGACGTGTTGCGCTCTTTCATCGATACTACGGCGGAAGTGCAGCGTAGCATGGGTTTTCAGAATGAAAAAGATCATCCCGAAGTGGCGCCTTCACAGTTCGAAATCAACTATGGCTACGGCGAAGTAGTGGCTGCGGCCGACCAGATACAGCTCTACAAGCTCATTTGCCGCCAGGTTGCGACCAAAATGGGGTGCACTGCGTCCTTCTTACCCAAACCTGTGGTCGGCGTAAATGGCAGCGGAATGCACACCAACGTTTCGATCAGTAAAGGCGGCAAGAATTTATTTTGGGATGCGAAAGGCGAAGAGAAGCTCAGCAAAATCGGCTGGGAATTTATCGACCGCATTCTCACCCACGGCAACGATCTCTGCCTGCTATTAAACGCCAGCGTCAATGCTTATCGCCGCTTGGACCCGCATTTCGAGGCACCGAATCAGATCAAAGCTTCGCCAACTGACCGCGGATCGATGATTCGCATTCCAATCGGCAACGAAAAAAGCATGCGCGTGGAAGTTCGCTCGGTTTCGCCGGACGCCAATCCGTATCTGGTTATGCTGTCGATCTTCAAGACTGGACTCGACGGCGATACCGCCAAGATCAAAAACTTGCGCCAGGCGCAGCGCTTCTTGCCGGATAACATCTACGACGCGCTGGCGAATTTTCGCAACGCCGATTGGACAACGAAATTGCTTGGCGAAGATGTGAAGGCTCGCTACGCCGATTTGAAGCAGGCGTCGGCTGATCGTTGTCCGCGGCTGCTGGGAACGTTCGTGAAGGCTCCCGAAGTGCAGTATCACCACGACGTGTACAACCAGTTCCTGTGGAATTTGTTCTAAATCCACGCCCATAGTCTTGTGAAATTAACATTCCGTTAACCTCTTAGGCCGCTTCCGTGGTTATAAGAAAAGTGTAGTTGCCGCTTCATGGAAGTCCGCAGGTGTTAGTCCGGGGCACGCCGGACGTCACTATCAAACCTCTGGCCAAGGAGAGTCTTAATGGCTATCAATCGTAGAGATTTTATTCGCGGTGCTGCTGGTGCGTCCGGGGCGTTGGCTGCAGGGTCGGTGCTCGGCAAAAATCTGTTGGCCAGCGAAACTGAAGGCTTACCGATACTGCCAAGCCCCAACGATTCCGGTATCGAGCACATCGTTTTCGTAATGATGGAGAATCGCAGTTTCGATCATTTGCTGGGTTGGCTGCCGGGCGCGAAGGGCCACCAGGGCGGCCTGAGTTACAAAGATAAAAATGGTGTATCCCATGACACCTATCGTCTGCAGAGTTATACCGGCTGTCCGCATCCTGATCCTGACCACTCGTACGAGGGCGGACGCTCCGAGTACGATCACGGCAAAATGGATGGTTGGCTGCGCACAACGACGAACGACGTTTACTGCATTGGCTACTACGCGGAGGAAGATCTAAAGTTCTTCAGCGCCTTCGCGCGAAACTATACGACGCTGGATAATTTCTTTCCGTCGATTCTGTCTTCGACATTTCCGAACCGCATGTTCTCGTGGGCTGCCCAGACCGACCGCCTGGATAACTCCGTCACCATTTCGAAACTGCCCACGATTCTCGACACTTTAGCTGCGGCGAACGTAGGCGTTACCTACTATTTCAACAATGTTCCTTTCCTGGCGTTGTGGGGAACCAAGTATCTTTCGGTTTCGGCTCCCTACGCGGAGTTCCTGGTTCAGGCTGCTCTTGGGACGCTGCCGCCAGTTTCATTTGTCGATCCCATTTACACCATCACTGACGACGGCACTGGAAATGACGATCATCCGCATGCTGACTTGCGACGCGGAGAAGCTTTTGTTCAGCAAGTCTTTAACGCCGTGACCCAGGGACCTGATTGGGACAACACTGTGCTGATCATCAGCCGTGATGAGTGGGGTGGTTTCTTTGAACACATCGTTCCGCCGCGCGTCATCGCCCCTAACGATGTTGACAAAGATCTGGTACATGGCAAAGCGCTGCTAGGCTGCCGCGTGCCGGTGGTTATCGCTTCGCCATTCAGTCGCGGGAATCCTAACAGTCCGCGAATCAATTCGCTGCTGTACGATCACACTTCGGTGCTGAAGTTTATTGAGTGGCGATTTAGCCTTCCGCCGCTAACCAAACGCGATGCATCAAACGAAATCAACAACCTGGTATATGCGCTTGATTTGAACAATCCGAATCCTGCCGTGCCATCGCTGCCTAACGTGACCGCACCTCCGCCCAAAGGTTGCCCCGGCGCAATCGTCAACGGCCATGCGAACGGTAGGACGGATTCTTATGATTTGCTTCAGGCTGCTGCTCTGCAGGGGTGGCCAGTGTCCGCCGAATTGCCCTGATCGCCTTTGCTAATTAATCCGCATGTAGAGACGTAGCTTGCTACGTCTCTACGGAGCTTCATCGTCGTAGCACCTCCGTGCGTCACAATTTAGTGGAAGGGTGAGCACGCTACTGTCATAATTATGGGTTGAGGGAGCGTATCCTCTGGCCACAACCTCGGTAATTCAAAACTTGGAAGAGCGCTGGCTGCCTGCGTCCATTCTTTGCCTGCGCGATTACAGCCCGAATAAATTCCTGCACGACTTGATCGCGGGCGTAACCGTCGGATTAGTGGCGTTACCGCTGGCCATGGCATTTGCCATTGCTTCTGGCTTGTCACCGCAAGCGGGAATTTATTGCGCAGTGGTGACCGGGTTCCTCATTTCCGCATTAGGCGGATCGAAGACGCAAATTGGAGGACCGACTGGCGCATTTGTCGTGGTAGTGGCGGGAATTGTCGCGGTGCACGGCGTCGATGGCCTGTTCATGTGCACGGTGATGGCCGGCGTTCTACTCGTCATTCTTGGCGCGACGGGCATGGGCACGGCCGTGAAGTTCATCCCGCGGCCCATCGTGATTGGTTTCACCAACGGAATCGCGGTTCTGATTGCCAGCACGCAAATTAAAGATTTGTTTGGATTGAAGATCGACAAGGTTCCGGGAATTTTCTGGCTGCGCATGGAAACCATAGCGGCAAATTTCCATACGCTGTCGTATGCAGCCACAGTACTCGGCGTCGTAACCCTGGTAACCCTGCTGGCATGCCGCGCGTTTTCGAATCGTATTCCCGGACCCATTGTCGCAATGATCGCCGGCACGATAGCAGTGGTCGCATTCAAACTTCCAGTTGAAACCATTGGCACACGTTTCGGAGGAATTCCCAGCGGCCTACCTCATTTTGCCATTCCGCACTTTCGCACCGATCTTATTCACGGGTTGCTCGGTCCAGCATTCACGGTTGCCATGCTCGGCGCAATTGAGTCGTTGATGTCAGCCGTTGTGGCCGACCGGATGAGCAACGACCATCACAACCCGAATGTTGAATTGATGGCGCAGGGCGTCGCCAATATTGTTTCCCCTATGTTCGGCGGACTGCCCGCCACGGGCGCGATTGCGCGCACCGCAACTAATATCCGCGCTGGTGCTAAGACTCCGGTTGCGGGAATGATTCACTCGCTCACCTTGGTATGCGTGCTCCTGTTCGCCGCGCGTCTGACCAGCTATATTCCGATGGCCGCACTGTCAGCGATTTTGCTGGTAGTCGCCTACAACATGGGTGAATGGCGCGAGATTCCGCAACTACTCAAGCTCACGAAAACTGACATAAGCATATGGTTGGTCACGTTTGCGCTTACAGTGTTTGCCGACCTCACGGTCGCAGTCGAGGCGGGCATGATTCTCGCGGCATTGCTCTTCATTGGGCGAGTCGCGAACACGACGACGGTATCGCAGGTTACTGACGATTACGTGGAAGATGGACGCGTACACATTCTGCAGGACAAAGACATTCCGTACTACGCCACGATCTTCCGCATTCACGGACCGTTCCTGTTTGGGGCGACTGACAAAGTCTCGACGATCATCAACAAGATTGATGAATTACCGCCAGTGGTAATTCTGCGTTTGCGCAACATGACTGCGATCGACGCCACCGGTTTATTCGCACTGGAAGAAGTGGCGCGCGAGTTGCATGCGGCTAAGCGCACGTTGATCCTCTGCGGTGCCCGCGAACAGCCCGCCAAGCTTATCCGGCAAGCCGAGTTTGAAGATGTAATCGGACACGAAAATATTTGCGACAACGTGCAGGACGCGCTGCGCCGAGCGGAAGACGTCTTTGAGGGTCTGGAAACTCAGGCCACGGCGGGCGCCTCCTGAGCCCGGTGCTCCCCCGAGGCCGAACTCATACACTTTGACGCCCGCCAAGACCCAGCGGAAAGTGAAACTTACTTACTGCCGGCAGTGTCCGTGGCCGGAGCCGCCTGGGTTATTCCCAGGTAGCCTTCCACCGCTTGCGTGGACAAGTCTGTGAGAACGGAAATTTGTGAGACTGACTGGCCTTGCGTATTCAAAAGCTGGACTTGCGCGTCTTCTGAAAGTTTCACAGTGTATGCGGTTGTGTTAGTTTTACTGGCTTGCTTCACTGCTGTGGCTGGTGCTGTATTTGTTGTTTGTGGTTGCGCTGCGGCGGCTTGCGGGGCGGCGCCAAAGTCGAAATTGGTTCCCCCAGAAATCGGAGTTGCCATAATATTCCTCCTTCAACCTACCGTTATCCTGGATTATCGGCAGCTCCGCACATAACTTTAGGACCTACTTGACCCCTCGGAACCGTGATGGTTCTAAAGTATTTAGAAGAACACCCGAGACAAAACGCACGGGGAGGACGCCCGCCTACTCCTACTTTCTGCTTTGAGCGAGCGCTGCGGTAGTGGCTTTGGTCGCTCTTAGATAGTCGGCGGGCGCAATCAGGATTTGCATTCCCCGTACGCCCGCCGAAACTGAAATCAGGTCGAAAAGTTCGACGGTCTCGTCCACATACACCGGATAATCTTTCTTAGCAGCTAAGCCCGTGACTCCGCCGCGAATGTATCCGGTAAGCACTGGCAATTCCTTGACCCTAACCAATTGAATCTTGCGGTCTCCAGATGCGGCGCTCAGGGCTTTGAGATCGAGTTCAGTGTCGCCGGGGATCACGGCCATGCAGACCCCATTACGGTCGCCACGAGCCAGCAGCGTCTTAAACACTTGCTCGGCGGGTAATCCAATTTTCGCCGCGACGCTTTCGGCTGCGAGGTCTGCGGGATCGACTTCGTATTCTCGCAGTTCATAAGTGATCCCCAGTTGATCAAGGAGGCGCGCCGCGTTGGTCTTGCGGACCATGCTTGAATTCTATCCTTTGTAGCGCTGGCATCTCGTCGGCTGGGGGCGTTCGCCCGCCTTCGGGCCGCCAAGATGGCGGCGCTACAAAATCCGCCGAGTTCTGGGCTACGCCTTCGCATCGTGAATTTTCCAGCTCCATGAGGTATTGCCAGGTTGCCAGTTTGGGGCTTGCGGCTTTATAGTCGGTTTGCAGATGAGAGGAGTGCTCGATGCTCCGAATGCTTTTGCACTGGGTGGTTACGGCGCTGGCGGTTTGGATCACCTCGCGGGTTGTGCCGGGGTTTTATGTCAATGGCGCCAGCGCGGCCCTGATTGCCGCAGTCGTCATCGGACTGGTGAATGCGACCATCGGTCTGTTTTTGAAGATCATCACCTTCCCGCTCACCATCCTGACCTTTGGACTTTTCTGGTTTGTGATTAATGCCATCATGCTGGAACTGGCGTCCGCCTTCGTTCCTGGCTTTCACATCACAACTTTTGGAGCTGCATTTATAGGGGCGATCGTGCTCACCTTGGTGAACACGCTGCTCAAGTGGCTGGTGATGCCGTCGCCGCGCGCATAATTTTCGGAGTAACTTACTGATCGCTTTTCGCCCGCTTGGCCGGATTCATCAACTTCCATTCGTCTTCAGTTAACAATCTTCCTAAGCTGGTGAATTCGCCTGCGCCCTGTAATTGTTCGCCTCCGTCCATGACCACCACTTCGCCATTGATGTATCCGGAGCCATCGCTCACCAGAAAAACTGCAAGATTCGCCAATTCCTCGAGAGTACCGAAGCGGTGCATAGGAATTCGCTTTCGGGCAAACTCTTCCAACTCCGGCCGCGGAAGCAAACGCGAGAATGCTCCTTCGGTGGGAATGGGTCCGGGAGCGATAGCGTTCATGCGGATGCCACGGTCTCCCCATTCCACCGCGAGACTGCGAGTCAGCGCGACAACTCCGGCCTTGGCCATTGCCGAAGGAACCACGTAAGCTGAGCCAGTCGATGTATAGGTGGCGGCAATGTTCAAGACGTTTCCGGCGTGGGATTCTTTCAACCATCTGCGGCCACAAGCCATGGTGAGGTTGATTGTGCCCGTCAGCACAATTCCGAGCACGGCTTCAAAGGCGCGGGGAGAAAGTTCTTCCGTGCGAGCCAGAAAGTTTCCAGCGGCGTTGTTCACCAGGATATCGAGCGGAGCCGCGCTCCAAATCGTCTCGACCATTTGTTCCACCTGTGCGAGGTCGCGAACGTCGCAAGGGAAAGAATGAATTCTATTCGGAGCCACGCGGTTCAACTCTGCTTCTGTCTCTGATAAAACTTCGCGACGGCGTCCGCAGATGTACACCGTGGCCCCCAGCTGCAGAAAACGGTGGGCCATGCTTTTGCCCAGGCCGGTACCGCCGCCAGTAATGAGAATGCGTTTGTCGCGCAGCAGATCAGGTTGAAACATGATTCGTTTTAACCAGGAATGAGCGATTGTAATCCAGCAAGCCCCGCGACTGGATCATCAGGATTGAGGATGTCTTTTCTTATTCAGCTTGCGACGAATATCGGGCCAGAACTCTTTCACCACGATGGTAACCGTGTCGTACCCGACCTGGCTTCCCCAAACGCTGGCGGTGTTCGGCACATTGCGATCGCCTCTCGGATGGTAGCTATATGTTGAAATAGCCGACGACACGGCGCTGCCAACGACTTCGGAGTAGTTAAATTGCTCGCCTCCGGAATCGGTCCGGGTAACAAAGATGCGGCTGACTGCGTATCCGGTGCGATGCCAGAATCCCCCTTTTCCCGACTGGAAAAAACGAGGATCCTGATGCAGGAAAGCGGGGAAAATAGCGCCGGTAAAGTAGTTCTCGATGGTGCCGTCGGCAAAGTATGCTCCGAAGCGTTTGCCATAACCTTCGGCGCCCTGTCCATAGCCGGGTTCGCTGTTCTCCGCTTGGCTAATCCCAGCCAGAAGTCCGTACCATGGAATTTGGATGTAATCGAATGACCCGCGAGTCACTACTTTAAATTTTTGCCCGACCGTGAGCGGCGGAACTTGCCCGCTATTTTCCAGCGTCAAGAAGTTTGGCAGGGCGTAGAAAAGCCGGTCGTTCGAGGTGCCCTGGTTCTTGTCGGCAGATTTTGGGTCCGAGCTTTTATTTTTATCCGTGGGCTGGGGCTGCTGGGATGCAGGCGCATCTGGAGCCGGCGCTTGCTGAGCCGCCAAATTCAGCAGAAGTAAGTTTGCAATAGCAAAGCACAGAACAGAGCGGGTAAAGAAACTCTTCAAATGAATACGTCTCCTCTGATTAAACTCCCGCTCATCCTCAAGTCGGGAATGCACTCTTGAAGCGACGACACGAATCCTGAGCTTGCAATTCGGTGAAACGGTCCCTCTAGACTAGCAAATGATGACTGCAATCAAAAACGGGACAGTAAGAAAATGTTTAAGAATCCAGTACCAATTGCTATTAAAGTAAACCCTCCTACGCACAATTCACTCGGTTTTTACATTACTTTACAGAAGCTGTCTGTCGCCAAAACAAAAAGCCCGGCGCGTCATTGACACCGGGCAGTCAGCTTAGATTGTTTATCGCGCTGTCATCCTGAGCAACGCGAAGGATCCATGCATTTCGTCTGTGCCAGCGAGTACATAGATCCTT
>CAVYQB010000013.1:0-22739 GCA_963770465.1 uncultured Acidobacteriota bacterium
AGTGTTTATATTACGGGAAAGCTTTGAACAGATCGCTCAGGTCTCTCTCGCGGGCGGCATCGTTGAGAAATGGCTTGAGGCTGAAGATTTCTTGCATGGTTCGCAGTGTCGAGCCGTGAGTATAGTGCACCGAATTAGAGTAGCCATGACCCTTGGCGAAGGGCGACAGCACAATCATGCCGATCGGGCCATCCCCGCTATTGGCCTCGTCCCAGGTAATAAAAATCGCGCCACCCTGCTGGTAGGCCTTTGACTTGAGAATCGTGGGAATATTCTTGGCGAGCCATCGGTCGCCATGCGCGATCGGATCACCGGAGCAGGCGTCGTGCATGTCGTGGCAGGGGTTCGGAGTGATGAAGTTGTACTCGGCCACCTTCCCCGATTTCAAATCGTCGGCCAATTCGGTGAAGGGACGAACGTGTTTAATACAGTTGGCGGAGTGCGGGTCGAGATCATTGGTCACGTCATTAAAGTACACAAACGGATCGTGGCGAACGCCGTAGTACGGGTTGCCGTCGGGATTGGTGCCACCGCCGTCCACTAGTGGGCAGACCGAGCCGCTGATATTCTCGTCGTACGATTTCCACGAGAGTCCAGCTTTTTGCATCTGCGTTACCAGATGTTTGGTAGTGCTCTGATGGTCGACGCTCGGAGGGTCATCATTATAAATGCCAAAATTGGTGCCCGCTTCCAGCCATAAATAGTTCGGAAGGCTGGGATGATTGCCGGGAGGATTGTAATAATGTTCGGCATGCGAAGCCATTGGCAGCAGGGTCTTATTAATGTATGGAGCCGCGGGGTTCCCTTTGATGTCGAGGCTGCCGTCGCCGGTCCAGTTGTGATTCTCCATCAGAATAATGAATACGGTGTTGATGTGATGAGTTGAGGGAGTGCTTGCCGCCACGGGCTTATCAGCGGCACGAGCCGCGACCAATGAACCCAGAACCATGCACGTCGAGATTAGAGCGGTCGAAATGTTGCCAACGCGTTTTCGAATCATCAGCTTCTCCTGAATGCGTTTTGTGACTTCCCCCTGCAACACCGCGAAGCTTCCGCGCGGCTGCCCGATGCAATTGCACCGTTGCGTTCATTTACAGAACTGGCTTATTGCAAGAGTTAGAATGACCGCATACTACAACTTTCAAAACGATCGTGGTCTGTGCGTTTGCACTTCCGAGTAATCACAAGGACGGTCTGATCAACTTCAGTTCGCAGTCAGGAGAGAACCGCGTGGACGCGAACTTACCGTAAGGTAAGGACAGAAACAAAATGGTCGGGACGGGCAGATTTGAACTGCCGACCCCTCGCACCCCAAGCGAGTGCTCTACCAGGCTGAGCCACGTCCCGAAAATCAACGGGATAGGCGGGTTTCACTCCGGGCAGAAATTGTAGCAGGGGTCAATCAGCGCAAGGATTTTTAGCCAACGCGGAGCTTATCGCTATGGTTTGGGTGCTCGGCTTCAATCATGCGTTGTGCAGTGTAACGATGCTCCGAAAGCCTCCCTTGTTCATTTTCAGTATAGCGAAGCCGGTATTCGGCCTCTCGCCCGCATTCTCTGCATTCCAGAATCACGTGGTCAACCTGGAACCCGACGTACATTCCAAGACTATTCTCACGCACCGCAAGCACAAAAGAACCCATAGTGCAGTGATTCTACCCGACGCGGCCTATTTCGCCTTTCGACTTTTCCGCCGCGCTTGTTCCTTGGCTCGCTCGGGATGAGCAATTTTCCATAGAGCAACCTGCAATGCATTCGCGTGCGCCTGTGTACAGCGGTCCAACGGGAAATATCATCGGGCTTACCCAGAGAAGGGGACGGTGAACTGACCATGCTATCCTGCGATCATGGAACTAACTTCCGTTGTCGCCGCACTTGAAATACTGAGCAAAGCATCGAAGGCACTGGATTCTCTTCGTGAGCAATCAAAGACCTCGAAAGATGTCTCGCTAAAAGAGAACATCAGCAAGCTGTATGATGACTTCCTGGACCTGAAGGCGGCTATTCTACGGCTGACGAAGAAGCGGTCAATGATGCAGGGCAGTTTGGCCGCTGGGGTAAAGGCTACAGGAGTGCCGGACAAGGCGCGACAGTTTGCGCTAGAAACTGCCGAGCGTGCTGACTGCCATGCTTCGATTCTTGGCACCGGCGAACTGGTCCCCGAAATTATAGGTCTTATTGCACGTTGCATCGCGGGACACGAATCTCTGGTCAACCAGTCAGGCATACCCTCAGAGACTGGCTCGACGAAACAACAAATTCCGACTAGCAATGATCAGCAATCCGTCGTAACAACAATGATTTCGAATGTGGAACATGTTCCGGGGCTTGCACGTTAAGAACACGGTGGGACAAATTGCGGAATCCTGACAACTATCTGCAGTATTGCGTTAGATAAACTGGCGTTGACCAGGCGAAGTGCCGCATCGAACCATGTCTACCAGCATGTCCGAATGTTGCGGCGCAGTTAGAACGATTACGCGCAGCGTCACGACGAGGAACTGCGTAGCGGAGCATTCGGCGCTGCGTCAAGCTGAACGACGCACTGGACACCGGAATCGAGCTAAACTGAAGAAAGTGAGAAGCACGAGCCTATGCGTCAGGAGAACTCTTGTCGAACGCTGGCGCTCCGCGTCGGGCAATGTGATTTTCCATCAAGCAGTCTTGCGAGTCTCGCATAGGCGGCGGCACGGAGGGTGCGAGATAGCGTAATTAATCCATGCAGAACTACACAAGCCAGTGATTTGTCTTTGAGCATTTGGTCAAAGTTGTCCTGTGAGACGTAACGTGCCACGTCAGAAGTCCGTTGTCTTCACTTAGACGTGTCACCCCAGGAACGAGCTTGTCTATATCCCTCAGCTCCGGGTCATCAAGACAGTCATGCTGTAATCGGGCCATCTCCGCGTCATTTGCGGCAATTACCGCGTCAAGCTCGGCTCGAAAGAAGTCCTGTCCGTCCAAAGATTGCTTCGTTAGCAAGCAGAAGTACAGCGCATGATGAGGATATCCTGTTCCTCTGGTATCACTTTTGCGTCTGGCGTCATTTTTCTTCGCGCATGAATTGTATCGATATCTATCCTTGTATTGTTACGGCGAAACGGTTGTTAGCAAACTCGACCCGCTGATGCACTGCCATGAAGGTCCGTCGTCATCAGATATCTTGTTGAATTGGTCGGGACGGGCAGATTTGAACTGCCGACCCCTCGCACCCCAAGCGAGTGCTCTACCAGGCTGAGCCACGTCCCGACGGATAGAAACTCCGCTGCCTCGAGCTGCAGCGGATGGGGTTGACTTAGGAATTTTACACTATGGGAGCAGTTTCGTTCGGCTCGCTGCCGGAGCTTTGCTCCGCTTGGACGGGCGAGACGCCCGTCCTCCATAGGCTTTTTGGAATTCTACTTTCGTTTCCGCTTTGCCAGCCGCTGCGGTTTTTCCTCGACCACGGCGAATTGAATTTTCTTTTCCACCGGATCGATGCGATCCACCAGTACGCGTATCTTCTGGCCCAGGCGGTAGGTCTTGCGGGTGCGCTGGCCTATGAGTTCGCGCGTGGTTTCATGGTAGATATAGCGGTCGTCGGTCAACGAATCGAGCGGAACCAGACCTTCGACGAACAAATCGGTGAGTTCAACGAAGAATCCGAATTTGGTCACGCTGATGATCAGGCCGTCGAACTCGTCGCCGACCCGATTCTCCATGAACTTTACTTTCTTCCATTCCATCAGGTCGCGTTCCGCCTCGTCGGCGCGGCGCTCAGCGCGGCTCGATTCGTCGGCGATGTCGTGAAGCTCTTCCAGCGAGATCGGACCCAGCAGAGGTGTAACTGACTCACGATGCGCGGCGCGGTCTCGGCGCTTGGACCAGGGAGATGGCGCGTCGTCATCTTTCGCAGACGGAACCGCCCGCGCCACACCGTCGGCAGTCGAGTTGCGCAATACTTCTTTCAGAATGCGGTGTACGATCAGGTCGGGATAGCGGCGGATGGGCGAAGTGAAGTGGGTGTAGGTTTTCGCGGCCAACGCGAAGTGTCCGAGGTTTTCTTCTGAGTAGCGCGCCTGCTTCAATGAGCGCAACATTAGGTAAGAAAGGATTCGTTCCTCCGGCTTGCCTGCGATTTTCTCGGTCAACTTCTGGTACATGCGCGGCGTAATGTGAACTTCTTTCGGGATTTCGATTTCACGAGGGCGCTTGCCCGTGCCATAACTCGATCGCCGATCGGACTTGAATTGCACTTTCTGAATCGGTAAAGCGCCAACGCCCAGCGAATATCCGAAGGCTGCGGCAATGACCTCGAAATCGTAGACTCGTTTGGCATCCGGCTTTTCGTGAACGCGGTACAACGAAGCGACGCGATGGCTCTCCAGATATTCAGCGACACATTCGTTCGCCGAAAGCATGAACTCTTCAATCAGGCGATGCGCGATATTGCGCTCCGACCGACTGATGCTTTTCATCAATCCGAATTCATCGAACTCAATTACGGGCTCGGGCAAATCGAAGTCGATAGACCCGCGCCGTTCGCGCTTGCGATTCAGGATCAGCGCCAGATCGCGCATCAACTCGAAGTTTTCGACTAAATCTGTATAGTGTTTTCGCGTGCCGACATCGCCCTCAATCACAGCGTTCACGTCGGTATAGGTCATGCGTTGCGCGGAGCGAATAATCCCTTCGCACAATTCGTACTCCAGAATCTCGCCCCGGTGGTCGATTTTCATGATGCAGGACTGCACCAGCCGGTCAAGTTGCGGGCGCAGGCTGCAGAGATCGGTCGACAGTTCGAGTGGCAACATGGGCACGGCACGATCGGGAAAGTAAACACTGGTGCCGCGCAGACGCGCCTCTTGATCAATAAGCGAGTCGGGAGTGACGTAGTGCGCCACGTCCGCAATGTGAACCTGAAGTTCGAAATTCCCGCCTTCTATTCTCCTAACAATGACCGCGTCATCGAAGTCGCGTGCAGTTTCGCCGTCAATCGTGACTATTTGCAGGTCGCGGAAGTCTCGCCGTTTTTTCACTTCGAAATCGGGAATTGCGGGATCAATGCGTCGCGCGGCGTCCACGACCTCCGGCGGAAAACGATGCGGCAGATGAAACTTGCGGATGATGATTTCGACATCGACACCGAAGTCGTCCTGGTAGCCCAGAATCTCAACCACGCTGCCGCGCGGATTCTGTGTGGCCGAAGGCCAGTCCGTGATTGCGACATCCACCACTACGCCTTCTAGATCGTCCCATTCGGTGCGGCGGGCAGCCTCGTTGCCGAGAACTCTGTCCACTGACTCGTTTTTCTTCTGCCGCGGGCGAGACGCCCTCGGGACAGCCGGCGAGAGGCCAACGCTGCTTTCTTCCTCCGGATGCTCCATCCCTGGCGGGATTACGATTTGTTGCGAAATTTTCTGATCAATCGGGGTGACGTGGTTGCCGCGATTGCCATAATGAAAAATTCCCACGACCGTGCTGTGAGCACGCGCCACCGGGCGTACGATGCGGCCTTCGGCCCGGCCATCGGGACGAATCGCGACAATTTCCACGAGCACATGGTCGCCATGCATGGCGGAGCCTACGGCGGGCGGCGGAATGAAAATGTCTCCGGTAAGCTTCGCCTTGAGGCGTGCGTCGACAGAGGTCGGATCGGGCGTGACGAATCCGAAGCCGTCGCGATGCATGCTCAATCTTCCGACTACGGCGTTCTTCCCTGCCGCGGCCTTCGGAATCGCGTAGCGATCGGAATCGACCTGCATCAGTTGCCCACTGCTCACCAGTCGCTGCAGAAGTTCAGACAGTTCCTGGCGCGCCGTGCCATGAAGCCCCAGTTCCCGCACCAGTTGCTTAAAGCCGGCGCTGCCTTTAGGCTGGCGTTCGATTTTCTTCAGAATGGCGGAATCGGAAAGTCTGTCCACGAATCGCGGATTGACGTGCAGCTGAAATCATAATACGCGACAGAATGAGGTGGTTGTTGTTTAGGTGTTTCCCCTAGAATAAAAACTTGCTTTGCTCTGAGGTCCCATTGTTGCATCACAGTTAAAGAAAATGCATTTCCAACTCGCGATTCGAGGGCGTCAGCACATTTCCAAAAAAGAAAGGCGTTCGCGTATGTTGAGAAACAGTTTGCAGAACTGGCGAGGTAGCGTCCTCACTCTTTTTGTTTTTCTGTTGGTTAGCTCAGCGTGCCTGACAGCTCAGACCAACACTCAGGATACGAGCCCCCAAAACAATGGCCAACCAGCGCCCCAGGAAAATTTGCCGAACGCTCCCTCGAGCAGTTCCAAAGCTCCTTCACTTTCTGATCTGGGTATCTCTCCTGAACAGACTCAAGGAAACGCGCGAGAACAAGCTTTGCTCGATAAACGGACGCACATGTTGAAAATCCATCAACGAATGGGTTTGATCACGACCATTCCGCTGATTGCCACGGTCGTGTCCTCTATGGGCGCGGGCGGCAGGAGTACAAGCACGGCGTCGCGCGATTTGCACGTTGCTCTCGGCGGCGTTACCGGCGATTTGTATTTCATAACCGCGTACTATGCAATCCGCGCGCCTAGAGTTCCAGGGACCGAGACCCGCGGACCGATCCGTTTTCATAAGGCAATGGCGTGGATCCACGGTCCAGGAATGATTTTGACCCCAATTCTGGGAGCTATGGCTTTCAACCAAAAAAGCAATGGCGAAAAGGTTCACGGAATCGCTGCCGCGCACGGGCCGGTGGCAATCGTTACTGCGGGCGCGTTTGGAGCAGCTCTGGTGTCGGTATCATTTAAGTTCTAAGAAAATCTATGCATAAGAAATTATTAGTTGTTTTCCTGCTGATGGTGCTGCCGATCTGCGCTTATGGCGATAGCCAGTGGATTCTGGAACAAAGCACCTTGACGTACCATGTGTCGCACCCGCTCCATCAGTCCGAGGGTGTGAGCCATGCGGCCAAAGGAAAGGGCGTCTGCCACGACGGACAATGCGATTTCTTGATCGCCGTTCCTGTTAAGTCATTCGATTCGGGTGACAGCAACCGCGATCTTCATATGCTTCAAGTCACGCGCGGCGCGCAGTTTCCGCTGGTTACCGTGCGTACGCGGCTGCCTGAATCTTCCGCTACATCAGCAACCATTCATGCCGACCTGGAAATTCAATTTGCGGGCCAGACCGCGCAGTATAAAGATGTCGCCTTCCAACTTTTAACCCAGGGAAAAGAAATTCGAGTATCAGGAACCATTCCAGCCACACTTACCGACTTCAAGATCGATCCGCCAACTTTGTTGACGATGCCGGTAAAAAACGAAATTCCCATCCGGGTGGAAATGACTTGGCGGCCACAGTGAGGTGAGCCCTGTTCTTCAAGAACTGGCTGTCGGCGTATAAGAACTGCCGAAGGGGAGGAGGAATTACATTTTGAACGTTCCCGGACCGCTACAGCAGCGTGGTTACGAAAGGGTCGAAAAGCACAGAAAGCACAGAATTTCCACAAGACTTGAGGCTGCTGGCGGAGTAGAATTCGTTTGGTCACCAAAGTGCGGGTTTGACCCCCAATCAACATCTACTCGTGAGGAAAGGATTTTTTCAACATGTGGAAACCCACTAATCAGCCTTCGACCACACCATCCCGGCCGGGTGAGCCGGAACGTCCCTCGATTCCTACTCCGGTAACGTCTGCGCCGAGCGAGTCTGCAAGCGCTACGCCTCGTCCGGCAGTTGCGGCCAGTACCGCGGACCAGGCGACGATCGGGAAATCGCTGGTGATCAAAGGTGAAGTGACCGGTTCCGAGTCACTTTACATTGACGGCCGCGTGGAAGGCTCCATCAACCTCGCGGGCAATCGCGTCACTGTCGGACGCAACGGCGTGGTATCGGCCAACATCAATGCGCGTGAAATCGTGGTGCTGGGGAAAGTGCGCGGCAACCTGACCGCCAGCGATCGCGTAGAT
Organism: uncultured Acidobacteriota bacterium; assembly: GCA_963770465.1. Taxonomy (GTDB): domain Bacteria; phylum Acidobacteriota; class Terriglobia; order Terriglobales; family Acidobacteriaceae; genus JABDBE01. The sequence goes on from CAVYQB010000013.1 coordinate 7,916, forward strand.
ATCCGCAGCGACGGCTCGCTTACTGGCGACGTAGTCGCAGCTCGCATCTCGATTGAAGACGGCGCGTTCTTCAAGGGCGGCATCGATATCCGCAAGGGCGGACAGAAGCCGAATGGCGAAGAAGTGAAAGCGCCGGCCACTGCCACTGAAGCCGTCGCCGCAAGAGCGTAAAACATATTTTATGGTCAGGTCTCGGGCTGGCGCCTGAGACCTGAGGTTCGTTGACTACGGCACAATCCCTTTAGTCAGCTCTTCGGCTTGCTTCTCGGCTGCCTGCGGCAAAACTGGCGTCTTGCGCCGGCGCAAATCGGCGGGCAACTGCGATTGCGTGAGCCATAGTCCCGCTGCCACCGCCCCTGCCCATGTAATTCCGATCAACGCGAGAGCCTCGATATCGGCGATGCGGCTGCCGCTTACCAAAACGGCCGAGGCGACTCGATAGCTCAAAACACCCGCCACGACTGCAGTAACTGTCGCTTTCCCCAACTCCTTCCATTGCAATTCAGTCCACGGAACCAGCTTGCGTTGGTGCACGAGGATCGCCATAGCCAGACAATTGGCTGCAATACCCACGTCCGATGCGAGCGCAAGACCAACCGCAGAAAATGCGTGGTACAGGGCGCGATACATTGGCAGCGATGCGACCGTGATGAGACTGCTGGCAACCATCGGCGTCATAGTATTTCCGGCGGCATAAAAAGCGCGCGCGTAAAGTCCCTGTGCCGCCCAGAAAACCAGAGAGAGTGAAAACCAGAAAAAGAAAGTTGCCGTGGCCTGCGAGTCAGCGAAAACGAAGTGTCCGTGCGGCAACCGGTATACCAGGTCGATGAGCGGTAGTGCGGCGGCCATCATCAAGCTTGAGGCCAAAAGCGCGGCGGCAGCCGTGCGATAAACAGATCCATTCACGGTATTGGCGAACTCTGACATGCGTTTTTCGCCAAACAAGCGGGCAAAAAACGGCAGCGAGGCTTGCCCCACTGCTTGTCCGAGGATCGCAATAGGCACTTGCAGCAGCCGCTTCGCATAGTTGATATGACTGATGGCGCCAGCGGCATCAGAAGCGAAGTAACGCAAAATCCAGTCGTCGGCGCTGACCAGCGACACTCCGACCATCAACGGAATCGACATGCGAACCCAGTCACGAAAAGCTGGGTTGTGAACATCGAACGAGACGCTGAATCCCGTACCCACGCGGGCCGCACCGATTGCATTGATCAGAAACGGTCCGACAAACGTTCCAATCAGCGCCCCGTAAGCCAGGGCCGCAATTCCGAGCGAGCGGGAAAGCGTGACGCCGCCAAGAATGATGAAGCCGTTGTAGATCAAAGGTCCCAGAGCTGGGAATAGAAACAGTCTGCGTGAAGAAAGTACCGCGGCAACAATCCCGCCGACGTAGAAGAAAATCTGCGCCGGCAACAAGACGCGAGTGAGACGCACACATAAATCAAGCTGGGCGGGCTTGAAGTTGTGGAACATGAGCCGCGTGATTTGCGGGGCGAAAATCTCAGTCAGAATCACGCCGATCCCCAGAACGACCGTCATTACCGTAATAATTACGGAGAAGGTCTTTTGCGCGTCTTGCTCTCGTTTTTCCGCCAGGAAGCGCGTGTAAATAGATACAAAAGTGATGGAGATGGTGCCGCCCGCGACCAGATATGCCAGGAAATCCGGAATCTGGAAGGCCGCGATGTAAGCATCCGTCGTCGACCCCGCGCCAAACGCCCAAGCCGTGTACGCCTCGCGAACATAGCCGACAATGCGCGAGAGTACCATTGCTACCATCAACAGGACGGTTGCAGAGAACACGCTGTGCTGGTGCGATGGCTGGATAAGCCGCAGCCAGCGGCGTGCGGCAGTCACCTTGTCGGCTTCAGCATCGGTAGAATTCGCCATCAAATGGCGATTCTACACGCAGAAGTTGGTTCGTCTCGTTGGGTCAGATGGTTCCGGCTAACCACGCTTACCGGAATGGAATCAAAGTCACGGATGGGCAAAAAGTTAATTTTGACAGTGAGGCGCAAGCCGCGCATAATCCAAGCCGTGCCGATCGCAGCCGGTCCCGCTTCCTTTTCCGCCTTATTGCGGCGCTCGTTCCGCAAGGCTTTCCCCCCCGCCGTCCGCGGGCAAGGCGCTTATCTCTGGGATGCACGCGGCAAACAGTATCTCGACTTCTCCGGATCCGCTGCGGTCAATTTCATCGGGCATGGTGTAGCCGAGATCGCCACGGCAATGGCGGCTCAAGCAAAGCAAGTGGAGTTCGTCCACAGCGGCCAATTCACCACGCCGGTGGCCGAGGAATATGCGGCAGAGTTGATCGAGTTCGCCGGCAAGAACTTTGAGGGGGGCTGCGTTTACTTCACTTGCGGTGGTTCGGAATCAGTCGAAACCGCTCTCAAGCTGGCGCGACAGTATCAGGTGGAGATCGGACAGGCAAAGCGTCATCAGATCATCAGCCGCGGGCAAAGCTATCACGGATCGACTCTGGGAGCGCTCGCAGTCTCAGGAAACCGGCGCCGGCGTGAGATGTACCTTCCGATGCTGCGGGAGTCTGCGCATATCGCGTTTCCATATTGCTACCGTTGCGCCTTTGACTGCACCGACGGCTGCCGCAATTGCGGCCAGGAGTACGCGGCGGAGCTGGAAAAGGCAATCGATGCCGCAAACGGAGAGGTTGCTGCGTTCATCGCTGAGCCAGTCAGCGGCGCGACACTCGGCGCAGTTATACCCCCACCAGGGTATCTGCAAAGTGTCGCCGAAATTTGTCGGCGGCACGGCGTTCTCTTTGTGGCCGATGAAGTCATGACCGGAATGGGGCGCACCGGAAAAAACTTTGCGGTTGAACACTGGGATGTTGCGCCCGATCTTATGGTCACAGCCAAAGGCTTGTCCAGCGGCTACGCCCCACTGGGCGCCGTCTTAGTCTCGAAAAAAGTGGCCGACTCTATTGCCGGCGGTTCGGGAGCTTTTCTGCACGGTTTCACCTATAACTCGCATCCAATTTCAGTGGCCGCGGGCAGGGCGGTACTGAGGTTTGTGCAGGAGCATGACCTGGTGCAACGCGCCGACTCTGGACAACCAGATTCAATCGCAGCCACGCTGCGTCGCGAATTGCAAACCTTACTAGAGACGGATGCGGTTGGCGATGTACGCGGTATCGGATTGTTGTGGACGGTGGAACTCGTCGCTGACAAAAACAGCAAGCGCCCATTCGACGCAGAGGTGAATTTTGCCGCCCGAGTGGCTCAAGCAGCCATGCGACGAGGACTACTGGTTTATCCCGTGCAAGGCTGCGTGGATGGAATTGCAGGCGACCATTTGGTAATCGCGCCTCCGGCCATCATCACCGCGGAACAAATTATCGACGCTGTAGAACAGTTGAGAGGAGCAATTAAAGAAAGCGTTGCCTGATGCGAGTTGAGCTGGCCCACGCTTTCTGAGCCTTGGGTGCCCTGCCCTTTTCGCGTTCTGTGCGAAAGGGCGGGGCTTTTAGCCTCCGTCACGGAAGCGTACCGTCGGATGTACTCCAAGCTGTTTGCGCCGACGCCGCCCGGTGAGACTGGATTCTCGACGGTTAAACACCCCCCTTCGCAAAGAACGCGAACAAGGATGGGGGGCATCCGACGAATGCTTATTACGTCGGCCATCCAAGTGGTTTCCCCGAAGCCGAGGTTGTGATACCCTCGCACTCCATGTCCCCAGTCCAAGTCAGAACGGCGGTCGCGGGAGCGCGTACCTGCGCGGGTCGGCGTCTCCATCCAATCGCCCAAAAGTCAGCCAGATACCGGATATACCCGGGATTTGAGTGCCAGCGGCATCTTCCTTTACGCGAACTCGGAAATGAAAGTGGGAAGCGAACTGGAGATGGTTCTAATGCTGCCCGCGCAACTGACCGACGGAGAAAAGCGTTGGGTGTGCTGTCAAGCCTCGGTACTGCGCGTGGAACCTGGCGGGGCAGACGGCCGTTTTGGCGTGGCTGCGAGCATTCGCAATATTGCGACACTGCCCGAAATCCCAGGCTGACATAGGTACAACCAACGGTGCAAAACTCGGGCGATCTGTGAAAAATTATTGAAAATTCATAATTCTGCTTTCTTTCTTGGGTGCGATGATGCAATAATGCTGGCCCTTGGATTGCTCTGCTCCAAGACATCGTTATTAAAAACTGCAAATGTAGGTGGTCGGTCATGTGGATGGAAAAGTTATCCTACGGTGTGCTGCGTGTGCTTACGCCGCTGGGGCCCCGGTATCTTAGTCCTTCATTCTGGCAACGGCTTTACTTGTTATGGATCTTCCGCAACTTCGAAACTCTGCCGGTGAAAGTACTCAGCCAACGGCAACAAAAGCGTATTGAAGAAATGTGCGCGCGTTACGGATTCGTCTCTGTATTGGAGCGTGGAGTTGTGGACACTCCGTTGCTTGGCACCCTGGAACAACGCCCGCCGGTCGCGGCTGCGCGTTCCCCTCAGCCAAGCGTAGCCGAAGCTGTGTCCCCATTCGCGGCCGACCTCTGATTACGTCCCTGAAAAATCCAGCAACGGCATTCCTGTAGAGACGTAGCTAGCTACGTCTCTACAGACGCGGTGTCCCGTTTTGTCTCACTGGAAGCGCTCGCGAAATTCTGGAGCAGGGTATTATCGTGCTAACCGGTCGTTAACGAGCGAACTCGCGGATGAAAAAACGACTCACTCCTCCAGAGAAACGCAGCGCCCTGCGCAGGCAGGAGCATAATCGCAAACACACACTCCTGCGGCGGGAGTGTTACAAGTGGCTAAGAAAAAACATGCCCGAGGTTTATGAGAAGCTGAGAAAAAAGCCGGGTTGATCAGACCCGGCCCTCCAAAAGCCTGACAGACCCCGTGGAGCTAAATCACTGCAACCTTAATTCACCGTAATGCTCACCGCCTTCGACGGGATTCCATTTGCCACTACCACCAGCGAACTTGCCCCGGTCTCCATTTTTGCAGGCACATCGAAGTTAGTTGAAACGATGGCGTTGCCGGTCGCAACCGCCATAGTGCTGTGATCGTGTGTCTTGGCGTAGAACACGTGATGCGTAGCCTGATTCGTGATTCGCACCAGAGGATAATTTGTCGCCGTCTGATCTTCGTCTCCGAAGGACGCAGCTTGAGACAATCCGTTAAATTGCTTCCCTGAAATTTTGTAAGTGGAACCGCGCGTGACTGACTTTGGATAGGTAGTAATCGCAGGCTCCCACGCAGCTTTATATGTCCCGGAGGAAGTGTAGACCTGGCTGCCAGCGACAATTACTTCTCCGGTAGGGAGCACCATCAAACTGCTACCAAAGCCCGCATCGGGTCCGGCGACCAGGTTCTTTCCATCAAACTCATAAAGAGTTCCAGAATTGCCCAACACCAGTGGACGACCGTTGGGCAGCAACGCAGCAAACGAATCGCCCGCGTTGTCGCTGTTGGGAAAATCGGGACCGACCGTCCATTTGCCCGGATCGGTGGGATTCTTTCCCGGCGTGTAAATGGCCGTGTGGCCAGGACCGCTGCCGCCATCCGAACCTGAACCGGTGGCGAAAACTGTTCCATCGGTTTGAAGTATGCCAGGACCAACTTCTCCCGGAGGGTAATAGCACCCGCCAGGATAAGGAATGCAGCCGCCGTCGTGAGGAGAATGCAAGTCGACAATCGTGCTGCCGGCTGTGAACCATTTTTCCATCGAATAAATGTATTTCTCCGAATGCGGAGCATCCTTAACATCGTAAGTTAAGACTGAACCGTCGGGCATGAGGGTCCAGCCTTCCTCGGCATTGAAATCGCGCTTGCCCGTGGAACTCAGTTCCGTCCACGTCAGCGCCTTCGGATCTAATACCGCCATGCGTTTGTCAAGTTTTCTTCCCACCATAAACTTCCCGTCAGGCAGTACGACTGCCGGCGAGTCTCCTATGTAACCCCAGCCCTTGGGATGGCCGAGCGCAGTCCATGTATCCGCCTTGGGATCGTAGATCGCAGCTTTATTCGTCAGCACAAATTGCAGGTTGTTATATTCGCCGCCAACAATTACGAGCCGTCCATCTGCCAACACGGCAGAGGCGAAATACAGGGGCACGTAGCCTGAGGGCAGACTGGCGACCTGCGACCAGGTTCCGTTTATGTAACTCCCGTGGATATCGGGCGTGAGCTTCCACCAATCGGACTGGTTGTTGCCTTGAAAAATGCAAGTGCCATCGGTCATTAAAAAACCGATCCCTGCACCGTCAGGCGGCTGGTTATTGAGATTCTGGAGCTTCTGCGCCAGCGAAAGAGTGGAAAGAACAGACACAAGTACGATCGCGGCAAGCCACGTTTTCTTCATAAACATAATTCCCCTTTAATTGAATCGCGAATGCAAACCCCGCGCCCCGTACGGCCTTCCGAGCCTTCGCAAACGGCGCGCTCGAAGTCTACTCGAATTGGTGAACCTCGCACAATGGGTTAATTGAGAGTTACGGGCGGGCGGGAGAATTCTGACTGAGCACCTGGTGCTCTTTGATCCAATCGTTGGCCTGCTGCTGCGCGGCTGCGACTTGCGCGCGCGTCATCCGCGAGGCCAGCACCGAAACCCGATACTTACTGGCTTCGTCTCCGCCAGCCTGGGCCAGCACCGACCAGAAATAGGCTTTGACCTGATCCTGAGGAACGCCGCGCCCCGCCCAATAGTAGGCGCCCAGTGTAGCCTGCGAGACAACGTGCCCTTGTTCAGCGGCCATAGCAAACCAGCGTACGGCTTCGACGTAATCCTGAGGAACGCCGTCGCCCGTGGCGTAGGCCGCGCCCACAGAAAATTGGGCTGCGGCGTCGCCCTGTTCCGCTACCCTGCGCAGACCCTGGAAACCGCCGGTTACCGCGGCCACCGGCATTGGAGCCTTAGCAGCGATTCTTGCCGGTTGCTGAGCTGCGGAAGAACTGCCCGCGATCCTGGCGAAGTCGGCCGGTGAAATCAGCCACAACGCCGCACATACGGCGCCTGCCGCAATCGCAGCCAGTAAAATCTTGCGGGCGCGTGAAAGATGCAGAAAGGGCAAATCTGCAGATGTTTCGTGGGGAAATTCATCGTCCACTAAAGCTGGCAATGGTGCGGGTTGACTCAAGTTCCCAACCGCACGCTCTGGTTGAGGATAAATTGGCGGAGTCCTCTCCTCGGCTCCCGCGCGATAAATAGCGTTGGAAATGATTCCCGCCAGCCGCTGGAGAACGACTGGGTCATTGGTGCTGAAGGCGTAAGGTTCGGGAGAGAACACTTCGAGCAGGCCGATGACGGCGTCGCCCCACAAAACTGGTACTGCAATCATGGAACGAATGCCAAGCGCGCGGCAGCTTTCGCGATCGACCAGCGGATCGGTCTCTGAGTCTTCACATCGCAACAATTGCCCGGTGCGCACGCATTCCCCCGAAAAACCGGAGCCTGTGGTCAGCCGCGCGCCAAGGCTGGGTGCATCTTGCCCAGAACTGGCGCGGCAAACCATGCTTGCGCCTTCCGTTAACGCGATCGCAGCCCCAGTGCAGCGCGTAAAAGTCAGGGCCCTTTGTGCCAGCAGTTGTAAACTTGAATCAAGATCCGTGCCCAATGAATCTACTTCACGCTTGACCGCAGCCAGAGCGGTCAGAATCGAGGTGTAGTCGGCCGGAGCCGCCGGTTCGAGCTCTTGCCGCATCCAGTTGACGAGAGCACTGTTCTCCGTAGGTTTCTCAACGAGAGCTGGAGATGCGCTTTGCGGCAACCGCTCGGCTGATACCGGACTGATCAACTGCTTTACCGACGATCGGTCGCTATAGAGCTGAGTCAGGTGGTCAGCCTGGTAATTGACACAAGCTACCATCAGATTTACAAACAGCCATTCTTTCAGCTGGCGAGCTGCGTCGCCTTGCATCTGCGCAAAACTGATTCCCACGCGTCCTGACCCGTCCGCCCACACCACTTCGCCGGGAGTGTTAATGCGGGCTTTGGTCGCAGCCAGATCGAGACACAAAATCACATCGCGCTGAATATGTAACGGAAACGAAGCCTGAATGGCCATTCCATCTTCGTTAATGTCGATGATCTTGCTGAGGTCGAGTAATTGGTTATTCGAATTTCCCAGCAGACTGGCGTACGCGGGAGTGTGAACCCGTTGCCGCACTCGTCGGCGGCGAGTGCTTTGGCCAAGAGGCAATTCCCGGCCGGCCTCTACCGGGTTCGTTCTAAGCGTTCCCATACCTTCGCAGGGTTACATCTTACTCCAGCTTGAAAATGTTTTATAGGATCAAACAACGTGGGCCGGTTTTCTAATCGGATACGTTCTAATCTGAATTTTGCGCAAATTGCATGAGAGCTTGAGGCGTCTTCACTTTTTCGTTCATGGTCCCAAGTTGGATGGGTTTGATAGCTGGCTTCGCGCATCTCTCGAGAATAGCCGGCACCTCGAATAGTGCTTGATTGCAATATTTGCTGGCATTGCCGCGCAGTTTGTTAGCTGTCTGACCATCGAGTAAGCCCTTCACCGCCGATGCAATTTCTCGGAAGCTGGGCACCACAATTCCACAACCCTGCTCCGTCACCCATTCCGCGTTGTAGCGCTCTTGCGGCAAGGTCTTGGCATTGCATTCGACGATTACGGGCAAGTGAAACTGCAGGGCTTCGCTGATCGAACCGGGACCTGGTTTCCCGATGAAGAAATCCGCAAGAGCCATGTAGAACTCAACATTCTCGGTAAATCCTTCCACCAGAATTGGTCTTTTGGTTCTTAGATTTTTCAGCTGAGCCGCAAGCGCCTGATTATGTCCACAGAGCAAGATCAACTGGACACCGCTGTTGCTCTCATCAAGTCTCTTCACGATGTCAACCATCACTCGAGACCCGTGGCCTCCAAAGAGCACAATTCCAGTTGGACAGTCAGCTTCAAGTCCGAGCCGCTGGCGTTCCGCAACTCTATCCACAGCACTCTTCTGATAAAACCTCGGTTTCAAAACCATTCCTGACGTTTCGAAAATCCGTTCTGAAGGGTGGCCCATCCTTACGGCCTGTTGTTTAGCACGCTCCGTCGCAACAATGATGTATTCAGATTCCGGCTCAATCCAAAAGCGTGGCGGATAATCCGCCAGGTCGGTGAGCAGCGTAACGAACGGCGTTTTCTCCGTCCCTTGAAGACTCTCCGCGATTTCACGATTGAAATGCGGAATTACGGAAAGCACCATGTCTGTTGGATGTAGAGACCAATAAGTCCGAAGCGCTTTGACGATTGGCTGATGGCAAAGCCGAATCGTGGTTTGCAGAATGACCAACAGTTGCGGCGTAAACCGGGTCCAGCCCTTTCGCAAAATCAGGTTGTAGGTGTCTTCTACGTGCAGCCCCGTGACGCGATGCAGCACATCGAGAGGAGCAAGCACTTCCTGCATGTTCAGAAGACTTACGTCCCAAGGCTGTTCTTGTTCTGTAAGGATGGATTTCAGCGCATCGGCCGTAGCGCGATGGCCGCCACCACCGTGGTGAAAAACGATGGTCAGCTTGCGCAAGCGGCTCCCGGAAATTGGCTGACACAATCGATGTCAGTTTTCAATGTTTTCGTATTCCGCATCTTGCGAGATCTCCAAATCGTCATTCAAGGTGACAGCCGCTTCGCCGGTTTCTGAGTCCGGATGGTCAGCTTGCGCCCGATACTCGTGAATGCGGACGCCGCTTGGGTCAATGGTCACGTAGGTAAGCCGCTTATCCACCCATCCACCCGCGTTGTAGTAGTGGATGTTCTCTTTCTCCTCGTGCATGGCTTCGTGAGTATGGCCGCAAAAAATGCGATCGGCTTTATGCAGGCGAGCATGGAACAGCGCGCCTGCTGCCACTTTGTGCGACATGCGCAGCCAACGCGTATTGATGCGATCGATGAAGCGCGCCACTGGCTTGCCTTTGAGATCAAGCCTTTGCAACTGCAGATAGAGCAGCGTACCAAAATAATTCAGGCGGAGGTTATTGGCCAGAAGCCGGTCAAACTGATGGCCGTGAATGGCGAGGTGCTTCAGACCAGCATATTCCCATGAATACTGCTGATACACGCGCACTCCAACCAGATGCGACATAATTGCAGCAAGACCTTGGTCGTGATTGCCTTCAACCCAAACTACTTCCAAACCGCGTTTAGGATTGGAAAGCTTGCGAATGAATCCGAGAAATTTCCAATGTTCTTTGGTGAGCCGCCGGAAATTCAGGTCTGCGAAGATGTCGCCCAGCAGAATCAGCCGCCGAAAACGATTTTCCTTCAGCACGCAAGTGGCCTCGCGAGCATGGCTGGTGTCGGCGCCCAGGTGGACGTCCGAAAGGATCAGCGTATCGTAGACGGGCGGATCCACACTCTTATTTCTATCGCGCCAATGTTACGGCTTGATGAAATCCAGGTAACAATTCGGTAAACAGGTATCTTTTAAGGTAACGGCGGCGCGAGCTTACTCGGAAATCTCGAAAATGACTGCAAAATCGAATGCCGTGAGCACACGCAGCCTCGGATTGTGGCTAGCGATGTTGGCAATAAGCTGCGGCGTCACCGCATCCGGCGAACCCAAGTTAGTCCACTCCATCATCAAGCAGAACTATAGCCCGCCATCGGAATGACAAGCCTCGCGTGGCTATCCCATGATCCTGTGCGTGATCCCCTGCCACCACGATGGATTGCTCCGCCACATGTAGATCGCAAGGTTTTGTCCAACGATCAATAACGGCAGCGCATAGAGATACACCTTGTGCACGCGCCGGTCGACCAGCAGATCGCGCCCAACCCCGAAAAGAATGATCAGGTCAAGGCAAGCAAAGAAAAGATTGTGGTTGAACAGGTAGTCAAAGCGGCCAAAGGCCGCGTCCATGAGCCCGCAGGTTGCAATGAAGACCAGCCGGCGATGCAGCTCCGGCTTCGTGCGCCAATAGATGGCCAGCGCCATGCAAACGCCAAAGGCAAGCATGTCGTAGAACGGGATGCTAAGAAAGGCATCCGCACCCTTCTGATGGAGTTGAAACGTGTCAAAGCGCGCCATGACGACAGCAGTGGCAACGCCCAGCGGAACCATCACGGTGGCGAGGCCAGCACCAAACCATCCGACGGAACGATGCCAACTGACTTTGTGCACACGCACAAGCGTGGACTGACAATAAAAAAGATCACCCACCCGACGAAAGCTGAGGCGTGAATCCAAAGTATGAAAGGCCGCGGCACCGCGGGATGGAACAGGTTGTCGTTGACCGTGCGCTTGAAGCCCGAGACCACAATGGCAGCCAGCAGCAACGACATCGCAAAATAAAAATAGCGATGCACAATGCCGTTTCGACCGGTCACGGTCGTCGGGCTAAGTTTTTTCTCCGGGCTCAATACACCCGGGACGGCTGCTGCGTTGGCAGTTGACATAGAAAAGCTGAGCCGGAACTTTCATTCCGCTTGCCCGGCCCACGCGAGAATACACGCCAAGCACCCAATTAGCCATCTATTTCGAACTCCTGCGTAGTGCGGTACCGACTTAAACGTCAGCGAGCACTATGGGGTACGTCCCGAAGCGATTGAGTCAAGCGCCGCCCTCACCGTAACGCACGAATGGGTGGAGTCAGACTATGCGCCTGCGGTCGAAGTTGTTCATATCAATAGCTTGCAGCCGGGGGCGGAGGGTATGGTGACCGCCAGCATAGAGTTGCCGGATTCCGCATTTGCCGTCTGGTTAGAGCCAAGTGCAGGCCTCACTCTACTCCAGACGAGCGTTAATTACCCGTCAGTCAGAATCGATCCGATGTTGCTTGATTCAAAGCAAGCGGGCAGCTCTCGCTTTCTTCCGATGGGCGCAGAAGAAGCTTTCCTGCGGCAAGCGGAGCTGGCTGGCGGCACAACCGTTCAGCTGCCGTCAAAGATGAAGTTGCTGGTTGGAGGGCACGGACAGTTTTCTGAAGATTTCGGACAGTGCGCTCAGCATTCGGCACATACATGGGGAATCGAAGTAGTGCGCAGCGCAGCCGATGCTGGTGAGCTAGTATTATCGTCCTCGTACTGACGGGGGTTTACTCCCATAAATATGGTAATATGGGACGAATGAAGACGACCCTCGAGATTCCCGACTTCTTGTTCCGCCGAGCCAAGTCCGTGGCGGCCGAACGCGGGATCCCGCTGCGCCAGTTGATCACCGAAGCTGTCCAGGAGAAATTGCGAACCACGTCCCAGGAAAAGCCTTGGATGAAACATCTGGGAAAGCTCAAACATCTCCATAAGGAACGAAAACAGGTCGAAAAGCGCGTGCAGCAGGCTTTCGAGAAGATCGATCGGGAGCTCTGGCAATGATTCTCTGAAAATGATTCTCTGGAAATGATTCTCGATACCAACGCCCTGTCAGCCGCCGCGGACAGCAATCCGCGAGTCATCGCCCTTCTGGCTGACGCCGACGAAGTGGCGATCCCGGTGATTGTGCTCGGCGAGTATCGCTACGGCATAGCCCAGTCGCGGAACCGGGCCAGCTACGCAAACTGGTTAAAGGGTCTGCTGCAGGACTGCCTGGTACTGGACATCCATGAACCGACCACGCAACATTACGCGGAAATCACTCTCGAATTGAAGGCAAAAGGGCAGCCCGATTCCCACCAACGATGTCTGGATCGCAGCCCTGTGCCGCCAGCACGGGCTTCCATTACTGAGCCGCGATCGCCACTTCGATCTGATAGCCGGGAACAAACGGATAGGTTGGTAGTCGCGTCTTTTGGCGCGGGCATGCCTGAGCGACATTCGAAGAGCCCCTCGCCGTCTCGGCAACGGCATACGCTTTCCGGCTCTAAAACGGGAGCAGCAGCTCGTCCGGGCCTTCGATTTCGTTTTTGGCCTCCAGGAATTCTTCAGTCCACGGTTTGCCCGCGCACTCGGGGCACTCATCGATCATGTCGCTAATAGCGAAACAGTGATAGCAGGTTCCTTCGGAGCTGGCGCCAGGAAACTTGTTACATGTCTTACAGGGCTTGAAGAACTCGCGCTCGAGCGCCCGGTGCTCGCCCCACAGCTCGCGCTCACACATGATGCACATAATCTCCTCCTGACTGCCCACTCCTGCGCCCGAGCGACAACTTCACAGGGTATTTTTCCTTAGCCGCTAATATAACGCCATCGCCTTCGTCCACGTTCTCTGAATGAGAGCGATACCGCTTTATTGCAGACATCCGGCCCAAAACGGAAAGGACCACGTTGCGAAAGCAGCGTGGCCTTTATTTATGCCCGCAACGACCGGATTTTATTCTGAGGTGAAGCCGAAGGACTCCCACACACTTTCGCGTGAATCGTCCCTCGTAAACGGCTAGCGCAGACCCAATGCAGCTTTGACCTGCGCCATCTGCTCTGGCGCGAACAGCGCATCAAGATTTCCATAGACGCGCGATTGCTTCTGCGGGACAGCCGCGAATACAATCATGCGTTTCCCCTGCAGAATCGGCAGACCTGGCAGATAGCCGCAAATGCCGATGTTCACGACTATCTGCTTCTCCGTCCAATCGCCGTACAGGACCTGCTCAACGTCATAGTTGATTGGAGAACTCGCTTGCTTCAAGCAGTCGATTGGCTTTTCCCAGTCGGTGATTGGGTTACGCACGGTTCCTTCAAACACCACCACACGCTCGTACTGATGTGGGCCATGGTATCGCATGAATTCCGAAATCCTGTTTTTCAAATCGACGTTGAGAAGTGTTTGTGCGTTCTGCACATTCGCTGGAATCGCCGGGACCATCAACTCCTTCTGGCTCGTCCAGGAATCTTTGCCGGAAGGCACGGCAAGCACCAGAAGCTCATCCTGGGAAGAAAAACGGCTCCCAAAACGGCCACAATTCGGATACACCACCTTTACCCGAGCCGGGGGAGCGAACCCAAACAGAACCGTTTCCACCGAATAAGTGATGCTCTGGCCGCTGGGAACTGCAAGGTAAACGACCGGGATCCCTTTCAACGGTCCTGCCCACGAACAATACCGGATAACTGGCATGCTGCACGATTCGCTGTGTGGCTTGTAAAAAGATCGCAACCCGCTGGTCGGATGCGGTACCTTCATGCCCGGCTATCGCAATCAGCGCACAACACGAGAACAGGAGGCTCGAAATCCGCATGCTGTCGAAGACACCGGCGCTAGCCCCTTAGTTCCCCATCAAAGGAAAAGGCTACGCTCATTTCTGAACGTGGCCTTTATTTATGCCGGCAACGACCTACTCTCCCACTCACTTTCGCGAGCAGTACAATCGGCCCTGCGGGGCTATTGTCGCAATAATCGGGGCTATCGCTGCTTCGCCCATTTGTCTAAGTCGACGCTGCCCCGTCTGGGCTTGCCGGGAGCGTAAATCGTGTAAAGCGTTTTGATGCACTCGCCTTCACCGCAAATCGTGAAAGAGTCGAAAAATTTGTGCCAGCCCTCCGGAGCTTCTTCAAGGTCCGGAGCTTCAGGCGCACGCTTGAACCACGCGTCGAGTTCCATCGCCATTGGGGCCAGGAATTGCCGCTTGTCCACTCGATCCCGCAAGTGATCGCGGTAGGCACGGCATCGGTCATCTCTGGGCGGTCTGAGCCTGACAGCCGCCATGGCCTAGCCGATGACGTCGATTATCTGTTCGGAAATCCGCTTGGATTCTTCGGAACCAGGCTGAGTCTTTTGCAGGCGGGCGTAAAGCTCTGGCAGATTCTTCTTTGGCGATTTCTGTGCCTTGCGGCCGCGAGCGGGATGGGTCGCATCGCTTCGCTTGCGTCGAGTTTGTTTCACGGTTGCCATATGCGAATGCTAGCAGAAACCGGGAGTCGTTGAAAGATACCGACTCACAAAGGAAAAGGCCAATCTGATTTCTCAGACTGGCCTTTATTTAT
>CAVYQB010000014.1:0-66888 GCA_963770465.1 uncultured Acidobacteriota bacterium
GTTGGTCCAGTTTGCATTGCTGGGTATCAGTGATCTGGAACAATGTGCCATCCTGCTGGTACGCATTTCGCTCGGGCTATTCTTCGCCATCTCCGGGGCAAAGAAATTGTTTGTCGCCGGCGGCACGCAAACTATGTACAAAACGCTCGTTGAGGCCAAAGTCCCGTTTCCCCACCTGATGGTTTATTTCGTGTCGGGTGTCGAGTTCGTTGGCGGATCCTTGTTGACCGTGGGGTTTCTTTCGAGCCTGGCCTGCGTGGCTTTATTGGTCGATATGCTTGTCGCCGTCCTGACCACCAAGCTTCCCGCCATGCCTAAAGGACTTTCGCCTCTTAACTGGCTCGACAATTTCCTCTACCTTCCGGAAGTCTTGTACGTGCTCTTCTTTATCTGGCTGATCTGTTCTGGTCCGGGAAAGTTCAGTGTCGATTACTGGCTCGCCGGCCAGTTACGGAGGTGATCGATCGCCGAACCTGGAATCTGATAGAACGCCAGGCGCGCGGTTCCAGGCTAGGCGCGTTTCAATGCCGACAAACCTGCACCGCTAGTACGGCGCTGGATACTCGCACTTTATTACCACAAGTTGTTATCAACGCCGTCCCCTTCTCGGGAGGGTGGTCGGTTACGTAGTCATGCCTGAACATGTCCATCTTCTCTTCACCGAGCCGGAGCGCGGAAATCCTTCGCTGGTGCTGGCCGCTTTGAAACAAACCTTCGCCCATCGGCTGCTACGAGACCTTCGCGCCAAGACCGGTGCCCGGACAGACACGCTTTTGAGCACACCCGTCGCCGTGGGTTTGGCAACGTCGCTTCTACGATTTCGTTGTGTTCACCGAGAGGAAGCGCGTGGAAAAGCTGCGCTGCATACACCGCAATCCTATCTAGCGAGGTTTAATTCTAAAGCCTGAGGATTGGTTATGGAGCAGCTTCCGACATTACGCCTATGGCGAACCCGACCCGGTGATGGTTGATGAGGCCCGAAAAGCCGAGCTTCCCATCCGCAAAATCTCCTGATCCCATCTGCATCGCGGCCCACCCGTGAAACCGCCACGGGTGGGGCATCCAACTCGGGTAATCGGAGATGCGGAAGGCAAAAATTTCTTGGACGATTTGTCGAATTCCGGTCCGGCCGTTCGACTATATGGTGAAGGCAGGACAACCGGCCCAGCCCAGACCGTTACAGGATAAAGGAGAAATCATGCCGCAGTATTTGGTTGCTATTCACCACCCCGACAACTACGACCCGTCCGTCGAGGGCGAAGCGATGCAGCGCGATATCCACGCCCTCAACGAAGAGATGATGGCTGCCGGTGTCAGAATTTTCGCGGGCGGCCTCTCCGCGGCCCGCAACGCAAAGTCGCTGCGGGCGCAGCCCGGTGGTAAGGTGCTGATCACCGACGGGCCGTACCTTGAGACAAGGGAGCACATCGGCGGTTTTTGGATACTGGAAGCTGTTGACATGGATGATGCACTTGCGTGGGGGCGCAAGGCTACCGTCGCCTGTCGGGCGCCGGTCGAGGTGCGCGCGTTCTTGCCGATGCCGGCCTGAGGGAAGCAACTGACGGCAAAGAAGAAGCAATCCAATGGGCAGCTTAGCCCGTTCTGAGGAAAACAATGCTCAAAAAAATTGGCGCAATCGCAATCAAGAGCTTCGCACTGCTTGTTGTGCTCGGTACGGCGTACCTCGGTACGTCGTGCCTACGGCACACCAGGCGATGGCACAGGATGCCACGACACCTTATCCGAACATGGCCCCGATCGACCAATACCTCATGACGGATCAGGGTGCGGAAATAGCCCTGGCGCGAAGTGCAGCGCCGGAGTCCATTTCACGCGATGCAGAGGTCCTGGTTCTTGGACGTCATGGTTTCGAAACGGCGGTCAAAGGCAAAAACGGTTTCGTGTGTATCGTGGAACGTTCGTGGACTTCCGCACCCGATCCTGACTTTTGGAATCCGAGAGTGCGGACCCCGATCTGTTATAACGCGGCAGCCGCGCGTTCCTACCTTCCGCGCAACATCAAAAGGACCGACTTGATCTTGGCGGGACGCACGAAAGCTCAGACGGACGAGACCATCGCGGCCGCCGTCGCGAAAAAAGAACTGCCGGCGATGGAACCCGGGGCGATGTGCTACATGCTGTCGAAGCAAGGATACGGCGGCGACAGCACCGCACACTGGCCTCCGCACCTGATGTTTTATTATTCGCAGACTGACCCCGCAACCTGGGGAGCGAATCTGCCGGGTTCTCCCGTCGTTGCTTCTAGCGACGCTGGGGAGCAACTGACTGAGTTCGTGGTTGCCGTGCAACGGTGGTCGGACGGAACCGAAGGCCGCTAAATGTTCGACAAGTATAGGTTCGGTCGAAGTATGAACGGAGCAGTAGAAAACGAAAAAGTATGGAGGAAAGCGATGACCCGAAATCAAATACACAGCATTCTCCTAAGCGCATTCGTACTCGTCTCCGCGCTGATCGCAACCCGGCCTGCAGCCGCACAACAAGACCCCAACCAACCCTATCCAACGATGGCCCCGCTAGAACAATATCTGATGGATCGCGACGCCGAAATCGCCTTAGCCCGCAGCGCCGCTCCAGACGCCATCTCCCACGACGCCTCGGTCATCGTCCTAAACCGTCACGGCTACGAAACCGCAGTCGAAGGAAAAAATGGCTGGGTCTGCTGGGTCGGACGCGGCTGGTTGGCCATGTTCGATAACCCAGAATTTTGGAATCCAAAAGTCCGCGCCGCAGATTGCCTCAACCCACCGGCCGCCCGCTCCGTTCTGCCATACGCCTACAAACGCACCGAACTACTCCTGGCTGGCCATTCCAAACCCGAAGTCATCGCCGCAATCAAAGCGGCGATAGACAAAAAAGAATTACCACCCCTCGAGCAGGGAACTGTCTCCTACATGATGTCGAAGGGCTCGTATCTAACCGACAACGGCGGCCACAACGGCCCCCACCTGATGTTCTACGAAACAGCGAAAGACGGTGCAGCCTGGGGCGCAAATCTCACAAACTCCCCACTCATCTCCGTAAATTACTGGTACATCTCCGCGCAATCCTACCCACAACTCAAATCCTTCCCACCACTGTCCGTCTTCCTGATAGGAGTAGACAAATGGTCCGATGGAACGCCGGCACCGAGCATGTAAAGGCTCAGCGGCAAACGTTAAGTCCCGCAGAATAGAAATTCAGAAAAGTAGCGGCCCTGATATGGAGTCCGCACAAAACTCAAGGAGAAAACGATGCGCTTCATGATGATCATGTTTCCGAAAGACTACCAAACCGCAAAACCTGGCTGGGTACCCGACTTCAAAGACATGGAGGCAATGGGCAAGTACAACGAGGAACTAGGGAAAGCCGGCGTGCTGCTCGCGCTCGACGGGCTGACCCCGCCTGCGACGATGAGCGCGCGCGTCACCTTCAAAAGCGGAAAGTCGATAGTTACCGACGGCCCGTTTGCCGAAACGAAAGAAGTGGTCGGCGGCTACTGGATTATCCAGGTGAAGTCGCGCGAAGAGGCGCTCGAATGGGCCTCGCGCATCCCCGGAAAGGATAATGAAATGGTCGAAGTTCGCCGCATGTTTGATCTAAACGACTTCGATCCCGAGACCCAAAAGGAGATCCAAAAGAAGTTCGGCGACGACGTCGCCGCTGAGATGCGCCAGTAGTAGAAAAACTCGCCGCGCCTTGTCGATTTCGCGACGCCTCGTACGACGGCTATGTAGCCGCCACCGGAAAGACGGAACCGAAGTTCGTCAACCCGGAGTCGTTAACCCGGAGTGTGCAAAGGGGCGCATAAGCGCTGGTACATAAGAAAGGACAATCAAATGAGAAATGTAATCTACGCAATCAACCTTACCCTGGATGGCTGCTGCGACCACACCAAATTCAATCCTGATGAAGAAGACTTTGAACATTACATTGGCCTCTTGCAAGATGTTGACCTGCTCGTCTATGGCCGAAAAACCTATCAATTGATGGTTCCCTATTGGCCTGATGTCGCAAAAGACCCCTCTTCGACAAAAGCAGACAAAGAATTTGCCCAAGCATTTGACTCCAAGAAACATCTTGTCTTCTCGCGATCATTGGATAGCGTCGAAGGGAAAAATACGAGAATTGTTCGTACCAACCTGCGCGACGAAATAGTTAAAGTGAAGCAAGAACCAGGCAAAGATATTCTGGTCGGCGGTGTAGATATTCCTTCACAACTGACGGAGCTTGGCCTGATCGACGAATATCGTTTTGTCGTTCAGCCAATCATTGCGGGAGAAGGGAGACGGTTGTTTGAAGGTGTCAAGCTGCCAGAGAAATTACAATTAAAACTGGTTGAATCAAAGACTCTTAAATCAGGATGTGTTGCGCTTCGCTACCTGAAACAGTGACAGAAAAATCTTGCGGAGGGGGTAGATGAAAATCGCTTCGTTGATTGCGCGTTTGCTTATGGGGTTGATCTTTTTCGTTTTCGGCTTGAACGGATTTCTTAACTTCATTCCAGCACCGCCTCCGACGGGCCTGGCCGGTCAGTTCGCTGGCATACTCTTCACCTCCCATCTCTATGTCGTCATTTTCGCGGTTCAGACCATCGGAGGGTTGCTGCTCTTGGTCAACCGTTTTGTGCCGCTGGCGCTGATCATTCTCGGGCCGGTGATCGTGAATATCTTCTTCTTTCACCTTTTCATGGCGCCGACCGGGCTTCCGCTGGCGATCGTCGTAGTTGCGCTTTGGGTGATTGTTGCGATGCGAAACAAGGAGCACCTCGCCGGAATCTTAACTCACCGCACCGAATGATTTTCGGTCTCCCTAACGACTATCCGGTAACAGAAAGATGAGCTGCGGCTCTTGAGTCGCAGGAGAGATCGGTAAAGGTGGGCCATCCGCCCTAGTGTCTGGAGAATGCTGCAGATGGGGCTGGGTCCGAGTTCGTGTCGCTTTCCTTGAGGTCCATGCGTTCAATGAGACCGTTCGCGATGGTATAAACGTGCCACACTTCGCTATCAGAAAGCACATCGCCACTCAGGCTTTTCACGAGTTGATGAACTTTGACGTCGGTAATGCCGCCTTCCTGGTCGATTACCTCAAGTGGTTCCACGTGAGGATCAAACTCCTTCCACTGACGGGTCCAGTACGAACGAATCTCTTCTTTCCCGACAACACGCCCGCCTTCCGATGCCTTGGGCCAGCTAACGTTCTCACTCATGAGCGCCAGGGCGCTGTCGATATCCCGACGGTTGAAGGCAGAGTAGGCCTGAGCTATCAGCTTCCGTGTGTTCGCCATGAATCCTCCGAGTACATACGTGCACTTTACACGTAGATGCAAGAAACGCTCTGCCTAGGGTTTTGATCTTGCGGGATTATAAACACCTGCCGTAGTTTCTCTAAATGCATGACAGCCATGATGATTATGCATGAACCTCCTGTGGCTGAGAATCATCTCTGACTGTGTAAGCAAGAAGAATGCACAGGGAGAATTCAATGCAGGGAAATGGTTTGCAAGATAAAGCGAGTGGTTGTGTTGGGTGGTTCGTCGGGGATTGGTTTGGAGGTCGCCAAGCAGGCGGCATCGCAGGGAGCGAGCGTTGTTATCGCTTCCAGTAGTGCGGAAAGAGTTCAGAAGGCAGTTGAACTCGTTGGTGCGGAAGCCCAGGGGCAGGCAGTTGATGTCTCGGACGAAGGAGCCGTTGCAACCTTCTTTTCCAAACTCGCCACTTTCGATCATTTGGTATTCACCGCGGGCGACAGCCTGCATTTGCACGACCTTTCCGCTACGGATCTCCAACAGGCCAGACGTGCTTTTCAGCTGCGTTATTGGTCAGCACTCGCCGCGGTCAAATACGGAAGTCCCCATATTCGCAAGGGAGGCTCTATCGTGCTCACAACCGGAATCGCTGGCCAGCGCCCGCGAAAGGGCTGGGTAATCGCGGCAAGCGTTTGCGGAACCATCGAAGCACTAACGCGGGCCTTGGCGGTCGAGTTGGCGCCAATACGGGTTAACGCGGTATCTCCCGGAATGGTTCGCACAAACCTCTGGCAGAGCATGACTGCGGCAGAACGCGAGAAACTATTTGAGAGCGTGGGCAAGAGTCTCCCTGTTGGCCGAGTCGGTGAGGCTTATGACGTAGCGCAAGCCTATTTGTTTTTGATGCAGGAAGGATTCAGCACCGGGCAGACGGTGGTGGTGGATGGGGGAACAGTCCTGGTTTAGGGCCGCTCAGAGGAAAATGGCGGGCTTTCTTCAGCGGTATTTGATGCAATTTTAGAATCAACGGCCTATCGGTCATAAAACCGATTGAGTAAGTGCAGCGGAAGGCCCTTAGGGCTTTGCGGGCGGCGGTTGCCAGAGCTCAATCTTATTGCCATCCGAGTCATAGATCCACGCGAAGCGACCGTAGGATTCATCCATTCGTTTGGGGTCGATCTTTACTCCCTCTTGTTTTAAGCGGGCGAGCAGAGCATCCATATCGTCCACGATGTAGTTGATCATGAGCGGTTGCGTGGCTGGGATATAGTCGGTGGAGGCGGAAAAAATAGTCCAAACTGTAACGTGTTCCTTTTGCGGGTCGTCGTGTTCGCGCCAGGGAAGCATCGCGCCGTGGCCTGTATCAGCGAGTCCGAGATGCTTCGCATACCATTCGCGCGTCTGATCACGATTAGCGGATTTGAAGAAGACACCGCCGATTCCAAGGATGCGCCCGCGCTGCTCCACTTTGACCGGCGGCTTCGACGTTTCAGGTTGCGGGGTTTTCACTTGCTGTCCTCCTTTTGTGCGGGCCGAGATAAGCAACAGCGAGCCGAGCGCAATTGTGCTCCACGGTATGCCTTGCATCGGCGGATTATACATAAGTTTCGATGCCAACGGAGAAATCGGTTCGCAATTCGCGGTTCGATCAAGGTTCGTTTCCTTTTCTAGATCGCGCCGGGTGCCCATTCTAAATTTCGCGTTCTTTGCGAAATTTAGGGTGGGGATGTTGGAGGCTTACTCCATCCAGCCCAGGTTAGCGTCCAAAGAACGGGCGCGAAACTGCGGCACCCGGCTGACCAACGGGTCGCGACAGCGATTCTTGCCGTTGAGGCGGGGAAGTAGCGAAATCCCTTTTGACAACTTAATTACAACTCCGTGACAACTTGCCCTGAGTATTCACTCATAGTCGCCCCTGCGCGTCGAACAATCGGCCCGACAGGAATACCACGTTCGACGGCTAATCCCAACGACAAGGAGCGTCATATGAGTCTCGCTGCCCGTTCAAAACGTGTTCGCTTATTGGTCAGCTGTGCATTGCTCGCTATGCCGAGCTTGCTGATGGCCCAGGCGGGAAGCCTCGACCCAACTTTCGGGTCGGGTGGCATCGCCACAACGCCGGGGACAAGCTTCGCGGCTGCGGCTCTGCAAAGTGATGGAAAAATCGTGGTGGTTGGATCGGGTCCTACCGTCCTCCGCTACCACACCAACGGCACTTTAGACTCGACCTTCGGCACCGGAGGCCAAGTGACCCTCAATAACAACGATTCCGGCTCAGCCTTTGCGACCGCCATTCAAAGGGACGGAAAGATTCTGGTCGCCGCGCCGGATGAGCTGAAACTCGCGATTTTTCGCTTGAACACAAACGGAAGCTTGGATACGTCGTTTGGATCCAAGGGCGTAGCCACTATCACCGCCACAAGCGTCTTTCTTACTCCAGCGATTGGCACGATTGCATTGGTGGGAGGCAAGATTCTGGTGGTTGCACAAAGTACATCGTTAAGCGGGGCGGTCTTCGCGCGTTTGCTGTCAAACGGTACCCTTGATTCAAGCTTCGGGACGGACGGTGCCGCGGCCTTGGTTACCGGTGGGCAGATGCTGGCGCTTCAACCAAACGGCGAGATTCTCGTTTTGGCCTTTTTCACCCAGGGCGCGGTTTCCCGCTACGAGGCGAACGGCACTCTGGATGCAACTTTCGGTGGCGCGGGCCAGGCGGCAGGCTTTGGGACCGGTGGAGGCATGGCCGTAATCGACAGCAGCAGCAAATTCATCGTCGCTGGAAGCCTTTTCACTCCGCCGCTAAATCCTCCAGTCAACACCATGGGCTTTCTCCTGGTTCGTTATAAATCGAACGGCAATATCGACACGACTTTCGGCACAAACGGCGTAGCAACCACCCCGTTCCCCGGCAATCTGTTCAGCGCAGCGGCGGCTGTGGCTCTCCAGTCGAACGGAGATATCGTGGCGGGCGGCTCGACTGCTGCCACTCCCAATGATTCACGTATTTCCGATTTCGCTCTCGCACGTTACACTGCCTCGGGAACATTGGATACCACCTTTGGCACGAACGGACTGGTGACAACTACGATTGGCAGCGCGGGGTCTGCGATCAACACGCTGCTGATCCAGACTGACGGCAAAATTCTGGCATTCGGCAATAGCGGCGCAGGCACCACCATCGCGCGTTACCTCTCGAAGTAATCTTCACGCGGGCAGGAGTCTTCGCACTTCTGCCCGGAATTTCTTGTTCGCCGAGAACTCGGGGAGTTAATCGGGAGAAGCGCGCCGTTTATGAGATAGGTTCTAGTAAGCTCGAACGTCCTCTTGTTTATGGCTTGCCAAATTAACTGTGGTTGTTGAACCAGTCGAGAGCGACTTGAGTATATTGGCCGACCTTGATGAGGTAGCCGTCGGGATCACGCATGTAGCAGCGCCATTCCCAGCCGTGATTATCTAATGGCTCGGTAAGAAAGCACGCTCCTTTGGCGCCCCATTGTTTGTAGCAGGCCCAGATGTCGGCGACACGCAAATTAAGGAAGCTATTTAGGAGTCGGGCCACCGCCGGAATTGAGAATGATCCACGTATTAGCCAGCTTGATGTAGCAGGGATTGTCTGGCTTGATCACTTTTCCCCCAAGAATTCGGACATAGAAGTCCTTCGATTTGTCCAGGTCGCTCACAGTGAAGAAGTAAGTTGCGAAGAAGCCTTCGGGTGCAATCGGCGCGTCAGGCAGATTCATGCAGTGCCTCCAAATCTATTGTCATCCTTCTATGAAAACGGGCGTGCCTGTCCACAGGTATTTTGCGGCGATGCGGACAGGCTTCTATTCGTGCTCGAGGCACATAAGGTATGTCCGGACTCCGCCGCTCCCTCTGAGCGTCGAACTTTTCGGTGACGCCAGGCATTCCACACACCCATCGCCACTCGGCTTTGAAGCGGGGTTGATACCGCGCAGACCCTTTTTCATTTCCGGTTTTCCTTTCGTGTCCTCGGTTCGGAAAATAATGCTCGCAAAAAATGTCAAGCCACCAGCAAGATCTTCCCTATACCTCCTTTTTCGGCGGCTGCTTGAGCCTCCGCCGCCTTGCTGAGCGGCAGGGTCTGGCTAATCGGAATTACCAGCTTGCCATCTCGCACCGCTTCGGCCATGAACTCGAGCGTTTTCCTATCGAATTTCGAGAACACGTGCACCACCTTTACTGACGGATATTTCGCGGCGTTCTGCGGCAGATCGACAACCGACGCATAAACTCCTCCTGGCTTCACCTTGGCGATCAGCTTCTCGGCGGTTCTTCCGCCGACTGTATCCGCAACCGCATCGAGCGGCGGAAGATTCGCAATCGCGGTGTCGTCGTCGGTTGCGACAACCTGATCCGCGCCCACAGTCTTCGCCTCATCCATCTGCCTCTTCAAGACCCCAGCGATCACAGTCGCCCCGCGTTCCTTGGCAGTGAATACCGCCGAACGACCGACATTTCCAGCAGCACCTACGACTATAACCGTCTGGCCCGCTTTGATTCCCGTAGCAGAAAGGAGCTGGTTGCCGGTCGTCGTTACCAGCGGCAGCCCGGCCGCCTGGATCAAATCGAGCCCCCTGGGAACTTTCGCCAGAATCGCGGCTTTCACGACACAAAGCTCGGCGTAAGTATTGTCCGCCATAGCGAACACCTGGTCGCCGACGGAAAAGCCTTCCACTCCCGGCCCAATCTTGACCACAGTCCCCGCCATGTCGACTCCTATGAGGCCCGGGAACTGGAGGGGATAAAAATCCTTCGTTAATCCAGCACGCCGTTTGTAGTCGATCGGATTCACGCTCGTGGCCGCGACCCGCACTAGCACCTCGCCCGGACCCGGAACCGGGTCAGGGTACTCTTCGAACTTCAGTACTTCAGGACCGCCATATTGGTGGACAACAACTGCTTTCATATTTCATCTCCTTGATGTACGGTGGGCAAACGGTCACAAAACAATTTGCCGACTCTCTCACAAGTGGATTCCTAGCTCCGTACTCGGCGTTCGCGCGTCAGAACGCCTTTGGCGGCAGCCTCTCTTCTATTTTTTTGAGGAATGAACGCCCAAGTTGTGCCATGACGTTTCCGCGAGGTTGACGTTGTAATACTTTGCAGCTTTCTCGATGTTCGCGAACGCCAAAGCACGGTCGGCATCGGAGACATCGATAACTTGATCGAACCGCGCGACCGCGTTACGCACATGTTGTGCGTCGGTCAGCGGTTCTTTACGCTGCTTCGGAAACGCGTAGACGCTGTCGGGTAAGTCGCTCTGCGTCGTCAGCTGTCCGTGTTTCTCGTGAGGTTTCCAGGTTGCTTCCGGCATGTCTTTGTCCTTTCTTAAATATTCTCGCTCTTCCGATCGAATCGGCAGCGATACGATTAAACCCTAGATGCTCCGGCGAATCAATTGGCCGATGGTATTGACGATACCTTTTTATTTGGTCCCGTGGAATAATACGCAACACTTTGATGCTTTGGTGCTCGGTATGTTTTGTAGATTCGTCATCATGATTTTGGCCTGATCTAACGAAATCTGATCGGAGCAATTATGAACACTGCAATCACCGCCTCCCACTTCGACGCAATCATTATCGGGACGGGCCAGGCGGGCCCGTCCCTGGCAGCCCGGTTTGCGGGTGCCGGCAAAACCGTCGCCGTTATCGAACGCCATAAATTTGGCGGCACATGCGTGAATACGGGATGCATCCCGACAAAGACGCTCGTGGCGAGTGCCTATGCGATCCATGTTGCCCGCCGAGGAGCGGAATATGGTTTCGCTATTGGTGATATGTGCGTCGATATGAAGCGAGTCAAAGCCCGCAAGGATGCAGCCTCCGCGAGGTCCAGCAAGGGAGTGGAGGAGTGGCTCCGAGGAACGACAAATTGTACGGTCATTCAGGGCCAGGCCCGCTTTCAGTCGTCGAACACCGTCGTAGTCAACGATGAAGTTCTGCAAGCCGACAAGGTCTATATCAATGTTGGCGGGCGGGCCCGTATTCCCGATATGCCGGGGATTCACGACGTCCCATTTCTCACCAACTCATCAATGATGGACATCGATTTCTTGCCCGAGCATTTCATCATCGTCGGCGGAAGTTATGTTGGGCTGGAGTTCGCCCAGATCTATCGCCGCTTCGGGAGCGAAGTCACGGTTGTGGAAATGGGACCGCGCCTGATTGGACGGGAGGACGAAGACGTTTCCCAAGCTGTGCGCGAAATCCTGGAGGCTGAGGGCATACACATCCGGCTGAATGCGAAATGTATTTCACTGGCGAAACGCGATGGCGGCGTCGCCGTCGGCATGGAATGCAGCGAAGACCCGAAGGAAGTGGCAGGCACGCACGTGCTTCTGGCGGTCGGGCGTGTCCCCAACACCAGCGACCTGGGTCTCGAACGGGCCGGGGTCACGACCGACCCACGCGGCTACATCATCGTTGATGATCAACTGCAAACCAACGTGCCCGGCATCTGGGCGCTGGGGGACTGCAACGGCCGCGGCGCCTTCACGCATACTTCCTATAACGACTACGAAATCGTTGCGGACAACCTCTTCAACGCTGACCATCGCCGGGTTTCCGACCGGATCCAAGCCTACGCGCTATATATTGATCCGCCACTAGGGCGATGCGGCATGACGGACGCAGAGGTACGGAAATCCGGACGTCGTGCCCTCGCTGCGAAATATCCGATGAGTCGCGTCAGCCGGGCCTACGAAAAAGGTGAGACACAAGGTTTCATCAAAATCTGCGTCGATGCAGAAACGAAACAGATTTTAGGAACCGCGATTCTTGGAGTCGGAGGCGATGAAGTGATTCACGTTCTGCTGGACGTGATGTATGCGAAGGCTCCGTACACGGTCATCCAGCGCGCCATGCACATTCATCCGACGGTCGCGGAATATCTGCCGACCATCCTCGCCAAACTGGAGCCGTTTGCGTAGGTGGGTTCGTCTTGGCCGGTAGAATCCCGCGCTTCCGAAGTAGGGCAAAAGGGCTGGTGAACCCAGCTGTGTATTGGGTTCGAACCTTTAAAAGGAAAGGTTATATATGTCGGGCAAACAAACCGCAATCGTAACCGGAGCATCGGGGGGTATTGGCGCGGGTTTAGTCGAACGGTTTCTTAGAGAGGGTTATAACGTCGTCGCAACCTCTCGTGACGCCAATCGGAAGTTGACTGCTTCAGGCAGCCTGGTTCTGCTCGATGGCGATATCGGCAAGCAGCAAACGGCTGCCGATGCTGTCGAGGCAGCGATCAACAACTTCGGAACCATCGATGTTTTGGTGAATAACGCTGGCATCTTTCTAACCAAGCCTTTCACTGACTTCACTACCGAGGACTTCGACGCCCTTGTCTCGACTAATCTGCTCGGATTCTTCTACATCACTCAGCGCACTGTAAAAGAGATGCTGAAACAAAAATCGGGATGTGTTGTGAGCATCACTGCGGCGCTTGCGGATCGGCCAATCGCCGGCGAAAATGGCTCGATTTCGATGATTACGAAGGGTGGCTTGAATTCAGCAACCCAGAATCTCGCGATCGAGTATGCAAAAGACGGCATCCGCTTTAATGCCGTAGCCCCCGGCGTTGTAGATACACCGATGCACCGGAATGATCCCAACGACTCGACGTTGCAGCCGACTATGAAAAAGGCAACGGTGAAGGATGTTGTCGGGGCCGTGCTTTACCTGGCACAGGCAGGTCATGTGAGCGGAGAGATACTCCACGTGGACGGTGCCGCTCCGGCTCGTCGTTGGTAAGAAATAAAAGGACTCTAACCACACCGCTAAACTTCGACGAGGTACGCATGCCCCGATTGCTTTCAGTAAACGTCGGCCTTCCGCGCAACGTGACATGGAACGGCAAAGCTGTCCGAACGTCAGTCTGGAAATCTCCGGTTACGGGACGGCGAATGGTGCGCAAGCTCGATGTCGATGGCGACGCGCAAGCCGATCTCGCCGGTCACGGAGGGGAGCACCGCGCCGTATTCGTCTACCAGATGGATTCTTACCATTACTGGGAGCGCTTTCTGGGCCGTAACGATTTTACTTTCGGCCACTTCGGAGAAAACTTCACCGTCGAGGGACTTCCTGATAACGAGGTCTGCATCGGCGATCGATACCGTATTGGTGGTGCGATATTTGAAGTAACGCAGCCACGCGTGACGTGCTACCGTGTCGGCATTCGCATGAACGAGCCTCGTATGCCAGCGCTGCTCGTAGCACATCACAGACCAGGATTTTACTTTCGCGTGCTGCAGGAGGGAGAAGTTGGTGCAAGCGATGACATTGTAAAAATTGCTGATGGTCCAGAGCGAATCAGTGTGGCCGACGTTGACGCCCTCCTGTATTTGCCAGGACATTCCAGCGAGCAACTGCAACGAGCGCTGCGGATTCCTGCGCTTAGCAAGGGTTGGCAGAGTTCGTTCCAGGCAATGCTCCAACAAGACTTGAGCTCCAAAACTACGGCAGGGAATCCGGGACTCGCGAATGAGGAACAAGCACCAGCATGGCCCGGATTTCGACAGATGCGAGTCGTGCGTATTAATAAGGAAAGCGATAGCGTAACTTCCTTCATTCTGTCGCCAATCGATGGGCAGCCTCTTCCTCTCTTCCAGGCGGGTCAATTTGTTATTTTGCGGTTGCTCGTCGATCCAGGCAAACCGCCCGTTCTTCGCAGCTATTCGTTGTCTGACCTGCCGGTTGCCGATCATTTCCGCATCAGCGTCAAGAGCGAATTGAACGGGATTGGAAGTTCATTTCTGTGCAACCGTGCGCGAGAAGGCGATCTATTGGATGTTAGTGCGCCGCGAGGAATCTTTACTCTGCGTCCCAGTCAGAATCCTGTGGTTCTCCTCAGCGCTGGAGTGGGCGCAACGCCCGTGATGTCGATGCTGCACTCGCTCGCCGCTGAAAGATCGCCACGAGAAATCTGGTGGATCTATGGAGCGCGCAATAGCGTCGAACATCCATTTGCAGAAGAATCGCGTTCATTACTGAAACAGCTCTCTCGCGGACGAGGATACATCGTGTACAGCAGGCCCGCTGCAATCGACCAGGTCGGGGCTGACTTCGATGCTCCGGGGCACATTGACACAGCTTTGCTAGAGAAAATCGGAGTGTCACAGGGTAGTGACTTCTATCTGTGCGGCCCCGCGTCATTCTTGCAGAACATGCGCGATGGGCTGCGAAACTGGGGTGTGCTCGCCGGGAATATGCACACGGAAATCTTCGGTTCTCTCGAAGCTGTTACCCCTGGTATGGCGCAGGTTGCTCACACTCCTCACCTGCCACAAGGGCCGCCCGGATCTGGCCCCCCAGTCTCATTCGCGCGCAGCGGGATTACCGCCGCTTGGGATCCGAAATTCGCGAGCTTGCTTGAACTGGCTGAAGCGTGCGATGTTCCGGCCAGATGGTCGTGCCGGACTGGAGTCTGTCATACCTGCATGACTGGTCTGATCGGCGGATCGATTATTTATAATCCTGAGCCGCTGGAGAGGCCCGCTCCCGGGAACGTGCTCGTATGCTGTTCCCAGCCGAACGCGGGTGTCACTCTTGATCTTTGAGAGAAACGGGTAGTGGTGCAGTTTAATAAGGAAGCGAGCCAAACGCGCGATTACTGCGTCGCAAAGAACACGACGCTTCGCGCGGCTCGCCCAGATCCTTCACTTGCGCAAAGAACGCTTGTTCAGGATGACAATCCAAACTGCACCACTACCCAGAAACGGGAGGAGTCGAAATCATGCGTTCTGATATTGTGCCCGGAGGCATCTTCCCCGACTACGAACTGCCCGATCACACGGACAAATTGCGCAAGCTCAGCGAGCTACAGGGCGACGATCCGCTGATCCTCACGCTCGCGCGCGGCCACTACTGCCCAAAGGAACACCAGCAGCATTTGGAACTCGCCGCGTTCTACCCGAAGATCGCAGTGGCCTACACTCAGATCGCCACGATCGCCACCGACGACCACCATACGCTGCAGGAATTCCGTGCGTCAGTCGGAGCGCAGTGGACCTTTCTTTCGGACCCCGAGCGAACGGTTCAGAAGGGTCTCGACATCCAGGAGTACACCGACCCCGAGAACAATCCGATGATCCCGCATACGCTTGTGCTCAAGCCCGGCCTCGTGATTTACAGCATCTATAACGGCTACTGGTTCTGGGGCCGTCCGTCGGTCGTCGATCTTTGGCACGACCTGCGCGCCGTAACGAAAGAAATCCGGCCGGACTGGGATCTGAGTACTCCTGGACTCCGCGAGGCATGGAATGCGGGTGACTTCTCGCGTTTCCACGGGTGGAACAAGCGGGCCAGTGTGGAAGATGCCTCGATTGCTCGGAAGAAATAGTATAGCTACCATCTTCAGTATTACTCGTTTGTTACCAAGTACGCTGGTAAATTCTCGGCCGGAGATATAATGGCCTATTCAAAACGTTTACCGTCCTTCTGCCGCATTTATTTGCAGCAATAATTTTACTAAGATGTGATGAGTTTCAGGAGTGAATCAGAACGTTTTGCACGACCCGACTAATGGCGCCGCTGGGGCTGGGATTGTCGGGCTTGAGATTCCAGCGCATCGAGAAGAACAAGCCTAGCAATTGCCCAAAGATCACATCCAGCGGCGGTCTGTAATCGTCGGGCAACAGCCCTGAAGTATTGTGAGCAAGAACCTGATCTGCATTAGCGCGAAGCTGTGTACTCGGACTCTGGCAGACCACGACTCGCGATTTCACCAGTCGCTTTCTGCCGATTTCTTCCAGCAGAGCGATCTCATATTTCTGAATGTTCTGTTCTCCGGAGAGAAACGCCACGAACAAGGTTTCGTCATCCAAAGCTGCCATCGGTCCGTGACGCAGTCCGAGTGGCGACTCGGACATGGCTTGGGTCTTGCCGGAGGTTAGCTCCAGAAGCTTCAAAGCTGATTCTTTGGCGACAGCTTTGAGCGGGCCCGAACCAACGAAGCACGCTTTCTTGTAGGGCCCGCAGGCCAATTCCGCCGCGCTTTCTGCGGCCATCTCCAGGAAACTTTTTCCCGACTCCACCAACTGGTCGAGGACACTTTGAAAGGCGTTCGGATTCGCGATATTCGCCAGGCACTGGCCGAAGATCACCATGTTGGAAAAAGAACTCGTCATGGCCAGCCCGCGGTCTTGGACAGCGTCGGGCAGTGCAATCCCGAGCACCTGTTTACAGCCGCCGGCCTCACCAAGCATGCGGCCTTGAGCATTACAACAAACGATCAGATGATGAATTTCAGGATGTGTTTCCAAGGCTCGCCGTAACACCGCGATGCCTTCGGGACTTTCACCAGACCGGGAAAACGAAATCCACAGATAGGCGTTACCGGGCACCAGCCAATCTTGCATATTGGTGAGGAGGTCGGTGCTGGGAACCGCGATCACCTCACACTGCCAAAGGCGGCGCAACAACTGGGTCAGCGACCGTCCAATGTAGTCGGACGTACCGGCGCCTACGAGGAACACCGTCGGGCGCGAGTCTGCCTCTCGCGAAATTCCTGCGGCACGCAAGAAGTCCCTGATCTCGGCGCGGCGCTCCTGGAAGAGCTGAAAGGTGGACGGCCAAGTCGATGGTTGCTGCGCAATTTCTGCAGGAGTGTGTAACAGTCCTCGGGAGGATTTTTCTTCCTCGGGCAGCGCCAACAGATGAGACAAGGGATTCATAGTCGCTTCCTGGTCACGACCGGGTTCACCGCTGCTCCTGGTAACGCTGATAAAGCTCCGGACGGAAGATGCTGTCGACGGTTCCCGTAACTGCTACGGGAAAATCCTTTTCAAAAGGCACACCTTCGATTCCTTCTACATTTAGGTGCACCGTGTAGCTGGCGGCGTGGGTGAAGGTGTGCGTCACCAAAGTACCCTCGGCGCTGGTACCATCACCGAAATCCCAGTGATACGCGAGTGCGGGCACGTGATCCGAGGAACTTTGAGCCGACAGAGTGATGGGCTTGCCCGCTTGGATGTTTTCCGGCATGGACACGCTCACCAGTGGAGCGGCGGCGGGAATTGAACTGTCGACAATCTTCACGACTCGCACCGACTGCGGAGCCAGAGCGAGCGAAAGCGTGTTAACGTTTTCCGCGATGGACGAGTTCGGAGCGAAAACGTCTAGAACCTGGTTATGCCCGGCGCTCAGGCCGAGATCGGACAGCGAGAACTCATGTTTTCGTTGTTTCTCCGTCCAGTTGAATACGGCCAGAATCGACTGGCGCTTGCTCTCGCGAAGCAGGAAGATGCTGGGCATTTCGTCCTCGGGCGCGTAGGTCATCAAGTCCACAGGCGTAGCGGCGTGCGCGTAACGGGCCATGTTGATGAGGTCGCGATTCTTGACCAACGCCATCCTGTCCGCGTCTGGAAACAAAGTGGGGAGGTCGTCGCCAATCTCATACATTCCACCGGAGACTGCGGACAGCGCAATCGAAACCTTTGCCTCCTCGAGCGTCAGTGGCCGTATGATTCCGTGATTCTGGCTTTCGGCAACGATCTGCCGAGAAACCGTGAACGCGTCAGGATCGCTGATGAAGAAATTCCGGTTCATGTAATAGCGGGCGGCAATGCCGGGAGCCGCGTTGCGGCTGGCTTCGAAGGAATGCCCGGTGTCGCACGAAATGCGTCCGGCATCAACGATGCCCACGGGATTCAACATTGGACTGCCGTCCTTGTCCAGGAGCACTCCATCTCCGACCGCTTCGCGAATAATTTGCAGTCCGATCCGTTGCGCTTCGAGGGCCGTCGTGTCGGGACGGTAGTAGTACCCCTCAATAGCGCTGTCATCCATAAAATCCAACTTGATGTAGCGAATTCCCCAATCGTTGGTAAGTGTTCTGTACGTATCACGCAAATACTGCTGCGCCGCGGGGTTCGTAGCGTCGAGCACGTAGAGGGGATCCAAATCAGTGTCGGTATCGGGATGCTCGGTGACAAAGCCGGCATGGATCGGCCGGCCCTCGGCGTTGTGCACCAGCCAATCCTTGTGATTGGCGTAGACGGACGAACGCTCAGAGACCTCGAATGGAGCAGTCCAGATTCCCGGAGTTAAGCCCAGTCCACGAATGTGATCTTCTAGGTTCTTAATGCCATGGGGAAATTTGTAAGCGACCGGCGAAGTATAGTCGGCGCGCGCGTACTGATAACCTTCGTCGATATGAAAAAAGTTGTAACCGGAATCTTTAAGCTGTGCGGCGAGGAACTCCGCATTGGTGAGAGCCGCACCTTCGCTTATGCCGAAATAGTATGCCGTCCAACTCCACCAGCCCAGGGGCGTGGGCGCGCTCGCTCTGCCATGATGAAGAGTGCGGATGAGTTCACCATAAGATTCCAGCTGGGCGTGATAGTCCGACGACAGGCTGGCCACGACCCGCTCAGACGCCAGACTCTCACCTGGGTTCAGCGGCAGGCTGAGCTCGATCTGGTCTTCTTTCGGCGAATTCTTGATCGAATTCTGCATGGCGAGCTCGGTCGTCCCAGTAGAATCCACTTCGTGGCCGATGATGCTCGCCTGCTTTTCATCCACGTGGAGACGCAGCACCGTCAGCCATCGCTCGGAAGTCAGAGCTCCGAGGAACCAGCTCTGGCGGCTTTGCCGGTTGTAGATGAGCTGGCTGCCCACCGCCAGATGCATCCCGCCAGCGGCCGGCGCGAGATCGTGAATCTCCATGTTCGGCCGGTCTTCGCTGAAGCTGTCCGATAGGATGCGATCCGAAGATGGCGGGCCATCGAGATCGAGGAACGGCTGCACAGCATCGACTATGCGAATACTCTGTACTGTGACCGGTGCGCCAGTCGTGTTCTTAACCTCTACTTCGATCTCTGCGAACGCAGGTTGTGAGCGCAGCCGGATGAGGCATATCAGCTCCGGCTCGCCGGACCTTCCACTATGCGTGATGGTAAGCTGTCGCGCAGTGCCTAAGTTGTCAGTGACGGATGATTCTTGTGCGTTGTGACGGGGATAGCTGCTGGAAGACAACCAGCGATGATTGACCTGGGCGGCCACTCCAGCCTTGATTGCCACGCGTGGGTTTTCCTTGGACCGGATGGTATAGGTGCCGCTTTGCTGATCCACCTCCACCGCAAGTTGCACATTCTCGATCTTGGCTGTGTCTGCAGCGCGTGCCTGCAAGCTTTCGACTGCGGCGAGCACAAGCAACGTCGCAACAATGAATCCAAAACGCAGACCGGCATTTGTGCGCGTGCCTGGCTTTGCTGCTCGTCGCTGGACGGCTCCGGCCAAAACGAAAGAAAACATAACCATTCGTAATATACCTAAACGCCAGCGATGTCAAAAAAGCGTGATCGGTCATTTTCTTCTCTCCACTGCTTCCGGAGAACTTGTGCCGACGGTTTTCCAAACCTTGGCCCCTAAATTTTTTCTGTTGACTTAGCGGGGATACCGCAACTAATAATAGCAAATCGAAATAATACGAAAGTAGCCTCCGGTCGCATCTTAATTTAAGCCAGGAGCCCGAGATGAACCGATTCTTGCTCTGCTCTTCTTCGCGACGGCCCTCACATTCCATATCTTTATCTTTTCGATCGTGGCTCGGGGCTCTCGGGGTGGTGATCCTTGTATGCCATGGTGCGATGGCGCAGAAAGACACTGGTAGCCTCGCCGGCCTAGTGAGAGATCCAAGTGGAGCAGTCATCGCTGGCGCCAAGATTACGGTTGCAGACACCGAGCGCGGAACAGCATTCTCCGCCACTTCCAACACACAAGGCGAATTCGTCTTCAGCCCGCTTAAAATTGGCAGCTATCAAGTGACCGCGGAAAAAGCCGGATTCAAGAGGACGGTCGCCGGTCCGATCATCGTGAACGTCGACGAACGGCCCGGCATAAACATAATTCTGTCGGTTGGCAGTATTCACGAAATTGTGAACGTCACCACTGAGGCTCCGCTGCTGCAAACCGAAACGTCTGATCTTGGTCAACTCGTGGATAGCCGGCAGGCAGAAACCCTCCCTCTCAACGGACGCAACTACGCGCAGCTCGCGCTGCTCGGTGCCGGAGTAGCCCCCAGTGAACCAGGGTCTCGAGTCGAGACGAGTTACGGTTTCAGCTCAAACGGCGCGCGCTCTCTGCAAAACAATTATCTACTCGACGGCATTGATAACAATTCCAATCTGGGGGACGTGCTCACCGGTCAGGCATACGTGATTCAGCCCTCGATTGATGCCATTCAGGAATTCAAGGTGCAGACCAACGCCTACAGCGCAGAATTCGGCCGCGGTAATGGCGCTATCCTCAACGCAGTGCTGAAATCCGGCACTAACAGTTTCCACGGCGATCTCTACGAATTCTTCCGCAACGACGATCTGGATGCGCGCAATGCCTTCGACACATTCGGCAGGCAACCCTACCATCAGAATCAGTTCGGCGCGACCTTCGGCGGGCCCATCATCAAGGATCGGACGTTTTTCTTCGTGGATTACGAGGGCTTCCGCGTCGTGCAGTCACTGCCACAGCTTTCAGCCATCCCAACGCCGGCTGAGATTGGCGGCGATTTCTCTTCCTTTCTAACCACGAATGTGGCCCCACAGGTAGATATAAATGGAAACGTTCTTTCGGGCACGACGGCGCTTGATTGCAGCGGTCACCCAACCTACTTTGGCGAGATTTTCAATTCGCGCTTGACCCAGGCATCAAACTTGAATCCGAGCGGGTATTGCGGTGTACCTATTGGTGTCGACGGATCCGGAAACCCCACAAATATTTTTCCCAAAGGTCTCATTGATCCGCTGGCCGCTCGTATCTCCGCCCTGTTTCCCGCGCCGAATGTCAACTTGAACGGCTCCAACTACCTGGCGGAGCCCAAGAAAACCTATAGCCGGAACAACGCAGATGTTCGTATCGACCAGACAATCTCCGATCATGACAACCTTTTCGGAACCTTCAGCTACGAGAATCAGCCCAGCTTCACGCCGTCACCGTTTCAAAACGCACTGGACGGCGGCGCTTTTTCCGACGGCTCTGAGAATGATTCTTTCCGCAGCGTCGCCCTGAGCGAGACCCATGTTTTCTCAGCCAACCGCATCAACGAATTTCGCCTGGGCTACAACCGCATCAACACCCATCGCTTTCAACTGAATTCCAACACCAACGTTTCCGCACAGCTTGGATTTCCCGGGGTTCCTTTCGGACCAGACATTGGCGGGTTGCCGCAGATTATGATCAACGATGGCACGGCGACATTAGGCAGCGCCGGGTTCCTCCCCGCCATCGAAAAGCAGAACAGCTACATCCTCACGGATAATTTCACTCTGGTTCACGGGCGCCATTCGCTAAAGTTTGGCGCGGAAATCCGCCGCGAAGAGTTCACCTTGTTAGAGCCTGCCGCACCTCGTGGGACCCTAAGTTTTGGAAGCGACTTTACCGACAATCCCGCGTCTCCGACTTCAGGTGGCGAGGCTTACGCCACTTTCTTGCTCGGTGTTCCCGACGCTGGCGAACTTACCAGCCTGCACACCGTCGATTATCGCCGCCCGGTCTATGGTTTCTACGTGGAGGACGATATCCGGGCAACCCCGCGTCTGACGTTGAATCTGGGATTGCGCTATGACTTATTCACTACCGTGAAAGCCCGGAACAATGAGCAGGCAAACTTTGATTTATCGTCCGCTTCGCTGATCGTTCCTGCGGGGCAGAATGCCCAGCTTACTCCGTTTCTCGC
Source organism: uncultured Acidobacteriota bacterium (assembly GCA_963770465.1). Classification (GTDB taxonomy): domain Bacteria; phylum Acidobacteriota; class Terriglobia; order Terriglobales; family Acidobacteriaceae; genus JABDBE01. The sequence continues at coordinate 21,935 of CAVYQB010000014.1, forward strand.
GGCCAACATACCGATCGAAAGAAACGCCAGCGCAGGCCTGATTAACCCGGACCTGAATAATTTCGCGCCTCGCCTCGGCATGGCTTACCAGATCACTAATAAGCTCGTGATGCGCGCGGGCTATGGCATTTTCTACGGGGGCGACGAAAATGGACCGTATTCGAATCCCAGCCCCGGATTCAATCCCCCGTTCTTTGTAACTCAGTCATACTCCGTTCCATGTTTTTTGTCGTCGGCGAATCCCGCTCTAGGATCGAATGATTGTTCGATTCCTGGCCTCAGCACGCTCTCGCAAGGCTTTCCCTCGAACGCTTTGACAGATCCCAACACACCGTTGCTCTTTGCCGTCAGTCCGAATTTGCGCACGCCCTACACGCAGCAGTGGCATTTCGGATTCCAGTATCAATTGCCGGCCCAGAGCGTGCTCGAGGTTTCCTACGCCGGATCGCACGGCAACGATCTCTATAACTATTACAACGGCAATCAGGCTGTGCCGGATTCTGTATTTTGCACCACTCCGCCGAACACACCGGGCAATTGCCCGACAGCTCCACGCCGGCCCGCCAAGGTTTGCGACGACACCGTGTTTCCCCCTAACTGCAACGGAGTGTTTGACACCGCCATCAACGAATTACGCTCGGACGGCTTCTCGAATTACAGCTCTTTGCAAGTGCGCTGGGAAAAGAACTTTTCCCACGGTCTGCAGTTCCAGGCTTCCTACACTTACGCGCACGCTGAAGATGACGCTTCGAGCGCAAGCCTTGGATCACTCAATAACGGTGACTTTCGCGATCAGAGATATCCCTATCTCGAATATGGAAACTCCGACTTCGACGTACGGCATCGCTTCGTGTTCAGCTACATTTACCAGCTTCCCTTTGGCAACGGCAAAAAGTTCGGGGGAGGCGCGACCGGCGCACTCAATCAGGTCATCGGAAACTGGCAAGTGGCCGGCATCGTGAGCGCGCAGACCGGCAATTGGTTCACCATCACTGATGCGCTGACCAACGTCTCCAGCAGCGACGGCGGTGGGGGCGTGGGATTCTATGAGGTGCGGCCGAATCTCGTCGGCAATCCCAACAGCAAACCCTGCATCCCAGGAACACTGTTTAACACCTGCGCTTTCGTGGACAACACCATCCCATTTACCTTCGGCGATGCGGGGCGCAACATTGTCCGTGGTCCCGGACTGCAAAACTGGGATCTGTCCATTTTCAAAATGTTCCCCATCCACGAGCAGATGCACTTGGAGTTTCGTTCAGAGTTCTTCAATATCTGGAACCATGTGAATCCGGTATTCGAGCCGGTGGGTCTGATCGGAGAAGAACCGCAGCCGGTGGAATTCGGGACTCCGCAATTTGGCTTTCCGCAAGGCGCGCGTGATCCGCGCTTCATCCAATTTGCGCTTAAGTTTTACTTCTGAATCAGGCTTTCGAATCCAATAATTAATGAGGCGCTTTCCTGGCGCCACAAGCCTCGGCGTAGACACGCAGCACCTTTCGGATGTGTTCCTGAATCATGTCTTCGGCTTTCAGTCTTTCGGAGCGGATTGCTTCGTATTGCAATGGCAGATACTGACTCACCAATGTCAGAGGTGGCGGAGAAGCACGAAGGTTGTCGCGAAGTTGCACCAGTTCCTTCTGAACCGCGGCGTCACCCCAGTAATACCGACAGCGGTCGCTGTAACTAAACAGGCGGGCTATTCGCACCTCATCCTCACCGCCCTGGTAATACGAACGCCAGTAAGATGGATTGCGGAGCATGGCCGCGTCGAGCGCTTCCCTGACTTGCGACAGGCGAACTCCGCTCCGATGCGCCAGATATTCCCGCTCGATCGCGCCCAATGCGAACACAGCCTCGCGAAACGCAAACGTCAGCCACGGACCCACTTTCAAAATTGCGAAATGATCTTCCACCATCTCAGCGAGAGCCGACGGCTTCTGGTAGTCCGTGGAGTGAGCTTCGTAAACCAGAGCTGGATGTTTTGGCAAAGCAGACGCGAGCGCCTTGGCTTTCTCGCGGTCATAATCAAAGATTACGTCGTCGCCAAACTCCACTCCAGGCTGCACGACAACGCCAATTACTCGGTCCCAGGCAGAAGCCACATGCTGCTCGGAGAAGGCAGCGCGAAAAACTTCCAAGGTGTGGTTAATCTGCTCGGCTGGTGTTACTGCAGGCGGCGCTCCCAAAAGCGTTTCGCCCCCCGGGGTGGGAACCTCGGTGCCGATTACGTAGAGGAGCGGGCAAGAGCGTGCCGGCAATTCCTCAAATGTCTTCTCCGCGACGCTGCAGAGGAGGGCTGCTCGCTCCGCTACGGTGCAATCGTCCGGGCCATTCTTGTTGTCATCGGCGCACGCCATGCTTGCATCAAGATGAATCTTCTTGTATCCGGCAAGTACGCACGCGCGAACCAGTTCGCAGGCTCGCTGCATCGCCACGTTCGCGGGCTGATCTCGCCACGGGTAAGGACCGAGATGATCACCGCCGAGCAACACCCGGTCCCGGGGCAGCCCCGCCTTTTGCGCGACGGTGTGAACAAACTCAGCGAACTGAATGGGAGTTTGCCCAGTGTAACCGCCCAGTTGATTCACCTGGCTCGAAGTAGATTCGACGTGCAAAACCGAGTCATCTTCTACCGCCTGCTGAGCCGCTGCCGCGATGACGCTGGGGTTAGCGGAACATACGGCATACGCACCCACTTTCTCGCCGCGCCGATTGCGACGGATCACCTCTTGTAACCGTTCGCTGGCATCCACTGATTCTCCATTCTTGTTGTGGCTTCTTTTGAAATTGGCCAAAAGCAGCCCTTGCGATATATTGCGATCAATTACTTCTACTTTCGGTCATTTGCCATTGTCAAGAATCGGGTGGAGGCCGGATGAGGATGTCGATCAAAATGCACGTGAGTTGTTTCTTGCTGTTGAGCACGGCGACGTGTCTGACCGGGCAAAATGCCGTCCAACCACCGGATCAGTCTCGAGACCAACAGTCTCAAGACCAGATCGGCTACAAATCTGCGGCCAATGCCGAGCAAAAAAAGACTCTTCTGCTGAAGGACTTTCAACCTGTTTCCATGTTGCATGCCCCGGTCCACAGCGTGGACCGTGCCAAGTACTACGTGATCGACGTTCACAATCACGTCAACGACGCCATGCGAATCGAAGAGCACATGCCGCCTGCGCGCGTCATCGAAGTCATGAACAACACCAACGTGAAGACGGTCGTGATTCTGACGGGCATGTGGGGTGACAAGTTGCAGCAGGTTATCGACGAGATGGTCAAGCCTTATCCCGGACGCTTTATAGTTTTCGCGCAAATTGACTGGAGCAAAATTGACGATCCAAACTTCAGTCAAGAGATGGTGGCGCAACTCGACGACGCGGTGGCGCGAGGCGCCCGCGGCCTGAAACAGTTGAAAGACCTCGGCCTAACCGACCGCGACAAGTCGGGGAAACTGGTCGCGGTTGACGATCCGCGCCTCGATCCCATCTGGGAGGAATGCGGAAGGCTCGGCATCCCCGTTTCGATTCACACAACCGATCCGGAAGCTTTCTTTCACCCAATCGACAATACCAATGAACGGTATGAAGAATTGATCGAACACCCCGACTGGGGTTTCTACAGCCCCCAGATTCCCAGCAAAGAATCGATTCTGGCCGCGCGCGATCGCATGTTTGCCAAGCATCCGCACACGACATTTGTTGCTCTCCACATGGCGAACTGGCCGGAGAACCTCGACTACGTTTCTCACCTGCTGGATATGCTTCCGAATGTAATGGTCGAATTCGGTGCGCGCGAGGCCGAGCTCGGTCGTCAGCCTCGGCGAGCCCGCGAGTTCTTTGTTAAATATCAGGACCGCATTATGTTCGGCACCGATAACGGTATGGACGAAGCCATGTATCGCAACCATTTTCGTTGGCTCGAAACTGCCGATGAATACTTCGACTATTGGGGCTATCCGGGGCAAGGCCGCTGGAAGATTTATGGCATGGAACTTCCAGACCCTGTCCTGGAAAAGATCTACCACAAAAATGCGGAGCGCATATTTGGACAATTCCGCGGAGTCCAGACTGTCAAAAGCAAATAATTTCCGGGATCAATTAGACCAGCGTGACGTGCGTTCCAATTTTCTTTAGTGCCGCGAGGTGCGACTTAGGAATCCCGCGGTCGGTGATTAAGTGGTGTAAGGCTGACGGTGGCGCAATCGAAGACAATGTGCGTCGCCCAAACTTGCTGGAATCACAAACTGCGACCGTAATTCGCGCAACGTCCATCATGGCACGGTTCACTTTGGCCTCAAGCAGGTTAGGCGTGCTCAAGCCATATTGCACATCGAAACCATCCACTCCCAGAAAAAGAATGTCCGCGTTTAATCTTCGTAAGGTTTCTTCCGCAATAGGTCCCACCAGCGAAAAGGAATTCTTCCTCAGAGTGCCTCCCGTCAGAATTACCTCGAGGGAAGAACCAGAAAGTTCCGCTGCAATATTTACCGCGTTAGTAATGATGGTGAGGTTCTCGAACTCGCGCAGCGCCCGCGCAATGGCTGTGGTTGTGGTTCCGGAATCGAGAATGACCACCTGACCTTCTCTCACCATGCCGGCAGCCGCGGCTGCAATCAGCAGCTTTTCCTTGCGGTGCAGTTTTTCTTTTTCCCGCAGCGTGGGATCGTCCAAGGCACTATCGCGCGAGGGCAGCGCCCCGCCATGAGTACGGTGAATCCGGCCCCGCGACTGCAAGATGTCAAGATCTTTTCGGATGGTAACTTGGGAGGTGCGGAAACGCTTTGCCAATACCCCAACCAGCACACGTCCGTCGTTGTCCAACATCTTCAGAATTAATCTGCGGCGTTCTTCATTCAGCACAGGCTTACTCAAGGCTATCTCAGTAAGGGCTTATTTTACGCTTGACTCCCAAGGGAAAACGAAAGCAACGGTTATTAAACGCAAGTATGCCGAGTGGATATGTTGGCTGGTAAAACGTCAGGAGTCGTGATCATTTGCTCGATTGCAAAGCGTGGACGGCTGCATGCCTCTGTGCAACTGTTGGCGGAGCATCACCTTTCAGCATAAGCCACAGAATGCGGTTATAAAGCTGATCGTCCAGACGATCGGGTGCGCTAAGATCCAGCCCCTCGGACATGAGTGCGGCTGTTGTATTCTGCGGGTTTTTTTCATTCAAGTCCTGCGTGGGGATGATTGCGTTATAAGGCGTAAGGTCGGGCGCCGGGGCGAAGATGTCCGCCAGGGATCGGCTGAAGTAATCAAATTTCGAGAGTCGACCCATACCCAAAATGTCCTCGATAGCCGCAACCACATCGGTTGTGTTAATGAAGCGATGCACTGTGCCCGGCCGATTGTAGGCGGACATGGCGTAGAACGGCGCGCGGTGCGAATCGGTATGGTCGGGCCCCGCCTGCGCGTCGTCTTCAACGACGAAGATCACCGTGTCCTTCCAATAGGGGCTTTTCGATAATGCCTGCACGATCCGCCCAAGAGCGAGGTCGTTGTCGGCCATGCACGCGCGCGGCGTGCACTTGCCCGGACGCCCGGCGGCCAGGTGGTCCATCGGCAGCCACATGAGTTCGAGCTGGGGCATGTTGCCGTCACGCACATAATGCTGGAGTTCAGCGATCCACACATCCGCGCGTTTCTGATCCTGCGTGGTCAGATCGAAAGGTATGTACTCGGGATTTACATCTCCACCCAAGTCGTGTTGCGTCACCGGCCAGCCGGGATTCCCCTTGACCATTTCTCCGTAGTCGCGGAAGGTGATACCCTCTTGCATCGCAAGCGTCCACAAGAAACCACGTTCCGGCTCATCGCTCTCTTCGCCGTCCACGTCTGCGCGTTTGCCGGCGTAAGCGGAGGGCACGACCTTCTCACCGTAATTCGTGACGTAGGCGGCGGTGGACCAAATGTGTCCTTGCGAACTGACCTCGGCATTCACGAAGAAGCGATCGAAAAGGCCGAAGCGCCGCGCTAATGCGTGGTGATTTGGAGTGACGGCAATGTCGGGGAAATAGACAAGGCTCGCATCTCCATCGCCTTCTTTCACGTCTCCAAGCACCTGATCATAAGTGCGATTCTCTTTGATGATGTAGATGACGTGGCGGAACGGAGGGTAACGCCGCGCCGTCCACCTGTTCTGCCAGTTATTGGCGACCGCGACCCGCTCGCTGAAGCGAGCCAACTGCGGCGCCGAAAGTGATGCCGGGAGCACTTGCAACGTGCCGTTCAACTGTCCGAGCGCATATGCTGTCGGCTTCTCGTCCGGCCAGTTCGTGAGCGGTACGGGGCCGTCGGGATTGGCGTGGGTGCCGTGTCCTTTGCCCGAGACGATCAGGAGTTCGCTATTCGTTTCGGCGATCGCGGTGGGATACCAGTCGGTAGGAATGCGCCCGAGCAATTTGCCGGTGGCCAAATCGAAGGCGGCCACGGCATTGTTATCCGCCTCTGCGACGAACAAGCGCTTGCTGTCGGAACTCAACGCGACTGCGTTAGGCGTACTGCCCTCGGGCGGCGCCCCGGGCGCGGCATCGTGCAGATAGCGCACAACCTTTCGCAGCTTGGTGTCGACAACGGCAACGCGATCGCTACCTGCGAGCGTGACGTACAGCTTCGTTCCACTCACCGCCAGCGCCGATGGATGTCGGCCGACCTCGATCCGGCCCAGATACGCTAGTGTTCCGTCCGCCAAAACACGGAACTGCGATATCGTGCTGGCACCCCAAGCCGAGACGAAGACTTGACCATTCTTCGTGAGCGCGACGCCGTAAGGATAATGATCGGTAGAAAACCGTTGGGTGATCTCGCCGGTCGCAGTGTTCACCACCGCCAGATGATCGCCGACGTTTTCGGCGACGTAAACAAATTTTCCGTTCGGTGCGACCGTCACGCCCGCCGGATAGCTTGTGCCCGTGCCGTCCTGAGTTCTTGCTTTCGCCAGTGCAAACTTGTTTTCCAGTGTCGCCGCTCCATCCTTCCACGAATAGACGAAGAGTAAATCGGTGTTGCCGCCTGAGACGTAAAGACGATGGCCATCGGGCGAGAAGGCGGCGCCGTAGAACGCGCCATCCTGGAGCAGTGTCTGCGTCACCTTCCGCGTCTTCAGATCGACCACCTGCACGCCCTGCTCGCGCCATCCGCTAAGCACGACCACCGCTTTGCCCGCTTCGGGTGCAAGAACTAGATTGATCGGCAAGCTACCGAGGTTGACCCCTTCGCCGACGGGATCGAGTCGCACTCCGGTGGGCAGCGGTGAAGTGAACGGTAGCGCGTTTTGCGCGGACACCAACGTGCACAGTAATGTAGTGAGCGAGAGAGCGCGTCGCCAGACACGGAGCGAATGCATAACAGCCATTCTCACAGAATTCTTACGACGAATGATATGTTGCGGATGATATCTGCACCGGGCATTTCGATTCAATGCCGCTAATTGTGAAGGTTTGGCCGATGTCGACAAGACGGAACACTCCTCGAAAGCAGAAAGTGGAGTTACGATGAGGACGGAATTGCTGCGATTCAACGGCGCTGTGGAGCGGGATCCAGCCATCGATGCGTGGATGAAAACGCATGCAGGTGGATTGGGCGCCATCGCGCATCAGTGGTTTGAAGTGATGCGAAAATGCGGGGACGAAGTGCGGGAGCTTTTGCATGACGGCTGTCCGGTTGCGTGTTTGGGAGATGCGCCCTTCGGCTACGTCAATGTATTCACTTCGCACGTTAATGTGGGCTTCTTTCACGGCGCAGTGCTGCGGGATCCGGCGCGCTTGTTGGAAGGCACCGGCAAGTTCATGCGCCATGTGAAATTGAGACCGGGAACGGCCACGAACGCCGCGGAGCTGAGCGAGCTCATCGATGCGGCGTACGCGGATATAAAGGCGCGCGTCGAAAACGGCTAGCTCAGAGAAACGCCTTGGGAGGTCGACGCGGATGTGAACCGCCAGGCTTAATTGGCGTCCTCGCGGTTGCACTGGTGCCCGGCAAATTGAGCGTCAAGACTTTCTTGCGCATCAACAACTCTTTTTATCGCGGTTACGGGAACCTTGAACTCGCGATTGCAAGAGGTGCAGACTCCAACTGCCGGGACTGTTCCAAGCCATTTCAGCACTCGAAGTCTGCGCTTTTCCATAATTACCGCGGGCTGCCTAGGCAGCCTTCTTTTGCTGAGCCTTGATTTTCGCCCACCTCGCCTTTTGAAAAGCTGCGATCTTCCTGCGGGCTGCTGCAGACATGGTGCGCTTCACAGGAGTCGGGGCTGAGGTCTTCGCTAATGCTATCGGCTGCGATTGTTCACGAGCTTTTGCCCATCTCGCCCGTTGCGCTCGCGCCATCTTACGTCGTGAAGCCGTCGATATTACTCGGGTCGGTTGATTTGTTTTCGCGACTGTTCCCAAACCGTTCAACGACTCGATCACTGAAATCGCTTGGTCCAACTTCTCCACTTGCAACTGCGCTTGCTTGCGTTCCGCACGAAGCTGCTGGAGCGCACCGGATAGGTTTCCCATTGTTCCCCCTCAGTATTTGACAGCGGGAAACATTGTATAGGATCGGAATGACTTGCTGTTGAAGCAGCACTCAGGCGAGACCTCCGAAGAGGGTTGCACTGGGGCGGACAGCGAGCGTCACGAAACACTGTGGCTCGATGAGACCGCAGATAGATCATGGCAGCCCCGTCGAAGTAAGCCGTCTTCAGCGTTTTTTCTTTTTCTTAGCCTCTGCTTTGAGTTGCTCGTGTTGCCAGCCGGGACTCGCCATCGCATGAGTGTCATTCGCGATGGCGCCCAAGATTCTCGCCGGAATCGTGAATGTGAATTCACCGACCGTCAACGACGTCCTTTTTGATGAGCTTTACCTCGGCACGATTGAAAATCTGCGAGCCCAATCGAGTCACAGCCTGCCGAAAGCTAGATCGACCACACAATCTCCTGTATTTCTGATCCCTTTGCTGTTGAGATCCGAATGTCACAAGACGAAGAAGTGTCTCAGGCAACCAAGGGCGATGACTCCGTGACCTGGATCGGTAGGGTGAAATGAAAAGTTGCGCCCCCTCCATGGTTGGCGCTTGCCCACAACTGCCCGCCATGCGACTCCACAATGGAACGGCTGATGGCCAACCCCATGCCGCTGCCCTGCGGCTTGGTGGTATAGAACGCAGAAAAGATCTGATCCATCTTCTCCGTTGGCAGCCCCACGCCTGTATCACTGACCGAGAACTTGAGTTGACCGTCCTGCAGTTCCGACTTCACCGTAAGCTCTCCGCCTGAGTCCTTCATGGCTTCAATGGCGTTGAGCATGAGGTTCATGAACACCTGCTGCAGTTGCACGCGGTCTACCATGATTTTAGGCAGTTCAAGGGCCAGATCCGTGTGCACGGCAATTGAGGATCGCGTAGCCTCACCCGTCAGGAGAGTAAGCATTTCCTGGATAATTCCGTTCACGTCGACCAACTCACGTTGTGGAGGAGACTTCCTGTAAAGCGACCGTATACGGTCGATGATTTCAGCCGCACGATTCCCATACTTATCGATTCTGGCTGCTGCCGCACGAGCCCGATCAAGATTGGGCGGTTCGTGTGCCAGCCATTCAATGCAAGTGTTGGCGCTGGTGATGGCAGCCGCGATGGGCTGCTTGATTTCGTGTGCCAGCGACGCTGCCATTTCCCCCAAGGTGCTCACACGATTGGTATGGGCCAGATCGGCTTCGAGTAGTCGCAGTTTTTCACGCTCTTGCTCGGCAGATTTGCGCTGCGTGATGTCGGTGGAGCTGCCTATGAACCCCTCCAAATCTCCGATGTTGGAAAGGACGGGATGGCCAACAGTGCGGATCCACTTTGCCTTTCCATCCGGTAAAAGAATGCGGAACTCGTGATCGTAATCGGCCTTTTCCAGGATTGCCCGTTCGGTAATGACCTTCCACTTAAGGCGATCCTCCGGGTGGACGCGTTCGAGATATTCTTCTAAAGTCGGTGCTCCCTCGGCTGGATCGAAGCCGTAGATCCGGTAAAACTCCTCGGAGACCTCCATCACGTTTCGATCAGGTACGCGCCAGCCCCAGCTGCCCGTATGGGTCAGCTTTTGCGCCTCGGTCAAGTGCGCTTGCAGCCTTTCACGCTCTTCCTCAGCTCGTTTACGCTCAGTGACGTCGACCGCCGTGCCCACAAATTCAATGAGATGGCCGGACGTGCTCAGAACAGGATGACCTACGACGTGAATGTCCTTGACGGGGCCATCCGGATGCATGATGCGGTAGTCCGCCTCCCACTCTGCCTTCTCGCGGATAGCCGTCTGAATTAGTTCCCTGAACCCGGGTTGGTCGTCGGGATGAATCCGCTGAAAGAAGTCTTCGAATCGGGGCAAACCATCCTGTGGATCGAAACTCAGAACACGGTAGCATTCCTCCGACCAGTACCTGATATCTGCATGCTTGGATTTTCCCAGGGGAAGGTCCTGGTCTGGACTCCATGCCCAACTGCCGGTTTGGCTCAGCCTCTGCGCTTCCGCCAAGTACGCTTCGCTTGTACGCAGTTCCTCTTCCGCTCGTTTTATCGAGGTAACGTCGGTTACCGCCCCGACAAACTCACGTTTGCCGGATGCGTCTTGTAAGAGGTGTGCCAGGGCGTGGACGTGCTTGACACTCCCGTCGGGCAGCAGCAAACGATAGGTATGCTCGAACTGTGTCGCCCCGGCAGAGGCACTCTCGATGACCTTCTGAAACTCGGGCAGGTCGTCGGGATGGACGCGCTGCACCACTAAATCCATTGTTGGCTTCACCGCGTGGTCGTGCTCGAAGATGCGATAGGTTTCGTCAGACCAGACAATCTCTCCGTTGTCAGGTCTCCACCCGAAACTGCCCGTTTGACTGAGCCGTTGAGCTTCCTCCAGGTATGCTTCCCGGCGCCGGAGCTCCTGAGTGAGAAGCTCGTGCTCCGTAACGTCCATCGCCGTGCCGATGATTCTTAGCAGCGTGCCATCCTCGACAACAGGAACGCCAACGCAACGGATATACCTAATTTCGCCGTCGGGTCGCACAATCCGCTTGGTGACATCACATCCCAAAGCTTCCGCCACCATTTTCTTGATAAGCGATCTCATGAACTCGCGATCCTGCGGATGGATCAGGGCGAGGTATTCCTCAAGGTTGGGGGCTTCTTGGGCCGCATCAAGACCGTATATGCGCAGAAGTTCACGCGACCAGTGACTGAAGAAACCAGACGGATTAAATGCCCAACTTCCCATGTGCGCAAGGCGCTGCCCTTCGCTGAGATAATGCTCACTCAGGCGCAGTTCCTTCGTTAGTCGCTCCTGCTCCGTAACATCCATCCCGGTCCCAAGGAAGCCCTGGAAAATTCCCCCTTGCGTGACCGGAACACCCACACAGCGTACATGACGAATCTGTCCGTCAGGCCGCACAATTCGTTTTGTGAAGTCGAATGCGCGATGATCGGCCAACATGTTGGTAATGCCTTGTTTCATGAACGCGCGATCTTCCGGATGTACAAGAGCCAAATATTCTTCTATTGTTGGCGGCTTGCCACTCGGATCAAGACCATAGATCCGAAACAACTCGGAGGACCAGTAACTGAATCCGGTAGTGTCGAATGCCCAGCTGCCCATGTGGGCTAGGCGCTGCCCCTCAGCGAGATACAATTGGCTTTGTTGAAGCGCCTCCTCGGAGCGCTTGCGGTCCGTGATGTCCTGGACCGTCCCGAACATTCGGTAGGGTCTGCCCGACGCGTCTTTCTTCACATCGCCCTGACTATGCACCGTGCGCACTTCGCCACTGGGACGGATAATTCGGTGTTCTACGTCCGTGCGCAATCCTCCGCGAACGGCTTCTTCGGCCACTCGGAAAACAGATTCTAAATCTTCGGGGTGGATCACTTTTCGTAGAACAGCTATGTCTATGGGATACTCCTGCGGCCGCAGTCCATAGATGCGGTAGGTCTCGTCTGACCAGATCACGCGATTCGACGTCAGGTCCCACTCCCAGTAGCCGACATGTGCAATCCGCTGGGCTTCTTCAAGCTTAGCTTTGCTGTCTTGCAAGTCGCTAGACACCGACTGAAGCGCTTCCTCGGCGCGTTTGCGATCTTCGATGTCGGTCGTGACCCCATACCACTTGACGATGTTTCCATCTTCATCTCGAAGCGGCATTCCGCGGTCCAAATGCCAGCGGTATTGCCCATCCGAGCGTCGGTAACGCGACTCATTTTCGTGAGGCTTGCCGGTAGCAACCGCTTCCATCCATTCACTTGCATGTCGCTCAAGATCGTCAGGGTGAATTAGCGCGTGCCACCTTGATCCGGCCGTGTGTTCCGCCGACAGCCCCAAGTACTCCACAAATCGCTTGTTGGCGTAAGTATTGGAGCCATCGGGCAGAGCACTCCACACTAGCGCCGGAATGGTATCGATCGCATCGCGAAGCTCTTTTTCACTTTTGCGAAGAGCATCCTCTGCCCGCTTGGCGTCGTCGATGTCGAGATTAACTCCGATCCAATAGAGCAGAGTTCCATCGTTCGCGCGGAGGGGTTCGGCGCGAGTAAGGAACCATCGGTATTTCCCCTCGGCGCCAGGAACGCGAAAAGTGAACTCACCAGCTCTTCCTTTGCTTATACAGGTTGACCAGACTCTGCGTGACTCTTCGCGGTCGTCCGAATGCAGAAGCGCGATATGTGAATCCCATTCTGCGCCCACGTCAATGCCAAAGCGCAAAGGATGATCTTTCGGGAGACCAAGGTAGTTCGCAGTCCGTTCGTTCACGAAGGTGAGGACACCGGACGGAAGAGCGTACCAGGTATACGCCGGAATCACATTGAGAGTGGCTTGTAGTTGTGCTTCGAACTGGGGCGCTTCGGAGCAGCAACGCCATTTACGTCTAACGCGCTAAACAACCATAGTTCCGCGCCGTCGCCCGCTTTGTGGCCGAAGGCGATGAGTTCGACGCATTCAGGAGCGCCATTGCTCCCTCGCATGCGGACTTGCATGCGATACGGAGTTCCGGTTGCGAGGGACCTTTGCCAAGAGGCTGAGGCGACGGCTCGGTCCTCTTCCCGAAGGAAACTGCGCCAGTCAGTTTGGTTGATCTGATCTGAATTGAACCCGGTGAGGCGTTCCAGGGCTGGGTTGGCATACACGCAATGACCTTGAGTGGTCGCCAACCATGCGGGGTGTGGAGAACTTTGAATGAACGTGTCGATTTTCGTGATGTCAGCCATGAGCCGCCGCCAAATTCAAGGGGCCCGTCCAGCATCACAGACGAACAACGCCGGAATCGGGTCGATTATAGTTTGCCGCTCGAGCCGTTCGCGCTTACTGACTTGTAACTTTATTCCATGTGCGGTTGCCATTTCTACCCTCAAATCGGGGCATCTTCTTACGCGACTCCGGGAACGCTGGTTTCTTCCTGAGGGATAGGCCGCGAGATCCCTAGTCTTTTCATCTTGGCCAGAAGTGTGGTTCGTTTCAGTCCCAGTTTCGCCGCAGCACCGCGTGGGCCGCCGACGACCCAGCCAACCAGCTCAAGCGTCTCCACGATCAGACCGCGATCTGAGTCTTCCGATGTCGTCGACAATTGGCAAGCCTGAGTTTGATGGATGTTGAGGCTGATAGGTCCGGTTCGCCTCTGAAATAGCGGGTTTGGAAGCACACCGTCGCGCGAAAGGATAACTGCGCGTTCTACCAAGTTTTGCAACTCACGTATGTTCCCCGGCCAGGAATGCCATTGGAATGCGGACATGGTTTCTGGAGGAATGCTGTCGACTTGCTTCCCCATTCGGCGGGTAAACATCTTCACGAAATGCGTGACAAGAACGGGAATGTCTTCCCGACGCTCTCGCAGCGCAGGCAGCAAGATGGGGAAGACGTTCAGACGATAGTACAAATCACTACGAAATTGCCCGCGAGCTACCATCTTCATCAGATCCCGATTGGTTGCAGCTATCAGCCGGACATCCACTTTGTGAGTTCTACCGCTTCCTAATCTCTCGAACTCCTGTTCTTGCAAGACGCGCAGCAACTTCGGCTGCAATGCAGGAGGGATGTCGCCGACTTCGTCCAAGAACAAGGTTCCCTTATCAGCCATTTCGAAGCGCCCGACCTTCTGCGCAATCGCGCCGGTAAAGGCGCCTTTCTCATGACCGAACAATTCGCTTTCCAGAAGATCCAGCGGAATTGCAGCGCAATTCAGCTTTATGAATGCGCGTCCATAGCGCTGACTTGCATTGTGAATAGCGTGAGCAATGAGCTCTTTTCCGGTACCGGTTTCTCCTTCGATGAGGACAGTCGAGTCTGTGGGCGCAACCTGCTCCACTTGCTCGAGCACGGATTCGAGGGCAGCGCTACTGCCGATGATCCGCTCGAACGCACGCTCGGCCTGATCTAGAGCAGGGTTCGTGACTGTTGCATAATTTCCCACAGAAACCTCTACACGTAAGGCTCCCCACGCAACTGCAATAGCCGAGGTTGTTCACATGGCAAGTGCAGTACGGACCCTTTTGAGCAACAGGTGATGATCGAACGGTTTTGCGAGGAACTCGACTGCACCCTCTCTCATCGCTCGAATTCTCATCTTGGCATCTCCATGAGCCGTGATGAAGATGATCGGAATATTGCATTCCTCTTCTTTCAATCTGGCCTGCAACTGCAAGCCCGACATCCTCGGCATACGGATATCAACAATCAGGCATGCAGCCCGAGTATGCAAGTCGGATTCGAGGAATTCTTCCGCGGATCCAAAGCACTCTGCGACCAGCCCAGCCGCTTCCATTAGGTCGCGCAGTGAATCTTGCATGGCCTCGTCGTCATCAATGATCGCTATCAATCTGGACATTCGATCCACCGACATGCGGCAAGATTAACGTCATTACTGCACTTGAGCAATCAAACTTTAGGCTGACTGAGCCAGACTTTAGGATATTAGATACTTACTATCGATAATCGGGCGAGGTGCGATACGAGCGCGCCTTCAGTGCAAGGCTCTGGGATAATGGCCAGGGAAGTTGGTCAGGCTTGCGCCGGGACTTTGAAGAAATCCCCCGGAATCGGCATCCTCGACAGCGACTCCGTTCCAGCGAAGCAGACGCCGTCGCCGATTCTGCTTTGCCGTTCATTACAGCACTTCAGCCATCTCCGGCTGAGTGTGATGACACCTGACTCGATGGCCTCTCCCACCACCATCCTGCTCTCCCATTCTCGACCGGGGCGCGATGTCGCTCGTTGCTCGCTTTGCATGGACCGCATCGTATTTGAACGTAGCGGTCATACTCTGGGGTGCTTATGTAAGGGCGACGGGTTCAAGTGCCGGCTGTGGCAACAAGCGGCCCCGCATTCGCCACGGTGTTCCGCGCTCTGTCAGGCGGATTTTCGTACCGCCGCTGGAAACTCCAGCAGCTTGCCGCGTTCGTTTCGAGGCAACCGCTTTGAACCCTTGCGAAAACTTTGCGGAATATAGAATTCGATTATCTTTGCCATACATCCTCCGAAGTACTGTTCTGCTTGGCACAACAAGAGAAAAAGCACGCCGGATGCCAAAGCCTTCTTAGAAGAAGCTGCCGATGTCGTGCGGAGCGGTTGCAATAGGGTCTCTCTTGCAGTGCTCGATTGCAGAATTTTGCGAACCCATTGTTGATCACCCAACGAATAATCTCTGTTAGTTGCTGCGCTCCTTCATGTGACCACCCCTTCGGGTGAACTTGCCAACCAGAAACTCCTGGGCCAGGGCTGCGCCTATCCGCTCAGCCGTGCCAATCGCAAAATTGCCGAAGACCAGCCCAACACCACGATTGGACCGGGGATAGTAAAGGTTTGCGAGAGCCGATGACGCCAAATCTCCGCCCAAACTCGAGTAGTTCGGTTGCCACTCTCCGTTATCCCCCTTGGAAACAAACGGACTGAACATGGCGTGGCGGATTCGGGAGCCGGTCGTGCCTTTTCCCTGATAGAAGTAGCGCGGATCCTGGTGCAACAGCGATGGCAATATGGCGCCGCCGATCAGGATGTCAGAAAAACCATCGGCGGCGACTGCGCCAACGCGCTTTCCATACGCTCCCCAACCCTGCCCGTAATTCAAGCTATTCCCGGCCTGCCTAGCAGCGGCGACCAGCAGGACTCCGGCTGCGGTAACTGGATCCGTGGACACTTTCAGGGCCAGCTTGAACTTCATTCTCGGGGTCAATGGCGCTGGGTCGCGCTCATAAGAAACGTAAAAGTTCGGAATGATTCCGAACACGCGTTGCTTCTCTTCAGCCTTCAGTTGCTCGGTTGCGACCTCAATGGGATCGTAATGAACATCAACCGTAGTACGTTCGGTTGCAATTCGCAGTTGGATGCCGGTAACAATTTTGAACTGGTCGGGACTAAGTGTGATCGGGGGAGAGGTCCAGTCTGCAAAACCGTCAGCGCTGATGTTGAGCTGGTACGTAATGCCCGGTTTCACATCATGAAACTCGAACAATCCGTTTTCGGTTGTCACGATCGTGCGAGGGTCATTGCTATCAACTTCTTTGAGAACGACCGTCGCGTTTGGAATCGTACCGCCATTGACATCGGTGGCTGTGCCTATAATTGTTGCCGTCTGTGGCGGCGCCTGATTGGTCTGGCTCAGGGCCGGCATAGCAAAAACTAACGCGATGCCGAATGCAGCACCCAGATAGCTATGCACGCGTTCCAAGTGGACCTCCATGCGTCAGAGGAGCAACGCGGATGCCAAACCGAAAAGCCCGCAACCGCTGAATGATCAGTGTTTGATAGGGCATGTGGATGTCAAGAGCGTTAACACTGTCAAAGTCAGCTCGACATCAAGCCACATCAAAGAGCTGACAATGCAGAATTTGAAAACGTGTCAACATTCCCAGGTAGGTCCAGTGAAGCCGCATTGCCCAGCCAGTCAAACTATCGGTGTGGCCGCTGGAGGCTGCGCGATCTTGGTGCAAGCGCTGACCGCATGTGGCTGGCAATCTTTGCTCGAGCGCGCGCCAATTGCGCCTTGACCGTTCCGAGTGGCGATCCCAAAATTCGAGCCGTCTCAAAGATCGAGAGACCCTTCAAGACACGCAGCTGAAATGTTCTCCGCAAAGTAGGCGACAACCGTGCGGCGCATTTTTGCAGGCGCGCTCGGAGCTCCAAATTGCGACACTCCTCTTCAGGGTTGGGGCGCGCGTCCGCGATTCTCTCCCAAACGAAGTATTTGTCCTCCTCTCCCGTCTGCTCATCCAAAGGCAAATGAACCTGGCGAGGCCGTTTGCGCAATTGCATCAGCGCACAGTTGCGGACGATCGCGGTCAGCCAAGTTGCCATCTGCGCCTGCCCTCTGAATTGGTCGATGTGTTTGTAAGCGGCCAACAGGGCTTCCTGCACGGCGTCCTCGGCGTCAGCTGCGTTCCCTAGCAGTCGCAAAGCACACTGAAAAAAGTACGGCAATCGGAGTGACAGAACTTCCTGCATCTCGAGAACTGCGCTCTGGTGGCCGGATGCATTCATGCAAGAATCACGCTTGGTGGTTGGGGTTTGCATTTCACAGGTCCATTCGCATCGCATCACAGCAAAATGCACGTCGCCTGCCAAAAGGCGGATTGCGTCGTGAAGCCCGCTTCAACGCGCATTGCGAACCATGTCCTGCAGTCCGCAAGGCGCATTTTTGAGCTCTGGGAAAATTTGGCTCTTGACAGTTCAGGATTCTGCGCTCAATAAAATTGACGCGTTATTGAAACTGACAGAGCTTTAATTGCTGGCTGATAAAGCCGAGGCAGAAAATTACGCTGCCCTCCGCATTACCGTCTCAAATCCTTCAATGTCTTTAGATCATCCACGACATATGCCATGGAAGCCCGTATGCCTTTGCCAGAACGGACAGGCGTCAGGTCCGAGAGCTCTTCGTCTCTGCAGACCGGAAGTGTAAGAGAACCTTCTCCTACCCATGCTTGTTCAATCTTCACGTCGCGCGGGACGTTCTCGACCAGCTCGTGAATTGCCGGCTGGTCCTGTTTATCAGCGGCAAGACGCGGACAGTGCAGGAGATTGATGACAGGCTTCTGCTTCAACAGCGCCATGTCAGTTATCGGTTCTCTCAGCGTAACAACCGCCTCGGCAAGTCTTTGTCCGGCGGATGTAAGGGATCCAGCGAACTTCGATCCCGGTGCGAGGGCGGGACCTGCCCTTCCTGTGGCAGCGTAATACCTGGTCTGAAAAACCTCGCCGAGACGCTTCGGATAGCCTTGCGTCCAACCGCGAGCCAGCGCCGCGTCGTTGTCCACGAAAATATATGGACAATAAGCGACCGGCTTACCCTGGTACAACGCATCCACGAGGATGAAGAACTCGCGATACTGATAGCGGGCCGGGTCAAGATATTCGTCGTCGTTCCCGCTGAATTGCCAATCGTAGAAAAGAGCATTGGCGTGACCATTGGCGGAGCGATCGGGATCGAGGCCGGGAGGCAACAGAGCCGCCACGGCAGAGGGCTCCGACCAAAATTCAACATTGAGGAAGTCGGAAGAGTAGTACCAGGGCGGAGGTGGATTCAGGGTCGATTTGCCTTTTGCTGTAAGCGGATAATTGAAGCCTTTAAGCATTGATGGTCTCCATGAGCCGAGCCGGAAGCTTGCGGGCGTTCCAGCATGCCACCCCTGTTGTATGCAAACTCACTACCATCGCGCAGCAGTCCATTGGAAAATCCCGCACGACATGAAAGTGCGGATCGGGTGCGCATCTACAAGGCAAGAGTTTCGGAACAGATTCAAGCAATCCACCGTTGGCGGGAAACGATCAATGTCAATGACTGTGACAGGAAAGCCAAAGTCAATAGTAATGACGTTGCGGTTCCGATGTTCAGCGTGAGAGCCACTTGAGGCCGAGGTTTTGACCGCCTCCTTCTTGGACGATACCGAATTCTGGGCCAAGACGTAGCTTGCCGACGCGGAAATCTGCTTCGCTATCAGGAACTTCGCGATTTGCACAGGAAGTTTGCGGCGCTTGCGCGTGGCGTCACACGCTAAGAACTGGAACGGGAACCGCACAAATGATTGCGTAGCCGTGGACGCGCAGATTACCGCTGTACGGATAGCACTGCAAAACCAACAAATCTGCCTTGGTCTGCGTCACAGCGCGGGCCAGCACGGTAGGCACGTCTCCGCTGCCGATGAAAATATCCGCCTTGATGCCCATTTCTTTCTGAAGGTCGGCAAGACGATGGGAGGCGTCACCAACCAGCGCCTCTTTCCATCGGGAATCAACGTAGGTGCCGCCGGGTCCCCAAAGATCTACGGACGCCGTGACATGCACGAGCGTAAGCCGAGCCCCGAATTCGTCAGCCATTTGCGCAGCCCAGGAGACCGTTTTCTGACTACGAGGCCCAAGGTCGACCGCACACAGCACGCTGCGTATGGCAAATTCACCCACTTGCGATTCTTCTATATGGGCGCCGGTCCACACCGGGCACTCGGTACCATGCAATACTCTCGCGGTTACCGAGCCTATAAGAAACTGGTTAAACGTGAAGCCGTGAGATGGCATCATGATCAGGTCAGCTTTTTCCAGTTGAGCTATTTCCACAATGGCGTGCGCGGGGTCGCCTTCAATCAATAAAGGTCGGATGGAAAGTCCTTCGAGTTCGGACTCGAGAGACGGTGCCGAATTCTTTTCCGCCGCTTTAAGGATTTCCGCGATCAGATCCCAGTGAGCTAATTCTTGACTGCTCTCGGGCACACCGGCGGCATGGCTCTGCACAGTCGCGACGTGCAGCATCACGATCTCCGAATGGAAATGGCGAGCCAGTGTGGATGCCTGAAGAATTACACTCAGCGACGCGTTAGGGTAATCAACCGGTAAAAGAATCTTCTTGAGGTTAAGCATCCGACACCAGCCGGAGAGATATTGTCCAGCTACTCATCACGAAGTTTCCTGGTCCAGGTTGGAGTGTAACGCCAGCAGCTTGGCTTGCGAAAGTATGCGTAGATGCTCGCTTACGGTGGGCTGGCTTACGCCCAGCTTCTTGGCAATCAGCAAACCGCAAACTCCGTCTTTTACCAGATCGCCGTCAACTTGTGGAGGAAAGTTCCCCGTAGGATCCTTCAACCAGGTTAGGATCTGCAATCTGCTTTTGTTGGATAGGGCATGTAATCCCACTGTAATATTTCATATATACAGTTGGCTAAATGACGATGTATACTCTAACTCAAGCAGGAACTCTATGACGCTTAATAAATCATACCGGTATCGCGTGGTTGACGTCTTCACTACGGAACCGTTGGAGGGAAACCCTTTGGCGGTATTCCCGGATGCCAGAAATCTAAGTACGCCTGTGATGCAGAAAATTGCGCGAGAATTCAACCTTTCCGAAACCGTATTTGTTTTTCCCGCAACCCGTTCGGAATGTGCGGCAAAACTACGCATCTTCACGCCGGGCAAGGAAATGGATTTTGCCGGGCATCCCACGGTTGGCACCGCCTATATCTTAATAGACGAGGGAAAAGTTCCGCGAGGAACTGCCCAATTCCTCGTCGAAGAAAATGTTGGACCGATTAACATAAGCGTTGAATCGGGAACTGCTGCAAAGATCTGGCTGAAGACTCCTGCTTTGCGAGAGGGAGCTTTGGTCGACCGAAATACCGCCGCCGCGCTGCTTGGATTGAAAGTCAGCCAGCTTATTGATAAGCCGCCGCAGGTGCTGGACGCCGGAAATCCAACGCTCTTCATTCCTGTCACCGATCGTGAAATTGTGGATGCAATTGCTTTCGACACGTCAGGCTGGAAGCAATTCAAATTGCTTCACCCAGGCTCGCTCTGTGTCTTCGCTTTCACGCCCACTCCGAAGGGAGCCTATTCGAGAATGTTTGCGCCCGACCACGGCATCGCTGAAGATCCGGCGACGGGAAGTTCGACTGGACCGTTGGCGGCGTACATGATGAAGCATGGTCTGTGCGCTTCAAAAGCAGGCACTCATTTTTATAGCGAGCAAGGAACACTGATGGGACGGCGCAGCATTCTGCATGTGCACATTCACGGTGAGGGCGGAGTGGACGGGATCGCGGTGGGAGGGCATGTGACGCCGGTCCTCGAGGGCACCCTCAGTTTGTGATTGGAGACAGCATGTCGGTTTATGATCGGCTGAAGCAACTCAATATTACTTTGCCATCGATCACCGCACCGGTGGCCGCTTTCGTGCCATTTGTGCGAAGTGGAAAGCTGGTTTTCTTAAGCGGGCACATCGCCAAACGCGATGGCAAGCCCTGGGCGGGAAAACTGGGTGCGCAGTTGAATACTGCAGACGGGAAACAGGCGGCACGTGGTATTGCAATTGATTTGATAGGAACGCTGCAGGCCGCATGCGAGAATCTCGACAACGTCAGCCGAATCGTGAAATTGATGATTCTGGTCAATAGTGCCCCGGATTTCACCGAGCAGCATTTGGTGGCCAATGGCGCTTCCGAGTTGTTCGTGGAGGTTTTCGGTGAAGCTGGGGCACATGCGCGTACCGCCTTCGGCGTGGCACAAATCCCCTTTGGAGCCTGCGTAGAAATCGATTTGGTAGCGGAAATGAAGTGATCATATGAAATCGGTTTGCGAGGAGAATTCTTTGAACTCTGATTTCGGGTCCGCAGTACTGATCGTGATTGACGTTCAACAGGCATTCAATCATCCGCGTTGGGGAAGACGCAATAATCCCGAAGCAGAGAGTAACGTAGCAAAGCTTCTGGCTGAATGGAGAAAAACCGGACGCCCGATTATCCACGTCCAACACGTGAATCCAAAACCTGAGAGCCTGTTCAACGGCCCGGGAGTCGAAGTGAAACCCGAGGCCAAACCACTTCACGGTGAGCCGGTGATCACGAAGAACGTCAACAGCGCTTTTATTGGAACCGATTTGCAACAGCGGCTGCAATCGATGGGTGCGCACAAGCTGGTGCTGGTAGGTTTAACTACCGATCACTGCGTCGCCACCACCGCGCGCATGGCGGGTAATTATGATTTCGATACTTATGTTGTTTCCGATGCGACGGCAACCTTTGAGCGCACCGGCATACGCGGCCAAAAATATACCGCGGAGGAAATGCACGATACGGCTCTAGCCAGCCTGAACGGCGAATTCGCCAGCGTTGTAGCTACTGAAGATCTACTCACCAGCATTAAAAAATAACTGAAAACGCACACACGCGCCGCTCATCAGTCTTCCATCTGCGCCAACAGAGTCAAGCCATGTAAGATGTTAGCGGAGACTTGTATTGCTTTAATCTTCTCAAACTTCTTGATCCTAGAAAGGAATTGCCCATGGCGCGTCAGCCCGGAATGTATGCCACTTTTGAAACCAGCGAAGGAAAAATTGTCTGCCGTCTTTTTGAAAAAGATGCCCCTAAAACGGTTTCTAATTTTGTGGAACTCGCCGAGGGGAAACGCGAATGGACGCATCCCGTCTCTCGCAAGAAAAGCAAAGACCGGCTATACGATGGCACCATTTTCCATCGCGTGATTCCTGAGTTCATGATCCAGGGCGGCGATCCCGCAGGCACTGGCATGGGCGGACCGGGCTACCAGTTTGAGGACGAAACCAAAAGTTCACCACATAAGTTCGATAAGCCCGGGAAGCTTGCCATGGCAAACGCTGGGCCCAACACTAACGGAAGCCAATTCTTTATCACGCTCGCCCCGACGCAGTGGTTGACGGGGAAGCACACCATCTTCGGTGAAGTCGTCGAAGGAGAAGACGTGGTGGAAAAAATTGTGAGTGCGCCCCGGAACCGGCAGGACAAGCCACTCAAGGATGTCACTTTGAAGTCGGTCACGGTTGAGCACGCCAAGTGACCAAATCGGCAGCCGACTGGCGAGGGCAACATGCCCTCGCGACAGCCGGCGGGACGCCAGCGCTACTAAGCTTCTTATTGTGCGCCGCTGATTGTGATGTGGTTAATCTTCACCGGCTTATACGGTCTATCGTTGGAATCGCGGCCCGCGCGCGCAATCTCCTTCACCAGCGCAACGCTGGCATCGTCGCACTGGCCAAAAATGGTGTATCCGCCGTTTAGGCTCGGGTAGGCAATCTCCGTGATGAAAAATTGCGAGCCATTCGTGCCCGGTCCGGCATTGGCATAGGCCATGCGCCCAGGACGATCGAATTTCAAATCGTTCGAAGTTTCATTCTTGAAGGCATACCCCGGGTCGCCCGTTCCAGTGCCCATGGGGTCGCCGCCCTGAATCATGAAATTGGGAATCACGCGATGGAAGATGGTTCCGTCATAGAGTGGCACACCGTGTTTTTTCTGATGAGTGATGGGGCTGGTCCAGTCCTTGGTTCCAGTCGCTAATCCGATAAAGTTGGCCACGCCAATTGGAGCTTTGTCGGGGAAAAGGGTGCAAGTCAGCTTACCGGCGGTGGTATCGATCACAGCCGTGGGATGGCCCGATCCGCCTGATGATTTCGCTTGTGCCCACAAGCCGAGCGAAGACAGAAAAATGATTGAGGTAAGGATCAAATATTTGTGCATGAATAGCTCCTTAAGTGTGATCAATCTGAACCTTGAATTGTACGACAGCGGCAACACAATTACGGGTTAGAAGAAAGCTTCTGAGCCTGCATTTGCTGGCTGACCCGCTCCACCTCTTTGAATACCCGCAGAATATTACCGCCGAGAATCTTATGAATGTCGCCGGCGCTGTAGCCGCGGTCGAGCAAAGCCTGCGTAATCTTGGGCAAGTCTGCGGCTGAGTCAATGCCCTCAGGAGTCGCCCCGGCAACACCATCGAAATCCGAGCCTAGTCCAACGTGTTCAATCCCCGCGACCTTGGCGATGTGATCGATATGATCGACCAAAGACTTCAGCGGCGGACGAGGAATTTTCGCCGCCCACTCGCGCTCAATGCGGTCAACCTCGATGTAGGTTACGGTCTTGCCGTCCGCTTTTTGCTTCTCGAGATAAGCCTTGACCGCTTCCCCAGACTGTTTGTTGATGGGTTCACTCGCCTTGCGATAATCTTCGTCCACAAAGCCAGAGTAGAAATTCACATCGACCACGCCGCCGTTCTTGGCGACCGCCCGCAACATGTCGTCAGTCATATTGCGGGGAGCGTTGGTCAAAGCGCGCGCCGAAGAATGCGACGCAATCACCGGAGCCTTGGTAGTCGCAATCGTGTCCCAGAAGGTCTTGTCGGCAACGTGGGAAATATCGACCATCATGCCCAGACGATTCATTTCCCGCACTACTTGCTTGCCGAAATCCGTGAGCCCGTTGTGATGCTGGATCTTCGGGTCGTCAATATCGCCCGACGAGTCCGCCCACTCGTTGGTGTTCGACCAGGAGAGCGTCATATAGCGCACGCCTAGCCGGTAATAATCGCGCAGCAAATGAATATCGTTCTCGATCGAGTGGCCGCCTTCGATTCCCATCAACGCGGCAAGCTTTTTCTGCTTGTGGGCGCGCTCGATATCCTCCACCGAAAACGCCATCATCATGCGATCAGGATGATGCGCCGCCTGTTCATAGACCGAATCGATCAAGTCGAGAGTGTGCTTGGCGAAATGGCCTTGATTCGTTTCTGGATCAACCCAGATGGAAAAAAACTCCGCGCCCAGGTTGCCTGCGCGAGCTTTGTCGAGGCTGATGTGTCCCTTGTCGTTCGGATCGGTTGAACCGATATCGAAGTTCTCATCCAGAAAACGCTGTGGCGTATCAGCATGAGTATCAACCACGATTGCCGAATCATGGATAGAACGGGCACGCGCACTGACGCCGGAAGCCTCATTCGTCTGCGCAAGAGCCAATACTGAAGTAAGAACGAACGCATCGAAAAGCAGAGCCTTTACTGAAAGAAACCGCTTTAGATTTTTCATGGGTCGTGAGGGAATGATTGTATACGGTTGAATAGCGGAGTTAAAACGGGGGCGAGGCCGTCGGGCTCTGCGACGGACCTCGAACTACTTCCGCTCAGGCTAGTTATTTGAAAGAGGCGGGCGAGAGATCCAAAGTGTTCTCGCGGTCGCTGATGGACAAGATGCTCGGCGTCTGCTCGCTTTGCTCTGTCTGAACAGCTTCCTGCTGATCCCCGGATACGGCCTTGGGCTGGTGTAAATCCGCGTAGCGGCCGGAAACTGCGACGTGAAATACCCACTGATGCCGTTCTTCTTCCGGTTCGACCAGGCCTTGCTCTTTCAGCGGCATCAGGTAGTTCTCCATCCACGCGACTTGCTGCTTGGACATGCCACGCCTTTGGATATCGACCGTAATGCCCGCAAGGTGGGACGATGCGGTCTCGCCTTTTTCCGGCGCCGCATTGCGATTGTGGCGGCGAAGTTTTTTCTGTACCTGCACCGTTCGCACCGCCGAATTCACCTGAATCGAATCGTGAAACTGTTTGTAATAAGCCTGGCTCAGATCATCAAGAAAGTCGCGCGTCCACGGACGGCAATAACGGCGATCCGGATCAAGCCGCGGATCGAAGCGCAGAGTCTGGCTGGCAATAATCGGGACCAGTTCCTGGCGGCCGATCAACTCTTCGAGCTCAGCTTCATTCTGAATACGCGGCAGTTCCAACCGGTCAATTTCCTGATTCTGGCGCAACAGCGAATCGTGCGAAGGACGGAATACCGGGTTCCAAAGGATTCGGCGAATACGAGCTCGGCGTTTACCCGCCGCCCGATGTACGTGACGGCTGGGCACGACCTGATGCAGACCGAAAGCCTGTCCACACATTACGACGGCCAAAAACATCACCAGAAAAACTTGCCCTTTTTTACTCTTCACGAAGTGTGCCTCAAATCTTCGACCGCTCTGGCGTAATGCAGGCGGCCATTTTAAATCACAGGTGCTGGAACTCAATCCAGCTTTTGTTGCTGAGGTTACCAAAGAGTACTCGGCCAGATTACCCTTATCTCTTTGGGCGACCTCTGCCCTAATTATGGCTGCAGGTAAGATGCCGTTTTTCGGTTGTCGATTGCCTGAGGCTAAGTGGTTAAAAAACGGAACTTAGCTATTCAGTGCTGAGGAACGGAGTGGGCACTATAACAGAGATTGGCACTCTGTGGCCCACAAAAGGGCACAATGGCTCAACCGCCGCTAATCGATCAAACGGCTGGTAATCGGGGCGTAACTGTCGATTCTGCGGTCGCGCAGGAACGGCCAATTGCGGCGGATGTCCTCCAACGCTTTCAGGTCAACTTCGCCTACCAGGACCTCTTCTTTATTATGCGATCCTTCGACGATTACTTTGCCGAACGGATCGCACAAGAATGACCCACCCCAGAATTCCAATCCGGCGCCCGAAGCCGAGTTTCCGCGAACGTCTCCGGTTTCAAAGCCCACGCGATTCACCACCGCCACGTAGACTCCGTTGGCAATCGCATGCGCCCGTTGAATGGTGCGCCAGGCATCGTGCTGCGTCACGCCGAACTCGGCTTTCTCAGCGGGATGCCAGCCAATCGCAGTGGGATAAAAAAGCACATGCGCGCCCTGCAGAGCAGTGAGCCGCGCGCCCTCGGGATACCACTGATCCCAACAAACCAGCGTGCCCACGCGGCCTACATTGGTATCGAAGGCGCGGAATCCCAGATCGCCGGGGGTGAAGTAATATTTTTCGTAGTAAAGGGGATCGTCGGGGATGTGCATTTTTCGGTAGATCCCGCGCAAAGTGCCATCGGCGTCAAACATCGCCGCCGTGTTGTGATACACGCCCGCCGCGCGCTTTTCAAAGAGCGATGCGATAAGAACAATTCCCAGCCGCTTCGCAGTTTCGGAAAGCCGCGTCGAAGTCGGGCCGGGGATCGGCTCGGCGAGATCGAACAGGGAAGTATCCTCGCGCTGACAAAAATATTGCGTCTGAAAAAGCTCCGGCAAGGCAGACGATCTGGGCACCTTGCGAGGCAGCGTCTGTGACCAGATCGATGGCGTGCTGCAGATTTCTGTCAGGGTCGGATGTCATCGACATCTGAATCAATCCGACGCGAAATTTATCAGGCGGCAAAACGAAGACTCCTTGTTGGACAAATAGAATATCAGTTCCAGATTTTCACTTCCTGCCGTCGCGGTGGTAGCAAGAGCCTGCTGGCTTCTAGTAGAGTATTGCTTCGACAGAAAAGCATTTGGGGTGGGCCATGAAAAACGGTAATCATCGCGACGGCACGGGAATCGACCGCAAGCTGCATAACCCGATTGAAGATCGCTTGATCCCGCTGGAATCTCTTGACCTCAGTTCCGTGCGGACAGTCAACGACCTGGTGCAGGCCATGGGAAAGACCGCATTCACCGGCCGCCAGGTGGGCGAGGCCGCGGATGTCCTCGAAGCCATGGCCCGCGACACTGAATGTTTTGTGGTGATGACTTTGTCCGGTGCCATGACCGTGGCCAAGCAGAGCTTGATCATCGCCGACCTGATCGACCGCGGAATCGTGAATGCGATCGTTTCTACGGGCGCGCTAATGGCACATGGCTTGGTCGAGGCTACCGGTCGCGCCCATTTCCGCTACAACCCCGATGTTTCTGACACCGAGCTTTATGAACAGGGCTACAACCGCGTCTACGACACGCTCGAACCCGAGCAGAACCTCGACGATGTAGAAGAAGTAATGTCCCACGTATTAGAAAGCTGGGATCACAGCGAGGTGCTTTGCTCGTACAAGCTGAATCACGCAATCGGCGAATACTTGGCCAAACACGCCAAGGGGCAGCGAGGCATTTTGAAGTCCGCGTATGAGAAAGGCGTTCCGGTCTTTGTGCCGGCTTTTACAGATTCGGAATTAGGTTTGGACGTGGCGCTGAACAACCGTCTACGCGAGTCAACCGGAAGACACAAGCTGCGATTCGATCCGTTCGAAGACCTCGAGCATTTCGCGGCCACGCTGTTGCGGCAAATCAAGCTGGGGATTTTCACCATCGGCGGAGGCGTTCCCCGCAACTGGGCGCAACAGTTCGGACCATTCTGTGAGTTGCGCCATCGGCGCCTGGGGGAAAACGTTCCATTGAAGCGCTATCACTATGGCGTGCGCATCTGTCCGGAACCGGTGCACTGGGGCGGCTTATCCGGCAGTCCCTATAGCGAGGCAATTTCGTGGGGAAAATTTGTGCCTCCGGCCGAGGGCGGAAAGTTCGGCGAGTTATTCGTAGATGCCACGGTCGGCCTGCCGCTGGTGGTGGCCGCGGTGCTGGAACGTCTGGGCAAAGCAAAAACAGCAGGGAAGAAAAAAGCAGTAGCAAGAAAGTAGGTTCTGGCGCGCTAGCTCGTGTGGGGCGGACATTCTTGTCCGCCAACTTTTCCCTGGCCCGCTCTTTTCGCGGGCAGGAATGTCCGCGCCGCAGGCTGGCAGATTGCTATGAAGGCGAAAACCATCTATCTTCTGCTATGTTTTATTGGCGTGCTTCTGCCGTATTGGCAGTTCGTTCCCTGGGTGGCGGAGAACGGACTGAATATGCGTCTGTTCGTTCAGCAGCTATTTGCCAATCGCGTTAGCGCCTTTTTCGCCGTGGACGTATTCGTCTCCGCCATAGCGCTACTGCTCTTCGTCCGTATAGAAAATTCCCGGCTTCGTGTGCGCGGACGCTGGTTGCCACTGCTCGCTGTGCTCACCGTTGGAGTCTCACTTGGGCTGCCGCTGTTTCTCTACTTGCGCGAAGCAAAGTTGGAGCAAGAGCGGACGCAAACGAAAATCGTTCTAGAATAGGGATCAGGCCCCGATCCTACCCACTGACCATCTTTAATCAAAGATCAGTACTGCCGAAGCAATCACCGTGCTCCACAGCCCGCGTTTGTCCCCAACTGCAGACTGCGTGATGTTAGCGGTGCGCACGATCTTATTCGAAATCCGGTAAATCTCTTTCTTCTCATCCCAGGAACGGTCGGGATCGAACTCGACGTTCAGCGTCGTCGCCAGCATTTCGGCGGCAAGTTCTTCCGCATACTCGCCCGCGGAGTCATCGGTCTCGCCAAAGGAATGGTGCTCGCTGAGGTAGCCGTAGGTGTTGTGGTCAGCGGGAATGGCCACGCCAATACTGGCTGCCAGCAACCGATGCGGCTCGCGGGTGGAATTCTCCGCCACCACGGCAAACACAACTTCGCCCGGACTGAGATACTTCAATCCCTGAGACCGCGGAACCAGTTTGCATTGAGGCGGGAAAATGGATGAGACGCGAACCAGATTCTGCGCGGCAATGCCGGCGTCCCGCAGCGCCAGCTCAAACGAAGTAAGCCGTTCCCGATGTTTGCCGACCCCCTTGGTGAAAAATATCTTCTTGGGGACCATGTCTTTTCCCAATTCCTGTTCCTCCCGCGTTTAGATGAGGGTCAAATCTACCATAGCGAATTGTAAAGGGAATATGAAAATTGATTCGCGGGGCAAAAAATTTAGGCGCGCCACAGCACAATGACTTTTTCTTGCCTGAATCAAGGGATCGCCGCTACTTGGCTGCCGTGACCGACGCGACTTTAATGGTATCGCCGTCGGCTTCGCCCTTTACGGTCGCCTTCGCCGCTGCCAACTTATCGAGTTGATCAAGCGTGGCTTTATCGCTGGTGTCGAGCGTATAAACTTTATCGCCCACAACCAGGGCGTATTGTGAACCCTTCTTTACGCAGGCGCGCAGGCAGCCAGCATCGTCCCCGGGCATCATGTGTTTGGCTCCGCACATGGCGTCACTGACGGTGCCAGTGAATGTCTGGACCTTGGCCGCAAAGGATGCTGGAATTAGTGCTGCGCCTAGTAACATGCCGGCGAGTGCAACTGCGAGTCTTCTAGTAAGTCTCATGAAATCCCTTTCCGTTTGTTAAAAATTGCTTCTTGCCCATTAGATGTTTCTGCCTGAAAGACGATACCCCACGCTTCAAGGATTTTCTGCACGTAGGCGAAAACCAATGAACCACAAATGACACGAGGGTTCACAAAGGAATACGAGGCAAGCCAACCTTGTGAACCTTCGTGTCCTTTGTGGTGATCGCTTTTTCACGTTCATGTCGCAGCCCTTCAACTTTTGCCAGCCGCGGCGTCAAGACCTTTGATTTTTACGGTGATTTCGATGAAGGCTAGCGCGGCGCGACTAAGGGCTTTGTCTTTGCGGAAGACGAGCGCGAGATCGCGGCGAACTGTGGCGTCTGA
This sequence comes from uncultured Acidobacteriota bacterium, assembly GCA_963770465.1. Classification (GTDB taxonomy): domain Bacteria; phylum Acidobacteriota; class Terriglobia; order Terriglobales; family Acidobacteriaceae; genus JABDBE01. The sequence continues at coordinate 51,997 of CAVYQB010000014.1, forward strand.
GATGGGGATGGCGACCAGCGCGTTGGCGCGCATATCCTCGAGCACGTTGGAGCGGGCGATGAAGCCCACGCCTGCGTCCGCAGCTACGAAGCGCTTTAGCAGTTCGCTGGAATCGAGTTCCATGGTGTAGCGCGGCTTGAGCTTGCGTTCGTAGAAAAGATTTTCCAGCGCGTCGCGGGTGTGTCCGATCTTGGGCACGACCAGCGGAAACTTCGCGGCTTGCGCGATGGTAGCCGATTTCATCTTTGCCAGCGGATGCTGCGGCGGGGCGATGATTACCAGTTCGTCGCGATGAATCAGCACGACAGACAGGCGGGTATCGGTCACCGGCAGGGAAACCACGCCGAAGTCGACCGAGTTGTCGACCACCGATTCCAGAATTTTGGCGTAGTCTGCGCGCTTGATATTGACGCCTACATTCGGATACTGCTTTTTGAACTCGGCAAAAACCTCGGGCAAAATATGCAGACACGTGCCTTCGTTGGCGCCGACGACGATCTCTCCGCGGGGCACGCGTTCGGTTTCAGCAATGGCGGTCAGCATGGCTTTGCGCGATGCCACCGTTTGTTCGGCAAACTTCTGGAAGAGCTTTCCCGAGGCCGTGACCGAAACCTTTCCGCCCGATCGGTCTAACAATTTCGCGCCAACTTCCTCTTCGAGAGAACGAATCTGCGAGGAGATGGCGGGCTGGGTGCGGAAACGCCGCTCGGCGGCGCGAGAGAAAGAGTTGAGCCGCGCGACTTCAAGAAAAGTTTCGAGCTGGTCAAAGTCCATAGAAAAGTTGGATAGCTCGACAGCGTGGGAATTGTAGCAGGACGGGGAAGTGTTCGCCGGAGAAGAAGCAATCAAAAACCGCGAGAATTCCCGGACTGCAAAAAACTTCGTGCGGTACAATGTCTCTCCTCCAAATTGGAATCACGAAAGCGGGCGGGAGGCTCCGGGCGTGATCGGCGGTAGGCGGAGGTCCGGCGAGCAGTAGATCGAAATTTTTGCGAACTCAGAAGATTCTTCCCGGAGGCTTCATGAAGCAACTGCTGTTGTGGACTGTCCTATGCCTCGCATTCACCGGAGCGCTGCACGCACAGAATGAGTCCGTCACCGACACGTCGGATCGGATGTTTTTTCCTCACGATATGTTCTGGGGCTATGCGCAGTTTGACCTGGCGCCTCCGCATAACGAGATTGATCCAAACTTGTGTGCCGGCAATGCCGGCAGCTACGGCGGAGTGAATGCCCCTTGCAGCATGTTCGCGCGCTACATGCTTTCTGGGCTTTTGGAGGTGCGTCCTTTTGGGAGAGGTCAGTTGCGCAGGTTCATGCTTTTTGGGCAACCTGCATTTTTGTTTGGCAAGAATATTCCGCAAACGCTTTACACATGGTCTCCTGATGCGATCGGCATCGAGCATTCCTGGGGACTGGGAGTTTATTTGGCTAAGGGATTCGAATTTCGCGTCACCCAACACTTCCTGTTTGATCGCCTAGGAGCGCGTGATCGCAATCTGGGGCCAGCGGATCTTGGCAACAACGGCCCGTGGGGAAGATACAACGCCATCGGAGTTAGAAAGTATTTCGGCACGCGAAGATGGTAGATCGCGACGATCAGGCTACGCGGCGGTCGGAGTGGGTCGTCGGCGCATGCGCGCAATTAACCAAACGATGAATGCGACAAACCCGCCGATGAACGCCAGCGGCAAGAACACGATAAGGACGACCCATCCGGCTCCGCCGAGTGATGTTACGTCACCGCTGATGGTAGCTTCTGGCGCTCTGCGCACCGTTCCGCCAACCACCGTTGCGTCGCCCTGAACCTGGGCGCCGCTTTGGAGGCGCAGGTCTCCAAGCACCGTGGTCACATCGCCAGTCACTTTTGCCCCGTGCTCGAGCACCGTATTTCCGTGAACCACGGTCACGTCTCCCGTCACTTCACCGCGCACAAAGATGGAGCAATTCACGCACTCGAGATCACCTGATGTCTGTCCCGGGTCGAGAATAATGTCGTGGTTATACTGGACGCGATCAGATTTCTGTTGTCCCAGAGCTGGCGCGGCTAAGAGTACTGAAATCGCGAGAATGCGGAATATGGTGCGATGGGTTTGTTGGGGCATACACGTCTCCCTCGGCACGGTGGGGTGCTATTCATAATACGTTGGCGTTGACCGAACAGTTCCATTCATGGATGGCCCATATTTGTGCGGTTCTGACAGTATAAGTGGCAGTCTGATCTGTCAAAGGCCGTTAAACGAGTTCAGCTTAGGGATCGGTTGACGGCGCGCGACGTCTGGTTTTAAGTGAATAGTTGCGGATATCGCCGAAGGCGGTTACGCCGATGTGGCCAATCGACATCCAGCGCTCAAGCGTATGGTGGTCGGTGCGATGCAGCAAGTAGGAGATGCCGATGGAAGCCATAGTTCCGGCTACTTCTATGCTGGCGAATGCCGCCGAATTGTTGACCACGTCATTGGGAAGCAGAATCTCCTGTCGTCCACGCGCCTGGAAGTTGCGCGTAGAAGCGTAGTCGAAGCCGCGGGTCACGGCGATTCCGGAAAATAAAGCGATATTAGTGCGATCCCAAAAACGGTGTGGCATGGGAGCGGGTTTGGTGGTGGATGAAACAGGCATCGCAACGTCGCTCTCGTGATGCGGAGCCGGGGAATCATGTTCAGGAACGCATTGAGCGCCGGCCGACGGCGCGAACCCAAAGCAGGCCAGGATAACGATCTCTGCCACGATTGAGGCACAAGAAGATTTGATCACCCGTGCCCAAGGCATTTCAGCATTGTAACGGCAAGATCAAGCAGTGTGCGCGCAATCACATCCCGCTGTGACCTGCGACCAATCGCGCGTTTCCTTGGAAGCCGTATAATTGGGGATTCCTACAAAGCCTCGGAGGATATTTGATGACGGTCTCATACAACGGCCTCGCAGTGCCCGCAAACGGCGCACGTATCACCTACAGCAATGCGCATTACCATGTGCCTGACAACCCAATTATTCCGTTCATCGAAGGTGACGGCACCGGCCGGGATATTTGGAAAGCGTCCGTCCGCGTGTTTGATGCTGCGGTGCAGAAAGCTTATGCGGGCAAACGCCGCGTGGTGTGGTACGAAGTTTTCGCTGGCGAAAAAGCTAAGGCTGAGTTCGACAATTGGCTGCCTGACGACACCGTAAACGCGATCCGCGAGTTTCGCGTCGCGATCAAAGGACCGTTGACTACGCCCGTTGGCGGCGGCATGCGCTCGCTCAATGTGGCCCTGCGCCAGACTCTCGACCTCTACGCATGCGTGCGGCCAGTGAGGTATTACAAAGGTACGCCGTCGCCGGTGAAACATCCGGAACGCATGGACCTTGTCATCTACCGCGAAAATACCGAAGACGTTTACGCTGGTATCGAGTGGGAACAAGGCACGCCGGAAGCCACGAAGCTCATCGAATTTCTCAACAAGGACATGCTCAAAAGCGGCAAGAAACAGATTCGCCTGGATTCGGGCGTTGGAATTAAGCCGATTTCTGTTACCGGGAGCAAGCGCCTGGTGCGCATGGCAATTCAATATGCGCTCGAGAGCGGCCGCAAGATTGTCACCATGATGCATAAAGGCAACATTCAGAAATTTACCGAAGGCGCTTTCCGCCGCTGGGGATATGAACTGGCTACGGAAGAATTCCGCGACCAGGTTGTCACCGAGCGCGAGAGCTGGATACTCGATAATAAGGATAAGAATCCGAAGCTCAGCATCGAAGAAAATGCCAACCTGACCGAGCCTGGCCTGGAATTTGCTACGGAGGAATTCCGGCAATCGATTTACCAGGAGGTGCGCGACGTTCTCAACTCGATTTACGCCACTCACGGAAAAGGTGCGTGGAAGAAAAAGTTGATGATCAATGACCGCATCGCGGATTCGATCTTCCAGCAGGTCGTGACCCGCGCGGATGAATATTCGGTGATCGCGACGACCAACTTGAACGGCGACTACATTTCTGACGCGTGCGCCGCGCAGGTTGGCGGGTTGGGCATCGCGCCGGGCGCCAATATCGGCGATGGCTATGCGATCTTTGAAGCCACGCACGGCACCGCTCCCAAATACGCGGATAAAGACGTCATCAATCCTGGATCGGTAATCCTCTCCGGCGTCATGATGTTCCGCCTGATGGGATGGACGGAGGTAGCTGACATGATCGAGCATGGCATGGAGCGGACCATCGAAAAAAAGAAAGTCACTTATGACTTCGAGCGGTTGATGGAAGGCGCCACCAAGGTGAAGACCAGCGAGTTTGCCGGCCATATCATCGAGAACATGGAAGCAGCGGTGCTGAGCGCGACGCGGTAAACGCATTAACGAGTAATAACAGGCGTGCAGGTTTATTGAAGGGGCGCGGCTTCCAGCCGCGCCGTATTACGTCTAAATTATTTACGGCACGGCTGAAGCCGTGCCCCTTCAAAACTCCGACGCGCAGTTGAATTTCATCTCTATACTTGGAAAGGAATTTATGCGTAAGAAGGTTACGGTTGTAGGCAGTGGAAACGTCGGTGCCACAGCTGCACACTGGATCGCTGCCAAAGAATTGGCGGACGTAGTTCTGATCGACATCATCGAAGGCGTCCCGCAAGGCAAAGGTCTTGATCTGCTGGAAGCGATGCCGATTGAGAAACGAGACTCCCATATCATCGGCACGAACGATTACGCGGACACTGCCAATTCCGATATCGTCGTGATCACCGCCGGTATCCCGCGCAAACCGGGCATGAGCCGCGATGACTTGCTCAACACCAACCACAAAATCATGAAAGATGTAGTCGGCAAGGCGGTACAGCACTCGCCCAACTGCATTCTGATTATCGTTTCAAATCCTCTCGACGCCATGGCCCAGGCCGCATACAAGATGAGCAAATTTCCCCGAGAACGCGTAATCGGCATGGCTGGGGTGCTGGATTCCGCCCGCTTCCGCGCCTTCATCTCGGAGGAATTAAAAGTCAGCGTAGAAAATGTGACCGCGTTCGTCCTTGGTGGGCACGGCGATACCATGGTGCCGCTGCCGCGCTATTCCACCGTCGCCGGAATTCCAATTACTGAATTAATGGATGCGGCGACGGTGGCGCGTCTGGTGCAGCGCACTCGCGATGGCGGCGCCGAGATTGTCAAATACCTGAAAACTGGAAGCGCTTACTACGCGCCTTCGGCCGCCGTGGCCGAAATGGTCGAGGCGATTTTGAAAGACAAGAAAAAAATCTTGCCTTGTGCCGCATACCTCGAGGGAGAATACGGGATCAAAGGTCTTTTTGTCGGTGTACCGGTGAAGCTTGGCGAGAAGGGAATCGAGCAGATTATCGAGATCAAGCTCACGCCCGAAGAAAAAGCCGGACTCGACAAGAGCGCCGCTGCGGTGAAGGAGTTAGTGGGAGTGATCGGCGTGTAATCGTCCGGTCGGTCCCTTTGGTTTGAGTTCGAGGCGCGGATGTAACCATGAGTGCCCCGTTACAGTTGAATAGCTTGGGCCCTGACGTCGTGGCTCTGCAGCAGGCGCTTCAAGTAGCCGGATTCAGCCCCGGTGCGATCGATGGATCCTTCGGACCTGGCACCGAAGCCGCTGTCCTCGCCTTTCAGCACAGTGAAGGAATAGCCGCTGATGGGATTGTTGGCCCAAACACCGCCAGCGCGCTCGGACTCGCCACCATACCCTCGATTCCCTCTGCTGTTTCCGGGGTCACGGTCCAGATTGTCTCTCTTATGTTTCCCGTAACTCCGATTGGAAATATCAAGGCTAACTTGCCGCCAGTCCTCGACGCCCTGGTCGCCGCGAAGCTGCCTGACCGGGCGATGGTGCTGATGGCACTGGGAACCATTCGAGCCGAGACGGAATCGTTCGTCCCGATCAGCGAAGGGCAATCACGTTTTAACACCTCTCCATCGGGCCATCCTTTCGATCTGTACGACAGTCGCCGCGACTTGGGAAATACCGGGCCTCCAGACGGCCTGAATTTTCGCGGGCGCGGATTCGTCCAACTGACCGGGCGCGCGAATTACATCCGCTACGCGAGCGAAATTGAGGTTGATCTGGTAACCAATCCTGAGCTGGCAAATGAGCCCGAAATTGCGGCGATTCTGCTGGCCAGATTTCTCGGCGACCGGGAAAATCCAATTCGTGAGGCGCTGGCCGCTAACGATCTCACCACCGCCCGCCGCCTAGTCAATGGCGGCAGCCATGGCTTAGACAAATTCACCGACACTTTCAATAAAGGTATGCAGCTGATCTCTGCTTAGATTTCCATTCCCTCGAAGTAGGTCACTACGTTGGCTTCCACATCGCAGTAACCATCGGCTTAAACAACCGACATCTGGCCCTGGTACCGGTCGACCAGCGAAGCGCGGTCCTGCGCGCCGGTTTTGCGCAGGATTCGGTGAACGTGGTTTTTCACCGTGTGCTCGGAGAGGTTGAGGCGGCTGGCAATCTCCTTGTTAGTCTGTCCCCAGCAAATCAACTCCACAAGTTGCTGCTCGCGGCGGCTGAGTTCGGAGCGGGTACGCGCCTGTAGATGCTGGCGATTCAAAAGATGCTGCGAGGCGTGGCGGACCAGAGTCGCGGAAAAGCAAGCAGGGTACACTGCTTCTCCGGCAGCCACTGCGCGGATCGCGTTAAGTACTTCGGCGGCGGGAGCTTCGCTGAGGATGTAACCGGCTGCTCCTTCGCGGAGAGCAAAGAGAAGGTGTTCCTCTTTTGGCTCCATTCCCATCATGACTGTGACAGTTTGAGGCAGGTTCTCGCGAATAAAGCGCAAGACGGCATGGGGAGCGGGGGCGACACCGAAAGAATCAAGAAGGATCACTTGTGGCTGGCATGCAATAAGCTCTTCTAGCGCTTCCGGGGAATATCCGCAGACTCCAACTACCGAGACGCCGGCTCGCTTCCCGAGAATCCGAATCAAGGCCTCGCGCAGCAGACGGTTCACACAAAGCAAGAACACATTTACCTGATCGCTGGACATGAAAAACTTTCTCCATCAGCCGATGAGGCTGGTGATGTGCATCATTTCTTCCTGAACTCGTCGCGAACAGAAGACGATTGCAAAGACAGCCTTCACGCTTACACATAGATTGTGGAGTAGAACAGCTGAGATGTCAGTGACCCCTCAACCCCGCTCACCTGTGCAAATCCATCAGAGGGAGCGCTCTTTCACGATTTCTAATCTAAAGCGATCGATTTCTTACTGAAGATGAAAGACGGCATGCCCAGATCTGTGAACGTGTTTCCCAAAATGAACCTTCTGTTTTGTATTCCTGCCCTGAGGTAATACTTCACGAGTGAAATCACGTGATAGTTAAGAAGTACGGCGCTGACTCTCAAGTTTGCAGACTGTGGCGTTTCGAATAGATCGGTTTAGTGCCGACATTAGTCCTAGGGATGCGATGTGACGGATCAATCCAGTTCAGAACAAATGAGAGATGCTCGGGGGTCTTTTTTGAACCTTGCGCAATTTTCTGCACCCCAGATAATACGCAGACGAGGCAAGCTGCGTGAAACATCTGCGGGTATTGGTCGCCAACCGGCCACGTCTGATGCGGGAAATGGTGATAACCACGATAGCCGACCAGCCGGACATCGAGATCGTAGGAGATGTGGAGCCCGTCTCGAATCTGGCGGATCTTGTCGACCAGATGCAGCCGGATATTCTCATCGTGGCGCTGGATGAACCGCAGAAAAGATCGGAAGAATGCGGATTTCTGCTGGGACGTTATCCACGAATGAAGATTCTGGCGCTAGCTCCGGAACGCAACTGCGGCATCTTTTATTGGTCAATTGTTGACATTCGCAGCCGGCAGTTTGAGAGTTCGCAGGCCGGAATCCTGAGCGCGTTGCGCGATGCGTCGGCGGTGGTGGGCATCGCTCGGAGCTGAGAAAACTGCGAGTTTCTAATTTTTAGCCGACGTACGAGAGCTGGCAATAGAAACTTCAAGATTCAAAGCTGGATGCAGCAGATTTCTCCAAATTGGAACCGAGTGACGAGAAGCAATCGTTGTTACCGCTTGTAAGCGAGGTGGCGAAGCTGCAGCTAAAACCAGAACCATGGAACTAATTACCGCAATTCCGGAAGTAGTTTTGACCGAGCCTCGCGCAGCGCATGCGGAGGAAAAGTGGTATGCAGTTTATACCTGGGCGCACCACGAGAGACGGGTGGCCGAACAACTGGAGCAACGCCAGCTGCGCAACTTTCTTCCGCTGTATCGCGCCATGCACCGCTGGAAAGACCGGCGGAAAGAAGTCGAACTCGCGCTCTTTCCCAGTTACGTGTTCGTACAGCTTTCGCTGCAGCACCGGCTGCGGGTGCTCGAAATCCCCAGCGTGGTGCATCTGGTCAGTTTCCAGGGCAAGCCGGCGCCGTTGCCTGAACATGAAATTGAGAAGTTACGCCAGGGAGTGAATGGGCGGGTGCGCATGGGCCCGCACCCGTATCTGCAGGCCGGGCAGCGGGTGCGGGTGCGCAGCGGCCCGGTGGCCGGTCTCGAGGGAATTCTGGTGCGGCGCAAGGAAGGGGCGCGCCTCGTGGTCAACATTGAAATTCTTATGCGCGCGGTGGCGTTGGAAATTGATGAAGCCGATGTAGAGCCGTTGATGATGTAGATCCGCTGCAGAGATGCGATCCACGAATTACCTAGACGCTGGGCTCCCCTAGTCAGCGCAAGTGTTGCAGGTGCGTATCCAGGATTATTTGAACTAATGCGAAGAGCAAGCAACATACGAAAAAGATTGCGGGCTGGGCTTTTCCTGGTGATGGCTTGGGCTTGCTGTCACCCGGCTTCGCGGGCGCAAGAGCTTGCTTCACCTCCGATGCTGACTTCGGAGCTTGGCCATGAAAATCTCAGCAGGGTGGCAGCTTCAGCCGCGGACATTAAGGCGGTGCTGGTCAAAGATCCCGGGTTGATGGTGGAAATAAAGCGCTGGCTGGCCAAAGATGCAACCGGGCATGGCCAGATCATCAGCGACTCTGACTTGAATGATGACGCCATTTTTGATCGGTTGGAGACGGATATTCAGTTTCGTTCCGTAGCCACCACGCTGCTGCAAAGATACGGGTACCTTGTTCCCACGGTGAACCCAAACTCCCAGGCCGCCAAAGCGCAGGAGTTCTTATTTCAAGAACGAACCAAGTTACTGGCCGCCAATCAAAACGAGGCGCTTGCAGCCCGGCGGCAGCGAAAGACGCAGAACTCGCAGAACCCGCCTGCATGCGACTCGCAGCTGGATGCGGATTGCAATGTTGCGCAAGTCCCAGGTGAAGAGATGGCGCCAGGCCCGCAACGTCCACAGGCAAATCGTCGCTTGGAGATGCCTCCCGATGAATCCGGGCCACCCACCCCACGCAACAATCGCGAAAATCAGCTACTGCTGACCCAGGCTGACGAGGAGTCGGCTGGGACATTTGCTCCACTTCCACTCGGCGCCGCTTATCTCGAGGGCAACGACGAAGCCGAGGGCCTCTTGCCCGCGTCAATTGCCGACAAACAGAATGCTGGCGATGCATTCTCGTCCTATGGCGCGAGCGCGACCGAGCCGAATGGGGCTGAGCGGGACTCACCGGGTTCAAATCAGCGCAACTTCAACCCTGCTGCTTCACGATCGTCTGGAGGCGCGGACGGCTCGGATGGGAACACCGTGGACGCTGCGAGTCTGGATCGACGCGACATGAATCCGCGAACGAATTCGCGATTGTTTCCAGGCAAGCCGCTGCGGCCGCAGGAGCCTGATCTGGTTCGGACGTCGAATCCCTACAAGGAAATTCCATCGCTCTATGACATGTACGTGCAGGCGATTCCGCGGCCGGCGCAGCCCGGGCGCTTTGGGGCGGAAGTATTTGAAAACGGAACTCGCGATGCGCAATTGATTCCCATGGACCTTCCCGCCGGACCAGACTACGTAGTCGGGCCAGGAGACGGCTTGTCGATTGATCTATGGGGTGGGGTGACACAGCGAATTTACCGGGTGGTCGATCGCGAGGGCAGAGTCAGCCTTCCTGAAGTCGGTCCCCTTCTGGTGAGCGGCAAAAGTCTGGCTGACGTGCAGGACAATCTGCAGCAGATCCTGCGATTGCAATTCCGCCATGTATCGGCCGATGTTTCACTCGCCCGGCTGCGCACGATTCGTATTTACGAAGTCGGCGATGTGGCGAAGCCGGGGGCTTATGACATCAGTTCGCTATCTACGCCTCTGAATGCCCTGTTTGCGGCAGGCGGTCCGACGCCCCGGGGTTCGCTGCGCGCAGTCCAGCACTTGCGCGGCAACCAACTGATCGAAGTCGTGGATTTGTACGATCTTCTGCTGCACGGGGTGAAGTCGGACCTGCAACGGCTGGAAAACGGCGACACCGTGCTGATTCCATCCATCGGGCCGCAAGTGACGGTTGAAGGTATGGTTCGCCGTCCTGCGATCTATGAGCTGAAAGACGAGAAAAATCTCGCCTCCATTTTGGAGCTGGCGGGCGGCCTGCTTCCTACAGCTACATTGCGGCACATCGAAGTGCAACGCCTGGTGGCCCACGACAAACAAACCATGCTGAGCCTGGACGTTCCCGAGGCTGACGGCGATTCGGAGATAACGAAAACCTTGCAGTCGTTTGCCATTCAGGATGGCGACAGAATCCGGGTTTTTCCCATCGCGCCGTTTAACCAGGACGTCGTTTATCTCGAAGGGCATGTCCTTCGCCCGGGCCGGTACGCCTATCGCTCCGATATGCGGATCACCGACATAATTGCGTCTTACCAAGACCTGCTGCCGGAGCCCGCGAACCGCTATGCAGAGATCATTCACCTTGACCCGCCTGATTTTCATCCCAGCGTGCAAGGTTTTAATCTCGCCGATGCCTTGGCCAATCCCTCGCAGGCGCCGGTGCTTCATTCTCTGGACACGATTCGAGTTTTCAGCCGCTTTGATTTTGAGAATCCGCCGATGGTCTCAGTCTTAGGCGAAGTGCGCGGGCCGGGGACCTATCCCACCTCGGGCCAAGTTCATTTGAGCGACGCCGTGCATCTGGCTGGCGGCCTTTCGCCGGAGGCAAAAACTGACGACGCTCAAGTATTTCGTTACTTGCCGGACGGTAAAACCAAGATCTTCAGTGTGAACCTGAGCCAGGCGCTCGCGGGCGATGCGGCCGCCAACATTGTGCTCCTGCCCCGCGACCGGCTGCTGATTCATCGCAATCCGGAGGCGGTGGAGCCGCCCAACGTCCAGTTGCAGGGCGAAGTCGGCAAGCCCGGCCGCTATCCCTACACCACAAATATGACAGTGGCAGATTTAATTCGGGCCGGTGGCGGACTGAAAGCGAGCGCGGATACGCAGACAGCTGACCTCATTCATTACTCTTGGGCCACTCCGGGGAAGTTGACCGGGCAGCATCAGGCGATCGCCATCTCCGCCGCCCTGGCTGACGATGCCACTTCCAACCAGCGCCTCAATAACGGTGACGTCCTTACGGTACGCCAACTTCCAGGCTGGAACGATCTCGGAGCATCCATCACGGTCAAGGGTGAAGTAAAGCATCCGGGATCGTACGGAATTCGTCCGGGTGAGCGGCTCAGTTCGCTCATTCAGCGCGCCGGAGGTTTCCAGCCCGACGCCTATGTCTACGGCGCGGTCCTGCAAAGAGTGCAAGTCCGCGAACTGGAGGGAAAAGAACAAATCCAGATGATCCTGCGGGTGAAGGCTCTCGAGAACAATCTGGAACTTGCGCCCGACACGGATCCGCAACAGAAAAAAGCCAAAGAAATGAGCTTGCAGCAATATCAGAGCACGGTGGCTGAATTGACTTCCAATCCTCCCGTGGGCCGGGTGGCCATAGTGATTTCGCCCGACATTAATCGCTGGAAAGACACGCCGGCGGATGTCGAAGTCAGAGCTGGAGACACTCTGGTGGTTCCCAAACGGCCAGGTTTTGTCATGGTTTCGGGCCAGGTTTTCAATCCCACGGCGGTTTCCTACCGGCCAGGCAAGAGCGCGAGATGGTATCTCGGTCAATCGGGCGGCCCTACCCCTTTAGCCAATAGGAAAGCAATTTTCGTGGTTCGGGCCGACGGCTCCATGATTGGAGGAAGAGAAAGCCTGTGGTCGGGAAGCTCGCTGGGGGCTGTGCTGCAGCCGGGAGATACCGTGTTCGTGCCGGAGAAGGCAATTGGTGGCGGCGTCCAGTGGCAGGCTGTACTGCTGGCTGCGCAGGTGGCCAGTTCGGTGGCCAGTTCCGTATTCATCGCTTCGCATTACTAAGAAGAACGTGAATGATTCGTTGGAGTTTATTGGTCGCTGCCAGTTTGCTTGCGCCAGGGATTTTCACCACGAACTGCCACGCCGGTGCGCAACCTCAGCCGTTAAGCGAGATGCCGAAGAAAAGCGCAGATGCCGGTGAAAGCGCAAATCGCGATATCGCAAATCGCGATATCGCAAATCGCAATATCAATCAATCTGAAAGCTTCACCGTCCCGGCGGAGTTGCCAGTCGACCGCGAGAACCATGTGGGGCCACGGTTGCTGGAAAATATTTTCGACGACCAAAAAGCCATCTGGACGAGCCCCAAGAATTTGCGCCTGGTTGATGCCGACTGGTTGTTGCCGCTAGGCATTGCCTCAGGCGGGATGTTAGCTACGGACACCGAGTACAGCAAGCATTTGTTGAATACTCCCAGCCGATTGAACTTCAGCGAAAATATTTCCAATTACGGCATCGGCTCGCTGGTGGGCATCGAAGGCGGATTCTATCTCTGGGGCCGAATGACGCACGACGATCACGAAGAGGAAACCAGCATCCTTGGTGGGGAAGCTGCTCTCGATAGTCTAGCTATGACCTACGCTCTCAAGAGCGTATTCCGCCGCGAACGGCCACTGCAGAACAATTACCGCGGGAGCTTCTGGGCGGGCGGAGATTCATTTCCCTCCGAACATTCCGCGGCGGCATGGTCCATTGCGAGTATTGTTGCGCACGAATATCCCGGCCCGCTCACCTCGCTCTTTACTTACGGCCTGGCATCTGTGGTGAGTGCGTCCCGCATCGACTCCAAGCAGCATTTTCCCTCCGACGTTCTGATCGGAAGCACGATCGGCTGGTTTGTCGGGCAGCATGTCTATCGCAGCCATCACAACCCCATCCTTGGGGGAGGCGAGTGGGAAACCTATGCCGAGCGTAACTCCGATACTTCCGACCGCTCCGTGAGCAGTCGGGGATCGCCCTATGTTGAACTCGACAGCTGGATTTACCCGGCACTGGAACGTCTGGCGGCGCTCGGTTACATCAATAATGAGTTTTTGGCCATGCGGCCGTGGACCCGAATCGAATGCGCCGAACTGGTGGAAGAGGCGGGCGATAACCTGCGAGCCGAACGCGTCGATTCTTCTGAGGCGAATCAGTTGTACGATGCGCTCTTAAAAGAATTTCGCAACGAGTCGGAAGTTTCATCGGCTGGAATCGAGCCCTCCCTGCATGTGGAGTCGGTCTATGCGGGCGCGACCAATATCACCGGCCAACCCCTGAATAACAGCTACCACTTTGGTCAAACCATCATTAACAACTTCGGCCGTCCCTATGAGCAGGGCTTCAACAGCGTCAACGGTTTTTCCGGTTGGAGCACGGCCGGACGTTTCACCATTTACACGCGCGGCGAATTTCAGCACGCCCCCGCCGCGCCCGGATATTCCGAATCGGTCGAAAATCTGATGGCGTCGCTCGACGCCACTCCGGTGCAACCTGCAACTGCGATACCAGCGACCAATCAGTTTCGCTTACTGGATACCTATGTCGCGGCCAAGGTTGCGGATTGGGATCTAGCCTTCGGCAAGCAAAGTTTATGGTGGGGGCCCGCGCAAGGAAGCGCCCTGCTATTCAGTGACAACGCAGAACCCATCTACATGTTTCGCGCCAGCCGCATTGCCCCGTTCACGTTGCCGTGGATTTTTCACTGGCTGGGACCCATGAAATGGGACGTCTTTTTCGGCAAACTTTCAGGGAACCTATACCCGCCACGGCCTCTGATCCATGGAGAAAAAATTAGTTTCAAACCAATCCCCAGTCTGGAACTGGGTTTCACGCGAACGGTGGAACTCGGGGGAGTCGGCCGCCCCCTCACTTTCGGACATCTGGCACTGAGTTACTTTAGCGTCACCAGCCCGATTAATGAAACCCCAGACACAGATCCAGGAAAGCGCACCGGCGGCTTCGATCTGAACTACCGCGTTCCCTTCGCACGCAACTGGTTGACGGTCTACCTTGATTCGTTAGCGGACGATGATCCGTCGCCACTCGCCAATCCCCCGCGCGCTGGCATCAATCCCGGCTTCTATCTGGCTCGCTTCCCTAAGCTGGCAAAATTGGACTTGCGCTGCGAAGGCGTGAACACGAATACGCCGGTGTCAAGCAACGGCGGCAACGATATTTACTGGGATAGCTTCTATCGTCAACTTTATACCAACAAAAACAACCTCATCGGAAGCTGGATTGGGAGGGAAGGCCAAGGCATACAGGCTTCGAGCACTTATTGGTTCAGCCCGCGCAGCACGCTGCAGTTTGGATACCGGCACGCCAAGGTCGGGAGCGACTTCATTCCGCGGGGGGAGACGCTGAACGACGGATCGGTAACGGCGAATTGGCGGCTGCGCGGCGATCTCAGCTTTTCGGCCCTGGTTCAATACGAGAAGTGGCTGGCGCCGGTGTTAGCTCAAAGCCCGCAGTCCAATTGGACATCATCAGTCCAGCTTAGTTTTCAGCCCCACGGGTTCAATTTGCCATTGCGCTTCACTCGCCGGTTGAGCACCGGCGATGCGACCGATCAGGATGGCACGGAGTGAGCAGCCAGGTTGTCATCGAGGGTCCGGAGACATCGAATCCGGACCTGGAACCGTTGATCCTGGATGATGCGCCCGCGGA
>CAVYQB010000015.1:0-18265 GCA_963770465.1 uncultured Acidobacteriota bacterium
CGGGACACGATCGACCTCGGGAGGTCGCGAGCGAAAGCGCGGAATTTGTGAGCCCCACGGAATTAAGGGCTCCCGTCTCCGAAGTCCTACACTGGGGAGATTCGACCGGCGACTGGCAGGTTCGAGTCCAAAATGCCAGCGGACATTCGGAGAGCCTCGTTTTCCACGTTGGGCAAGCGCACTAGCCTCATGGCCCGGATTTATTCGCGCAAGTAGAAAGACGGGCTAGTGGAACTGGAAGTCGAAGCGCCGGAATCGGTGGCGAGAAGGGCGAGGGAGTGGGTCGCGTGGGGTTCGTTGCAAGAGATGGCGACCGTTATCGACAAATCTCCTAGACCAACGACCATTGACCAACGCCCAACGGCCAGAATTTAAATGGGCCGGCAACCAAGAAGCGGTGACAGTCCTTGGCTACCGGCCCACTCGATCCTGAATTGGATCGGAGGTGATACTTCTATGCTAGACCCCATATCCCAGAAGTCAAGGTTTCTTTCCCCGGACTCCACAAAAAGCTTGACAATCTTCCGAGAATGCGCTCTATGGGAAAAGCCGAGCAGCTTTCCAGCCAGTCCCCGCGTTGACACTAACCCCTAGAGGATGTTAGGTTTGATGGTTTCTTACAGCCCTCTTTAAGTTTTTTATTTTTTTTGCAAGCTCAAGATTTTTATCAGCTCAAGACATGGACGAAACACTCAGACAAGTAGGGGAATTACTGCTCGGATCCATACCGACTATTATCTTCATGGTCCTTCTGTATGCGATCTATAACGCTGTGGTTCACCAGCCGCTGGTGAAGGTACTGGCGGAACGGCGTGCCAAAACTGAAGGAGCGATTGAAAAAGCGCGCGCCGATATCGCCGCAGCCGAGGCACGCACAGCGGAATATGAACAACGGCTGCGCGAAGCTCGCGCGGCAGTCTTCAAGCATCGGGAAGCACTTCGCCAGAAGGCATTGCAGGCTCAGGAAGCCGCTTTGATCCAGTCGCGAAATAAAGCGCAGGCGCAGGTCGAAGAAGCGAAAGCCGCCATCGAGAAAGATAAAGCCGCGGCGCAAGCTGTTTTGCAGACGGAGAGCGGAAAGCTCGCCTCCGAAATTATCAGAATTGTTTTGCATCCCGGAATAGCGCCGGCTCCGGCGGGTGGTGGCCAATGAGACCAGCGCGCGGTAGGCGAAATTTTCGGACCATCCCTGTTCAACGCAAGTTGCTGCTGTTTGCCTTTTGTACGTTCGCAGTGCTGACTGGGTTTGCGCTCGCGGCACGGGCCGCTACCGCAGTTACCTTCTTCTCGGTCGCTCACCAGTCGAGCCCTTCGCCAGAACATCATTCGAGACACGATTCGCTGGGCCAGCAGCTGGTAAGAGAAACGCGCGAAGCCGCCGGCGAAGACGATACGGAGCAGTTCAAGCATTCCCCTTCTGTCGTATGGGTGGCCAAAGTTACAGGACTGGATCTTGAACATGCATACATTCTTTGCGTGATTCTGAACTTCGTTGTGATTGCGATTGCGATCTTTTGGATCTCGAAAAAGTATCTGCCGGGACTATTCCGCAATCGCACGGCATCTATTCAAAAGGCAATGGAAGAGGCGCGCAAGGCCAGTGAGGATGCCAACCGGCGCCTCGCAGAGATAGAAGCGCGGCTGTCGAAGCTCGATACGGAAATCGCTGGAATGCGTGCCCAGGCGGAGCAGGAAGCAGCAGCCGAAGAGCATAGAATTAAAACTGCAGCGGAAGAAGATGCGCGGAAGATTGTCGAGTCCGCCCAGCAGGAAATAGCCGCTGCGGCAAAATCAGCTCGTCGCGAACTCAAAGAGTACGCGGCTAATCTGGCAGTATCGCTAGCGAAAAAACAGATTCGTGTGGATGCTCCTACCGATCAAGTGCTGGTGCGCTACTTCGCTCAGCAACTTTCTGCAGATGGTGGCGAGACACGGAAGGGTGGGCAATAGCGCATGGCTTCCGTGATAAATACGTACGCCCGCGCATTCGCCGAGGCCGTCCTCGGCGGCCAGCATGATCCCGACAAGACTTTACGGGAGGCGAAAGGGGTCGCCGAACTGGTTGCCGGAAGCAAGGAACTGCGCGAGGTGTGGGAGACTCCATCGATTACGCCAGAACAGAAACGGGCGGTGCTGGATGCGATTGTCGCGCAGGAGGGAATTTCGGAAATCGTACGCAATTTCGTTGCCGTGCTGATTGACCATCGGCGCATAAAGTTTCTGGGACCGATCGTGAAACAGTTTGAAATAGAATTGGATCAGCGTCTGGGATTCACCGAGACAGAAATCACCAGCGCCCACGAACTTAATCAAAACGACCGGCAAATTCTCGAATCCCAGATGCAGAAGTTGACTGGCAAGAAAATCCGCGCGCATTATTCGCGCGACGAGTCCATAATCGGCGGAGCAATCGTTAAAGTAGGCAGCACAATTTACGACGGCTCGGTCGCCGGACAATTAGAGAGGATACGAAAGGCTATTAGCTCCTAGCTGCTGGCTTCTGGCTTGGAACTAGCAAAGCAGAGTGCAGAGGACGCGAGAAAACTAGGAGCTAGAAGCCAGGAGCTAGAAGCTGACTTTATGGCACAAATTAGAGCAAACGAGATCACCGAACTTCTTCGCCACCAGATCGAGAACTACGAAACTAAGATTGCCGTCGATGAAGTTGGCACCATCATTAGCCTCGGCGACGGCATTGCCCGCGTCCACGGCCTCGACAAGGTGATGGCTGGAGAACTACTTTCCTTTCCTCATGACGTGGCCGGCATCGCCATGAACCTTGAAGAAGATCAGGTCGGCGTCGTGTTGCTTGGCGACTACACCGAAATCAAGGAAGGCGAAGAGGTCAAGCGCACGGGACGCATCATGAGCGTGCCGGTCGGCGAAGCTCTGATCGGCCGCGTAGTGAATTCGCTGGGCCAACCGATCGACGACAAAGGCCCCATTGCCACCGACAAGTTCATCCCCGTGGAACGCTTAGCGCCCGGTGTGATTGACCGCCAGCCTGTCCGCGAGCCGATGGCCACAGGGTTAAAGGCAATCGACAGCATGATCCCGATCGGCCGCGGCCAGCGCGAACTGATCATCGGCGACCGTCAAACCGGCAAAACTGCTGTGGCGCTCGACACGATCATCAACAACAAAGGGAACAATTTAATTTGTATTTACAACGCAGTCGGGCAGAAACGGTCTTCGATTGCACAGGTGGTAAAGATTCTCTCCGATTATGGCGCGATGGATTACACCATCGTCGTTGCCGCATCCGCTTCCGAACCCGCGCCCCTGCAGTACATCTCGCCTTATGCAGCGTGCGCTATGGGCGAATATTTCCGTGACAATGGAAAGCACGCACTGGTTATTTACGATGACCTCTCCAAGCACGCTGCGTCATATCGCGAGATTTCGCTTCTGTTGCGGCGCCCGCCCGGCCGCGAGGCTTACCCTGGCGACGTTTTCTATCTCCACTCGAGGCTGCTGGAACGCGCGTCGAAAATGAGCGACAGAAAAGGCGGAGGCTCGCTGACCGCCTTGCCAATTATCGAAACCCAAGCGGGCGACGTTTCTGCCTACATCCCGACCAATGTCATTTCGATCACCGACGGCCAGATCTTTTTGGAAACGGACTTGTTCAACAGCGGCGTGCGTCCCGCTGTGAACGTTGGTATCTCTGTAAGCCGCGTGGGCGGCAGCGCTCAAATCAAGGCTATGCGCCAAGTCGCGGGCAGCATGAAGCTCGATCTCGCGCAATACCGCGAACTCGCTGCATTCGCGCAGTTCGGCAGCGATCTCGACAAAGCCACGCAAAACCAACTCAACCGCGGACAACGACTGGTCGAAATCCTGAAGCAAAAACAGTTTTCACCGCTGCCCTTCTCCAAACAAATTCTGATTATTTATGCCGGCACAAATGGATTTCTCGATGACCTTCCGGTGGACCAGATACGAGACTTCGAGGCCAAGCTGTACGAATACGTGGATACTACTAAGCCCGGCATCCTGAGCGCGATCATGGAGAAAAAAGTTCTTGACGACAATTTGAAAGCCGAGATGAGCAAGCTTATTAAAGAGTGCAAGGAAACCTTCGTCGGAGAAAGGCAAGCAGTAGCGAAATAAGCTTCTAGCTCCTAGCTTCTAGCTGCTAGCTTGCGGCTTTTCGCCAGAGGCTAGCAGCTAGAAGCTAACGACGAACGACTAAAGACCAACGACCAAACCCAATGGCCAACATTCTCGACATTCGACGACGCATCCGCAGCGTGACTAACACGCGGCAGATTACCAAGGCCATGAAAATGGTCTCGGCTGCAAAGCTGCGCCGGGCTCAGGATCGTGCCATGGCTGCACGCCCTTACGCGCAGATGCTGACCAATGTGCTGAAGTCGCTGGTGTCGCGAGCTGAAATCTATGATCCAGATACGGGCGAACCCAAGCATCCGTTGTTAGCGCAACGTCCGGAAAATAGGATTTTGCTGATTGTGGTTACCGGAGACAAGGGCCTAGCCGGCGCTTTCAACACTAATATTCTGAAAGCGGCGTCACGTTTTCTCGAATCGAAAGCCGGCAAGAATGTCGAAATCGAAGCCATTGGGCGCAAGGGCCGCGACTTTCTGCGCCGCCGGTACCCAGTCGCTTCTCCGAGAGCGGCAGATTCTTCGGAAGCGCCACGCGTCACGCTCGTGGGAGAGCACGTAGGAGTGCTCGGCAAAGTTGATTATGCAATGGTCTCGGAGTTGGCGGGACGGGCTATCGATCGCTATTGCAAAGACGAAGTCGACGCAGTGTAC
Source organism: uncultured Acidobacteriota bacterium (assembly GCA_963770465.1). Classification (GTDB taxonomy): domain Bacteria; phylum Acidobacteriota; class Terriglobia; order Terriglobales; family Acidobacteriaceae; genus JABDBE01. The sequence continues at coordinate 4,782 of CAVYQB010000015.1, forward strand.
CTGCTGTTCAATGAATTCAAATCAGTAATTGCGCAGCGCCTGATCGTGGAACGAGTTCTTCCCATTGAGCAAGTCGGTCAAGCCACCGTAGCGCAAGCCGAGGAGATGGGCCTGAGAGAAAAAGAGCAGGCGATTGAAGCCGCTAAGGGCACAGGCGTCAGGCTTCGTCCTGAGGATACTCGGGAAGCTGACGCAGTGGCGGCGAAGTTTGCGACGGCTCAGGTGGATTATATTTACGAGCAATCGCCGGAGGAATTGTTTCGCGCGCTGTTGCCAAAATACGTGGTGATCCAGGTATTTCGCGCGTTGCTGGAATCGGTAGCCGCGGAACACGCGGCGCGCATGACCGCAATGGACGCGGCAACCAACAACGCCACCGATATGATCGATTCGCTGACCCTGGCCATGAATCGCGCCCGGCAAGCAAAGATCACGAAAGAAATTATTGAAATCGTAAGCGGAGCCGCCGCAGCAGGATGAGAGATCAGCCATTAGCTATTACCCTTTAGCTCTTGGCTTGATGCCTCCAATTAGATTTCAATTTTAATGTTCAAGCTAAGAGCTTAGAGCTAAAAGCTAACAGCTGAGGTTTTATGGCAGAAAATATTGGACACGTAATTCAAATAGCTGGCCCCGTGGTAGACGTGCAGTTTGTCGAGGCTAACATGCCGCCGATTTATGAGGCACTTCGCGTTGTGAGCGACGGCTTCACCGTTCCCAGCCCGATCAATGTCGTCCTCGAGGTGCAGCAGCACCTTGGCGAGGGCCGCGCTCGCTGCGTTGCCATGGAAGCGACTGAGGGCATGGTGCGGGGCATGAAAGCCATCGATCAGGGCGGACCCATATCCGTACCCGTGGGCCGCGGCACGCTTGGGCGCGTCATGAACGTGATCGGCGAACCGGTCGATCAACTCGGTCCCATCGAGCACAAGCAGAAGATGCCGATCCACCGCCCTGCGCCGCTGTTCGATGAACAAGCGACCACCGCCGAGATGTTCGAAACCGGCGTGAAGGTGATCGACCTCATTCAGCCATTTCTGAAAGGCGGCAAAATAGGTTTATTCGGTGGCGCTGGCGTAGGCAAGACCGTCGTGATTATGGAATTGATAAATAACGTCGCCAAGCAACACGGAGGATTTTCCGTATTTGCCGGCGTCGGCGAACGCACCCGCGAAGGCAATGACCTCTGGCTGGAAATGACGGAGTCCGGAGTTATCAAGCCCGGCGACCCTGAGCATTCAAAAGCCGCGCTCATCTATGGTCAGATGACCGAGCCGCCCGGAGCTCGTTTGCGCGTGGCTCTGACTGGGCTCACCGTCGCCGAATACTTCCGCGATATCGAAGGCGCCGACACGCTCCTATTCATCGATAATATATTCCGCTTCACGCAGGCAGGTTCCGAGGTTTCAGCGCTGCTCGGCCGCATGCCCAGCGCCGTAGGCTACCAGCCAAATCTCGCAACCGAGATGGGCGAACTGCAAGAGCGAATCACATCTACCAAGAAAGGCTCGGTCACTTCGGTGCAAGCCATTTACGTTCCCGCCGACGACTTGACCGACCCCGCGCCAGCTACGACGTTTGCTCACCTGGACGCGACTACGGTGCTTTCACGTGCCCTGACCGAGATTGGAATTTATCCTGCGGTTGATCCGCTGGGCTCGACTTCACGCATTCTCGATCCGCGCATTGTGGGCCAGGAACATTACGATGTGGCGCAGGCAGTAAAGAAAACGCTGCAAAGCTACAAGGATCTGCAGGACATCATCGCAATTCTCGGTATCGACGAACTTAGCGAAGATCAGAAGGTGACGGTAGCGCGAGCCCGCAAGATTCAACGCTTCCTCTCGCAGCCATTCCATGTGGCCGAACAATTTACCGGCGCGCCCGGCCGCTACGTAAAAGTCGCCGACACGGTGAGAGGATTCAAAGAAATCAACGAAGGCAAGTACGATGACATTCCCGAACAAGCCTTCTACATGAAAGGCCCGATCGAGGAAGTGCTGGAAGCGGCAGAGAAATTGAAGGCGGTGGCGTAAGAACGGGCTTCAGGCTTCAGGCGCTAGGAAGATCCTAGACCCTGAAGCCCGAAGCCTGAAGCCTGCACTTATGGCTGATACTTTCCAACTCGAAATCGTGACCCCGGAGAAGATGGTCGTCCGCGACGTGGCGGAGGAAATGCAGATCCCGGGCAAGGATGGATATTTGGGTATTCTGCCCGGTCACGCTCCGCTGATCACCGAGCTTGCAGTCGGAGAGATTACCTATCGAAAAGAGAATTTCACCGAACACTTGTCGGTGGCTTGGGGATTCGCGGAAGTATTGCCTGACAAGGTAACCATTCTGGCTGAGACTGCGGAACGTGCAGAAGAAATCGACACAAGACGCGCACAAGAGGCGAAACAACGGGCTGAATCGGGCTTGGCCACCTGCAATACTGAAGAAGATTTTAAGCGGACTGCTGGCGACTTGAAGCGCGCAGACACTCGTCTGGAAGTAGCTGCCAAGAAAAAATAGAAGTCCAGTTCGCACCACTTCCATTACGAATCCCAATAGCTCCCATAAATAATTTCAATTTCCGTCGCGTTATCTCAGGCAGTAGAGTTGACTCCAGTTTCGGTGGGGGGTGCAGATGTCTACTGCGAAGACGCGATTAGCCTGGCTCAGTCTTTTCCTGGTCATTTTTTGCATTGCTACGCCTTTCATCGTTGCCCAAGCGACCGCGCCGTCGAGCGGCATATCGGAAGCTCAGTTGGCGAACCTGCAACAGCAAGTCGCGGACGCCAAGAGTTCTGCCGACAACTCATGGATGCTGACCAGTTCCGCGCTGGTGCTGATGATGACCGGCCCTGGCCTGGCTCTCTTCTATGGCGGCCTGGTCCGAAAGAAAAACGTCCTCAGCACCATGATGCAGAGCTTCGCAATGATGGCAATCATTACCGTGCTGTGGGCGCTGGTGGGTTACAGTTTGTCGTTTGGCAGCGGCGGAAGTTTTATCGGCCACTTGCAGCACATATTTCTACGCGGCGTCGGGGCGCAGCCCGATGCCGATTACGCTGCCACCATTCCGCAGCAGACTTTCATGATCTATCAGTTGATGTTTGCCATCATCACTCCCGCGCTGATTACCGGCGCGTTCGCGGAACGGATGAAATTCAGCGCCATGGCGCTATTTATGATTCTTTGGTCGATCGTCGTATACGATCCCATGGCGCACATGGTTTGGGGCAAGGGTGGACTGCTGAATGCCGCTCTCGGCGGGCGCTTCCCTACTCTCGATTTCGCCGGTGGAACCGTGGTGCACATCACCTCGGGAGTTTCGGCTTTGGTCTGCGCTCTTTATCTCGGACGCCGTGTTGGCTATCCCAAAGAGCCTATGCCGCCGCATAGCGTCGTGCTCAGTTTCATCGGAGCCTGCATGCTGTGGGTAGGATGGTTCGGCTTCAACGCGGGCAGCGCGTTAGCTTCTAACAGTCTGGCCACCAGCGCCTTCGTAGCGACGCATTTCGCCGCCGCAGCTGCTGTGCTGGGATGGGGCGGCGCAGAGTGGCTGCGCAATGGCAAGCCCAGCGCCTTAGGTGCGATTTCCGGCGCGGTCGCCGGGTTGGTGGCGATTACACCTGCCGCGGGCTTTGTCGGTCCCATGCCAGCTCTGGCAATCGGATTAATTGCCGGCATAGTTTGTTACCACATGGTCGCAACCGTCAAAATGCGTTTTGGCTACGATGATTCGCTGGACGCATTCGGTGTGCACGGCGCGGGCGGCACGCTCGGAGCCGTGCTGACGGGAGTGTTCGCCTCCAGCGCCATCAATCCGATTTTCAAGAGTGCGGACGGAAAAATACTTCCTTCGGGAATGCTCGAAGGCAATCCTCACCAGCTGGTAAATCAGTTGGTGGGCGTCGGCGTCTCGTGGGCCCTCGCGATTGTAGGAACATTAGTCGCGTTGAAAATCGTGGACGCAACCATTGGGCTGAGGGTCGAAGAGGAACAGGAAATCCAGGGACTGGATCTCACCCAACACGGCGAAGAAGGCTATCAATGGGATGTGCCTGCCTACGATGCCGCTGGGGATTAACAGAGGCTTGTCGTGTGACAAGCCTCTTCAGGCCGCCTGTACAAATAGTCGTAGTGTTGCCCCACCGCAAACTCCATAGCGACGGTACTTACCCGCGTCCTCCATTTTATCGTCCTCTTTCCTGAACCTTGCCTGAGCGAAAAAGTGATCACGAAACTCATTCAACCGACTTGGGTTTCGCCGCAAGATCCGGATATCCCCGCGATATTGCATTTACTTACATTAAGGCAAACTGCCGGAGGATGAGGTGAAACAGTCGGAGAGCAAAATGATGGATACAGCCGTTTCGGAAAGGCTCGCCCACTTGGATTGGACCGCCATCCAAGAATCGTTGTGGCAACAGGGGTATGCTTTGACTCCATCGCTGCTCACGCCGCCCGAATGTGCAGACCTAGTGAAGTTATATCCTTCGCAGGAGCCTTTTCGCAGTCACATCATCATGTCGCGCTACCGCTTTGGCCGCGGTGATTACAAATACTTCAATTACCCTCTGCCTGCTATCGTCCAGCAGTTGCGCGAGCATAGCTATTCTTACTTAGTTCCACTCGCAAACGAGTGGAATCGGGCCCTCGGATCGCCGGAAATTTTCCCCGATCGCTACTCTACCTTTCTTGAAACCTGCGCGAAGAATGGCCAGACGCGAGCCACTCCCTTACTGCTGCATTATGAGAGTGGCGATTTCAACTGTCTCCATCAGGACGTCTACGGCAGCGTCGCCTTCCCTTTGCAAGCAACTTGCTTTCTTAGCCAAGTAGGAGCCGACTACGAAGGCGGCGAATTCGTGATCGTGGAACAACAACCCCGAGCTCAGTCGAAAGCTAAAGTCATCGTCGCCCAACAAGGGCAAGTTCTTGTATTCGCCACGCGCTATCGCCCTGTAAAAGGCACCCGCGGATTTTACCGAGTCAACATGCGGCACGGAGTGAGCCGGTTAAAACGCGGCGTTCGCTTTACGTTGGGTGTGATCTATCACGATAGCCAGTAGAAATTTGTTCGAGATGTAGCTCGGGAAGCGACGCAGAACTTTCCCGATGCACTGAAAAACGACACTGGCACTAGGGTGCCACAGCACTACACAAGTGGGCCATTACGAATGGTTACGTTCAGAGATAAATTTGATCAAAGGTAAGAGAGCGCGGTGACAACGTTCTCTTCGATCGCATGTACTTTTCCGCTTGATTGCGTATTTCTTATGATTCACAAAGTTGTGCGCTGTCCCTATTGTGTTTCTGGCGTTCAATTCCGGCCCATGGTGCCTGGGCTGGACGGACTCTTTGTCTGTGACGAGTGTGCCCATGTGTTCCATCCGGGAGATTCGACTTTTAAATGTTCCTGCCATCACTGCGGAGAGTTGCATTTCTCCCGCATTCACCGGAACTTGAGTCCAGTCCTGAAAATCAAACCGGCCGCAAGCCAGTAAACGTTGTCTTCTGCTCAGCCGTTCGCTTTAGCCACCAGCAAGATTGCGAAACAATAAAAGACAAACATAAGCGCGAGATATAACTTCGCCCGGCTTCCTGCGCCCGCAAATTCCTTCCACGCCAGCACACCCCACAGCGCCGCGACCATGGGCGCAGACTGGCCAATAGCGTAAGAAATCGCCACGCCCGTGAAATTCGCAGCCACAAGATTAAACACCATCCCTGTACCCCAAATGACACCGCCCAGCAATCCAAGAATGTGCCCTGAAACCGGACCATGAAAAAATCCGCTGAACTTCACCGGCTCTCCCACCAGCGGCTTCTTCATGAAATAGACGTTCCAGATGGAGCAAGAAAGCAGCGCGCCGAAGGTCAGAAACACGGCAATGCTGTATGGCCCGAGGGTGTTGCCCTGAGTCATGGCATGCGCAACAAATGGCGCCCACAGCCCCATCAAAACTCCTGACACGACACAGACGATGATGCTTTTCCTCGAGGTAACGCGTCCCGCGCTAGCCAAGCTTCCGTAGGCCTTGCCATCCATAATGACAGCAACCACCGCGCAAAAGACTCCTGCGGCGAGCAACGAGCCATTGCCTCGGGGCTGCAGAATATAGCTCAACACGACCCCGACGACCAGAGCGATACCGATGGCCACCGGAAACGCAATCGCCAACCCCGCCATATCAATCGCAGCCACCAGCAACAGATTGGCCAGATTGAATATCGCGCCGCCAACCATGGCGAAAACAATGTTGGAAACGTCGGCGGAGCGAACATTGTTCAAAAAACTGTTGGCATCGTTAGACGTGCTCCCCATGGTGAGCGCGAGAATCAGGGAGATCAGGAATATTCCAACGGCATAGTCCCAATAGAAAAGCTCGAAGCGGTAATTCTTCACGCCCTTATACGTATTAGCCCACGAGCCCCAACAGATCGCGCTCGTAATCATCATGATTAGGGCGACGCCCAGACTGTGCGGAGTAAACATCGTTTCTCCCGAGCGATTATGAGTGTGAACAACCTACTTACCACGAATTTTGGAGACAAAGAGTTGCAAGAAGCGATCAGCGTCCACATCGACGCAAACTTTCGCATTGGGAGTAACCTTATCGACGCCCTCGATAACGTACCGGTCGCCGCGAAGAAAGCTGCGCTCCACTTCGCCATGGCGATTCGCTACCGTTTCCCCGCGCGTGAACGCTCCGCGGGTTTCTACATCGACATGCATCTCCTGCACTTTGACCAAGCTGGAATCAATAGCCACGGCCACCGCTGAGGGATCGTACATCGGCGGCCCAGATGAACCAAACTCCGCCGAAAGATTGGTCATGAATTTAAGAATCGATACGATGAAGTCGTTGATTGGCCCGCGAGTTTGCTCAAACTCCTCGAGATACTTATTTGTGAACAGGGCCTTGTCGCCGACTTCAAGGCCCACCATGGTCAACGGCCATCCCGCCTGAAAGACAATTTGCGCAGCTTCGGGATCGTTGTAAATGTTGAATTCCGCCGCAGCAGTCACATTGCCGCCACTAATCGAACCGCCCATCAAAATAACTTCTTTTACCAGCGGAACTATCGATGGATCCTTCTCCACGGCAAGCGCGATGTTAGTAAGCGGACCAACCGGCACCAGTGTGATTTCGTGTGGCGATGCGTGCACCAGTTGAATAATGAGGTCCGGTCCAAACCGCGCATCGACTTTACACTTGCTCGGAGGCAATTCGATGTTGGCCAGCCCATTCTTGCCATGCCAGAACTCGGCCGTAGTGAGCTTCTGAAACAGCGGATGCTGGGCTCCCGCAGCTACCGGAATATCGCATCGGCTCGCCAGAGAAACCATGCGCAACGCATTTTCCAGCCCCATCGCCGCCGTAACATTTCCCGGCACGACCGTTACCGCGCGCACATCCAACTCGGGCGAATTGAGCGCCAACATGAGTGCCAGCGCATCGTCCGTGCCCGGATCAGCGTCTATGATAATTTTCTTGGCCGCCAAAGCTGGAACAGAAAGTACCATTATTAGGAAAATTACGAAGAGCGAATAAAGCAACGAAGTGTTCTGACAAAAGCTCTTGGCTGTCGAAACTTGGGATTTTCTCATGTGTGAGCGAGACTGAATCGCACCTCCAGAAACTATTTTTTCACTTGTATCCCCAAGTCTTTGAGCTGTGACTCGCTCACTGGAGTGGGCGCATCCACCATCAAGTCCACAGCCCGGGCCGTCTTTGGGAACGGAATCACCTCGCGCAAGCTGTCGGCCCCAGCGAGAATCATCACAATACGATCCAATCCTAGGGCAATCCCGCCATGCGGAGGTGTGCCGTACTCCAGCGCTTCCAGAAAGAATCCGAACCGGGAGCGGGCTTCCTCTTCGGTCATGCCCAGCGCATGAAAAATTTTGCTCTGAATATCCTGGCGGTGAATACGAATCGAGCCTGATCCCAACTCAGTTCCATTCAACACGACGTCATACGCCAGGGCCCGCACTGAAGCCGGATCTGACTGCAATTTGTCCATGTCGTGTTCGTGCGGCGAGGTAAACGGATGATGCGCCGCCGCCCAGCGCTTGCCCTCTTCATCCCACTCGAACATGGGAAAATCGGTCACCCAGAGAAAGCGGAAATCTTTCGCTGCGTTCCCCGTTTTCTTGAAAGCGCCATGCCGGTCGGCATATTTCTGCGCCAGCGCCAGACGCAACAATCCTGCGGCAGTGTAAACTGCGTGGTCGTGCTGCCTTACTTCGGGCTTCACGCCTCCCTCGGATTTATGCTCTGCCAGCTTGCCATCGCCGGCAACGACCACGATTAAGTCATCAGCTTCCGCGCCAGTTTCCTGGCGAATCTTACTCGCAGCTTCGGGGAAGCTTTTCTCCAGCCGCCTGAAATCTTCGAATAACTTCGCCGCACCGCGCGCACCAAACAGCGGCTTGATTTCATCGCGATCCTTGCGGGAAAGCTCGCCAACATTCGGTACGCGGATTGCGACCACGGGCAAACTCGGATTCACAGCAAGCGTTGCTAAATTTTCCTCGCTGAAGGCCGCGCGCACATCGGTCATCGCGGGCAGACGCATGTCGGGTTTGTCGCTGCCGTACAGACGAATCGCCTGATCGTAGCTCATGCGCGCGAACGGCGGCTTGATCTCTTGCCCAGCAGCTTTGAATGCGGCAGTCAGAAATCCCTCAACTACTTCCCAAACCCGCTCCGGTTGCGGATACGACATTTCCAGATCGATCTGGGTGAACTCCGGCTGCCGGTCGGCGCGCAGGTCTTCGTCGCGGAAGCAGCGCACAATTTGAAAATAACGGTCGAAGCCCGAGATCATCAGAATCTGCTTGAACAGTTGCGGCGACTGCGGCAGCGCATAGAACGAGCCCGGCTGTACACGGCTGGGCACAAGATAATCCCGCGCGCCCTCGGGCGTAGACCGGGTCATAAACGGAGTTTCAATCTCAAAGAATCCTTGCCCCGAGAGATAGCTGCGAATCGCGATAGCTACGTTATGCCGCAGCTCAATGTTGTGTTGCATGGCGTCGCGGCGCAAATCAATGTAGCGATACTTAAGGCGCATCTCCTCGTTGGGCAAAACCGTGTCGCCGGGAAGAAACGGAGGCTGCTTGGATTCGTTGAGAATGCGCAACTCCTCCGCGATCACCTCAACTTCCCCGGTGGGAATGTTTTTGTTGATGGTGTCGGCGGTGCGCTGCTTGACCTTGCCAATCACGGCTACCACATACTCGTTGCGCAACTGGCTGGCCTTCTCATGCGCCGCCGGATCGCGTTCCTTGTTGAATACCACCTGCGTAACGCCAGTGCGGTCCCGCACATCCACAAAAATAAGACTGCCCAAGTCGCGCCGGCGGTTCACCCATCCCATGAGCACGGTTGGTTGGCCGGAGTCAGAAGCGCGCAAAGAGCCGCAGCGATGAGTGCGTTGCAGGTCGCCTAAGAAGTCAAGCAAGTTGTACCTTTCAGAGAAGAATGGGAATCACAAATTATAAATGGTGGCGCCCGATGCCGCATGTGATTGCTACGACCAAACGTTCCGACCTTGAACCACGAACGTCGCGACACAGAGGTTCGCGAATGCGAGGTTGAAGCTGCCCTTTGCGGTACGCAGATCCTCGTGTCCTTGGTGGTTGAGGAACTTCCGGCTAGCCCGACTGAATTCTTTGCGCTAGCTCACCGCGAGGCACTGACACCTGTTCTCCGCTTTCCAGATTCTTCAACGTGAAGGCGCCAGCGGTAACTTCGTTCTCACCGACAATCAGGATGAAGCGCGCTCTCAGCTTTGCCGCAGTCTCAAAAGATTTCTTCAGACGAAAAGTTTCATCACCCAGCTCGACGACAACGCCATGTCGGCGCAACTCGCGCGCCAGACGAGCAGCCTCGCGATCCATGCCCACACCGAGCGGCGCGATATAAACATCGGGCTTACGCTGCACCGCGTCAGCCGACTGCTTAAGCGCTAGCACCAGCCGGTCTTCGCCGATAGCAAAACCAATGCCCGGAGCGCTCGGACCGCCCAGCGATTCGGAAAGTCCATCGTAACGCCCGCCCCCAAGGATCGCATTCTGCGCACCTAAGGCTCCGTGCGTAAACTCAAACGCTGTACGACTGTAATAATCCAAACCGCGCACCAGGCGGTCGTTCAATTGAAATTCAACTCCCACTGCTTTCAATATCTCCTGCACCTGCTCGAAATGGCGGCGGCAAGGCTCGTCAAGAAACTGGCTGATGCGCGGCAGGGTTTCGATAATGGGCTGGTCCGCGGGAACTTTGCAATCAAACACGCGCAATGGATTGGTTACCGCGCGGCGCTGGCAGTCGGCGCACATTTTATCTTTCACAGGTTCGAGCGCTTTGCGCAGAGCTTCGTTGTAAGCAGCGCGATCGTTAGGGCAGCCAACAGAGTTTAATTGCAGCGTCCAGTTCTCGATGCCAAGGCGTTCGAGCAGCGTGGCCAGCAGTTCGAGAATTTCGGCATCGCGCGCCGGTGACTCGCTGCCCGCACTGGCCGGACCGATAATCTCCGCACCAATCTGATAGAACTGTCGATACCGCCCTTTCTGCGGGCGCTCCCGCCGGAACTGCGGTCCGATGTAGTAAAGCTTATTCAAGCCGCGATCCCAGAGTTTATGCTCGATGTATGCGCGGACGACCCCAGCGGTGTTTTCGGGACGCAGCGTTAGAGACTGACCTTTCTCGCTCTCCGCCCGCGCCCGGTCTTCCCAGGTGAACATTTCTTTCGCAACAATGTCAGTCTCTTCGCCCACGCTGCGAGCAAACAACTGCGTCTCCTCGAAGATGGGCGTTCGGATCTCGTGAAAGTTGTAGACGCGAAATACGTCGCGGACTGTGGCCTCGACAAAGTTCCACAAGGCTGTGTCCGGCGGGAGAAGATCGCGCGTTCCTCGTACGGCTTTGATCATTGGCTTCTGGCTGCTAGCTTCGAACAAAACGTCGTCATCCTGAGCGTAGCGAAGGATCTATGCATTTTGCTTGTACCAGCGAGTACATAGATCCTTCGCTACGCTCAGGATGACACTATGCGGTCAACGCTCCCGTAGGTATGATTCCTTATATCCCAAATAATTATTGGCGTAGCGCATGATGCTCTCTTGATCTTTTGGCTCCAGCCTGCGCCGGAACTTCCCCGGAGAGCCCATCCACAGCGATCCGGGCTCGACGATGGTTTGCTCCGGAATCAGCGTACCCGCTGCGATGATCGAGCCTGCGCCGATGCGCGCGCCATTCAAAATTACTGAGCCCATGCCGATCAGGCAGCGGTCTTCGACCACGCAACCGTGCAGCGTCACCGAATGACCAACCGTGACGTAATCGCCGACCACTACGTTGTACTGCTCCTTCATGCCATGCAGCACGCTGCAGTCCTGGACATTCGAGTGCGCGCCCACGCGAATGGAGTGGACGTCCCCGCGCAGCACAGCGTTCATCCAGACGCTGGCATGTTCCCCGAGAACCACGTCGCCGATGATTTGCGCCGAATCGTCGACATAACACGAAACCGGAACGGTCGGCGTAATGCCTTTGTAAGAACGAATCATATTTCTTATTGCGCGCACAAATAAGAAATTAAACATAACATGGGCGCACGGTGGGGCGCAGAAACGCAGCAACGTTAGGTTCCATCCGTGCGATCCGTGGCCGCTTTTGCTTTGTCCGCTGTCATCTGCGAAACTTGGCACTTACCAGCAACCATGGGACGCATCCACGTTCTCTCGGAGTCTGTTGCCAACAAGATCGCCGCCGGCGAGGTAGTGGAACGCCCTGCCTCCGTGGTCAAAGAACTGCTGGAAAATTCTCTCGATGCCGGTTCCACCCGCATCAAGATTCAGGTTGAGGCTGGCGGCAAGAAACTAATCCAGGTTACCGACAACGGATGCGGCATGGTTCGCGACGATGCCATGCTGGCCTTCGAGCGGCACGCTACTTCGAAAATCAAGAATGCTGAAGACCTGCTCAGTGTCGCCACTCTCGGATTTCGCGGCGAAGCGTTGCCCTCGATTGCGTCGGTCTCGCGCCTGCACCTCGAAACGAGCGCGCACGACGAAGATTCTGGAACCGTAATTGAAATCAATGGCGGCAAGATATTCAAAGTGGAAGAAGCTGGCCTTCCGGCAGGTACCTCGATCACCATCCGCGACTTATTTTTCAATACGCCGGCGCGGAAGAAGTTTTTGAAAGCTGAATCGACTGAGCTTTCGCACATCGCGTCGCTGGTTACGCATTACGCACTGGCGCATCCTGACAAACATTTCGAGCTGCACTCGGCGACCAACGCCGTTCTGGTTGCACCGCCTGTCGCAGGATACAGCGAGCGCGTGTATCAGGTGTTCGGCAAAGAGGTTCTTGAACAACTGATTCCTGTGGCTGCGATGCAACCTTTGGAGCATGTAGGTCTGCCGCAACCACCGCCGTGGCGCCGGCAGGAGGAAGCGGGAAGATCAAGCTCCAGCAGAACCCGGCGAGATGCGCATGCATGGCTTCGTTTCAAAGCCCGAGATTCAGAAACTGAATCGCAATTCGATTTATGTCTTCGTGAATGGACGCTTAATTCGTGACCGGCTCATTCAGCATGCACTCACCGACGCCTACCGCAACATTCTGCCGCCGACGGTGTATCCCGTTGTACTGATGTTCCTTGAGTTGCCCAGCGGTGAAGTGGATGTGAATGTCCATCCTTCAAAGACCGAGGTGCGCTTCCGCCAGCAAACCGTTATGCACGATTTTGTGCGGGATTCGGTGCGGGCCGCGTTGATGAAAGCGCGTCCAGTGCCGCAGTTCATGACTGAGATCAGCGCGCATCCTACGGCGAGTCCTTCGCTCACGCCGGGATCGCGTTCTGGGCCAGCAGATTCGGCGGCATGGCGAACAGCGCATGCTCCGGCTGAGCCGCAACCGTTCGCTCTGCAAGCGCCTGTACCTCCGCCCATCACCGAGCGATTTCATTTTGGGGTTGATGGAATCGCGGTCGACGGCAACGCTGCGCTGTCTTTGGTTCGCGCCCCAGAGAGAGGTTTCGAGGTCATAGAACAAGACAGCTGCGCGCCGCCACTGCCGGAAGAGCCAGAACCTGCTAACGAGTTTGCGAATAACGACCCAACGCCGTCGCTCGCATCGCTCAAGCCCCTGGGACAGATTCGCGACTCGTTCATCCTCGCGGTGAATCACGAGGGCCTGTGGATCGTGGACCAGCACGTCGCTCACGAGCGCGTGCTGTTTGAGAAAGTGCTGAAGCAGCGAGCCGCACAGAAAGTAGAAAGCCAGCGCCTGCTCATGCCGCTGCTGCTCGAACTCACGCCCGCCCAGCAAGCCGTCTTTGCCGAGATATCGGAAGAACTGAATCAGAACGGATTCGAGGCCGAACCATTCGGAGCCCGAAGCGTCGCCATAAAAGTTGCTCCAGCCGGGGTCGAAGCCGCACAGATCGAACACATGCTGCACGAACTGCTCGATCAA
>CAVYQB010000016.1:0-41915 GCA_963770465.1 uncultured Acidobacteriota bacterium
TTTTCCCATGTTCGAGTGGGACGAAGAAGGCAAGCGCTGGGCGGCGGCGCATCATCCGTTTACCTCGCCGCACGAACACGACATGGACAAGCCGGAGTCGATCGGCATCGGTTCGCGCGCTGGCGTATGACGTCGTGTTGAATGGGAACTGCTTGGGATCAGGCTCGATTCGTATTCACCAACGGATATTCAGAGCAAAATTTTTCATGCGCTGGGCATGCAGACGAAGAGGCGCGGTCGCGTTTCGGATTTTTTCTCGAAGCGCTGGAGTATGACGGCACGCCGCCGCATGGCGGGATCGCGTTGGGGCTGGATCGCATAGTGATGATTCTCGCTGGGGCCGACAGCCTGCGCGAGGTGATCCCGTTCCCGAAGACAGCGCGGGCGGTGGACTTGATGGTGGATGCGCCCACTCCAGTGAGCGAGTCACAGCTCAAAGACTTGGGGATACAAGTGAAAAAATAGTTTCTGGAGGTGCGATTCAGTCTCGCTCACAAATGAGAAAATCCCAAGTTTCGACAGCCAAGAGCTTTTGTCAGAACACTTCGTTGATTTATTCGCTCTTCGCAATTTTCCTAATAATGGTACTTTCTGTTCCAGCTTTGGCGGCCGAAAATTATTATCGACACTGATCCGGGCACGGACGATGCGCTGGCACTCATGTTGGCGCTCAATTCGCCCGAGTTGGATGTGCGCGCGGTAACGGTCGTGCCGGGAAATGTTACGGCGGCGATGGGGCTGGAAAATGCGTTGCGCATGGTTTCTCTGGCGAGCCGATGCGATATTCCAGGTAGCTGCGATCTGGGCATCCGCTGTTTCAGAAGCTCACTACGGCCGAGTTCTGGCATGGCAAGAATGGGCTGGCCAACATCGAATTGCCTCCGAGCAAGTGTAAAGTCGATGCGCGGTTTGGACCGGACCTCATTATTCAACTGGTGCACGCATCGCCACACGAAATCACACTGGTGCCGGTTGGTCCGCTTACTAACATCGCGCTTGCCGTGGAGAAGGATCCGTCGATAGTTCCGCTGGTAAAAGAAGTTATTTTGATGGGCGGTTCGATTAGTGGCGGCAATGTGACCGCTGCGGCGGAGTTCAACATTTACAACGATCCCGAAGCGGCGCAAATTGTCTTCCAGGCGGGATGGCCATTGACCATGGTGGGCCTTGAAGTCGGCGACAAGGCCCTGTTCACAGAATAAGTATCTCGAGGAGTTTGAGCAAACTCACAGGGCCGATCAACGACTTCATTGTTTCGATTCTTAAATTCATGACCAATCTTTCGGCGGAGTTTGGTTCATCTGGGCCGCCGATGTACGATCCCTCAGCGGTGGCCGTGGCTATTGATTCCAGCTTGGTCAAAGTGCAGGAGATGCATGTCGATGTAGAAACCCGCGGAGCGTTCACGCGCGGGGAAACGGTAGCGAATCGCCATGGCGAAGTGGAGCGCAGCTTTCTTCGCGGCGACCAGGTACGTTATCGAGGGCGTCGATAAGGTTACTCCTAATGCGAAAGTTTGCGTCGATGTGGACGCTGATCGCTTCTTGCAACTCTTTGTCTCCAAAATTCGTGGTAAGTAGGTTGTTCACACTCATAATCGCTCGGGAGAAACGATGTTTACTCCGCACAGTCTGGGCGTCGCCCTAATCATGATGATTACGAGCGCGATCTGTTGGGGCTCGTGGGCTAATACGTATAAGGGCGTGAAGAATTACCGCTTCGAGCTTTTCTCTGGGACTATGCCGTTGGAATATTCCTCATACTCCCTGATTCTCGCGCTCACCATGGGGAGCACGTCTAACGATGCCAACAGTTTTTTGAACAATGTTCGCTCGCCGACGTTTCCAACATTGTTTTCGCCATGGTTGAGGGCGTGATATCGATCTGGCCAATCTGTTGCTGGTGGCTGCGATTGATATGGCGGGGTTGGCGATTGCGTTTCCGGTGGCCATCGGTATCGCTCTGGTCGTCGGGGTCGTGTTGAGCTATATTCTGCAGCCCCGAGGCAATGGCTCGTTGCTCGCCGCAGGAGTCTTTTGCGCGGTGGTTGCTGTCATTATGGATGGCAAGGCCTACGGAAGCTTGGCTAGCGCGGGACGCGTTACCTCGAGGAAAAGCATCATCGTCTGTGTCGTGTCAGGAGTTTTGATGGGGCTGTGGGCGCCATTTGTTGCGCATGCCATGACTCAGGGCAACACCCTCGGGCCATACAGCATTGCCGTGTTTCTGACCTTCGGCGCTCTGCTTTCTTGCTCCATCTGGAACGTCTATTTCATGAAGAAGCCGCTGGTGGGAGAGCCGGTGAAGTTCAGCGGGTTTTTTCATGGTCCGGTTTCAGGGCACATTCTCGGATTGCTGGGCGGTGTCATTTGGGGTACAGGGATGGTGTTTAATCTTGTGGCTGCGAATTTCACGGGCGTGGCGATTTCTTACGCTATTGGCCAGTCTGCGCCCATGGTCGCGGCGCTGTGGGGTGTGCTGGCGTGGAAGGAATTTGCGGGCGCAGGAAGCCGGGCGAAGTTATATCTCGCGCTTATGTTTGTCTTTTATTGTTTCGCAATCTTGCTGGTGGCTAAAGCGAACGGCTGAGCAGAAGACAACGTTTACTGGCTTGCGGCCGGTTTGATTTTCAGGACTGGACTCAAGTTCCGGTGAATGCGGGAGAAATGCAACTCTCCGCAGTGATGGCAGGAACATTTAAAAGTCGAATCTCCCGGATGGAACACATGGGCACACTCGTCACAGACAAAGTTTGCCGGCCCAGCACCATGGGCCGGAATTGAACGCCAGAAACACAATAGGGACAGCGCACAACTTTGTGAATCATAAGAAATACGCAATCAAGCGGAAAAGTACATGCGATCGAAGAGAACGTTGTCACCGCGCTCTCTTACCTTTGATCAAATTTATCTCTGAACGTAACCATTCGTAATGGCCCACTTGTGTAGTGCTGTGGCACCCTAGTGCCAGTGTCGTTTTTCAGTGCATCGGGAAAGTTCTGCGTCGCTTCCCGAGCTACATCTCGAACAAATTTCTACTGGCTATCGTGATAGATCACACCCAACGTAAAGCGAACGCCGCGTTTTAACCGGCTCACTCCGTGCCGCATGTTGACTCGGTAAAATCCGCGGGTGCCTTTTACAGGGCGATAGCGCGTGGCGAATACAAGAACTTGCCCTTGTTGGGCGACGATGACTTTAGCTTTCGACTGAGCTCGGGGTTGTTGTTCCACGATCACGAATTCGCCGCCTTCGTAGTCGGCTCCTACTTGGCTAAGAAAGCAAGTTGCTTGCAAAGGGAAGGCGACGCTGCCGTAGACGTCCTGATGGAGACAGTTGAAATCGCCACTCTCATAATGCAGCAGTAAGGGAGTGGCTCGCGTCTGGCCATTCTTCGCGCAGGTTTCAAGAAAGGGAGAGTAGCGATCGGGGAAAATTTCCGGCGATCCGCGGGCCCGATTCCACTCGTTTGCGAGTGGAACTAAGTAAGAATAGCTATGCTCGCGCAACTGCTGGACGATAGCAGGCAGAGGGTAATTGAAGTATTTGTAATCACCGCGGCCAAAGCGGTAGCGCGACATGATGATGTGACTGCGAAAAGGCTCCTGCGAAGGATATAACTTCACTAGGTCTGCACATTCGGGCGGCGTGAGCAGCGATGGAGTCAAAGCATACCCCTGTTGCCACAACGATTCTTGGATGGCGGTCCAATCCAAGTGGGCGAGCCTTTCCGAAACGGCTGTATCCATCATTTTGCTCTCCGACTGTTTCACCTCATCCTCCGGCAGTTTGCCTTAATGTAAGTAAATGCAATATCGCGGGGATATCCGGATCTTGCGGCGAAACCCAAGTCGGTTGAATGAGTTTCGTGATCACTTTTTCGCTCAGGCAAGGTTCAGGAAAGAGGACGATAAAATGGAGGACGCGGGTAAGTACCGTCGCTATGGAGTTTGCGGTGGGGCAACACTACGACTATTTGTACAGGCGGCCTGAAGAGGCTTGTCACACGACAAGCCTCTGTTAATCCCCAGCGGCATCGTAGGCAGGCACATCCCATTGATAGCCTTCTTCGCCGTGTTGGGTGAGATCCAGTCCCTGGATTTCCTGTTCCTCTTCGACCCTCAGCCCAATGGTTGCGTCCACGATTTTCAACGCGACTAATGTTCCTACAATCGCGAGGGCCCACGAGACGCCGACGCCCACCAACTGATTTACCAGCTGGTGAGGATTGCCTTCGAGCATTCCCGAAGGAAGTATTTTTCCGTCCGCACTCTTGAAAATCGGATTGATGGCGCTGGAGGCGAACACTCCCGTCAGCACGGCTCCGAGCGTGCCGCCCGCGCCGTGCACACCGAATGCGTCCAGCGAATCATCGTAGCCAAAACGCATTTTGACGGTTGCGACCATGTGGTAACAAACTATGCCGGCAATTAATCCGATTGCCAGAGCTGGCATGGGACCGACAAAGCCCGCGGCAGGTGTAATCGCCACCAACCCGGCGACCGCGCCGGAAATCGCACCTAAGGCGCTGGGCTTGCCATTGCGCAGCCACTCTGCGCCGCCCCATCCCAGCACAGCAGCTGCGGCGGCGAAATGCGTCGCTACGAAGGCGCTGGTGGCCAGACTGTTAGAAGCTAACGCGCTGCCCGCGTTGAAGCCGAACCATCCTACCCACAGCATGCAGGCTCCGATGAAACTGAGCACGACGCTATGCGGCGGCATAGGCTCTTTGGGATAGCCAACACGGCGTCCGAGATAAAGAGCGCAGACCAAAGCCGAAACTCCCGAGGTGATGTGCACCACGGTTCCACCGGCGAAATCGAGAGTAGGGAAGCGCCCGCCGAGAGCGGCATTCAGCAGTCCACCCTTGCCCCAAACCATGTGCGCCATGGGATCGTATACGACGATCGACCAAAGAATCATAAATAGCGCCATGGCGCTGAATTTCATCCGTTCCGCGAACGCGCCGGTAATCAGCGCGGGAGTGATGATGGCAAACATCAACTGATAGATCATGAAAGTCTGCTGCGGGATGGTGGCAGCGTAATCGGCATCGGGCTGCGCCCCGACGCCGCGTAGAAATATGTGCTGCAAGTGGCCGATAAAACTTCCGCCGCTGCCAAACGACAAACTGTAACCCACCAGCGCCCACAGCACGGTAATGATGGCCATCATTGCGAAGCTCTGCATCATGGTGCTGAGGACGTTTTTCTTTCGGACCAGGCCGCCATAGAAGAGAGCCAGGCCAGGGCCGGTCATCATCAGCACCAGGGCGGAGCTGGTCAGCATCCATGAGTTGTCGGCAGAACTCTTGGCGTCCGCGACTTGCTGTTGCAGGTTCGCCAACTGAGCTTCCGATATGCCGCTCGACGGCGCGGTCGCTTGGGCAACGATGAAAGGCGTAGCAATGCAAAAAATGACCAGGAAAAGACTGAGCCAGGCTAATCGCGTCTTCGCAGTAGACATCTGCACCCCCCACCGAAACTGGAGTCAACTCTACTGCCTGAGATAACGCGACGGAAATTGAAATTATTTATGGGAGCTATTGGGATTCGTAATGGAAGTGGTGCGAACTGGACTTCTATTTTTTCTTGGCAGCTACTTCCAGACGAGTGTCTGCGCGCTTCAAGTCGCCAGCAGTCCGCTTAAAATCTTCTTCAGTATTGCAGGTGGCCAAGCCCGATTCAGCCCGTTGTTTCGCCTCTTGTGCGCGTCTTGTGTCGATTTCTTCTGCACGTTCCGCAGTCTCAGCCAGAATGGTTACCTTGTCAGGCAATACTTCCGCGAATCCCCAAGCCACCGACAAGTGTTCGGTGAAATTCTCTTTTCGATAGGTAATCTCTCCGACTGCAAGCTCGGTGATCAGCGGAGCGTGACCGGGCAGAATACCCAAATATCCATCCTTGCCCGGGATCTGCATTTCCTCCGCCACGTCGCGGACGACCATCTTCTCCGGGGTCACGATTTCGAGTTGGAAAGTGTCAGCCATAAGTGCAGGCTTCAGGCTTCGGGCTTCAGGGTCTAGGATCTTCCTAGCGCCTGAAGCCTGAGGCCCGTTCTTACGCTACCGCCTTCAATTTCTCTGCCGCTTCCAGCACTTCCTCGATCGGGCCTTTCATGTAGAAGGCTTGTTCGGGAATGTCATCGTACTTGCCTTCGTTGATTTCTTTGAATCCTCTCACTGTGTCGGCGACTTTTACGTAGCGGCCGGGCGCGCCGGTAAATTGTTCGGCCACATGGAATGGCTGCGAGAGGAAGCGTTGAATCTTGCGGGCTCGCGCTACCGTCACCTTCTGATCTTCGCTAAGTTCGTCGATACCGAGAATTGCGATGATGTCCTGCAGATCCTTGTAGCTTTGCAGCGTTTTCTTTACTGCCTGCGCCACATCGTAATGTTCCTGGCCCACAATGCGCGGATCGAGAATGCGTGAAGTCGAGCCCAGCGGATCAACCGCAGGATAAATTCCAATCTCGGTCAGGGCACGTGAAAGCACCGTAGTCGCGTCCAGGTGAGCAAACGTCGTAGCTGGCGCGGGATCGGTCAAGTCGTCGGCGGGAACGTAAATGGCTTGCACCGAAGTGACCGAGCCTTTCTTGGTAGATGTGATTCGCTCTTGCAGTTCGCCCATCTCGGTTGCGAGATTTGGCTGGTAGCCTACGGCGCTGGGCATGCGGCCGAGCAGCGCTGAAACCTCGGAACCTGCCTGCGTGAAGCGGAATATATTATCGATGAATAGGAGCGTGTCGGCGCCTTCGATATCGCGGAAGTATTCGGCGACGGTGAGCCCAGTCAGAGCCACGCGCAAACGAGCTCCGGGCGGCTCGGTCATCTGACCATAGATGAGCGCGGCTTTTGAATGCTCAGGGTCACCGGGCTTTATAACTCCGGACTCCGTCATTTCCAGCCAGAGGTCGTTGCCTTCGCGGGTGCGCTCGCCAACGCCGGCAAATACGGAAAATCCTCCGTGTTGCTTGGCGACGTTGTTGATCAATTCCATGATGACGACGGTCTTGCCCACGCCAGCGCCACCGAACAAGCCGATTTTGCCGCCTTTCAAAAATGGCTGAATGAGGTCGATAACTTTCACGCCGGTTTCGAACATCTCGGCGGTGGTCGCTTGTTCATCGAACAGCGGCGCAGGGCGGTGGATCGGCATCTTCTGCTTGTGCTCGATGGGACCGAGTTGATCGACCGGTTCGCCGATCACGTTCATGACGCGCCCAAGCGTGCCGCGGCCCACGGGTACGGAAATGGGTCCGCCCTGATCGATGGCTTTCATGCCCCGCACCATGCCCTCAGTCGCTTCCATGGCAACGCAGCGAGCGCGGCCTTCGCCAAGGTGTTGCTGAACCTCGAGGACGACATTGATCGGGCTGGGAACGTTGAAGCCGTCGCTCACAACCCGAAGCGCCTCATAAATCGGAGGCATGTTAGCCTCGACAAACTGCACGTCTACCACGGGCCCAGCGATTTGAATTACGTGTCCAATATTTTCTGCCATAAAACCTCAGCTGTTAGCTTTAAGCTCTTAGCTTGAACATTAAAATTGAAATCTAATTGGAGGCATCAAGCCAAGAGCTAAAGGGTAATAGCTAATGGCTGATCTCTCATCCTGCTGCGGCGGCTCCGCTTACTATTTCAATAATTTCTTTCGTGATCTTTGCTTGCCGGGCGCGATTCATGGCCAGGGTCAGCGAATCGATCATATCGGTGGCGTTGTTGGTTGCCGCGTCCATTGCGGTCATGCGCGCCGCGTGTTCCGCGGCTACCGATTCCAGCAACGCGCGAAATACCTGGATCACCACGTATTTTGGCAACAGCGCGCGAAACAATTCCTCCGGCGATTGCTCGTAAATATAATCCACCTGCGCCGTCGCAAACTTCGCCGCCACTGCGTCAGCTTCCCGAGTATCCTCAGGACGAAGCCTGACGCCTGTGCCCTTAGCCGCTTCAATCGCCTGCTCTTTTTCTTTCAGGCCCATCTCCTCGGCTTGCGCTACGGTGGCTTGACCGACTTGCTCAATGGGAAGAACTCGTTCCACGATCAGGCGCTGCGCAATTACTGATTTGAATTCATTGAAGAGCAGGTACACTGCGTCGACTTCGTCTTTGCAATAGCGATCGATAGCCCGTCCCGCCAACTCCGAGACCATTGCATAATCAACTTTGCCGAGCACTCCTACGTGCTCTCCCACGAGCGTGACGCGTGGCGCTTCCGAAGAATCTGCCGCTCTCGGAGAAGCGACTGGGTACCGGCGGCGCAGAAAGTCGCGGCCCTTGCGCCCAATGGCTTCGATTTCGACATTCTTGCCGGCTTTCGATTCGAGAAAACGTGACGCCGCTTTCAGAATATTAGTGTTGAAAGCGCCGGCTAGGCCCTTGTCTCCGGTGACCACAATCAGCAAAATCCTATTTTCCGGACGTTGCGCTAACAACGGATGCTTGGGTTCGCCCGTATCCGGATCATAAATTTCGGCTCGCGACACCAGCGACTTCAGCACATTGGTCAGCATCTGCGCGTACGGGCGTGCAGCCATCGCCCGATCCTGCGCGCGCCGCAGCTTTGCAGCCGAAACCATTTTCATGGCCTTGGTAATCTGCCGCGTGTTAGTCACGCTGCGGATGCGTCGTCGAATGTCGAGAATGTTGGCCATTGGGTTTGGTCGTTGGTCTTTAGTCGTTCGTCGTTAGCTTCTAGCTGCTAGCCTCTGGCGAAAAGCCGCAAGCTAGCAGCTAGGAGCTAGAAGCTTATTTCGCTACTGCTTGCCTTTCTCCGACGAAGGTTTCCTTGCACTCTTTAATAAGCTTGCTCATCTCGGCTTTCAAATTGTCGTCGAGAACTTTTTTCTCCATGATCGCGCTCAGGATACCGGGCTTCGTAGTATCCACGTATTCGTACAGCTTGGCCTCGAAGTCTCGTATCTGGTCCACCGGAAGGTCATCGAGAAATCCATTTGTGCCGGCATAAATAATCAGAATTTGTTTGGAGAAGGGCAGCGGTGAAAACTGTTTTTGCTTCAGGATTTCGACCAGTCGTTGTCCGCGGTTGAGTTGGTTTTGCGTGGCTTTGTCGAGATCGCTGCCGAACTGCGCGAATGCAGCGAGTTCGCGGTATTGCGCGAGATCGAGCTTCATGCTGCCCGCGACTTGGCGCATAGCCTTGATTTGAGCGCTGCCGCCCACGCGGCTTACAGAGATACCAACGTTCACAGCGGGACGCACGCCGCTGTTGAACAAGTCCGTTTCCAAAAAGATCTGGCCGTCGGTGATCGAAATGACATTGGTCGGGATGTAGGCAGAAACGTCGCCCGCCTGGGTTTCGATAATTGGCAAGGCGGTCAGCGAGCCTCCGCCTTTTTTATCGCTCATTTTCGACGCGCGTTCCAGCAGCCTCGAGTGGAGATAGAAAACGTCGCCAGGGTAAGCCTCGCGGCCGGGCGGGCGCCGCAACAGAAGCGAAATCTCGCGATATGACGCAGCGTGCTTGGAGAGGTCATCGTAAATAACCAGTGCGTGCTTTCCATTGTCACGGAAATATTCGCCCATAGCGCACGCTGCATAAGGCGAGATGTACTGCAGGGGCGCGGGTTCGGAAGCGGATGCGGCAACGACGATGGTGTAATCCATCGCGCCATAATCGGAGAGAATCTTTACCACCTGTGCAATGGAAGAGCGTTTCTGCCCGACCGCGTTGTAAATACAAATTAAATTGTTCCCTTTGTTGTTGATGATCGTGTCGAGCGCCACAGCAGTTTTGCCGGTTTGACGGTCGCCGATGATCAGTTCGCGCTGGCCGCGGCCGATCGGGATCATGCTGTCGATTGCCTTTAACCCTGTGGCCATCGGCTCGCGGACAGGCTGGCGGTCAATCACACCGGGCGCTAAGCGTTCCACGGGGATGAACTTGTCGGTGGCAATGGGGCCTTTGTCGTCGATCGGTTGGCCCAGCGAATTTACTACGCGGCCGATCAGAGCTTCGCCGACCGGCACGCTCATGATGCGTCCCGTGCGCTTGACCTCTTCGCCTTCCTTGATTTCCGTGTAGTCGCCGAGGAGCACGACGCCGACCTGGTCTTCTTCGAGGTTCATGGCGATGCCGGCCACCTCATGAGGGAAGGACAGTAGTTCTCCCGCCATCACCTTGTCGAGGCCGTGGACGCGGGCAATGCCGTCGCCGAGGCTAATGATGGTGCCAACTTCATCGACGGCAATCTTAGTTTCGTAGTTCTCGATCTGGTGGCGAAGAAGTTCGGTTATCTCGTTTGCTCTAATTTGTGCCATAAAGTCAGCTTCTAGCTCCTGGCTTCTAGCTCCTATTTTCTCGCATCCTTTGCATTCTGCTTTGCTGGTTCCAAGCCAGAAGCAAGCAGCTAGGAGCTAATAGCCTTTCGTATCCTCTCTAATTGTCCCGCGACCGAGCCGTCGTAAATGGTGCTGCCTACTTTAACGATGGCTCCGCCGAGTATGGACTCATCGCGCGAATAATGCGCGCGGATTTTCTTGCCAGTCAACTTTTGCATCTGGGATTCGAGGATTTGCCGGTCGTTTTGATTGAGTTCGTGGGCGCTGGTGATTTCTGTCTCGGTGAATCCCAGACGCTGATCGAGTTCTATTTCAAACTGTTTCACGATCGGTCCCAGAAACTTTATGCGCCGATGGTCAATCAGCACGGCGACGAAATTCCGTACGATTTCCGAAATTCCCTCCTGCGCGACAATCGCATCCAGCACCCCCCGTTTCTGTTCTGGCGTAATCGATGGAGTTTCCCACACCTCGCGCAGTTCCTTGCTTCCGGCAACCAGTTCGGCGACCCCTTTCGCCTCCCGTAAAGTCTTGTCGGGATCATGCTGGCCGCCGAGGACGGCCTCGGCGAATGCGCGGGCGTACGTATTTATCACGGAAGCCATGCGCTATTGCCCACCCTTCCGTGTCTCGCCACCATCTGCAGAAAGTTGCTGAGCGAAGTAGCGCACCAGCACTTGATCGGTAGGAGCATCCACACGAATCTGTTTTTTCGCTAGCGACACTGCCAGATTAGCCGCGTACTCTTTGAGTTCGCGACGAGCTGATTTTGCCGCAGCGGCTATTTCCTGCTGGGCGGACTCGACAATCTTCCGCGCATCTTCTTCCGCTGCAGTTTTAATTCTATGCTCTTCGGCTGCTGCTTCCTGCTCCGCCTGGGCACGCATTCCAGCGATTTCCGTATCGAGCTTCGACAGCCGCGCTTCTATCTCTGCGAGGCGCCGGTTGGCATCCTCACTGGCCTTGCGCGCCTCTTCCATTGCCTTTTGAATAGATGCCGTGCGATTGCGGAATAGTCCCGGCAGATACTTTTTCGAGATCCAAAAGATCGCAATCGCAATCACAACGAAGTTCAGAATCACGCAAAGAATGTATGCATGTTCAAGATCCAGTCCTGTAACTTTGGCCACCCATACGACAGAAGGGGAATGCTTGAACTGCTCCGTATCGTCTTCGCCGGCGGCTTCGCGCGTTTCTCTTACCAGCTGCTGGCCCAGCGAATCGTGTCTCGAATGATGTTCTGGCGAAGGGCTCGACTGGTGAGCGACCGAGAAGAAGGTAACTGCGGTAGCGGCCCGTGCCGCGAGCGCAAACCCAGTCAGCACTGCGAACGTACAAAAGGCAAACAGCAGCAACTTGCGTTGAACAGGGATGGTCCGAAAATTTCGCCTACCGCGCGCTGGTCTCATTGGCCACCACCCGCCGGAGCCGGCGCTATTCCGGGATGCAAAACAATTCTGATAATTTCGGAGGCGAGCTTTCCGCTCTCCGTCTGCAAAACAGCTTGCGCCGCGGCTTTATCTTTCTCGATGGCGGCTTTCGCTTCTTCGACCTGCGCCTGCGCTTTATTTCGCGACTGGATCAAAGCGGCTTCCTGAGCCTGCAATGCCTTCTGGCGAAGTGCTTCCCGATGCTTGAAGACTGCCGCGCGAGCTTCGCGCAGCCGTTGTTCATATTCCGCTGTGCGTGCCTCGGCTGCGGCGATATCGGCGCGCGCTTTTTCAATCGCTCCTTCAGTTTTGGCACGCCGTTCCGCCAGTACCTTCACCAGCGGCTGGTGAACCACAGCGTTATAGATCGCATACAGAAGGACCATGAAGATAATAGTCGGTATGGATCCGAGCAGTAATTCCCCTACTTGTCTGAGTGTTTCGTCCATGTCTTGAGCTGATAAAAATCTTGAGCTTGCAAAAAAATAAAAAACTTAAAGAGGGCTGTAAGAAACCATCAAACCTAACATCCTCTAGGGGTTAGTGTCAACGCGGGGACTGGCTGGAAAGCTGCTCGGCTTTTCCCATAGAGCGCATTCTCGGAAGATTGTCAAGCTTTTTGTGGAGTCCGGGGAAAGAAACCTTGACTTCTGGGATATGGGGTCTAGCATAGAAGTATCACCTCCGATCCAATTCAGGATCGAGTGGGCCGGTAGCCAAGGACTGTCACCGCTTCTTGGTTGCCGGCCCATTTAAATTCTGGCCGTTGGGCGTTGGTCAATGGTCGTTGGTCTAGGAGATTTGTCGATAACGGTCGCCATCTCTTGCAACGAACCCCACGCGACCCACTCCCTCGCCCTTCTCGCCACCGATTCCGGCGCTTCGACTTCCAGTTCCACTAGCCCGTCTTTGTACTTGCGCGAATAAATCCGGGCCATGAGGCTAGTGCGCTTGCCCAACGTGGAAAACGAGGCTCTCCGAATGTCCGCTGGCATTTTGGACTCGAACCTGCCAGTCGCCGGTCGAATCTCCCCAGTGTAGGACTTCGGAGATGGGAGCCCTTAATTCCGTGGGGCTCACAAATTCCGCGCTTTCGCTGACCTCCCGAGGTCGATCGTGTCCCGGAGACTCTCCACTCGTTTGGATGAATCTGACTTCCAAATCACGAATAAAATTGCGGCCAATCAGCGTCATCTTCCGGTTTACCATCTTGAGCGACAAACGGGTTGGCTCAACCGCGGTTAAGACCGGGATCGGAAGGCTGTAATGCCCGTTTACAAGGGTGTAACGTTCCGCATCCTGGGGATTTGTTTCAAAGTTGGGAACATCCAATATGTCGTACTTGCCGGAGGTCGTTTTTTCGAAGTCGACGGAGGCGCCCCAAATGGCGCATGCGAATTGAGCAGCCTCCGCATAGGGCGGGCTGGGATCGCATTCTTGCTGCCGCGTCAACTCTTCGCCTTTGATGTTAAATACCGCTAGAGCGTCGTAGATAACGTTGCCGCCCGCTTCGGTCCATCGAAGCACGATCTCGGGAATACCGTCGCCGTCCACGTCCTGATAACTGAGCGTTAGATCAGGTCCTGCGAGAAGAGTGTCCCAAAGCATCCGATACACGCCATGTGCCAGCTCTCCGTAAACCAGACGCATTTCCCCTCGTGCGGGACCAAAGACGGCCACGACGGATTCGGTTTCGGGCGAAAGACGGTGCGCATCCAGACTCAAAGCCACATTCATCTCACCGGTATCGCCAACGACGTGCGCGAAACCAGGCACAAGCGGAGGTACCAACGCCTGCTCAAGTACGACTTTTGCGATTTGGTCCTGCTCCTGCTTGCTGAGCGCGCGGGAGCCCGGTGGGACCGGATCATCAAAATTTATGACATGAAACTTGATATCGAACTTCTGCCACTTGATATCAGGCCTGATGCGTGGAGGAACCAGCAAAATAGCAGATTCGTTCTCGAAAACCGCTACTTGCCGTTCTTCCAGCTCGTGAAGAACTTCTTGGCGATCGGACGAGCACTTCATGGCTGCGTCGAACCAGGGCCCGAGGACCGTCATATATACGGGCTTCTGGAATGTGGAGCGGGCGCACAACAGAAAGCGATCCGTCTCGGCTTTGCTGGTGTGCTGCACCTGCGCCAGAGTACCTTGCGAGAGAATGACCAACCAAACCAGCAACTTAAGGCGGCTCATAACCGCAGCCGAGCTTGGTGATATTGGCAGGCGCATCCTCCGTCCTGCGAAGGCCCTTTTTTCTCGTTCCTCGCGTCCTCTGCGAGAGGCAGGGCTTTTTCTCATACGACAACAAACTCCCTTACCCTTCTGACTACCGACTCTGGCGCTTCGACTTCCAACTCCACTAACCCATCTTTGTACTTACGCGAATAAATCCGCGCTCGGGCTTCGAGCAGCGCAAGCATTTTTCCTTCTTTCTGTGGTACGCGCAAGTGAATGCGGCTCAAAGCATCTGCCTGCAGCAGTTGATCAACCTGGTCCAGCAGAGTACTTATTCCGATGCCCTTCGCCGCGGAAACGTGAACTGTGTTGGTGGCGTCGCGCAAGCTGTCGCGCTGACGCGGAGGAAGCAGGTCAATCTTGTTCATAACGCGAATGCGCGGTTTTCCGTCGGATTCCAACTCTTTCAGTACCTTTTCGACTTGCGCATCCTGCTCGGCGGAGAGTGGGCTGCTAGCGTCGGAGACCTGCAAAATCAGTTCGGCGCGCTGGACCTCTTCGAGCGTTGCTCGAAACGCGGACACTAGTGTGTGCGGCAAGTTGCGAATGAATCCTACTGTGTCAGACAACAATACCTGGCGGCGCGACGGTAGTGTGATTCCTCGAATCGTGGGATCCAGCGTGGCGAACATCTTCGGTGATTCGAGCACAGCAGCTTGGGTGAGCACGTTGAACAATGTGGATTTGCCCGCGTTGGTGTAGCCCACCAAAGCTATCAAGGCTACGGGAACCGATTCGCGCCGCTGCCGCTGTTGGGTGCGGATGCGCCGGACACTTTCTATTTGCTCCTTAACGTGCCGAATGCGGCGGTAGATTTTTCGCCGATCGGTTTCCAGCTGGGTTTCACCTGGTCCGCGGGTGCCAATGCCGCCGCCGAGTTGCGACATCTCAATGCCGCGGCCCGCCAGTCGGGGAAGCATGTACTCGAGTTGCGCTAGCTCAACCTGCAACTGTCCTTCGCGAGTGCGTGCGTGTTTGGCAAAAATGTCCAAGATTAGCTGAGTGCGGTCGATCACCCGCGTGTGTACCACTTTTTCAATGTTGCGCTGCTGCGAGGCAGTGAGGTCGTGATCGAACAACAGAAGATCAGCCGACACTGAAGCGGCCGCGGCCGCAATCTCTTCCAGTTTGCCCTTGCCAATCAGCGTGGCCGGATCGGGCTTATCGCGATGTTGCAGGAATTCTCCAGCAACTTGCGCGCCCGCGCTGGTTGCGAGAGAGCGCAGCTCATCCAACGACTCTTCCGCGCTGAATTCGGGAATGGACGGAGCTTTGGATGCTCCGGGCAAAGTGCTGGCACTGTCGCGCGCCGCCTGCGCTCCGGCGGTCAGCGAACCCTTGGCGGCATTCGCAGTCTTTCCCGGGCGCGAGCGCACGTGGTAGTCGATTCCAACCAGGAAAGCGCGTTCCGTCACACCGCGATCGGAAGCGGTTGAAATCGACGCACGTCCGGCGCGCTCTTTCTTGCCTGTGACTCTAAAGTCTGACTTACTCAACGATGAACTGCCTTGTCTTTATCCGTCATCCGTCCGTGCCGGACGCGGTAGATGGACCAGAATCTGAAGCCGGGCTCGGAGTCGGTACCACCGCCGGTTTATCGCCGTGTCCGTGCGCTATCCTGCCCATGGCCACCGTCGAAATAGCATGTTTGAAAATTAATTGTTCCTGGTTGTTGGTCTCGAGCACGACCGAATACTTGTCAAACGAACGGATGCGTCCCGTTAGCTTAACGCCGCTCAAGAGGTAGATGGTGATATTCAATCGTTCTTTGCGGGCGGTGTTGAGGAAGGTATCTTGAATGTTCTGCGCCGGCTTGTTTTCCATGCCGATCTCCTTAGCTTTCTCAGCTGCGAAAGCATTCTGAACTGCATAGAGTCAGCCCCTCGGACTGCAACCGCGCAGGCCAGGGAGCAGGGGGAAAGCCCGGAATGCGCGAGCGCCCATCCGCTCCGCCGGCGCATCCAAAGCGACACTCCGTACAATACGGCCTTGCTCCTCACTTTTCAAGCACGCGATTTACGGTTGCACAGTAACTGTTACCCTGGTTGACATCGCAGCGGCAAAGTGCAAACATTCCTGCGCTAAATAGCTGAAGCATAATTATGTTTGTAAGCGCTCATCAGCTAGCGTTCACTGCTCGTAAAGGAATATCGATGCGACATTTGATTGTTTTTGCAGCTTTCTGGGTAATGCCTACTCATACTGGGACAGAAGCATTTGCCCTTATTCTGCGCTGGTTTCACATCATTGCCGGAATCACCTGGATCGGGCTGCTTTATTTTTTCAATCTGGTGAACGTGCCTTTCATGAAGCAGGTCGATGCTGCCATGAAGCCTAAAGTGTTTCAGTATCTGACGTTGCCTGCGCTGAACTGGTTTCGCTGGAGCGCGCTGCTTACGGTTTTTCTGGGTTTCTGGTACTGGGGGCAAATTTATGTCGGACCCGACGCGGCTCGCATGGGCGTCAGCGGGTTGAGCACCATTGGCTTGTTTTGGCTGGTTTGGATTGTGAGTTGGGGAATCCTGTTTGCCGTGATCAAGAACGCGCCCAGCGGATATGTTCTTGGCATAATTACCGCCGTGGTCGTGATGGTCGCCGGTTGGCTGTTTGTGAATTACACGCCGGTTGGTCAGGACGATAACCACGTTCTCTCCATCGGCGTCGGCGGTGGACTCGGTGTCATCATGTTGTTCAATGTGTGGGGAGTTATCTGGCCGAATCAAAAGAAGATTATTCGTGGAACTTTAGCCGGCACTCCACCTGCTAATGCGGCGGTTCTGGCGCGCCAGGCATTCTTGGCCTCGCGAACAAATTTCTTTCTGTCGGTACCCTTGCTGTTCTTCATGGCTACCAGTTATCACTACGTGATTTTTGGCCGTTAACCCTAACTGTAGAGACGTAGCTCGCTACGTCTCTACATGTGGCAAAATGAAGCGTGAATTTTGATCAGTATCGCCACGGCATCAGCCTGTTCAACAACGCTCAATTTTTTGCAGCCCACGAGGAGCTTGAAGACGTCTGGCGCGCGGCGCCGCCAGAAAATAAGAAGTTTCTTCAAGGAGTAGTGCAGATTGCCGTAGCCTTCCATCACTATTCAACAGGGAACCGCATCGGCATGCGATCCGTACTTGAACGCGCCATAAAGAATCTCTCCGAACCCGCAGGAAGTTTTGGCCAGATCGAATTGCAATCTTTGCTTACATCGCTCGACCAATGGCGCGAAGCTTTGGATCGTGATTTACACGTGCCACCTCTGCCTCGCATTGAACAAAGCAGCTGATTCCCCGGTAAACACTGTGACGCTGGATGCGAAGGGCAACATTTATGGCATGACTTTTGATGGCGGTGACACGACTTCAGCGGTTGCGGCATCGTGTTTAAAGTGATTCCCTGAAGGCCTGCACGGCATGAAAGTGGTTGCGAAAAAACTCTGGGCGTCGGAGTTTTGAAAGGGCACGGCTCCGTGCCGTGAACCATTGAAAAACGATGTTCGGCGCGGCTGAAAGCCGCCCTTTCAAGCCTCCGACGCTTTTTTCCTGGTTTGACACCTTTTTGCGGCCACTCCTATACTTGCTCCGCGCCGCGAATTCCTGTCTAAGAGGACTCCCATGTTCAAACACCTCGCTGTTTTTCTGCTTGCCGCGT
The DNA here is from genome assembly GCA_963770465.1 of uncultured Acidobacteriota bacterium. Classification (GTDB taxonomy): domain Bacteria; phylum Acidobacteriota; class Terriglobia; order Terriglobales; family Acidobacteriaceae; genus JABDBE01. The sequence continues at coordinate 17,619 of CAVYQB010000016.1, forward strand.
CGGCAACACTTGGCTTTGCCCAAGATCATTTCAAACAACCCAAGCTCACTTCGCAAACCAGCAACACCACGCAGTTGCTCATCGCGGTCAGCCCGGTGAACTCGCAAGTGGTTTGGGCGGCCGGTACCGGCGGTACATATGTCATGACGACCGACGGCGGACAAACCTGGAAGTCGGCGGTGGTGCCGGGAGCCGAATCGCTGCAATTCCGCGATGTGCAGGGCGTGAGCGACAAAATCGCGTATCTATTGTCCATCGGAAATAACACTGGGGACTTTCGCATCTACAAAACGGTCGATGGCGGTGCCACGTGGACCGTTGAGTTCAAGAACCATCTCAAGAATGCTTTCTACGATTGTTTCGCCTTCTGGACGCCGGACCGTGGCATCGCGCAGAGCGACTCGGTAAACGGAGTCTTTCCCGATATCCGTACCACCAATGGAGTGACTTGGAAGAGCATCGCCAAAAACATGCCGCCCGCGCTGAAAGGGGAAGCGTCGTTCTCATCGAGCGGTACTTGTGTGACAACCCAGGGGGATAGCAACGCTTGGATTGCCACGGGCGGTTCGAAAATCGCGAGGATTTTGGCCACGACTGATGGCGGCGACTCGTGGAACGCATATGACACTCCGCTCATCAGTTCACCTACCGCGGGCGGCTTCAGCGTAGCCTTCCGCGATCCCATGAACGGCATCGTCGGTGGCGGCGATTTGGCCACAAATGACCCCAATCACGCGGAGACGGCAGCCTCGCACGACGGCGGCAAAACCTGGAAGTTGACCAACAAGCCTCCGGTGAAAGGAGCCATTTTCTGCTTGAGTTATATAAATGGCATGGGATTCGGCGATGACGAAGAACGAAATCACCACGGCGACCGCACAGTCGTAATCACTGCTGAAACGGCGCCGAACTTTACCTCTGGCGCAGGCGCCTGGTCTCCGGATGAAGGCGACACCTGGATCAAACTGCCGAAAGAAGTGAGCGGCTACTGGGCGGTAGCTTTCGCAGATCCGCACGCCGGATGGTTCGTGGGCAACGGAGGCAAAATCCTGAAAATCAGCTTTGAGTAGCTGCGATTGATTCAACCACAGCGTCGTGAAACTTCGGGCGCAATTGCTTGATGGCCTGATTGCTGCAATCAGGCCAGGTGCGATTGGTGAGCAATGTCACGGACAGCTGGCGTTCCGGATCGATCCACAGCGAAGTTCCTGTATAACCCAGATGCCCGATTGAATTAGCCGAAAAATATTTTCCCGATTGCGATGGGGACGAAGGCGTGTCCCAACCCAACGCGCGAGAAGTGTTCAAAGGTGATGATTCGCGATGGGTGAAAAGCGCCAATGTTTCCGGGCGTAGTATTGAGCGTCCGCTGGCCAGCATGGCGTTGGCGAAAATGGCAAGGTCCTCGGCGGTGGCAAAGAGCCCTGCGTGAGGCGCAACTCCACCTAGCACGCTGGCATTTTCGTCTTGCACTTCTCCCTGAATGATGCGGTGCCGGAAAGATTGATCGTTCGCAGTCGGCGCAATCGATGCCCGCCTTGCCGCCGGCGGATTGAACGCAGTGTGGTTCATCGCTAAAGGCCCAAAAACTTCGCGCTGAGAAAACCGGTCAAGCGATTCTTCAGCGATGCGCTCAAGCGCAATTCCCAGGATGATAAAACCGATATCGCTGTACACGGTTCTGGCACCGGGATCAGCGGTCAGAGGAGTCGCAAGGGCTGCGGCAACTAATTCGTCGCGCGTTCGGGTTCGCAGAAAAAGTTTTTCATACGCCGGCAATCCTGATGAGTGAGCCAGCAGCATGCGCAGCGTGACCGCATCGCGTCGCGGATCCTCTCCGCCAAACTCCCCCACAACCGCAATTACCGGCAGCTCAAGATCGAGTAGGCCGCGTTCGTAGAGAATCATCGCCATTGTGGTAGTAGCGGCTACTTTCGTAAGCGAAGCGAGGTCGAAAACCGTGGCAGTAGTCGCTTCTGGAGAATCAGCCTCGTACGTGAAATGGCCAAAAGACCTTAAGCCAACTAGATTGCCCTGGTGCGTAATGGCGACAGAAGCCGCAGGAAAAGTATGATCCGCAATCGCTTGTCGTATTAATTCATACGCGGGCGCGAACACCGCGTCCTGCTGTCCATGGGCAGGAACAGGGAGGCCGCTGGCGGATGTTTTTATGGCAGGCAAAGGCTTCGTCGGTTCGATGTTCGGTTTATAGCAAAGTTCTTGATGCTGGTAAAGGTAACCATCGCGTGCGTACAGCTAGGGCATGTTTTGGTCGCAGCGATGCCCCGCTCTCCGCACACCTGTGTCAATCGACTACATTGAACCTAAGCTCACACCCGCTTGTGACGTGTGTCACAGTGCAGTCGCAAATTCGCGACTAAACTCATGTCGTAATACCAGCAGCGGCACTTCTTTGTGTAGCCAACGCTGAAGGTGGGCCCATGGCGATCAAGAATTCCAGCACTGGCAAAATACTTCGCGATTATTCAGTCCCAGAGCTTAAAGATGCTGCAAATCGAATGCGCGGCTACGATTTAGTAGCACTGTGCGCGGCAGGCTCGGGCCACGCGGGCGGGACGCTTTCAATCATGGATATTGCCGCTGCGCTCTACTTGAAAGTTGCCGACCACGATCCGAAGAATCCATCCTGGCCAGATCGCGACCGCATTATCTGGTCCACAGGACACAAGGCCCCGAGCTTGTATCTCGGCTTGGCCTTTGCCGGATTTTGTCCCGTCGATGACGTCGCACTTCTCCGCAAGCTATCCTCGCCGTATCAGGGCCATCCCCACTGGCTCAAGCTCCCAGGCGTTGAGGTTTCTACCGGCTCGCTAGGACAAGGTCTCAGCATTGCCGTGGGAATTGCGTTGGCTGGCAAGCTCGACGGAAAGAATTACCGCACCTTTTGCATCATGGGCGATGGCGAACAGCAGGAAGGGCAAGTCTGGGAAGCAGCCATGGAAGCCAGCCATCATCAACTCGACAACCTCGTCGGCATTATTGATTACAACCGGCTGCAGATCGACGGCTGGGTAAAAGACGTCATGAATGTCGACCCGCTGGAAGAAAAATACCGCGCCTTCGGTTGGGAGGTTCTCTCGATCGACGGTCACGATATGGCAGAAGTCGTCGAGGCGCTACAGGAAGCCAAGGGTGGCATGGGAAAACCGGTTGTCATCATTGCTTCGACCGTTAAGGGCAAAGGCGTGAGCTTCATCGAAAACGTGGCAGGCTGGCATGGAAAGGTGCCCAACCATGAAGAAATGATGAAAGGTCTGGCAGAACTTGGCCTGTCCGACAAAATCCCCGTACAGTCACTACTCGACAAAGCCAAACAATACCAAAGCGAAGTAGACCGCAAACTCGAAGCCAAACTTCCGCACTTCAGCCAAAATTACTGGTGGAATGCGGCTGAGAACATGAAGGCAAAAATGGAGCCCACGCGCAAAGGCTTCGGTCAGTCGCTGGCGAGCAACGGAGACGACGAACGCGTGGTTTGTCTGGGGCTGGATATTTCCGCCTCAATCACCATCAGTGATTTCTATGCCGCGAAACCTGAGCGCAAGCGGCGCTGGCTGAGCATGGGAATCGCGGAGCAATCGGCCACCTCCGCCGCGGCTGGTCTGGCCAAAGAAGGCAAACTGCCGGTGCTGGGAACGTATGCGACTTTTGCCGCGGCGCGCAATCTCGATCAGATTCGCACATCAGTCTGCTACGGGAATTTCAACGTGCTCATTGCGGGAGCGCACGGCGGAGTTTCGGTCGGTCCCGATGGAGCAACGCATCAGGCTCTGGAAGATCTGTTTGCCGTATGCGGATTGCCTAACATGTCGGTCGTCGTCCCCTGCGACGCGGTCGAAACCCGCAAGGCCACCGACTACCTGCTGCTCAAACATGTAGGTCCCAAGTACATTCGCTTCGCCCGCGAAGCAACTCCCATAGTTTCGGACGAGAGCACTCCATTTCGCTTCGGCCAAGCCAACGTTATTCGCTTGCGCAAGCCAGCCGCCAATTTTGCCGACGCGTTTGAAACAGTATTGGCTTCGGAATGCGCCGACGAACAGGAAGATTTGACCATCATTGCCTGCGGTCCCATGGTGCCCGAAGCTATGCGCGCGGCTTGGATTTTGAAGTCCGACTTCGGCTACGAAAGCCGCATCGTGAATATGCATACTCTGAAACCAATCGACGAAGGCGCGATTCTCCGCGCCGCTCGCGAAACTGGGGTCATCATTACTGCGGAAGAGCATCAGATTGGCGCGCTGGCTTGGCGCGTGAGCGGAGTAATTACGGAAACGCCTCTGCTCTACGGTGTGCCCGTCATTACCGGCGCCATCGGCGTGAAAGACCGCTTCGGCGACTCTGGCGCTCCCTGGGAACTGATCAAGGAATTCGAAGTAAGCGCCGAGCACATCGCCCAGAAAGCAGTCGAGTTGATGGAAGTCAAAGGCGCAGGCGTGGGCCAGAAGGAGCAGTTGCTCGCAGGACTGCGAGGGCGATAACAATTGCAGGAACGAGATGAAGACGGATTCGCTAACTGCTATGCGGATGCCGATCGTGCCGACGCGTACGCCACGCTCGAGTTCGCCAACACTTATTATCTTGCATACCGTGACTTGCCCGCGATTCTGGCCAAGTATGTAAACGGAACGAGAGCGCTTGACTTCGGTTGTGGCACCGGCCGGTCAACCAGGTTCCTACGGAAACTCGGCTTCGATGTGACCGGAGTTGATGTCTCGGAGAACATGCTGCGGATCGCACGCGGCATCGATCCTTCCGGCGATTATCGCCTTGTGCCAGGCGACAATTTCGACGAACTCAGAGCTGGAACCTTCGACCTCGTGCTCTCCGCTTTCACCTTCGACAACATTCCCGGGACGCTGAAGGCGAGAATCTTTCGTGACCTCGGAAAGCTGCTGACGCCGACCGGAGCAATCATCAGCATCGTTTCGTCTCCCGAGATTTACACCCACGAATGGGCTTCATTTACGACCAAAGCTTTCCCTGAGAACGCCTCAGCCCGAAGCGGCGACATCGTGCGCATCGTCGTTACCGACCACCCGGATGGGAGGCCTGTCGAAGACATCCTCTGGACTGACGAATCGTATCAGGACGTGCATAGAGAGGCGAGTCTGCTGGCCACCCAAGTCTTGAGGCCGCTGGCAAAAGGTGACGAGCCATACGCGTGGGCGAACGAAACCACGATCCCTCCCTGGGTCATTTACGTGTTGAAAGGAACGACATGAGCCCGCGGATGCGCTTGTTCAAAGGATGGGCTGCCCTTTGCTAAAATCCCACTTCGATTGCATCTTCTACCTACGTCTCTGACCTGGGGCGGTCGCGGACGTCGCCGACAACAGCCGCAGAGAGCGCAATGAAGCCCGGACAACGGCAAACTGAGACTGTCATTGATCTGTATTGCCCCAATTCATGGAGTATGATCATCAGTTGCACTCGCATGTGGGTTGCGGGGCAGTGAATCTGCAAGACTTCCAACCAGAGAGCCAACAGATACAATGACTGCAAAATTCCGCGTTTTTGCCACCTGTGACATTGGCGAATCCATTGACCTGCTGCGCAAACGGGGATACGACATCGAGGTTTATCCCAAACCCGAAGCGCCGCCTAAGAGTCTGATCATCGAGAAAGTGAAATCTGGCATCGACGGCTTAATCACGACATTACGTGACCCAATCGATGCCGAAATATTCGAGGCAGGGAAGGGAAGTCTGAAGGTAGTCGCGCAAATTGCGGTGGGCTTTGACAACATCAATCGCGCCGACGCCAACCGTTACAAAATTCCTTTCACCCACACCGCCGACGTGCTCACGGAAGCCACGGCGGAATTCGCATTCTTCATGCTGGGCGTGCTGGCGAGAAAAATGTGGCCAGCCGAGCACCTGACGCGGGAAAATCAATGGGGATACTGGCATCCCTACCTGCCGTTCCTGGGCGATGAAGTTACCGGCAAGACGATTGCCGTCATCGGCACCGGACGCATCGGCCTGGCGCTGATCAAAAAGTGCGCCGGCTTCGATATGAACATTTTGTGTTACGACACGGCCTACCAGAATCACGAATTCGTCAAAGCCATCCAGGAAACCATGGACCTGCGGCACGCCCGCGGAATATCGCGCGACAAAACCTGGATCAAATACGTCGAATTCGAGGACGCGTTGCGCGAGGCTGACTTCGTCAGCGTGCACGTGCCGCTGTTGCGCGAGGGCGAGAGTTCAACTCCCACCTACCATCTTTTCAATGACCGTACTCTGCGCATGATGAAGCCGACAGCTTATCTGGTGAACAATTCGCGCGGGCCAGTTGTTGAAGAAAAAGCATTGGTGAGAGCGCTTCGCGAAAGATGGATTGCCGGCGCCGCGCTGGATGTTTACGAAAAAGAACCGCTGCCCGCGGATTCAGAGCTGCGCGATCCCGCCATTGCCGACCGCTGCCGCTTGTATCCGCATTTTGCCAGCGCCGCGCAGATCACTCGCTTGTCGACTGATCCGAACAAGGGCATGGCAGGCCGCTGCGCGCAAGGGCTGATCGACGTGTTGGAGAAAAACTACGGCGGCGATATCACCAAAATGCCGTACGTAGTAAATAAAGAAGCGTTCTCCATATAATCCAAGGTACTGCTCTTCCGATCAGCGATGGCGACCTTTTGTCTCATCCACGGTTCAGCCCAGTCCCCGCGCGGGTGGGACCTGCTGGTGCCAGAATTAGAGCGCCGTGGTCATCGGGTCCTGGTGGCCGATCTTCCTGCCGGCGTCACGCAACTACCCTGGGAAGATTATCGCGACGCCATTCTCGCCACGTGTGGTTCGGCCACGGATGTCATCCTTGTAGGCGCTTCGATGTCCGGGATCTTTCTTCCACTCGTGGCGGAATCCGAGCGCGTAAGAAAAATGGTTTTTGAAGCCGGCATGATTCCCCCACTAGGCATCAGTCCGCTGGCAATGGTACGCAGCGATCTTGCGATGTTCAATCCCGCGTGGATTGGCAAGGACCCGACACGAGATGCCGCCGTCGCCCGCGAATTCCTGTTCCACGACTGCTCATCAGAAGTGGCAGAGTGGGCGATCTCCACGTTGCGCCTTATGGTGCCGACGCGAGTGCTGCATGAACCCCTGCCGATCAAGGCCTGGCCGGCGAAGCCGTCGGTCTACATCGTTTGCCGCGACGACCGCACAATCCTGCCAGAGTGGTCACGGCAAAAAGCGCGCGAGATGCTTGGCGTCGAAGCGATGGAATTGCCGGGTGGGCATTGTCCGCATGTTTCGCGTCCTGCGGAGCTAGCGGAATTGCTAACTGGAATCGCCTGACTCAAAATGGTTCATGGAGGACGGTCGTCTCGCCCGTCCCGCGGAACATCTGCAACGGATAAATGGGCGAGGAGGCCCGTTTTCCATTAATTAATCCTGGATTACTCAGAGATGGTATGTTCCTCGCTGCTCTGGGCGCGAAGAACGCGATCGACAGAATAAGGAGCGCGGCGACTGGGTTCGTGATAGTGCCGCACCTGCATCTCGCCGAGCAAGCCAACCGCTAGCAGGTTCAATCCCGCGAGCAGTAAGACCGCGGCGAAAATCATAAGCGGACCATGCTGAGTCATGGTGTCGGAATGATTCAGAAACTTATCGACCAGCAACCAGCTTGCAACGCCGGTTCCACCCAACACGCTCAGCATGCCGAGGGTACCGAAAAGGTGCAGCGGACGCGCCAGATATCGCAGCAGGAAACGAATCGTAATCAGATCGAAGAACACGCGGAAGGTGCGTGAGATGCCATAATGCGACGCCCCCCGCTCCCGGTTGACGTTGCGAATAGGCACTTCAATAATCGAAGCCCCATACCACGAAGCCAGTGCCGGAATGAACCTGTGCAACTCGCCATACAACGGTACCTGCTCGAGCACTTCGCGCCGATAGGCCTTGAACGTTGTTCCGAAGTCGTGAATACTGACGCCGCTCAGCTTCGCCATTAGCCAGTTGGCGCAGCGCGAAGGAATGCGCCGCAGCCAGAGATTGTCGATGCGCTGCTTGCGCCATCCGCTGACAATGTCATAGCCCTCGGCAATTTTCTCGAGGAAGATGGGGATATCCGCAGGATCATGCTGCAGGTCGCCATCCATGGCGATAATATATTCGCCACGCGAGTGGTCGAAGCCGGCGGCCAGCGCGGACGTCTGCCCAAAGTTCCGGCGCAATTTCACCACTGTTACCCGGCTGTCGATGGCAGCAATTTCGCGCAGCAGATGAAAGGTTCGATCCCGTGAACCATCGTCCACGAGCACAATCTCAAAGCTCTCGCCATGTATTTCCATGACCGCTTTGAGGCGATCGTAGAGATCGGTGACGTTCTCCTGCTCATTGTGCAGGGGCACAACGATGGAATATCTGGGCATGAAAGACTATTATAGCCTGCGCCGTGCTAATTTGAACTTTTTTACCGCTACGCCGGCGGGTCGTCTGCGAAACTAGAATGGTAATAGCAGCCTCCAGTTTTTGCGGTATCTTTAGATGGCATAATTTGAATAGGTTGTTTTAATCTGCAGCAGTTACACAAACGGGGCAGGAGCCCGCGCGCATGGACATGAAGGTGATCATTATGATGGGCTGTGTTCTTTGCACGACTTCCGGACTCTGTTTCATGGAACTTCGGCGCATACGAAAGAAGATTGAAGCCAAGCAAAAAGTGTAAGAACCAGGCAGGAAAAAGCTTCTGAAAACGTTGCCCCGGCGCAACCCTTTGCGTCGGCATTCTGTTTTGTGGTTACTTTCGATTTCGTTTCTAATCACTGCGCACGCCCGCATCGAAGTAACCCCCTACATTGTCCGCGCAGCTCCGACTAACATTCCCGCATTCCCAATTTGACAAGCGTAGGCGCTCGCTGTCCTATAATCCGTTTTCATTATGCCCAATTGCTTCACAGGAGATGGTGGTTTGCCCAACGAAAACGAAGAAGATGCGTTGCTCAATTGTAATTCGCCGCAGCGCCGGAGCTTCTTGCAGAGAAGCGTCTTGGCCGGCGTAGGCGCCGCAGTTTTGCCAGCCTTCGCACGCACGCGAGAACTCACCGACTCTTCCACGCTTGAGATCAAACCATTTGAGTTGGATGAACTCACTATCGCCGACCTGCAAGCTGGAATGGCTTCTGGAAAATTCAGCGCCCGCTCCATCACTGAGAAATACTTTGCGCGGATCGAGGAGATCGACAAGCACGGCCCGGCAATCAACAGTGTGATCGAGATCAATCCAGATGCGCTGGCCATTGCGGATGCGCTCGACAAAGAACGAAAAGACCAACACGTGCGCGGGCCCATGCACGGCATTCCGGTTCTGATCAAAGACAACATCGATTCCGCCGACCGCATGCAGACAACCGCTGGATCCTTAGCCTTGCTCGGATCAAAGCCCGTGCGCGATTCGTTCGTCGCGCAAAAACTGCGCGAGGCCGGTGCAGTGATCCTGGGCAAGACCAATTTAAGCGAGTGGGCAAACATTCGCTCCAGCCACTCCAGCAGCGGATGGAGCGCGCGCGGCGGACAAACTCGGAACCCTTACGTGCTCGACCGCAATCCCTGCGGATCAAGTTCCGGCTCAGGAGCTGCAACCGCCGCCAATCTTTGCGCGGTCGCGATCGGCAGCGAAACCGATGGCTCGGTAGTCTGTCCCGCGTCAGCCAACGGACTTGTCGGCATCAAGCCCACGCTCGGCTTAATCAGTCGCTCCGGCATTATTCCGATTGCCCACAGTCAGGACACCGCTGGCCCCATGGCCCGCACTGTGCGCGATGCCGCGATTTTGTTGGGTACGTTGGCCGGAGTCGACCCGCGCGACAGCGTAACTTCAACGAGTGAAGGAAAAGCAGCGCCCGACTACACCAAGTTTCTCGATCCTCACGGACTACGCGGTGCCCGCATCGGCGTCGCCCGCAAATATTTCGGCGGCAACGACGCTCAAGATCAGCTAATGAATAACCTCATCGATGTCATGAAGCGCCAGGGAGCCGAAATCATCGATCCCGCCGATTTGCCCGCGCACGGAAAATTCGATAAGAGCGAACTGGTGGTGCTGCTCTATGAATTAAAAGCTGACCTCAACGCGTACCTTGCGGCCCGGCCGGGAGCGCCCGCGTCGTTGAAGGACATCATCGACTTCAACGACGCCAACCGCGACAAAGAGATGCCCTATTTCGGACAGGATCTATTCATCAAGGCCGAAGCCAAAGGCCCGCTCAGCGACAAGGAATATACCGACGCGCTGGAGGCGAATCATCGTCTGTCACGCCAGGAAGGCATCGACGCAGTGATGGATCAATTCCATCTCGATGCGATCATGGCGCCCACAGCCGGCCCGGCATGGCTGACTGATCTGGTCGATGGCGATCACGACTTAGGCGGCAGCTCAAACGCCGCCGCCGTGGCAGGATATCCAGATATAGCGGTCCCCGCAGGATTCGTTTCCGGCCTGCCCGTAGGAATCTCATTCTTCGGCCGCGCCTGGAGCGAACCAGTGTTACTGAAAATCGCCTACAGCTTCGAGCAAACCATCCAAGCCCGCCGGCCGCCGAGATTCCTGCCAACGCTAAAACTGTAAAGCACGAAACTTCACGCCATAATGCCCCTGTCATCCCGAGCGCAACATTGCGATTGGCCTCATCAATCGCAATGTGGAGTCGAGGGATTCGGTGTTGCAATCTGGGGGCTTGCCCAGCACCGTCGGATCATCTTGGTATCCGGCATTGAGCCCTTGTGAGAGAGACCATCAATCCTCCTTGTGATATTCTTCCTCGCCATGATTAAGGAAACCGCGTGACTACGGAACCAAAACCCATCGACGTTGGCCTGATTGGCTTCGGATTTGCCGGACGCACCTTCCATGCTCCGGTGATCCGCGCCGTCAAGGGCCTGCGGCTTGCCGCTATTTTGCAGCGGAAAGGCACTGAGGCTGCGAGCGCTTATCCAGACGTTCGCATCGCGGGCACTGTTGAGGAACTGCTCGCGTCCGATTCGATTCAGCTCGTCGTGATCGCTACGCCTAACGTTTCTCACTTCGATCTGGCGCGGCAATGCTTGCTGGCCGGACGCCACGTGGTGATCGACAAGCCATTTGCCACCACCTACGCCGAGGCTGCGGAACTGGTTTCGCTAGCGGAAAAATGCGGGCGGCTGCTTTCGGTTTATCAGAGTCGTCGCTTCGATGGTGACTTCAAGACCGTGCGCAATCTGTTCGCTTCGGAGGCTCTCGGCCGCGTGGTGCTGTTCGAGTCGCATTACGATCGCTTTCGTTTGCAGCTTCGGCCTGGGGCGTGGCGCGAACAAGCAGGGCCGGGAAGCGGCGTGTTTTTCGATCTCGGGCCGCACTTGATTGATCAGGCGCTCACCCTGTTCGGCGCGCCCGAAGCTCTGAGCGCGGATATTCGCATCGAACGCGATGGCGCGGTGGTCGACGATGCGTTTGATCTTACGTTGCGATATCCGCGCCTGCGTGTTCAGCTGCGCGGGACCATGCTGGCGAGTAAGCCGTCGCCACACTTCCTGATTCATGGAACCAAGGGCTCGTACGTCAAGTACGGACTTGATCCGCAAGAGAACGCGTTAAAGCGCGGCGAACTTCCGGAAGGACCAGACTGGGGCAAAGAACCTGAAGAAGCATGGGGCACCCTTTCGCTGGTTGACGGAGACAAGGTTACCGAGCGCGCGGTCCCCACCGAACCTGGTGATTATCGCGAGTACTATGCGAATGTCCGCGACGCGATTCTGGGGAAAGCGGCGCTCGCCGTCACTCCGCAAGGCGCATTAAGCGTGATGCGGGTGCTAGAACTGGCGCGGCAAAGCAGCGACGAGAGACGCGTCATTCCGTATGCCTAGGAGTGTTTACCACAGGGACACAGAGTCACAGAGAATAAAAACCCAACAAAATTCCAAAGATTTCTCTTTGACTCTGTGTCTCTGTGGTGATATTGCAATTGCGAAATTACGGCAACACTTCATAGCTGACAAAAGCGAACCTTTTGGAATCGGGTGACCACGAGTTTACGTTGATCGTTCCCTGGCCTCCAAAGAAATGCGTTAGCACCTGAATAGAGCCGGCTGCGGCTTGCTTGGCGCCGGCTTGAGGCATCGGCATCATGCGCAGCTGAACATTGGTTTTCACGTCGTGACCCGGCGTGCCTTTCGGGAAGGATAAAAAGACCAGCCATTTGCCACTGGGCGAGGGATGTGGAAACCAATCTTCGAGTTCATCGCTGGTGATGCGCTCGGCATTGGCATCGCCGGGACCGGCGCCGCTGGCGGGGAATCGCCAGATATCCCAGCCGCCGGAACGATTGGAATTGATGTAGATCCAGTTGCCGTCAGGCGAATAATCGGGGCCGTCGTCGTTAGCCGGGCTCGAAGTCAGTTGCTGCTCAGTGCCGGCGTCTACGCCGATACGAAAGATATTGAAGTGACTGCCGTCCCGCTTGCCGACGAAGGCGAGCCACTTGCCGTCCGGCGACCATCCATGAAAATAGCTGGGATGATTCGCGGTGAGCAGGCGCGGCTTTGTGCCGTCGGATGAAGCGACGAATACTTGCGACTCCGGCGAAGAACCGTATTTCGCAGAGAATGCCAGCAGCTTGCCGTCGGGCGAGAGGCCGTGGTCGTTGTTGCATTCGTAGGCGGCGTCGAGAGGCAGTTTCTCGGGTGGGGCTTTCTCGTTGGCATCAAGCGCGAAGCGGTAAAGCTTGCCCTCGGAGTTCGCAAGCAGATACTTTCCGTCAGGCGACCAGTTCGGCGCCTCCCAAAGCTTGTCCGCCGTGTAAACGACGCGAACGCTTTTGCTCTCCAAATCGTAAACCGATATTGCACTGCGGACGTTGCTGGGATTCTGGTTAGCCGCAGGACCCTTCTGCAGCGTGGCAGTTTGCGACCGCGTGCGGGGATGCAGAATCGAGACGGCTAATGCGAGAGCGAGGATACTAGCAGATTTAACTTTCATGAGTGTACGGTCGCAGCAAGATGATTTCCGACATAGCATACTCGCGACAGGAGCGGCAGTCCATGTGGCTGCCCTGACCACGCCGATTATTTTTCCGGCAGAAAATCGCGTGCGGGTCCAAGTCTCGATGTTATGATTCTGAAACGTTAATCACAGTCCACAGGTGATAGCGAGTCTCCGTAGCGGAGCGAGCAGCGATTCAATGGCAATTGCGAACCTTAAGAGTCCAACCAGCGCAGTAGCACCGTCCTCCACTTACAAAGGCGCTTTGGCAGTGATGACTACCCTCTTCTTCATGTGGGGATTCGTCACCGTGCTGAATGACGTACTCGTACCGCATCTCAAATCCATTTTCGATTTGACTTACGCCCGGGTAATGCTGATCCAGTTTTCTTTCTTTTCGGCATACTTTATTTTTTCTATTCCCTCGGCAAAGCTCATCGACTGGATCGGTTACCACAAAACAATGGTGGTGGGTCTTTTCACGATGGGGCTGGGCGCGTTTCTGTTTATACCAGCGGCAAGAGTGGCATCGTATCCGTTGTTTTTGACGGCGCTCATGATTCTGGCGGCGGGCATCACTGCGTTGCAGGTGGCGGCGAATCCATACGTGGCCGTGTTGGGTCCGGCCGAGACAGCTTCGAGCCGGTTGAATCTCGCACAGGCTTTCAATTCGCTGGGCACGACTATCGGCCCTTACCTCGGAGGCGCGCTCATTCTGACGGCGGTTCCGCTGAGCATGGAGAGCGTGCGCCAGTTGTCACCTGAGGCGTTGCAGGCATATAGGATTCACGAGGCTTCGTCAGTCAAATTGCCTTATGTTGTTATTGGGCTCACTCTTTTCGTGCTCGGAATCGCCATTGCGCTGTTTAAACTGCCTGCCATGCCGCAGGCCGAACGTCATGGAGCGAGCCCACAAGAAAGCGTGTGGAAGCACCGCAACCTCGTGTTGGGAACGGTTGGGATTTTCGTTTATGTCGGCGCAGAAGTGGCGATCGGAAGTTTTCTGATCAACTATCTTAGCCAGCCGAACATTGGAAATATTTCGGTCCAGCTTGCGGCTAAGTACGTTTCTTATTATTGGGGAGGCGCCATGGTCGGCAGATTTGTCGGCTCGGCCATCCTGCAAAAAGTTCGGACGGGCACGGTGTTGGGCATTGCTGCGGGTACGGCGTGCTTGCTGGTTTGTATTTCCATGATGACGTTCGGCCATGTCGCGATGTGGAGCATTCTTCTGGTGGGCTTCTTTAATTCGATAATGTTCCCGAGTATCTTCACTCTTGGGATTGCGGAACTCGGCCCCCTGACCGGAGACGGCTCTGGGCTTTTAATCATGGCGATCGTTGGAGGCGCGATTATTCCTGTGATTCAGGGCGCCTTGGCTGATCGACTGGGAATTCATCACGCATTCATTCTTCCGGTTATTTGTTATTTGTATATCGTGTATTACGCGTTTAGAGGATCGCGTCCTATCGTCACGACTTAAAAGACAGACCACGTGAGAACCATCTTTTTTGCCATTGTCCTGGTAACTTCAGCTTCGCAAATTTTTGCGCAGGATTCCGCTTTGGCCCCCACGCCGCCGATGGGTTGGAATAGCTGGAACAAGTTCGAGTGCAACGTTAGCGAAGACCTCATCAAGCAAATCGCCGATGCCATGGTGAAATCTGGCATGAAAGATGCTGGCTATCAATACGTCATCATCGATGATTGCTGGCAGGTGGGGCGCGATAAAGATGGAAACATCCTCGCCGACCCGCAGCGCTTTCCTTCCGGAATTAAGGCGCTGGCCGATTACGTTCATGCCGCAGGATTGAAGTTTGGAATTTATTCTGACGTGGGAACCAAGACTTGCGCGGGGCGCCCGGGCAGTTTGGGACACGAGTATCAGGATGCGCGCCAGTACGCTGCGTGGACCGTGGACTATTTGAAATACGATTGGTGCAACACCATCACGCAAGATGGCCACGCAGTGTATTCGCTGATGCGGCAAGCTCTGGATGCCTCGGGCCGGCCAATTGTGTTGAGCATTTGCGAGTGGGGCTCGCATACACCGTGGCTTTGGGGCAAAGATGCTGGCGGCAATCTTTGGCGCACCACGGGCGACATCAAAGACCGCTGGCAAGGCCGCGTGAAATGGCCTGCGGGCGATTGTTGTTCGAATGGTGTGGTGGATATTGTCGATTTGCAAGTCGGGCTCGACAGCTTCGCCGGACCAGGACATTGGAATGATCCCGATATGCTCGAGGTCGGCAATGGTGGCATGACCGACACCGAATACCGCTCGCACTTTAGCTTGTGGGCGATCCTTGCTGCGCCGCTCATTGCGGGCAACGATGTGCGCAACATGCGTCCGGAGATTCGCGACATTCTAACTAATAAGGAAGTGATTGCTGTCGATCAGGACCCGCTCGGAAGCGAAGGCAAGCGGGTGAAGAAAAATGGCGACCTGGAAGTGTGGGCCAAACAAATGAAAGACGGCAGCCGCGCGGTGATTTTATTTAATCGCGGAAGCGCGGAGCATCAAGTCAGCGTGAACTGGGAAGATATTGGCTATCCCGGTCATTTGCAGGCTGCGGTTCGCGATTTGTGGGAGAAGAAGGATTTGGGCCGGTTTACCGGAAGCTTTTCCGCTCCGGTTGTGTCTCACGGCGTAGTGATGGTCACGATCAGGCCATAGATCCGCCTTTGTCGGTCTCGTTTGTGTACCTCAGTGTCCTTTGTGGTTGATGAATTGCAAATGCGAGAACCACAGAGGACACGAAGGTGCACAAAGGAACTAATCCTCGGCAGGCTGTTGTGAAAAGAATCGACAGATCGGAGTTTGCCTACAGTCAACGTGCGACCAACGCGGCGGCACACACTTTGGAAACTTTGTTCGCTGAACTGTATGGTGGGTCTCCATCTATTTACCGGGCGCCGGGAAGAGTCAATCTGATTGGCGAGCATACGGACTATAACGATGGATTTGTTATGCCGGCCGCTTTGGATTTGTACACGTATGTGGCGGTGAGCCCACGGACGGATCGAAGACTTCAAGTTTACTCGGCGAATTTTAAAGAAAAGTGCGACCTGGATTTGGATTCGATTCGTCCCGGGCGGACCGGCCACTGGAGCGACTACGTTCGCGGCGTGGCCGGAGTGCTTCAGTCGGCGGGATTCCGGTTGCGCGGCGCTGATATGGCGATCATGAGCGACGTGCCCCTGGGATCGGGATTGAGTTCGTCGGCTGCTCTTGAAGTTTCCACGGCCTGGGCGCTTCTGAGTAATTCACAGCTTAGTGCCAGTCCCACTGAAATCGCACAAATGTGCCAGAAGTCTGAGCATGTTTACGTGGAGACGATGTGCGGAATTATGGATCAGTTCATCTCGTGTCACGGCCGCGCGGGACACGCTCTGATGTTGGATTGCCGCTCTCTGGAATTCGAATTACTCCCAATTCCGCCCGACGTGCGGCTCATGGTTTGCAATACGATGGTGAAGCATGAGCATGCGAGCGGCGAATACAATACTCGGCGACGGGAGTGTGAAGAGGGTGTTCGGGCGCTGGCTGAGGTTCTACCGGGAATCCGCGCCCTTCGCGATGTGACTTTGGGTGAATTAGAAAGGCATCGCGAGCGCTTGAATCCTGTCATCTATAAACGTGTGCGCCATGTCGTCAGCGAAAATGAGCGGGTGAAAAAAGCTGCGCGTCTGCTGGAGTCTGGCGATGTGAGCGCGTTTGGTAGGCTGATGGCTGATTCGCATCGCAGCCTGCGCGATGACTACGAGGTCAGTATTGCTGAGCTTGATCTGATGGTTGAATTGGCCAGCAGACAAACCGGCGTGTATGGGGCGCGCATGACCGGCGGGGGTTTCGGGGGAAGCACGATAAACCTTGTCGATGCTGATCATCCAGAGGAAATCCAGCAGAAACTGGAAAAAGATTATCAGGAAAAAACAGGAATTAAGCCCGTCATTTTGATCTGCGAAGCTTCAGACGGCGCCGGCGCTGTTGCCGAGAGCTGAGAACAATTGAGGTTGCGGAACGTTTCGACGCGAATTCTTTATCCATTCAAAAGGCGCAGTAAATGAAGCCTCCAGCAAGATCGGAATTCATCCCTCAAATATTGCAAAGCACTGCGCACCGGCGATTTAATCCGCTGACGCGAGAGTGGGTCTTGGTTTCACCGCATCGCGCGGAGCGTCCCTGGCAGGGCCAGACTGAGCCGCAGCGCAGGCCGATCCGAGCCGGCCTATGATCCGAATTGTTATTTGTGTCCCGGAAACGTTCGTGCGGGAGGCCAGCGCAATCCGGCGTATACCGGCACGTTCGCGTTCAACAATGATTTTGCTGCGCTGCAACCTGAAACTTCACCCGTGCAATTGGATGTCGAAGAGAAAGGCATTGTCGTAGCGCAGAGTGAGAGCGGCATTTGCCGGGTTGTGTGTTTTTCGCCGCGGCATGATTTGACGCTTTCGCAAATGCCGGTGAGCTGAAATTCGCGGCTTGATCGATGTTTGGGTAGAGGAGTTTCAAAGTTTGGGACCGCAACCCGGCATCAACTATGTGCAGATTTTCGAAAACCGCGGATTGATGATGGGTTGCAGCAACCCTCATCCGCACGGCCAAATCTGGGCGACTTCGACCGTCCCTAATGAACCGCGCAAAGAGCAAGAATCATTTGTTGCATACCAAAAGCAGCATGGGACTTGCCTGTTGTGCGATTACATAAAATTGGAAGAAGCTTCCGGCGAGCGCCTGGTGTACGCCAACGACCACTTAATGGCTCTCGTGCCTTTCTGGGCGATCTGGCCTTATGAACTCCTCGTAGTGTCTAAGAGTCATGTTGGAAGCATGAGCGCGCTGGGTGAAGAAGCGCGATCGGCGCTAGCCGACATTTTGCAGTGTGTGACCAGCCGATACGATAATTTATTTCAAGCGTCTTGTCCCTATTCGATGGGATTCCATCAGCAACCAACTGATGACGAAGAGCACGACGAGTGGCATTTTCACGCACACTTTTATCCGCCTCTGCTGCGATCGGCAAGCGTCCGGAAATTTATGGTTGGATTCGAAATGCTGGGGTCGCCGCAACGCGACATCACGCCCGAATATGCGGCTGAGAGGTTGCGCCAGGCTGATGGGAAAACTGCAAAATAGTTTCTACGGCTGCGCCGGAGCAGCCTCGGACGCTGACGCCGTCGCGTTCCCGACTGAAAATCGACTTGGCTGCGGGCGATATCCGTTGCGCGTGCGGATGTGATACTTCTTCAGGCGCTCGCCGTTGAGTTTCACGGTGATTGCTCGCCAACCCAGATTAGGATTCGGCTGCGGATAGTAGCTAAGCGAGTACAGGTGCGCCAGGTCATCGCGTATGGAAGCAAAGGCGTGCTGTTCGTCTTTCCAATCCTTGGCAAAATAGGCTTTGCCTCCGGTCGCCGCGGTCATGCGTTCAAACACCGCAGTGGAAACCGGTTCGAGTTTCGCCAACTGCGTGCTGATCATATAAATTGCAGTCCCGGTCGACTGCGCCAGTTCGGCTACATCCTCGGGAGGAACCATGCTGGAGTTGTCGGGGCCGTTGGAGAAAACGACGATCACTTTTCTTCCGGTATAGTGGGCGGCATCTTTAATGGTCAGCAGAAGGCAGTTATAAAGCGCGGCGTCATCGCCGGCGACGGTCGCGCGAACTCCACGCAAAACCTGCGCCCGGTCTGGGGTTAACGGGGCGGAACGCGAAAGATCGCGGCTGTAAGAATAGAATGCCACCTTGTCGGCGCTTTCGAGCGATCGCACGAAATCTGCGATAGCATCTTGCGCGAAAACAAAGCCGCGATACATGTAGTTGCTGGTGTCGAAGAGGAGGAACACATTGGCGCCAGCAATCATCGAACCGAGCGATTGATCTTGCACTTCTGCTGCGGAAACTTTTTTGTCCGCTGCACGCCCAGAAGGTTTTCCATCGGCAGGCACAGCGTCGGCCACTCGGTAGACGGGTTCGTTACCTTCTCCAAAAGTGGCGAGCTTTTGCTGAATGTCATCCTCGACAATGGAAAAGTCCGAGGGACGAAGGCCGGTCACGTAATTTCCCTTACTGTCGGTTACTGCCACATTCAATTGCACCATTTCGACACGAACGCGAATGTTGGGTGCGTTTTCCTGGGCGAGCATGCGAGTTCCGGGGCTCGAAAATAGAATTGGAACTAACGTAAGAAGTGAAAAATAGTTCTTGCTCATAGATTCCTACGGCCTTCTTTTGATCGGTTTTTGATCGGTAGAGACGTAGCTAGCTACGTCTCTACCGCCGTGCGTTTCAGAACTGCGTTTTTGCGCCCACTATTGTCGATGAAGCAATCTTCCCCTGGCGAAATTCTTCGCCTGTTTCTCGCATTGCCCTGAGCATGGCTGGCCAATCTTCGAAATCAGTGGCAAAAATCTTTTCGACCATGCGATGAGTTAACTCAGGAACCAGGCGGTTTAACATGACCGGCGGGTAACCTTTTTCGTCGGCTAAACGAGCCCAGTACAAATTGCTGGAATCCCAGCTTTCTGCGAGCAAGCGGCTCGAGTAGCCTTCGAAAGCTGGAAAAGGCTTCAGGTTCAACAACTCGCGCGTGTAACTTTGCGTGAGGATTGGATGAGGCACGCCGAAGTCTTGCGATAGCCGCTCCCAGCTGAGTTCTGCGGGATACTGTCGGCACAAGTTTTGCAATTCCTGACCAGCGGGTCCGAAAGAGCTGGTTTCGTCGGGATATAGTCGACGAAACTCTGCTGCCAGATAGAACGTATCAGCCGGCGTGACATGAGAGTTCACATCAGCCAGGTTTCCAGCGACCAAGCCGCGTTCCACTCGCTGTGAAACTTGCGGGTCCATGCGTTCCGACAGAATTGTTAACACTTTGCTGCGTAGTTGAAGGTCTCCGGCCGACGCCGTTAACAACTCTTCTCCGGAGCGCTGATACAGACTCACGGCATGGAGCTCGGTCTGGCTCACGCCCCACCAGCGCGGCAAAGTGGCGTTGATCATCAAGCCCGGTACCAGCTCGCGCCAGATCAACGCTTGAACGTTTTCTGGAGCAATGAAATCTTGTTCCACTTCTGCCAGGACGTAGGGTAAATCCGCGAGCGAGCCGACCAGATGCGCTCCGCCGCCGGCGGGGGAGCCCTCGCCGAATAATTGCGGAGCCTGCCAGATTTGTTCGACTCCAGCGACTGTATCCCCTGAAAAATCATGCGAGCGCACGAAGAGTGGATTGTTGTGGAGCATCTGCGCTCCTGGTGGTTCGTAGTACGCGTAGTTCAAACCAACCAGGGTGTCTCTGAGGAACGGAGCGAGTTGGCCGCGAGCGTCGGCCACTTGTTCGCGAGAAGAAGGAGACTTGATGATCTTCAGCAAATCGGTCCGCATCTGCAATTCAGTATGGCGATTGTTGTAGACCCCGGTCGCCCATTGCGTTCGCTCGCCACTGCTGAAAATCGGACGCGGCATTTCGAATTCTCGCAGCTCTCCCGCCAGCGGGATCAACTGGTCAGCCACGGCCTCGCCTCGTGCGAGGGCGCTCAAACCGTCGCCGAGACCGATGATCGTGTCTAAAGAAACCAAACGTTGGCCGTCTAGAACCGAACGGATTCGGTTGGCTACTTCCTCGTGGGTTCGCTGGCCTTCTGCGCTGGTTTGCTGGGGACCGGCGAGCAAATCGATGATTTCATCCTGTGAGCCGTCGCGGCGTCCGGTCGCCGCCAGCAGGATTTCGCCGAGAGAATCACGGCCCGCGTCGAAAAGTTGAAAAGAAGAAGCAACGCTGTCAAAAGGTTTGACCGCCTTTTGCCAGGAATTGTTCAGCTCCGCGCTCTTGATCTCTCCCTGGCGGGCGAGGATCTGCCAGATTCCGATATTGGCCTGGAAGACTCCCATGGCGTTGCCTCGCACGGTGTGATTCGGAAGCCTGCCGAGGCGTTCGGCCGTGTTCAGAAAGTCCGTGATGGATTCATCGCTCAACTGTGGAAATTCGGAGAAGATCAAATATTGATTGCTAAACTGCGCGAATCTGTTAGCGAGCAAGAGCGCGGTTTGCGGGCTTAAACGGTGGTCTGGCGATCGTCTGCCGTCCAGTTCACTAAGGCTTAGATAAATTTGCAGCGGCCCGGTTTCCGTCTCAACGCGGCACAGCGCGAACATTGCTTCTGCCAGTTGTTCGGGACGGTTGATGTGAGTGGCGCGTTTGCCCCAGTCACGGACAATTTTGGAATCACTTTTTTCGCGGAGGATTTCTTTCCATACTTCCAGATTTCCCGGGACGTAAGGTTCACCGTCAGCGCCCCATTGCATTCGCGTCAGTAGAAGCAACAAAGCAGGCGCTGGCCGAAAGGTTGGCCGGGCGGCGTCGGGAGAAATTGCATGCCCGCGAAAAGCTGCGTAGTATCGCCGCAACCGGGCCTGGGCTGAAGTGCGCCTGCTGAGCCTGACTGACGCGCGCCAGCGCGTCGAAGTATGCAGCCAGCCAACCATTATCTTTTGCCAGCAACTGTAGAACGAATTCTTGGGGCGATTCTGGACTGGCAGCTACCAGTTCTGTCCAGGCGGATTTCGCCTCTTGTCCCCCAGGGACGTTCACACGGCCATTGCGTATGCAGATGTGAGTTCCGTAAAAATCCAGGGTAGCCGCAAGGGGCAGCAATTTGCTCAGTCCAACCGACTGCCGCAAAGCGTCTCGGGAGTCAGCATCGGTTCGCGATATCGCCCAATAAAGACGGCACAACAGCGGATCGCGCAGCAGTGTGTCGATCAGGTCGCCGGTATTTTTGTTACTCAGGGTTATCCAATCTTTTTCTGTAAACAGAACCGGAACCCGCGAAATAGGAAATGCATAGCTGAAAGCCTTGCCGCCCTGAAGCGTTTCCTCGAGTTCGGGCAGCGGGAAACCTGAGTCGATGGTGAGAAACGCGCGTTCCGGATCAGCGGTGGTCAGTGAAGTGCTGTTCTGCCCACACTCCTGGCGGACCCGATAACCCAGGACGTGCAACAGCGGCTTGGCTTGCTCGCAGTTGGCAATGCGGATGGTGCCGTCGGGATCTGCGAGAACCGTCAGTTCTTTGGCTTGATGGACGTAGCGGTTCAGCAGGATAAGAAATTCGGTCGGACGGCCTCCATCGCGGGCGCCCTCGTACCCTTGCGTGAATACGTTGTGAGCGAGCAAGGGCACGACTTCTTCCGGAGAAATCTTCTGGCTAATGCCGGCCATACGCAAGAAAGAACGCATAGGGCCCGGAATAATGATGGTGGCGTCAGGACGCTGCGGCGTTGGCTCATCTGCGGAAACGCTCGAAGCAAAGCAGAAAATGCAGAGCAAGGACGCTACAAGAAGAGTGCGCAGGCGACGAAGAGATTTCATGGCTGGTCCTCTCCGACCTTCCAAACATTAGCAACTAAATCGTGACAATACCCGGGAGCGGAACTGTAGCCTCACCTGAGGAGTTCGGCTGACCGACTCGGCTCCTTACCTTCGTGTCGGCCACATTAAATCATCCGTCGACTTAATCCAAGGTCTTTTCTTGGATTCACGAGTGAATTTTGTGTTTGGCTGCTAATAAAGGAATATTTGTGTGAATATTTCTTCACACGAGGGTTCGCCTTAGAAGGGTGGCGGGCCGGACCCGCCGAAGGGTGGGAGCTAAAAACAGGGATCAAGAACCCCGCGTTGTCAGTACAATCGCATCAGGTTGTTGGCTACGAAGCCGCCCTCAATGGCCAGCATGCTTCGAACCGCAATGCGTTCAGCTTTATAGTGATGGGTTCTGTGCAACAAATATGCCGTGCCCACGCCGAACCCAAAGCCCAGACCGGAGGCCGCGGCCTCGCCGGCAATGCCCCTTGTGACCAAGGGACGTACCACCGGGTTGGTCTCTCTAAAGCCGTCTGCCAGGCCGCGCTGGGTGGTGATCGCGTCGGCTGCGATTTGTCCTGCGAAGATAGAGAAATCAATCTTGTTTTCCGTGCTCCAGAATTTTTGGACACTTGGAGCCTGCGGTATTGAGTTCGTCGCTACGAAGGTCTGTTGTGCCTGAGCCGCGCCAATCGTTAGCAGGACAAATAAAATTGTGGATTTCATGCGCCTCCGAGAGAATCGAAAAACCTGCGCGGGAAGAAATTTCGGACCCAGGCAGCATTGCGACTGAGGTAAGATTATCCGGTTCCGCTCCGACAGTACATGGCCTAAAAGTGACACCAGAATTGCCTTTAGTAACTCTGATAGTAACTTCCAACGGTGGTTACCGACGGCACGAAAGTAGCCGGGGAAGCACGGAAGTAGCTGGGGACCAAGAGGCTTACAAAGGTATCAGGGTGAAACTGCCGTAGGTCAGGGCTGTGGGTCCTCTAGACGGGCGGGTGTCCCGTTCGGATAATTGTTGTATGCAGAACGGACTGACAACATCCCGATTGCGCCATTTCAGCTGGCTCCTGATACTGCCGATGCTAGTCGCGCTGGTCGGCTGTCAGGGCGTTGCCTCCGCGAATAAGACCTCCAGCACCAATCCGACCCCGGGTCAGCTTACCGTCTCGCCCGCCACTTTGAGTTTTGGCAATGTCGCCGTAGGAGCCAACTCGGTGAAGCAGGGAACGTTAATGGCCGTGAGTTCCGACGTTACAGTGACGTCCGCGGCTTGGAGCGGTCAGGGTTATTCTTTGAGCGGAATTACCTTTCCGGTTACGGTGCCGTCTGGACAGAGCATCCCTTTCACCGTAACCTTCGCTCCGCAGGCGGCTGAAAGCGTGCCTGGCAGTGTCACATTCGATAGTGATGCGACCGACCCCACGGTCGGAGAAGCGTTCACTGGCAGCGGTACCCAAGCGTCGCAACATAGCGTTGCTCTCTCCTGGAACGCGAGCACCTCGCAGGTAATTGGCTACAACATATATCGCCGCATCGGATCGAGCGGAACGTATACCAAGCTCAACTCGTCAATAAATCCGGTAACCAGCTACACGGATGCCGCGGTGCAAAGTGGCGAGACCTACGATTATGTGACCACGGCGGTGGATGCCAGCAACGTAGAGAGCGCTTATTCGAACGAGGCCACCGCCTCCATCCCTTAGTAGTGGCGCCGGCATCTTGCCGGCTGTCCCCAGGACATCCTACCCTCTGGTTCGCGCGGGGAAGATGCCTGCGCGGAAGCTGCCTGGAGGGCGGCAAGAACACTCCATCCGATGAAGCGACTGCATCCCCACGAACGCCTGTCTCTGAGAATCCCCTGATGCTTTGTTGCCGGATCAGCGACTGTCGAGGTCCTTCGACTGCGGTGTCGTTCGCTTCGCGACCGACACCTCC
>CAVYQB010000017.1:0-92491 GCA_963770465.1 uncultured Acidobacteriota bacterium
GCGGTAATCCAACAGAAAGGTTGCGTCTATGAGCCCCATGTTCTCGCGGCCTTGCGCGCCAACCAGAAGCTGCAGGTGATAAACAACAATTGCCCTCCATGCACAATATTCACCCGGCGCCGATCAACAATCGCGAGTGGAACAAAGCGCAGGCCGCAGGTTCCACCGTGGAAGCCACCTTCCGCGGGAAGAGATTGGGATTCCGTTCAAGTGCAACGTGCATCCCCTGGATGAAGAGCTACCTTGCCATCTTCAAACATCCGTACTTTGTGGTGACGGGCAAGGACGGCAGCTTCGACTTAAGCAATCTGCCGCCTGGAACCTACACGATTTCTCGTGGCAAGAAAAGCTGGGCACGACCAGCCAGAAGATCACCGTAGGGAGCAACGAAACCAAGACGGTGCAATTTGTATTCAAGTCAAAAGGGTGAGAGTCGGCCATGCCATCGGCTTTGCCAATGGCAGTCCATCTTTTGTCCAAGCAGCGCCAAATGTACAACTGAGGAGGGACGAAAATGAAGCCAAAAATTCTAGTACGCTTTACTTAGGAGCTCTGCTGGGAACACCGGCAATGTCAGTGGCGATGTATTTGGTTGCCCCCATCGTCGGAGTGAGAGTGGACATCATGACCATGCTGGGCGAAATGTTGGGCTGGAGGATGGGTATGTTGGTCCATGCTCAACGGCGTGATTATTTTTCCCGTAGTTTTATGCTGCTGTATCAGTTTACTCCCGGGCTCACAGGATTCCCAGAGGAATGGCTTTCGGCACTGTCCTGTGTTCAGCCTGGCAGAACTTGAACGCCCATGCCGCTCTCGACACAGGGATTGTTCAGTGCGCACGCGGGCGGCATGAGAGCCGCAGCCGCTTCCCTGTTCGGGCATGTGGTGTACGGCGCCTTCCTGGGCTCATTACGTTCGCAGGAAAAATGCATCCCCAGAAAACCCAAACCCGTCAGTCTTGAGGGCGCTGGCGGGATGTGTGACCCGAGAGTTCCTGCCTCCTCTGCGCTGCCCCATACCAATGTCGCGACTCTGCGGTTCGACATCCCTCGCTGCTGCAGCCAGAGTGAGGTCGATCGCGAATTCCTTCTGGCGCCCGACCCAACGGCAATGTTCGCTTCATCACACTGATCGGTGATGTAGGTCACTGACATTGGTTTGCCCCACATATCCTAGACTTCTGGGCGCAGCCTTCCGAGGAAACAAACTGAGTGCGGATGGTTAAGGGGGTTCGTGATCTCTTCCAAAGAAGAGTTTGGGAGCTCTTGTGTTATTTGCGCACCCTCCGCCGATGCATGCAAGAGATCGAGATTAAGGCAAGTGGGTTTGAAGCCATAAATCCGAATGCTGCTGATGGCTCCCGCTCTGTAAAGAGTGAGCCTGCATCCTGGGTGGCTGAGTTGATTTTACCCGCCTCGAACGGGGGACATCATGAATGACGAGGAGAAAATTCAATGAAAGCTCGATACAAAGTCGTAGCACTCCGCCCTGGTCTTACTAGTTTTCGCATTTGCATTGTTGCATTCCGGAAGTAGTGTAAGTGCGACTTCGACAAGCCAGATCACAGGTACGGTTAAGCTAGACGGCACAGCTCCACACAGAAGACGAATCGACATGGCGAAGGAGCCGACTGCGCCGCTATTCACGAGGCAGACCAGTCGCCCACGGAAAACGTAGTTGTCTGGTCCAAACGGCGGCCTCGCCAACGTTGTTGTCTACATTAGCCAGGGTCTGACCGGTAACAAAGAACTCGTCCATCGCAGACAGCCCAGCTTGAGCAAAAGATTGCGAGTATTTTCGCATGTACTGGTCGTCGATGCTGGTCAGCATGTGAAGATCGTCGATACAGACAGACTTCGCACAACATTTACCAATACCACCAAAAATACTCCGTGGAACAAGTCCCAACCACCGGAGCCCAGCCTACTGATACGAGCTGGAACAACGAGGAAATCGCCATCCCCGTGAAGTGCAATGTTCATCCTTGGATGCACGCCTACATTGCGGTAGTCAAAGGGCCATTCGGGGAGAGCGACGACACCGGCGCTTTCAAATTGGATAACGTGCCGCCGGGAACACCGCTAACCGCTTGGCAGGAAACATACGGAACCCAAACGCAGACTGTCAGCGACTCTACTGGGAAGCCCAGCCACTGTCAATTTCACCTTCAAGGCAAAGTAGAACTGGACGGAAACGCGTAGCGCAGCCACACTGTCGCGGTCGCTCTGGAAACTGGCGAAGTGGCCTACCGAGCCGCCACGGGGAGGAATCGCACTACCGGGAAAAGTTTTTGCGGTCGTAGTAGCGATCATCACGCTGGCTATTGCCTCTGCGTGATCGCTCACCGTGTGGTGGATGTGATAGATATTTCCGGCGCACGAACCAATGATCGCCAGATAGAAGAAACCGTATTCGGCGCAGGCATTTTGTTTATCGCCGGACAACTGGTGTTGGCGGGGCTTTCCTTTTTGTATGGCGACAGCAAGGGCGCGCGCAAGATGAAGCGGTTTCCTGGTGGCGCAACCTATCATCATCTTCGCGTTTGTGGTAGTTGGGATCGAAGTTCTGGTGCTCTCGTTCGTCGGTTCTAAGGCATGGGGATCGGTCTACTTACGCACCACAGACCCCAACTCGGTGCGCATTGATGTTCAGGCGGGGCAGTTTGCGTATTACTTCCGCTATTGGCCCCGATGGCACGTTTGGTCCGCTCGCCCGAGCTCATTAATGAGGAAACCCGGAATTTCTTCGGCCTCGACACCGACCACGATGCGGATTGAAGGACGACATCGTGACCGCGGGATTGGCGATTCCGGTGAACAAGCCGGTGCTGCTGACTCTGCATTCCAAAGATATGGGGCACTCCTTCGATGTGCGGGATTGCACATCCGGCAAGGCTTGTACCCTGGATCATGATTCCCATTCACTTCACAGCGCTGAAGACGGGCAGGTTGAAAAATATCCTACACTGCTGAGCCTATCTCCAGCCTTGATCCCAACATAAAACCTATCTCGAGGGTCATCTCCCGACTGACTACGATAATATGGCTGAAGCAGCAAGCGGCAAATCAGTAAGTGAAGTGCGTCCGTTGCTAAACGGACGAGAACATCTCTCGTGGGGTGAGATTATATGCACAACATGGCAGCGCACGCGGCCGCGCCGTCGTCCGCCGCCGCAGGGTTTCATTCGCAAGTACATCTTCAGCGTGGATCACGAAGTGATCGGGAATCAGTACACCACACTGAGCCTGGTGACCCGCCTTCATCGGCATGGCGCTTTCCTTTGGATCATGCGCATCCACCTGGGCTGGCCGAACGCTTCCATTCCTTTGCTGGGGATACTCTCACCCACTGGCGCTCCGGGGGGTGTTCCGACACCCGAGTACTACTTGTCATTGATGACCATGCACGGCACGATTATGGCTTTCTTCGTGCTGACCGCGGCGCCCATGGCTGGGT
Source organism: uncultured Acidobacteriota bacterium (assembly GCA_963770465.1). Lineage (GTDB taxonomy): Bacteria > Acidobacteriota > Terriglobia > Terriglobales > Acidobacteriaceae > JABDBE01. The sequence continues at coordinate 3,457 of CAVYQB010000017.1, forward strand.
ACGGAAACTTTATGCTGCCGATTTCACGTCGGCGCGGCGGACATGGCCTTTCCGCGCTTGAAGGCATGGCGTCGTTCTGGGTCACGTTCGTCGGTTTCGCTCTAGCCTGCGCGACATTCGTCGTTCCCGACCGGCCGCCGCTTTCCGAGTTCGACCACCTACGCGCCGCTAAGCGCTGTGGGTCCAGTTGCGGGTCCGGGACAGGGGTGGGGCCAGAACTCTGGGGACTTTCCATCGTCGCTTTGCGTGGCGTCGCTATTCGGCTCGCTGAACTTCATCGTGACCGTGTGTAGATTTTGCGCACCAAGGGCATGACGCTCTACGGCTGCCGCTTGCGACTTGGGGGTGGTTCATTAATGCGTGGGTCGGCCTGCTGGCTTTCGCCGTGTTGTTACCTACTTGTCTTCTGCTCGTGCTGACCGTCTCGGCGGCACCAGCTTCTTTATTCCTGCCGGACTCGTGGTCAATGACAAGTTGCTGCCGCACTCCGGTGGTTGCGCCGCTCTTTCCAGCATCTCTTCTGGTTCTTCGGACATCCCGAGGTTTACATCATTATTCTGCGGCGTTCGGAATCATCGCCCACGTTATGCCGACCTTCACCCAGAAGCCACTGAGTAGGAGGCTGGAAGGTGGTGACCTATGCCATGATTGCCGTCGCCGTTCTCAGCTTCTTAGTCTGGGGACATCACATGTTCGTAAGCGGGATGAGCCCGTACATGGGAATGGTGTCTCTGTGCCGACGCTGATTATAACCATCCCGTCTGTGATCGTGGTGCTGGTGTTCGCGGCTTCGCTATACGGCGCCAACATTCGCTTTACGACTCCGATGCTGTTCTGTCTCGGTTTCATTTCTCTCTTCATCAGCGGCGGAATCGGAGGATTCTTCCTGGCGCAGCCGGCGGTCGATTCCTGTCTGCACGCCACCAGCTTCGTGGTGGGGCATTTCCATTTCACCGGTGTCGGTTATTATCCGCCATATTCGCCACTTTTGCCGGCTTCTATTATTGGTTCCCGAAAATGTTTGGCCGCATGATGACCGAAACCCTCGGCAAAGTGCCACTTCTGGCTGACTTTCGTCCTCGTGTATTGCGTCTTCATGACCATGCATTTGATGGGCTTCACCGGGGCGGTTCGACGTTATTCGGCCTATGTGGCCGACTTCATGGTCCGCAGAGTTCCCACTAACAAGTTCATTACCGTGGCCGCTTTGCTGCTGGGCGCGACCCAGTTCATTTTCTTATTCAATGCGATTTGGAGCCGCTTCAAGGGACCAAGGGCCACGCAAAATCCGTCGGGAAGCAACCACGTCGAATGGGATACCACGTCGCCGCCGCCGTTTGACAATTTTCGGCGGCCGGCAGGAAGTGACCATTTATCACGGTCCCATGGAGTATGACGGCGATGCCTCCGTGATGCAGACCTCACCGGCAGAGGCCATCGCAGGAACTTCAAACGCGGCCCGTGGGGGCTGCTTGTTTCTTCAACAATGATTTGAACGTAGCGACTCAAAGGAGGCGCCATGAACCAACCCGTATTGGCCGTCGGAACCGGTACCGCCGGAACCGGCCATGGAGTGGAGATGGAGCGTTCGCCGTCGGGCAGCTGACACAAAAAAGCTGGGGATGTGGATCTTCATCGTCTCGACGCATGCACCTTCGCGACATTTCTGTTTGGCTACGGCTACATGCGCGTGGGCAGCCAGAATTGGGGAACGCCGTTCGGTTTTCGTCGATCTTGAACGGGATCGTCATGACCTTCGTCCTGCTTTCCAGCAGCCTTACCATGCTGGCGGCGGTTCGGCCACGCAAACAGGCCAAAGGCTCGGCCAACAAATGGCTGATTGCAACCATGCTTCTGGGCACGGCGTTCGCGATCCTCCACTTGCGTGAATGGGTGAAGATGATCAGCGAGGGCTGGCGCCTGTTCTACAACCCTACGGGCGGCGCGGCTCAGTTCGGCGCATGCTTCTTCAGCGTCACCGGACTCCATTTGACCCACGTCATCAGTGGCGTGATCGCGCTGCTGGTCATTACGCGGGGCTACAACCGGGGACGCTACAATGCCAGCCACGTCGAAACCGCAGGCCTGTACTGGCACTTCGTCGATCTGGTCTGGATGTTTGTTTTTCCGTTAATGTATTTGATGAACGCCGCGCGTTGAAGTGAACTTCGAGCCGGAGGGAGAAGCTGCCATGTCATCGACTCAAGAGTTGGGAATGCGTTCTTACGTAGGCATCGTGATCGGGCTGATGGTCATCGTGGGGATCGAGGTGATTCTGACCTATCAGCATCTGCCGACGCGAACCTTACTGTTCTCGTTGCTCTGCCTGGCGTGCGTGGAGGCCTTCGTCGGCATCATGTACCTGATGCACGTGAAGTACGAGACTCCACTTTTGTTCTGGACCATATTTCCGTGCACGCTTTTCGTGTTGGTGATGCTCAACTACATATGGCCTGACGCGTACCGCATGGCGAGAATGAGCCTGATGAAATGACGAAGTCAAGTCGCAAACGGCTGCAATGGGTGAGGAGATCAAGTGAATTCTGCAAAACAGACGAGTGTGCCGTATCTCAAGCTAGGGCTGGTCGGACTAGCGTTCCTGCTCTTGATCAGTCCGGGGGACCTGTACGCGCAGGGCTGCGCCATGTGCTACCAGAGCGCTGCAGCCTCGGGTGCCCGGCTTATCCACGCGTTGAAAAGCGGCATTGTGGTTTTGATTATTCCTCCTCTGTTCATGTCGGGCGCGTTCGCGCGCCTGGTGTATCGCAGGCGCAACTCGTTTAATAAAGACCTCGTGGAACATGACGAAGTTTGAAAGCTGATTGAACACAGTTCGCTCAGAAAAGTAACGAAGACAGTTGACTCAAGGAGTCTGAAGTTATGGCAACCACGGTCCACGAACCGCCGCGAATTCAACCGCGCTCGCCGGATGAAAGTCACTTCGGAAATGGCGGACGTAATCTGCTTCCTGCCGAAGGCGATTTGCGTGCGCTTGACGACCGCTCTCCCCAACCGGCCAGAACCGGCATATGGGTTGCGCTGGCGGCGATCACGATGTCATTCGCCGCGCTCACCAGCGCCTTAATTGTTCGTCAGGGTTCCGGGATGGACTGGCAGCACATCACTCTGCCTCCCATTCTTTACGCAGATACGCTTGTGCTGCTCGCCAGCAGCGTGACCATGGAAATAGCGCGCCGACGGATCGCGGCCCACGCGCGCGGGATCGAGAGCCCAGTCGCGATACCGATGCGCTGGCTGGTGATAACCTTGTCGCTCGGCCTGCTTTTCGTTACCGGTCAATATGTGGCCTGGCTGCAGTTGAAAGCCGATGGACTATTTCTCGCCACCAACCCGAACAGCTCATTTTTCTACGTCTTCACTGGCGTACACGCCGCGCACGTGCTGGGCGGTCTGGTTGGACTGCTTTACGTCATCAGCAAGCTCAATCGCTCCGTCCTGCAGCGGAGCACGTTCGCTGCGGCCGCACAATACTGGCATTTCATGGGCATCCTTTGGCTGTATCTGCTTTGGGTGCTGTGGATGAAGCTCTAATGACGACTACTCACAAAGCGATGCAGCCGAACCCGACGGATCGCTTCACTTCCAAGCTCCGGGACTTTTACATCCTGACCAAGCCTGAAGTAAATCTGCTGATTCTGATGACCACGTCGACGGGTTACTATCTGGCCTCGCGTGGACCATTTCAAATTGTCGGTCTGATCAACACACTCGTGGGTACGCTTGCTGGTCGCCAGCGGTACCGCAACCCTGAATCAGTGGATGGAACGGGTTTGGGACGGTCAGATGCGCCGCACCGCAAGTCGTCCGCTGCCTTCGGGCAGACTGAAGCGCACGCGAAGCATTTCGGTTCGGGATTCTGTTGAGCATCGCCGGGGGATTGTATCTCGCTGTTGCGGTTAACGGGCTAGCGGCCTTCCTCGCGATCTCCACGCTGCTTTCGTATCTGCTTATCTACACTCCATTGAAACGGAAGACACCGCTGTGCACGCTGCTCGGAGCTGTGTCCCGGCGCTATGCCCACGCTGATCGGATGGGCGGGTGCATCAGCAACTATCGACCGGCATGCTTGGTTTCTCTTCGCCATTCTCTTTCTGTGGCAGTTCCCGCATTTCCTGGCGATCGCCCTGATGTACCGTGAAGACTACGCCCGCGCCGGCTACAAAATGCTGCCAGGATTCGATCTCGATTCCCGCTTCACGCGCGCAGAGATTGTTGGCTTCACGGTGATCCTGATAATCACTACGATGCTGCCGCTAGTCGATCGCGGAGGCCCGATTTATCTGAGTGGCATGTTCCTCGCAGGCATCTTTTTTCTGTATCACGTAACCAAACTGGCGAGATCAACTTCGAGAGTCTTGGCCAGCCGGGTCGTGCATGCATCCGTTATTTATCTGCCTATAGTTCTTGGGATGATTGTCGCTCGCAAGGCCTGAAGATTTCCTTTGGCGCGAACCTATCCAGGCAAATCCCCGGAATGAAGTTGGGTCTAAACATACCGTTTAGATAACGGCTCCAGATGCAGACGCATTCAAGTTCGTCCCTGGAAGAGACAGTACTCGATCTTCTTAAGAGGCGACGCAGGAGAACCGGACCGCTGTGCCCAAGCTGCTCGAGACCCGCGGCCCTACCGGCGCTGGACAAAGCCTAAAGTTCCTTTTATGCTTACGGCGAGCTACGTCGGCCTGTTCGTCTGGCACGTGGCGGAGGGCCAATAGCTGATCAGTATGTGGCGAAGGTCTCGAAAGTGCCCCCGCTGCCAATCATGTTCGAAGTGCGGATGCACGGAGGAGAAAAGGGCTCACTTGTTCCGCCTGACAGCACCCTCGGAAGATGAAATTCGACGTTTCATTTCGAAGCAGAAGACCTCAGCCTTCTCGTACCCGGAGATCGGATCGTCGGCCACAACCCTCCCAACGGGGTACAACGTAGACCACAATCGCGTCCAGCTTGGCAGAGGCGAAGATACGTGGCAACGGGCAGCAGAAGCGATTGGTGCATGGCGAATGTTTAGCATGCCATGGGTAAGCCTCTATTGGCCGAGTGCCCCGATACGGGTCGGAGGACGTTGCGGTTTCGGTACGTCACTTCGGGTTCTATTCGCTGAACGCCTGTCGCATCGTCTACGTCGTCGATGAGGAACGCCCCATGAAGCAATTTGGCTTCGCCTACGGTACCTTGGCGGAACATGCAGAGAGCGGAGAAGAGCGATTCACGGTCGAATGGAATCGAGACGAAGACAAAGTGTGGTATGACATCCGCGGCTTTTCTCGTCCTCAGAAGATGTTAGCCAGACTGGGGCATCCACTGTCGCGATTGCTTCAAAAGAGATTTGCCCATGGCTCAAAGTCGGCGATGCTTGAAGGTGTGAGCCGCACCAAGGGCCCGCCCCAGACGCTTGGCCTGGGCAGATTCCATAAAGCTCCTCTTCGGTTGGGATCCACTCCTTGATCGCAAGGGGCACCGGATGAGCTGGGTGCGACGGGTTGCTCCGCAGAGGTCTACCTAATCGACTAAACAAAAAAATACCCCAAACTGTATTCCTGCGATCCTAATGACCTCACGGTGCTTTTTTCTCGTCCACGGCCCAGCACCGGAAATGACTCGTTCGCACCCGACATAAAATTTTGATTTTCCTATACATGCATGAAGGCTTCGACGGTGGCTGATTCGCCGAAAATCCCGCGGAATCCCTTTGGCCCACATCGATCTCAATCACTTACTGAGCTGTTCCGTTCCGATCTCGTTAGCAAGGGACATCATCGAAGATTCGATTTTGTGGCCGAGCAGAGGTACGCTTTCACACGCTCTCGATTCGCAGGGGTCATCGGAACTTCGTCCACCGCCTTCATGATGCGAGCGTAGACCTTAGGGCGGATGATGCGGTCCTCGGAGACGTGCAGGTCGTTCGTGTTCAACTTTACGGACTTCCATGCTGAGATCGGATTTCTAGAGATGTACTCGTGATTGACAGCGAATCGGAAGAAGTTGCGGACCTTCTCCTGCCTACCGCGCTTCGCAGCCGGAGACTTCAGGGTCCACGTGTGCTGCCATTCGGTGACGACCGACAGCGTGATGTCCTTCAGGAGTGTGATGCCTCGGCCTGCGCAGAAGTCCTTCAGCAGCGTGAGCACGGCTTCATGGCGATACAGCGTGTCAGCCCCAACTGGGTCAGAACCCTTCTCTTTGTCGGTCAGGAATGCTTCGATGACATCAGCGAACCCCGTGGCGCGAGTGCTGTGGATGTTGTGCCCGGAGGCCTCAGCCTGCTCCAACTTTCGTGCCTTGCGTTCCGCCGCTTCCCAACTTCGCCCTTTTGAAGACCAGCGTGTTTGCTTGCCATCTCGGTTGGTTTGAAACCACACCGGGCAGTGGCAGCGCTTGTATTGGGGGTCGTCCTTGTGCTCGCAATCAGTGACGTGTCGCTTATACAGTGCAATCATTTCAGGCTCCTCTTTGGGGGAGGCAACCTGAATCAACAGTACATTACCAGCACAAATCGTCAATGTCCACGCAAGTCATTGATTAATATTATATATTTGTGGTGGCCAGGGACGGAGTTGAACCGCCGACGCCAGCCTTTTCAGGGCTGCGCTCTACCACCTGAGCTACCTGGCCACTTTTGTCGCTCCACTGCAGAAGGCTTACGAGTTGTGGGCGCCGACTTAGACGCAATCGCCGGTAATCGCGGGCACTTACAATGCGGAAGCTTGTGGAACAGCCCCGATTATAGCAACCAAGCCGGATTCCCTCAATGTGAGTTGCCGATTCGTTTTCGTGAATACTAATTTGTCGCAACGAGCCGACAACCCCGACACGGGATCGATTTTACGCTCAGCAGCCTGAGCCTTCAGCAATTCCGGGCGTTTGCCGCAGCGCGGAAACACTGTGCATCCGCAGCATCAGCATGGAGCTTTGCTTTTCCTGGATGGTCATGCCCGTTCTCTCTTGTGCTCAGGAGGTCACGTGGGTATGGCGAATCTTAGCACTTCTTCTAGAGCTAACCTCTTAGTCTGGGCTTGGTCTTCTGAAAAATTGTGCTGCCGGGGTTCTGTGAATAGGCTCGAAGACTGTGAAGCTGACTCAGTTTGATGGTCGCTTTGTCTCCATGGTAAAACCTCACTTCAACAAGTACGTTTGAACGGCCTACGCTATTTTGATAGCCCACGCCATGCCAGGCGATGAAAGAGGTCGTCCATTTCCTGAGGCTCGGCCTTCATGCCTTTGTCCATCCACCAATCCAGCAAGGAGAAAAAACTGCCCGCCAACGCGTGGGCCTGAGCGGAGCGCTGCACGGGATCGGTCTTTACGCCGGCGCTTTGTAATCGTTCATCGATCGAGCGTGCGACGTAGCCGCGACCGAGCGCGTGGACATCGTTGATTTTTCCTGAGCTCGCAACGGCGGCGTAGAACTCCCGGGCCTCACGGACGTGCGTGAATAACTCTTTAACCGGTAACAAGCGTTGGGGGCTGGCGCCTTGACGTTCCAGCGCGGTCGAAAACTTCTCGAAAAAATCTTCCACGTCACTGAGGAACAAATCATGTTTGTCCAAATAGTGTGCGTAGAAGGTTGAGCGGCCTACTCCGGCGCGGTCCAGCAAATCCTGCACGGTAATTTGGTTGAAACTTTTCTCCTGCATCAGTGCAAAAATAGCATCGCCCAGCGTGTCGCGGGTGCGTAAAACGCGACGATCGGTTTTGCGATGAGGCGCTGCAGTTTTGCTTTTCGCGGCCTTCATGCATTCTCATTTCTGGACATAGCTGCCGCCTTTGTTCGGTATCGGGGCTCTCGTCGTAAATACACTTTCACAGCGATGCGATTTATGTCTAGAGTTTCGATTATGACGGACGATCGCAAAGCTGGAATTGCTCTGATTGCCGGCTCGGTTGGCGGCATTTTCACCATGGCTATTCACCCGAGGGGAGCGGCGTCGCTGACGACGGCGGACCAGGTTGCGCATATGTCGCTGGTCTCCGGTGTCGCGCATACGTTTGCTCTGCTTAGCGTGCTCTTACTGTTCTTGGGTGCTTGCGGGCTGACACGGCGAATAGCTGCCGCTGATCGAATCTCGTTTGCCGCAATTGTCGTTTATGGCTTCGCATGCGTTGCCGTGATGATCGCGGGCGCGGTGAGTGGATTCATCATCCCGGGGATAATGAAGGCCATGGTTCGAGACGTTCCCGCCGAAATGCACGAATGGCAAATTGTGATGTCCGGAATATTTCAGATCAATCAAGCTTTTTCGCGTATTTTTTCTGTTGGTACGTCGATTGCGATCATCCTTTGGTGCGTCTCGGCGCTCCGCAACGGAGGTCTGGGGCGCGGAGTCGCTATTTACGGTTGCGTGGTTGCGGCACTGATTATTATTGGCATCGGGGTTGGTCACTTGCGGCTCGATGTTCATGGGATGACGGTTATTATGGTCGGCCAAGTTATCTGGTACATCGCGGTTGGATGTCAGTTGTACTCGCGTGCTGCGAGCGGGATAGTGCCGCAATGAGGTGGGGTGCGAGGTCCAAGCTTCGCTTGGGCCAGGCCCTGGACTGCTGGCAAGTTTCATCCGGGCTGCACGGGCGTGGACGCCCGCGCCTACATGCGTCGTCGCGGGTACAATAGGGCGACGAGGAAACAGTTATGTCGGTTACACGCACGGTTCGTCCTGAGAGAGAACGGGCGGCTATGGCTTCGGCGGAGATTCCGCCTGTTCCGTTGACGGTTGAGGGTTACAGCGTGCTGCATCAGATGATGCGGTTTAGGTGGCCCGCCTGGCGGGCCCTTGGGCAGATCCAGAAGAACGAGATTATCGAAGAGGCTCGCGGCGTGCTCGCGAAGATGGAGGAGAAGGCGTCGGGGCAGTCCGGGCTTTTTTCCCTGATCGGGCATAAGGGCGATTTGATGTTTGTCCACTTCCGGCAATCGTTTGCGGAATTGAATCAGGCGGAGTTGCAAATCGCGGGGCTGCGGCTTGGCGATTATCTGGAACCGACTACTTCGTATCTTTCGGTGATTGAGCTGGGACTTTATGAATCTACGATCAAGGTCTACAGCGACCTTGTGGAGCGCGGTGTAGAGCCGCATTCGGAGGAATGGAAACGGGCTATCGAAGAGACGCTTGGGCGGCAGCGGGAGGCGATGCGGCCGCGATTGTTTCCGGAGATGCCTAAGCAGCGGTATTTGTGTTTTTATCCGATGGATCGGCGGCGCGGTGAAGATAAGAACTGGTACACGGTTCCGATTGCAGAGCGGGCGCGGCAAATGAATGAGCATGGACTGGTGGGACGGCGGTATGCGGGCGAGGTGAAACAGATTATTACCGGGTCGATTGGATTTGATGATTGGGAGTGGGGCGTCGACTTGTTTGCTGATGATCCGCTGGTGTTTAAAAAGCTGATTTACGAAATGCGGTTTGATGAGGTAAGCGCGGTGTACGCGTTGTTTGGGACATTTTATGTGGGGCTGCGGTGTCCGTCGGCTGAGTTGGGGAAGTTGCTTAGCGGGCAGGTTCCTAAGGGCTAACTTCAAGAGCTTATCGCAGAGATCGCCGAAAAAAACCGCGCAGAGTGCGCTGAGAAAATCTGGTTAATTTTTTGCTCGGAGACTAAATGGCTACGTTGGGACTGGTCGAGTATGCAGACGCGACGCCTGAGGTGCGGGCGGTTTATGACGATATTATGGCGGTGCGTAAGACGGACTGGATCAATAATTTCTGGAAGGCGATTGCGAATGATCCGGTGACGTTGAAGCGGACGTGGGAAGACATCAAGCAAATCATGGGTTCAGGCGCGCTTGATCCGCTGACCAAGGAATTGATCTACGTCGCTGTCAGTGTGAGCAACCAGTGCGATTATTGCATTGCTTCGCATACGGTTTCGGCGATGAAAAAAGGCATGACGGACGACATGTTCAAAGAACTGATGGCCGTGGTTGGAATGGCGAATGAGACTAACCGGTTGTCAGCGGGATATCAGGTGGAGATTGACGAGCAGTTCAAGACTGGGCGTTAGTGGTAGGAAGATCGTCGTTGGTCATTCGTCGTTGGTCGTTGGGAAAATCGGCTAACGCTTTTTTTTCTTGGTGGTCGTTTTCGGTCTGGCGAATTTGAATTCATGATTCTTCATGTCTACGCGTTTCCCGCGAAATCTCACTCCTTCGGATTCCAGGCGCAGGCGTTGTTCGATGGCGGAGTCTCCGCGTAATTTTATTTGACCGCCGGCGCCGAGCACTCTGTGCCAGGGTAAATCAAAAGAGCGGTGGAGCGCGCCGACTACTTGCCGGGCGGCGCCGGGGTATCCGGCGGCGCGAGCGATGGCGCCGTAGGTTGAAACCTTGCTTCGGGGAATTCTGCGGATCGCGGCCACGATCCGGGTGTACATGGTTTCAGTCACTTGATGGAGATGCGGGCGAGGGCGCCCTCACCACACGGGCTTCCCGACCACATGAACAAGATTATGCTGCCACACCCTTGTAGGACTCGATGGCCTTATCCTCGCTGTCGTAGACGTCGAAAATAGTCACTAGCTTCGTCACCTGCAGCAGATCTCCTACGCGCGGGGTTAGGTTCGCCAGCTTGATGGAGCCGCCGCTGTTGCGGGCAGTCGTGTACAGCGCGACCAGCGTTCCCAAGCCGCCGCTATCGATGTAACTGACTCCTGACAGATTGAGGACGATGCGCTTGCTTTGCGTGATTACCATTTTCACGGTGTCGCGCAGGTCGGCGGATTCTTCTCCGAAAACGATGCGACCGGCGCAGTCGACGATGACGATGTCGTCTTTTGTGCGGACGGTTAATTTGAGTTGCATGGACGCCCCCGAGGCTAGAAAGTCAAACTAGAAGCGTACTCTGGGTAGTGTCTTTTTCGCAAGGGCTTCGTGAACTAAGCCCGGCTTTCGCTCGGTGCCGCGGACGAGGTGTGCGGGGCTACGTAGGTTTGGGGGTCGCCGAGCTTCCCGCTGGACCAGCACCAGCGCGGACGCTCGCGTCTACACTTTCGTTGATCACGTATAATTTAAGTTTCACACCATGAGCTATCAGGTTCTGGCACGCAAATACCGTCCGCAAAAATTCTCTGAAGTTATCGGTCAGGAGCACGTTACCCGCACGCTTAAAAATGCCATTGAGCAGGGTCGAACTGCCCACGGATACATTTTCAGCGGGCATCGCGGGATTGGCAAAACCACCGTGGCGCGCATTCTGGCTATGGCGCTGAATTGCCGGTCGTCGGATAAACCCGTGACCGAGCCTTGCGGAGTGTGTGAATCGTGTACGGAGATTCGCGCGGGAAACTCGGTGGACGTGATTGAGATTGACGCTGCTACGAACCGCGGGATTGATGAGATTCGAGAGTTGCGCGAGGCGGCGAGGTATCGTCCGGCACGGGATCGATTCAAGATTTACATCCTTGATGAGGCGCACCAGATTACAGATGCGGCCTTCAATGCGCTGCTCAAAACTTTGGAAGAGCCTCCGAGCCACGTGGTTTTTATGCTGGCTACGACGCAACCGGAGGACATTCCGCAGACCATCCGCTCGCGCTGCCAGCATTTTAGTTTTCGGGCGGTTCGCTTTGAAGAAATTCTCGGACAACTGAAAGATCTGGTCGGCCGGGAGAAAATCGAAGCCGATGAAGATGCGCTGGCGTTGCTGGCCGAAGCTGGCGACGGATCAATTCGCGACGCGCTGTCGATTCTGGATCAGGCCATTGCTTGTTGTGATGGACGGCTTACCGCTGAGACCGTGCGGCAACTGGCTGGGGCTGCGCCGTCCACGGTACTCGAAGAAGTCATGCAGGCCGTGGCGCGGAGTTCGAGCGAGGAAGTATTGCGGCTGGTCGACCGGCTTATCAGCGAAGGACATAGTCCTGCGCATTTCGCGCGGCAGATGGTTCGATTCTTGCGCAATACAGTTGTGGCCAAGATTGCCGGAGGAGACTCTTCCCTGCTGCAGATTTCTGGCGACGAACGGGCGCGAGTGGCGCGGGTCGCAGAACTTTTCAGCGAAGAGGATCTGGCGCGGCATTTGCAGATTATGTTGCGCACCCATGGCGAGCTGGGATATCGGCAGGAGCAGCGATTTCATTTGGAATTGGGTCTGCTGAAAATGTCGCATGCGCAACGTTTGCTTCCAATCGAAGAGTTGTTGAGCGCTGTGGGAGTGGCGAGTGCGGCTCCGCGAGCAGGCAGGCCGGTAGCTTTGGCTGAAGCGAAGAAAGCGGAAGCACCTGCAGTTGCTCGATCCAACCAAGTATCGCCGTTCGCGGCAGATTCGGCGCGGAAAAGCGGGTCGAAGCCGCAGCTCTTGACAGAAGACAGTCCCGCAGCGGGCGCGTCTTCGTTCGCTGCGAGTAAGCCGATGGCGAGCGTAATCATGGGCGCGGCGGCTCCGGCCGAGGCGCGCGAAGTTGCCGCCGCTCTTGAAGCGGTTTCTGTGGCGCAGCCGGAAGGCCTGCGCGAGCCAGTGTTGAATGCATTGGCTGCGGGCGGGCACCAGATGCTGGTTTCGATGCTCGAAGGTGGCGAGTGGCGGGTCGAAGGAAATGAACTGGTGATCAAAGTTAGCGCATCGGCCACGGTCATTGATATGACTTTTGGAGCCGATGCGCGGCGGTTGGCGATTGCGACGGCGAGTGGGGCTGCGGGGCGGGCGCTTAAGTTGAAAGTCATACCTGGGAATGGTACTTCCGGCACCGTACCCAATCGTCCCTCTTCTAACGGTGGGGGACGCAGCCGGGCGGAACAGGATCCGATTGTGCGTCGCATGAAGGAAAAGTTCGGGGCGGAGATTCGGACGATTATCGACTACAAGGACAAACGCTGAGGTTTTTTCTGGCGCCAGCACGAGCGAGACACTCGCGCCTACACTGGAAGGGGTGAAATGGGCGGATTTAATTTGCAGGAAATGATGGCTCAGGCCAAGCGGCAATATGAAGTGCTGCAGAAGAAGATGGAAGAGACCGTGGTGGAAGGCTCGTCCGGCGGCGGTAGCGTGGTCGTCAAGATGGATGGCCGCAAACAGGTGCTCAGCATGAAAATTGATCCTGAAGCGGTGAAAAGTGGGGATGTCGAAATGCTGCAGGACCTGGTGACGGCGGCGATTAATGGCGCAAGCAGGAAAGTGGATGAAGCCATGCAATCCACTATGGGCGGGATGTTGGGCGGGCTGGGAATTCCAGGACTGTGAAATTTGGTAATTGAGTAATTGGGTAATTGTTCGCCTCAGGTTTTTCAATTACTAAATTACTCAATTTCCAATTACTCAATTTTTCTATGTCTAAATTTGCCGAGCCGATGTCGCGGCTGATTGATGAGTTGAAGAAACTGCCGGGTATTGGCAGCAAGACGGCGCAGCGGCTTGCGTTTCATATTCTGCGTTCCAACGATGAAGACGCTGACGCGCTGGCCGAAGCGGTGCGCGACGTGAAGGCGAAGCTGCGGCTGTGTTCTATCTGCAACAACATTACCGACGTCGAGCCTTGTGTTTATTGCAGCAGCGCCACGCGCAACCAGCGGATGGTTTGCGTGGTTGAAGAACCTACCAACATTGGCGCTATCGAGAAGACCAAACATTTCAACGGGGTTTATCACGTCCTGCACGGATCCATTTCGCCGCTGCACGGGGTGGGTCCGGAGCAGTTGCGCATTTCAAATCTGATGCGGCGGGTTGACGACGGTTTGGTGGATGAGGTGATTCTGGCTACCAATCCGACAGTGGAGGGCGAGGCCACGGCGACATATCTGTCCGGGAAGCTGCGGCGGGCGGGACTTCGGGTCACGCGCATTGCCATGGGCATTCCGGTGGGCAGCGACATTGAGTATGCGGACGAGATCACTATGTTGAAATCGATGGAAGGCCGCCGAGAGTTGTAGCATCGGGCTCAAAACCGGCCACGGATTTACGCGGATTTCACTGATGATGCTGCTTCGGGTTCCAGAAAGTAGTTTGGCTCTTCCTCGGTGGGTATGACGCCTTCGGGTAATGTTCCCTGGTTATATTCGGCCAGGCGATTTTTCCACTTCAGAAATTCGGTCAGATTGCGGGGTTCGATGCGAATTTCCACGCGGCGAAGGCTGGCGAGCAGGAGATTCATTTCGTAGCGAAAGCCGGTTGCGGTCCGCAGGTTTTTTGCAGCAGGGCTGACCGTTTTGATTTTTCGGTTGTGGCATTCGAGCAGCCCCCAACCCGGCGGCAATTCTTCCGCACGTAACATGGCAGCGGGGGTGAGGTAAAAGCGTTCACAGCCGAGGCCTAGTTGCTGTTTGCGGCGAAACGGTTTGTCGCGATCGACGAAAAAGTCGGCTCGGGAAATTTTGCATTCCACCAGCACCGAGTGGCAGGCGCGTTTCCATCCGATGGCGTCGGGCATTTCGCCGCTGAGGCAGGCTTGCTCCGAGAGAATCACTCCGCAACGGTAGGAGCGCAGCCATGCGACGGCTTTTTGGACCAACTGGGCGTGAGTCATGGATGCTTTAGGTTTTAGTTGATGGTACCCGTGGAGGGAAGTGACTGGGTGGCTTCCGGGGTTCAGGCTTTAGGCTGCAGGTTTCGGGCTACCGGATCTGTTTGGTTTTGTGGCCCTGAGCGGTTTGATCATTATTGGCTGGTCGTAGACTGTTTCGAGCAGGTGGCGGGCGGCGGCTAGGCTCTCGGCGTTTCTGTCGCGTGGGGAGTAGCCTTGGGCGGCGATTTCGAGGAATCCGTTTTGCTGGCGGAGTTGCAGGCGCTGAACGTGGCCGTCCGCTTGGGAATCGAAGGCGTTGGCCAGGCGTAGGATTCCCGCCAGGCGAAAGACGATTTGTTTTCGATCCGGGCTCAGTCCTTCCAACGTTTTCTGTCCAGCCCACGGCAACGCGCCGCGGTGATAGCGGGCGACGACGGCTGCCAAGTGCAACTTCTCTTTACTCCACCCCAAGGGTGGAGTCAGGCGCTCGATTAATTTGTAGGTTGCTTTGTGATGTGATTTTTCTTTTTTGGAGCGGCCGACGTCGTGCATGAGACTCGCAACTTCCAAGATACTGCGATCGTCTGTTGCCTCCGAAAGCCTCGCGGCTAGCCGGTTTGGCAGGCCATCATAAAGTTGGAGGGCGAGATGCGTGACGTGACCCGAATGTTTGAAATCGGGATCGAGAAACGACGCCCATAGTTTAAGACGGCTCAAGGCGGCGGATTCGATTTGCTTCCCAATAGGCAATTGGGCGCGCCAGACTGGCCATAGGGAAGTCTTACCCACCATTTTGGCGCGATACTTGTCGATCCTTCGCGTACGCTCTTCAATGATCTTCGAATGCCATTTTGTGCGCGAGTCGGCATCGGGGAAAGCGTCCACCTGCAGCGCGGTTGCCCAAAGCACGTCGAGGTCGTGAACCTCGCCGAGTTCGTCCTGCAATTCCTTAAGATCGTTGCTCCATGCGGCGTGCTGCTCGGGCAAAAAGTTCTCCACGATGTAACGGAAGCGCTTCAGGCCGATGCGCAGCGAGTGAAATGCGATTTGCGAGCGATTGCGCAAGGCATTGCGATGCAGTTGGTGGGCTTCGGTCCAGCGTTCAAGCGCGAGGTGTTTGAAAAGCGGGCTGCCCGTCCGCACTCTGGCGGCGCGACGAGGCTGGGTTCTGATCCATTTCCGCCATTGCTTGCGATCGAACTCCTGTAGCCCGACTGAAGCTTGTTGCTTTAAGTGGGCTTCGCGCGCGCTAAGAAATTGAAGCAGAGTAATGGCGACCGGATCGGCGGGATCGCCCAAATGGCGCACCCATTCTTCCATCACCTGCACATCCCGCAACTCGCCCAGTTCGCGAAAGAGCTGGCGGCCGGCCTTCTTCATTTGCTTCCATGCGGGATCGGGATCCATGACGCGCAGGCCATCCGCTATGGACCGGCAACGGCGTAGCGCGACGCGTAGATCATGAACCGGATCGGCGCTAAAGTCCAAGCTGGCGCGGACACACTCTTCCAGGACGCGTTCCATCAATAAGGCGAGTCCGGCTTTCTTGCGCGGACGCGTTGCGATTGCTTGAGCTACTGAAGCACTCATGCTGATTTTTCTGGTCGCGAGATCACCAATCATTTTCGCCGCTTATGCGAATTAATTCCAGCGGTGAATCTGGCTGATAACTTCCGAAACGGCCCGGAGCGGGTGTTTGAGCGATTTTAGAGGCTGCGGAAAAAATTGTTCGCACAAACCCCAGCGGCTAAAGCCGGACGCATTTCAGCGACTTGCGGCATGCCTGAAGGCATGCCCTGATACGAAACGAGACTTTTTCCGCAAACTGTAAAGCCAAATCTATTTTTCAGACTTACGGTATGCCGGAAGGCATACCCTGACACTAAGCGAGCGTTTTGCCGGTGCGTTTTGCAGTGATTTTGCGGGGTTTTTATCCGTTTGAGGACAATTACCTCCGTAACATGCATCCCCTTACCTTGTGCATTAACCTTAATACCGGACCTTCAGGAGCGAAGTATTTCGACCGCCGCCACAACCAAGCGAGAAGACCGGAACGCGTCGGCTCGCGCCTTTATTCACAGCCTTAACATCCTGGTGAAGTACGTGCGGCTTTATGGTTTTCAGCATAAGCGCACGGAAGGGCAATTTGAAATTACCTGGAACGAATTGCAGCATGGCTTGCCGAAGGAGGGCGACGCCGGATTTCTGCTGGGCGTGTCGGAGAACAGGCTGCTGCTTGATGGCGTGGCGCTGGAGACCGGGCAGGCGGAGCGTAGCTTTGCGCAACTTCTCAACGCGGCTGGTCTGGCCAGTATTCAATTTTCCAAGGGAGTGACGGTTGATGATTTTGCCCGTCTGATTCGTGCCTTTGCCTCGGGTGGAAGCAAGGCTCAAGATGTCGTGCAGCAGATCAAAGACACATTCGGCGACAGCAAGACATCGACGATTCGGATCAATGAAGTGAAGTTTGTGGCGTCCGATCCGGGCACGGCAGATGTAAGCGTGGCGGCGCAGATTGCGGCGCAGACTCTGGGGCCGGAATTCAAAGAATGGCTGAATGATCCGCAGAAACTTTTGCAACTGATTGCCGCAGCCGAAGGCTCGCGTTCTGGCGGAGCGGTGGGCGGCCCGCCGATTGGGAGCGTCCCAAATGTGGCTTCTAGTGGCTCCGGAGACGGCGGAGCTAGCGGGACTGCAAGCACGGCAGGTACGGGAACGTGGGCTGGCGGAGTTGTGCCGCTGCAGGAAGAAGAAGTCGTTCAGGCGATCCGGCTGCTGACAAAGTTCGGCGAAGCCGGGACTGGTCCTGCTGGCCAGATGGAGCCGCTGCAAAAGGAAATTACCCAGGCCGATCCGAATCTCAGACTCAATCTGCAACAACTGCTGGAAAGCCTGGCGGCGAAGAATCCCACAGAAAAAACCGATACTCCTCTTTTGATGAAGGCGGCCGAGCACATGGCGATCCGCTTCGCCATGGAGCGCTTCCAAAAAGGGGACATGAAGGTAAACGCAGTCCACCAGATGCTGGAGCACATGAGCCGGCAGATGGAAACGCTGCGACAGATTCTGCGCGTCCACGAAGACAAAATGAGCAAGGCCGGGATTCTGGTCGAGTCTCACGCCGACATTTTGGATCGCATGTTCTGGGCCGAAGTGCCGGAGGCCGGCAAGAAAAGCGTTCTGCTCTCGAATGATGCTGCCTGCGTGCCACCGCGCAACATTCGCCAGTTTATAGAAGTGCTGTTGGAGCGGGGAGACTCCGAGAGCGTAACTACCATCCTGCAAAATTACTCGAATTGTCTTACGGCTAAAGATAGTGACCCCCGCCGCAGAGCGGCCATAGGATTGAGCCAGTTGGCCGACCTGTTTGCCGCTCCCAGCGTTGATTTAATCGGTAGCGTCATTCACAAAATTGGCGAGGCTTTGGTTCGCGATACCGATCCTGAAATACAGAGTTTGTTGAGTGCGGCCTTTGTGCGATTGAGTGCGGAAGCGGGAAACCGCAAACAGTATGCCGCGTTGAGCGAGGTTTGCGGCGCCATTGAGGGCGTAGCTAAACAACGTCCGGCGATGGCAAATGAGCTGCGCCCACGTATTGGAGTGGAGAATCGCCTGCCAGAGTTCATCGAAGAGGCTCTGCGACTGCCGCAGATTCCGCGCGACCTTGTTCTGGTGCTGCAGCGCACTTCGCCGGCAGCCGTGGAACATCTGGCGGATCGATTTTTTCGCTGCATGCGGCGGGAAGAATGCGATCGCATGGTCGAGATCGTTAGGGAACTTGGTCCCGCTGCTTTGCAACAAGCCAGGGAGATGTTGCGCATGGGCCCGGTTCGTCAGGCGTCCAGCGTGGTCGGACTTTTGAGCCGGCTCGACGTGCCGACATTGTTGGAGTTATTGCCTATCCGGCTGAAGGAATGGAACCGGTTCTATCACGATATTGTAGTTCGCCAAATAGCTTATGGAGCGGCTCCGGACCGCGGGCGCACGTTGCTGGAAATTCTCGAGCATCTGGATGCGATGGTTCTGCCCCAGGCAATCGATGAGATTGGCATGAGCGGCGATCGGACGACGGTGCCGCCTCTGATGGTGATGGCTGAGTCCGGGGAAGCTCAGGGCCGTTCGGCAATCATCCAGATTAAAGCTGTGGAATCGTTAGGCAGACTTCGCGAAGCCGAATCGGTCAATGTGCTGCGCAGTTTGCTCGAGACGAAAAAGATGTGGAAGTGGACGAACCATCGCGAACTGCGGATTGCGGCGGCGCAGGCGTTAGCGAAGATTGATCCGCGCTACGCTGCGCAGGTGATGGCGAGCAGCGGTTTGGCGCCGGGCGAGTTGGCGATTGCCCCACTGGACGCTGCGCCGGCTTGTCCATGGGTGCGGCAGCGGCGTTATGAACGAATTGTGTTGCGAAAAACGTTGTCGGCCGTCATCAGCAGTTCGTGGGGAAAATCGAGCATCATGCTTCGCGAGCTCAGTTTAGGTGGAGGCATGGGCACCAAAGAAGACAATCTCCGCGTTGGCTCGGAAGCGAATATCGACATTTCGACTGGCGTCCGCCACATCCGCGGGCAGGTTTTATTGCGGCGCGCCCGGGTCAACGAAGTTGGATTTGAAATTGTGAATACCGACATGGAGAGCCGCTTGCGCTTGCGCGGAGTGCTGATGGAAGCGGTGGAGCGCGCCCCGGAGATCAAAGGAACCGAGTGGCAAGGCGAGCGCAAGAGCTAAGTGGGCCTCATTTCACACTAGTTGATATCCTTAACACCCTCTGTTTCCTTCGACGGATTTGCTATCCACTCCCTGCGGTTGACTTCATGGAACTACAATGCGAAGCGAGGAATCTGGGTCTTCTGCGCTGCCCTGCAAAGACCCAGATTCCTCGTCGCTTCGCTTCTCGGAATGACAGGGGTGCGGTTAGACCGAA
Source organism: uncultured Acidobacteriota bacterium (assembly GCA_963770465.1). Taxonomy (GTDB): domain Bacteria; phylum Acidobacteriota; class Terriglobia; order Terriglobales; family Acidobacteriaceae; genus JABDBE01. Next base: position 22,835 of record CAVYQB010000017.1, read on the forward strand.
GCTAACTCGGGAGTCGGAGCTGGAGCCGTTGCTTCTTCCTTGCGGTTGAGCTCGTCCAACTTCACGCGATAAACGTGGCGCGCCAGGCCCAATTTCTTGAGCGTCCAGATGCCATACCAGTTCATATCAATTTCGTACCAGCGCAGACCGTGCCGCGCAGAAACCGGATGCGCGTGATGATTGTTGTGCCAGCCCTCGCCAAAAGTCAGAATCGCAACCCACCAACTGTTGGTCGAAAGATCTTTGGTGACAAAGCGGCGTGTACCCCAGCTGTGCGTCGCCGAGTTCACCAGCCAGGTCGTATGCAGACCGACCACAGTGCGCATGAAAACACCCCACAGCAAGAACGGCAGCCCGCCAATTGCCAGCAAAATCAGCCCTAACACGATCATCGGAACATAATGATATTTGGTGATCCAGACGTGGAATCTGTCTTTCGCGAGATCGGGAACGTAACGCGCCAGCGTAGTGGTGTCGTGATGCATCGACTTTCCGGTAAGAATCCACCCCATGTGCGCCCACCATTTTCCATCAATGGGCGAATGGGGATCGCCTTCGTGATCGGAAAATTGGTGATGAATGCGATGCGTGGCCACCCAGAAAATCGGCCCGCCCTCGAGCGCGAGAGTTGCGCAGGTGGTAAGGAAATATTCAACCCACTTCGGAGTCTTGTAGCCGCGATGCGTGAGCAATCGGTGATAGCCCATGCCTATGCCCAAGCTTCCCGAAACCCACCACAGAAACATTGATACGAAAAGTGCCTTCCAAGTGAAAAAGAACAATGCGGCAATGGCCCCGATGTGAAAGAGGCACATAAAGGTTGCTGTCACCCAGTTGATTTCGTTGTCAGCGGCTGGCTCACGATGTAGCGCTTCAAGTTCCATTGCGGGGTCCCTTTATTCGAAGTGGGTGCTATGAGATTAGGCTAGCAGGGACGGCCCGAGCGGAGTGTAATAGTTGTGTAATAGAAAGTTCAGCCGCCCATGAACTACGGTAACCTTCAGCGTTTCCGCTGAAAGCACGGCCCCGTGCTCCGAGAATTTACATTTTCTTGACACCAAATCTCCAATCAGGAGTAAAGTGTTAGCCGCCTCGAGACCGCAGATTGTGCTGCAACTCGATCCCAATTTCTTGAACATATTGAGGGGACGAAATGGCAAGGCTCACCTTCGTGCATACTCTCATCTGCCTGGGTGCAGTTTCTATCGCCGCAGTAACCTTACGAGCTTCTGGTTCCGATGACGGTGCAGTCGTCAGTTTTAAAGGGCGTGTCAACTGGGCCATGGCAACAAAGCCTTCCGCCATTGTGCACAGGGCAGACCCAAACCCGGAGAAGTTAGTTACTATTTTCACCAACTTCGGTACACCCGGCCATTTATACGAGGACAACGTCTCGTGGGATGTAGCCGGACCGCATTCGGGCGTCCAGGAGCAGTGGGTGGCAATGCCCTTCACGCCCACCGTTGACGCCGCAGTCACTCAGATTTCAGTCGCAGTAGAGCACAACACCGGGACGCCGAATTCCTTCGTGCTCAGTCTCAACGAAGACGATGGCCAGCTACCAGGACCGGTAATTCGAAGCTGGCTGGTAAAGAACGCCCCGACATACGGGACCTGCTGTACCCTCGATGTCGTTAAAGATTCTGCAGGACTGAAGGTCAAGAACGGAACGCAATATTGGGTGGTTGCCGAGACTAATGTCAGCGAAAAAGAGACGCGCATGGAGTGGGATCTCAGTCCTCGGGCTATTGAAGGACCCTTCGCTTTTAATAATGGTCAAGGCTGGTATAGGTACACAGCCTTCACTTCGGCATTCGGCGTCTACGGAACTAAGACTGATCAGCCTAGGCCCACTGGAGTAAATTGACCGTCGGCGGAGGCAAAAGACTCAGGCCGCCGATGCTCCTTTTACTTCCACGCCCGCCCATTTTTCGAGCAAAGTGAGCGTGGCGGCGTAATCCAGGTCACCGTGTCCATCTTCATCAGCTACGTCGTAGATTTCTTCTACTGTCTCAAGCCCGGGTAGCCTGACCCGAAGTTCTTTGGCCGCCTCCAATGCCAGCTTCAGGTCTTTGTGCATCAGGCGCAGCGGGAAGTTAGGAGAAAAGTCGCGCTTCAGCACAAACGGCGCCTTATATTCGACCACGCCGGAGTTAACCATGGAAGCCTGAATCAACGGCACCAGCGCTTCGACATCGACTCCAAGTTTCGTGGCTAAGGTAAGCGCTTCCGCGAAGCCTTCGTAGATGAGCGCGATCTGTAGATTCATCACCAGCTTGGTGGCTTGTCCCTTGCCAATTTCGCCCATGCAAAAAATTTTCTTGCCCATAACCGCAAACAGCGGCTTCAATTTCTCAACCGCCGATTCTTCTCCGCCGACCATGAAAATCAGGGTACCGTTGGCAGCTCCGGCCTTCGATCCGGTCATGGGCGCATCGACATATTGCACGCCCTTCGAGCGCACGCGCTCCGCGAATTGGCGTGTGGCGGAAGGCGAGATGGTGCTGGAATCCGCAATAATCATGCCCTCGGCCAGCGACTCGTGCGCGCCCTGGGCACCGAATAAAAGACTCTCCACGGCTTTGGTATCGGAGACGCACATCCAAACGACCTCAGCGCCCCGCGCCGCGTCCGCCGGAGACGACGCAGTTCGCGCGCCTTCCACTTCCTTACCTGCACTCCGATTCCACACTGCGACTTCGTGACCGGCCTTGACCAGATTGGTGGCCATCGACTGACCCATAATTCCCAAGCCTAAAAAAGCAACCCGCATGTTGGCTCCTCTTACTTAACCCGCAACTCTGGTAGCGCCGGCGCTACAAAAGTCCTAAGAAGGATTAGAACTGACCGCCCGCATAACGGTCAAGCAATTGACAGGAAAATGTCTTAGAATGAAGTCACTCTGAATTGTTACGAAATCGAAAAAAGCAAGCGAACTGTTTCGTGCTTTGCCCATGTAACAGTTATAACTGGGACCGAGGCGCCATTCCGGCCAGGAGCAGATGTTAAAGCCAACGCTCACCAATCCGGTGCTCCGCAAGCGGGCGCGTGCATTTGGCACCCTAGTGCGACATTCCGCTGTTACGCCGCGAACCGGGCAGGCTTACAAACCTAAATTGATCAGCAATGGGGAGTTGGGCCTGACTTTCATCGGCCACTCCAGCTTCTTCGTCCAAATTGGCGGTCAGAACGTAATCATCGATCCCAATTTCGCGCGCTGGCTGTTTGTACTAAAGCGGCTGCGCAAACCGGGGGTAAAGATCCGCGATCTCCCTCCGACCGATTTAGTTCTGGTCACCCACGCTCACTTTGACCATCTGCACCGGCCGTCGTTGCGCGCCATCGTGCAGCATGCGCGGCTGCGCGGGGCACCGCCGCCCATAATTGTGGTGCCGCATCACGTTATGGATTTGGTCTCCGATTTGGGTTTCGCTGACGTGGTCGAACTTGACTGGTGGAACAGTTATCGACATCTCCAGCTCACCGTTACCCACGTGCCGTCGCGCCATTGGGGCGCCCGCATTATCAAAGATTCGCATCGCGGATACGGAGGCTACGTCCTGCGCGACAGCCAGCACTCCCTTTATCACGCGGGCGACACTGCGTATTTTTCCGGTTTCCGCGAGATTGGTCGGCGTCTGGCGCCTGAACTAGCACTGCTGCCGATTGGGGCTTACAATCCACCATCTTTTCGCAACGTCCACACCAATCCTGCGGACGCCACTCGCGCCTTTCTCGATTTGAATGCCCGCTGGATGGTCCCCATGCACTATGGAACGTTTAAGCTTTCCCACGAGCCCATGGACGAGCCGTTGCAGTTGCTTGAACAGGAAGCTAAGGCGGCTGGCATTGAAGACCGCGTTCTGGTGCTCGAAGAAGGCGTGACCCGTTTTTTCTAAATAGCACCAGCATGGAGGGCGCCCGAAAGGAGACGACGATGACGGCTAAAAACCTAAGATTAGCGTTTCTACTAACTCTGGCCGTCTCAGCTTTCGTTTTCGGTCAAGGCGCACTCATACCCCAACAGAAACCTAGTCCTGAATATCAAAAACTCGGCGGACTTGTGGGCAATTGGGTCTCCGAGGGTGCAGGCGTTGATAGCCCCCTTGGTCCGGCCGAGACACAGTCGCTCACCATTTAAGTGCGAATGGTTCCCAGGACACTTTGCGGTCATCCGGCACCTGGATGGGACCAGCAGCTTAAGCGGCGAAGATCACCAACTTCAAATACTCACCTACGACCCCGCGGCCAACGACTACCCCTCGCACTGGTTCAATAATCATGGCGGATCCGGCGTCTATAGGACTTCGATTGCGGACAATTCGTTAACTGTGTCGTCTGTAGCGATGGGGCATTACAGAATTAGAGGCACGATGACCGGGTTGGGCACCGATCGTATTAGCTACGTCCAGGAATATTCGGAAGATGGAAAAGTGTGGACACCGTACTTCCACTCAACTGCCACGAGAGTAAAGTGAGAACGGCTCGACCACTCCTGTGATTTGCCTGTTCGGCTTCGCCCGATCCTGGCCGGTTAAGTTCTCCATTTTCCAAGAAACAATCGCAAACTCTTATCTCCCCTTTAGGAACCGCTCCCAACATGGTCTTCGCCCCGTTACTTAAGTACAGGTGCCGGAGACACGTTTACCCCCTGCCCAGTCTCCCGTAACTTAAATCATCCACCCGCGCACTCTCCCCGTGGGTAGGGTTCCTCATTTGGAGCGTGTGGATGGATACGCCTGACAAGCTTGAATTCGGACTTCTGCCAGAGCGTCGAATGAGCTGGCGCACTATAGCGACCAGCTACGGCATTGAAGCTTTTTTTGTTTTGTTGCTAGTCGGGGCTGGGTTTTTCTTTCCCGATACCTTGCGGCTGCGGCAGAGATACACGGTCACGGAACTGGTTCCAAGGCCCGATTTGAAGCCCGAACCGGTCAAGCCAAGGGCCAAGACCCATCATCCGATGGTGGCTCCCAAGGCGCCACCAGTGACGGTTCAGACTGCGAAATTATTTGTGCCGAAAGAGCTGCGTCTGCACAAAAAGAAGAAAGAAGAGGAAGAAAAGGCTCCCAAGTTGGAAGCTAAATTCAAGCCGCTGGAGTTAGCGCCGCCGCCCAGTGCTATGCCAGCGAGGATCGTGTACACGGGCGCGTTTGGCAGCTCAGCTCCGCCGACCGTTGTGGCTCCGATACAGAAAGTGCAGACCGGCGGATTCGGCGATCCCAGTGGTTTAAAAGGCCAAGGCAAGGACAATGCCCATCTCACCAGCGCGAAATTAGGATCGTTCGATTTGCCCGAAGGCCAAGGTACCGGCAACGGAGCGGGTGGAGCGAAAGGAATTAAGGGCACAGTGGCCAGCGCAGGTTTCGGAAACGGAATCGCCCAGGCTGATAATCGAAATCACAGCGCCTCAGTGCAGACTGCAGGTTTCGGCGCGCAAGAGCTGGCTCACACCGGACCCAAGATTGCGCAGGCGGATGGCCCCGCCACAACGCAGGTAGAAATTATTTCCAAACCGAACCCGGTTTATACGCAGGAAGCGCGGCAGCTCAAGCTCGAGGGAGAAGTTCTGCTCGAGGTGCTGTTTGGAGCGAATGGGCAGGTGCATGTGAATCGCGTAGTGCGCGGCCTGGGTCACGGGTTGGATGAAGCGGCCGTCACTGCCGCCAGTCAGATGCGATTCAAGCCGGCGCAGCGAGTTGGTACACCGGTTGATTCGACCGCGATCGTGCATGTGGTTTTCCAGTTGGCGTATTGAGATTTTGCAGAATTTGATTCGAATAGTTTCAGAGAGGACCAGAGTCATGCGTACTTGGAAATGGATGTTCACTGCTTCCCTGTTGATCTCGCTCAGCGCTATGGCGCAGCAGACAACAGATCAATCGCCGTCTTCGGACCCGGTGCAGAATGCTGCCGCGTCGCAATCCGCGACCACGCCAGCGCCGACGGCTCAACCAGATGCTTCGCAGCCTGCCAGCAAACCGGCGGCACAATCCGCGACCGCGGCCACACCAAGCACCTCAATGGCTCCGCCCACGACAATGGATCAGGTAGTCGATCGCGCCATCTTTCGTGAGCACGCGTTAATGGAATTGCTGAAAACGCGCACGCCGCTGGTCGAAACTTATCTTCAGAATTTGAAACTCGATCAGAAGCTTGGTCCGGTTCCCAGTGAAGACCATTATTTCCTCGGCCGGCTCGACCTCGGACAAAGTGTCGACCGTCGCGACTACCTCTCCAAGGACGAAAGCTTCGAGAAAAACCTGTTAGGCGGAGTCAGCAAGATGTTCAAGTTTGAATACAAGCCTATGGGCTTTTCCTGGATGATTTTCGCCGATCGCGACGACTTCGATCGCGACCATTACGGATTCAAGTACGTGCGCCGTGAATTCCTCGGCGACGTGCGTTGCCTCGTTTTCGACATCACCCCGAAGAAGGATGCCGGCAAAGGCCGCTTCCTCGGGCGCATCTGGGTCGAAGATCAGGATTACAACATCGTGCGTCTGAACGGCACCTACGCCCCGCGGCCGAGAAATGCGATGTACTTCCACATGGATAGCTGGCGGCTGAACCTGATCCCGGGCTACTGGGTTCCGTCCTACATTTACAGTGAAGAAGGCGACTTCAGCTATGGAGCCAAGGACAAAATGGCATTCAAGGCTCAGAGCCGCATCTGGGGCTATGACTTGAAGAAGGGCGCGAAAGAAGACGAACTCACTTCATTGAGAGTCGACTCAGTGAAAGACGAAACGCCATCCACGACCGATGCGTCTCCGCTGGAGGCACAGCGTCAATGGCAGCAGCAGGCTGAAGACAACGTTATCGAGCGTCTGCAGGAGTCTGGCTTAGTGGCTCCAGAAGGCGAAGTCGATAAAGTTCTGCAGACCGTAGTAAACAATTTGATCGTCACCAACAATATCGAGTTGCCGCGTCCCGTACGGACCCGGGTCATGATCACTTCTCCGCTGGAAACCTTCAGCGTGGGCAACACCATCGTGGTCAGCCGCGGCCTAATCGATGTGCTCCCCGATGAAGCCAGCCTGGCGATGGTTCTCTCACACGAACTGGCGCACATTGTTCTCGGGCATAACCTGGGCAGCAAGTTCGCCTTCAACGATCGCATGCTGTTCTCCGACGAATCGACTTACCACAACTTCGGATTCCGTCACAATCCGGACGAAGAAACCGCAGCCGACGCCAAGGCGATGGAACTGCTGAAGAACTCGCCTTACGCGCAAAAGCTGGACGTGCCTTCACTGTTCCTGAAAGAACTGACGGCACGGGCACCTGAACTCTCAGCTCTGCTGACCGCGCATCTGGGCAATAGCTTCACGACCGACAAAGGACAATTGCTCAGATTGACAGCGCTGGCGGGCCAGGGTCCGGCTCTCGATCCGAACAAGCTGGATCAGATCGCGGCGCTGCCCATGGGCGGACGCGTGAAACTGAATGCCTGGACCGATCGGGTGGAACTCACCAAGTCCGCGCCTGTGGCAATCATTTCCGCACGCGACAAAATGCCCTTCGAGGTAACACCATTTTTCCCCAGACTGAGCCGACTGACCGGCGACGCCAACGTGGGGAACACTACCTCAGCGTCAAATACCACGCCCAGCAACTAACACGCGAATAATGGAGGACGGGCGTCCGCGCCCGTCTTTCTCTAACAAAAATTCTGAACAAGTTGATGGAAGCGCAGGCCGGGACCGGAAGTAATTCCGGATTTCCGGCCTTCGTCTTTGTGGTTTCAGCAACGCACCCTAAAGCAATCAGAACCAGGTTTTGGCCCTGTAGACGCGATATTCATCGCCGAAGGCTTCGGTGAGCACCTGCTCCTCGCGCTTGATACGGATGAATTGAGCAAGGTTAACCAAGACGAAGACTGCAGCCCAAATATACCGACCCAAGGCCACGAACTCTCCGACGAACGCAAGTGCGCCGAAGATGTAGATGGGATTGCGAATTTTGGAATACAGTCCATGAGTGACGAGTTTGTTGGCCTCGGCAAGTACTGCGAACGAAGCGCCAAGCTGATGGCGGGCCAGCATCCACAGAAAAAAATTAGGGATTGAAATCGCGGCGCCGAGCCAGTGACGCAGATCACTGTGCCAGCGGCTACCAGCGACTATCGCAAGCATAAGGTAGGCGCCTAGGTCGAGAAGTTTGAGCCACTTCATTGCACGTTACGTTCGCCATTCATTTTCGAACAGTCCAGAATTGTACTCCGAGCTGCTTTCCGAGATCGTACCTAAAATAAAACGCATCTGACCTCCTCTCATGTGGAGCCGATCGCCCCACGCCTCCTTTGGCGTCCTCAGCGCTCTTTAGATCAGCCCGAGCTTGTTCTACTATTTGAACCAGCGAGACTGTTTGCGGAGGCGGACATGAAAGTTGAGCGGCGGACGGTCGATTTGAGCTCCTATCCAGACCTGGTTGTGATCTATCTGGGCATGAAAGTGAATGCCATAACTGGACTCAAAACCTTGATAGGGTTCGGCCCAAAGATATCCAATTCAGTCGCAGCCGGGCCTGAGGGCTTGCTGCGCCACGAAAACTTTATTTTCTCTCTCTTCCCTCCACACGTCGGGATGCGTCAATATTGGCGCGATTTTGATGCGCTGGAGCGCTGGTCGCGCTCTGAGCCGCACATGCAATGGTGGAAGGCATTCCTACGCAATTCCGGCGGCACGGGGTTTTGGCATGAGACTTATTTCATGCGGGGCGGAGTCGAGGCGATCTATGACGATATTAAGTTTCCTTTGGGATTGTCATCTTTCGTGCCAACACAACTGGCGCGCGGACCGATGTTTTCGGCGCGTACCAGGTTGGGAGTTCAGGAAAGCGAGACAGTGTCCACACCGGTTACGGAGGCCAGTCTCTATGGCGAGCAAAAACAATAATTAACTGCGTTTTGCCCGGCTGTAGAAAAATATTACTCGTCACAGCCACGTAGAGTTCAGGGCTGATACCATGTGCTAGGAGCATAGTCGAATCATCATCTTCGAAGAGTCCAAGCATCTCGTCGAGCAATTGCTGCGTGGAGGAAGACGCTTCGATTTCAGCGGATAAATTCAAATCACCCAGCAATTGAGCTTGATCGGGAGTCAGAGATTGTTCCAGTTCTTCGTAAACGTTCATTACTGATTCCAATTGGCGCAAACCTCACCTGCTACTCCTCGATTATGGAATCAAGAGCTTACTTCCGATAGATTACCAACGGTCGTGATCCACTTCTTGGACGGACGAACACGAAAAATCCGTAGTTCAGATGTGAGAACGTACGCTGGACATTGCGAGTACGGTCTGGCAAGAAACGAGAAGCGACAGAAAACGTGGAGAAAACGCCCGTTTACTCGGGCGATTTGCCTTTGCCGGGCAAGCCAGCTGGGTTTTCGTGGGTACGCTCGCGGAAGCTGCCCTTCAATCCTGAGGCCATGGAGACGCTCGACTCACCGAACTTGTCGCGCAAGCGATCCGCCGCCGACAGCGCTTGCTGCCAGCGTTGACGCTGGCTGCCTTCCAGCAAATTTTGCTGTTGCGATTCGTTCTCGAATGACGACGCATGAACTCCCAGCAAGCGCACTTGCGTTCCTTTACGCCAGTTCTTGCGAAACAACGCACGGACTTGCTCGAAAATTTCGGTATCGAGCTGCGTGGGAGCAGGCAAGCTATGAGCGCGGGTGATGGTGGTGAAATCTTTATAACGAAGTTTGAGCTGAATGGTGCGTGCGTGCAATTGATGCTCGCGCAACCGGCGGCCAACCATTTCAGAAAGCCGCATCAACGTAGATTCGATCTGCTCGGGATTCGCAGTGTCTTCGTTGTAAGTGTGTTCGTGACTGATTGACTTGGGATCGCTGTCGGCACCCACCTCGCTGTCAAACCATCCGCCAGCGTCTTCGCCACGCGCTTTGCCGGCGAGCGCCAATCCCCATTTGCCAAATTGTTCTTCGAGAAATCTATCGTCAAACTTTGCCAGATCGCCGACCTGCCGGATTCCCAAAGCATGCAGACTCTGTTCCGTGACTTTTCCCACGCCCGGGATGTCGCGCACATCAAGCGGAGCCAGAAACTTCGCCTCCTGCCCGGGAATGACCCAGAGAATTCCATGCGGTTTCGCTTTAGCCGATGAAACTTTCGCAATCAGGCGTGAGGAGCCAATGCCAATCGAACAGTTCAGCTGCGTTTCTGACTTGATTCGTTTATGCAGAGTGTGTGCCGCGCCCAGCGGCGGACCATGAAGGCGCGAAGTGCCGGTCATGTCGAGATAAGCTTCGTCAATCGATGCCATCTCTACCAGCGGCGAAAACGTCGTTAGTACCCGATAAACTTTCTCCGAACACTCGCGATAGCGCTCGGGATGGCCATTCACAAAGATCGCCTTTGGGCAGAGTTTGGCTGCAGTTCGCAACGGCATCGCGGAATGCACCCCAAATTTCCGCGCCTCGTAGGATGCCGCTGAGACCACTCCGCGCTCATCACGCTGGCCTCCGACAATCACAGCTTTGCCCTTCAGCGAAGGATCGAACAACTCCTCCACCGAGACGAAGAACGCATCCATGTCGACGTGAAAAATCGTTCTGGCAAAGGCGGACATGAGGGAAAGCGAGGAAGTACCGGAGAAATTGTATCAGGGAAGCAATGGCGGATTTTTGTCTGCTAGGTGCACCAGAGCACCCCCGGCCCGGTGAATGTTGCGTGAGAACTCTGGTCATTCTGAGCGAAGTTAGCGTCGCGTAGCGACGGCAACGCAGCCGAAGGACCACTCACAGGCCAGTTGCGGCGAATGCGACTCAGGGAGTTCTCCTAATCCCATGGTTTGAAGTGAGAACACCTTTCGACATTTCTGGCAATCCGTGCTTCAGCGGGATCCTTCGACTTCTTGGATGCCGCGCCTTCGCGCCGCCATTGCGCTCAGGATGACAGAGTAGAGGTCACTCAGGATGACAATGGAACCAGCGACGGAGAACCTTCACGTGGCTGCGATTCCGGAACTTCAAGATCCGGCATAGGACGGCCCGCAAAATGACGCCGGCAAGGCTTGGCCATCCAGCGGGTCCAGCGCCCGGACCAGGTGACTCGCGCGCTGTCCGTAGCGAGGCCGGTATCGGCATACATCATGCGATAAATTCTGGAGATGAGCACAAATGCCAACCGCCCCCGGCGCGACTTGATAAATTTGGAGCGCTCCCAAATGCGCCGCCAACCGTAGAAGTTATCCCATACATCCTGGGTGCGCGAGCGAATTTCTTCCGCCGACATCAGCGGATGATCCCAATATAGATTAGGGACGAAGCGCCTGCGGTATGAGCCAGCGTCGGGTCAGTGGCACTCCGGCAATGGTTGGCGGATTGTCGCCCAGCGTCTTTTCCCAGCGATTGAAATCAACCGTGCCCGGATACGGACTCAACATTACGAATTGCGCGAAGGTGCACTCCGCGCTTATGGCGGCAGCGGCCGTTGCCGCGAAGGTTTCCGGCCGGTCGCTGGGCAAGCCAAAAATAAATGACCCAAGCACGTGCACGCCGTGCTGGCGGAAAGTCCGCAGTTGTTCAGTCAGTTTCTCGCCGGCCAGGTTGAAATCCTTGTAGACATCTTTTAACCCTTGCGGGGTCACCGATTCCACTCCCACCAACGCGCCCTTGATGCGCGCAGCTTTCATGGCATCGAGAAATTCCACGTCCTCGGCCGCTTCCATCGTAATTTGCGTAAAGAAAACCATGTCATCCGGAAGCTTCGCGAGGCGGGACATCAGTTCGAACCGCTCTGCGCGAATGGTTTTCAGTTCATTCAGTCGCGCAGAGTTCTTTTGCTGGGCCGCGAGGCTGAGGTCAGTCAACGTGACCGGATAGAAATTATCGTCCGCGAGAGCAATGAAACGAAAGCCCAGACGGCGCAACTGCACGATCTCTTCGATTACCACATCGGAGGCGCGCTGGCGAGGCCGCTGGCCATCGGTGCGCCAGACCGAGCAAAACGAACAGTGCTTGGGGCAGCCGCGGACGGTCTGAACCGAGGCCCACATATACCGATTGCGGGGAATTAAATCCCAGCGCGCGGCTACGAACTCGCTGGCTTCGATCTGCCCTCCGATGTAAATCGGTTTGGGAACGCCCTCGCGGCAATCAGCTAGAGCTCTCGACCACGCGATGTCGCCGTCACCTTTTACCACGGAATGCGCTCCGCCCAACTCAAGCGCTTCTTCGGAATAAAGCGTGGCATGAATTCCACCAAAGATCACATATGCTCCGCGCTCGCGCGCCACTTTGCCAATCTCGTAACCGCGCAGCGCATTCCCCGTATGAATGCCGATTCCCACTGCATCCCCGGGCTGAATCGATTCAGGCCGCAACTGCGAGAGAGTTTCATCTACCAGAATGGGGTCGCCGAAGCTCTTCGGAGTGGCCGCCGCCAGCACGTACTGCCAACGCGGCGTAATGACCGCCGTCCCAAAGGACACAACGCTCGGATTGATGAGGTGAACCTTCACGCGGAAGCCTCCTTGAAAACCGAAATACCGCGAGGCAGTTGCGGTGAACCGCGTCGCTGCATCAAGGTGACGAGCTCCGCGTCGTTTCATTCACTCTGAAAGGCGCGGTATTTTAAATGTGGCAGGGAGGGGGAGCGGACAGTGTGTTCACTCTCTCGGCCTGAGGGAATCCCACAAGCTTTGAAAACACCGCAGGAAAGGATATACAGAGCGGCAGCTAGCAGAGTAGACAATCGGTATGCCGTTGTCAAGATTCGTGACAAACAAATCTCAGTGCGGAAATCGATCAAATCCCATTTTTGCACAGCTGGGAGCCGAGCTAGTGATCGCGCCCTAAACGGCAGTCAACGCCGGATTCTGAGCCGATCGTGCCTGCCGCACTCGTTCATAAATACGCGCGTATTCCTTAGCCGACGCGTTCCAGGAGAAATCTTTGTTCATACCGTTACGCATGAGCGTGTGCCAGGACGACTGATCGCGAAAAGCCTTCAAAGCCTCTTTGATGGTTAACAACAGAGCTTCACCACTGTAGTCGGTGAACTTGAAACCGGTTCCCTTCCCGGTACGCGCGTCCCACGGATCAATGGTGTCGTCCAGACCGCCGGTAGCGCGGACCACGGGAACGGTGCCATATTTGAGGCTGTATATCTGGTTCAAGCCGCAAGGCTCATATTTCGATGGCATGAGGAACATGTCGCTGCCGGCTTCAATCTTGTGCGCGACCGCATTGTCGTAAGCGATCTTGATGGCAATCTTTTGCGGAAACTGTTTCTGCATACGCGCGAACATCTCTTCGTATTGCTTGTCGCCATTACCCAGCGCGACGATAATCATTTCCTCACGCGCCAACCGCTCCATGATTTGCGCAATCAGGTCGAAACCTTTCTGCGCAGCAAAGCGCGAGACAATTCCGATCACCGGCAGTTTTGGATTAGGGTTGGACACTCCGAAAGTCGCCAACAGATCCTGTTTGCACTTGGCCTTGCCGGACAAATCCTCAGGAGAATATTTAGCCACGATGAATTTGTCGGCCTGCGGGCTCCACTCCTCGTAATCCACGCCATTCAAAATTCCGGTCACGGTCGAAGACCTCGCGCGCAGCACGCCTTCCAGGCCAAAACCGAACTCCGCAGTTTGAATCTCGTGGCTGTATTTGCGGCTGACCGTGGTAATGAAATCGGCGTATACCAGCGCGCCTTTGAGGAAGTTCACTTGGCCAAAGAATTCCATCTTGTCGATAGCGAGCAAGTCCCAGGGTAAAGTCAGCAGCGGCAAAGTATCAGGCGGAAACAGCCCCTGATATCCCATATTGTGAATAGTGAAGACGGTGCCTACATCGCGGAACGCGGGATCTTCCGCGTATTGTGTGCGTAGCAGAACCGGTATCAGCGCGGATTGCCAATCATGACAATGAAACACATTCGGGACACCCAGGATTTTCGAAGCTTCAAGTACAGCCCGGGAGAACAACGCAAAACGCTCAGCATTGTCGGGATAGTCACCGGCTGAAGTTCCATACAAAGCCTCGCGGTCAAAATACGGAGGATAGTCCACGAAGAAAAAGTGCACGCCAGAATGGCTGCCACCTGTCACCACCGAACAGAACCGGTAGCGGTCATCAAAAGGTACGGTAATGCTGCGGACAGCGGTCTCAGCATCCGGAAGCTTGGTCTGGCGATAGCGGGGAATATATACGCTGACTTGATGCCCAGCGGCAACTAACGCTCGCGGCAAGGCGCCGACAACATCGGCCAACCCTCCGGTCTTCGAAAAAGGCACGCACTCCGAGGCAGCAAAAGCAATATGCATGAAAGCCATCCTCCAGATTATGGCCGAAGCTTCGGCGCACGTTATGATAGAGGGCGCAGTCGCTGCACGCCTCTTCTGCGCGGCACGCTCGCGGAGAAGTCCAGTGTAGTCGCCCAAAAGAAAGAGGGTCAATGTGCCAAAGGTATCTGCTGCGCGTCCGACACCCAGAACGCCCAAATTGGGTCAGCATTTTCTCATTGATACTTCTGCGGCAGAGCGAATTGCCGACGCTTTCGGAGATTTATCGCAAAGCACGGTACTCGAAATCGGCGCTGGACGCGGTGCTCTGACCTCCTTGCTCGCCCGACGAACGCGCCGACTCATCGCTATCGAACTCGATCGCGTTCTGGCCGCGCAATTGCGCATGAAGTTTTCTCTGACTCCGAACGTGGAAATAATCGAAGGAGACGTTCTGGCCATTGATTTCGACACGCTCTTCGGTCCCAAGCCCGGCAGCACCCGTCCTGGTATGAACCACCGGCCTGAACCGGTGAAGGTTGTGGGCAATCTTCCTTATTTCATTACCTCCGACATTCTGCTGCGCTTGTTCGCGTACCGAAAATACTTTGAAACCATCGTCCTCATGGTGCAGCGCGAGGTAGGTGACCGTCTCGCGGCGAAGCCGGGGACCAGCGAGTATGGCTTGCTCTCCGCGACCGCTCAGCTTTACAGCCACGTTGAAAAACTGTTCACTTTGCCGCCGGGCGCGTTTTCTCCGCCGCCCAAGGTTCACTCAACTGTAGTCCGGCTTTCCATCGATTCGCGCATCGAAGGCTTAGGCGTACCCGAACAAGCTTTTATCGACTTCCTGAGAAAATCATTCGGCCAGAAGCGTAAGACGCTCTGGAATAATCTGAAATCGGATTACGCACCTAAGGTATTACGGGCGGCCCTTGAACAATCAGGAGTAAAGCCAACCGTGCGAGCCGAAGCGTTGTCGCTGGAAAAGAGCGCAGCATTGTTTCGCGCCCTGCTCGACGGCAACAAGGGAAATTAAGGTTCACGGCGGCGGCTTTTAGCCGAGGTACCTCGCTGACGAAAAGGCACTATGGCCGCAATCATTCGTCATCCCGCTGTAGCTGGACGCTTCTATCCAAGCGAGCGTGACACTCTACTCAAAGATGTCCATAAGTATCTAGCATCCCAAATAACTCCGGTGCCCGCTCTAGGCTGCGTGGCTCCCCACGCCGGATACATGTATTCGGGACCCGTGGCTGGAGCGGTCTATGCTCAATTAGAAATCCCGCAACATATCATAATCCTCTGTCCCAACCACACCGGCAAGGGACGTCCGCTAGCTATCATGAGCAACGGCACGTGGGAGACGCCGCTAGGCCAAGTCCCAGTCGACACTGCTCTTGCCGATGCCCTGAAGAAGGAGTTCCCGCTTCTGAGCGAAGACTTCGAGGCTCATCGCAGCGAGCACGCCATTGAAGTTGAACTGCCGTTCCTCCAAGCCTGCCGTCCCGATTTTACGTTCGTCCCCATTACCTTGGGCACAGGCCAATTCGAAATTCTGGAAAAGCTGGGCGAGGCCCTAGCGAACGTAATTCAGGCGCAAGCAGAAAAAATATTGATCATCGCCTCAAGCGATATGAATCATTACGAGAACGACACCGTCACTCGGATAAAGGACCAAAAGGCCATCGAGCGCATGCTGGCCATCGATCCCCGAGGCCTGTTCGACGTAGTGATGCGCGAAGAAATAAGCATGTGCGGCTTCGGCCCAACCGTCGCCATGCTGACCGCCACGACGCGCCTGGGCGCAACCTTGGCCGAACTCGTCAAATACGCTACGTCCGGCGACGTCTCAGGCGACCGCGAGATGGTAGTCGGCTACGCTGGCGTAGTGGTTCGGTGAAATCACTCGTGTGGGGACGCTTCGCTGGTGACGGGTCTCTGACCCGTCCGAGCCAAGCTCGACTTTGAGCCTCAAACCTTACGCTGGCGAGGGCGCCCGCACCCAGACACGGTTGAGAGTAGAATTCTCCGAATCTCAGGAGGATCGCCTTCATGTGCTCCCGCATGTCCGGTACAGATCCCGGCCCGCGCCTGAGCGGATGGATTGTCGCTGCAATGCTGGCTATGATCGTGGTCCCGGCGGCGATCACGCTGCACACGGTGAGTTCGCCGGGGACGCTGCAGGTGTCGAGTTCCAATCCGACTCCACACGGCTATACCTGGAGCTTGCTGCTGTTCGTGGTTCCGATTGCGGTGATCGCCTTTTGGTTCCTGCCCGCTGAAGGCGTGGAAATTCCGCGGCGGGCGTTCTGGCGGACCATCGCCATTCTCGTTCCCATCGGCTTTGGGCTGGATTTCTTTTTCGCCCACTGCTTCTTTGTTTTCCGCAACCCAGGCGCGACATTGGGCATCGGCGCTCCAGCCTTGGGCGCACCGGTTCCAATCGAGGAGTACGTCTTCTACTTCACTGGCTTCCTGTGCGTGCTGCTGATTTATGTCTGGCTGGATGAATTCTGGCTGGCGGCCTATAACGTTCCCGACTATCCGGAGGAATCGAAAAAGATCTCGCGGCTCTTTCAGTTTCACCTGACGTCCGCGATCATCAGCGTAGTCTTGCTGGTGGCGGCTGTGGTCTACAAGAAAATGTTCTCGCCGCATGCAGACGGCTTCCCGGGCTACTTGACGGTGCTCGTGCTGGGCGGTTTCATTCCCGCGATGAGCTTCTTTCCGACGGCGCGGCCGTTCATCAATTGGCGGGCGTTCAGCCTGACGCTATTTATCATCGTGCTGGTAAGTTTGATCTGGGAAGCCACGCTGGCCGTACCCTATCAGTGGTGGGCATTTCGGCCAACACAGATGGTGGGGCTGTTCATTGGAGCCTGGGCCAATCTGCCGATTGAAGAGGTCGGAGTCTGGATTGCAGTCACCTACGCCACCGTGATCGTGTTTGAGATTTTCAAGCTATGGCAAGCTTCCGGCAAAACGGCCAAGCATGCGTTCTTCGGCAGGAAGTGAAATTCTTCGCAGGGCGATCCGGACGAGGGCGTCCGGGTCTACGTGTGCATCGCGAAAGAGTCTGGAAATCTAGTCTTCGGCGTTCAAATTGGAGATGGTCAGTTCCTCGGGCTCTTCGTAATCTCCAGCCAAGCTGAAATCGTTTTGTCCGAAGTCATCGTTCTCGCCCGGGACGCCCGACTGTTTCTCCAACTTGCGTTGCTGCTTCTTTTCTAATTTTTCGCGCTGCTTGTCTTGCCGTGAGCGCTCTTTCTGTCGTTTGTTAAAGCTTGAGCGACTTCGTCCAGCCATACCCACCTCCAGGAATAATTTTGCGGGAGCAATCCATCATTCAGCATCGGCGCTACCCATTTACGGGCTATGCCGGCTCGGTATGGACCGCAGGCTTTGCTTTCTTAGGTGTGCCCGCCGTTTTGGTTTTGCCAGCCTCGGCCTGGAGCAGTGCTTGAGACCGTAAACGGCGCTGGATGTTCTGCTTCCGTTGCCGATGAGCTCGGGACTTGTCTCCATTGGTTAACGACATAGATATCTCCTCCCGCTCCGGGCTTTTGAGTCTTCTCAATCGCGAAGGCGCAGGGCTGGTTGCGATAATCTTCGTGGTTAAGGGCTGAAGTCAGTATACGCGATTTATCGTGGTGCAGAGAACATTACGTTGGGGTACGCCTCGTACGTTTGTCTAGAGTCGCCGATTCTTCCAACATCGCATATCAGCAACTACGCCGAGTGCTAACCCGGGGTTGCATAGCACGTCTATAATGCCGCGACCACCGGAGGCAACCATGCGGGCTTGGATTTTGCTATGCCTGGCTTTCCTGTTCCCTGCGCAATACGATTCAAAATCTGCGCCAGCACAGAAGAATGAAAACACTTCATCCACTCAGACGCCTACGTATACGGCCGATGGCAGCCTCTTATTCCCGGCCAACTACCGCGAATGGGTTTATCTGACTTCTGGTGTCGACATGAGCTACAGTCCCAGGGCCATGGCAATGGACCACTCCATGTTCGACAACGTTTTTGTGAATCCCGATGCCTACAAAGCGTTCCTTCAGACGGGAACCTGGCCCGACAAAACCATGCTGGTGCTCGAAGTTCGCGTCGCGGGAAGCAAGGCTTCGATCAACAAGAGCGGACACTATCAGACCACGGAATTAATGGGTCGCGAAGTGCACGTAAAAGATGAATCGCGTTTTGCGGGCAAGTGGGCATTCTTCGGCTTCGACGGGGATGGGCCAGGAAAACAAGTTCCGAAGGAAGCTGCGTGCTACTCCTGCCACGAACAACACGCCGCCGTAGACACTACGTTCGTGCAGTTCTATCCGACGTTAATCGAGATTGCCAAACAGAAAAACACGCTAAGCGCCAACTACTTGAAAGACGAAGCCGCGGACGCGAAGAAATAGCCTCGGGTTGGCACGACAACGAGTATAGCTGCGGTGCTTCTACACTGCCCGAATCACCAAACCCGGCAGGCGTTCTCCCGCACCATGGCTTGCCCTTTGTGACAACCGAAAGCCTTGGCGAACTCCGCCATGTTCGACACCACATTGTTTACCCGATACTTGTCCAGCGGATGCGGATTCATGAGCAGAATCGTCCGCATCATTTCCGGACGCAAGTTGCCGCACCAGATGTTGGCGTAGGACAGGAAGAACCGTTGCAACGCGGTCACACCGTCGTCGCCCTTGGTATCGAGGCTCTGGCCTTTCGCTTTCAGGTCCGCATCCAGTGCTGATAACGCCAGATGGATTCCGCCGTTGTCGGCGGTGTTCTCCCCTTGAGTCAAGCGGCCATTCTGCTGCACGCCAGCTTCGGGTACGAACTCTGTGTACTCGTCGGCAATGCAGTCGCCGCGTTTGTCGTACGCCTTGGCATCGTCGGCGGTCCACCAATCGCGAAGATTTCCATGCTCGTCGAACTTTCGTCCCTGGTCGTCATACCCGTGAATGGTCTCGTGCCCAATCACAGCGCCGGCAGCGGCATAGTTGACCGAGTCATCCTTGGTGGCATCGAAGAACGGCGGTTGCAAGATGCCAGCCGGGAAGTTGATGGTGTTTGTCTGGGGATCCTCGTAGGCATTTACCGTTGGCGGCGTCATTTGCCATTCCGTTCGATCGAGCGGCTTGCCAATCTTCTGCAACTGCCGGTTAAACTCAAAAGCCGCGGCTCGCTCCACGTTCAGCAGATGATTGTCCGGACGAATTTCCAACGCGGAGTAGTCGCGCCAGTGGTCGGGGTAGCCGATCTTATCAATCTGCGCCGCCAACTTCACGTGCGCCTGCTTTTTGGTTTCCGGGCTCATCCAGTCCATGGAATCCATTTCCTGGCCCAGTGCGAGCTTGAGCGCAACCACCATTTCCTGGACTCGCTGCTTGCTCTCTGGTGGAAACGCACGCGCTACGTAGGCCTGCCCTAGCGCTTGTCCAATATCGCGATCTTCAGCTTGGATGCACCTGCGCCACAAAGGCAGAATCTGCTTGGCGCCAAACAGAGTCTGAGCCGCAAAGGAAAAATCTTCGTTTACGAAATCGTCGCTCATTGCGCCAGCCAGACCGTTCAGCAACTGCCATCTGAAATATGCCTTCCAATGATCGAGCGACTCTCTTTGAATTAACTGCTCGGTTCCCCGAAAGAAATCAGGCGAGGTCACGATGAAAGTACCTGTCGCCGGAGCATGGACCAATTGCAGATAGCGGCTGAAGTTAAACGACGGGGTCAGCTTCTGCACCGCATCCAGATTCATTTCATTATCGAGGTTCTTGGGATCGCGCCGTTTGACGATTTCCATCGCCGACTTCGCCATCGCCGTTTCCATTCGCAGCACCACATCGGCATCCGTCTTTGACTGAGCAGCCGGCACGCCAGAAAGTTCCAGCATGCGGGCAATGTGGGCGACGTACTTGGTTCGGATTTCGACCGACTTCGCATCATCGTTCAGGTAGAACTCGCGTCCGGGAAGCGGCATGCCGCCTTGATCAAACTGCCCAATAACGTGCCCGGTATCGTGAAAGTCGGGCTGCGCTCCAAAGCCAAACAAAGCGGCATAAGTCTCGGGATCGCCGGGATTCCACGCGCCGGGAATCGAACGATGGAGATCGGCCACAACGTCAGCGAACTGACTCTTGCTGGACATCGCTTCAATCCGCTGCAACTGCGGCTGCAAGGTGGAAAGGGCAGTCGCATTTCTCTGTTTCTCATCGGTGCACGCGGACCAGTAATCGCCGACCTTCCGCTCGACCGGCGTGCGCTCTGCGGCCGGCTTGGCCGCGACCTCTAGCACCGTCTGATGGAGAAAAGACTCGTTCCACAACTGCAGCTTGCCAAAGGAGTCCCAGAAAATTTCATCCGGAGGCACGGGATTATCCGCGATCCAGCGATTGCACGAGTACTGGTAAAAATCAGCGCAGGGATCCACCGAAGTGTCGACCTTCTTGGGATCAAAGTGATCAAGTTGAGGAGCGGGCTTTGCAGAATCTTGCGCAGACGTGGTCTGCGCGAATCCCGTGAACGGCGAACAACTCAACAGAAAAATCGATAACAGAAGTGATCGCATTGGTAACTCGCTTTCAGCCTCTCGTTTGCTGGAACGGCAAGAAAGCTTACCATGTGCTTTTCAATTCTGGATAGGTGAACAGCGCACCAATGCAGCGATTTCCTGACAAAACATCAGCAGACAGTTTTGATAAGGTAGGCAGCATCAATCTTTTCGCTAATTTCAAAAACTACTTGAATGAGACGAGGCGCTTCACCGGGTCTTGCGGGGAAATTCGGCTGACATATCCAATCGCGCCTGGAGTGGCGGCTACGTATTCGATGAGAGCCGATTCGGAATCGAAGGCTCTGGGCATGGCGCCCTGCCCGGTGAATACCGCCTTGCGCCATTGCGCTTGGAAGTCAGCCGGACTTTCGCCGAGGTGATTTTGCAAAAACACTTCGTGAATTGGTCCACCCTTGAGAATGACCGGTACAGCGTGGGAACCGTCAGAGAATCGGGTTTTGTTTCCCATGAATATGGCGCGCAGATCGGCATCTTTGATTTCCGAAATCTGCACTTCCTTGTTGGCCACCAAGACTACATCCTGCGCACAGGCCGCGGACCAGCAAGCGATGAAAGTCAGCAGCAGCATTAACCATCGAGTTTTTTTCATGACTCTCACGTCCTGATCCTAGAAGCTGAAGCCGATCTTGGCTGCCAACATGTTCGAATTTGGCTTTAAGCCATTTGGGTTGGTGCTTTGGTAGTAACCGAGTCCGGTTCCCTGCAAGAAATGACCCTCGATCTTGCCGTAAAAATAGGAGTTGAAGTCATAGCGTCCCGAGACCACCCGGTCCTTCGAGTAATTCTCAGGCAAGCTTGTGTCCATCGCTTTATTGATGTAGTGGCTGTAGTAGCTTCCGACTTGAATTTTTTTTGTGAGCCGATAGCTTCCCATCGCATACCAGGAGCGCGTCATCCATAGGGAAGTGAAATCACTGCCAGTCCACTGCGTCAAAATCGCATCGAACGGACCCCGCTGGTATTCTCCCGCGAAGTAGAACTTTCCTTTTGTGAACTGGGCATACTCGCGCGGTATGACAAAGGAGGCAGCGTGCAGGCTGCCTGCAGGGCGCCGTACCGTCTAATGCGAGCACATCTGCACTCGAAGCCAAAAGTCAGTCCTTTCAAAGGAGCCTCCCAGCGCAGATCGCCACCGTAAGTCTTGCCTTCCGGCGCGGTCGTGAACACCAGGCCGCCGTCGGCGAACTGTTTGATGTAGCCGCCGTTCAAATCAAGGCCGGATTGTCCCACGTATCCGTCATACCGTAGCTTTCCGGCGCGGTTGCCAAGCGGCAGATCGCCGTAGACTTCACCTCCCACGTGCGCCAGGAAAAAGCTCTTGTTGTCGATCGGGTACGCGGATTGCGGCAGAAGTGTCCAAAGGAAGATGGCGTCCACATCCTGGGAATCGTTGAACAAACCCATAACAGTCTTGACTTTGCCGGCTCGAAATCCGAGATAATCGTTGACTTTGTAGTCCCCCGATGCCCAATCCACCTGCACATTGGGACCGCCGAGTTGTCCCAGTTGATACATGTGCAACTGGATTCCGACACGCAGGCTATCGGTGAGAGAATCCGTGACGCTTACAGCGCCGTCCGTCCACTGCAGGCTGCCGGCGCTCGACTGCATGGTCAAATAATTGTTATTGGAGCTGAAGAGGAAGCCCTGAGTGACAAACCCGTGGAACTGAATACCCGAGAAATCCTGAGCGTACAGGCGTACCCGTGCAGATGCAGGCCAGAAGGATCAGCGGCAGTCGCTTGGGCATAAATACCCTCACGACTCTTATCGGCACTTCTGTTGTGCCACTTTAATCATCCGAAAATCGAGTGCACGGCAGCTAAAGAGGCCGCAAAAAACGGGCGACCGTAAGGCCGCCCGCTATATCTGATGCCGCTACTTCTCGGTTAACTTCTACCGGTGACCACCGCTGGAGTGGCCGGAAGAGGAATGACCCGCCGAGGAAGCGATGCTACTCAAACCACCCCGCGATCCTACCGTTGAATATCCTCCACTACCCCAATAACCTCCGCCCACGGACGCGGTGTGAACTTTTGCTGTGGCAAATCCTTTTTGCTGAACCGTGCTCGAAAGTTCGCCAAGGTTCTTGACGCCGC
Organism: uncultured Acidobacteriota bacterium; assembly: GCA_963770465.1. GTDB lineage: Bacteria > Acidobacteriota > Terriglobia > Terriglobales > Acidobacteriaceae > JABDBE01. Next base: position 45,768 of record CAVYQB010000017.1, read on the forward strand.
CACGCGGAATACCGAATCCCGCTGAATTCCTGGAAATCTCCATGCGATTGAAAGATCGTCCCAGTTGAACCGGCACTGGCCCGCGGCTCACCACCACGGTGCGCTGACCGGTAGTCGGCGGCTGCGGCGCGACAAAGCTTCCTGGCGCCCCGATGAACCTCGGAGCGTTCCATGGCGACCACGATCCGCCGGGTTGCCACGCCCATCCATACGCCGGTAGATAGGCCCAAGTACCGTAATGATACGGTGTCCATCCCCATGGATATCCGGAGACCCAGCCATACCCGAAGCCAGGTGAGAATGCCCAGGCACCGTTCATGAAGGGATCCCAACCCGCGCCGGCGAAGAAAGGTTGCCACATCGTTCCGTAGCCGGGCACGTTAAAGAAACTCCCGTAATAGTTGAGGTCGCTGGTGCCATAGGCGTACGGCGAGTAGTTGCTATAGGAGTTGCTGGCGTATTGCTGGTGATATTGATCCTGCTGCTTATCCCAAGCGTCAAAGGGATCGGCTTCCAGATCCTTCGCGATGGTTGAATGATCGTCATCGGTTAAATCAAACGTAGCCGTACGGTTCTTACTGAGAGCCACCGTCCCTGAATCGCCCTCGACCTGCACGTCGCCTTTGAAAACTGCCAGCGTCGCGGTGACGTCCGCCATTTCAATGCGCAGATGCGCGGCATGCGCGAGCGGCAGTTTTTCATGGGCAAAGGTCAACGTGAGTTCACTGTCCTTGGCTCCGCCGGAGTTTACATAGACAGTGCCTTCTTGCAGATGAACGGTTGAAACTTTGTTGCCGGAATCACGCAGCGAGAGCTGGGGAAATTCGATTACGGTATCGGGCGTGATACGCAGCGTGCTGCCGTCTTCGAACTCCACTTCTGCGCGGCCGCTACCTTTGGTCTGCAACTTCACGCCTTGGGTAATCGGTAAATTGAGGAATGCCTTTTCGTAGCCCTGTCCCAGATTGCGATCGATTTTCACATCGCCTTGTACCTCGCTAAGCCGCACCACGCGAACTTGGGAATCAGCAAAAGCGGAGCTGCTCAAAAGCGAGACGACAAGAAAAAACGCGGCGATCGCCGCGCTCATTACAAACCTTACGCTTGCTTTGGACGACATAGAACACCCCCGGGATCGGCCCCTCTGCCTTATTAGAACATTATTTGGGCTGCTGAGTTGTCAAATCTGAAGACAATTTCCTACTTGCCTGGGCTACCCGCGGCTTGCAGCAATCGTTGCGCCCGGCCTCGGGCCACGTTCATCACAGCCGGATCATCAACGATCTTCTGCAGAATCGGAGCGACTGCTGAAATTTCTTCCAGGCCGCCGCTGTGCGACATCTCTTCCATCTTTTTCAGTTCGTCGTCTAACGCAAGCTTCTGATAGCGAAGGTCGTATCCGATCCGATGGCCGAACTCGAGCGTCGTTGACAGGCCTTGAAAAAAGGTCGTGAGTTCCTGAACTGAGGGCAGAGGAGAATAGTTGTAGGTGGCACGCGTGCTTTTCTGCGCGTCTTTGTAAGTCAAGACTTTGGTGCCGGTTGACGCCAGTTTTTTGTTTTTGGAATCGATGTCCCCTTCAAAATAATGCGAGCGTTTGGCGAGATCAAAAATCCGTGTACGTCCTGCCTGCGACGCGGTGAAATCTGAATGGAAAGAATCTTCGGCATCAGACTCAGAGCTCAGCTTGCTATTGGAGTCGTAAGTGGCCGCGCCATCGTCAGCTACGGAGATGACGTAATGATCGGGTTCAGAGCCGGGAAAATCGCAGGTGAACGTAACCGTGGGAACAACCGTTTGCTGGGCCCGCGCGGACATCAGCGCCAACCCAATCACGCATACGAAGATGAAAGACCTGCTCACTAATCGCTTAGAAAGCATGCACGAAGAATTATGCCAAAAAGCGGACCGCGCGTAATTCCTCATGCTCGCTGGCGTTCCAGCGTGGCTGTGGTGTGTAAGTGGCAGATTGCAATCGCGAGGGCATCGGCTGCGTCAGGCGGCTCGGGAATTTCAGCCAGATTCAACAGACGCGTAACCATGTGCTGCACTTGCTGCTTCTCTGCCCTGCCGTAGCCGACGACTGCGGATTTAATCGAAAGCGGCGAATATTCAGCGACCTCCAGACCCGCTGACGACGCGGCTAGCATCGCGACTCCGCGAACTTGTCCCAGCTTGAGCGCGGACTTTACATTCACGGCATAGAAGACGTCTTCGATGGCAACCCGATCAGGCCGATGTTCCACAATTATTGCACCCAGCCGATTGAAGATCGTCGACAAACGCGCCGCCATTGATTGGCGAGGCGAAAGCTTCACCGCGCCACAAGTGAGACAAATTAATTTGCCATCGCTACAGAGGTCAACGACACCGTACCCGGTATATTCGGTGCCACAATCAATCCCCAGGACGCGCATCCAGCAGAGTCTAGCATCAGAAACCTGAGAAATTGTTTACTCCTAACAGGAGCTGTCCAATTTTATGAATTGTCATCCCGAAGCGAAGCGAGGGATCTGGGTTTTTGCCTACACCAGCAATAACGTTTCCCTGGCAAACACCGAGATTCCTCGCTTCGCTCGGAATGACAATCCTGTAGGTAAATTTCGACCTATCTCTGAACGACCTCGCCGGCTTCCAACGAACTTAAACAGACATCGTGCCGCCCCGTCCCGCATAAAAAGACCTCATAAAGCGGCAGGTCGCGCGGCTTGACCACGTATCTGCCTTCTTCCACGGCTTTTACGTCCAGATAATTGTCGAGGACGACCGGATTCTCAGCTTGCACGCGAACCCTGAATTGCCGCGACGACGGCTCATAGTTTGCATAGCTGAAGCAGCGACCGATGCACGCGCGATCAAGATCGTGTTGCAGCGGTACGACGCGGGTGGACCAGCCGGGAAAAGAACCAACCACACGCTGGCCTGCAGGCAAGGTCCCTACCGCAGCATCAATGCCATCTTCCAGGCGGTTGAGTTCTCGCGTGTCCGCAAAAAGAAAACTAAAAAACACAATTGCCAGTGCAGCCAGCGCCATCTTTTCATGCGCCTTCAACGGCACCGATCCGAGTACCGCGCAGCCCATGAGCGCAACGGTCAGGGAAACGCGATCGGTAATATAGGTAAAAGGCAATCCGTAGTTGGGAAAATTAACCGCGCTGGGAATCAGCAGCACCCCCGCGGCATTGAGTAACCAAAGTTGACCAGGCACACTGAGAACGAGTTCCGCCACGCCACGCTCTTTAACACGTTTTCGTAACAGTACAAACCAGATGAACAACAGCCCCGCCAAAATAAAGGCATATTTCGTGCCATAAATTACCACCTGGTTTGCGCCGGTGATGAAGAATACCTGCTTCCATGACCACCTGCACTGGTAACTGCGGGTAAGAATATAATTCGTCGCCACCAGAGTGAGAAGACCTAATCCCAAAAGCAGCAACCGCTGCCGGGACCTGAGCCTCTGAGCAATCGCTATATATGCGGCCGTGCCCGCGGCCCATACAACCGGAAACGGATGGGCTAGCCAAGCAAGAGCCAGGACTGGAGTGATCGCTATTCGCCGTTTCCAATTCCCATTCCAGAAAATTGCCAGGTACCACAAACAAATTCCCAGCGAAAGGTAGAAATTAAAAAATCCCATTTCATATACAAAACCGTAAGCCAGCAAGGCGACGCATGGCGTGGCGAACCACCAATTTCTTCCTGCCGCTGCAAAAATAAATGCGATAGCACCCCAGACGAAGATCAGGACCGCGACAGATACCGCAATGCGTTGTGCCGCGCCCAAGCCAACATGCCGCGCCAGCCATTCCAACTCGACGTCGAACAGCACATTGGTCGATTGGGGTGCGATCCAAAGGCCGTTGATTTTTCCCTGCGAGATCATTGAGGCGAGCCAAACATTGTAGACGTGGCTGGAGAGATCGCCCGCCTGAATGCGGGATTGCCAGAAACAGGGAACTAGAAAAAGAATGGAAAGCAGGACAACGCGAAGCAGGTGATCTCCTGGGCTGGGCTTTTGTCTGCGGCCTTTCGCGGTCTCATCGGCACTTAAAGCGGCATCCCGCATCTACAATCCTCTGCGCAAAAGATTGTACAAATAGTTTCCGTTCATGATCGGATCAATCAATGTTTGGCAGCCACAGTAGGCAGCACCGGGCTCGGCCGCAAGCTCGCGGCAGTGAGTTCCGCCAGGCTGACTAATGCATACATCGCCAGAATGATGACCACAGGCTCGATGGGGTGCCGGTACGTCGGGAAGCTGTGCGTGATGTAATAAATGATAGGAAACACCACGAGAACAATGGCATACGGTGCCCCTTGGAATCCATTGCGCTTGAGGATCAGGGCCAATCCTACCCACGCCAATAAACTGATTACTGGCCACACCGTGCCCACAGGGGTAATCCAAAATCTGAGAAACCTCCACGCCGTCAAGCTCAGGAAATCCACTGGGTGCCGGCGAATAAATTGCGCCGCCAGGTGGCGCTTGGCCTGCCATGAAATGGAGTTCGCCCAGTTGGTTGTATTCTGTCGGATCGAGGATGGGAAAGGCGTTCGGGTATTGGTGCGACTCAGTGGCTCCTTCGTGGTTTCCAATCCACACTTCGAGTCCAAAATTATCACGGATCGGCATCAGCCGGCCGAAGGTCACGTAATTGCGGATGGTCCAGGGAACTAAAGTCAGCACAAATACTGTAACGGAGGCCAGCAGCACGATCCGGCATGAGCGCTGCTGACGTCGATAGCTGGACCAAAGCCAACACCATAGACACGGGAATACGGATAGCAGAGTGGTATTCGTAAGCGCAGCCACACCGGCGAGCCCTCCGAACAACGACCAGCGCAACGGTGATGTGCTCCGAGCGAGCTGCGGAAGCCACCACAATGCGATCATCAATAAAAAAGCTGCGAGGCTGCTTTCCCATAGGCGCACCGAAACTGCGGCTTCATAAATCCAGGCAGACCATACCCATGCCGCCAGAATGCCGGTCGCGGAATTGAAGTCACGTTTTCCGACAAGAAAAATCAGGACGGCCGTGAATGCCGATAACACCGCATTCAGTCCCACTCCGAGCCACAGTGATGCGTAACTATAGGGGCCCGCCAACTTGAAAATTGCGGCGAGTATATATGCATAAATCGGCGGCTCTACCGCTGTGGCGGTTAGCGGCGTGTTCGCCCACGGCGAGCTATAGCCGTAGCCTGAGACCATTGCCCAGGCAATTCGTGCAAATTCGTTGTATTGGTAAAAATTGCGCCAAGCATGTGCAGGCAAGAGTTGGGACAAGACCCAGAAACGTACCGCGAGAGCCCCCAGAAAAATCAAGCGCGCCGAGTTTATTGCAACGGTTAGAGTCTGGAAAATGCGGGAGCGCTTCATTAATGAGAGGAATTGTAGCAGCGCAATTCCACAATGGTGGATATCCGCAAGGCTTGCGTTCACCTGCCAAACAGAAAACTCAGCGCCTCGGGAAAACGCTTTGCCCACTCGCCCTCGCTGTGGGTTGCGCCTTCATCGATTTTCACCCGCAATCGGCGGTCGTCCAAGCCGGCCTTCCGCAGGGTTCGCTCCAGTTCGCGGACATCTTCCACGACCTGGCGGTCTTTGTCCTCGCGTCCTGCTTCGCGCGTCCCTATTGCCAGAAAAATCTTTGCCGGCCATTGCCGCACCAGGCGGCTGAACTTCACGATTCTGCGATGGGAAATAAACAATGAAGGGCTTTCGAGCAAGAAGACCACCGAAGACTTCAGGTCGCTGAAATGACGGTGTATAGGGAAATCAGTGCGCCCAGGGAAGAACCGCCCAATGCGGAGTTTTGAAAGCCTTCAGCGATCCGATATCGTTCGACAACAAACGGCATCACCTCGTTGATTAAGAAGTCGGGATAACATTTGCCCCGCGGCCGCAGAATGGGAGGATTAAAGGAGCGAAACGGCAGATATTCTTTGATGCGCTCTCCCTGTGCATTGTCGATGCCGACAATTATTAGCGGTGGAATTACCTCCTGGCGCATCAAACGATCGGCAGTTTCATCCACCTGCCATTCCACGCCACCGAAGGCCGTTGCCCGATCGAATAAATTCTGCCCGTCGTTCAAGTAGAGCACGGGGTAAAGGCGAGAGTTGTTCTCGAGCGCGTCGTATCGCGGAGGCAGCCATACGCGTAGCATTCGTGTATTACGAAATACACGGCTACGAAATTCGTGAAGTCGCAGATCACCGGTAACGGAATCGTTCTTCGGCACAGATTGTTCTTGACTAACTTCTTCCATAACATGTTTCGCGGGGCCTAGCTCGTGTAGGCGCGGGCGTCCTCGCCCGTGCTGAAGCGACTAGAACTTATGATTTGATGACTGGCTCAACCACGACGCATCGACCTCGCAGCAAGAAATGAAGAGAACCCGGTAATCAGAAAAATTAACGAGAGGGACGACAGACACAAAATACACCAGGTCGCCAGCACGAATTTCTCGATGTAAGTGAGATAAAGCGCGAACCCAAGCCCCACTGTGGATGAAGCTAAAAGCAGGAATGGAGCTTCTGCTTTCGTCTGGTAAAAAGTTGCGACGGCGAACAGGAAACCGTATCCAAGAATCCCTATGAGCGCGTCCGGCACTCCGAGAACGGTCGAATAAACGCTGCGGTTAACGATGTCGCAGTTGAAGCTGGTCCCAAAATCACAATAGTTCGTCTGCGAAGTACCGTAATGATGTTTCAGCGACACGGAAGACACGACCATTCCCGCCAACGCCAGAACCGCAATTAATTGAAAAACCCGGCGCTCCGCTGACGTCATGGCACGCTACATCCGGTTTGATCACCCAGGAATTGCAGCTCGTGCTCGCCCTCAACGCGCGTGCCATCGGCGAAAACCCACGTAGGAAATCGTTTAATACCGGCTTGCGTGCATACCGCTTGAATGCCCTGAGAACCTTTAATTCCGCACTCCACGTATGGCGCATACTTAAAAGATGAACCGAATTTCTCTCTTTGATCTTCGCAATGCGGGCACCAAAACGCGCCGTACATTTTGGCTTGTTTGGCGGTGAGGCATTGGGCAAAAGCGTCCAGTTTGGTGTTGTGCCTATGCCAAAGGAAGTAATACGCGACGGCAAAAACAACCACGATCGCGATCGCAACCAACACGTAACGTATCCGCTCCGGATTCGACTGCGCGTGGCTTTGCCCTTGCCGTTTCTGTTGCCTTTTCCTGCGCTCTTGTGACATACGGATAATTTCTTATACCACGACCCGCAGAGCCGATGGCAGCACATCCAACGTCAGGCATTGTAAGGTCAACACCTCGCCGTCAACCATCACGTCCACTGGACCATTCAAGTAGAAATCAATTCGTCTGGCGCTGCGACGCTCGGCCATTGGATGCTGAATGTGCGTGCCGTCGTAAAGCGTAGGCAAATTGCGAATCAGCCCCAGTCGCCCGATAGGACCCCAGCGCACATATTCGATGAGTCCGTCGTTTACATCAGCTTTGGGCGCGATCATCATGGTTCCACCGGTGAACTTACTGTTGTTGAAAGTCAGGAACAGACAGGGACGGCGGTCGATCTTTTCTTCGTTATCAATACGCAACGGAAATGGCCGGCGGCGAAGCCGAGCCAACGAAATGAAGATCGACGACTGATAACCAAGCTCTCCCCACCCGCTGAAACGCCGCGCCCGCAGCGCCGCTACGTCCGCGGCGAATCCCATAGCCAGCAGATTGATGTAGTGCAGAATTCCTTCCGCGTGGCGCAATCGCAAGACATCACAAGGCTGCGACCGCCGCGCCAGCAAGGCTTCAATTGCGTGTTCCACACCTCGATCTGTAAATTCGCGCAAGAAGGAATTGCCTGTGCCCAGGGGAAGAAATGCAAGCGTCACAGCGTCGTCAGATTCGCGGCGGGGGAAAAGTCCGTTGACGATCTCATACGATGTGCCATCCCCGCCGACGGCGATGAACTTACGAAAACCGCGCGCATAGCCGTCGCGGGCGATGTGGGTCGTCTGTCCGGGGCCCGTGGTTTCGACCACTTCTAACTTAATTCCACCTGCGCGCAAACGATCGAGAGCTTCTGGAACAAGTTTCCCGCAGCGTCCTCCAGCCGCAGCCGGATTCACCACGGCAAGAAAAGCGTCGCTCACAATTCAACCACAGCCGCACGATCCAGTTTCTTGCGCACCTCTTCGGCCAGTGCATCGCGCTTGATCTTCATAGACGCAGTTCGAGGAAAATCGTTACTCAAGATCAGGTACCCACCAACTCGTTTGAAGTCGGGCAGACGACGGTTGCGGGTCGCGATCTCCTCCTTAAGCGGATCAGAGAATTCCTGATTTTGTTCCAGGCGCAGAAGAAGAATCAGCATCTCGCGGCCCAACTTCTTGGCTGGCCAAAGATAGTTCGCGGCGAAAATGCAATATTCTTTTACCGGCAGTCCCTCGAAGGCGGTTTCAATATCCTCGGGATAAATATTCTTGCCGCCTTCGGTGACAATCATGTTTTTCTTGCGGCCAAAAAGTTGCAAGTGTCCATCGCCGTCAAAGCGGCCAAGATCGCCGGTTATGAGCCATCCATCCACAATTGTCTGCGCGGTCAATTCCGGATCATCAAGATAATGCGACATCACCGTCTTGCCTCGCACCGCAACCTCGCCGATGCCGTCTGCGTCAGGACTGAGAACGCGCAACTCAACTCCTGGCAGCGGTTTACCAACAGTGTCCGCGCGAAACGGTTTGAGGTCATTTAGGGTGAGCGAGGTGCCAGCTTCGGTCAAGCCATACCCGTTGGCAACCGGAATGCCGAGATCATAAAAAAATTGCAGCGTCGTAGGTTCCATAAATGCGCCCCCGGTAAACATTGCCCGCAATTCTCCGCCGAACCCCGCATGAACCTGCGCCAGAAGTTTGCGACTCAAGCCAATCTTCGGATGCCTGCGCGTAAGGGATTTATTCAGCGCGATCATTCGCTGGAGCAAAAAACGCTTGCCTCCAGACAATTCCTCAAACTTGGCGCGCAGTCCGCGTTCCAGGTTCTTCAGAATCATGGGAACCAGGGAGACATAAGTAATTTTGTAGCGCACAAAAGCGTCGCGCACGAACTCTGGCCGCAGCGTACGCAGATGAACCACGCAAGCGCCGCATACGAACGGGCCGATGAAGCCAACCATAAAATCAATGGCATGATTCGTGGGCAGGATACTGAGATAGCGCACGCCCGGCCAGAATGGATACCACGCAGTCAGCGCTTTGCACTGCTCCAGATAATTCTCATGCGTAAGCACGCATCCCTTGGGACGCCCGCCAGTTCCCGACGAATAAACGATGCACGCTGTATCTTGGCGCTCACGCATCACAAACGAGGGATCGCCTCTACGGCGAAATTCTTCCCAGCGATAAGCTCCCGCGAGATCGGCGCGCAGAGGGGCTTCCGTGATGAGCACCTTTCTTAACTTGTGATTCTTGAACTCCGGCGACTGAGCAATCGCGCGCCAAAGATGGTACTCAATGATCAGAAAACGGGCTTGGCTGTGCTGCAGCAACTGGAGATGCTCGGCGGCGGTAAGTTTGTAATCAAGGGGCACCAGCACGCCGCCGCGATAGAAAACCGCATACGCGGAAATCAGCCACTTCGACTGATTGGTCATGATGATCGCCGCGCGATCACCGGCTTTGAACTCGGCGTCCTCCAGAGCACGAGCCAGGGGCAAAGCGACCTCTTTGAAATCGGAGTAGGTAAGCCGGGTCTTCTCTCGATCCCGGTCCGCCTCGATGAGGCAAATTTCGTTTGGCCAGCGGTCCAACGCATCCCGCAGCGCGGCACCAAGACAGCTGTATTGGTCGAGATTGAGCATCGGGAAAGTACGGTCACAGTTGACGCGGCAACCGGCAATTGTAAATCGTGTCGCTACAAGCGCGCTTGAATACGGTCCGCGAGCGTGCGGAAATCCGATACTCCTTGCAACTCGTAATCCGGCAGTTCAATGCGGAAATGGTGCTCTAATCGAGTGAGGAGATCAAGCGCCTGCAAGCTATCGATGCCAAGCGTCTTGAAAAAATCGTCGTCGGGCGTGAGCTTTTCGCGCGGCACTTTGAAGTGAGTGGCAGCGAGATTCAATATCTGCTCGAGTGTTTCGTCAGGTGACGTCATATTCAATCGATTCAATTGTCCTCCTGAGCCAAGCGAGGGATCTATGCAATTTCCGGTGATGCAGATGCCTAAGGCAAATACGGCTGCGCATCCTCGGTCTCCACAAACTTTCTCAAACCGGCTTCTACCGCCGGCTGGACAAAAAGTTCGCAAAAAATATCGATCTCATGCTGCAACTCTTCGTAAGGAATCGGTTTGATAAATTTCTTGGCTGCAACCGCAGTGCGCCGATCAAACTTTCCCAACTGCGTGGCGGTCGCGCGCGCCACTCGCAGCGATTCACCTTCACCGACTACCTGACTCACTAAACCAACCTGCTGCAGTTTGGTCGCATTAAAACTTCGCCCTGTGAGCAGCAGATCACGTACCACCGCGTTGCCCAAATCGCGTTTCAGTCGCGGAATCCCACCGAAGCCGGGAATCAATCCCAGCCGCAACTCGGGAAAACAAAATCGGGTCATCCTATCGGCAATAATCAAGTCGCAAACCAGCGCCAGTTCGAAGCCGCCACCAAAAGTCACGCCATGCGTCGCCGCGATCGTAGTCAACGGCGAAGCATCGATCGTGTTTAGCACCCGGTGAATGCGCTCCAGATAGGCGCGCACGCCTGCAACAGCCTCGCGCTGCGCAGATTCTTGCGAACGGTAAAAAAGCTCGCGTAGATCGGCACCCGCGCAAAACCCGGGCTTCATTTCACTGTAGACAATAAGCGCATGAGCTTCGTCGTTGAAGCTGTCAAGGTTGGCGACAAACTGTTCCAGTTCGTCGAGCGTCAGCGAGCCGATCTCATTGCAGGGCTCGCGATGCAAGGCCAACTCGACTACGCCGTTCTTCAGCGTCCACGAAACCGCCTGACCGCGAAAAGATTCCATTTAGTCAACGTTTGATCAACTAAGAAGCCTGCGTCACCAGATACATCTCGTCGATCTCATTCTTCAACCGCGCCGCAATTAAATCCCGCTTGAGTTTTCCATTGGCAGTTAGAAACCCGTTTTCGATGGAGAACGGCTCCGAATAAATGTGGAAAGCCCGGACCTGCTTGTAATGCGGCAGGCCGGGATTCACCGCATCCAGCGCGGCCTGTACCTGCTCGCGCGTTACCGGCCCGGTGACTACCGCTGAAAGATATCCGCGCCCGTTGCCCACCAGCACCACCTGCTGCGCCGCCGGTAATTGCTGCAAAACCTCATCCTCGATCGGCTCGGGAGCAATGTTGTGACCGGATCCGAGAATTATCAGATTCTTGATGCGTCCGACAATGCGCCAGTTCCCCGCCGCATCCACTTCACCCTGATCGCCCGTATGAAACCAGCCGTCGCGCAAAGCTCTCGCCGTCTCCTCCGGGCGAAGCCAGTATCCCTGAAAAACATTTGGACCCTGCACCACGATTTCATCATTTTCGCCGAGCTTCATCTCAATCCCGCTGATGGCGGGGCCGACGCGGCCTGGTTCGACATGACCCGGCTCATCCATGGTGCAGATCGCAGTCGTTTCGGTCAACCCATAAACCTGCAGCACTGGAATTCCAAGCATCATGAAATAGAGTTGTGTTTCCACGTTAAGCGGTGCTGAGCCGCAAATTAAAGCCTTAAGGTTGGAACCAATCATTTTCTTGCGAATGGTAGGAAACACCACGGCCTGGGCTAACCTCAACCACATGGTATCGGCGAAGCTTGCTTGTTTTTCCTGCTCGCGGATCCAAGCGCCTTTGGCTCGGCTATAAATATTTAGAACGATTCCGCCAGTCTTCCAAAGCTGCTCGTCGACAGCTCTACGCATGCGTTCAAGAAGTGCAGGGACGTTGAGAAAATAATCGGGCCCAACGCCACGCATTTCGCCCGCGATTTTAGTCAAGTCAGTGTTAAGAGTCAGCAAACTGCCGCGCAGCAGGCAAGTCAGCAGCATGACCCAGGAGCCCGCAAAGCAAAACGGAAGATAATGGAAAACACGATCCTGGTCTGGTTTGTTGTCCATTAAGCCATCCAGTCGCCCGGACGTGCAGCCCAACATATGTCGGACATTGCCGGCGGTAAGTACGACGCCTTTGGCTTCGCCCGAAGTGCCGGAGGTATAAATAATCGCAACCGGGTCACCGTCCGCTAGTTTTTGGTGCGGAAGATTGGACGGTTGCTTGACCCTTTGCGCGGCATTATCGAAGACATCGTCCAACAGTACGGTCGCCGGTGCCTGTGGCCAGTTTTGCAGGATCGCGTCACGCAGAGCCGCATCTCCGCAACAAATTAGAGCGGGAGAGCAATCTTTCATCATGGCCACTAGTTCCGCAGGGGCCTGCCGCGCGTACAGCGGCACTGCAATCATTCCCTCTGCCATGATGGCCAAATCCATGGCAACCCAGCGAATACTGTTTGGTGCAAGCAGAACGCACCGGTCACCACGTTTCAATCCGCGCTCCCGTATAGATGCTCCCGCCTGAGCGATCATCCTGAGTAAATCGCCGCCGCTCTGCGCGAAAACTGCTGGCTGAACTTTGTCGCCGCGAAGCTCTTGTAGAACAGTGGCTCCTCCCGCCAGTCCGAGCTTCGCAAAAATGTCGTCGAGAAAACTCATGGAATTATTTAAGCGAAGAACGTATCAGCTGTACGCCTCAGCCAAGCTATGCAACCCCGTACTTATTGGCGGCAAATAATCTTCCCAACCCCACTCGCCTTTGCGGGTCGGAAAGTCGGGATAATGCTTCTGCACTTCCTCCTCGAAATACACACCCATACGAGCCATCACCTTGAGATTTCGCACGACGGTCCTCGCGATGCCATCGGCAATTTTCTCGCCTTCCTGGCTCAGCTTGATTAACGCCGCGAAGAGTTTCGATTCCAGATCGGCGTCATCAACGTTCATCAGCAAATCTTCGTGTCCCCGATCGCGCATGAGATTGCGAATGCGTTCATCCATCGTGATGCCCGCGGACGGCACCAGTCCCGGCATGGAAGTCACAATGCCGTGATAGCGCGACGACGCCATCATATGGCAGGCGCGCAGCACGCTCACCAATTCATACATGTTGTAATCTTCTGAACTGAGCACGGGCACGCCGCCAAGCTTTTCTGAAATACGGTCGCGGGACGCGCATCCAGGCGTTCGGTCGCTGCCAGGATCACGAATACCTTTTGCTGCTGGCGAAATGCGTCTACCGCGTTAGCAATTGAAGTCAGATAGTGCTCATAAGCGCGATCGGCTGTTGGACCCGAGTTGTGAAAATAAACCGAACGGTAGTGGCTGTCCTTGTATGCTCCCATCGCTCCGTGCAATGCGAACTTGGCTACCGAAGCCTTCACCGGCCATTCGAATGGATTGATCGGACAAACCACCAGTACCGGCGTGCTTCCGTCCCAGCCAACTTCGCGCAGGGCTTTCCTTCCATATTCCGGGGGATGCGGCTCAAAGGTCCACGCGGTATCTGTGCCCAATTCATTGGGAATGCCAAGCTCGCGCAAGATGGTGCGCGATTCTTCGTTGCGTGTGATCACCAGCGAATTCCGGCAGTAGCGGGCGCACATTTTGGCGACCACTGGATCCATGTGTCCGGCCTCGGCGCCGTAGCCCACCGAAAGTTTATTCTGCGCCGCGGCAATGCCTAACGATCCAATCATCATCGTGGTCAGCGCATTGGCGAACTTGCTCTTAAACATTGAGCCTTCGCATGCGACTACGCCGTGATGTTTGGGAACTTCGTCCGATAGGAACGGCGGGAAAATATCCGGAAGATGCACCTGCGCTGTGTTTTCGAAATATCCGCGCGAGAATTTAGGAACTTGCGTCATCACGCTGAACGAGACGCGCTCCGCGCCGAGGATGTGACGCAGTTGTCGCAGCATTTCTTCCACACGCACGTCCGAGCCCATGTTGCGGGTACCGTTGTAGCCTGCAAACAGTAGCTTCAACTTTTCGCTCGGCTGCCAAGGTCGCCCTTTTCCCAGCATCCACGCGGCTTTCGACTTTTCAATGGAAGCGCTAACCCAGGCTTCGAGCAGGAAGTCCATCATGCCGCAGACCCTCCCACCTTCGCCGGCCAACCCTGATACGGGTAAGAAAAATTTGTTTCTCGGCTGAACTTTAGCAACGGATAACTGTACTGCGAGAACGGCACCGGTCTGCGGCCCAACTCTGATGTAACGCGAGTATTATCGAATACCGTATTCCACACGAGATAGGGCATAAAAACTTTCATCAGCGACGCGCCGTGCGCGACCACGCCATTGCGATTCGCCAAAGTGTTCACGGTGCCGGAGAACGGCCGCTCGAGCATGGGCAAAAATAGCGGCGGGCGTTTTTGTTGAGCAGCCGCCAGCGCGACCGTCAACTCGCGAAAAGTTTGCGAACCCCTTCCCGAAGAAAGATGGTAGGTGTCGAACTGGGGATTGTCTTTCTGGTGGAGGGTTGCGATGGCGTCGGCCACGAAATCCACATTCACAATATCGATCTGATCTTTGGCTCGAAACGGAAGCACGCGTAATCCGGCCAGAAAAACGAAAGCCTTTACCATATCGAATTGAGTGGTTTCGGGACGGCGGCTGTCTCCGAGCACAATGCTGGGGCGGAAAATCGTGATCGGCACTTCAGGCAGAAGCTCCCGAATCATGTGCTCGCAGAACTTTTTCGTGCGCGCGTAAGGATCGTAGTCCGACCGCTCCCAATCAATCGAGTTGTCTTCGGTCACGACCTCGTTCTTGCGCTTTCCTGCGACGGCAACCGTGCTCACCTGGCTAAAACGGCGCAGCCCGTGATAGTGGTGCACACGCATGGCAAGCTGCAGCACCTCCAGAGTTCCGCGAAGGTTGACGTTCAGACAGCTCTTCTCTGACTTTCGATTCAGCGACGCCGCACAGTGAATCACAGAATCGCTGGTGTGAATCAATCGATCATAATCGTCGCGTCCGAGCCCGAAATGCGTATCCGTAATATCGCCGCGAAAAACTCTGATGCGCGTTTGTAGATTTTCATAGAAGCGCGGAAAGCTCATGTGCAATTGCAGGGCCTGCCATAAGCGCATTTCAGCTTCGCGAGCGTCTCTCGCGCGCACCAGCACATTCAGGGCGGCGCCATGGTCTTGCAGAAGGTTGGCCGCGACATGTCCGCCGATGTATCCGGTAGAGCCGGTCAGGAATATCGCCACGTTGCCCCGTTTGTGCCCGTTTTAACGGTCTCTCCGTTGTTCTCAGTTTCCGCCAGTTGAAAAGTGCGTGACGGCCGCGCTTCCAAAGGACGCCCCTCTATCAGCGGGTAGGTCCAGCGCCGCAGCGCCGGAATGTGGACGTTGATCCAGTACTCCCACCAGTCAATGCTGCGGGTGTCGTAACCGAAGGCCGCACGCTCTTCCGGCACCAGCGCATAAGCCAACTTCTCCACATTTTCTGCCACAAAGTCATGCTCGTTTAGAAGAATGAAGGGTTCGAATAGTTCAATCAGTTTTTCAACTTTTTCCAAATTCCGCTGCGCCCGCGCCAGCGGAGTTTTGCGCAATGGCAGCGGCGAAACAATGCGCTGAATCGATTGAATGATCGCTTTCTGCGCCGGCGCTGACATACGCTCGTAGCGCTGCTTTGAAACTGGAATTGCGTCGAAGCGCAGACGCAACCAGCTTTCCAGCCCTTCCAGAGCACGATAATGTTTGCGATGGGCCAGAGAAGTCAGCTCGATCGAGCGCCGCATATCGCAGGGATTTGTGACTGAGGTCGCCAGCTGATAAATCTGCGCATTTCTGCGTTCTACGATGGCAGCCGCAATCAAAGTCATGCCGCGGCACACCGAGTCCACAGGGATCACGTCCAGCCGTTTGCGTTCGTTCGAAGGAAGCTGCCGGAAATACGTCCCCAGCAAATAGGAGAGAGAAGCGGACGTATTAATGCCTTCATTCCAGCCGATAAACGGTTTCTCCAGCGAGGTCTCGACAATTGCGGGACGCACAATCGCAATCGGCAAGCCCGCTCCGAATTTGATGATCAAAGACTCCGCCAGACTTTTGGTCAGCGTGTAAGTGTTGGCCCATCCCAATTCGTTGCCGCGCTTCTTCCCTGCTTCGGTCAAATAGTTGCGCAGCCAGCGTACCCGGTTTTTGCGGACCTGATTCTCCAGCGCAGCGCCTTTCAGATTCTTTGAAGCGTGTTCTTTTTGGAGCGCCTGCCGTCGCAGTTCGTCGGTGACTTCCGCGCTTTCCGCTTTCTGTGTCGCCTGATTCACAAAGTCGTGGAGCGAGCGCCACTCCGCGTCGGCATCGAAATTCGCGACACCGGCAGGAGTGTAGTTCGGACGCACGGCTTCACTCACTCGTCCATCTCGCGCACCCGCCACATAACAGGTTGAAAGATGCAACAGGCCAGCATGATCCGAACTGCGCACAAATTCGACGATGCTTACCGCCGCATCTACATTGGTAGCCAGCGCGTCTCGCAGATCAGGATTAAAGTCTGTCAGACCGGAGCTGTTGACCACGAGGTCGAGACTCTTGCGTAAAGCTTGCGACACGTCTGGCGTTAAGCCAAGTTCCGGCGCCGACACATCGCCTTCGACTACTTGCACGCGCTCCCGGAGAAATCTTGCTAACCCAGCGCCGTAGCGCTTGTACAGAGGATCAAAGACGGGCGAGTCTTCCACCATCCGTTCAAATCGCCCCAGTGCCGGATTTGTTTTTTGCCGCCGGATGAGCAGATAAATGCGGCCGATCTCGGGCAGGTCCATCAGTAAATTCACCAGCCACACTTTTCCAATGAAGCCGGTCACTCCAATGAGCATGATGCTCTTACCAGCAAGCGCCCGACGAACCGAAAGCGGCCGCGACTGACGCGCGTCGTCAAAGTGCACGATGGGACGTTCCAGAACCGGCAGGCGCCGCGTCGCTGAGACGACTGCGGCGTGCAATTCCTCGACCCCTTGCAGCCCGGAACTTAAACCCAGATCCCGCACCAACTGCTCGGGTGCACGCGTTCCATCTGGCCCCGCCCCTGTGATCCTGGCAAATACTTCACGAGGACGAATCACGGGGTCAACCAATCTTCCGGTGGCCATGCCATCGCGAAATTCCAGACGATTCGCTATCACCCACTTTGCGCCGAGATGCCTGGCCAGCGGCGCCATCACATGATCGAGCCCCTGGCTGACCAGCACCACTTCGGCGCCAGAGTCGATCAACGCTTTGAGTTCGCGCACGCCATCGGGCTTCAATTGCGGCTTTAGCTTGTACTGAAAATATTCTTCGCCGAGCAAGTCCAAGCGGTCGCGGCTGACTCCACGCAACACCGTGTGAACCACGCGCGTAGCAAAGACGCGATTGGCTGCGTACAAGAAAGGGCGTAGCAATGCCATTAACAAGACTGATCCGCGCCGCATCCAGCGTCCGATGAACGTTTGCCCGTTCCAGGTAAAAAATGCGATTGGCCGAACCGTGGTCAGTTCGAGAAGACTGCCTTCGACCCGCCAGTATACCCGCGCAGTATCCCTGCCGCCGAAATTGTGATTTGACTGTTTCAAGTTCCGCTTTGGTCCCGAGACTGAGGCGTACCTACCGCTTCCCTGATTGTGCGCAGATTATCTATTGTAAACAATAGCTGCTAAATGACGAAGCATAAGGGAGAAACAGTGCCTAGATTTCAACAAAGTTCTTGGCGGCGCCTTCCTATCTCCCGTGTACTCTGCGGCCGTTCTCAGCGAACTCGGCGATTTAAGACTTTGTCTTTAACGTAGTCTCATCAACACCTTAAAACGCGGAGACCGCAAAGAAAGGCCGCGGAGCTCGCGGAGACATCCGAGAAACAGTCTTAAACAGGCAGCAGAGCCCTGCTAAAGCGGCTTCGTACGGCTTCGAATGCTGTAGATCAACCTTACTTCACAATGAATCTCAAACCCTTAGGCTTGGTTAATAATCTGGGTAAATCTATCCATATCAATGTTTCCGCCAGAAACGATGGCCACAATTTTTCCCGAGCCTGCGCGTCCGGACAGGGCCGCCGCGACAGCGCAAGCCGCAGCCCCTTCCGCGATGATCCGATTGCGCTCGGCTAACGATTTTAGTGCCTGCGCGGCTTCGTTCAGAGTTACAACTAACGAGCCATCAAGCAATCGCCGAGCATGATCGAACATGTTGGGAAACACCATTTTGCTGCCAATACCATCGACGAATGATGGCATGTATTCAACGGTTCGCGGTTCGCCAGCCGCCAGCGATGCAGCCAGCGGCGCCGCGGTTTCAATCTCAGCCGCGTAGATACGCACTCGCGGCGCCCGCGCCCGCAACACGGCTGCGATGCCGCATGATAACCCTCCACCGCCCCAGGGAATCACGACAGCATCGAGATCAGGCAAGTCTTCCAACAATTCCAGTGCGATCGTGCCATTGCCTGCCATTACGTCCGGATCATCGAAGGCATGGATAAAAGTGGCCTCAACTCCGGGATAGGATCGGGTTTCAAAAGTCCGCCACCATTCGGCAAATGGAACTTTGATTACGCGGCCGCCCATGCGCTCCACCGCCGAAATCTTAGTCGCCGGGGCTGTCTCCGGAGCCACAATTGTTGCCCGGATGCCCATGCGGCGAGCGCAAAACGCCACGCCCTGCGCCATGTTTCCAGCCGAGGCTGTAAGCACTCCTCGTTCCAATTGCTGCCGTGGAGCCCGTGCCATCACATTGGCCGCACCTCTGATCTTGAACGATCCAATGGGCTGTAAGTTTTCGAGCTTCAGGTAAAGCTCGGCCGGCGTATCCGCGTTGCAGCGAACCAGCGGGGTTCGCAGGACAAGTGCGGAGATGTTGCGCCGTGCTTCCTCCACTTGCGGAAGGGTGATCGGCATCTCCATATGTTAATCGGAGCGGGCGGATGCCCCGCAAACGGTGCGAATTATGCTGCAACTAAACTGTCTAAGGATGACAATGGGAGATTGTGAATTCCAGCGAAAAACTTAGCGGTCTCGGCGCAATGAACCTCGATCGCGAAGCCAGAGACGAGCGTCAGTTAAGCCGCCGAAGGCGCGTCACTTATCACGGTTAATTCATGGTGTCTGAGCAATAGTGCTCATCTTGGCCGTTACCCCCCGTGCTACCTTGTGATTGCGACTTCCCCGGACCTCAGCAGTTCCCCCTAATCGCCATTCGAAACTGTACAGGAGTAAGTAGTGTCTCGTACAGGCTGCACTCGATAGACCATCCCGCCGACTGACTTTAAGCTTTCAGTATGAAATCGACACTTCGCGGCGTGCAACCTGAATTGAAATCGATACCCGAAAGGAAGACTCTGGTGAAAAGCGATACGGCGGTTACAGCAACGGTTCCTCTGACTTCAGACTTGGTTAAGCGCGCTCAAGAAGGCGATTCGGAGGCGTTCGCAGCTCTATTTCATGCGCACAAAGCCCGCATCTATTCCGTTTGTTTACGCATGACCAACAACGCAGCCGAAGCGGAAGACCTTACTCAGGACGCATTCCTGCAAGTGTTTCGCAAGATCAGCAGCTTCCGCGGAGACTCAGCATTTTCCACTTGGCTGCATCGAATTTCGGTTAACACAGTTCTCATGCATTTCCGCAAAAAGTCATTGAGCCAAGTGTCACTTGACGAGCCTTTCAGCAACGAGGATGGTAGCAAGATGCGTCGTGAATTCGGTACGCACGATACGGACCTCACCGGCTGCGTCGACCGGATTTCGCTGGCTCGGGCCATGACAGAGCTACCTCCCGGATACCGGACAATTTTCTTGCTGCACGAAGTAGAGGGCTACGAGCACAAAGAGATCGCGGAGATGCTCGGTTGCTCCGTGGGTAATTCGAAGTCTCAGCTGCACAAAGCCAAACTGCGGATTCGCGAGTTACTAGCGCGATCTGTGGAAGAGCGAACGGCGGCGCAAGCACATCCTCGTACCAGGAGGCGGGCAGTGGCAGCGCGCTCTTCGGCGAGCTCGATTGCGCAATCGAATTGGAGCATGCCTGAAGATATGGTCATACCCCCCGCGGCGCTCGTGCCTGAAATCAGGCCGTCACTGTGAGGTTGGGGCAGCGGTAGCTACTCCTCGGGTGGGGTAGATAGCGCACTGGCGGTCTGGATGCCGCTGGCGATTTCAGGAATGATGCCCAAGGTTCTGTAAATCGGGCGCACGTGTTCTCGGATCGTGTTTAGTTGCGATGCGAACCACGCTGCGCCCGCAATGCATACTGCTCCGCTGATCATCACCGTGCGCGGAGCGCCGATTTGGTGGGCCAATCCTCCAGCCAATAAACTGCCAAACGGCGCCATCCCCAGAAATGCCATGGAATAGAAGCTCATAACCCGCCCGCGTTTATCGTCCTCCACAATAGTCTGCAATACCGTATTGCTGCCTGCCATTTGAATCATCATTGCGCAGCCAACAAACAGCATCACCGTTAGCGAAAGCCACAAATAACGAGAAAGACCGAGGGCAATCAATCCCGCTCCGAAACCTGCGGAAGCCGAAGGAATTATGCGTCCAAGGCCGAGCACACTTTTCCGCGTCGCCAGGAACATTGCCCCAGCTAGCGCCCCAACGCCCGAAGCACCCATCAGAAATCCCAGAGTGTGCGGGCCTCCATGCAGAACTTGACCGGCAAAGATCGGCATCAGCACCGTATATTGCATGCCCACCAAGCTGACCAGGGCTAACAGCAAAAGAATCGAGCGGATGGGGACGAAATGCGTTACGTAGCTCCAACCTTCTTTAAGTTCATGCCAGACCGGTTTACTGGCTTTGCGCTGCTCGACTGGGCGGATTTTCATTGCCAGGAGAGAAGCAATGACCGCAAGATAGCTGAAACCATCGATCAGAAAGCAATAACCTTCACCGACCGCCGCAATAATTACGCCGGCGATTGATGGGCCGAGAAGCCGGGCTGCGTTCACCATTGATGAGTTCAGCGCGATGGCATTGCCCAAGTCAGCACGCTCCTCGACCATTTCGATCACAAATGCCTGCCGAGCCGGCATATCGATCGCATTGATGACACCCTGCGCCAGACCCCAACCAGATCACCTCTTGTATGGTGATGATCCGCGCCAGAGCGAGCCACGCGAGAGCGAACGATTGCAGCATGGACAGAATCTGCGTAACGACCAATGTATGATGACGGTTCCAGCGGTCGATCCATACGCCTGCGAATGGCGCCAGGAAAAAAGTTGGTATCCGCGAGGCGAATCCAACGATGCCCAATAGCCACGCCGAACCGGTAAGCCGGTAAACCAGCCAACTGGTGGCAATCTGCGTCATCCAAGTACCGACGAGTGACACTGACTGACCGGTGAAAAAGAGGCGATAATTTCTTGAGCGCAGGGCGCGGAGCGCAAACTTCCAGCTCGATGCTACTTCGGCCTGACCGTGAACAGGATTCGATCGCGGATTCCGTGATTGCAGTTCCGGCATTGCTTGAGAACCTAGCAAATGTTTGTTGTCATTCCGAGCGAAGCGAGGAATCTGGGTTCTTACTTGGGCGGAGGAAAAACCCAGATTCCTCGCTTCGCTCGGGTAACAAATGTAGAGAACGATGACAAACGTAGACAACATAGATGCTATTCCCGCGTCCGGGAGAATTCGAGTCCGGCGCGATTCCGATTGAGTCTAATTATTTTTTATCGCGAAACTGATGCCCGAGACCAATCCAGCGTCCAAAGACATTAATCCCTGGTTGATTGCGATTGCGGTTATGTCGAGCACTTTCATGGAGGTGCTCGATACCACAGTGGTCAACGTATCGCTACCTCATATCGCCGGCAATCTTTCTGCGAGCACGGATGAGGCCACGTGGACGCTCACATCCTATCTCGTGGCCAACGCCATAATTTTGCCGATGACGGGGTGGTTAGCCAGCACCTTCGGCCGTAAGCGATTGCTCATGTTGTCGGTGACTGGTTTCACGACCGCATCTTTTTTCTGCGGGCTGGCGCCGTCGCTGCCGTTCCTGATTTTTTTCCGCGTGATTCAAGGGGCGTGCGGCGGCGGATTGCAGCCGCTCTCGCAGGCCATTTTGTTGGAATCGTTTCCGCCAGAGAAGCGCGGCCAGGCTATGGCTTTCTGGGCTCTCGGCATCGTGGTAGCGCCCATGCTAGGCCCCGTTGCAGGCGGTTGGCTTACCGACAACTACAGCTGGCGCTGGGTTTTCTACATCAACATCCCAATCGGAATTTTGGCGATTATTCTCACCCAGGCCTTCATTTTCGATCCCCCATACTTGCGCAGGGAATCGAAAGGCATCGACTACTGGGGAATTGGCCTTCTTGTGGTTGGAATAGGCGCTCTGCAGATCATGCTCGACAAGGGCCAAGAAGACGATTGGTTCAGTTCCCACTTCATTCTCACTTTGGCTGTGCTCGCGGTTGTGGGTTTGGGCGGGCTACTCATTCGCGAACTCAGAGCCGAACATCCAATCATCGACCTCACAGTTTTCCGCTATCGTTCTTACGCGATTGGCACATTCATCATGACGGTCGTCGGCTTCGTGCTTTACGGCAGCACTGTTTTGCTGCCGCTTCTGATGCAGGAACTGCTCGGCTATACGGCCACTCATGCCGGCATCACGAACTTACCGCGCGGCATGGCGTCATTTCTTTTCATGCCGCTGGTTGGATATCTCACGGGAAAAGTAGATGCTCGGAAGCTGCTGGCGGCGGGCTTTATCAGCACCGCACTCGCCATGTACATGATTTCGACTTTCAGTCTGGGCGTGGCCTCATCGAATTTCTGGCTGCCGCTCACCATTCAGGGCGCGGGTCTTGGGCTGATCTTTGTGCCGTTGACCACTGTCACTAACGACCCCATCCCTCGCGAAAGAATGGGGAATGCGACCAGCATCTTCAATCTGATGCGCAATATCGGCGCCAGCATTGGCATCTCCATGGTCGAGACCATGCAGGTGCGCAGAACACAGACGCACGTGAACATTCTGGGGAGATACGTGAATCAAGGCAGTCCGCAGGCTCGCCAAACGATAAACGGGTTGCGGGCGCTTTTCATGTCGCAAGGGAAGGACGTCGCTACCGCGACGCGCCAGGCTTACGCGGCGGTCTGGGGGATGGTGCAGCAGCAGGCCGCAATGCTCTCCTACAATGACACATTCCGCCTTCTGGCAGCGATGTTCGTGGCAATGCTGCCGCTACTTCTCCTGGTGCGCAAGGCAAAGAAGGGCAAAGCAGTGATGGCACATTGAAATTGGCTCGAGGGATTACTGCGCAGTTATTTGATCTTTGATCTTGTCGTACTCTTGCTGGGAAACGATCTTGCGGTGAACTAATTCAGTCGCGCTGCGATACGGCCGGCCATCGATAATGCGCTCTGCCCCTTCCGAGCTCATTCCCGGCAAGCTTTGCAATTGATCTTTTGTGGCTTTATTGATGTCGAGGGGTTGGTTGCGATTCCATCCCTCTTTCACGCCGTCGGCCACTGCTTTCGCATCCTTCTTAATCTCAGATGTGGCTTGCGCAGTTCTTTCTCGTACCTCATCAGGACTCGAGTTTTGCGTATTGCATCCTGCCAGGAGCAGGGGCATCAGGACGACGAGTGCAGCTGTTATTTTCACCACCCTACGATGCGGGAGAAGGCTGTGAGGTTGGTTTCGTTCTAATGGAGGCCGGGCGTCCCCGCCCGGCCAGACGGGCGAGACGCCGTACTCCATCGAAGGCTGTAATGTTCCTACGATTCATTCGTCATTACCAGGCTAAATTCTGTTGTTTTTTGCGAGCGTAATACCGAAATTGATTTGCAGTCGTCGACAATCCAATCGGCGCCAGCCTCTATAAGTTCCGATTCTGGCGAAGTGGTTCTACATGCGATAACCCGAGCGCCAGCCGCTTTGCCGGCCCGAATTCCGGCGGGAGCGTCTTCCACGACGACACAATTCTTCGCTGCCACTCCCAGCAACGACGCGCCCTTAAGGTAAGGCTCGGGATTCGGTTTTCCGTTCTTCACATCGTCGCAGGTAACCAGATGCGTCGGAATAGGCAGCCCTGCGGCGCGCAGGCGGGTTGTGCCTAAGGGACGAGTGCACGACGTAACAATCGTCCATCGGTCTGGCGGAAGAGCTCCCAGCAACTCGCGCGCTCCGGGTAAAGGCACGACTCCGTTCAAGTCAGCAATTTCGCCACTCTCCACAACATGGTTCTCCGCTTCATGATTGCCGTGCGGAAGATACTCGCGTATGGTCGAAATACTCGGACGGCCGTGGGCCACGCGCACCACCTCGGCGGGATCAAAGCCATGCGCTATCGCCCACTGTGTCCAAACCCGAATGACGGCAGGAGTGGAGTCAATCAGCACGCCGTCCAAGTCAAAGAGCAGCGCGCTGCACTTGATTTCAGTCATCCATCCAACAATATCAAAAGAGTTTGCGCTGCGAGCGCTACTGAGGTTCCTGCGTGATTTCAGGATTCGGCATCGGGGCGGATTCGAGCTCCTGATGCCGTTTTTCACGGGCGGCATTCGACAGTTGGGTAAACGTCTGCATTTCGGCCTTCGCGTCTTGCGCGCGACCCAGACGCTGAAGGACCTGTCCGCGTAAGTAATGAGTGCCAGGACTGTCAGGATCGAGCTTGAGCGCTGCGTCGGCCTCAGTCAGCGCCTCCGCATACTTTTTCTCGCGCTGATACACGCGCGCGAGTTGAAAGTGAGAGCTGGCCAGTTGCGGATCGAGGCGCAGCGCCTTGCGAAAAGCTTTTTCCGCTGCTTCATCCTGCTGCTGAAGGTAGTACACCTCTCCCAGTTGATCGTAGTCATAACTGACATCGGGCTCGATGGCGATGTCCTTGAGAAATTCCGTCTTAGCCCGGTCCAAGTCTTGCTTCTTGAGGTAAGCCATGCCGAGGTTGAAGTGCACGAACGGAAGAGCAGAATCGCCTTTGGCTGCGAGTCCAAGCTCAGTGATGGCGTGGTCATACTCTTCGCGGTTGAGGTAAGCTTTGCCCATCAAGAGATGAAACTCCGGTGAGTTTTGTCCAATCTCGATTAAATGCGTCAGAGCTCTCTGCTCCAACTGCGACTGCCCCGCCTTGTTAGCTGCGATGCCCAGCACATAGAGATAATTCAATTGCCCCGAGGCCTGCGGCCAGAGCGGCTCAAGCGTGCTTGCTGCCTCCCCGTAACGTTCAACAAAGAAGTAGCACAATCCCAGCAAATAGCGCGCCTGAAAAGAATCCGGCGCATCGTGCACAACCGACTCAAACGGAGGAATCGCTTGGCGAAAGTCGTTCTGCCGGTAGTAAACCAATCCGATGTTCAGCCTTACTCCCGCCATCTGCGGCGCCAGGTGCTGCGCTTTGTGCAACATTTCTAGTGCCTGCGTCCACTGCTTTCGCCGCATATAAATAACGCCGAGGTTCGCGTACGCCCCCGCGACCTGCGGATTGATTGCCAGAACGGCCCGAAACGCATGATCGGCGTCATCCAGATTGCCGCTCTTAAGGGAAGCTTCACCGCGCTGAAACAGTTTCTGAGGATCAGCATTCTCGATCGAAGAGGACGGCGATTTCTGTTGAGCTTGCTGCAATGCTTGCGCAGGGCGAGCCCGACCGCCAACAAGCAACAAAAGAATCGCAACGAATCGAAAGCTCGAACTTGACACCGATTTCACTCTCTGATGTAGTGTCCGCCAGCAGCCGCATGGATTCAAGGCACAATCAATGCGCCCGACGGACGAAAAACTCGACCCGAAAAGTTCGACGGTCACCATACGTGACGTCGCCAAGCAAAGCGGCTTCTCGTCGACCACTGTTTCCATCGTTCTGAACAACGCGCCACTGGCACGATACATTCCCGCAGTTACGAAAAAACGAATTGAGAGCGCCGCCAAGAAACTGGGATATCGCCCTAACCTGTTCGCGCGTTCGCTTCGCAGCAAACGCAGTCACACCGTTGGAGTCATGGTATTTGACATGACCGACCCCTACTGCACGCTGGTCCTGCGCGGCATCGAAAATAGTCTCTATCAATCTTCTTACCTTCCCATTCTCACTGATGTCCACAACGAACGCAGCCGCTTTGAGCGTTATCTCGAAATGCTGCTGGATCGCCGAGTCGAAGCGCTGATTGTTCTGGCAAACTGGCTTTTTGTAGATATCGAAGTTCTCGCCGATCTGGAAAAGAGCAGCATTCCCACTGCAATGATTGGCCGCGAACTGCGCAACGATTCCATCAGCTCCGTGATGGTCGACAACGAACTCGGAGCTTACGCCGCCCTCGAACACCTCCACTCTCTGGGGCACCGCAAGATAGCTTTTATCCGCGGCCCTAAAACTTTGTCGGACAGCGCGCCGCGCTGGAAAGGAATCCGCTCTTTCGCGAAATCCAGCGGCCTCGAACTCGATCCTCGGCTGATTGTCGATCTCCCTGAATCCCGTGATCCGATTTCAAGTTTCGAAGCGGGCTACAAACTAACCGAGGATCTGATCAAACACAAGCATCCCTTCACCGCGCTGATGGCTTTCGACGACATGACCGCCTTTGGAGCTATACGCGCTTTGGCGAAAGCAGGCTTGCGGGTTCCGGAACATTGTTCGGTGATCGGTTTCGATGACGTCGCCGCTTCCAGTTTGTATACGCCATCGCTGACCACCGTTCGCCAGCCGATGGAAGCCATGGGTGAGATGGCAGTCAGCATTATCGTAGATGGGATCAATGCGGTGCAGGAAAAGCGTGAAGTCAAAGCCGTGCACCGCAAGCTGGCGCCGGAGTTGGCCGTTCGGGAATCGACCCGAAGCATTTTTTGATTTTTAGTCCGGAGCATTTATCCCATCTTTTTACTTGACAGTTAAGTGGGCCTACATCACTATTAACACGTTTTAATAACGCCAGTTTGATGATTTACGACCAGCTTGCACGGAACCGATACAACAAATAAATCCGGTAGCGCGCAACATGTTTTGGGGGCCAAGGTTTCAGAGGTGAAACCCGGGTTGGGTTCTGTCGAAGTTTAGCGATCAGGGAGTTGATGATGAAATCCCGTCTCCTGTGGTTTTTTCTTCTCATGTTCTCGGTTGGTCTTCCCGCCGCGCTCTTCGCGCAGGATACGGCTTCGATCACCGGCACAGTTACTGACTCGTCGGGCGCAGCAATGGCCAACGCCCAGGTGACAGTTATCAGTACTGAACACGGAATAACGCGCACGACCTCCACCAATGGCAGCGGTGACTACCTTTTCGCCGCGCTTCCCATCGGTTCATACAATCTTTCCGTCAGCGAAACCGGGTTCAAGAAATACGAAGCCATGGGCGTTATCTTGCGAGTGGCGGAAAAGACTCGCGTCAACGTCGTGCTGCAAGTGGGCGGCGTAAACACAGAAGTGATCGTGCAAGGTCAGGAAGTCGCTCAGGTCGAAACCCAATCCTCTGATCTCGGCGGCACAGTTACTGGCAAAGAAATTACGCAACTGGAATTAAACGGACGCAACTTTACTCAACTCATCACGCTGGTGCCGGGCGTGAGCAATCAGACTGGGCAGGATGAAGCTGGAGTCGGCGTTTCGGGAAATGTTTCCTTCAGCGTAAACGGCGGCCGCACCGAATATAACAACTGGGAAATGGACGGCGGCGACGCCATGGACAATGGCAGCAACACCACGCTAAACGTCTACCCCAGCGTTGATGCTATCGCCGAGTTCAAAGTGCTCACCTCCAACTACGGCGCGCAATACGGCCGCAACGGATCAGGCACAGTCGAAGTCGAGACCAAGTCCGGCACCAGCCATTTCCACGGCGATCTGTACGAGTTCGTTCGCAATGACTTCTTCAACGCGACGCCGGAATTTCAAACCGCCCCTCCCGCGTACAAAAAGAATGATTTCGGTTTCACCATCGGCGGTCCGGTATTTATTCCCGGACACTACAACACCAGCAAACAGAAAACTTTCTTTTTCTGGTCGGAAGAATGGCGCCGCGACATTGTTCCCGCAACAAGTTTTTTCAACGTGACTACCGTTCCGACGGTTGCCGAAAGAGGCGGAAATTTCAGCGATGTGTGTCCCGCTGCAGGCTCACCCGTCAATACAACGAACTTTCCCAATTGCCCAGTCAATCCTCAATCAGGTTTGTATTTCCCTGGCAACCAAGTACCCATTTCCAATCCGACCGTTGTCAATGCTCTTTTGCCATTGATTCCATCGCCGAATGATGGGTCGAACAGTTGGTTTGCGACTCCTTCACTGCCCACCAAATGGCGGGAAGAACTTTTCCGCGTTGATCAGAACATCAGCGACAAAGTTCGCGCCACTTTCCGCTACATCCACGATTCATGGGACCAGGACTATCCCGTACCGCTATGGACCAGCGGCGTCACCTTTCCCACGATTCAAACTAACTTCAACGGTCCCGGCGTGAGCATGGTTGCGCGAGTGACAGCTACCGCCTCGCCGACTTTGCTGAATGAATTCGTTGCCAGCTATACCACCGACCACATCACCACCAGCTTGATTGGTCCGTGGCAGCGTCCTGCAAATTTTCCTGCCATCGGAATCTACAACAACGGCTTTGGCGGCAAGGTTCCCGGCATTAGCCTGTCTGGCGGCCAATATAACTTCGCTGAAGATCCCGGATACGTTCCGAATGGCCCGCTGAACTCCAACCCGACATTCACCTTCCGCGACAATGTCACCAAGATCATTGGCGCGCATAATTTGCAGTTCGGCATCTACACGGTGATGGCGCATAAGAACGAAATTCCACAGCCGGGCTATGGGGTGAATGGTTTTCTGCAATTTAGTTCCAGTAGTTCGGTCACGACCGGCAATGCATTTGCCGACCTGCTTCTGGGAAACATCGGTACCTTCACCCAGGAACAAGCGGCGCTCAAAATGCACGAGCAATACAACATCTTTGAGCCTTTCATTCAGGATGATTGGCACGCTACTCCACGCCTGACATTGAACGTCGGATTACGGATGAGCTTTTTCGGAACCTATTCCGAGAAAAACAATCTGGCCTGGAATTTTGATCCCGCGCACTACGTTCCTGGCGCCAGCAGCATAGATCCAGCCACCGGGCTGGTTATCGGCAATCCCTACAACGGATGGGTCGATTGCGGGGTCACGCCCGGAGTGCCTGCAGGCTGCATGAGCAATCACTGGTGGAATCCCGCGCCACGCCTGGGTTTTGCCTATGACCCACTGGGCGATGGGAAGTGGGCGATCCGCGGCGGCTACGGGATTTTCTTCGAGCACACGAATGGCAATGAGGCTAACACCGAGTCACTGGAGCAGTACAACATCAATACCCAAACCGCCAGCGTCGTAAATGTAGCGGGATATGGCAATCTCAATCCCAGCGCTCTAGGTGGTGGCACTCCACCATTGTCTTTTGTTTCCATCCCGAACAAAGCCACCTGGCCTTACATGCAGCAGTGGCATCTCGACGCGCAACACGATCTTGGCAAGAACACGGTCGCGACCCTCTCTTACGTCGGCAGCGCTGGTGTGCATCTGACCCGCTCGTATGAGTACAACCAAATGCACGCGGTTCCGGCAAGCCAGAATCCCTATGCGCCGGGACAGCCAATCAATACTTCATTCGACTGCAGTTGGGGTCCGCCGGCAAGGCGGCGACGCTCAGCCCAATGTCGTGGTTGATGCTTACGGTGTTCCCACCAATGCCGTAAATTCCTTTGGCACGCCGATTCCCTTACAATCCTCCCGGTCGCCAACGGCCTTCCCTCGGAGCGGCAGTTAATCTTTTCGTCGCTTGCGGCAACAATGCCACTCCGTTCCTGCCCTATGCGGGAATCGGAAGCATCACTCGCAAGGATCAAACTGGATCATCGAATTACAATGCGCTGCAGGCGTCTTTGCGCCATAGTATCGGTGGGCTGCAACTGAACGCCGCGTACACTTATAGCCACTCGATTGACGACTCTTCCGACTACAACGACTCAGGCTTTGTCGATAGCTACGCTCTCAATGCTTACCGCGCTAGCTCTAACTTCGACGAGCGGCACGTCATAAACATCGGCTACGTTTACGATCTGCCTTTCTTGAAAGGCAAGAGCCTTACTGACCGGCTTCCTGGGAGGATGGCAATGGTCCGGCATTACAGATATTGAAAGCGGAACGCCTTTCAGCGTTTATAACGAGGGCGGCGGCAACATTCCTAACGACAATGCTGGAGTTTCCAACACCTTTGCTACAGCAGCCTCTTATCCTGACGTCGTAGGCAATCCAAGCGCCGGCGTACCTGCACCTCCGCCCGGCAACCCGCCCTTGCTCTACAATCCGGCCGTATTTGTCGCTCCTACCGGGCTTACGTTCGGTGACGCCGGCAGAAACATCCTGCGCAATCCCTGGCGCACAAACTTTGATATGGCTCTGCTGAAACACTTCGCTGTGACCGAATCGAAATATTTCGAGTTCCGCGCCGAAGCCTTCAACGTATTTAACCACCGCGAGTATGCGTGGCTCGGCGGTGATGCTGGCTCAGCCGCGGACAATGCTAATGGCACCGGAGTCACCACTGCGAACGCTATCGGCTGCTACGGCGGAGCGAACAATTCCGCCGGCGATCCTAGCTGTCTTGGGAACGGACTGCTGCAGCCCAACTCGGCGCACAATCCACGCATTTTACAGTTGGCGCTGAAATTTATTTTCTAAGCCGGTATGCGAAGTAGGTCCTCCGCCCTGGCCTCGAATGAGGCCAGGATTTTTCTGCCTGACCGGAAAGCAATAATTTCTAAGAACGTACAACCCTGCGCACAGAAAAAGCCTCCGATACGCACACAGCTGTCCGTTAAACGGAGGGTTGTATGCCACGCGTCTCGTCGCTCCTTCTGGCCCTTTCACTACTGACTATCCCACTTTCAGCCCAATATTACCCGTCCACTCCTGTGGATGTCGCGTACGTGTTGACCAATACGTCGTTACAGACTTACGACGTCGACCCTACCACGGGTGAGCCAACCGCCGAAGGCCAGCCTTTGACAATCCTAACCCAAGATGGTCTCGTGGTGCCCTCGGCCGACGATCACTTTCTCTACGTGTTTGGTCTCGAGGACATTGGGAGTCGCCTCTGGGTATATTCCACAGACTCGCTGGGCGTGCCCCGGAGGGTTCCGCTGCAGATCCTCGACACTCCCGCCGAAATCATCCAGTTCAAGATCGATCCCAACCGAAAATTTGCGTACGCATCGGACTTTGGCGGCAAAATTTGGCTGTTCATGATCGATCCCAAGACCGGACTTGTTGGCAAGCATTCAAAGATTGTAGCGACTTCCAAACGCAACGGTCCTTGCGGTACGAGATGGTATGACAGTGGCCTGTTCTTGCTCGACGGATTCAACACCGATGGTTCCCGGCTTTACGACGAATGGGACTGTATCTCATTCGATACGTACGGCGCGCATTACTACGTCCGTGACATTGAGAGTAGTACCGGCAAGGTGGGCCCTAAGCGAGAAATTTTTGTCTGGGACAATAGTGGGGGAGGAGGCGACAGCGTTTCGTTTACAAAGAAATCAATGATCGACTTCTACAGCTCCGGCGGAGGGCAGGATAATGCTGTAAACATCTACCCGCTGAGCGGGGGTTCGAAGCCGCTTTTTTCTTGCTATGTAACGATGCTTCAGGCCTGCGGAGACGCTCTGACTGCTTTCGCCGATCCGGCGGGGGAATATCTGTTCTTTCAGATCTCGGCGAATGCAACCCAGATTGCAAAGATCGACATGTCCGCGAAGAAAATCGTGGATACGGGAAACTACATCCCCCAACAGATGGCCCAAATGAGCCCAGATCGGATTTTGATCTATACTCAGGTTCCCAATCAGGAGGATCCCTACTCGACCATTTACGCCTTCGATCCTGCAACAGGGACAGTTCAGGAAGGAGGTTCTATAGAAGTTTCGACTGAGAGTTATCTGATCCTGGCTCTCCGGGAATAAAACGAGCGGCCGGTTCTGGGGCTGCGACGCTTATCCCACTTGCGCGTGCTGGCGCGATGAGCTTACCGCTGCGAAGGCGTTCTGCAGATCAGCAATCAAATCGTCGACATTTTCGATTCCCACTGATAGCCGTATCAACTGTTCTGTGACGCCCATCTTCTGCCGCTGATCGGGTGAAATCATGGCATGCGAAGTCAGCACGGGAATAGAAACCAAAGAATCGACTCCGCCCGAGGCTCGGCGCCAATGTGAAAAGACGCAGCGCTTCGGTCATCCGCTTGGCGTCTTCGCCCGACCCTGCGACCTCAAAGCTGACCATGCCTCCGCCGCCGCTCATTTGCTCCATCGCAATCGCACGTTGCGGATGCCCCTCAAGAAATGGATAATGCACGCGCCGCACTTTGGAATGTTGAGCCAGAAATTCTGCAATGCGCAACGCGCTCTCATTCTGGCGCTGCACGCGCACTGCCAGTGTTTTAATTCCACGCAGCAGCAACCACGCAGCGTGCGGGTCCATTACCCCGCCTAACGTGGTTCGGGTTTGATGAATTCGGTCGATCAAATCCTGGCGCCCGGCAACAATGCCAGCGATGAGATCGGAGTGCCCGCCAAAATACTTCGTCCCGGAATGCAAAGTTAGATCAATTCCAAATTCCACCGGGCGCTGATTAATCGGCGTAGCAAAAGTGCTGTCGATCATGCTGATGAGGCCGTGCTTTTTGGCCAGCGCAGCGGTCTTATGCAAATCAACAATTCGCAACGTGGGATTGGTCGGAGACTCCAGATACAAAATTTTGGTGTTCGGCCGAATTGCCTGCTCGTGCTGCTCGTACTCGGTAGTATCGACCAGTGTAGTTTCAATCCCCAGTTTCGGCAGCCACTGGGTAAAAAATTTCGAAGCACCGCCATAGATGTCTCGTTGCGCCACAACGTGATCGCCGCTTTTCAGCAGAGCAAGAATTGAAGTTGTAATCGCTCCCATGCCAGAGGCGAATAATAACGCTGCATCAGCACCTTCGAGTCCCGCGATTGCCGATTCGACCACGGTGTGCGTCGGGTTGCCGTACCGTGTGTAAAACATATCGGTATCAGTCGCGCGCACTTGCTGATCGTTATCGGTAACCTCGAAAGTCGACGTCTGATAGATAGGTGTGGCGAGCGGACCGTTCTTCTTACCAAGATCGGTACCGCCGCGAACGGCTTCAGTTTCTGGACGGTGCTGATGTTTTTTCATGAAAACTCCAACTCGGAATCGCAATATCAGACTATAGTTCAGGGTCGAAGTGGCGCAAGAGAGCACTCTCGATCGGCGATCCGCAGGAATTCCGGCATGCCTTTATAATCCCAACACACATGGAAACAGGTCTGAAGGATCGAGTTGCGATCGTGGCCGCCTCAAGTCAAGGAATCGGCCAAGCCACGGCCGAGGCCCTTGCCGCTGAGGGATGCCGTATCGCTATGTGCGCTCGCAGCCCTCAAACGCTTCACGCGGCAGCCGAGCGCATTCAGAAGCAACATCACGTCGAAGTGTTTGCTCATCCTCTGGATGTAACCGATGCAGAAGCAGTACAGCGATTTGTCGAGGCAGTAGTTGCGAAATTCGGCGGCATAGACATTTGCGTCACCAATGCTGGAGGTCCTCCGGCAAAAGGATTTCTGGCCGCCAGCCTGGAAGACTGGCGCCGCGCCGTGGATGCGAATTTTATGAGCACGGTTTATTTTGCTCGAGAAGTGATTCCTCACATGCAGCGCCGCCATTGGGGGCGAATCATCACCATCACCTCCATTACCACCAAGCAACCGGTGCCCGACCTTGTGCTTTCGAACGCCGTGCGCGCCGCGGTTGTTGGCTTGGTGAAAAGTTTAGCCAACGAATTCGGTAAAGATGGCATACTCGTAAATAATGTAGGCCCCGGCTACACTGCCACCGATCGTCTGAAAGAGTTGGCAAAAGCGCGCTCCGCGGCGTTGGGCAAGAGCGAAAAAGAAATCGCCGAAGGATGGAGCGCGGATGCGCCTGTGAAGCGTCTAGGCGAACCCCGCGAGATCGCAGACGCGATTGTATGGCTGGCCTCGGAGCGCGCCTCTTATGTAACCGGGCAAACTGTGCTTGTGGATGGCGGCCTCTACAAAGGACTTTAATAAATAACAATGGAGGATGGGCCTCTGGCCCGTCTTGCCTCCATTTATAAAGGAAAAGCATCGATGCGACCGTTAGCGTCTCGAGTGGCAGTGATGAGCGGCGAAGGCGCGCTCTCCGTTTATGCGCGCGCGAAAGAATTGGAGCGCGAAGGCCGCTCCATCATTCATCTCGAACTCGGAGAGCCGGACTTTCATCCCTCCGCGTCTGTGAATGAGGCGCTCAAACACGCCGTGGATGAAGGCAAAGACCGATACTGCGCGGTAGCCGGCGTCCTTTCGCTGCGCGAGGCGATCGCCAATTATCTTCAGGACACGCGAAACCTGAAAGTCTCTCCGGCAAACATCGTAATCGCCCCCGGCTGCAAAATCGCGCTGTTCATGGCAATGATGGCCCTGGTCGATCCTGGCGACGAAGTGTTGTATCCCGATCCCGGTTTCCCTGGATATCCATCCATCACTTTGGGACTAGGCGGCGTTCCCGTGCCGTTCACGCTTTCGGAACGCAATCACTTTCAGCCGGATCCTGACGAAATCGCTGCGAAAATTACGCCTCGCACCAAATGTCTGATCACGAACTCCCCAGGCAATCCGACCGGCACCGTCTACACTGACGAAATACAACGACGGCTCGTCGAGCTAGCCGTAGAGAATGATTTGCTCGTTCTCTCAGACGAAATTTATGCGCGAATCATTTACGGCGGCCAATACGTCTCGCTGATGAACTATCCGGGAATGGAGGAGCGCACACTTATTATTGACGGCTTCTCAAAGAGTTTCGCGATGACGGGATGGCGGCTAGGGTATACCGTCGCTCCGCCACGCATCGTGCCGGCTCTGCAGATGCTCGCTGTCAACAGCTATACGTGTGTAGCGGAATTCAGCCAGTACGCAGCCATCGAAGCTTTGCGAGACCGCGAGGGCTCAACTCCGCGCATGGTTCGCGAATTCGCCAAACGGCGCGAGCAGTTCACCCGCGATCTCAACCGAGTTCCCGGGTTCCGTTGTGCGGTACCCGAAGGCGCGTTCTACGCATGGGTGAACATTGCAGAGACCGGACTCAGTGCGGACGAGCTATGCCGAGTCATGCTGGAAGAAGCTGGAGTGGCGGCAATCCCGGGTGCAGCTTTTGGGCGCGCGGGTACCGATTTCATCCGCTTCTCATTTGCATCCTCGACGGCGACATTGCAAAAGGCAGTGGAACGAATTCTGCGGGTCTCGGCAACCTGGCAAGGAACTGTTATCACGCGGTAGGAACGTCGCAGCTCGATCGTCAACGATACCGCGGGAATAAATGGAGAAAGGTGCACCAATGGCAAAGACGGCGCAAGCAAAACGTATAACTCCAATATCCAAAACGAACAAAGCTAAGGCCGAGCACATTCCGTGGAAGTCGATTCCGCTTGAAGATCTGAATCCTCTGCTGCAACGCCAGTTTGTGGTTGGACAAGATCTGATGTTGGCCCGCGTCCTTCTGAAAAAAGGGTGCGTTGTGCCCGAACACAGCCACCACAACGAGCAAATAACTTACATCCTCGAGGGCGCGTTGAAATTTTGGATCGACGGAAAAGAAATCGTAGTCAACGCCGGCGATGTCCTTACGATCCCTCCGCACTTGCCGCACAAAGCAGAAGCGCTAGAGGACACGGTGGACCTTGACGTTTTCAATCCGCCGCGCGCCGACTGGATTCAAAAGACCGATCAGTATTTGCGTGGCGGGAAGTAATGCGACAGACAATCTTGCGTTTACACCCATCCGGATGACCGACCGCAACTCACGCGAGTCCAATTCCCCTCAGACATCGCAATTGCGATGTATTGGCTGCGGCGTGGTGTGCGCGAAAGCAGAACAGAATTTCCGCTGCGCCGATTGTGGCGATCTACTCGAAATCGTATATCCCGATTGGAACTCAACGGTCGTAGACGCTGCCACACTAAGAACGCTCTGGCGTCAACGGCGAACCTCCGGGCTTCCAGTTGACGAAAGCGGTGTCTGGCGATTCCGTGAATTACTGCCGAGCTTCGACTGGCAAGAAATTATCACGTTGCGCGAAGGCAACACTCCATTTTATGAAATGCCGTCGTGCGCGCGCATCGCGGGGCTACAGCAGCTTTACGCCAAGCACCAGGGAATGAATCCTACGGGATCATTCAAGGACACAGGCATGACCCTCGCCGCTTCCGCCGCGCGGCGTGAGGGATTCCGTTGGGTGGCTTGCGCCTCCACGGGGAACACCTCAGCCTCCATGGCCGCCTACGCCGCGCGCGGTGGAATGTGCAGCCTGGTGCTAATTCCGGAAGGGAAAGTCTCGTGGGGCAAGCTTTCTCAGGCGCTGGATTATGGCGCCCTAACCTGCCAATTAAAAACTGATTTCGATGGCTGTATGCGTTTGCTGAACGAAGTTGTGCAGCGCCTGCCGGTGTACTTGCTGAATTCGGTAAACCCGTATCGCTTGGAAGGGCAAAAAACTGCGGCCATCGAACTGATGGAGCAATTCGATTGGCAGCCGCCCGATCACATAATTGTTCCCGGTGGAAACCTGGGAAATTCGTCAGCGCTAGGTAAAGCATTTCTCGAGATGCAGCAACTTGGTTTTATTTCTACACTGCCGAAAGTTTCTATTATTCAGGCTGCAGGCGCGAATCCATTGGTGAGGATGATGCGCGAAAATGGAGGAACACAATTGATCTCGGTGCAAGCCGAAACGGCGGCGAGCGCCATCCGGATTGGCAGTCCCGCATCGTGGAAAAAAGCAGTTCGTGTGCTGGAGTCGACCTGCGGCACGGTTGAACAAGTCAGCGAAATTGAGATCGCTTTGGCTAAAGCCGAAATTGGCGCCGATGGCGTTGGCTGCGAACCAGCTTCCGCAGTAACACTCGCCGGACTCAAGAAGCTGGTAAAGCAAGGCTTCGTGAAGTCCGGTGAAAGTGTGGTCTTGATTTTGACCGGGCATCTGCTGAAAGATCCCGAGTTCACGCTGAAGTTTCATCGCGGCGATCTCTTCTCCGCGACTGAAAGCGAAAGAGAAGCTGATATTCTTAAACCGCAGCAGCGCGCACCCATCGCCCTGGACGCCACAGTGGACGCTGTGATTCAAGTCTTAAGAAAAGTAGATGACCAACTCGAGTCGTAGCGAGCCTAGGTATCTATAAATGTAGCGCCGGCGCCTCGGCGGCTGTCGTGGAGGCGTCTGCGCCTCGCTACAGAGTAGTCACTTTATGACTCTTCGCACTGGCAGAAAACCTGAGTCTTTGGACATTTCCCTTCCGGCTACGTCGGCGAACCTGGGACCGGCGTTCGACGCCGCGGCTCTGGCTTTCGCTTTGTTTCTCAGAGTGCGCGCACAGTCGGCAAGCGAATTCTCAGTAATGGCTCGCGGCCGCGATTCTGAAATTTGCTCACAAGTCGAAAACCATCTTATTCTCACAACCTATCGTGAAGTATTGCAGGCCGAGAAAAAACCTGTGCAGCCGCTCGCGCTCCGCATCGACAACCAAATTCCTATTGGCAAAGGATGCGGATCCTCAGCTGCGGCGCGGCTTGCCGGAATCGCTCTCGCGGTGCGCTTCGGCAGATTGCACTGGACTGATAGCCGCATCGTTTACGAAGCATCGCGCCGCGAACATCATCCTGATAATGCTGCAGCTTGTTGGGTGGGTGGTTTGGCTATCGCCAGAATTTCCGCCGGGGGCGAAATGCAAATGGCGCATTTGCGGCCGAAGGGAAAGTGGCCGCTGTTATTCGCAGTTCCCAGTGAAGGCCTTCCTACCGAGGATGCGCGGCGCGTTCTTCCCAATCTGTATTCGCGTGTCGATGCGGTTGCCAACATTCAGAATTCGATGTTGTTATTGACAGCGTTCCTTCAGGGGCGAAAAGAAATGCTTGCGTCCGCGCTGGAAGATCGTATTCATCAGCCCTACCGCATGTCGTTGTGCCCTCTACTGCCCGCATTACAGAAGCTGACTGGAACTCGAGGGGTATTGGGTAGTGCTTTGAGCGGGGCTGGACCTTCGGTATTGGTCTTCCTTGATCCGAAATTTAATCCTGGCCAAACAACCGCACGAGTTCGCCAATGCCTGCGCGCACAGGGACTCACGCCCCAGTTGATTCAGACCGAGATCACCACGCGAGGTGCAAGCTTACGGATGCGGTGAAAAGCTTCCAGCGGAATAATGTCATCCCGAGCGGAGCGAGGGATCTGGCTTCTTGCCTGGACCACGGGCATCGCCGCTGTGGCAAAGACCCAGATCCCTCGCTTCGCGAGGGATGACAACTACTTATTTATCTCCACTTGGCACATCAGGCGGGATCGGAATGCTCGACAAATACTGCTGAAAACTGAGGTCAGGTTGATGGGCGAAACGATCAGGATAAGAGTATAGCGCCCTGAGAAAACTGTCTATTTCCTGTTGCTGCGATGTTCCCTTAGGGTGCTGCCCATCGGTCGCATGGTACTTCTTGGTTTTCATTTACTTCTCCTGCATCGCGCGAACTTGCGTGGTTCACCCGTAAAACTGGACTGCGCTGCACCCCGCACCTTTGAACAATTAAGTCCGCTCGCAATCTGTCCTGTGTTATAGGAACATCAGGCTATTTTGCGTCGGTGGAGGTGTAAATAGCACCTTCGTGCTATTCAAAGCCACGATTTCGGAGCGCCATCCGACAAGTCAGCCGCGGCAATTCTAACGGCTCGCCGGCGGAACGATGCCATTCATTCGCAGATATTCCACCATTTGGCCGTAGTGGTCGAAGCAGTGTCCCACGATTAATGTCGACATTCCCAAGCGCGTCGTCATCCCAGAGCCGAATGGGCTTTTAATTGGGTTCAGCAGATTTCCTTCGTTGATGGTCAGGGTTGCTTTGTGAACATAGGCGAACGAATCCTTAAGAAATTTCATAATGTCCACTTTGGTTTTTATTGAGTCTGGCCCATTCTCGCTGCCTAGTTCGATCGGAGGTTTTTCTTCGAGAACAGCGGCACCCACCATGTAATTTACGGCGGCCACATGTTTCACCTGCTGGGCGAAGGTGCGCACGCCCTTGAATTCGCCGTTGGTGGGAGCAAAGGAAAGTTTGTCTTCCGGCATGGCGTCCGCGGCCGAAACGAATTCGCTCTCCACCCCACTGACGGCGTGATCCATAACTTGAGCGATAGTACGATGTTCAGCGGGTTTAGCGTCCTGTGCGAGCACCATACCGCTGCTCGCAAGTAGAAACATCAATGCACACGTCCAGTTCGTCGTTTTCATAGTATCTCCCTTGGCATCGAAGTCACCCGATAGCCTCGCACATCGTTAGCGCAATCACAAGGGTGATTCGACGTTAATGGGAAGCCGACCGAATGAGCTCACCTTGAAAACTGGACGACTGTCATCCCGAGCAACACGAGGGATGACCAGCGTAGATGTTTTACTCAGCCACGACCTTTTCCGCCGATACATATTTTCCAAATGGCCATTCTCCATGGCGCCACGCGCGGAAAAGAAATATCGTCACGCCGCTAATCAGGATCAGTAGCGCGTAGCGAATCTGGCTCATTGAGTGCGTGCGTGAAATCAGCACAAACAGGAATCCAGCCGAAGCCACCAACGCGGGCACCGGATAAAGCCACATGCGAAATGGCCGCGGCAGATCCGGACGCCGGATGCGCAGCACGATCACGCCGATAGCCTGCACCAGAAATTGCAAAATAATGCGGATTACGACAAGCCCCGCAATCACGTCCGCCAGCGATAGAAAACAAAACAAGCCAGCAACTACTGCCAAAGCGAGCAGCGAGATGTAGGGGAATCGCCCGTCAGGATGCAAGCGTGCGAAGGCTTTGAAATAATTCCCGTCGAGAGCGGCGGCGTACGGCACGCGCGAATAACCGAGCATCAGCGAAAACACCGAGGCGAATGCCGTCCACATGACCAGCCCAGTGGCCAGTTTCGCAGCCCACGGTCCATAAATCTTTTGCATGAAAATGGACACGACATACAAACCGCGATTGTCTTGACCCGATTGCATTTCGTGCCAGGGCACGACCCCGAGAATGCTGATGTTCATAACGATGTAGATACAGGCCACCAGAAAAATCGACAATAAAATCGCGCGCGGTATGGTTCTACCGGGGTCCTTTACTTCGTCGCCTAAAAACGCGACGTTGTAATAACCCCAATAATCGTAGGTCGCGATCAGCATGGCCGAGCCTAATCCCAGAAAGAAATTACGCGAGAAGGTGAACGCACCCGGAGGAAAACTAAAAGCTTGCGCAGCATTGAAGTGAGAAACTCCTGCGAGGATGATCCAGAAAATAATCAAGAGTACGCCTGCCAGCAACAGTTTCGAGATCCAGCCAATACTCGTAATCTTGCGATACAAAAGCGCGGTTGCCAGAGCCAACATTCCGATGGCTACGAACGTTGCACCGGAAACCAGCCAGTGCAATTGCAACCTGCCCAACAGCGGCAGAGGCACGCTCCAATGGCGGGCGATGAATTGTTTCTCGAGGCCAGGCCAAAAGTACGATGCGTAGCCAGCCAATCCAATCGATCCTGATGCAATCGAGAGCGGCGCGCTGAAAGAAAGTTGCCACACAAAAAGAAACGAAATCAGCCGTCCCAGACGATTCGGCCCGTAGATTTCGCGCAAATAACCGTATGAGCCGCCCGAGTGCGGCATGGCCGCGCCCAGTTCCGCCCAGACCAGACCATCACACATGGCAAAAATGGCGCCTAAAATCCATCCCAGCATGGCCTGCGGTCCTCCCATTGCGCTCACCATCAGCGAAATGGTGATGAACGGGCCTACGCCGATCATGTCAATCATGTTGAGAGCGGTCGCGCTATTCAGTCCCACGCCGCGAATCAGTTGCGGAGAATTCTGACCGGGCTGTGAGGCGGGCGTCATTCGCCGTAGGTTTTGTGCTGCGGATCTAAATCTGAAATCTAAGAACGGATTTTTTCTTTCACACGATCATTGCTTCTCGTGGCCAGCACTCAATAGGTTGACATAAAGTCGAATCGCGCCGGGAACGCCTGCCGGTAGTTGGCGGAAGAACGCGTACCCGTTGTAGATGTATGTTCCCTTGCCATACTGCGCGCGTAACAAGCCGCCTTTTTGCGGCTGCTCTCCGGGATCGTTAGACGCAAGGAGCGGTGCGAAGTGGCTGTCCCACTGATCCATGAAATACAATCCGCGCTCTT
Source organism: uncultured Acidobacteriota bacterium (assembly GCA_963770465.1). GTDB lineage: Bacteria > Acidobacteriota > Terriglobia > Terriglobales > Acidobacteriaceae > JABDBE01. Next base: position 87,087 of record CAVYQB010000017.1, read on the forward strand.
GTACCCATCCATCGAAATCATGTTGCGTAATTTGATTAGGATAATGGAAGACGCTGTCGTCCGGAGCCAGAATCGTCACCGGAGCCTCTTCAACCGATACCCGCGCACGGCTAAGCTGAGCTGGGTAAGGCGTGAATTTACCTTGGTTGAAATCAGCCGGACTGGTTTCGTATTGCACGACCAGGGTTCCGCCGTTATAAACAAAATCGAACAATTTTTTATTGTTGGCCGCGAGATCTTTCTGCGTGTCGTACGCGCGAATTCCGAGAACGATTGTCTGATAGTGGCTCAGATCTTCGCTTGCGATTTTGTCCGCGGGAATTAAAGTAACCTTCATTCCAATCTGCTTGAGCACCGTCGGAATATCATCGCCCGCGCCCATAATGTAACCTACGTTTAAATCCGCGGGCACTTTCACATCCACGACGCTGATGCGTTGCAGAGCTGGCTGATAATAATAAAAGTTGTCAAGATCCTCGCGCGTGACCAGGCTGTAACCTTCGCCGTAATCGACTCCGCTTGACTCAAAACTCGCGCGGATATTCGCTCGACCTTCCTTCAAGCTGGCGGGAAATATCTTGAACTCAACCTCTTGCTTTTCGCCACGCCTGTAAAAATCCAAAGCCTCTTCCGCTGGCTCTGTTCGCCACCCCGCTGGCGTTTCCAAATGCAATGTTCCCTTTGCCGCGCTGGACAGATTGGTCGAAACCCCGACTTTCACTACGAATTGCCCATCTTTGTCGGTAGGAATTACCTGTTGCCCCGGTTCCAACATTACGGAAAACGCGGGAACGATGGCGAGGTTTCGCTTCCGTTCCACACCTTTTTCGTCCACAAACTGCGCGACCACCGGCGTAGATACCCCGGTTCTGGGGCCTTCCGACGAACCGATTTTGTGTTCTCCACCAATGAAACTTAAATCGAACCCGGAACGCTCCGGGTGATACAGCACGCTCGCGTGAAACGGAGGCGGAGGAAATGGCAAGGTGACGTATCGTGCATCGTCGATCGTATTGATGCTTTCGGTTTCCGGGTCATCGCGATGCCAGTAGGGCCGCGTGTACACGTGGTCGTTAGCGGCATCGGCAGGAATCTGCACGATGAAATTTGCATACTGATCCTGGCCTGCAGCGGCGACCGAAGCCAGTTGTGCATCAATTTGTTTTGCCCATCCTTGCGGCGCATCGAGCCGGACTCTGTCCACGACTAATTTGTACTTTGAGCCGTTATGAAATTTCACCCTGACCAAGAATTTCTGGCCCGGAGAAACAGCGGTTAACGCTTCTTGCTCATTCGGCAACTTCTCCCCCGAGTCTCGCGGAGGAGCCACGGTGGCTTCGACTGAAACATTCAGTGCGAGGTTGATAGCTTGCTGCAACTGCTGCTGTTTCTCGCGAAGTCTGTCTAACAAGTCCTCCTTCAGTGGCGAACTGATCGGGGTAGTGTCCACGCGGGTGACGAGCGAATCCAGATCCTGCAGGGCAGCGAATAGCGGTCCAGCGGCCGCGCTCATCTCTTTGTCGCTCCGCCGTCGCGCATCCTCAATTCGGTTGGCAACTTCTACTAAGCCCGGCCGCAGCCACGGCGCCTTTGATTCTTCAGCTCCCAATCGCCCTGCTAACCCGGGCAAACTGGTATCAATCCCATCAAAGAAATCCTGCTCGTGACCGTCTTTGTCGGTGGTCGACGGCAGAACTGAATCCACCAGTTTGTAGTAGGTGTAGCGTGGGCCAGAATCGATCGACCACGCGCCTGCACCCTGAGAAAGCTGGTGCCGCAACCCTTCCATGGCAAATTGCACGTATGACATGCCCAGCCGTGAATTTGGCTCTCCAGTATTCAGCTTCACTGTGTAGTTTTCAGCGGGACAAGTCTGCGCTCCAAAGCCACACACATTTCCGATGTAAATTTTTTTCGCTTGCCACGGCAGCAGACCTTCTTTGATCTGATCCGGAAATCGATTGGGATCAGCGGCCGCGCGAAACGCCTCCCGAGTAAGAATCGACGAAGCCTGGTGATGACCATGCCCGTCACGATCGGTGCCAGAAAAGCGGGCGACCAAAACATCAGGCCGAAAAGTTCGAATCACTCGGACCATATCGCCAAGCGCAATATCGTGACCCTGCCACTTCTGAAACGTTTCCCCTGCATTCTTGGAAAATCCGAAATCCGCAACCCGGGTGAAGCGTTGCTCGACGCCGTAATAGCGATCTGCACCCAGCAATTCCAACGTCCGCAAAACGCCGAGCACATCGAACAAATTACTGCCTATCTTGTTCTGTCCGCCTTCGCCGCGGTTCAGGGTCAACAGCAAAACGGAGGCACCCTTGCCACGCGACTCCAGGGTTAGCATGCCACCGTCTTCGTCATCAGGATGGGCCACGGTCTGCATTAGCCGGGCCGTTGTCCGCAATCGCAGCAACGTTTCCTGCAATCCGGCCGCGCCCGTGTCTTGCGGCAAAGGATCTACAAACTCAGGATCTGTCGAACCTGGCTTCGGAACAGATTCAGCGAACCAGCCAAGAGTCAGCAGCAGAATTGGAAAGAGGGCGAAAAGAAATTTAGGAAAACGAGACCTAGCTCTTTGGTCCCCAGCCCCACGGTCTTTATCTGCCATAGGTAGAAGATTATTTTTCTTGCGGAGAGGAGCCAATATTTTTCCTGATAATCGAAATGGAGGCCGGGCGTCCTCGTCCGCCAAGACGCCCGTACCCCCACGCTTGGAGCAGACGAGCCAGCCGCACTCAGTAACAATCCTACCTGATTCACTGCGGCTGCGGATTGCGTACGCTTTCCTGGCACTGATGGGCGGCGGTTAGTACAGCGTCAAACTCTTTGCTGCTGCGCAATTTCGCCAGCAACGGATCCGATAGCAGAGCGGAATAAGAACAGTAATTTTGATTTACCGCGGCATTGATCATGTGCAGAGCGATGTCAGGCTTGCCGCAAAACGCCATAATCGTTCCTTCGTAATACCATGGCTCGGGATCAGGCTCTGACAGTACGGAAGCCTCCACGAAGGCGGTGGTTCTGTCCAATTCAGAAGGAGGCCGCATCCCCAGGCAGGCCTCCAGCAGATCCCGATGATAATGCGCGGCGGGTGATACTTTCTTCACGCTCTCACGGGCCTCGGCCAGCTTTCCTTCGCGTAGCAGGACCGACATGGTGGCAGAGGCGGCCCATTCCGAGCCCGCATCCAGGTTGACGAAATCCATCGCCCGTTGAGTTTGGCCCAACTCCATGAACGCCCACGCACACGATCGGAACTGGTAATTCCCCGGAGACAACTCCAGCGCCGTATCACATTCGCGCGCTGATTCCTCTTGCATGCCCGCATATCGGAGGACAACTGCCATTGTGAAGTGCGCCTGCCCGCTCTCCGGCCGGCTCTTCAATAAACCTTGCGCCGCAGCGTACGCCTTAGTAAGTTCGCCTCGTTCCACGCGGTTTGCCATCAGTTGGCCCGCAGCCACAACGCGATTGGGATCGAGAGCCACCGCGCGCTCGGAAGCGGTGTTGGAAAGCTGGAACATTTTTTCGCCGCCATTGGAATAGTCGGCGTCGTAATAAGCACGTACTCCCAGCTCTTCCCACGCCGGAGCGTAACTGGGATCCACTTCCACCACGTGTTGTAGCACAGCGATAGCATCCTTGTTCGGTCCGGCATCGTGCGGCAATGCGAGGCTGTGCAGGTAAAGATCGTAGGCTTCCTGATTCTTAGGACGACTGCTCGTATCCAAAAAGTTGCCAGCCGCGCCGAGAATGGGCAGCAAGCCGCGACGCAATTGAGTCGCGAGCTGTGCTTGCAAAGCGATCAGATCTTCGCTCGACGTGGTGAAGTTCGTCTCCCACAACATGCGGTTAGTTTTCGTCTCTGTGTCTTCCAAGGTGACGAGCAAATGGTCGCCTTGCCGTAAGAAATGCCCGGTCACAACGCTGGCCACGTGCAGTTCGCGTCCTACTTTTTGTGGATCAACGTCTGCACCTGCATATTTGCGAGTCACGCCCGAGGGACGCACATCAAGGCTGCGGCTGTGGGTAAGCACATTGTCGATCTCATCGGCCAGCGCAAAGCGCAGATAATCGACGCTGAAGTCGCCATTCATGTTTTGCAGCGGAAGCACCGCGATAGCATTTCCGCCTGGACTGACTGCCGTGGCACGATGTTTGAACCACCATGCTCCCACCGCGGCCAACACCGCGGCCAAGAGCCCGGCCATCCCCAGCAGCAGGTATTTCTGCCATGCACTCGACGTTTCAAACGCATTCGTGGCGACGCGCAAAGGCGCTTCCCGAGATTTGGTCTTAACCTGTCCCGATTCTGTCTGCTTCTTCAGACGCTGCAGATCGGTCTTCATCTGGGTCGCGCTCGCGTAGCGCTTGTCCCGATCCTTCTCCATCGCCTTGCCGATGATGCCCTCAATCTGCGGCGGCAGCGCCGCATTCAGTGACCGAGGCGGAGCCGGCTTGCGATGCAACATCGCGTCCAGCGTGGTCACCACGTTCGCTCCTTGAAATGGTTTCTTGCCGGTTGCCATTTCGTAGAGCACTACGCCAAAGGAAAATAGATCGCTGCGCGGATCAAGTTCTTCGCTGCGCGCCTGTTCCGGCGACATATAAACCGCAGTCCCGGGAACCACTCCAACTGCGGTCAGAGAATCTTCATACGGAGTGTCTTCGTTCGCCGCCACACCCTGGTCGCGCGACAGCTTGGCCAATCCAAAGTCGAGAATTTTCACTTGGCCAGTCTGCGTAATAAAAAGATTGGCAGGCTTGATGTCGCGATGAATAATGCCTTTGGCGTGGAACGCCTCTAACGCCTCCGCCACCTGCACCGCTACGTCAAGCAGTTCTTCGAACTCCAGCGGCTTCCCATGAATGCGCTGCTTGAGGCTCTCCCCTTCCAACTTCTCCATCACAATGAAGGGATGTCCGCCGTTGTCCTCGATGTCATGAATGGTGCAAACGTTAGGATGGTTCAAGCGCGACGCGGCTCGCGCCTCACGCTCAAAGCGGTCAAGAGATTTGCGATCGCCAAGCAGATTGTCGGGAACAAACTTCAGGGCAACGTGACGGCCCAGGCGTACGTCTTCCGCCTCGTAAACCACACCCATACCACCGCCGCCGATCTTTCCCAGAATGCGATAGTGGGAGACAGTCTGGCCGATCATGGGCGCTACCGCCATTCGCGCTAATGTTAGGCCGCGCCGACGAGGAGGTCAACCATGGCGTGGGGGATAGGCGGCTGGCCCACGCTTTCCCACAAAAGGTGCCCTGCCCTTCTCGCGTTCTGTGCGGGAGCGGGGCCTCCAGCTGACATCACTGCGGCGAAACGCGCCGTTCACCGAGATCGACCGACATTCTTCCCGGGCCGCTCAATGAGCGCTATCGCGATTTATCGCCAA
>CAVYQB010000018.1:0-34323 GCA_963770465.1 uncultured Acidobacteriota bacterium
GGACCCTTACACACTGCAACCGGGAGAGGATCCTGACAACCGTTTAGTCTCTCCGTTCGTGAAACACATCGTGTCCGATCAAAAAGAGTTTTGGACTAGTCCAGCGCGCTTTCGCACCAAAGATCTCAAGTGGATACTGCCCAGTGCCGGCATTGTGGCAGCCTTCATTGCCAGCGATAGCTGGTGGTCGAGACAGGTAAATCCAGCTCACGAACAAACCAGTCTGCATATCTCCGACTACGGTGCATATTCCATGATCGGTTTGGGCGGCGCCTCTTTTCTTTTCGGTGAGGTGACGCATAACGATCATGTGCGGGAAACTGGACTTCTGAGCGGTGAGGCTGCCATCAATGCGACCGGAGTGGCTTACCTGTTCAAAGAAATTACGCAACGGCAACGCCCTCTCCAAGACAGCGGTAACGGTGATTTTTTCAAAGGAGGCGCGTCATTTCCTTCGGAACACTCGGCGATCGCGTGGTCGATTGCAAGCGTCTGGGCACATGAATATCCGGGTTGGCTGAGCCAAACTGCAGCCTATGGCTTAGCGTCTGCGATTACAGTAACCCGCGTCACCGCCAAGGAGCACTTCCCATCCGACGTCATCGTCGGCAGTGCCTTAGGATGGTACTTTGGACGCCAAGTCTATCGCGCCCATCACGATCCGGAAGTCGGCGGAACAGCTTGGGGAAATTTCTTTGACGAGAAAACTGAGGCGGCACCGCGCAATCCCAACTACATGGCCTCGCCGTACGTGCCATTGGACAGCTGGATCTACCCATCTCTTGAGCGGCTCATTGCGTTGGGCTACATGAGGTCCAACATGCTGGGTATGCGCCCTTGGACCCGGCTGCAGTGCGCTCGGATGGTGGACGAAGCTGGAGAGAAACTGGGAAATGATGATGAAGAGTCGGTGGAAGCACATAACATTTACCAATCCTTGGCGGAAGAATTTGCGGCAGAAATTGAACGTCTGGACGGCGCGCCGAATGTGGGAGCCAGAGTTGATTCGATCTACACACGAATGACCGGCATTTCAGGAACCCCACTTCGCGACAGCTATCACTTCGGGCAAACCATCGTCAACGACTATGGCCGGCCCTACTGGACAGGATTGAATAACATAACGGGCCTAAGCGCCGAAGCTGAAGCGGGCCCTGTGGCATTCAATCTCCAAGGCGAATACCAGCATGCACCGGCGATGCCATCTTATCCGCCTGCCGTTTTGTCGGCAATCGCAGCGGCGGACGGCACTCCACCACTAGCGAACGGTACCCCGCAAGTAAATCAGTTTCAGCTTCTGAACAGCACGGTGTCGCTCAATATTAATAACGTGCAACTGTCCTTCGGAGAGCAGAGTGCTTGGTTGGGGTCTGGGGATTCGGGAGCGTTTCTTATGAGCAACAACTCTCCTCCGTTTCCGATGTTTAGGATAGATGATGTCGAGCCCCACGAAATCCCAGGACTCTCCCGCGTATTAGGTCCTTTTCGCGCAGAATTCTTCATCGGCCAGCTTTCGGGGCATCACTGGGAAACGTGCATCGGTGCGACGTGCAATACCTTTCCAGGCTACCCCACGGTCGTCGGTCCGACCATTGTTCCCCAACCGTTCATTCATGCCGAGAAGATAAGTTTTCAGCCCACTCCAAACTTCGAGTTTGGTATGGGAATAACTGCTATGTTCGGTGGCCCCGGTCTTCCTGTAACCTTCGCCAATTTTTTTCGCACCTACTACGTCCACTCAAACACCGCAGCGAACAATCCCGGAAAGCGAATTTCCGAGGCTGATTTTTCCTATCGCATTCCAGGCTTGAGGAATTGGCTCACGTTCTATTTCGATTCTTTGGTTACGGACGAAATATCGCCCATTGGGTCGACGCGAGCGGATGTAAATCCGGGCATTTATATGCCGCGCATACCGAAAATCCCAAAGTTAGAACTTCGCGCAGAGGGATTTAACGAATCGCGAACCGCGGAATTTTCACCAGGATTTGTATATGCAGATAATCGTCGTTTTCTTGATGGATACACAAACGATGGATATTTAATGGGAAGTTGGGTAGGTAGGGCTGGGCGAGGCGGGCAGGGTTGGCTGACGTATTCGTTTTCTCCGAGAAATAGAATTCAGCTTGGATATCGGTTGCAGACAGTATTGCCAGCCTTTATTCAAGGGGGTAGGCTGGCTGACTATTCTGCACAAAGCGAGTTCAAAATTGGACCGGATGTCGCGGTATCGGGTTTAATCCAATATGAGCAATGGAAATTTCCTGCGTTACATCCGACCGGAGAGTCGGATGTAACGGCTTCATTGCAGTTTACTTTTTATCCGCATTGGCGAACTCATTAAACACCGGAGGTTGTCATTTTGCTTTCAACGGCATGTTTTCTATCGTCTCCTTATTTTTTGGTTTTTACGGCCAAGCTCCTATAATCCCGTTGAAGGGGACTAAAAGCGAATTTTGATGTCCGTGCTAGGTGAGGCAACAGTAGTGGATCGGTCAACACAAACCACGTTGGAAAGCTTGAACGATCCGTATCTTAATCCTACCGTCGAGATACAGGATCCCGACTTTGGGAAAAAGAGCGGCGAGCCTCGGCTCATCGCGATCGCTCGACTGTTGTGGCCTAAGCGCGCTAGTTTGGGGAAAGCTTCGCTGGCTGGTCTTGTACTCGCCGCAATCGTAGCGATGTTGATTCCAAACACTTATGAGGCCGCAGTTCGGCTCATGCCTCCGGACAGTAGCTCTATTTCCGGCGGGTCAATGCAAGGTTTGATAGGACTTATGCTGGGCGGGCCGAATGCTCCCGGCGGCAGCAGTGGTGGCGGACTCTCCGGCGCAGTAGGGGATCTTTTGGGAACGCAGAAGCCAGGTCCCCTGTTTATCGGAATATTGAGCAGTCGCACAATCTCCGATCGCATCATTGATCGCTTCGACTTGCGCAGGATCTACGGGTGCAAGACGTATACCGCAGCTCGTAAGAAGTTGCTTTCACGCACGACTTTCCAGGAAGATAGGAAATCCGGAATCATTATGATCATGGTCGACGATCATGACCGTGCGCGAGTTGCTGCTATGGCGCAAGCCTATGTTGACGAACTCAACGCTTTAGTGTCGCAGGTAAATACTTCAGCAGCATCCCGCGAGCGCGAGTTTTTGGAAAAACGCCTCACTGCCGTCAATCTTGAAGTGCAAGAAGCCAACAAGAATTTGAGCGAATTCTCCTCTCGAAATGCAACCCTCGACCCGAAAGACCAAGGCAAGGCGATGCTGGACTCAGCTGCCTTTTTGGAAGGACAACTGATTGCCGCTAAGTCGGAATTGAGCGGACTACAACAGATTTATACCGGCCAAAACGTCCGGGTTCGATCTCTCCAGGCTCATATCTCTGAACTGGAGGAGCAACTCAATGACTTTGGCGGAAAGAGTTATGCAGGGTCGACAACGTTGGATCCTAATGCTCTCTATCCGTCAATACGCCAATTGCCGGTATTAGGTCGGGAATACGCCGAACTATACCGCCGCTCAAGGGTGAGCGAAGCCGTGTTCATGCTTCTTACGCAGTCTTACGAAATGGCCAAAGTGCAGGAAGCGAAGGATACGCCAAGTGTCAAGGTTCTCGATGCGCCCCGGCTTCCGGAAAAACCGGAGTGGCCACCGCGGGCGTTGTTTGCTGTCAGCGGTGCTCTCCTAGGATTTTTCTTGGCCGCGTCTTGGATGGTGTGGGCCGAGCACTGGTCTGCTGTGGACCCCAACGAGCCTTATAAGGCATTCTTGGACCATGAAATCTTACCTTCGCTTCGCGAGAGGGTGGCTCATGTTCGCCGTGGTTGGCAGCGAGTCATATCTCGAATTCGCCATTCTGGCCAACACGACAGCGCTTGATTTCGCCTCACAATCCCAACACATCCGTACTATTGCTGGCGAAAGAGTTCGCCCCCGGATCAGAGGCCGAGCTGCGAGATTCGGATCGATCAGGAGCACACGTAATTCAATCGGTCGGTGCAGTAATCGTCTCCTACAATCCGTCTGCCGATATCTTGAGAAACATCGCGGCTCTCCGTCCCCAGGTCAGTTCGATTGTCGTTGTTGACAATGGATCGTCAGAGCAGAACCTGGCGTCTCTGAGAAGCGGCCGATCCGAATACGGTTTCGAACTGATCGAAAACGGATCTAATCTCGGTATCGCCGTCGCGCTCAATATTGGAGTCCGCGAATTTAGAGCGAGGGGGTACTCGTGGGTGGCACTGTTCGACCAAGATAGTTGTGTCGAACCAGGCTTTATTGATTCAATGCTGGCCGCTTTCGAAACCGCTCCAAATCCTTCCCGAGTTGGTATCGTCTGCCCGGTTTATCTAGATACGAGCACTGGAATCGCGTTTCCAATCCAACGTTCTAAGACGGGCGAGGTTCTATCGGCGATGACATCCGGTAGCCTGATTCCCACAAAACTCTTTGACCGGATCGGAACTTTCAATGAACCACTTTTCATTGATTATGTTGACATTGAGTTTTGTGTGCGCAGCCGAAGAGCCGGATACACCCTCGTGCAATCGCCACACGCGGTGCTTCATCATTCCCGGGGACGTATCACCCGGCACCGCTTTCTTGGCTGTTGGTTTGCGAGCACGAACCATAGCGCGGCGCGGCGATACTACATTACCCGGAACCGCCTATGGGTGATTTGGCAATTCCTGGGAGACTGGCCTTGGTCGCCAAAAGAGTTGCACAGCGTCGTTATGGATACAATCAAGATTGTCTTAGTGGAACAGGACAAGCTGACGAAGTTAACAAATATTTTGCTCGGGTCTGTCGATGCGCTCCGCGGAAGAATGGGCAAGCGATTCGATCTTTAAACGCAGACGTCCTGCAATGCCGAGTTGAAGCAATGGCCTCGTCAGGAGAGTATCTTGAAGCCGAGAGTTCATATAATCCTGTTGAACTGGAACAGCTGGAGCGAAACCTCAACCTGTCTTTATTCCCTCGAAAGACTCACCTACGAGAACAAGAAGGTCGTTGTGGTTGATAACGGCTCAACGGATGACTCCGCGTCGCGGATCTGCGAACGGTTTCCTTGGGCAGAGGTCGTCTTCACGGGCAAGAATCTGGGATTTCCATGCGGCTGCAATGTCGGCATTCGTCGGGGGTTAGAAGAAGGGGGAGACTACGTTTGGCTGCTTAACAATGATGCAACTGCAGACCCTGGAGCTTTAGACGCCTTGGTCGATAAGGCGGAAGGTGATCATCGGATTGGGGCAGTTGGTTCGGCAGTCTACTGCATGGAAGAACCAACACAACTGCAGGCTTGGGGCGGCGGATATGTGAACTTCTGGCTAGGACGATCGCGTCACTTTCTCAAGCCTGTAGCGGATGAAAAGGTTCAATACCTCATAGGAGCCAGTTTGCTCATTCCGCGGCGCGTTTTAGAAACGGTTGGTTTATTGGACGAAGGAATCTTCTTGTACTGGGACGATCCAGAGTACTGCTGGCGTCTGCGCAGCGCCGGTTGGAAGCTGGCTGTGGCCGGACAGTCCAAGATCTGGCACAAAGGAATGACTGCGTGGGGTCGAAAAAGTCCCCGCGCAGACACTTTCTTTAACGCTTCCGCTGCCCGTTTCTTTTCGCGGTATTCACCCACTCCATCTCTTTCACTTTTAGTCGGTACGTCCCTCCGAATTGCGAAGCGGTTGATCGCAGGAGACTGGGGCAGAGCGCGTGCGGTATGGATTGGGGCGAGACAGGGGATTTCTGAGGGGTCGTTTGCTGTTGATCAGAATAGAAGGTCGTAACCATATTCGGTGGACGCCGCTTCTTTGTCGAAGTTGCGAAGAGACTGTTTGTCAGGTTTCTCGATAAAGTTAGCATCTTTACTGAAAGTGATTGGAATTTCGACAGTTCATTTGAAATTGCGCCTTGCGTTCTGAGCAGTTTTTTCGCGGAGCGAAGTTTTGGAAGTAACGCCCATCGGCTGGATATTAATACCTCTTGGTATCAGTTTGTCTTTCTTCGCCCCCGACCGATTGTACGCGTGTATGGTGTTCTTCTTGCCATTTTCAGCCACTGCAGTGGTGAATGTTGGATCGGGTGACTCGGCTTCTGGGGTACAAGCGACCATTTTTTTTGGTGCCCTCTGGATGGCGAGGGAGTTTCCAAGATTCCTCAGTGCCCGGGATTCGGCGATTGGTCAAAACCTTCGGCAGCCAGCTAATCACCTGCGATGGTTTGTACTAGTTGCGATTCTATCTCTGATCATGCCCATATGGATCAATGGACGCGTATATATAGACGATCCAGAGTTCTCGAATGGTCTTTCAAATTCAGAGCCTTTGTTGCTCAGATTTCGGAATATTACACAGATTGCATATTTAGTGTACGGCGTGTTGCTGGCGATTCTTGTGGCCTTCAGGAACTCCGACCTACGACAATTGATCCGAAGCATCCGCATCTTTCTGATCTCCGCTATTTTTGTCAGTGTCTGGGGCTGCATGCAGTTTGCTTGTTCTTTGCTGAACCTTACATATCCCGCTTACATATTTAACACCAGCGCTACTGGAAGCGCGCTCGGCTATTTGGAATCGCTCGAAGATATAGGAATTACCCGAGTGTCATCGGTCGCGACCGAACCTTCAATCTTTGCGGCGTGCATGTTAGTAGCTCTGGTCTTGGCGTTGTTCGCGGTCACTAGAAAACATCCTGTGATTTCGAGAGGCTGGGATCGCTTAACGGTCGCGATCATTTTTGTGGCCCTGCTGATCTCGACGTCCACAATTGCATACGTCGGACTGGTATTAGTCTCCGTCGTTTATTTGTTCTGTCTTTTACACTTAAAAGTTATCCGACGCAAGCACGTAATTGCTCTATTGACGATTGCCAGCCTCGTAGGTCTTACGGTTGTACTCTTTTCGCCCGCGCAGGACATAGTTTCTTCCCTGATCGTAGGTAAGGGGGAAAGCTACTCTGGAATTGGACGGGCCTACTCGATAGCTCTGGCGGCTCAATATTTTCTCCAGTACCCGATTCTGGGACTCGGTTGGGGAAGTGTAACTTCACATGATTTGTTTCTTAAGCTTTTGTCAAATACCGGACTTCTGGGGTTTTCGGTCTTTTCGTTTTTTTTGATCTCTTTGCTGCGAAGGCTTTGGCGAGGCACAAAGGTCATCAGCATCGTTAATCCAGAATGGCGATGGTGGTCCACCTGCCTGCTGGGTGCGTGTCTGATCATGATTTTCACTAATGTAACAACCGGGTTTGATTTTGTTTATGAACATCTTTGGTTCCTGCTCGGACTTGCGATGTCGGTCCCGATACTGAATCCAGCGCTCAGTCTTAAGCCGCCGCCGGAACTTCACGGGCAGGAGGCGGTTGCGACGTGAAGGCGGCCCTGCTTTGTGGACCGTGTCCTTCAGGTGTGTGCGGGGTCGGCGACTACACCCGCTGTCTCGCACGTGCTCTCAACCAGAGAGGCGTGGAAGCTCATGTAATTTCCACGGGCAAATGGGACCTCCATGGTGCGATAAAGAGCTACGAGAGATCCAGCGGGGCAAAATTTGATATTGTGCATATTCAATACCCAACGGTTGGTTTTTGGGGGGGGGTGAGTGCCCAAGGGCTTGCTCTGCTTCAGAAATGTGTGATTACCCTTCACGAGGCGAGTCGGTCGCACATTCTTAGAAAGCTAGCCCTTCTGCCATTCAGCATTCGCCCGAAGCGACTGGTTTTTCCCAGCGAGTATGAGCGTCGTTTCGCAGTTAAGTGGGCTCCTTGGATCTCCCCAGTCAGCTGTGTAATTCCGGTCCCGAGCAACATTTGTGAGTTTGAAGGGCAGACCAACCGCAGCCTGGATGAAATCCTCTATTTCGGATTGATCATGCCGAACAAAGGATTGGAGAGTGTTATCGTTTTCGCGGAGCTCGTGAGGGCATCTGGGCTTTTCTTTCGAATACGCATCCTGGGTTCGTGTCCCCCTAAACACGCCGCATACTTTGAGGAGTTAAAGTTGAAAACCTCGACACTCCCGATCATCTGGGACACTGACTTGAGCGAACAAGAAGTTGCAAAGAGATTGGCATCATCTTCGATCGCCTATCTTCCTTACCCGGACGGTGTCTCGGAAAGGCGCGCCACGTTCAAGGCTGCACTTCTCAACGGCGTAACGGTAATAACCACTCGTGGCCACCACACGCCTCCCGGTTTGGAAGACCTTGTAACCTTTTGTGCAGACCCTGAAGAAGCTTTGGCGGCAGCCCGAGTCCTCACTGGAAACACAGAGCAAAGGACGAAATTAGCTGATAAGGCCCGCCCCTACGCACGTCAGTTCAATTGGGACAGTGTAGCCGCCGCCCACTCAGAACTTTACAAGGACTTAGTGGAAGCAGAATCCGCCCGCGAGCCAATCGCGCTCAATAGCTCGAAACTGGACAATCGCGTGGATTCAAAATCTATTTGCAACAGAACTAGCAATAGCAGCGAGAAGGTGTTCTGATTGGCTCTGCCACCGAATTATGAAATTTAACTCTGATCTAGCGCAGCACGACGCCAGCCCATCTAACATTAGAGAGGGAGTGACTGAATCCCCATGGGATGATTTTGCCCGGATCGACGCCTATACATACATCATGACCGATCTGCCGCAGGGGAACCGGCAAGTGTTCTGGCAGAGTGGTGAAGCGACGGTTAAGGAAGAACTTCTTCCGGTCATCTCCAAGAATGCAGTGCCTCTTGGTACCGCGCTCGAAATTGGATGCGGGGTCGGGCGCCTCGTTTTTCCTTTGGCTAATCATTTTGAACAAGTATTCGGATTGGACATCTCTTCGGAAATGGTGCGCCAGGCAGTCGCCCTCGCAGCGCAAAAGAATATTGCCAACACACGATTTTTGACCCTCGCGGATTATCAAAATCGTTCCGACGGTTTTAGTCCGAAGGCGGGAAGTGTGGACTTCATCTATTCTCTGATCGTCTTCCAACACATTCCAGACTTCCACTGTATAGAGGATTATTTTGAACTCATCAGACTATTGCTTTCCTCCCGCGGAGTTGCTTACTTGCAGTTCGACACCAGGCCACAAGGCTTATCGTATCGAGTGAAGAACTCCCTTCCTGATTTTTTGCTGCCGCGTTTCCTGCGGCGAGGTATCCGGCGCATACGCCGCACCGCCGATGAGCTAGAATCCAGTTTCGGCGAGTATCGCCTTGACATAGTGGAGAACTTGGGCCCCGCAACCGAGTACAACCGTTATGTTCTTAGAAAGTCAAAAAGCTAGTCTGGCCCTTCATGCCGCGGGCACAGCGCGATAGGATTATGGTTTTGATTTCCGCCGCAATAACGTGAGCGAGCATGGCTGTCTCTGAGAGCGAGGAAGAATCGTTGAGAGTTGCCATTGTCCACTATTGGTTTGTCGCGAACGGCGGAGGCGAACGGGTAGTGGAGGCGTTGGCGGAAATGTACCCGCAGGCCGATCTGTTTTGCTTATTCGCAGAACCGACAACCATGACTCCCACGCTGCGCAGGCATCGCTTAACTACTTCGTTCTTGCAACGGATACCCGGAGGTCGGCGCTGGTATAAGCAATTGCTGCCTCTCCATCCTCTAGCAATTGAACAACTCGATCTCTCGAATTACGATCTGATTATAAGTTCCGAATCAGGCCCAGCCAAAGGTGTGCTTTCGTCTCCGGATGCATGTCACGTCTGCTATTGCCACTCTCCAATGAGATATTTGTGGGATCTATATCCACTTTATCGCCGCGCCATGCGGCCCCTGGCCGGTATCGCCTTTGCGTTAACGGCTCACTACTTACGGATGTGGGACCTAGCTTCAGCTGGTCGCGTGGACCAGTTTGTCGCCAACTCCTACAACGTCGCCACACGCATAAAGAAACATTATCGTCGCGACGCCACCGTTATCTATCCCCCTGTCGACGTTTCCGCAGGGTACCTTTCTAAACGGGTGGACAAGTATTACTTGGTCGTGAGCCGCTTGATTGATTACAAACGAGTAGATCTGGCGATCGAGGCTTGTAATCGGCTCAATAGACCTCTGCGCGTCGTCGGAGATGGAGACCAGTATAAGTACTTGCGAAAGCTGGCCGGCCCAAGTATCACCTTCCTAGGACGGTTGAACGACGAGGGAGTCCGCGAAAATTACGCTCACTGCCGAGCATTGCTTTTTCCTGGGGAGGAGGACTTCGGGATGGTTCCTGTTGAGGCCCAGTCTTTTGGACGGCCGGTCGTGGCCTACGGACGCGGTGGCGCATTGGAGACGGTACAGGGTTTGAGGACGGGTGATCGTTCGAATGTTGAGCGTGCGACCGGCGTCTTTTTCGCCGAACAGAGCAGCCACAGCCTGGTGGAGGCGCTCGAGTTCTTCGAGTCGGTAGAGACTTTTTTCTCGCCATCTTTCATACGCCATAGCGTTGAACGGTTCGATGCTTCCCGCTTTAAGTCTGAAATGAGCAGTTTCATCAATCAAAACGTGGAGCATTGGCGCAGGTCACATTCTCCAGTCCAGGTCAGTAGTAAGTCTGACGAAGTTGTCGTTTCCTGAATCCCAGCTCGGCAAAACGCTGAGCAGTTATGGAGATCGAAATGAGCGGGTTATTCGCAGCGGATGGTCGGAATGGCAGCGCACCACAAATTAACAGCACGGCCCGCTATTTTAAGATGTTTGAGCGGGTCATCTCCGGCCTTCCGCATTCCACAATCGAACAAGCAGCGGCAGAGCTACTGATTGCTTACGAGGAAAACCGCACCATCTTCTTGTTCGGCAACGGCGGCAGCGCGGCACTGGCATCGCATTTCGCTTGCGATCTCGGAAAGGGAACGATCAGGACCGGCGAGCGCCAAAAGCGCTTTCGGGTCTTGGCGTTGACGGATAACCTCCCGCTTGTAACTGCATGGGCGAATGACAGCTGCTACGAAGACGTCTTTGCAGAGCAATTGCGCAACTTCGTGGAGCCGGGCGACATTGCATTCGCCATTAGCGGAAGTGGCAATTCCGCCAATGTTTTGCGCGCTTTGGAAGTTGCGCGTGAGGCTGGAGCCCTCAACATTGGTCTGACGGGGTTTGGTGGTGGGAAAATGAAGCATTTATGCAGTCCCTGCATCGTGATTCCATCAGAAAACATGCAAATCATCGAAGATTTTCACCTGAGTGTCACTCATGCAATTTTTTCTGTTGTTCGGCACAGGCTCAACCAAAGCAGACCATCCGAATTTGCCGTCGGAGCGACGTCCGCTGACTAAATTCGAATCATAGCGAATCTCTTCTTAGGCTCTGCGAAATGCCGACTCTCTAAAATGCCGACTGATCTGGCGGGAAGCGATGCGGCGGTAGTGAAGGCGCGTGTCCCACGCAGCGGCCAGCGGGTTGCTAAGCGCATCATTGATTTGCTGGGGTCCGCAGTGCTCATTGTTCTCCTTTCCCCTCTATTTCTTGGATTAGCTTGCTTGGTTCTCTTGGGGGATGGCACCCCCGTCATTTATCGCCGCCGGGTAATCGGTTCCAGAGGAGAATTTGACGCTTACAAATTCCGAACGATGATCCGCGATGCGGATGCGGTGCTCGCCGCCAACACACAACTCAGCGACGAGTTTACTGAGCAGTTTAAGCTGAGGTCCGATCCTAGAGTCACCACGATAGGCAGTTGGCTCAGAAAGTACAGTCTGGATGAACTACCTCAACTGCTGAATGTCCTCAAGGGCCAAATGAGTCTGGTGGGTCCACGCATGATAACTTCGGCGGAACTTCAGAAATACGTGCCTTATGAAGCGCTTCTACTGACAGTAAAGCCGGGCATTACCGGGCATTGGCAGGTTGAAGGCCGTCAGGAAGTTTCATACGCGGAGCGAGTACGAATGGACATCTACTACATCACCAATTGGAGTTTGTGGCTGGACCTAAAGATTCTTCTCCGAACTCCGTCGAAAATAATCCGAGCGCAAGGGGCTTATTGAAAATGGCAAGCATCCTAGTTACAGGGGGGGCGGGGTATGTTGGTGGGGTATGTTGTTCCCAACTCATCGAGCGAGGACACCGCGTTGCTGTGGTGGACGATCTTTCTGCAGGGCATGCGGTTGCGGTGCCCCAGAGTGCGCGACTGCATATAGTGGACATTGGAGACCGCCGGGCAATGAAGGAAGTTTTTGCCTCGGATGATTTCGATGTGGTTTTTCATTTTGCGGCTAAGGCTTTAATTCCAGAGTCAATTTCCAATCCTGGCATGTTTTTCGATTCCAATGTTGCTTCCAGCATTGCGCTGCTCGAGGAGGCCCGTGCAGCGGGCGTTAGGAGATTTGTGTTTTCCTCTTCGGCCGCTGTCTATGGGAATCCTCAATCCACACCCATCGCCGAGGACCATCTTAAGAATCCTGTTAATGCCTACGGCGAGACCAAACTGATGTTGGAGCGTGCGCTGAGTTGGTACGCAAGTGCTTACGATTGGACCGTTGTCGCTTTCCGCTACTTCAATGCGTGCGGGGGGACACCCACTGTCGGAGAGGATCATCGACCTGAAACCCACATTATCCCTCTGCTGCTACAAGTCGCATCTGGCGAACGAGAGTTTTTCGAGATTTTTGGCCATGATTATCCTACTCCTGATGGAACTTGCCTCCGCGATTACGTTCATGTCCTGGACATAGCTGACGCCCATATTCGAGCGTTAGAAGTACCAGAGAGCGCAGGCTTAACCGCTTATAATATCGGGACAGGAAGAAGTTATTCTGTACGGGATGTCTGCCGGGTGGTCGAACAGATAACCGGAACCAAATTACGCACAAGAGAAGGCGCAAGAAGGTCCGGCGATCCTGCTATTCTTTCCGCCGACCCCAAGCGGCTTATGGGCCAGTTGGGCTGGCGACCCCGCTTTTCTGATATCGAACACATCGTCCGAAGCGCTTGGGAGTGGAAGCAAAAATACCCGCTCGGATACGGCGTGCGTGAGGCGGAACTGGTCCCACGCTCTAGCTGATCAAACAAGATTGTGGCCACGTTCGGTTCTAATCGGCCCAAGAAGACTTTTCAGAAACTTCCAGACTAGAAATCGAGAGGCGCAGAATTCGTGAAGACCAATATCTATCCATGAGGAAACAAAGACTCCAACACTGGATTTTGGCTGGCGATATCGTTTGGGCGTTTATCGCGCTCTCACTAGCATACGTGATGCGATATGGCTTTACCTGGCATGGTCCAACCGATGGTACGTTCCTTACGTTTATGCCGCCGCTGCTGGTCGCGGTGGCGTTATGGGCACTTATTTTTTCGTGGATGAAGCTGGACGGATTTCGCCGTGGCTGGGATTTATCCGCCACCCTTTCCCAACTGTTCCTTGCACTGTGCCTACTAATGGCCGTCCTGATGGCGGGCGCCTACCTCCTTCGGATATTTCTTTCACGATTAACCCTGTCATACTTCGGTGTTCTGCTCTTTCTCGGTTTTTTGTCGATCCGGTGTACCGCGCACGCGATTTTAGGTTCGAGATATCTGTCGAAAGCTGTGCGACGGGTCCTGATTGTCGGAAATGGACCCGTGGCGCGCGAGATGGCAGCGAAAATCCAGTCCCATCCTGAGATGCTCTGCCAGGTGGTTGGATTTCTGTGTTCCTCTGACACTTCGTTTGATACCCGGCTGCCGGGTACCGCGAGCGCAGCGAGGAGGATACAAACTCTCGGCGTAATTGACCTCATTCATGAACAGAAAGTAGATGAGGTAATCATTACCCTGTCGAGACCCGGAAGTCCGGAAGTGATGAATCTCGCAGCCCGTTGCCGTCGCGAAGGCATTGGTGTAAGCGTCGTGCCGCATCCTTACGAACTTTATCTCTCCAAACCACAACTGCTCGATCTTGGCGGGCTGCCCATCTTGCAGTTGCGCGAAGCCAAGTCACGGTTCACAAACAGCGCTGTCAAACGTACCTTTGACATAATCTTTGGTTTTGTGTTGTTTGTGATCTCGGTTCCCTTGGTGGCGCTAGGTGCGATTTGCTTGCTTACCAAAAAAGGGGGGCCCTTCGTTCGCGAGCTCCGTTGCGGGAAGTTTGGCAAGCATTTCTGGATGTATCGGTTGAATTCCGATCGCGACTGTCCAGACCTGTCACGTTACGAGATCCTTCTGCAACAACTTAGTATCACAGAAATGCCGCAATTTTTGAATGTCTTGCGTGGAGACATGAGTTTAATTGGGCCACGACCTGAGTCGCCGGACCGGGTAAAGCACTATTCGGAGTGGCAGTGCCAGCGATTAAACGTCAAACCCGGAATGTCTGGGCTGGCGCAGGTTTGCGGATTGAGAGAGGAGCATTCGTCTGAGGAGAAGGCTCGCTTCGACTTGCAATACCTGATGCATTCATCGCTATTCTTCGACATCTCATTGATTTTGCAGACGGGATGGACTTTAATGAGGAGATTATTACGTTCGAAGAAGCTGAGTTCAGACAAAGGGGGGGAGATAAGCTTAGGCGCCGCAGATTTCTTGGTTGAAAGGACATTGCCAAGTGCTCATAGTTCGCAGTCCAGTGCGGATTAGCTTCGGAGGCGGAGGCACTGACTTGCCTTCTTACTACGAACAATTTGGCGGTGCGGTATTGAGTGCCGCTATCAACAAGTACTTTTACACCATTCTCGGCGCTCGCAGCGATGACCGGGTTCAGGTGATTTCTTCCGATCTCAGAGTATTTGAGAACTGGCAAGACATCGCCAATATGCCGGTTCGTAACAGCGAACTGGAAATTCCTCTCGCAGTTTTAAAAGATCTGGGTTCGAAAGTGTCAGTGGATTTGTTCTTAGCTTCGGAGATTCCGCCTGGGACAGGTTTAGGGTCTTCTGCGAGCGTCTGCGTGAATATTTTGCAGACACTTACCAATTATTTACACACCCCTCTCTCGAAGTACGAACTCGCTGAGCGCGCTTTCCATATTGCAAGGAATGTTTTAGGAAAGCACGTTGGCAAACAGGACGAGTACGCCGCAGCATTTGGCGGACTGAATTTCTTGTCCTTTAACCGAGATGGCAGCACTCAAGTCGAGGCGATGGATTTGGACGCCGATGTTTTACAGGAATTCCAATCTAACCTGATGTTGTTTTTTACTGGGGCGGCCCATCACTCCTGGACGATTTTGCAAGAACAGGAAAGCTCGACGCGAGCACAGACCAGTTCGACATTGGATGCTCTCCACGACGTGAAGGCTTTAGGTGTTCGCATGCGCGAAGCTTTACAGCGAGCCCAATTTCAATTATTTGGCGAACTCCTACACGCGGGATGGGAAGCGAAGAGGCGTGTATCCAAAAAGATTTCCACTCCGAGAATTGACCAACTCTACTCGTGCGCCCTTGAAAATGGAGCAATAGGTGGCAAAATTACGGGCGCCGGAGGCGGAGGTTTTTTGCTACTTTATTGCGAAAGGCCACACCAGGAAGCCGTGCGCGCAGCCTTACGAGAAGAGGGCGTGCATGAAATGGCATTTTCTTTTGATATGCAAGGCGCACAGGTGATTGTGAACGATCCCTTTATTGACAGCGACGAGAAGGGTGGTTCACGTTGGACGTTTGTTCCTGCCATTGCGCGGGCGCTATGACGAAAGAGTTCCGGCACTATTGCTGTGAGCAAGGGGCTTAAGTTGAAGGCTTTCTTGCTGGCGGCGGGACACGGGACTCGATTACGGCCTCTAACCGATAAAACACCAAAATGCTTGCTGCCTATTCGTGGCGTTCCGATGCTTCAGATCTGGCTGGAGATCTTTAGCCACTTCGGTATTGACGAAGTACTTATCAACATTCACGCTCATGCAGGAATGGTGCAAGAGTTCTTGCGCAAGCATCCACACGGCAATAAGGTGCGGGTTGCGGAAGAGACGGAACTGCTAGGTAGCGCTGGAACTTTGCTGAGAAACCGTGAGTGGGTCGATTCCGAGGATTTTTTCTGGGTGTTCTATGCGGATGTGCTGAACCACGTAGATTTTTCGGCGATGCTGCGTCTGCACCAGGCGAGAAGACCTGCAGCGACGATCGGCGCTTATCGCGTTCCCGACCCCAGTCGTTGCGGGATCCTCGACATAGTAGAAGACGGCACAGTGGTCAATTTCGTGGAGAAGCCCGTCCGCCCACGCGGTAATCTCGCATTCTCAGGTCTCCTGCTAGGAACAAAGTCGCTTCTTGACTCCATCCCGCTCAAACAGCCTGCGGATTTGGGTTTTGATGTTCTCCCACAGTTGGCGGGTAGGATGGTAGCGTATACCATATCAACCTATTTGCTGGACATTGGCACAATAGAGAATTATGAGAAAGCACAAAGCACTTGGCCCGGGTTTCATTCTCATAAGGAAAGTTGAATGATCGAAGGAATAGTTTTTGACATGGATGGTGTCGTCATCGACAGTCACCCAGTGCATCGCATCGCTTGGAGCAAGTTCCTTGCTACCGTCGGGAAAAGCGTCACTGATGAGGGACTTAGCTTTATTTTGGCGGGAAGGCGACGCGAAGAAATATTGCGACACTTTCTCGGGGATCTTCCCGAATCTAAAATCGCCGAGTACGGACGGCAAAAGGATTTGTTCTTTGAAGAGAACTTCCAAGACGTGAAGCTGATTCCGGGAGTTCGCAAGTTCTTGGAGTTACTGGAAACGGCAGGGTTGAAATCTGCGATTGCGACATCCGCCAGTTCAGCACGGACATGGGGGACGCTGCGTCGTTTGGGGTTGGGCGAGAAGTTCTCGACAATCGTGACGGGAGATGACGTCGATGTTGGTAAACCCGATCCCGGAGTGTACATGCTAGTGTCTCAGCGGATGAATTTATTCCCAGAGAAGCTGCTTGTGTTTGAAGACGCTCCCTGCGGCGTCCAGGCTGCCACGTCTGCCGGCATGCGCTGTATTGGCGTGAGCACAAATGGAAGGGCTGAAATGCTGCTGCAATCTGGCGCTGAGATGGTAGTGCCGGACTTCCTTAATCTATCAATAGAATCCCTGTCATGTCTCTCGTGATGACAAGAATCACGTAGTTCGGGTCGCTCGTCTCCGCCGCAGCGACGGGCATGCGCGCAACCTTCGTACCGCGCTTCATCCTGAACGATTTACCGCCACGACTGCACAAAGATATATCCCGGGAAAGCTTCAACTTCGCCCAACCAACATTCTTCTTCTGGCTCAAGAAATCGGTAATGCCGCTTAGAGCGCTGACGGCGAGTCAGTTGCCGCATTGGTGGTGATGATTTCCGATCTCAAATTGACGTCGTCTCCGGACCCTTGCAGGTCCCTGCTAACCTAATGCAGGAATCATGTTCCCCGGCGGGCGTATTTGGCTAGGTGTAACGGTGAATCACCCCGCCGCAGCGGCTTCGTTGGCCAGTATTGAGAGATCACCCACCTTCCAGTAGACCGCGTCGTTGTCAATTTCACGAATTTCAGGAGTCAAGTGGCGGCTGTCAAGAAAGTCGTCCACAGCTCTGCGACAACTAGGCCAGCTTTTATAGTCGTCGACGATCACGTAGCCGCCTGGACTTAACTTGTGGTACAAATTTGTCAGTGAATCCATTGTGGAACTGTACAGGTCGCCGTCCATACGTAGGATGGCGAGCCTCTTTATAGGGGCAGAAGGCAGCGTGGTCTCGAACCAGCCCTTTAGGAACCGAACTTGATCGTCAAGCAATCCGAAGCGGGCAAAATTACGTTTGACTTCATCAAGAGATACTTGAAGCTGTTCGATGTGGCTCATGTCGCAACCGTCAGAGTCATTTTTCGGAACCGGCATTCCTTCAAAGGAGTCAGCGAGCCATACGATCCGGTTGGTTACACCGTGAATGTGTAGCATAGCTCGCATAAAAATTGCTGAACCGCCGCGCCATACACCCGTTTCAATAAAATCGCCTGCAATGTTTTGTTCAAGAACCTCTCGAATGCAGCGCTCTATATTGTCCAATCGGGCACGTCCCACCATGGTGTAGCCGAAGCACGGCCAGTCCTTTCCCTCGGCTCGCGCAGAAGCGTCAAAAGGAAGCGTCCGGACCAAACGTAGGCGACGTTTCTGGAGTTGAGATATTACAAAACGTCGAATTGCAATCAAAGGGGTTCGTTTGAATTCGCTCTTGGGCCCATGCGGCAGGCCCTCAATCACTTGCCAAGCGCTTTCGTCGTAGATCGACGCAGTAAGGCAATCTTTGAGCAAGTCCAAGTAAGTCTGTTCATTAACACCCATGGCAAAGCCCCTGAAATTGATATGGCAACAAGAAAGGGAGAGCCGTGCTTGTCAGCACCCGCAAATGCCTTAACAGCTTTTGCATCTCTCCCGTTTGTGCCTTTGTCGATTGTATAACGGTACACGACTGAGGATTTCGTACAAGACGTTCTTCAGTAAGATTGGCAGCCCACCTTCGAAAAGACTTCGCTAAGGCCGATCTTCAGGCCTCTCTCATCCTTGACTCGGCGAATCGATTCGAAACAAACGTCCCTGAGTCAAAATTTGAACCCGATGGATTACGCCCGTTATGTCGGAACGCGCATGACGAGACTTTTGGACGATGTCTAAAATGAAGCAGTTGCGTAGGCATTAATTTTGGCTAGTTCGATCTCGCAGTGAAAGTAAAGCCCTCCAGCCCCCTCCCGAGAATCAGCAATTCTCCCCCCTGAAATTGACAACCTTTGGAATGCTGCACCAGAGGTCCGCCTTGCGATCCGAGAACGCATCCGCATGCGACAACCAGCAAAACGCCCCACACAGTAGAATGAATCCTGTGTCCAAGAGCCTGGACTCCACAAAAAACAAGCCGGTGGTTCTGGTGACCATGGCGAGGAACGCCGCGGCGAACCTATTTCGCAGTGGCACAAGCTGGGCTATCCTTTTTTTCCTGCCACCGCTACTGGTCCGCGTACTGGATAAATCAACCTATGGAGTCTGGATGTTGCTACTGCAGGTAGCAGCTTATGTAACGGTTTTCGATAGCGGAATTCAGACTGCGATTGCTCGTTTTGTCGCACGCGCGCAGGGTTTGCAAGACGAGCGTTACATGGCTCGCCTCCTTAGCAGCGCGGGCGTTATCCTTGTGGCCGGCAGTCTCGCAATAATGCTGCTCACTGTGCTGGCATCCTGGCAGTTGAGTCACCTCTTCCGGGATATCCCCCTCGACATCATTCACAGTGCTCGAGAAGCCCTGCTCGTAATCGGGCTATCAATGGCCTTGACGCTTCCATTCTCGGTGATGGCAGGTCTTTTCGTTGGACTTCAAAAGAGTGAGATCAATGCTTTCGCAGTCAGCCTGGGCAAGTTTGCTGGTGCTCTCGGCACCGCTTGGGCAGCTTACAGTCACAAAGGCTTACTAGCGATGGCAATCTGGACAGGACTCGGCAGTCTCGCTCAATGCTTGACTTACGTTGTTTTTTGGAACAAAGAAGGAAATCGCGGATTGCTACGGCCTACCCACGTGGACGGCAGCATGATTCGAGAGTTCCTCTTCTTTTGCTCCGCAATGTTTGTCTCGCAGTTCAGCTCCATCCTTATCTCTGGGCTCGATATTCCCATTGTGGTCGCCTTTGATTTTCGCTCCGCAGCGTACTATGCTGTAGCCGCCACGTTGAGCAACACACTCATTGTGCCCTACGGGGCGACAGTCTCTGCGCTGATGCCTGTTGCCGCTGAAATGAGTTCCAGTATTGAACCGGAACGTTTGGGCCAGGTGTTACTGAAAACGACACGCTTTTCAAGCGTAGTGCTGTGTCTCATAACGCTCCCCTTGCTGCTCGGAATGCCGCTGTTTTTGCGACTTTGGGTAGGGCCCGATTACGCAACCCATGCGCTAACCCTCGCTGAGATTTTGGTGATTGCGCAGTTCACCCGTCAAACCCTGGCTCCCTACGCGATGATTGGGTACGCAGCTGGACAATTCCACAGAATGCTAGCCTCACCTATTAGTGAAGCCATAGTAAATTTGTTGTGCAGTCTAGCTTTGGTTCGAGTCATTGGAGCGCGAGGAGTCGCCATAGGAACTTTGGTAGGTGCCTTCATTTGCGTTTCGGTTCACTTCGTCATCAGCCTGCCTCGCACAGATTGCATCGTTGTGAGCCGCAAGCAACTTGCTTGGACGGGAATACTCAAGCCTGTTTCCTATGCCCTCCCGCTCTTGCTTGTGACACTGGTGCTCACCCGGTGGATTTCCCTACCACTCCTTCAATTGTCGTTGATAATGACAGCTGAATTAGTCTTGATGTATCTCTACTGGAATTTCAGCTTCAATGCTAGTGATCGCGCGCAACTCAAAGTACTCTTTCGGCATGTATTTGGCCTATCCGGAAGACTGATACCAGTTTTGCGGGCTGAATAGCTGCAATTCGGCGCAATAGCCAATGTCGGCTTGGCGGTGGCCGAATATGATCAACCCCATCACATTGATCGGCTAGGGAGTTCAGCCTGGTACTGCAATCCTCTCCGGGGACACCGGAATCTCAGCTTGATCGTACAAACCGTAGTGAACTCCCTGCTGATTCCCCAAGTAATCCTCCGCGCATATTGTGTTGCTCAATCAAGTTTTGGACTGCCAAGTCGGCGCAGACCAGTAATCAACCATTTTGTTACCATGAGCGAGCATGAGAATACGCGAAATTGGCATCATTCTTCGGAACACGATACTAGGCGGGAATGTAGAGTCCCTGCTCAACCTGGCGGCTCCGCGGATGACCGCTTACTACCACACAGAATGCCGATTCCTGTACAAATGCATCTTTCCGAAAAAAGAATTCACTCAGAAACCGGTATGGGAAATGTTCGGTGCTGAACAGGTTCCGGTAGTGCTTTATCCGGATGCCGCGCAGGAATGGTTCCGGCCGGTAGCATCCTATACGGCCGATCTAGT
Source organism: uncultured Acidobacteriota bacterium (assembly GCA_963770465.1). Taxonomy (GTDB): domain Bacteria; phylum Acidobacteriota; class Terriglobia; order Terriglobales; family Acidobacteriaceae; genus JABDBE01. Next base: position 20,827 of record CAVYQB010000018.1, read on the forward strand.
TTCGATGTGCATGCTGTGTCAACTCCTTAAACCGAAAACCATCCTGGAAATCGGAACCTATCACGGCGCCGGCGCTCTGCATTGGGCCGGCAATGCCCCGGATGCCGAAGTCTATACCTTGGACTTACCATCCGCATCGACTCCCCAACTCACGACGACTGAAGTGGACCGGGCATACGTCACTGGCCACGCGGAAGCGAAAAAAATGTTTTTCGAGGGAAGGGCGGAGTCGAAGAGAATCCATCCCCTTTTTGGGGACAGTGCAACTTTCGACTTCTCCCCGTTTATTGGAAAAGTCGACCTTCTGTTTATCGACGGAGCGCACAGTTACGAATACGTGCGCAATGACACCCTCCGCGGCATGCAGTGTTGCAAGCCCGGAAGCGTCATCGCCTGGCACGATTATGGACGCGTCGGGTTCAACGGAGTGTCTACGTGGCTACATGAGTTCGCACGACAGGGTAAGACGATCTACCGTATTCCCGGGGGTTCGTTAGCCTACACCCAGTTGTAAGAGCACGTCATTTGCGGCGTGGGATCGGCAGGTCGTCGGTGCTTTCATCTTTGGGTTGTGCTGGCTCACGGATTAGGCGGAGGATACTTTGTATCTCCTACAACTTCGTCTAAGTTCACTTTGCTCCACTCGAAATGATCAACGTCCCTGGTTTTGCGACCCAGAAATTCACTGTGACAATAGAGTCCGCTGGTTGGCATAAATTTCAGGTCATCATCTGCGAATGCAGAAAATCTTGCGACCATTGGGTTTGATGCGCCTGCCTCTATACATTCAAAACCTAGCGCTGGCGAAAACAGCACTCTGAGTGCCATGTCGCTGAATTGAAAAAAATGCCAGGGCCTTTCATGGGACCCGAAGGATAGGTGGGTCTCAATAAAAATGATGCCTCCAAGCTTTAGAAGTTTCGCGATCTCGGTAGCGACAACCCAAGGCATGGCAAAATGTTCAAAGACTGCACTTGAATAGATGATGTCAAATCTTTGATTGCCGAAATACTGCGATAACCTATGAGCATCGCCAACGACATCAACGTTCGGGCCCGGATAAAAGTCAAACCCTACATACTCCGCGTTTGAAAATCTTTGACGAGCGTCCGATTTACCAGTTACTTCACGGCTGCCAATCTCAAGGATTCTGATGCCCTTGCGATTTCCAATATCCGTGAGGTATTGTAGCCAATTGCGGTGGCTGGCGATCGTGGAGATTGGAACCTTCGGATCTAAGTACCGACGGTCGGCAAAAGATCCAAAAAAACTCATAAAGGTTTGATAACCGGCTTTCAACGTCTTCTTGGCGATTTTCTTTGCCACACTCAAACGTGTTTCCACCTTTCATCCCGTCCCCCGGGCCAGATCTTGCTGTTGCTCCTGATTCAATATTCGGGCTGGATAAAACTACGCCCGTCACTATCGGAATGCGCAGAGCGGTATAAGAACAAACCACTACGCTCGCGTTAATTCTAACCGATAGTCCCTTCGTTGCAGTTGAAAGCAAATTAACCCTCGTCTTGTGTCCCGCCGGCCGTTCTTCAAAATTATTCTGCAACTAAATTTCGAAGCCCGGGTTATGATCCTCGTTAGTAATTTCCGCGCACGCTTCGTCCGGTGCGGTTTGGGATCCTGGTAGTTCACCTTTCGAGAGGACCCGCCATGAAGACGTCGCCGCGCTCGGTCGCTGTCGTCGTTCATCTAGCCGTCATTCTTTCCCTGCTGGGTGCTATCGCACCGCCCTGTGCGCAAGCCCAGGTTTCCTTCCTCCAGCCACTCACATTTCTGGGCGGTGCTGTCAATGTGGACGCGGATTTCAATAAAGACGGCAAACTCGACATCGCCACGCCGGGCACGCTGTTACTGGGCAACGGTGATGGCACTTTCAAGGCGGCCATTAATTTGAGCGTTTCCGGAAACCTGGTTGCGACCGCCGATTTCAACGGTGATGGCAACCCTGATCTGCTTATCGCAAGCACGCAGTCAACGGGTCTGAATATCCTTTTGGGCAACGGCGATGGCACTTTCCAACCTCCGAAGATCACAAACGTCGGAACTTCGTTCGGTGTGATTGCGGTCGCCGATGTTAATGGGGACGGTACGCCGGATGTGTTGGGTCTGGTCACCGGAGGCCAAGTGTTTGTGTTTCTGGGAAATGGTGATGGCACTTTCAAGACTGGAGTCCCCTATTTTGCAGGCCCAAACCCCAATCAGATGCTGACGGGCGATTTCAACGGCGACGGCAAATTGGACATCGCAACCGCCGGTCCTGGAACTCCGGGGGAGATCGCCGTCATGCTGGGTAAAGGGGACGGCACCTTTCAATCACCGGTGACTTCGACGGGCGTGGCAACTCCGGTCGCCTTAGCCGCAGGCGATCTCAACGGGGATGGCAAGCTCGACCTGATCATCTCCGACAATTCCACGCACCAGAGCTATACATTCTTCGGGAACGGGAACGGAACCTTTCAGGCGGGCATTGTGGCGGCCCCTGTGGTCGGAGGGCTGGCCATGGCGGACCTAAACGGTGACGGCAAACTTGACTTGGTTGGAGAAGACACTGGACTTGGCGAAGCCGTTGCGTTAGGAAAAGGAGACGGTACCTTCACCTATACCCGATCTTATGTCGGAGGCGGGAACGCCCTGATTGCGGACTTTAACAATGACGGCAAGCTTGACGTGGCCTGCGGTAGCACAATGCTTCTGGGTAATGGCGACGGGACATTCCAGGGCCAGCCAGAAGTTCCGTTTCCCGGCGGTAACACGGCTACCGTTGGAGATTTCAACGGTGACGGTAATCCCGATCTTGCGGTGACTTCCTTTAACAACCTCAGCGCCGTCTACATCCTTGACGGCAATGGAACGGGGTGGCTAACGATGCAGTACACCTACCCCCTTGCCGCGCCGGGCTACGCAATTGCTGCTGGCGACCTCAACGGCGACGGCAAACTGGACTTGGCGATCTTTACCGTGGACCCGATCACACAGGCGTGGAGCTTGAACGTCATGTTGGGAAAAGGCGACGGAACCTTTGGTGCGCCCACCGTTTATCAGCAAGGAACATATGTCACCTTTGGTATGAACCCGTCGTTGGTAATCCCCGATCTTCGAAATAACCACAAGCCCGATGTGGCCACCATCCAAAATGACTCTTTGGTTGTATTTCCGAACAACGGCGACGGCACATTCGCCACGCCAGTGTCTTATTTCGCCGGTTCCGAAGTTAATGGCGTCGTGATGGGCGATTTCAACAATGATGGCAAACTAGACGCCGCAGTTTCGAGTGCAGCCGGAATCGGGATTCTGTTGGGTAATGGCGATGGTACATTCCAAGGCGCTACTTTCATCGCTACCGCCGGCCAAGCGGGAAGTGCTGGCAGCATTGTTACTGGAGATTTCAATAATGATGGCAAACCCGACCTAATGGTTGGTCTTGGCCAGGCACAACAGGTCTTCCTGGGTAACGGTGATGGCACGTTCACCGCCCTTCCGCCAGCGAGCAATACGGGTGTGATAGTCGGCGTAGCCGATTTTAATGGTGATGGCAATCTTGACTTAGCGGAATATGCCTGCGCCGGATCGACAGCACAGTTCACGTTATGGTGCATCCAGCTAGGAAATGGGGACGGCACTTTTGGCAACCAAATTAACATTCAGAACAATATGGCGGACACTCCTGGGTTCACAGTGGTCGCCGATTTCAACGGGGACCAGAAACCCGACATTGCGATTGAACTTGACGCTGGCTCTGCCCCTCCTGCGGGACTGTTCATGCTGCTCAATACAACCCCGTCCGCGGCCGGCGGCAGCTTTACGCCGTCTGCGGTGAACTTTGGATCGCAAGCGACTGGAAGCGTTAGTAGCCCGGCCCCAGTGATCTTGAAGAACGCGGGCGCTGGAGTGCTGGCTGTTTCCAGCGTGGCCATTGCGGGCGCCTACGCCGCAGAGTTCAGTCAGACAAATAATTGTGCGACGGTTCAACCGCTAGGCACTTGCACGATTAACGTGAGCTTTGCTCCAACCGCGACCGGGACGGCAAGTGCTTCTCTGAAGGTGACAGACAATACGGTAAGCGGTACGCAGTTGGTGGCTCTGTCTGGTGTAGCAACGGGCTTGGGACTGGGGCTCGGTTTAGGGGGATCGAGTTCGGCGACAGTGGCTGCCGGAAGCATGGCGACTTACCAGCTGACCATCGGCGGGGCCGGGGTCAGCGGGCAAACGACCCTCTCTTGCACGGGTGCACCCATGGGTGCGAATTGCTCAATATCGCCAGCCAGCTTGAACGTAAGCGCGACGTCCGCCTCGCCTCTCACAGTGACCGTGACTACCACTTCCAGAACGATGGCAACAGTTATCCCCAACCGATTCACACCTATGCCCTGGTTGTGGGCAATGGCGCTCGCGGGAGTCGTAATGCTGCCGAGTTCCGGCATCCGACGACGGCGATCAATGCGGTGCGTCGGTTCTTTGCTTTTAGCATTACCTTTACTGCTCTGTTCTTGCGGAGGAGGGAGAAGCAATTCCAATTCGGATGGCACTCCGGCGGGAAACTACACGCTCACCGTGACAGCGAAGTCGAGCACAAGTAGCCAAGCAATGCCGCTGTCCTTGGTGGTGCAATAATAATGGAGGCGACGGGCTGGCCCGATTTACGTTTCGAGTGAAAGGTCGAAAAGCCCTGACTCCCCTTTGCAAAGAATGGGACCGGTGTTTGAGATCATTCCGTAGCGCCCGACTAATGAGCGCCAATTGCTCTGTCTTGCGAAGCGCCGAAGAGCTCCGGGTGTAGATAATGTCCGCGCTCCCCGGCGGGCTTTTGGACTTCGACTGGGCTAGGGTGAGCTTCGGCGTAGGCGTCATGGCGAATCCCTGTGACCTGCCACGATACTTTCAGTCCTGAAGTTCCGCCTGCGATGCGGAATGTATTGTTTTCTATTTCCTTGGCAACATACACCGGCGCGAAGCCTCCGACGCAGCTCAGTTGATACCGGAAGTCCCGATTTAGGGCCTCGAACCAGTCTGGAAGCTTGATCTCCGCCTCGCCCTTCGTGTCGAGCACAACCGTACCGTTGTAAATGTTCATCATGTCCGGAGATTCTACGGACGTGTGATAAAGGTACTTGTTGGCGGGGTCCAAAGGATGGTCAATCTTAAAGTGCTTGGCTCCGGTCACGTTCAAGGCCCCGGCAACTCCTAGGTTTCCTGTCACTGACACATCACCGCTGCTGTCTGAGAGCATAACCGTGCCGCTGGCATCAGGGAAGGTCCAAGTCTGCGGACCTCCCAAAGGCGCGCTCGTAATGCTACCGTTGATTGTCGGGTCGCTCCCCATTATTATCGGTCCACCGAATACGGTGAGGGGTTGATATTCTCTTGGGTTCATTGTCACAAAGCCTGCGACAGAACCGCCCACCCATGAGGGAATGCTGTTGAATTTGTCCGCGCCCAGGACAGTAACAGCATTGGCGGAATTAATAGACTTGACAACTTGAGGGATTGGCTCGGCTGCGACGTAGATCCCACCGACAACGACCAGACGCGATCCGCCATCTATGCTAATCAATTCAGTGCGCGAGCTGGTAGGTGGATCCTCGAGGATATCGCTGCCGCTCAATATTACCTGACAAGAAACGCAGTTGCTTCCAACCGTAATGAAGTCGGAGGAAGTTTGTCCGTTAGGGTTTTCGAAGTGACTGCCGCTAAACAGGAACTGTTGCCCGCCCGGGATATTTAGTGTGACCCCGCAATGATCGAATGACATGTTGTAAAACGAAACCACGATACCCTGACCGCCCTCGAAGTCCACGCAGTTAGGATAAAAAGGGACAGATGATCCGTTGCCCCCAGGCAAACTTGTCGACTTATTTGTTATCACGCCGCCGAAAAACGCTATGTTTTCACCTGTAAACGTAAGCCCAGGCGGGGAGTATATGGCTTTTACGTTATCCAGCATCTGGAGATTGTAAAAATACTGCAGATAGAGATCGCTTCCGAACTGAATCCCGACATTGAAACCACTGATCATCAAGTCTTTATAACTATGCTTAATACCTGAACTAAGAGATAATCCGACAGCTGAATTTTTCTTAGCAAAGCCCGGGCCTATTAGCGTAATTCCCTGAATGCCACTCCCAGTACCGCCCCAAGTCGACATCGTAATCGCTGTTCCCGAGATAGGCGTGTAATACAGTTCAGTTGTACCCTTGAAGGGCGGGTACCCGGAGTATGTAGACGTCTCACCTGCGTCACCTTCTAGAACAGCAGGCTTGTACGGAGTTGCGATACTAATCGGCGTAGTGAATTTGTAAATCCCAGCTGCTACCTTAATTTTGCACCCGTTTGATGGGCATGACGCATAAGCCTGATTGATTTTGTCACCAATATCGTGATTACCCGTACCGGGGAATTGATCAGCGTACAGAACGTTTTCGAAGTTGCGGACATTCAGGTTCGCCGTGCTCACCACATCCGTCAGGTCAGTCGGCGAGGAGTTCACCACGATCGGCGAGTTCGCAATGTCGGTGCTTCGGTCGAACTCTGGAATTGTACCGACATTCCCTCCCGAGGTCGTGACTGTCTTTGAGGACGGCGTATTAGCGCCAAGCATGCCCATGTTTCCCGAACTTCCCGGAACTAAGACGGCATTATTATTAAATTGAGCGCCGTTTGCCTGGAGGAAGGCCGAGGCTGGTAGTCCCCCAAGGGTATCCGCATCTACTGCTTTCAGCGCATAAGGAACGCTCGCTAGAAGAACTCTCGGCTGTTCTGTTTCATCCGGTAACAACGCTTTCACTCCCAGCCATCGGGGTTGTCCAGAGGCAAACAGCTCCGCAGGGACTCCCGAGCTCGAGTTTTGACCTATAAAGACAGCGAAGCGACCTTGGGAGAACTGTACATTCTGCGTTTCCTCCCAAAGCGGCGCTCCACCCGTCTGCTCACTGTAGATGGCAAAGGTGATGCCGACAGTATTCGCTAATAAACTTCCTGAAGCATCTTTCAGTACACCGCTAAACTTGACCAGCCGCGGTACCCCGGGAGGTTGAGTCGGTTGAGTTTGGGTTGGCGCAGTTTGCGCAATGGCTGAGAAAGAAATTGCAAGAGAGAGAAGGACAACCGTCAATTGGACGGGAAAACGAAAATACATCTTTATTAAGGCCTCCAACAGCTATTTGGTCCAAAACCGTGATTATCTCACAATGCAACGTGGAAAGAATGCTGCAAAGTATGAAACTTGGTACTAGCGACTAAGCGATAAACCGCGATCTTCTGTCCACGATGTCTCTTGAAGGAATTGTGCAACTAAGCATGTAGAACTTCGCGGATACTGCAGTGGATGGTGGTGGAGGAAAAGTATGCGCGAAATGGTATCGCCTTCTCATTCCTATTTTATGCGGCTATTTCCAAGTTACTCCGGGATATAAGCTAGGTATGCGATAGCCGCGATACGCATTTTCGCCGACGAGATCCAGTTGCCACACAGTCTGGGGATCATCAGTGTGGGTTACCTCCTGGACTCTCGACGCTGCAGTCCCAAAGGGAATGGTTTGGTCGAACTCCATATCTCCATTTTCCAAGAGTCCAATGCTACCCCCCCAAAGCGAGTAAGAAACCTGGCAGATCTTGCCAAATGAGATTGGCGACTTTTGTATCTTGATCTATCTGGAAGATTGTGGCGCGGCTGTAGCACGGTAAGATTCCGCACGGCTGCCCGTCAGAACCGATTCGACCGTTTCCGTTGTCCCAAATAGCAAACGTTGTTTGGGTTCCGTCATCAGAAAGAGGGTTAGGGTAGTGTTGGGCGTAGAACCAGTCGCTGTCGGTGTCCTGAGAAAGCGCGAAATCGCCTTGGTAACCTAGCCGCCAAAGAATATCGCCAGTGCCTTGTCCGTTTTCGTAATCAATCTTAAGAATCCAGCTCTGGTTTCTCATCGACAAGAAAAGATTGCCATCGGCCGAAGACACAATAGCATTACTGTGTGTCCAATCGGCTCCTAAACCCTCAAAATCGGCCAACCCCAGAGGGTGGCGATTAACGTCGAGGTGATCAAAGCCTGACCAAGCCCAGACCACATTGCCGGAAGGATCGATATCAACCAAAGCATCGCCCAGCACGTGAGTGACACCTGGGTAGCCTGGCAGATTAGTGAAGTCCTTGGTTACGTTGCATATGGCGATCCAATGGCCATTCTGGAGGGGCAGTATATCGTGGTGAAAGCCAATGATGGAGAACGAGTAACCGTTAGCTTGAAGCGATTGATTGATTTGTTCGTAGTTGACTGTCCCGAACGATGTTCCCTGCCAGATCGATTTCAAGCAGTAGCTCCGACGTTCAGAATGAAATGTCCGTTCTGCAGAGGTTTCATCGGCGCTGGCTCGCCTGTGGGACCGGGGTCGTAGTACCAGATAACGTTGCCTTGTAAGTCCGTTACAAACGCCCTCAACCAGTTGCCGCTTGGCTCTACGAGGTTAAATAATTCGACCCCCGACGCGGGAGAAAGACCTGGCGTAGGGTGCGAGACAGTGATAGTTCGGCACCGTGAGGGGCGTCGTTGTCCCAGCAGAAACCTTTGGCAAAGGCCCGGTCGTAAAAGTGCGATCAGGTTCTATCCAGGAACCGCTCGGCCATTCGACGTGCGCACGCATATGGTAGGTGGTGCTCGGCTTCATTCCGGCCACAGAATGTTCAGGATTTTCCCGAAGCCGACAGTCGGTGCCGTAACTGATGTTTGCCTTCCGTAGTTTGTGTCCTCGCCAAACTCAATCCAGGCGGTGGAACCTGGACGGCTTCCAATGCTGTATTGGGCCACTAAGGGATTCTGTGTAGCAGCAACGCTGGTTGTAGGATCCGGCCAGCCGCCTCCGCCACCACAGCCAAGCGAAATAAGAGCGGACGAAATTGCAATAAAAAGACCACACCACTCCCTCAGTCGAAGCCTCTTCATTTATTTTTACCCCCTCACACCCCGGTTTACGGCGCAGTAATTCTGAAGCCAAAAAAGCTTAGGCGAAAACGAAGCTACGAATGTTACACGCTTCATCTAAGGTGTCAAGAGATGTTCAGTGCCGTCTGCGAAGGCATTATCAGCCTTGCTAACATTCCGCAGACAGCCCCGTCAGGATCGAAAACCATTCCTTCGCTCATATCAGGAAATAATTCCGCAACTACGTTTCTAATCATGGGTTAAGATTGGTCGTTGCTTTCCGCGTCCCGCTTCGTCTCGGTGCGGTCTGAAGATCCTGCAGTTCCGTCTTTTCAGAAAGGCGCGCGCCATGCAGACACTGCCGCTTGTAATCCCTCCAGTCGTTCGTGTGGTCGCCGTTCTTTGCTTGCTCGGGGCTATGCCACACCACTCGCTCAAGCCCAAGTCAGCTTTTACCAGACACCGACATACGCTGGTACTGCGGCGGTAATCGGGGATTTCAATCAAGACGGAAAGCTGGACATCGTCAACTCGTCCGGGACTGTGTTATTGCGTAGAGCAAATGCCGTAACGCGTCACTGGAGTTGCAGGATCGCAAACGGAGAAAACGGATTCTATTCAAATTTCAGCACGGTGTCGGCTGTAAAACGACAAGAGGCTAATGTTTAGTTGGCATTCCAAGTTGGGTAACAAATACATTTATCGAGAAGGCGTAACAGGCAGTCGGCTCTCGTTGCCCCTGCATAAGGTGTGGCCTGACCTACGGTTCAAGGCTCAGGGCGATCGTTTGAGAACAACGATAAGCGCCGCGGTCTGATGCTCCCGTGGCTAACGGGCTGCTACATCATTCCGCCGAAGACAGATTTTCTGCGCTGCCTCAGCTTCAACTGCGGTGCACGCCCGCGTGACACGCGGCACAGAGGGTAATCAGATTCTGGCTAGAATCATCGCCGGATTGGCTGCGAAACTGTTTGTGATGAACTTCGAGATTGGACATTGCGCCGCACGATTGGCATCTCCATCGGTCGCGGCGAAGCACTTGGTTACGAAGTTGGTCATACGATTCTCGGTTCGAGCGCAGGCGTGAGTGCTTGAGTCGAAGCTCGTTCACGACGCTTTCTCGGTCACTTGATCAAGAAACGAGCTTTTTTCTTCGTCGGTAAGGAATTTGAAAAGTCGCAGGACGGAATACAAAAGCACGTTCGAATTACCGGAGTCTAGGTTGGCTCCGGCAAGGAAGTCGGCGCAGATCATTTCTAAGCAGTATCCTCTGGATTTGTCGGTTCCGAGCATTAGACCTGCGGTTTCGATCGCCTGCTCAATCACGGGGATCTGGCTTTTGTAGAACTTGAAGTAGATGATCTCCACCGGCTCGCTATCGACCCCGGTAAGTTCCTTTTCGACCTCGTGCTTGAATTCTTCCTTGGGCATCTCTCGGGCTTTGTGCAACCAGGTTGCACAATCGAAGTGCTGGCCGTCCCTGCGTGCCAGCTTTGCCAGCTCGATCCCTTTGGTCCAACCAACCTGCTTTAACTCCCGCCGGGCCTGCGGTGGAAGGTGTTCGTGAATTGACATCAGGTAATAGGCTTTTCTTCTCGACTCCGGAAATCGTCGCGCGAGAAAATCGTCGAATGACGCCAGTTGTTCCACACGCCAGTACTGCCCGGCTCGGACTTCGCACAGATAGCGCCCGAGTTCAACGAACCGCGTGTCGCGTTCTGCCTCATGCTTCTTTTCCCACGACAGAATCTCGTCAATCTTCGTGAGCACGAAGAGCGCTCGGCGATGGTTCAGCTTTGGCAACACTGGCGGATTCCTAGTAAGCAAGCTCGTCAAGCCAACCAAGATTTTCTGCTCCTGGGCGTCGCACGAGATGAGTTTGAGCGATCTGATCTTTCCCGAGGCAAAGCCCGACATAGGGGCAACTGCTGCAGGGATTCTGGGGGAAGCGAACTCCGCTGTGGGGCAAGAAGTGAGCGGCTTCGATTCGTCTAATCGTGTCTTCTGCCAACTGACCGAACTCACAGCGTTGTTCATCAGTAATTGTTGTGCGCAGGTACTGGACTTCAACCAATCGCTTGCGGACAAAAACAACTTGAGCGACTTGCGGAATGCCGGTTATCCAGGAATAGCAAACCAGTTGCGGATCGAGTGCCAGTAAGCCGTCAGGTTCTTCAGAATAGCGGCTCGATGTAGTTTTCCACTCGATCAGGCAGCGCTCGCCATCCAGCTTACCGATGGCGTCGATATAGGCGACAAAATCATTTTTCCCAGACACGGCCCTGGTGAATTTGATCTGTAGCTCGCGCCGTGGTTGGCGAACACGAATACGGTCGTCCTGGCAGAATCGGTCTAGAAGCTGGACGCCTTGTTGGAGCATCCGATCCCACGTGTCGCCTTTTGAGTAGTGGAGGACCTGATTCTGGCAGCGGGACCATTCTCGAAAGAGGACGGTTGCAGCGTCCTCGCGCAGAAAGTACGCGGACAGAGCTTGTTCGAAGGCACGTCCGAAAAGCATCGCTGCTCTAGTATCTTTTTCTTGCCAACCATCGAGGTAACGATGACGATAGCGACGTGGACAGGTCAGGTACTGGCTGATCTGGGTGTAGCTGTAGGTCATCGGGCCACCTCGGGCTGGGCAGAGCCTGCGGGCAATGCCCGCGAAAGTTCTTCCCATTGGCTGGCAGGTGCGAAGCCATCCAGGTTCAGTAAGGCAGCGCCGTTCACGACAACATGGCTGATCTTGACCACTCCATGCAGGCCAACCAGGTTCTTGTCGTCGATTTCTTCGTGTCCGAGCAGCTCGGCATCATAGCCGAAGTCGCGTAGAAACCAGTTGAGTTTCCACAACGCTCGGGGCGTGCAGTAAAGGCGACCAGAGACCGAGTGACCCATTAGATCTTTAGGCTCTAGGATTGAGAATCGCAGGAGATAAAACGGCTTTCGTGCATCCCACCGATACTGAGCTCGCTCGACACGAACGAGTAGCAGGCCATCGCGAACTTGAGATGCGGCAGACTGATCGGCCTCGTGCAAGCCTTGGATACGACGTCTCACGCAGCACCTTCTTTCGTACCGAGATAGCTGTTGAGCTGGCAGAGAAGAGCGTTGCGGTCCTTCTCAGCCCAATCGGCCAAGTGAGCGACGAAGTTTTCGACCTGCTCGCGAGTGGCTTCACGAAGAACTTTGACGCCGCAGAAATCAGTGGCGTAGGACTTGACCAACGTGGCGTCCAGCTGATGCTGACGAATTAGCTGGCACAGCCGATCGCGGACAGTGCGCCCGTCATAGTTCCCGTTGGCAGGCTGCGGAGGGAGCTTCTTGGACTCTCGACGAGAGGATGGCGACGGTTCGGCGAGGGAACCGATTTCCTCGACCGAGCAGATGCCGATGCCGTAGGCTTTCCGCAGAGCTCGATTGACGGCGCGAGTTTCGGCGACGCGCATCTCGGCGCCTTGGACGACGAACGAGACATTGGAGGGATCGGCGTCGCCGTAGCCTACAAAGCCGCGACAGTGCGACGACTTGTAAACAGTGGCCCGGAAGGCGTACCGACCGGATGATGGGTCTGATAAGTGTCGAACGGGGTGTACCTGCATGCCAGAGCAGTTTGAGCGTTCAGCTAAACGAATGAGACCGGCATGCGTAACATACCAACCCGCACTTAGCAGTATGAGATCGCCGAATTTCAGCGAGAGCGAAAATCGAGATGTCAGCTCGCGCAGTTGCTGGACCAAAAGAGGCGTTAGGTTGCCGGAGATAAATCGCTTGGCGAAACGCAGATTTTCTGCAGCTAGGTTGTGCTTTCGGGCCTGTTTCATAGCAAGCTCCTTCAAGACGGGGTTGGCATATGGTGAACAACATCAGTCAATGTTCAACATTGTGAACCATAATTAATACTGGGTCAAGAGGAAAAGCCATTTACGAAACCGCGCTCGAAGGGCTAAAATCCGCGACAAATGATGTCAGCGAAAGAAGAGCGAATCGGATTCAGGGTGAGCGGTGAGGTCAAGGCTGCGTTATTGCAGATCGCCCGCAAAGAGGGTCGGAGTGTTGCTCAAATTTGCGAGCTCTTTCTTAGGGGCGGCATTAGCGAGTACGAAAAGGACGGAGCCGCATATGTTCATCGACTGTTGTCACGATCGAAGGAAAAGACTAAGTAGTTCAAAAAGTACGGACCACGCCAATTTCGCTGATTGCATTGGCGAGTGACAGAATTTGCCTTTCCTCTGGTCTGTGGAGAGACAGGGCACTAAGTTCCTCGAGAGAATGCTGGGACGGGTGGGTACAAAGCCGGCTGACTGAATTTCTATCCGATGCGTTCGATCGCCAGCCGAACGAACGACGCCGAAATGGTACCACCGCGAAGTTTGAGTTTGGCTTCGGTATCGGCTCCAGCGACATTGCGATACCCACCTCCTTTGCGGCTGCGACCAAAATCACATGAATTTGGTGGGTTACCTAAGTAACATAAGATTAAAGATTCACACCGCGCATCTAAATCATTATAACAAAACATAAATGCGTCGAAGTTTTGTTCATTTTTTTCCGGGAGGTCTGTCCCGGAGTCGGC
>CAVYQB010000019.1:0-135136 GCA_963770465.1 uncultured Acidobacteriota bacterium
GCTGCTCCGGTGTGCTGTTTGGGATTGACCAAGAGGTGGTCACTCTATGTGGCCCCTTTGAAAAACTCCGGGTCTTGATTATGGAAGCCCCGACTTCGACCTGAAAGCCGGGCGGATTCAATCCTAACTCGCCGGTAGTCTAGCTAGGTTCTTAGAGCGACCGCTCTAAGTCTCAGCCACCTCACCTGGTCTTATGCTTCTACCACTACAATCAGAACTCGTCATTCGACCACCTCCTTTCCGGTGTAATCACACATTAATACGAAATTCGTGGTCAGGTCAATTGTGGGAATCCCGTATGCCAATTCGGAAAAATTTGGGTGTTATTGGCTCCCGCTGGCGACCTCTTCCTTGATAAAGCTTTCCATGGCTCTCACCCCGTCTACATTGTCATAAAGGATTGAGTTGGCCTCGCGGATTTTGCTCCGCAGTTGCGCACGCGCGTTTGCATCGTTTCCCAGTTGGATTGCCAGTTCGATGTAGTGATCGTGATCGCGCGCGACGGCATCAGTAACGCCCATGAGGCGATAGAATCCCGCAGCGTGACGCGCCCGCATGAACTTTCCCGGCCAGGTGACAATCGGACATCCGCTGGCGAACGCCTCCAGGCTGGTGTTGCCTCCGCTATAGTGAAAGGGATCAAGCACCACATCACACACTGCGAAAAGCGCCACAAACTCTGAATGAGCGACGGGCGGCAGAATGTGAATGCGCTCGGCTAATGTTGGACAAGGCTGCACCATTCGTGTTCTTACTCGCGCCATCGCATCGGGCTCTCCTCCTGATACAAGCACCAGATGGCTGGTTGGCGCCGCTTGCAGGATGCGAATGACCGCACGGTCGAAATCAGGGTGAAATTTAAACGGAGTCTGCGGACAAAGGTACAAAACGCCAACTTCGGGCAACCCCAGGCTGCGCCGGGTCGGAACAGACTGCGCCGCTGGCCGCGGATAGACCACAGTTGGCCCAGGCAAACGAATCAGCCGTTCGCCGTAATGGCTCTCGCCATCGGCCGGCTCCATGCAGTCAGGAGAGAAAAAAAAATCTATGCTGTCCAGCCCGGTCGTGTCCGGATGCCCCCACAACACGCCTTGACGCCGCGCCAGCCGGGCGTGAGCCAGAAATAGCGTCAAGTAATCCATCCCCAGATCGAGATAGATGAGCAGATCCAGTTCTGCGGCCGCGATTGCCCGCTGCGCGGCGACCAACTCAGGAACCAACGAGACACGCCGCTTGCCCCGCCAAGACAGATTCGCCAACGCATTTTCCTGCCCCTGAAAAGAGAAAACGGAAACATCGAATGCCTCGCTGTCGAAAGCTTGCAGCAATCCAGTGAACAGACGCGAAATCGTGTGCTCGCAAAAATGCCAGGAAATGAAACCGACCCGAGGCCGCCCTGCGCGGCGTGGGCGACTGCAATGAGGGGCGGTCCAACTCAGCTTAGGATCGGCGCGGCGGCAAACCTTGTGGAAGAGACGATGCAGAGACAGATTGTCGTGCTCGCCGTGATATGCCAGCAGAAAAAGCGTCCAAGCTACCTCGGTAGCGACATCAGCAGTGACGGCCGGCGCCTCGGCTAGAGCGGTCAACCGCGCCCGCACATTTTCACGCGCCGCCAGGATATCTTCACGGGAGGGAAGCACGCGCGGCAGCAAGACGGCGCGCCGGATCATTAATCCACCAGAAGGACGCAGCCATAAAGCACGATCAAGGCTGAGTTCCGCACCGGCAAGATCGTCCTGATGCCACTGCGCCGTCGCCAGCAAACTGTAGGCCAGGGCCTCGGCGGCGGCGAAAGCTTCCCGCTGCTCCGGCGAAGGCTGAGCATTCGCGCGCCAGCGTGGAAATGCGCTCGGCGATGTCGTTCAATTCCTCGACCTTGCTCACAACCCTGCCCGCCTCGGATTTAGTGTAGTAGGCGGGCCAGCCTCACGAGGGATTTCGCGCGAAGTATCTCAGCCCCGGTAGCCGAATCTTCCCAAAAGCGGATTCATCCGATCGTCGGGTCCACCCGCCACTAGCCATTTTGGGAATTACTATCTGGGTATGGGTACCCCCTCCCCCCTGATCTTTTGGAATGATGGGATTATGGTGGGACTCTGGTCAAAATCTTTGGATTCAAAGGAGTTGCCGGCAAAATCTTGGAACGAAACGGCTTATCGATGGGAAGGGGCATTTTGGCTTAATAGCTATATGGGTGTTATCGTGTATATCTGTTAGTGAAGTCAAGCCAATTGTGAAGGCGAAGGGCCATACTGTGCCGAAACGGGAAGGATATCTCGCAAATCTTTCAGTGCGGCCCGTTGAGCTAAAGTTCGCCGCCCCCACCTTTACAAAAACGTAAAGGTGGGCCAGCCGCCACAGCTTGACAAGGCGCAAGGGTGGGCTAGGGCCACCCGCGTGTCAAGTCGCACTAGCAAGGGCCTTTATGATCTCCGTGGCGTTGGTAAGGCCGCGGGCAGTGAGCGTATAACCAGACTGCTTGTTCCCGGCCACCTCAGCGGCAAAGCTCTTTTTCAAGTGCGCGGCAAAATTGGCGGAGTCGTAAGCGTCGTAGTGTAGGCACGCCTCTTTTGCTTGCTCATGAGTCACACGGGCAACGCCCGTACTCAGATAAGCCGCGATGCCTTTCAGAAGAAGCACACTGTGCATCCGGTCCTTCTTGCTCTCGCCAGGTACTTTTTTCGCGACTAGGTCAATTTCGTCCACGCCGAGGCTAAAGAAGGGTGAGAGACCCTGTGCCGTGAGCCCACTCCTCCTCATCCATTTAATCGCAACTGGGCTGATTCCCTCAGAATCATCGGTTCCCTGGGTGTCGATCGGCCGCTCTGGAGGAGCGAGGGTGCGATCTTTAGTATCAGCAGCTGGCGTCGGATGTGATTCGTCGTCTGGGGACGGAACGTGAAGTCTGCTGGCGACGTACTCTAGGACACGCTTTTGTGCTGCTGGTTCAAGGTCTTTCAGCGCGTCATAGACGATGTTGATCGCGGTTATTTCTTGGTCGGAACTAGCCGGCCGTTTATCAGTTGCCATGAAACCTCCATTTACGAGGTGGGCCAGAGAGCGTCCCACTCAGTCTTTAGGAACTCAATGGTGAACTCGGCTGCAACAAACGCCGCATACTGCTGCCAAGAATCAGACTTCATGGCCGCGAAATCGCAGACCGCCTTGAAAGAGACGAAGCGAGGTTTCGGATCTGGCGATTCGTAGCAGGCTCTATAAACTCCGTAGGTCTCCATTTCAACCCCGATCAACTTGCGCCAGTTTCGCTGAATCTCGATGATGCGCGACGGATCGTCGATCACCTGATCCGCTGCGCCCAGAGGGCCGATGTGGAGGCGGTTCGCGCCAGCAGGTGCGGCTTGGGTCCAGCGCCCGCGGATACTGGCGAAGACCGGATGACCGCCGCGATACTTGTGAAGGGCGCTTCGCAGGCGGGGATTGAGGCCGATGGGATACGGGTCGGGCAAGAACTCTCTAATTCCGTCGGCAAATACGACTTTTCCAGAGTTGTAGTCCACGCTCGGATCCGCTACTAGAACATCGCCGAATCGTTTGTCGCTCCCGTGGGTGCCTGCTGCAATTCCAATCATAACCACTAGCCGGGGTCGAAATTGCAATATCAGGTGTGTGGTCGCGATCGCTGCCGCGGTCAGACCCATGGAGGTGCAGGTCGTGCCCACTACGCGGAGTGTTTTTCCGCCGGACGTCAAAAGCGCCGACTCGCGATAGACGTGGGGAAATCGAGGGCTACCCACTACCTTCCATTTACTCGGCCCGCCGAGGGCATTCGTTACGGCCTCGAATTCCGGCTGCTCTAAGGCACAGATGATTCCCACGTCTGTACCGAAATCCGCTTCGGTCGTGCTTGTTGCCAGCGCCAAACCACTGAGGACGCGGAGCCGCTCAACACCCGCCGGCGTGAGCAACCAACGCAACGGCGGTCCCTTTTCGGCCACTTCAGCATACGCACTATAGCTCCGGAGGCTAGCGGGGACATTTCCTGGCGTTTTGCTTCCGAGGCGAAGGCGCAACAAATCTGTAACCGCTTTCGCCGTCACTGGAGTCGCGTGCGCATTGAGACAATACAGAGCAGCCAAGATTGCGTACTGATCGGTACGCTCACGAGGTTTGACCGCAGTCAGAATCGTGGATAGCGTTACCATGCAGATGAACTAATGACGCTCGCTGTTTTCGTTGTTCTGCTTCCTCCAGAGAGGCGGTATCGCATGCTCGATGATAACGACTTCGCATCGAGTGACCGCTGGCGAACACCTACGCACTTCTTCGGCATAGCTGATCCCCAGCTTTTCAATGACGACTTGCTTCCAAGGCACATTGTGCATCCTCTTGAAATCGAGTCGTGCGTCGAAGCGACCGGACTCAATTGACGCTTTTGCAAAGAGAAGCGCCTTGACATTTTCCGTCATGCTTTCGAGTCGCGCTTGTTTTTCGCCAATTTCCGCTTTTAGATTGTGGATCTGTTGCAGTTCCATTTGTGTGATTACGGCTGTTTGAACGGCCATTTCTCGCTCCTGTTCGCTGTATCGCTTTTCTTATCTAATAGGTTTCGCATTGATCCCGCTTTCAGGTACTCCCCCCATCCGTATTCAAGTAGTAGCCGACAGAAATTGGAGAGCGACCGACGTTCCACATCAGACGCCTCCAGTAACTCTCTTTTCAACTCAACGTCCACCCGTATCGAAATGAAGTCTTTGGCTCCCGGCACTCATGGTCTCCTGACATGAAGGTCTCGTATGTCCATGCATTGATATTAAAGATATATCTGGTACACAAGTCAAGGGAAATTGTAGCGCGGCGCTTGAGTCCAAAGGGGGAACCCGGCCAAACCCGGGGAGAGACGGGATGTTTCCTGGCTTTTTTTACGATTGTGTCGGCTTCGACTGTGAGTTTCAGTCCTACTGCTTTGGTTACGGCAACCAGAGTGGACAGACGAGGATTTCCGCGAACCGATAAGGCACGGTACAGGCTTTCGCGTTCGATGCCAGCAGCTTTGGCTACCTTGGCAATGCCGCCTCGTGCTTCCGCGACGCGACGCAGCGCGATGAGAAGTACGCTTGGCTCATCGGTATCCTCCAATGCGGCTCGGAGGTATTCCGCGGCGAACTCCGGATTCTTGCGTAGTTCGCGAATTGTGGCTTCGTCGTGAGATACGCTCGCTTTGCGTTTCATCGTGTCCTTTCGCGGTAGTCTTTGAGGTATTCGAGCGCGCGTCTGATGTCAGATGCTTGTTTGCGTTTGTCGCCGCCGCAAAGCAACAACACGCAAGCTTTGCCTACGAGCGCATAATAAACTCGATAGCCCGGCCCCCAGTCGATCCGCAGTTCAGACAACCCGTCGCCCAAAGCCTTGGAATCGCCGAAGTTTCCGAGAGAAAGACGATCGATCCGGGCCACTATCTTGGCTTTGGTCCGACTATCTCGCAGCCCCGACATCCACGCGCCGAAAATATCTTTGCCGGATGCGTTCAGATAACGGCGGATTTCCAGCACTGTATTATTGTAACTTATAAATTACACTGATGCAAGAACTGGCACTTCGCATTTCGCGAGAGTCACTGCGACTCCTTAGGGACATGTCCCAAAGTAATCTCGTCCCCGCACCTTGGTGTTCCTACACTTGAAGTATCCCCGAAAAGTTTCCGATCTCTTTTAGTGAGAATTGTTTGCGTTGCAGCCGTTTATCCCTTCCAGCGGTAGGCGTTGGATTGCGGGAGTCCGATGTGGGCGAGGACGCGGTTGACGAACTCGCGCGCCATGGCATCCAAAGTTGGCGGGCGGTTGTAGAAGGTGGGAATTAGGGGGAAGACTGTAGCTCCGGCGTCGGCGGCACGGTACATGTTGCGGATGTGGATTTTGTTGAGCGGAGTTTCGCGCACGCACAGGATTAACGGCCGCTGCTCTTTGAGGCAAACGTCGGCGGCGCGCTCGATCAGTTGCGCAGCGATGCCGTTGGCGATGCGGGCCAGGGTGCCTACGCTGCAGGGGATGACGACCATGGCGTCGGCGGGATAGGAGCCGCTGGCGATGTTGGCTCCGATGTCGGCGTTGGATTGCTGATGAATTTTGCGGGAGGGCTTGCCGAGGATCTGGCTGACTAGGTTGCTGCGGCCGCGGAGAGTGAGTTCTTCGGCCATGACCCGCAGGGCGCTGTCAGAGGCGATGAAGTTCACGGTATGAATGCGGGGATCGCGTTCGACCGTGGCTAGCAGCTGTTTAAGAAACAACGATCCGCTGGCTCCGGTGGTAGCGATGGTCAGGTTTTGCGGTGGTGAGTTGGGCAATGGCTCCTCGGAGCAACATTGGGTCTTTGGTCGTTCGTCATTGGTCGTTGGCGGACTAACGACCGATTCTGGCTAACGACCGACGACCAAAGACTAACGGCGATTTCATGGCAACGTCAACTAGTTTGGGATCACGCCGCAATGCTGCGCAGATGCATGCACTGGCATGCGTTGAGCGCGAGGTTCGCACTTACGATCCCAGCCGCCGCCGCAAATATCTGCGGGATTACAGCAACGCGTTTCGTTCCTACGAGTCGGTGATCGATGCCCAAGAATTGATGTCCACGGTCAAAGCGGCCGACGTGATTTTGATCGGCGATTATCATGCACTGCCTTCGGCGCAACGTTTCGCTGCGACTCTGCTCGAGCAGCGCGCGCAGCCCGGAGATCGTCCTGTGGTGCTGGGATTGGAAACAATTTTCTCGCGGCATCAGCATATTCTCGACGAGTGGTGGCGGCGGGAGATTGATGAAGATGAATTGCGGCAGCGCATTCGCTTCGATCTCGACTGGGGATATGAGTGGGCTCCGTTTTACGAATTGCTGGTGACCGCGCGCGAACATGCGGACGCGGTCTATGGACTTGATTGTGAGCCTCGGGAAGATCTGCGCAAGATCGGCGCTCGGGACAAACATGCTGCTCACAAGATTGCGGAGGTGCATCAGCGGCATCCCAATGCTGTGATTATGGTGCTGTTCGGAGAATCGCATTTGGCACCGCAACATCTTCCTCATGTACTCCGTGAGCGATTGCCGGGGCAGCGCGTGCTCACCGTGTTACAAAATGTGGACGCGCTTTACTGGCAAGCGACCGAGGCGCAGCAAGAGCGCGTTGATGCGGTGCGCGTATGCGAGGACGTGATCTGCGTCTTCAATTCCACGCCCCTGGAAAAATACGAAAGCTACCGCCTGTGCCTTTCGCGATGGAATCAGGAGGGCGAGCAGCCGCCGGATATCGGGCCCACGATTTATAACCTCATCGATAGTCTGGTTTGTTTTCTCGACGTAAACCGCTACGCTCCACATAACGGAACCCAGCCAAAGTTTCTGGTCGATGTGCTGCCAGAAGTGCACTCCGGGGCGTCGCATGGGCGCTTGCGGCGATTGCTTTTGCGGGTCACCGGCGAACCCGATCGGGTTGAAGCTCTGCTGCGCAAGATCGACGCCGAAGGTACGGTTTACTTGCCCGCTATCAATGCATTTTACGTTCGCGAATTTCAAATGACATGTGCGGCTGAGGAAGCGTCACGCTTTCTGCATCACGCCTGCCGGGGATTGCCGCTGCGCAGGAACTCGCACGCTGAAATTCCACACGCCGCCACGGCCGCACCTGAAGACCGCTTTTATGCGCGGACGCTTGAACATGCGTTGGCATACTTCGGTTCGCGAGTGTTGTATCCGGCTCGGCGGGCAATCGGCGATCGGGAGGCAAGCGATTTTTCGACTGCCTCTTGCGAAAAGTTGATGCACGATGCTGTGCGTAGCGATCGAGATAAGTTCGACTCCATTGCCCGCAAACTTGGATACACCCTGGGCAGCCAGTTGTACGACGCTTATCTGCGCGGATCCATAAGCCGGAGCATTCTGCGGCATTGGTTCGTAGGGCACATTGAGGAATCCGGCAGAGCCAGGAAATTGTGCTGGGAGATTGTACGCAAGGTGCGCGTCGGGCGAAAAAAGCCGTGCGCGTCAGCGTCATGACGCAAGGCTTCGGGATGGCGGCGTAGTAATGGAGGCCGGGCGTCCTCGCCCGGCCAGACGAGGGACGCCCGTCCTCTAACGCAAGGGGTCCGGTGGGCAATTGAGATAGCGATGTTAGTCTAGAAGGGCACTGCTTGCGCCGGTGTTGCACGGGCGAGGGGGCCCGCGCCCACACGAAACGCCCGCGCCTACATGAACTCTGAATCCATTCGCAAACTTTTTGAGCAGGTACGCGGCGGCGGGCTTTCTCCTGACGAAGCCGTTCAGCGGCTACGACACTTGCCGTTTGAAGATCTCGGGTTTGCCAAAGTTGACCACCATCGCGCCCTGCGGGTTGGCATGCCCGAAGTCATCTTCGGACAAGGGAAAACGCCTGCGCAGATAGCCCAAATCTTCTCCCGGCTGACGCAGCACGAGGGAAACATTCTGGCGACGCGTGCGAGCAAAGAACAATTCGCTGCGGTAAAAAAGAAAGTGAAAACAGCGAAATATGAGGAGCTGGCGCGAGCGATTGTTTTGCAGCGTGACAAAAAGAGTTATGGCAAGGGAATCATCGCCGTAGTTTCCGCGGGCACCAGTGACATTCCAGTAGCCGAGGAAGCCGTCGTCACCGCCGAGATTATGGGCAATGAGGTTGAGCGCCTGTACGACGTGGGCGTGGCCGGCATTCATCGTTTGCTGGCGAATCGTAGGACGCTGGTGAAGGCGCGGGTGGTCATCGTTTGTGCGGGCATGGAAGGCGCGTTGCCGAGCGTAGTCGGCGGACTGGTTGGAGTTCCTGTGATCGCGGTTCCTACCAGCATAGGATACGGCGCAGCATTCAAGGGCGTGGCCGCGCTGTTGGGGATGATGAATTCCTGCGCTTCGAACGTTAGCGTGGTGAACATTGACAACGGATTTGGCGCGGGCTACGTGGCTTCACTGATCAATCGATTGTGAGCGCCTGCGACGATAGTGCTTCGTTCACACTGCAACTATTTCGCACTGGAATATACTGCTTCACTCAGCAGAAAGTCACCGGAATCGACCGGCCCCTGTTTCACCTCCACTGAACTCGTTCCCAATATTCTGCGGAAGCGCACAAAATAAGCCGGCAGTCCCCATGCTTTGAAAACTTCAGGACCATCCATCAACGAATAATGCAGATGCGGAAAGATTGAATCTCCCGCGAAGCCAATTCGTCCCACCAACTGCCCCGGCTGCACGCGATCGCCAGCCTTGACGACCACGCTACCTGGCTTCATATGCACCAGAAGGCTGTACTCGCCATCCTGGTGATCGATCAACACGAAGTTTCCGATGTCCTTCGGATCTTTGCCAGCCGCAAGTTTTGGATGCCCAATTCTGGTTGCCGCGGCATCTTCAAACCAGTTTTCCGGAATGCCGTTCGCCGTAGCCAGAACCACACCTGCGCCCGGCGCATAGATCGGCTGGCCATAGCTGTACCAGTTATCGAGCTTGCGGGGATCGTCATGATACTCGCGTCCTTGCTCATCAAGATAAATAAAATCGCTGGCGAAGGCATTCGAATTTGCGGTGATGCCCAGCGCCTGCACCTTCGGATTGGTTAACGGCACACGCAAATGATGAGCATAAAAATCGTGCCCCTCCCACACAAAAATCTTTCCCCGAAGAGGCAAGATGAGTTCAGTTTTGCCTTGATAAGTACGCGGCATGACAGACAATTGCTGGCGGAAATCACAATCGTCCGGCAAGCGATGCAGGTTTCTCTCTCGTTGCTGCTCATTCGATTCGCGCAAAAGGCAGAAAGAATACTGCAGCTCGGTCAGAGGCACGACCGACTCGAACTCAGAAAACGGATTGAACACGTCGAGAGTTTTTCCGGGCGCGAGAACTTGGCTGCCGATTACCGCGATGCTGGGAGCAAATGCGTCAGTGTTCACCGATTTCCGAAGCACCAGCCGATGCGCAGAATCATAGACGCTTAACTCAATCTGCGAAATCCGCAGCGTCAACGCACTCGCATTGCGGACAATCATCTCGAAATTCAGGAACTGGTTGCTGCCGCGCACCTCGATGACAGGCCGCTCCGGCGCGGATTGAATGGTTACGACAGGTGATGCCGGCGGTTTGCAGAAAATAGCACCGCCGCCCAGCCACAGGAGCAACGCGACTAACCACAGGGCCTTGCTAGTCATAGCACAGGCTTCCGAAGGTAAGGAGGCAGGGAATAGGCATTACTCCGGCAGGCCCATTCGTGCTACCAGAGCCTTGTATCGCGGATCGGAGCGGATGGGATCAAACGAGGGATAACGAATGCATAACACAACTTCAATTTCCTGATTGGAAAGCGCTTTCTCCAGATAGTCGAGCGCCCGGTTCGGCTCGCCCGTTACCGAAAAAGCTAAAGCCAGCCAGGTAGTCCGGTCCGGCTTATTGAATGCAGTGAGTGCCAGATCGCGAAAACCTTTCGCGTCCCCGCTCCATGATCCTGATACAGCAGTAAATTTTTTCAATTCGCTTACTGCGTCCGTAAAGTCGCCAGTAACCGCGTACAGCTGCGATAGCTTGTGATGGGCTGGCGGGAAAGTTGGGTCGCGCTCCAGCGTCTTATGAAACTGGGCGAGCGCCTCCGGGTAGCGATGCGCATCCATCAAAGTCGCCGCATAATTCGTATTTACGATGGGAGACAGCGGGTCAAGCGACAGCGCGATACGGAATTCCTCGAGTGCCTGATCAAATTTCTTCTGGGGAACGAGAAGGCCAAAAGCGTACAGATAATGCGCCGCGGCGTTGTTGGGGTCCAACTCGATGGTGCGGCGAAATTCCTGGCCGGCCGCCGCCCACTTCCAGGAAAAACACAGGAAATCCGCGCGCGCCATATGTGCCTCTGGCAAGGAGTCATCTAATTCGAGCGCCTTGCGTGTGGCAGCGTCTGCCAGCAATGCCGCCTGCCGCGAGGTTATGCCAGCCCCGTAACTCGGGATCACATTATAGGTGTCGCCGAGCCCTGCGTAAGCGAGGGCGTAGTTAGGATCGGCGGCAATCGACTGTTCAAACAAATCAATGCTCTTCTTCAAGCCCTCCGGAGTGCGTCCGTACCAGAGTTGTCGCCCTTCCAGATACAGCCTGTAGGCCTCCGGATTAGTAGTTCCGGCGCGGCCTAGTTGTTGCTGTTTCGCCCCGCTAAACTGCACTCCTCGCAAGCGCTTTGAGATGTCGCGCGCAATGTCGCTTTGCAATTGGGTTATGTCGGCCGCCTTGCGTTCGTAATGGGCTCCCCAAAGTTCGCTGCCGTCCGAGGTATTTACCAGGTCAGTCTGCACCCCAACTTCATCGCCGTGCTGGGTAATGCGGCCCAGCAAGACCGCACTGACTTGCAACTGTTGTCCGATTTTCTGCGGGTCGTCGTCCTTTCCCTTGAACCGAAAGACCGTACTTCGCGCCATCACTTTAAGATCGGGCACCTCTGACAGGGCACCGATCAGGCTTTCGGTCAAACCGTCGCTGAGGTATTCATTGTTGGTATCGGCGGTCGCGTTGACGAAAGGCAGCACGGCGACCGAGTCAATTTTTTTTCCGTCCGTCCCGCCGCGCATCAAGTACACGGCTGCGGCTATCGCGGCGATAATCACTACCCCTGCCACTAGGAACACAAGCTTGCGCGATTGGGCGGATGGCGGCGTAGCAACCGAAATCCTAGTGGATGACTCTGTCGATGTTACGGCTGGATGCATACCCGATGCCCGCCCCGAATCGAGGTCTCGTTTCAACCGCGTCAGATCTGAGCGCAAATCGGCGGCACTCTGGTAGCGCAGATTTCGATCCTTCTCGAGGGACTTGCTGGTGATGCGCTCCAAATCCGCTGGCACATCCGGATTCAGCCGCGCAGCCGCGGTGGGCGTCGCATCCAGAATGGCCTTGAAAATCTCTGCTGTACTCTCGCCGCGAAATGGCAATGCGCCGGTCGCCATTTCGTAGAGCACGGCCCCGAAAGAAAATAAATCGCTGCGCCCATCCAATTCTCGGGCTTTCGCCTGCTCGGGCGACATGTAAGCGACCGTACCTAGGGCCGAGCCAGGGTTGGTTAGTTGTTGGTCATGTATGCTGCGGGTCTGGGTGTTAGCGGAGCTGCTGGCGGAGCCAATGGCCTGCACCTTAGCTAAACCGAAATCCAGAATCTTGGCGTGTCCTCGTTCGGTGACAAAAATGTTTGCCGGCTTGATGTCGCGATGCACGATTCCCTTGGCATGCGCGGCGTCCAGCGCATCGGCAATCTCGATAGCTAGAGAAACCAGCGTTTCATTGTCGAGCGGCCGTCCCGCAATGCGGTGCTTTAGGGTCAGGCCCTCAAGAAACTCCATCGCAATGTAAGACTGGTCGCCGCTCTTGCCGATTTCGTAAATCGTGCAAATGTTGGGATGGTTCAAGGCCGAGGCGGCTCTGGCCTCGCGCCGAAAGCGCTCCAGAGCCTGCGGATCGCGGGCCAGATCCTCGGGCAGAAACTTTAGCGCGACAAACCTGCCTAGCTCTGTGTCCTCGGCCTTGTACACTACGCCCATGCCTCCGCCGCCGAGTTTCTCGATGATGAGGTAATGGGAAATTGTCTGGCCGATCACAGGCAAAAAATCTTACGTAGGCGGGACAGGCAAGTCAATGACACCGAGGGGCTGGCTGGACTTATACGTTGGCATAAATGGCCATTTCATCTAAGCCGCTTTTGAGAGATAATGCCTTGCTCGCAAATCCAGCCTGCTTACGCGGAGGCTTGACCGATGCTCAAATCTATTGGCGTTGTTGTCGGCAGCTACCTACTCTCCATCATTCTTGTGCTGGCGACGGACCCGTTGCTCTCCCGCCTGTTCCCCGGCGAATTCGTCAAAGGCAGTGTCCCCTCTGACTCTGCCCTGGTCGCGAGCACAGCATTCTTTGTCGTCATTTCGATATTGTGCGCGTGGGTCTGCGCTCGCTTTGCCCCGGGCCGCGGTGCGCGCCATGTGCTCTGGTTCTTCATCATCGGAGAAGCGATGGGCATCGCCGCCACGATTCCCAACTGGAGCAAGCCCTGGCCGCACTGGTACTGGCTATCCTGGCTGCTGACGTGGCCGCTGAGTTGCTGGATCGGCCTACTGATCGCGGGACGGCGGACGGGCTCCCTCGCCGCCACTCACGCCCGATGATGGAAGACGGGCGTCTCGCCCGTCCCAGCATCAATGATGCTGCTGCATGAATCCCGGACGTATGCGCAAAAACACGTGGAATGACACGGGATTGTCGCCATAAATAGGATCGAGCACTGCGGGCTTTGAATAGAGAGTCACGTCACCGCCCAATCCGATTTGCCAACGCTCATTGTGCACCAGGTCGCGCACCCCGCCGAACGTATACGCGCCGATGCGGTACGCCGGATGAGTGGGCGCTTGCGGGAACAATTCATCTTTATCCACCAGCTCCAGCCGAGTGTAAGCGTAATTACGCGACAGAAATTTCAGAGTCGATTCGAGCAAGTAACTGTTCTGCGTGGTGTTCTCCAATTCTTTGTGCTTGCGTCCCCAGATGAGCGAAGTTGCCCAATTTCCATCTCGCAATTTTCCGCTTGGCAGCGCACGGTTGTATTCGACCGAGGCCGTCTGCCGCAACTCATTGCTGGGATCAAGCGCCTCAGGATGCTGCAAGTATCCATAGCTATACTGCGCAGTCCAGTTACGAGTGGGCGCGTCAGTCACGCGAAATGACCAGGAATCGAGCGGCGCTAGCTGGATGCTCCAGCGTTCTTCGTTGGGTTCGTGTCCATTGAAAGCCGAGCCCTCGATCTTGACGAAGCCCAGCTTCGACAAATCGAGCTGGGACAAACCAAGTTTAGACATATTGAATATAAAACCGGTCGTCACCACGCCGAAACTGGTGTGCGTGGAATCCTGCAGGTGATGGCCGAGAGGCGCTTCCGGATTTTCCGACGCCGACTGGCGATGCATGTAAGTTACCGGGCCAAGCGCAGGCTCAGCCGACGGTCCTCCGTAAAGCAGCCAGGTAATTTTCTCGTTGACGGACAGCGTGTACACCGCCGCGAGTTCGGCAAAAACGTTGTGCGGATGCTGATGATCGACCAGCGGCTGACCATGATAAGTTTCGCCAGTCTGAAAAAGTTCAGGAAAGCCGGGATGCGGCGAGGTCAGCGACTCCGCGGAAAACATCTGCCGCAGCAAAAGCGTGCCCGCACCCAGGCGATGCTGCTCCATCGTCATTACATAGTTTGTCGATTCCGCCTTGCCCTCGCCGCGCGGCCCACCCTGCTGGTTATAGGTGATGAAAATCGTGCCGTGCAGCATTAACTCCCAGCCGCCACGTGAGAGCATCCACATCGGTTCAGAGACTGAAGCGGGCTGCCACGCTGTCCCGGAAGAAGCATCGAACGAAGGCATCGATGAAGCAGACTCGGACATGTTCATCCTCTGCATGGATTGTCCGGACTGTCCTTGATCAGACATGCCCATATCGTGATCCGTAGTCTGACCCGGGCAAGAAATGGATAAGAAGACCACCACGACGATGATTGCCAAAAACTGCAATTCTGCTTTCCGCATGCTTCACTCTCGCGCGAGAAAATTGCAGTGCGCCACCCCTGCTAAAGAAGCGTGGTCGACACTACGATTTCTTTAAAGATTGATCGGAAGTTTGCGCGAACCGGCGGGGTCTATACGCGCAGCGGAGATACAATCGGAGGATCGCTGCAGACAATCACGAGATTCGGAGAATTTGCTAACTTCGCGTTCACAACAGGATCAGGCATGAAAACAAGCTGTGTGGCGCCTTGAAGCTGTGGCCGCATAGTGGAACCTTGCTGCACAATCGCGGAGTAGTGTCCGCGCTGACAGCAACTATGACTAGTCGGTCCAGGTTCGGGAACGGGTGTGGAAGGTTGATGGCATCCGGCCGGGCGCTGATCTGGATTGAGACCTAAAGGAAGGCTCTGCGCCGCCAAAGGAGCAGTTATTACCGCAGTCAGCAAAATCATCAGCGACGTTTTGAAAATGAACCGCATCATTAGGAGCCGGTAATTTTTAAGCGCAGCTCTTCCGGAAGCCGTTCACGAATTTCTTGCGGCAAACGATCATGCACATGCCGCGCCCCAATTTTCGCCACATCCACCACGGCCATGGGCGCGGGCGTAGCCACAGCCACAATCAGCCAAATTAGCGCCGACAACGCGAACCCCGCCAGCGCTGCAATTTCCAGCCAGAAAGCATGGCGTGGCCCAAAGTGACGAATCACGCCGAAGGCCAGTAGAAACACGGCGGCGGAAACCGAAGCCAAAGCAATTAAGGAAATGTCGATGGTGCGGTGCAGACGCTGCCGTCCGCGGCAGTGCTCGCAGGCGGCCAGATGCTCTTCGTAGTCGCCAGCCATCTCGGGCGCCAGCCCGGAGATATCGTAGCGCCAGCCGGCCAGAATCTTGCCCACGATGGGATCAACACACTGGCTCATAGGAACCGCTTACCTTCACCTAGAATTCAGGTCGTACCGTAGAGGATCTTACCTGTTCAGATCTTACCTGTTCAGATCAAGTCAGAACCGGATTGGTTGCATGGGCTCTGCTTGCCCGGCCAGCATGACGCGGTTATGCAACAGCGTCTGGCGGCCGCACAAAGCTTTTTCCGCCTCTCTCCGAGCGCGTTCGGGATGGTTATTCTGCTCAGAAAGATGCGCCAACACTATATAGGATGCATGGCCATCATACCCGGTGGCAAAGAATTCCGCGAGCTTCTCATTGGACAGATGTCCAGTCGGACTACCCACACGCTGCTTTACCGACCACGGATAAGGCCCGTTGCGCAGCATTTCCAGATCGTGATTCGACTCAATGACCAGCACATCGCAAGCCCGCAAATTATCTTTCACATTCGCCAGCAGCCGCCCCAGATCGGTAGCGATAGCGATCTTGATGCCTTCCGCCAGAAAGGTGAAGCCGACTGGATCGACTGCATCATGCGGAATGGTAAATGGCGTGACTGCAATGTCCCCGATGCGAAAGCTGTGTCCGGAAGAGAAAAACTCCAGCCGCTCAAGCTGCGGACGTTCCCCGGCGGCATCCTGCACCGATCTCGCCCAGGCCTGATGCGTGGCTCCGGTCATGAAAACCGGAATCTGCAACTTTTTTGCCAGCACCAGCAAGGCCGGAAACATGATCAGTATGCTCGTGGGTAATCAAAATGGCAGAAAGCGATTGCGGATCATCGCCCACAGCCTTCATGCGCTTGAAAGTCTCGCGGCAGGAGATTCCGGCATCCACAAGAATCCGCGTCGACGAACTTTGCACAATCGTGCTGTTCCCCCGGCTCCCACTAGCCAGCACCGAAACCGACACTCCCATGCGCGCAGCATACTCCCTCTGACTGTGGAAACAGAAGTAACTTTGCGGCTATCCCGTACCTTTGGGCGGGTTGAGCTGTCAGCTCTCAGCTTCTAGCTGCTATGCTGCTAGCTTCTAGCTCTTAACCACGTTCTTTGTACCGAAAGGTAATAGCTAAAAGCTAGAAGCCAGAAGCCAGAAGCTAGAAGCTAGAAGCTAGAAGCTGCGAATCACAAAATCACCCGCTCATCCCCAACTCGCCGCGTCACATGTTCGCGGTCCAGATACTCGAGCAGCGGAATAGCATACTTCCGGCTCACTCCGGTCAGGTCTTTGAAGCGGGCGACATCGAGTCTGGGCGACTTCGCTTTTTCCGCGGTCATGCGCTGGCGAAGTTCAGTCAGTGCTTGCTGATGAAAAACCAATTCGTCGGAAATTTTTATCAGAATTCTGTCGCGCAGCAGCAAGGTCACAATTTTTTGTGCTCGCGCTCTATCGACTTTCAATCCTGCGAGTACGTCTTTCAGCGCGGGAACTTTCAGCCCGGCAGTAGCGAATGCCGCCTCGATGATTTTCTTGGACTCAGCTTCATCGTCCTTCATCACCACGCCGCGTCCCGCCAGACGCACCAGTTCTCCGGCGACTTCAATTTTCCCGGCTTGCAACGCCTCCGAGAAAACATGGTCAAACACGGTGGGAGCAACTCCGGAAAAACGTCCACGCAATTCTTCCTTGCTCATGCCCGCCACCAAGGCATTTTGTTTATGGAAAGCATCGAGCGCTGAAATCATCTCTTTGCGTACCACGTCTACGGCGGCCTTGGAGATAAAAACGTCTCCGACGCGGAGAATCTCAGGATCAGCAGCCGCCGAAACAATCTGCTGCTTCAGCCAGCCCGTGCGCGCCACAGCTTCCGCGATGCCAAATCCGCGGGCGCCGCCGGCAAGCACCCGAGCGTGCAGCCTTCCCGCCTGAAATTCTTTTCCCAGCGTGTGGAGGAGTTGAACGTACTCGCCGGCATTCTTCACTCTTTTCGGTGGCGCATTTTCGATCACGACTCCGCCGCCGCTGGTGATCACCGGCGAAAACTGTCGAATGATGAAGCGATCTCCCGGCAACAGCAGCGTAGCTTCACTCAGCCGTAACTGTGCGAAAGCGCTTTCGCCCGGACCGACCTGCTTTTTGCCATACAACACCACGCTGGCAATGGTTTCGGAAGTGTAGGAATGGAAATGCACGCGCGCACGGTCTTTCAGCGGTTTGGCCGACGGCAGCAGCGACAGTTCAACATCCACGCGTGCGGTAGCTTGAAACGTTGAAACCGGCGCCAGCATCATGCCACGACTCAGTTCTTCCGTACTCGCGCCCGCGAGGTTCAGCGCGGTTCGCTGCCCAGCCACCGCTTGCTCCGCGGACTTGCCATGCACTTGAATGCCGCGCACTCGCACCCGCTGCCCTTTGGGAAAAACCTCCAATTCATCTTCTTTGCGGACGCTCCCCGAAAGCAGCGTCCCGGTTACCACGGTGCCAAAGCCTTTCATGGTGAACACGCGGTCGATGGGCAGGCGCGCGATTGCTTTCGAATCTCTCGCCGGAACTTCGCTCGCCACTCGCACCAGTTCGCGTTTCAAATCATCAATCCCCGCGCCAGTCAGTGAACTCACAGCGACAAGCGCGTTTGGAGGACCAAGAAAAGATCCGCGAAGAAAATCTTCCACCTCCGACCGGACGACGCCTAACGTCTCCGCGTCAACCGCATCAGACTTGGTCAACACGGTGATGCCGCGGCGCACCGAGAGCAAGCGGCAGATATCAAAATGTTCGCGAGTCTGCGGCATGATCGATTCGTCGGCTGCCACCACCAGCAGCACCAGATCGATGCCGCCCACTCCAGCCAGCATGTTGCGCACAAAGCGTTCATGTCCCGGCACGTCGACGAAGCCCAGCCGCAGAGTTTCGCCATTGGGCATAGGCAGTTCAAGGTTGGCAAAGCCAATATCGATGGTGATGCCGCGCCGCTTTTCTTCTTCCAGGCGGTCGGCGTCGATCCCAGTGAGCGCCTTCACCAGCGCGGTCTTCCCGTGATCGATATGTCCAGCGGTGCCTACAATGACGGACTTCATTCCATCATGATGATACAGGGTGCGGAGTTGCTCTCAGTCGAGCGAGGTTATGTCTGCTTTTACGGCTTGTCGTCGTCGATGGCGTGTCTTTCGGGCAGCATGCGTCGATGCAGGATTCGAGAAATCAAAATACCCCCGCGCCGCTGCCGGTAGAATATGACGTGCTCGCCATGCTCATGACGTCGCAAGCCGGAACGAACGTCATCACAACGTCGGCCCATTGCAGGATTGTCCGCAAGGATCTGGCAGCAAGCCTCAAGCTTCCCAAGGTAACTGGCGGCTTGATCCGTGCCCCATTGAT
Organism: uncultured Acidobacteriota bacterium; assembly: GCA_963770465.1. GTDB lineage: Bacteria > Acidobacteriota > Terriglobia > Terriglobales > Acidobacteriaceae > JABDBE01. Next base: position 18,740 of record CAVYQB010000019.1, read on the forward strand.
GTAGGGTGTAATCGCCGATGCCCAGTAAGTCAGCTTCGGCACGCCGCGAAACCCAAAACTTGCTCACGGCTATCGCGACACGGGAAGTTTGAGGGCCTTTCGGACTCGGCCAAAGACGTTGCCCTTGGCGATGCCGCTGGTGTCGCCTTTATCAATCGCCGCCCGCAGTGCCTCTAGCTTCGCTTCGTACTCCCGCTCCTCGCGGTCCAAAGTCCGCAACCCGGCGCGCACCACTTCGCTGGCGTTTTCGTAACGCCCGCTCTTAACCTTGGTGGCTACAAAACGGTCAAGTTCCTTGGTCAAATTGACGTTACGCGTAGGCATGGCGAGAGCCCTTTCGAAGAATCATTGTATACCACGATTGGCAAAGATTGCCAGCAGCCCGACCTAGCCGATGAAACGCAAGCCCTCCGCTATTGGGATGCGCGAGGCGCGGTAAGCAGGAATCGCAGCGCTGAGAAATCCAACCGCGATCGCGGTGGCCATAACCGCCAGAGAGGTCCTTAGGGTTATCGTCAGCGCGAACGCAAAGGATGCCCCCTGTGCGGAATTTGCAAGCTTGTACAGCAAAAGGTACGCTGCCAGTAATCCCAGAATTCCGCCCGCGAGCGACAACGTAACTGCCTCCCCAATCAACAACGTCAACACTGACCATCGTGTAAAGCCCACAGTTCTCAGCAGCGTCACTTCACGGGTTCGCTCGCGAATCGACATCGCCACGGTGTTGGCGGAAACCAGCAAAATGGCGAATACCACGGCGGCGCAGATACTCAGAATAAATGCCTTCACATTCCCCAGCATCGAGATGAAATCGAGTTCGAATTGCTTTTCGGTTTCCGTCTTCGTCGGCTGCGGCGAGTTGCGGAACATGCTGTCCACCGCGGTTTCAATCGCGGTCACGTCCTGGGGAGAATCCGCGAGCAGCATGTAAATGTCATCCTTCGCATACGGAACCGCTTCTTCGACGTATTTCCAGTTGAACCATATGCCGCGTGCCGGTACCGGAGGTTTGTATATACCGCGGATGTTCAATTCCAGATTCACCGGGAAAAATCTGCCTTGAATCACAATCCGGTCGCCAATCTTCCAGCCTTGTTGCCCGGCCAGGGCATTTTCAACGATGGCTCCAGCACGATCCTTCTGCCAGGCGATGACCTGCTCCTGCGGAATCTGATAATCGCGATACACTCTCAGGAATTCGTTGGGATCGGTGCCACCTTGAGGGAAGCCGTGTTCCGGTTTGTCATCCTTGTAGAACCCGTTGAACAGGTTCAACGGCGCCAACGCGATGACGCCGGGAATTGCACGAGTCTTCTGGCGGTAATAAGTGGGCATGCTGTAGCTAAAAAAGACATGCGGCCGGGTAATAAGACGCATGGCCGACGCTGAACCCAGCGTGTCGAGGTAAAAGCTGCGCCACAGCGTCAGCATGACTGCAAGCAGCAGAATAGAGAAACCAATACTCAGAATGGTTGGCACACTTCGGCGCTTGTTTCGCAACGCGCTCTTGGCGACGAATCCAAGCAGAGTCATGCGTTGCCTCGAATCGCAAAAAAGCGCACATCGCGATACATCGACCAAATCAGTCCTCGAATCGCAGGGAGCGCTTTGTTGGCGTAGGCCCTAGAACGCGCGAAAAGTACCTGATCACCGTGATAAAAAAAGATTATAGGTGCAACCGGGAAACTCCTTTCCTCTGCCCGCCCCAGATGCGACAATAGAGTTTCCCATGACCACGGCCCCCATCCTTGCCATTACTGCAGAAATCGTCCGCGAGCACGGCCTTACGCCGGAAGAATACGAGAAAGTGAAAGCACTTCTCGGCGGGCGCGAGCCGACCATCACCGAACTTGGCATCTTCAGCGTGATGTGGAGCGAGCACTGCTCTTACAAATCCTCCCGCGTGCATTTGAAACGGTTGCCGACACGCAGCCGGCGCGTGCTGCAGGGTCCGGGAGAGAACGCCGGCATCATCGACATTGGCGATGGATGGGCTTGCGCCTTCAAGATCGAATCGCACAATCATCCTTCGTTCATCGAGCCATTTCAGGGAGCGGCCACCGGAGTCGGCGGCATCCTCCGCGACATTTTCACCATGGGCGCAAGGCCGGTCGCGGTAATGGATTCGCTGCGGTTCGGGCCGATTGTTTCATCAACGGCGGCGGACAAGAATGTCCGCCCCACACGAGCCAATCCCACGCAGGCGGAGATTCACAAGAACCATTCTGTGCTCGAAGGTGTAGTCAGCGGTATTGCTTCTTACGGAAATTGTTTTGGTGTGCCCAATCTCGGTGGTGAAACCAAGTTCGAAGCCTGCTATTCGGGCAATCCGCTGGTGAATGCTTTTGCCCTCGGACTGGTGCGGCGCGACCAGATTTTCTACGCGAAGGCCGCCGGCGAAGGCAACCCAGTAATCTACGTGGGAGCGAAAACTGGACGCGACGGCATTCACGGCGCGACTATGGCCAGCGAAGAATTCAGCGAAGCTTCCGAAGCGAAGCGTCCAAATGTCCAAGTCGGTGACCCGTTCCTCGAAAAGCTGCTGCTCGAAGCTTGCCTTGAAGCCATGCAGACTGGCGCCATCGTCGGCATCCAGGACATGGGGGCGGCAGGCCTGACTTGCTCAACTTGCGAGATGGGCGCGCGGGGCGGCGTTGGCACCGAGATTGAACTAGACCGTGTACCCCAGCGCGAAACGGGCATGACAGCCTACGAGATCATGCTCAGCGAATCGCAGGAGCGGATGTTGCTGGTAGCGCAGAAGGGCCGCGAAGCGGAAGTCTTCCGCGTATTCGAGAAGTGGGGACTGGACGCAGTTGAAATTGGCCGCGTCACCAACGACGGAAAGATGCGCGTCCTGCATCACCGCGAAGTTGTTTCCGAAATTCCGAACGAAGCGCTGACCGACGACGCGCCGGTTTATAAGCGTCCCATGCAACGCTGGGAGCCACCGGTAGCCCACGAGATGCCTGAGTCCATCAAGCTAGCCGCAACCAGTGACTTTACCGGCAATCTTAAGCGTCTGCTGGCCAGCCCAAATATTTGCGGCAAGCGCTGGGTATGGCAACAATACGATCACATGGTGCAGACCAATACCGTCGAAGGCCCTGGTGCCGGCGATGCGGGCGTGATCCGCATTAAGGATTCAGGCCAGAACGGCGCCGAGCGCGGCCTGGCTATGGCTCTCGATGGCAATAGCCGCTGGTGCTATCTCGATCCGCAGCTGGGAGCGATGCACGCAGTTGCCGAAGCCGCGCGCAATGTAGCCTGCTCGGGCGCGACCCCGGTGGGCGCGACCAATTGCCTGAACTTTGGCAATCCGGAGAAGCCGCAGATCATGTGGCAGTTCTCCAAAGTGATCGACGGCATCACCAAAGCCTGCGAGGAGCTTGATGTACCAATTACCGGCGGCAACGTCAGCTTCTACAATGAAACCTTGGGAGAAGGAATTTATCCCACGCCGGTGATTGGAATCGTCGGCATTCACGCCGACGTTCGCAAGGCCGTATTCCCGCATTTTCGCGAAGCGGGACGCGCGGTCGTGCTGCTGCGCGCTTCGGAGTCCGGCGACCTTACCGATGCGGAGTGCGAGTTTGGTTCGTCCGAATATGCCAAGGAAATCCTAGGCGCGATGTGGGGATTTCCACCCGCGCTCGAACTGGAACGAGAAGCCGCGCTGCAGAAGGCCATGGTCGAAATGATCCAGGCTGGGCTGGTCGACTCTGCCCACGACTGCTCGGAGGGCGGGATTGCGGTCACGCTAGCCGAGTCAACTTTCGGGAAGGGAATTGGCGCGTCGGTGAATCTCAATGCACAGGGATTGCCGCCGGAGTTTGTTCTCTTCGGAGAAGATGCCAGCCGCATCGTGATCTCTTGCGACCGCGGCAATCTAGCGCGAATCAAACAAGTAGCGGCCAAATATCGCCTGTCGGCAGATGAGATCGGCGAAACTGTTCCCGGACAAATAGAGATCAGGTTGGATGGCGAGGTCGTAGTATCCGCCACGACAAGCGAGTTACGCTATTCGTACGAAGGCGCGCTAGAAGCGGCATTGCGAACTGATACTGAAGTAACAGCGTCTGTGTAAGAACGGATCTGTGGAGCAAAGGGGCGTGTGCAGGACGGGTCTTTGACCGCCCCTACAGTTTGTCATTCCGAGCGAAGCGAGGAATCTGGGTTTACGGTGACGCCGGCAAGAACCGAGATCCCTCGCTTCGCTCGGGATGACAGAGTAACTCGGGATGACAGCGGGTAACGAGGACGGCCTACGTTTGATTTGAATGTTCAAGCTGAAAGCTGACAGCTGAGGGCTAAAAGCTAAATGCTCACCTCCGATAAATTTCGCGACGAATGCGGCGTGGTAGCCATCTATGCCCACCCCGAGGCCGAGACCCTCGCTTACCTGGGACTGCACGCGCTGCAACACCGTGGTCAGGAATCGGCGGGCATCGTCACCTCCGACGGCATGGCTTTGCACATGCACAAAGCCATGGGCCTGGTCGCCGACATTTTTCAGGAAAGCGTTCTGGCCAAGCTGCGGGGCACGTTGGCCATCGGCCACACCCGTTATTCCACGGCGGGCGATTCCGCTCTGCTCAACGCTCAGCCAATCATGGTGCAATCGAACAAGGGCATGATGGCGTTAGCGCACAACGGCAACCTGGTGAATGCGCAAGATATCCGTCAGCGGCTGGACAGCCAGGGTTCTATTTTTCAAACCAACAGCGATACCGAAGTGATCGTGCACCTGATCGCGCTGTCGAAAGAACACACGCTGCCGGAAGCCATTGCCGACGCGCTACGCCGCGTGGAAGGCGCATTCTCTCTGGTCATGATCAGTCCCGACCGCATCTTCGCCGCCCGCGACCCGCGCGGCTTTCGTCCGCTGGCCATGGGCAGAATTCCGGCGCACGGCGGCGAGAAGCAGGACACGATCGTCTTCGCTTCTGAAACCTGCGCCTTCGATCTGATCGGAGCCACCTTCGAACGCGACGTGAAACCCGGCGAACTCGTAATCGTCGGCCCCGAGGGAATTACATCGCTAACGTATACTCCGGCGGTAGCGCAATCGAGCTGCATCTTCGAGCACGTCTATTTTTCGCGGCCAGACAGCCGCGTGTTCGGGCGAGCGGTGCAGGAAAGTCGCGAAGAGTTGGGACGACAGTTGGCGCGTGAAGCTCCTGCCGAAGCCGACGTCGTGGTTCCCGTGCCAGATTCAGGCGTGACCGCCGCAGTGGGCTACGCGGCTGAGAGCGGCATTCCATTTCGCTTCGGCCTGATCCGCAATCACTACGTGGGACGCACCTTCATCGAACCTCGGCAAAGTGTGCGCGACTTCGGCGTCAAGCTAAAGATCAATCCGGTGCGCAGCTTGCTCGAAGGGAAACGCGTGGTGTTGATCGACGACTCCATCGTGCGCGGCACCACCAGCCGCAAAATCGTTCGCATGGTGCGCAGCGCCGGCGCCAAAGAAGTCCACATGCGCATTTCGTGTCCGCCGACTATTTCGCCGTGCTTCTATGGGGTCGACACTCCGTCCAAGAAAGAACTGATCGCGGCCAACAAATCGGTCGACGAGATTCGCGAGTTCATCGGCGCCGACTCGCTGGCATACCTCTCTCTGCCGGGGCTGAAAAAAGCCTGTGGTGATGGCGACAAGACTACCTATTGCTCCGCTTGCTACACCGGTGCCTATCCCACCAATTGGGTCGACGTAGAAGAGATTCAACCCGTAAGCATAAGCAAGCGGTAACTCTTTGGGCTGATTGGAGGCCGGGCGTCCTCGCCCGGCTGGACGCGCGAGATGAGTTCTTGCCATCCGAGATTCTTGTCATCCCGAGCGAAGCGAGGGATCTAGGTTCTTGCCTGCACGATCGGCATTGCCACCTCAAGCAAACCCCTGGATCCCTCGCTGTGCTCGGGATGACAAGTATCTTTGTGGCTCCCGTCCTCCATTAACTGATTCAGCGCGTCCTCTTAATTACTCAAACAAAAAAGGCGTTAGCCGAAGCTAACGCCCGGACGACTAACGAAGAACTAGAACGTGTTCTTGCAAGCGCCGGGGATGTTGCCTTGACGGCTCTTGCTCTGCAGTTCCAGCATTTCCTGCATAAAAGGCGGACAAGAGTGTCCGCCCCACACAAAGGCGAAAAAAAACCCGCTCCGTCAGGAGCGGGTTCAAGTCAAGCAGGACAGAATACGATTACTTGGCCAATGCGTTAATCAGGCCGTCCGTGTTGGGACTGCCCCAGCCGGTTACCAAATCGTAGCCTTTGACCGCCGAAAACCCGACATTATCGCCGCTGGTGATGTCGTGGAAGAGGGTGCTATACGTCTTTCCCAGAGCCAGCGGATAAATGGTTGGGTTAATGAAGCCCGGCGGTTTATCCTTGTGGGCAGCCGCCTGTTGATTGGTCAGAGCCATGTAGCCGGCCCACATGGGCGCGGCAAAGCTAGTCCCACCGTATTCGTTGGCCGTGCAAGTAGTTTGGTCGGCGCACACGTAGAAGGTAAAATTCGCGTTCGCCGAAATGTCCGGGCCGTTGCGATACTTCGTGGATCCCTTGTTGCTACTGTTGATCACTCCTTTAAGTTTCTGCCAGCTCGGAATCGGGAGGTCGTCGGGCGAAATGCCGCCGCCACTGTAGGGGGTCCACGCGACTTCCGATGCCCAGCCTTTACCTGCGCCTTTCGTCGTTAAGTCCGTACCGCCGACAGTAGATGACGTATGGAGATTCCATCGGCCACCAGGTGTCCGTGGTATTCCAATAGTCACTGTCGCCGGAGGCTTCAAAGAAGCTCTGACCTTGCGCAGCCATCTTCTTGAAGATACGTATCGTCCGAACTGTCAGTTCGATTGGGCCCCAGTCATACCACGAACAGCTTAAATTCAAAGGCAACGGTTTATGCGAAGACATGCTGCTCAGCAGGGCGGTGTCGCTGGTATGCCCACGTAAACGTACACGGTGCTTACTGCCGGGCGCCATACCCAGTGCCTGAGTGATGTCGATGGTCTGTTCCGTATCGTCACAGTTTTGCGATCTGCGAGGCAGTTGATGGAGGTTCCATCCGTGGAAATGCCTTTGACCTTGGCGGTTCTCTTTTGTTCAGCGTTCTTGTAGTAGGTATTCACGTCGGCGATGTCGAATCCGGCGAACTCAAGCAAGCCGATGTTCTGCCCCTTGCCGGTGAGTGCGGTGCCTTCGTAGTAGGCGGCCCGCATGTCGCTACCGCAAAAGGAGGCTTGAGGACAGGAGCCGGTGGTGGCGGGAGGCTTTACGCTCGGCGGACTGTACGCGATATAGAGGACTTCGGGATCGAATAGTTGTCCAAACCGGTGATGTGCATCAGAGCTGGAAAGGCAGGTCGACGCTGGGTTCGCGGTCCGGAGCATAGAAAGTCGCGATTAGCGACGGAATCGTGATAGAGACCGATGTTTACGTTGAATGCGGTCTCAATGGCCGCAACCGAGGCCTTGAACTGCACGTCCAGCGCGTCGCGCGAGCCGCCGGTCATGGTCAAGCCGTTAGCAGCTCGCGAAATGTAGCAGGGCGTCATAGTCTGCTGCTGGGACCGAACATTCTGGGTGAATTGTTCGACGCTGAGGAACTGCCGATAGGTCGGCGCTGGAAGGATTGTAGACTATCCTGCAGGAAGTTATCCAAGCCTGCCGCATCGCGCACGGCCAGAACAATGTCGATGCGCATGGATTGATTTGCCGGAAGCTTGCCGACGAAAGGCGGCCTGACCATTGGTAGTCACTGCAACCACATGGGGCGTCAATAGGTGACTGTGCCTTGGCAAAAGCAGATGGAGTCGAAACAGCGGACAGCGCGAACAACGCTGCTGCAGCAATTGTCAGCAACGCAGTTGAACGTTTCATAAACTTATCTCCTTGATTGACTGGTGGAACGGGTGCGGTGACGGGAATCGTCATGGTTAGGGGTTTGCGAGATGACGGAAAAGGTTTCGACAATACTTTTCTCAGCGGTTTTGAATGCTCACTGCGGGGGAGCAAGAAAGAGCGAAGCAATTCTGGACGCCTTGGCCGCAGAAGTCAATGACAAGTCATCAAATATTTAGCCGTAGGAAAAGTTTTGCAACTATTGCGAAGTTCCGTGGCAGTTTTCTTGACTGGAGGCTGCAAATGCAAATAGAGAAAAGGCCCACTCTGGGGGAGCGGGCCTTGAAAGGTTCTGAAGGTTTGAAACCGTTTACTTCCCTTTGTAGGTCTTAGGCGAACCAATACCGGTGCAGAACGTCCAGCCTTTCTTACACTGGTAGCCATTGCTGCCGCGGGTGATATTGGTCCAGTCGTCCTTGTATTTAGTGGCATTGGCGTAATCTTTGTAAGCCTCGCCATCTTCAGCCGCGGTTGAGGTATTGAAGGTACCGGCGGCATTGACGATGCCAGCCAGGGTGGGAGAAGCGACGCTGGTTCCGCCTACTCCACACCAGCCTCCGCAACTGAATTGGTTGTAGATGATCACGTAGGACACATTGGAAGCCTCGGACGAAAAGTCCGGTGTGCCCCGATGTGTACCCACGATTTTCTTGATGATGTTCTGATAGCTGGGACGTTTTTCGAATTGGCTGGGCCCACCGCCTGCGCCGCTCCAAGCCTCTTCATAGAGGAAGTCGCCGCTTCCGTTTCGCGCGATGTAAGTGCCGCCCGCGGACACTACATAGGGCGAAGCGCTCGGATAAATCACCTGCCCACCCGCGTCGCCGGCTGCGGCAAAATAAACCACGTCCTTCCCCTGGAAGTGCGAATCCTCCGCCGTCTCGCCCGCGAACTCTCCTTCTCCCCAGCTGTTGGAGGCTTCGCCGCCGCCCGCAGCCTGAAGCAACTCGGTCGCCTTGTCTTCCGCTGCATCCAGATCAGCATCGGAATTTGTGGTGGCCTCGACAAGATATATATGAGCCTTTGGCGCCATGCCGAAGGCGTACTCGATATCCAGAGACTCCTCTACGTCCCAGCCTTGGCCCTGCTCAGGGTTGCCTATCTTTACCTTAGTGAAGTTTGGTGTGCCGTAGCCGTAGGCGGAAGCAAAGGTTTGAAGATCGGTCTCCGCATCGGGGTTATCGAAGGCGTCGACTAGGGCGATGGCTTTAGCGCCGCCGGTGGGGAGAACCGTGCTGGTCTTAGGGCAGCCTTTAGTCTGTTTGACGAGATGGTAGATGCAAGCCAGAGAGGCGGGGTTTTCACCAATAGGTGGCGCCGGGTTCTCTGCAACAGACTTGTCAAACAAAACGTAAATGATGTTAGTGTGCGCTCGCACGCCGGCATCCCCAGGGCGCGCGACGGCAGAATCGGGAACGACATAGCGCACGATGTCCTGGGCAAGAGCGGCTGGCGTAGACATAACAAATACGGCAAACAACGCTGCTGCAGCAATTGTCAGCAACGCGATTGAACGTTTCATAAACTTATCTCCTTGATTGGCTGGTGGAACGGGTGCGGTGACGGTAATCGTCATGGTTACGGGTTTGCGCGATGACAGAAAAGGTTTCGACAATACTTTTCTCGGCGGTTTTGATTGCTCACTGCGGGGGAGCAAGAAAGAGCGAAGCAATTGTGGACGCCTTGGCCGCGGAAGTCAATGAGAAGTTGACAAGAATTTTAGCGGTAGGAAAAGTTTTGCAACTATTGCGAAACCGGGCGTCCCGTCCGGCTTGACGGGCCAGAGGGCCGTCCTCCACAGTGTTGGCATGGTTCACGACAAAGGAGAACCTTTCAGTCCAACTTCGATATCAAGCTAGGAGATCGAGGAGCTAAGGTGCGGTCTCAGAAAGTGAGACGGACGCCGAGTTGGGCGGCAAAGGGAATGCCGACGGTGGTGCCGGGGCCGAAGAAATCTCCCAGGGCGCCCTCGGGTATCTCAAGCTGCTTCAGGCTGGTGATCGGCGTAGTTTGGGAGCAGTCTGTCACCGTGCAGATACTTGTGACATTCGTGATGCCTTGTGCATTTGGCGCCATCTGAGCGGCCGGCACCGGGAGTTGGACGACATTGACCGCGTAGTTTGCACCGGGATTGTTACGATTGAAGATATTGAAGAACTCGACGAAGGGGATCAACGACCACCGTTCATGGAAATTGAAAGGCCGGCTGACCCGCAGGTCTGACTGGATGTAAGGCGTGCCGCGGAATTCGTCGAGGCTAGTGTAAACGCCGTTCACGTAAATGCGGTCGGTATTGTCGGCGGTGGTGATGGTGATGGGACGAGCGCTCTCGACCTGATTGATCGTGCTCACTTCGAAACCGCCGGGAAGGTGAAAGATACCGGCCAGCACGAAGCGGTGAGTGACGTTTTCGCCGGACGGCCCGTAATCGCCGGGTCCGAAAGCATTGAGCAACGGCGGATTCGGCGGTTGTTGTTTGCAAACGCCATCCACATAGTCAAACAGTTCGCCCAGCAGGCATCCCCAGGTTTGCGCCTTGGAGAGCGTGTAGTTCGCGACCAGATTAAAGCGACGCATGTTGCCTTGCAGATGCAGCATCAGCGCGTTGTAGCTGGAACGGTTGTCAGACTCGAATACATTGACATTGGGGACGACACTCGCCTGATCGGTCGCGTAGTTTGGATCGGTGCTGGGAATGAGCGGAGTGAACAGGTTGGTTCCGCTGGTGTAGGGGAAGCCGCGGTATCCGTGGTTGCCCTGCTCGTGCACGTAATCTGCGCTCATCAGCCAACGTTCGTTGAACGCGTGCTGCACGCCGCCGGTCGTATGGATAGCGTACGGCGTCTTGTAGGGAGCGCCGACCAAATTGCCGGTCGCCCCGCTACCGCCCATTAGGCATCCCGAGCCGCTAAGCGCATAAGAGCCCGGCCCTCCAGTAAGGCTGCAGGTTCCGGTGGTGAAGTTCGAATTGTTTACGCCCTGGAATGCAGTTGCCCACCCGTTCTGAGCCAGATCGTCGTAATAAATGCCAAAGCCGGCGCGGAGCACGGTCTTCTCGCTGTTGCCGGGTGAATAAGCGATCCCAATGCGGGGCGCGGTCTGCTTGCGGTAATCCTGCGGAAGGCCGGGAACGATCGGAATCTGCAACGCACGCAGCGTGACGTACGCGGCGTTGTCGGCCTCGCTTCGGCCCGACCCGGTGAATAGCCCCCAAGTCGTCTGATAACGCAAACCGTAGTTGAACGTGAGTTGGTGCGAGATGCGCCATGAGTCCTCGGCGTAGAACGCAAGCCGCTGAACATTCTGCGAAAAGGTGCCATCGCCGGCGGGAGTGAAAGTGCAAGTTGATCCGTCCGCAGCAGTGAAGTTCACACACTGCGGGGTAAAGGTTCCGAACACGCCGGGGTTCTGGACATAATAAGTTGGATTATTGACGTACTTGGCGAGGGTTTCTGCCGTTGATGCAAAGGCCCCGCTCAGCACCGGCTCATGGATAAAGTCAACGCCGAACTTGAGCGTATGGGCGCGCACAGCGTGGGTAAGGTCGTAGCGGAATTGGTATTTTTCCTGGTTGCGCAGGTCGGGGAACAGAGTGATCGGAGTAGCGAATTGGTTGTCGCCGAAGGTTTCAAAACCAGAAATCGTCAGCGCCGTGGAACTAAAGGGGAAGGCCAGGGCGAAACCCAGATCTGATTCCCGAGTTTGGGTGAGATGCAACAAGCTGGCATCGAGAACCAGATTGCCCAGCCAGGTCGGACTGAAAGCATAGGTATTGCTGAGCGCCACATTCCAGTAATTGTTGTGCGTGATCAGACCGGTCGACGGCAATGTGCCCTGCTCCACCAAGGCATTGTGCGTTAGATAGCTGTCTGCCGAGGTTCGCAGAAACCAATTCGATTTGGGCGATTGTGCCCAGTCAAAGCGCACTGAACCTAGGTAGTCACGAAAGGGAATCGGAACGGTGGCAGGGACGGAGATGGAGGGAACGCCCGTAATCAATCCCTGTGAAGCTAATTGCGCGAGGGCGTTAAATTGCGTAATGCTGTCCGGGCTGTAGGCGATGCTCGCGTTTTCGTGCACGGCCTCGAATGAAGTAAAGAACCAGACTTTGTCTTTGACGATGGGACCGCCGATGGTTCCGATGTAGTTCTGGCGAGAGAACGGCTGTTTGGGATTGTGGACGCAGACTCCGTCGGTACACGTTTCCGCCGGATTTTCGATGGGAAAGCGCGCATTAAGCGCGGCCGCGCGCTCGTAGAAAGCGGCGTCGCCGTGCCAGTCGTTGGTCCCGTGCTTGGTGGTGATCACGACCGAACCGGCCGTCGTCCATCCAGTGTCGGCGTCCTCGTTCGAGGTGCGCACGGCAAATTCCTCAATGCCATCCGGCGAAAAGTTTTGCAGGAAGCCGCCAATCCAGTCGTCGGAGTTGTCGGCGCCATCGACGGACAGTTCGTTGTTTAAGCCCGAGCTTCCGCCGGTGGACACTGCGGTGATGCGTGCCTTGGTGGGGTCGGAAGGCTCGACCGGCTCGGTTCCGGGCACGAGATAAGCGATGTTGGCAAAACTGCGGGCCGGCAGCGGAAAAGTTTCGAGATCGTGGCCGCCAACCACGCCACCACGCACGGCGCTCGAGGTGTCAACCGTTTCGGTCGTAATCGACGAAGAAATCCCCTGAACGTTGACGGTCTCGCGCCCGGTTGCAGGGGTGAGCGTGACCGTGATATCGCGCACCACACTGACTGCGACGTCTACATCGGCCGTGGCCTCCGCGAAACCTTTGGCCGTAACGGCTACGTGATAGGAGCCAGGGAGCAGACCCTCAATGCGAAATTCTCCCCGATCGTTTGCTGTTGCCTCGCGGGTGATGGAAGATCCGGTCGACTTAACGATAATCCGGGCAAATGGGACTCGCGCGGAACTGGCGTCTTGGACCTCTCCCCGCAGCGCGCCGTTCGAATTCTGTGCATACGCATTAGCGGTTATGAGAATTGTGGCCAGGAATACGGCGATCACCAGGCCGCCAGTCTGTATTTTGGGTTTCATCTGGTACTCGGAGTGCTCGCTGGGAGCCGAAGCGAGTGGCACGAGATTATCGTGCGCTGAGAACTACTACCAGAGCTCGTAGGCCGGAGCTTTGCGCGGGCGAAGGCGCCCGCGCCACACCGTTAAGATTTTTGTGCGGAAATTACGCGGGGGATGCCTTGCAGATCATTGGTGATTTCAAATTGATTCCATCGATCAAGCAAAAGTTTGACGCGATCTGCGATCGTCCCACTGATCTCGCTGACCAGCCAGCCGCCCGGCTTCAGGGCCGAGTGCGCCTGCGGAATCAGCCGTTCGATTACTTCCACTCCTGTTGTTCCCGCGAAGACCGCATTGCGCGGCTCAAACTTGCGAACTTCGAGCTGCACCTGTTCTGCTTCCGATTCTCCGACGTAAGGCGGATTTGATACCACAAAATCAAACGCCTCGTGATCGAGACCTTGCAAGAGATCAGTTTGGCGAAAACGAATGTGTTGATCCAGTTGATGCCGGGCGGCGTTGCTGCGGGCAATTTCAAGTGCTGCAGAGGAAATGTCTGTGGCGTGTATTTCTGCATGGGGCAATTCCTTGGCTAGAGCCAGCGCGATGCAGCCTGATCCCGTGCCTACGTCGACTATGCGTGTCACGCAGCCGGACGAGGAGGCCCGGCCTCCATCATTCAACTTTAGTACGGTTTCGATTACGTGTTCGGTTTCGGGGCGGGGAATCAGTACCGCAGGCGTGACGATCAGATCAAGTCCCCAGAATTCCTGGTGCCCGGTTATGTATTGCGCTGGGATTCCCCTTGCGCGCTGGTCGAGCGCTTCTTTATAGCGCGTCTGTTCCTCCGCAGTGAGTTCGCGTTCAGGATGAGCAAAAAGATAAGCGCGGTCGCAGCCCAAAGTGAACATCAGAAGTAATTCGGCGTTCATGCGCGGGGAACCGACTTGGGCCGCGGTGAGCTGGGCGACGGCTGACGAAAGCGCATCTTTTAAAAGCACGGGAACATTTGAACACAGAAAGTTCAGCCAGCTTTGCTCGCTGCCCGGACGAGGCGTCCGGGCCTACGCGTGAAGCGGTCACAGCACCGCCGTCTCATGAATCATTCGGCCTTCGGCGAATCGCGACAGGCCGAGTAGTGACGCGTCAATGAGGTCTGTCTTTCCGGTGAGTGCCAAATCAGAAAGAATTTTCCCAGTTGCGGGGGCGTGCATAACTCCATGGCCGCTGAAGCCGTTGGCAAGAAAAAATCCCTGCACGCCCGGCGCTTCGCCCAGAATCGGATGGTGATCTGGAGTCATTTCGTAAAGCCCGGCCCACGCCCGTTTCGGATTCACCGCCAAATTTTCAAACACCGGCACCCGCTCCGCCGCGTGCACCAGGATCTTCTCGATGAATGCAGGATCGAAATCCATTTTGTACCCGGGAGTCTCTTCGGGATCATTCCACGCCAGCAGGAACCCCAATGCCTCCGGGCGAAAATGAAAACCGTTGGACATATCAATAATCATGGGCGCGCTGTGGGGGAATTGGTCAAACGGTTCGGTCGGGACAAGCATGCGCCGCAGCGGTTCCACCGGCAGATCGACTCCGGCCATTGCCGCGACCGACTTCGCCCACGCACCCGCAGCATTGACCACTCTGCCCGCGGACACCGGCCCTCGGTTGGTCTGCACGGCGACAAGTTCCTTGAGCTGTCACGATCAATGCCGGTGACCTGCGTGTTCTTCCACAGTCGCGCTCCATGATCCGCCGCCCAAGCTCATGAATCCAATCATCACGCTGTAGGGATCGACGAAGCCGTCGCTCGAACAAAAGCTGCCCCCCACGATGTCATCGCCGCGAAGTTGGGGAAACATATCACGAATCTCGTCGCCCGAAATCAGCCGGACATCCTTGAGTCCCATTGCAACTTGCTTCTGATAGTTCGTGGCCAGATAGTCGAGATGTCTTGTGTTGGTGGCGCAGAACAAGTAACCCTGCGGCCGGTAGTCAGCGGGACACCCGAGCCTGTCGTCGAAGCTGGCATAGAAACGAATGGAATAAAGCGACATCTGAATATTGACTGCCGTGGAGAATTGCGCTCGCACCCCACCCATGCTCTTGCCGGTGGAACCCTTGCCCTGAGCCGTTTCCCGTTCAATCACCAAAACGTCTTTACATCCCGCGGCGGTCAAATGATAGGCAATGCTTGAACCAACAATTCCTCCACCGATGATGACGACTTCCGCTGTCTGCATAGCCGTGCTTGCGGGGAAACTCCGGTAACTTTCCCGCGACCTACCAGGATGGTAGCATCCGCGGCATGAGGAGAAATCCGCCATCACTCGTGCCGCTGGCGCTGGCTTGCACTTTCCTCACGACCGCGCTTGCGGCTGGACAAAGTCAACCCGGCGAAATCATTGGCGAGAAACTTCCAGTGCCGGGAAAGCCAGTGCATGGCACAACCAGCCAACTCTCCGAAGTTGAGCGCGATATGGTGGACCACATGGCTCCGCAGCAGCAGGCGGAGCGGCTTCTGCAGTACGCTATTTCGCACCATCGCGGTGCGACCGACGAGATTAAAGCGCGGGTGAAGCAGTGGCGTGGACAGATCAAGCAAACTGACTCCCTGACCACGCTCATGGATGTCGCGCTGAATGGCGACGATCTGCGAGTCCGCGCTGCGGTTTTCGAAATCGACCTGGCCGTCGCAAACTTGTCGAAAACCACCGAACAAGCAGACGTGTTGCTGAAGTTGGGGGAAAGCGATTCTCACAACGCGGAATATAGCATCTGGTATTTAGGCCGTCTGGCTAATCGTGGCGTCGAGGTTGATCGCATTCACAGCCAGCTTCGCGTGTGGGCGATTTCCGAAAATGAGCAGGTACGGCTGCGCGCAGTTTCGGCAATTGCGGACATCGGAACTGACGACACGGTTCCGGATTTGGTGGAAGCCTTCCACCACGACCCCTCCTTCCGCGTGCGTATCGACGGCGCCGGATGCGGCCTGGCCCACTGTGGCATGCTAACTCGCGCGCAGCGTATGCAGGCAGTGCCGGGGCTGATTGAGATGGTCGAGGACAAAAAGCTTGACGCCGAAACTGTAAAGTATGGCTACCGCGCGCTGCGCGAGATCACCGATCAAAAACTCGGCGACGATCCCGTGCTGTGGCGAGATTGGTACGCGGTCCACGGAGCAGAGACCACCGAACGTTTCCGCCAGTTTCAAAAGATGATGGAAACGCAACCGTAATCTGCGGAATTGTTCGTCAGCGGTTTGCCTTGAACCCTTCGTGCCAGACCCTTAAACTTAATGTAGATGCACACGCACAGCCACGGCGAGGGAACGTCGAAGGTTCTCCGTATTTCGCTCGGCGTTACACTGGCCTACATTGTGTTGCTGGTGGTTGCCGGCCTGCGCGCCCATTCTCTGGCGTTGCTCTCCGAAGCCGGACACAACCTTTCCGATTTCGTTGCGCTGTTGCTTTCCCTGGTCGCCGTGTATCTGGAATCGCGTCCGCCCAGCGCCACCAAGACATACGGCTGGCATCGCGCGGGAGTGCTAGCCGCGCTCGTGAATGCGGGCTCGCTGGTTGTGGTTTCATTCCTGATCTTCTACGAAGCCTTTCGGCGCCTGCAGAATCCCAAGCCGGTGCATGCCGGCTTGATGATCTGGGTAGCCGCAGCCGGCGTTGTAATGAACGGCGTGATTGCGTTGCTGCTCTATCGTTCAGGGCCGGGACGTAAATATCCGCAGCGCTTTGCTGCATGAGATTGGCGACACCGTTTCAACCGCAGCGGTCATCGTTGGCGGCTGGGTAATTCTCGCCACAGGGCAATATTGGGTTGATTCGGCGCTGTCGTTTGGCATCGGCGCGTTGATCCTGTGGTCGGGCTTCGGCATTTGCCGCGAGACCCTGAACATACTGCTCGAGGGCACACCCCGCGGCATCCGCTTGGACAGTGTTGAGGCCGCCATGCGCTCGATCGACGGCGTAAACGATGTGCACGATCTACATGTCTGGAACATCGGATCAGAAACGCGCGCGTTATCGTGTCATATTTCGATCGAAGACATTCCTCCGTCAGTGAGTGAACGGATTCTACGTGATGTAAAAGAACGGCTGCACGCGGAGTTTCACATCGATCACACTACCATCCAGTTTGAACACGTAATCTGCGAAGTGGCCCATGGTTGCGTGATTCCGGTGAGCGAAGAACACGGACATCAACACTGAGGTCGGTGCGGGCGCCGATTGGCTTAGGGCTTGAGTCAATGCTGCTGCTTCTCATAAATTTCCTTCACTGTTTCAATCGTATCTGCTTCCTCGGGTAGTTTGTCCGGTCGCAACCTCACAATCCGCGGAAAGCGCAGCGCGTAGCCGCTGTTGTGCCGATCGGAGCGCATCATGTTATTGAACGCGACCTCCAGCACGATTTTCGGCTCGACTACCAACCGCATGCCCTGATCCTCAATCGTGTGCTTCAAAAACCATTGCGTCATCTCGGCGATTTCAATGTCGGTGAGGCCGGAATAAGCTTTGCCGATATTCAGCAGCCGGTCGCCGTCGCGCACGGCGAAGGTGTAGTCGCTCAAAACGCCGATACGCTTGCCATGACCGTATTCCACCGCAGTTACGATCACATCCAGCGTCGCCAGTTCACGCTTCAGCTTGAGCCACGATTTTCCTCGGCGGCCCGGGCTGTATGCCGAGGCGGGATCTTTGATCATCAATCCTTCATTGCCGCGGGCCTGGGCTGCTTCAAATAGCTGATCAAGTTCCTGCGGGGACGACGCGCGAAACACCGGTGCGCGGAAAATCTGCGTCGCGATTGCCGCGCCGACCGCTGACTCAGCAGATTCCAGCGCCAGCAAACCCTGCGCTGCATGGGACCTCGCCTGCACTGGAATTCGCGGCGCTGCCAACAATTGATCCAGCACCTTTGCCCGCTCGGAAAGCGGACGATCAATCAGCAATTTACCCCCGGCATACAACACGTCGAAAACCAGATACGCTACCGGCACGCATCGCAACATTTCCTCGCTGACTTTCTTGCGGCCGAGTCGCTGCTGCAATGCACTGAATGGAAGCGCGCGGCCAGCCTCGCCGGTCAGATAGGTCCACGCCACAATTTCGCCGTCGAGAATCACGTCGTGAGAAAACCCAGAAAGCGCCTCAGGAAGTTCGGGAAAAGATTCTGTGATGTCGTCTCTAGTACGCGAAAAGATACGCACCTCACCGCCCGAGCAATGCGCCTGCGCCCGGATTCCGTCGTACTTGTCTTCGACCAGCGCATCCGGAAAATAGCTAAGCGCTTCGTCCGCAGACTGCACTGGACTGGCCAGCATGAAGCCTAGGGGATGGAACAACCTCATCTTGACTTGGCCAAGCGTCGCCGCGCCCTGATTGCTATCCGCCGTAAGCTGCAAGGTTTCACCGATGTCGCCGAGCAGCATGTTGGCCCGTTGTACTTCTTTCAAATGTCCGCCGTAGGCTTTGGCGATAGCTTCTTCAACCAGACTTTCCTTGAGCCCAATCCGCAAATCGCCAGTAATAATCTTGACGATGTACTTGGCCTCAAGCGCGGTTAGCTGAGAGAACAGTTCGCGAACGAAAATCGCTTTGGCAGTCGGTCCGCGAACTGTGGCTATCTTGCGAAACTTGGCTTGAACCGCCGGAAGGCTAAGACCGTCGGAGTTGGCAGCGCCCGTTCCCGCACGAGGCTGAGGCAGAACTTCGGCCGCGACCGCCCCTAGGTCTCCGTGTTGGCGGTAAGCGGCGGTTAATTCCTCACCGCTTTTGCCGGAAAGTTCCTCAATCACCTGCCACAACAGTCTTCCTCCGACTTGCAGCGTGGTTTCCTCCCACATAGGAAACGGTCTGCCAGAAAGGAAAACCGCAGCCACCGCCGCTTCCTGCAGAGGTCGCGACTTGAGGTAGTCGGCGACGATGGCGATTTTTTCCAGTTTCTTTGTCGTACCCGCGATGCGCTCGCAGGCTTCCGCGAATCTTCGCATATTAATGCTTATTGTTTCTGTAAGTTACTGTCGCACTGCCGTTTAACCTATCTTAAATCCGTTACACCTGTGGTACTCTTAGTTCTGGTGCTTTGCCGCCGGAAGGATCATCCAATCAACATGCGTTTTTTGCTAACATTGTGGCGATTTTTTGTAGCGATCCAGTTGCTGCCCGCGCTCGAGGGCGGCGAGGAAACCCTCGTGGGAGGCCAAGCCGTGCTCGAAGGCGTTATGATGCGTTCGCCACATGCCTGGGCTATCGCCTGCCGCAAGCCTTCCGGAGAAGTTTCCACTCATAGCGAGCCGCTGGAGCGGCTTTCAGAAAAGCATAAGTGGATGGGCTGGCCGGTGGTACGTGGCGTAATGACGCTCGGCCACGCCATGACCCTGGGCTTTCGCGCGCTGAAGTTTTCCGCCAACGTCGCACTGGATGAATTACAGCCCGCGCCTGAACCGGGCGAGCCGGAGAAGAAAAAGCTCGAAATCAGCGGCTGGATTGCCACCGTCAACATCATCTTTTCAGTCGGCTTTTTTATCTTCATGTACAAGTTTTTGCCGCTGCTGGCAACCACGGAGTTGAAGCGCGTCAATCCCGTGTTCGGTCAGCAAATAGTTTTCAATCTGGTGGACGGCCTCATTCGCCTGGTCCTGTTCCTGCTGTTTATTTGGGGCACTTCGCTGTGGAAAGACATTCGGCGGGTGTACGAGTATCACGGGGCCGAGCACAAAACGGTCTTCGCCTTCGAGAACGGCGACCAGTTGGACACATGTTCGGTGCAGAAATATACGACCTATCATCCACGCTGCGGAACCAGCTTCTTGATGACCGTGATGATCATCTCGATTTTTGTCTACATGCTGGTGCCGGTCACGACATTCTGGGCGCGCTTCGCGGTCCGAATTGCGCTGCTGCCCGTGATCACCGGACTGTCTTACGAGATCATTCGTTTCGCCGCCAAGCATCGCGGATCGCTATTCGCGCTCATGACCGCGCCCGGCTTGTGGATGCAGCGAATCACGACTAAGCCTCCCTCGGACGAACAGGCGGAGTGCGCCATCGTGGCGCTGGACCATGCCATGTCGCTGGAAAAAGAGCGTGGCGGCGAGTTAGTAATCGCGTAGCGCCGAGCCTGTCGTTGGTCGTTCGTCTTTGGTCGTTCGCTGTAATCCGCTAAACAAACAAGTGGACGATTCATTCTGGTTACCTATCACATACAACCTGTCAGATGACGCGCTACAAAGTTCATCTGGAGGTCTGCATGGCGTCATCATCGTTTCGGGATTTACGTGTATGGCAGGAAGCAATGCAGCTTACCGCTGAGGTTTACAAAGGCACGGTTGGTTTTCCACGCCACGAACTTTATGGCTTAAGTTCGCAAATGCGCCGCGCCGCAGTCTCAGTACCAAGTAATATGGCGGAAGGCAATGGGCATCGCTCAGATAAAGAATTCTCGCACTTTCTGTTCCACGCGCGGGGCTCGCTATTGGAATTACAGACTCAGCTTTTGATTGCAGAAGAATTACAATATCTATCTCAGGAAGATGCACAGCGACTTTTAGCCAAGTGCGAAGGCGTCGGTCGCGCCTTGAGTGGCTTGATTAACTCTATAGGTGGGAAAGTGGCCTGATCACGAGTGCCCAACGACCAACGACGAAAGACCAACGACTGAAATGTTTGAACGGCTGGACCAAATCGAAGCGCGCTACGACGAACTGACTCAGACTCTTGCCTCGCCGGAAATTATGAATGACTCGGCGCGATACCAGAAGACTGCCAAAGCGCATAGCGAAATCAGTCTTATCGTCGAGCGATACCGCGAATACAAAGATCTGAAACGCGGAATCGCCGAAAGCCGCGCCATGCTCGCTGACGAAAAAGACCCGGACATGCGGGCTTACGCGCAGGAGGAGTTGGACAAGCTCGAAGCGCGAGTCGGCGGCGTCGAAGACGAGCTAAAAGTATTGCTTTTGCCCAAAGACCCAAATGATGAAAAGGACGTAATCCTCGAAATTCGCGCGGGCACAGGCGGCGACGAAGCCACTTTGTTCGCCGCCGAAATGTTTCGTATGTATACGCGATACGCCGAGACTCAAGGTTGGAAAGTGGAGGTGCTCTCGACTTCCGAATCCTCTGCCGGCGGCCTGAAGGAAGTAATCGCGCTAATGGAAGGTCAGCGGGTGTTTTCCCGCATGAAGTATGAGAGCGGCGTTCATCGGGTGCAGCGCGTCCCAGCGACCGAACAGCAGGGCCGTATTCACACCTCGGCGGTCACGGTTGCGGTTCTCCCCGAGGCCGAGGACGTTGACATAAAAATCGAGGCCAAAGACCTGCGCATCGATACCTTCTGCTCATCGGGCCCGGGCGGTCAATCGGTAAATACGACGTACTCCGCGGTCCGCATCACCCACATCCCCACCAATACGGTCGTCAGTTGCCAGGA
The DNA here is from genome assembly GCA_963770465.1 of uncultured Acidobacteriota bacterium. Taxonomy (GTDB): domain Bacteria; phylum Acidobacteriota; class Terriglobia; order Terriglobales; family Acidobacteriaceae; genus JABDBE01. The sequence goes on from CAVYQB010000019.1 coordinate 40,107, forward strand.
CGAAAAATCGCAAATCAAGAATCGCGAAAAAGGCATGCGTGTTCTGCGCTCTCGGCTCTACGAAATGGAAATGCAGAAGCAGCAGGACGCGCTGGCCAGGGAACGCAAAGCGATGGTCGGATCGGGAGATCGCAGCGAGAAAATACGAACTTACAACTTTCCTCAGAACCGCGTGACGGACCACCGAATCGGCTTGACCATCCACCAACTTCAAGAAGTAATGGACGGGAAACTGCAGCCCGTGATTGACGCGCTCACGACTCACTATCAAGCTGAAAAAATGAAGCAAGAAACTGCTAGTGTAGTTTGAAAAGTTCGTGCTCCCGGTTACGCAATCCGCGGAAAACGCTTGATTCGTATCAGGGCATCGCTTGAGCGATGCCGTTGGCCCTTCCAAATCCGTCGCGCGCCTTCAGGCGCGACGATCGCAAATCGCTTCTCGGCGGCTCCCATCCTTGCCGTCAGGCATTCATGAAACAATCCTGCCGCGGCTAAAGCCGAAATTATCTTGCGATCTATCGGCACGACTAAAGTCGTGCCCTGATACGAACCCGCGGGGTTATTGAACACAGCAAAAAAGCTTCTTGCTTGCGCAAGAAGCTTTTTCTGGGGGAGGGCGTCCGGGCGCGAGCCCGTCGTCCGAAAAACTACTTAGGTTGCGCCTGCTGATCCTGCGCAGGAGCGTTCGCACTCAGCTGTTCCAAATCATTCTTCATGAGGCTGATTTCCACGCGGCCACCACTGGCTCGCTTGGTTTTCGGCTGATCGTCGGTGTTGGCGTTCGGCACTGGAGCATTTCCCATGCCCACCACATAAATCCGGTATACCGGAATGTCGTGGTTGAGAACCAGATACCTTACCACTGAGTCCGCCATCTTCTGCGAGGTAGCAATCGCAGCCTGGCCGTGTCCCGAGGAGAAACCCTGCACTTCAATAATGTAGCCACGCTGACTCTTCAGCGGCGTAGCCATATCATCAAGCGCAGTTTTGGCGTTCTGGCTCAGCACGCTCTGTCCAGGACGGAAGCGAATCTCCGTCTGGGTGCTGGCTTTGTATTGATCGATATTGCCGACTACCTGTTCTACTGTCGACAAACGGGTGTTGGCTTGAGTAGCGGTCTGCTGCGCTGCCTGGGCCTTGTTCCCGGCGTCGATGGCATGTTGGTCAGCTTCGTTAGCCTTGGCCGAAGCCAGTTGGATGCCCTGCTGGGCGCGGGAATCCACGTCCTTGATCATCCTGCTGTTGCTGGCCGTGAGTTCGTCGAGTTCGTTCAGGCGATCGCGAATGGGCTGCGTCTGGCGTTGCACATATTTTTTGCGGGCAAAGGGATTCACTCTGCCCCAGAAGCCTTCATGGCTCTCAGCCTGCAGCGGCTGTTTGCCGGTCGCGCCCATGCCCTGCGACGACGACGAAGACGACATGGAAGACGAGCTCTGATCAGTCGTAGCCGGAGCAGGCGCGCTCTGAGTCGCCGGCGCAGTCTGCGTGGATGGGGTGGCCGATTGATCCTGGGTAGTCGTGCCGCTCTGCTGAGCAATGGCTGGCAAAGCAAGCATGACTGAGACGGTTAGCGCTAAAAGTACACGATTCTTCATTTTCTACATTCCTCCGATAGAGGGAGCAACGGGCTCCGCTTCGTGCACGCCGCTGGGCGTGTCATACACTCGAATGGCAAAACTTGAAATGTCGGCAGCCGTTTGGCTCCGCCGCCGCAGCTCTATAGAACAGGTCGATTGCCAAACCCTTTGGGCCTGAAGTCCTTATTTTACAACAAGATCGTTGTCGCATCACACGGCAAACGGAGAAGAATACTCCGCTCACAGAGTAATTTTGGCAAAGCCCATTCGCGAACTGCGTGACCGAGACTCAAGCGGCACATGAGCTTGGATGCCTAAAATCAATGGGATGGTTTGCTTTAAGAAGCTGCTAGAAAACTGAACACAAAGTCACAAATGGGCGGTTAAGTTTTGCAAGGGCGCGGCTTCAACCGCGCCGCCAACCAATGAACGATTACGGCACCGCTGGGAAGCCGTGCCCCTTCCAAACTAGACGTCCCAGAGAGACGTCCGCAGCCTGACGGCACGGGTTTCGTAACAGCCGACGTGGGCAACTATATTCCCCCAGACAAAGCGCAACGACGTTCACCTCCTCCCGCAGTACTTTTCATGTTGCTCATAAATAAAATTGTCAGTCATGCCGGCAATGTAGTCACAGACAATTCTCGGCAACGGTTCGAGGGCAGCTTTCTCCTCGTAGCTAGGCGGCAAATCAGCAGGATTCTCCATCCAGAACCTGAACAACTCCCTGATCACGCGCTCCGCATCGCTTTTCTCGGGATTAAGCGTCTCGCTGAAATAAAGATTCTGGTAGAGAAAATCCTTGGTCTCGCGTCGTTCCTGTTCGATAGGCGCACTTAGCGTCACCAGCCGGCGATGGCACGACCGAACATCCCCAAGACTGCGGATGCCTGCCTGCCGGATTTGTTCTTTAGTATTCTCAATCAAATCTCCGACCCAACGGTTAAGCATGCGCTTAAGCACCTCGTTGAATTTCAGCTTCTTAATCGCACTTGGATAAATTGCTTGAACCTCGTCATAGAATCGGCTAAAAACAGGCAGGCCGCTACGGATTTGATCGAGTGTAAGCAGGTGCGATTCGAAGCCATCATCGAGATCGGCCGTGTTGTAAGCAATCTCATCGGCAACATCGATAAGCTGGGCCTCAAGCGGCGGACGAAGATCAAGCAAGTACTCGGCCAGCTCCGGATGCTGCTCCGCCTGGTAATCGTGTGAATGCTTGATGATGCCCTCGCGAACTTCGAAGGTCAGGTTGAGCCCGCGAAAGGCCGCATAGCGCAACTCGAAGTCTTCCACGATGCGCAGTGCATGCAGGTTGTGGTCGAAAAAAAAACCATGCTCGCGCATAGCCACGTCGAGGGCTTTTTCACCAGCGTGGCCAAATGGCGGATGCCCCACGTCATGCACCAGTGCCAGAGCCTCAACTAGATCAACGTTTAAACCCAGTTGAGCCGCGATGGTGCGGGCGATCTGCGCGACTTCAATGGTATGGGTAAGCCGATTACGAAAATGATCGGAATGACGGCGGGTGAAAACCTGGGTCTTAGCCTCAAGCCGACGAAACGCCCTGGCGTGGATAACGCGATCGCGGTCCCGCTGAAAGTCGTCGCGATAAGGATGCGGAGGCTCGGGATAACGGCGTCCGCGGGATTGCTCCACCCGCACCGCGTAGTCGGCGAGCATGCAGAAAGTCTAACAGAAGAGCCCAGTCATCCTGAGGCGGTGGAATCGCCGCTCGCGAGCAATTCCCAAGGAAGGATCTGTGCATTTTCGCGCGGGAGACGGCGAGTTACTACTTATTCCCGGGCTCTTCCTTCGCCAGCTTAACTTTCGCCGATTCCAACTTCTGCGTCAATTGCGCCACGTTATCAGTGTCCACTTCCGCTGCGACGGTCTTGTTCCACTCGTCGAGAGCCCGCTCCCAGTGCGCCGCAGCCAGTTTCAGACGCCCCGTTTTCTGATACAGATCCCCAAGGTGATCCTGAACCGTAGGATCCATGCCCATATGCTGCGAAGCTTTCATCAGATTATCTTCGGCCAGTTCATACTTGCCCATTTTGAAGTAAGCCCAGCCCAACGAATCCAGATACGCGCCATTCGCGGGTTCCAGTTCAACCGCCTTCTTAATCATGATCAGCGCTTCGTCCAGCTTGGTGCCGCGATCCGCGAGCATGTATCCGAGGTAGTTGAGCACCGCCGCGTTTTGAGGATCCGCAGCCAGTATTTTGCGAAAAACTTCTTCCGCCTGCTCGTATTTTTTCTGTCGTTCGTAGGTCGATCCGCGTAAAAACTCGACGTATTGCTTGTCTTCATCTTTGGTCGAAAGTTGCGCGGCCTTGTCCAGTGCCGCTTGCGCCTCCGGCCAGCGCTTGAGGCGGCTGTTCATCTGTGCCAGGTTGATGTAAACTTCGCGATCCTGCGGAGTCCCATTCAGCAGGGACTTCACCTGGTTTAGGCCCACGTCCGGTTGACCCATGTCAGCGAGTTGTGCGGCGTAAACCATTTTCAGGCCGCGATCATTCGGCAGTTTTTGCGTCGCTTCCTTGGCAACGTCAGCGGCCTTTTGCCATTGTTTGGCTTCCTGATAGGTATCGATAATCTGCTGGTATCCGCGCTCCGCATTGTCATCGCCCAGAGGCAGCATTTTGCGAAAGGTTTCGAGCGCTAGCTGCTGATTATTGTTGTCGCGATAAACCGTGCCAAGCCGCTCCAGAAATACAGCGCGGTTATTCTTGTCGCTCTGGCTGTAGCTGTTGTCCGGCTTGTCAGTTTTCTTCACCAGGTCCTGCAGAACTTCCGCAGCTTCGTCATAACGGCCTTGCGCCTGATAAACCGCCGCAATGTTGTAGGGTACTTCCATGGAATCCGGCGCGTTGGATTCAGCCTTCTTCAAATTGTCCAATGCCAGATCAAACTTGCCGTCCCGGCGATAGATCTCCGCCATACGCAGAGAGGTCTGCGCATCTTCAGGGTTCGATTCCGCAATAATCTTGTATTGCTCGAGCGCAGCGTCAGTCTGACCATCGTTCAACAGGTTCTGCGCCAGACCCCGAATCGCATCGAGGTTGTCGCGATCCAGTTCAATGGCCTTTCTGTAGGCGGTAATAGCTTGCTTGTATTCCTTGCGCTGCTCGTAGGTGTAGCCCAGCGCGGAATAGAGCTTGGCAGAACGGGAGGCGTCCGGAACTGCACTCAATGCCTCCGCAGCACGAGCGCTATCGCCTTCCTCGTTGTAAAGATAAGCCAGCGTGGTTACGGCTTCTTCTGAATCAGGCTGCAGCTTAACCGCAGTCTTGAATTCATCCTCCGCCTTGCGCAAATCGTTGTTCAACCGATAAAGCCGGCCAAGAAGCAAATGATCGTCCACATTGTCGGGCTCGATCTTTATGATTTCCTGGTATTGCTCGATGGCCAGTTTCAACACACTGTCAGAACCGCTGCCGCTCTGCACGTCTCCCAGTGAGCGCAGATAAATTCGGCCCAAAAGCTTGTGCGCTTCCAAATTATTGGGGTCTTTCTTGAGGATGTCCTGAGCTTCCAAGACCGCATCGCGAATGCGTCCGGTCTTGGCATAAAGTTCCGCCAATCCCGAGGTCAGATACTCGGATGTCGGATCAGCATCAATGGCAAGCCGGTATTCCTCGATGGCTTTGGTCGCCAGATCGCTGCGGTTGTATACCGCAAACTGATCTTCGTACATGTGCGCCACGCTGTAGTGATAATAGGCGCTGGCGCGGTCGGTCTTTCGCGCTGCGGCAGCATTGCCGGCCGGTTTTGAAGTCGAGGAAGCGGCGGCTGACGCCGCAGGATTGTCCTGCGCGACCACCATCCCTGCCAAAAAGATTGCAAAAACAAAAATAGACCAGCGCATGCTTTTCATCGAATACCTTTGGAGTTCCGAACCCATAGCGGTTGGATGCCAGACCGCCAAGAGTGGGTGCTCGATTTATTGTAAACCTTCGTCAATGAGGATAGGGAAAATGTCCCTGTGAGAACCACGCGGAAAACATTCGGAGGTACAGGGACGGATGGACTTAGGATGCTTGATCTTTCCGATATTGACTCTATGATTCCTGATTAAGCGGTTTCCAACGGGCAACGTAGCATCCATCCGGATAAACTTTCGCTTGATAGCGAATCGGGATATGGGTGCCATCCTTGGCGACGAGGCTGTAGGTTCCTTCTAATTCGCCTTGCGAAACATATTCGCGAAAAGTTTCCGACACCTGCGGGCGCAATTCAGGGGCAGCGATGTCGTCGATCGTCTTAGTAAGCAGTTCTTCCCGGCTGTAGCCCAGCAAGCGGCAAACTGCATCGGTCACTTCGACGTAACGCCGATTGGAATCGACAAAGACCACGTAGTCGCCGCCGAGCTCTGGATGCGAGCGACGGACACGCTGCGTAGTCACTGTCCAATGAACCTCCATCTCTCTTCTGCAGCACGCGCAAGTTTCGTCGCGCATCCTGAATAGCAGCAATTCGTTCTGACTGCCCGATGCCGTGAGAACCTGAGGAGCCTGACTTCAATTGCTTCCTCCGCGAGTCTGATACTGTTGGGAAGCTTTTCGTAATCAACCTCCAAAAGCGCGGCATGGTAAAGCTCCACCCATCCCGGCATGGGACCACCAGATTTCAAGACGTAACCCTCCAGGAGACACAGGTGAAATTCGATCAAAAATGATAAACCATCCATACTGCGGTCGAACAGGATATTGGATGCTGACTATCGACCCCTAGTGCCGGAAGTGCCTGACGCCGGTGAAAATCATGGCCAGTCCCAATCGGTCTGCAGTCTCGATGACCTCCTGGTCGCGTACTGACCCGCCCGGCTGAATGATTGCAGTCGCCCCAGCTTTAGCGATCTCTTCAACCCCATCCGGGAAGGGAAAAAACGCATCCGATGCCGCCACCGTGCCCTTAAGCGGCAGCACCGCTTTCATGGATCCTATCCTGCAGGAATCCACGCGACTCATCTGTCCAGCGCCCACGCCCACAGTCTGCCCGTCGCGGGCATAAACAATCGCATTCGACTTCACATGCTTGCAAACTTTCCAAGCAAACAACAAAGCGCGCCTTTCTTCGGCCGTCGGCTGGCGCTTGCTCACCACTTTCAAATCACTTTCCGCGAGCGGGCGCACATCGGGATCCTGTAGCAAAATCCCGCCAGAGACATTTTTCAATATCCACTTCTGCTGCGTATCCGCGATCTCGATTAGCCGCAGATTTTTTTTCGCAGCGAATTTAGCTCTAACGTCTTCATCAAATGCTGGAGCCGCAATCACCTCAAGAAAAAGCTTAGCCATTTCCTCCGCCGCAGCTGCATCCACGGGACGATTAACGCCGATCACTCCCCCAAACGCCGAAACCGGATCGCACGCAAGCGCCTTCCGGTAGGCTTCCACCAAAGTCGCGCCCGTAGCGGCCCCGGCCGGGTTGGTGTGCTTGATAATTGCGCACGCCGGCGGTTCGAACTCCTGTGCCAGATCCCAAGCCGCTTGCAGATCGACAATATTGTTATAGGAAAGCTCCTTGCCCTGAAGTTGGCGTCCATTGGCCACGCCTCGGCCAGAGCCATCCGAATAGAGTGCGGCTTTCTGGTGCGGATTCTCTCCGTAGCGAAGATCCATTGCTTTCGTGAAAGACAATCGCAGGTTCTGCGGGAAACCCGATGGTTCATGAAATTCAAAACGCCCGTTGCTGCTTACCCGCTCCAGCGTGGAAGCAATCGCAGCATCGTAGGCAGCCGTGGTCGCAAAGGCTTTTTGCGCTAAACGCCATCTCGTGTCCAATGACAATTCGCCGCCAGACTGGCTCAATTCTTCCGCAATCTGATCGTAGTCAGACGGCGAAGTGACGATAGCGACATCCTGAAAATTCTTGGCAGCAGAACGAATCATCGAAGGCCCGCCAATGTCGATATTCTCAATCAATTCATCGAAATGTACGTCGGCCTTGGCTGCGGTTTTCTCAAACGCATAAAGGTTCACGACCACCATATCGATCGGCAGAATTCCGTGCTCCGCAACCGCGGAAAGATGAGCCGGATTCTCACGGCGATGCAGAATTCCTCCATGCACCTTGGGATGCAGAGTTTTCACCCGGCCATCCAGCATCTCAGGAAACCCGGTGAGCTCCGAAATATCTTTTACGTTGATGCCCGCCTGGCGCAGCAGTTGCGCCGTGCCCCCGGTCGAAATCAGCTCTACGCGTAGATCAGACAGCTTGCGCACAAATTCGACGAGTCCGGTTTTGTCCGTAACACTCAGAATTGCGCGCTGGATTTTTGCTTGGTTTTGTGACATTGCAGACCTTTGCCGATAAACGATGGCGTACTCAAAAGTTTATCAGCACAAGGCCCGCGCGTGGCGGGATCAGGCAAACAGATTTATTGTGCGACGACGACTTAGGCTTTGGCTTTCGCCTTCAGCCGAACTTGCCCGTCCTGCATCTCGACCGAATATTCCACGGCTTGGCAGCCGTGCTGCTTCCGAATCTGATCGGTTTTCTTTTGCACGAACGAAGTGAAACTTTCAATGTTGCCGGTAACCGACTCGCCAGCTTTTTTCTTGGCTTCAGTCAGCGCCCTGTACAGTTTTTCAACTTGGTCGTGTTCGGCGCGAGCATCGGAGCACTGCACCGTGAGCGGTCCCTCGCTGGCGCCAGCCGCAACTGCGGCAGCCGCATGACCGAGTCCATAAACCGGGTGATGTTGCGGCGCATGTTCCTCCGGCCGCACGCCCTGCACTGACAGCAACGCGTCCTGAGGACGTCGATAACCTTCCTCGCGAATGCGTGCCTTCTTGCGCCACAGATCGCTGTAGATGGCGTAGCGCTGCGCCATTTCGTTATAGCGAAAGCGCTGCTGAAAACTCATGCGCCCGCCATCACTAAACTTGCGCAGCAGACTCAGCACCTTCCACTCGATATCGGTTGGCGGCTTCTTGGTAGGATTGCTGAAATAAACTTCGTACTCGATCTTGAGCCGCCGTAATTGCGACTCAAGCAAAACGAGTTCTTCGTCGATGGTCACTGGGAGTTCTCCAACTCACAGTGTAGGGCGAAGCCGACGCTCGGACGAGGTACCCGTCGGTCACCAGAGGGATAGAACGGAAGTAACCGAAGAACAGCTCCAAACAAAACCGCTACTAGCTGCTAGCTCCTGGCTTGGAGCAATGCGGAGATCAGTACTCGGAATTTCAAGGCTAGAAGCCAGCAGCTAGAAGCTAGTAGCTGTTTCACTTCGCATTCGACGCCATCTTCTTCACCATCGCCAGCACCAGCTTGCGATCGCTGTCATTCAGGCTCACCGCATAGCGCCTAATCTGGCTCAGGAAGCGGACTTCGTCATCGGAAAGCTGGGGCAGACCCTTCGATCCGTTGCTGTGTCCCGACTCCGAGAAGAATTGCGACAGCGGCAACTCCATCGCGCCGGCAATTTTCGAAAGCGTATCCAGAGATGGGATGGTATGACCATTCTCTACCCGCGAAAGGTAGCAACGCAGCAATCCGGTGCGCTTTTCTATATCGCCCTGGGACATGCCTTTCCCCAGCCGGTAGTTCCGAATGGTTTCGCCGATGTTCATAGAGAAGACGGCCAAGGTTGCTCTCCCGCGATGGTGAATAGTAACCAGAGGATTATCGTCTGGCAAGTGGAAATTTCTCTGCACCACTGGTGATGCAGTCAGAATTCAACAGCAATTCTTCCGGACGCTTTTCGTTCCTGCGACAACCTGCAGATGTTCTTGAAGTTGGACCCGGCGGGTGAAAGCTTTGCTGCTTATTTTCCCAAATTGTCCGCCAGGAACTTAACCGTCCGCTTCCAGGCGTCTGCCGCGTCGTCCGGCCGGTAGCCGTCTTTGTTGTTAGGATTTTCAAAGGCATGCCCGGCGTCCGGATAAATAACAATGTCGACCTTCTTACCCTGTTGCTTCAAGCGTCTGTTCGAATTTCTTCACATCGTCCGCCGGAATACCGCGATCCTTACCACCAAAACTTCCGAGAATGGCGGCGTTAATTTTTTTCAGCGAGTCAGCGTCAGTCGCCAGGTGACCGTAATTAATCACATCCGCCCGGAGCGTGGGTTCCTGCAGCGCCATATCCAGCGAAAAGCCACCGCCCATGCACCAACCGATCGACGCAATGCGATCTTTCTTCACATTGGATTGCGATTGCAAAAACTCGAAAGCCGCGTGCAGGTCGCGCTTGGCGCGGTCTTCCGGCAGCCCGCGCATTAGTTCGTGAGCCTCGTCCGGCGTGGTAGCGACTTTGCCGCGATACAGATCGACGGCGAGCGCAACGTAGCCCAGATCAGACAGCTTCGAAGCCTGCTCCTTGACCCAGTCGTTAAGCCCCCACCATTCGTGGATGACAACGATCCCCGGAAACGGACCCTTCCCCTCAGGCGTATAAAGCAATGCCTGCACAGTTTCATCCCCACTTTTGTAAGAAACATTTTTGGGAGTAAGCCGCAAACGCAGACAGAGCAAAAAGCAAAGTAAGAACCAGGCAAAATAATTTCAAAGCATCCTCCGTAGCCCCGGCGTCCCGCAGGCTGTCGTGAGGGCGTCCCGTCCTCACAGTAATCCTAATTAGGTAAAACTGGCGGACAGGCGTCCTCGCCCGTCCAGCCGGGCGAGACGCCCGGCCTCCATTCCGCCTCTACAACTGCAATTCCATATACTTCGCCCCAACCATCGGATTCGGGCGATAAGGTTCAATATCTCGAAAACCAAGTCTGCGATATATCTCTACTGCATCTTTCATGATCGGCTCAATTGTATCGAGACGCATACGTTGATATCCAATCGCCCGAGCTTCCGCAATGATGGTCTCAGCCAGCGCGCGTCCCAAACCTTTTCCGCGAAATGCAGGACGCAGGTACAGCCGCTTCATTTCGCAAATGCCGTCCTCCCATTTATGCAAGGCAACACAGCCCGCCAACCGTCCTGCGTACTCAGCCAGCAATAACCGGCCGTCAGGAGGCGCGTAGCTCCCGGGAAGATCAGCCAGCTCTTGCTCGAAATTCTGGAAGCAAAGATTCATGCCAAGCGACTGCGCATACTCGAGAAAAAGCTCCCGCGCCTGCGCCACCTGTGGCGCGGACTCCGCCTGCACCAGCGTAATCGCCGAGTTCGCCCCTGCTACCCCATAAGCATTCCGCCATTGATGCTCAAAACGTGTCCCGTAATATACGACGCTTCATCCGAAGCCAGGAAAGCAACCGCGTTGGCTACATCTTCCGGTGTTCCTATTCGACCGAGGGGAATTGCCTTCAGCGCGTTCTGTTTGAAATCCTCCGAGAAGCCCGAGGTCATCGCGGTTTCGATGAAGCCCGGCGCAACCGCGTTGCAAGTGATACTGCGCGACCCGACTTCACGCGCGATAGCCATGGTCAATCCAATCAAGCCAGCTTTCGACGCCGCATAATTAGCTTGCCCCGCCTGCCCCATTTGTCCGAAGACCGAGGTCACATTGATGATCCGCCCCCATCGCTGCTTCAGCATGGAACCAATCGCCTGCTGAATGCATAGATACGCCGAAGTCAAATTGGTATTGAGAACAGAATCCCAGTCCGCGCGCTTCATGCGCATGATCAGCTGATCGCGAGTGATTCCCGCATTATTGACGAGAATGTCGACCTTCCCCAGCTGCGCAATCGCGCTCTTAAACGTAGTTTTGACCTGTTCTTCGTCAGCAACATCGAGAGGAAACGCAAAAGCTTTTCCTCCGCTGCCTTCGATTTCTTTCACGAGTTCAGCCAGTTTTTCCTGACTACGCGCTGCGACCGCCAGAGCGGCGCCTGACGCCGCCAGCTTGAGAGCACAGGCGCGGCCAATGCCCTGGGACGCACCAGTGACCAGCGCAACCCGTCCTGACAAGATCATGAATTTCTCCGTAGGAACACTCTGTCATCCCTCGCACCGCGAGGGATCTAGGTGTCTGCCTGCACAATCGGTATCATTGGCGCAGGCAAGAACCCAGATCCCTCGCGTTGCTCGGGATGACAGAGCATGATGAAACGGAATTATAGCCTTAGCCGAGCCATTGCGGGACGCGGTTGACCGCACCCCGCATCTTTAAATTGCACATCTTCCAATCCGACAGTAAGATTCAAGTCTCAGCCAAAAATGACACCGACCAGCATGCCCGAGGTTACCAACGCCCCGAACGAAAAGAACACACCCGCCGACGCGCCTGCAGTCGAAGTCTATGCCGTCTACGGTGTAGAGCCCGAAGTGCAAGCCTATGCCATGGCCAAGTATTCGCGCTCGGCATTGTCAATGAAGGAGTCGCTCAAGGAGATCAGCCAACAGAAGGCTGAGAAATTTCTCAACACCTTTTACTTCCAGTACGGCCACCGGTCGATCGCGGACCTGGCCCATGTTGCGTTGGCCATCGAGCGCCTCTCAATCCTGGCGGCGATTGCGGTCGCCGACGAACAACGCTGGGACGGGCAGGAACGTTCCACCCGTTATCAGGATTTCAAAAAGGGCGGTTATTTCACGCCCGATTTTGGCGACGACGAGCAGGCACGAAATCTATATCGCGCAACGATCGAAAATCTGTTCGCGGAATATGAATCGCTCTCTGACCGCACCTTCCATTACTTGCGCGACATCACGCCCAAGCCGACAGAGATGAAGCAGGAAGCTTACGAGCGCACGCTGAAAGCTCGCGCCTTCGACATCTCGCGCTACCTGCTTCCATTAGCGACGATCACATCGCTCGGGCAAATCGTGAACGCCCGCACGCTTGAGACGCAAGTTTCGCGCTTGCTTTCGCACACTCACAAAGAAGTTCGAAATCTGGGAGAGTTGCTGAAACGCGCCGCAGTTTCTCCCGCCTACAACGCGAGCCATGACTCGTTGCGTGAACTGGTGGATCAGATCCGGTCAGTTTCCGCGGAACTCGGAGAACGTGCCGAGCAGGAATTACTGCGCGAAGTACGCATGGCCCCCACGCTGGTGAAGTATGCGGATCCGAATCCGTATGAAATCGAGACCCGGCGCGAACTGCGGCAAGTCGCCACTGAACTAATGGGGAATTTACCAATCGGCCCAGCCCCTATGGTCGACCTGATTGATGAAGAACCGCTCGAGGTGGAACTCGCCACTACGTTAATTTACGAACACAGCCATTATTCTTATCGGCAAATCAGGCAAGCGATCCAAGCCGCGGGAGACTACATTAGGCGCGAGATCATCGATCTGGGATTACGACATCGCGGCAAGCACGATGAAATGCTGCGCCCCTTCTGCGCCGGTCAACAATTCCGCTTCGACATCCTGATGGACATGGGCGGCTTCCGTGACATGCACCGCCACCGCCGCTGCATCCAGATCGGACAGGAACCGACCACCAAGCATGGCTACGATGTTGCCGCCGAAGTAGACCCAGCCGGAGCGCGAAAAAGCTACGACACAATGATGCAGTCCACAGCCGAGGCGATCGAAAAACTCGGTGATCAGTCACAACCGGAAGCGAAAGAGAATGCACAGTACGCAATCCCGCTGGGATTCCGCAAGCGAACTTTATTCAAAATGGATTTCGCCGAGGTTGTGTATATTTCCGAGCTAAGAACCGGAGCAGCCGGCCATTTTTCCTATCGCAACGTCGCTTATGCGATGTACGAAGCGGTAGCAAAAAAGCATCCCGCACTGGCAAAATATCTGCGAGTAACGGACGTCAAGGAGCCAATCGATCTTCTTAAGAGGTAATTACCACCCCGTCCGTTTTCGCAACTCTGTAATGTGCGCCACGTGATGCTTGCCGTGCCAGGCATACAGCGCAAGGCTTCTATCCAGCGAGACCAATCCCATCTCCGGATGCCGAAAACTCCGCTTCCAATCCTCCGGCTTCATGGTACGCAACAGACGAACCCATCGGTCATGCAACGAATCAACCAGCGCCAACGAAATATCCAACGGGGTCGACTCGACATCCCCAGTGGCCGCCCACCGATCTTCCATATAAGGTTTGACCGTCGGTTCATCTTCGGTGAGCGCCAGCTTGAAACGAATGTAAGCATTCATATGGCTCTCTGGCACATGGTGCACGACCTGCCGCACCGTCCAGCCGCCATCGCGATAAGGCGTTTCGATTTGTTTTGCGTCAAGATTCTTAATCGCCGAGCGTAATGCTGCCGGTGCCTGCTCGATGTCGTCAATAAGTTGCTTGCGTTGGTCGTCGCTGAGCGTGCCCTCAAAGTTGAATTTTCCAATGGGATATCGCGGATCGGTCGATGAATGATCGGTCATGTTCACCTCGGAAAAGTTTGGATATACGACTCAGATGAGCCCCGCAAGATGAAAGCTGCAATTTTAAGGATTGACTGGCGCGGTGCGGTTTTATCAGCGGGTCTTTATCAGCGCATCAGCGCAAGAAGGCGAACCGGCCCCACAGAAGCGTTCTGAAGCATCGACGGCGCGACCACAACCATGCCGCCATCCACCGGAGCGCGATCCAGATTGGCCACATTCTCCAGTTGATAAACGCTGTGCGCCAGTGTGTACTGCCGCACCGGAAAGTCCTTCGACGGACCGTAGTCCACGTTCAAAGTATCAATGCCAAGCCCAATGACATTGCGCCCCGCCACCAGAAACTTCGCCGCCTCAGGAGAGAATCCCGGGAAGTGCATAATCCCGCGCGCATCGGCGTTGCGATACTGCTTGATCGAACTCCAGCGTGAATCCCACCCCGTACGCGCGATTACCACCGAGCCTAACGGAATCTGGCTGTGGGCGAGCTCCCACCGGGCAATGTCTTCGACCGAGATCTGATAATCGGAATGGTCGGCAGCGTTCGCTCTCACATCCAGTACAACCAGCGGCGCAATCAGTCGTCCCCCAGGTATTTGCTCTATGGTCCAAAGCCCGGGAGCAAAATAAGCGGGAGCCTCGATACGAGTTCCAAACTGCAGGGCCGGTGCAACGGATTTTTCAGCAGACGCGTGCGTCAAATCCACAACCGCACGGAACTCCGTCGCCGATGACGCAGCCGGATGCCGCTGCGCAAAGAGAAACAGCGCGAGCGCCAGTACATAACCTGCGATGAGTGTTCTAGTCTTCATCTGTTCTGACACAAAATTGGATGCTGGTAGCTGTTACAGGATGCTGTTTACATTTTCTATTCATGCAAGGGAAGCCATCAAGGAACTGCCGGACATGACCTGTTGTGGTGGTGTGTGCAATGGGAAACTATGTAGTGCCGCCGTCTCCGCGGCAGTCGTGAGGGCGTCCCGCCCTCACTGGCGAGGGCAAGATGCCCTCGCGACAGCCGGCAAGATGCCGGCGCTACAGAAGTCCGCGGACCATTCAGACAATTAAAGCAGCCACACATGCTGCAACCAAAGTCCCAAGAAAATTCACCGCGTCGTTGTTCAGTACTTTTCGTTGCTCAAGTAACGCACCCAGAAAACTGTCAGCAATCATGCCAGCCACAGCCGCAGCGATCGAAAGACCTATCCACTTGAGAGGAACCAGTCCCGTCATCACAGACACCAAACTGACCAACGCAGCCGCTGCGATTCCCGCCACAGTCCCGGCCCAACTCACTCCACCATCGGTGCCCGCAGGCACTACTTTCCAACTAACGATCAGCCTGGCATCGGCGCTTCGCGCCTGGCCCACTTCGCTCGAAACCGTATCCGCCGCCGCCTCCGACAACGCCGCCGAAACCGCGAGCAGGAACATCTCCTTGCGCGCGGTAACCACCGACAATCCCGCACAACCAGCAGACACGGCCAAGTTGGCCAGTACCTGCAAAGCGGTTCTGCCGTCAGACCGTTCAGCGGTTCCTAACTTCTCTTTTCGTCGATAACCAAACCGAGTCGAAAGCCAAGTCAGAGCAAACACTGAAACCAGTACGAGAAACGCGCCCAATCCCGCGCCCACATACAATAAGCAACAAATCCCGGCTCCGGCAATGGCGCCCCCAACCGTCACCCCTCGCACTAACCGCGCCAAGGCGGCGAATACGACGCTGACAATAACCGCAGGCGCAAGTGGTCGCACAGCCTCCATCCCCAAAGCCTGCATGGTTCGCGCCAGGTCAACCATAAAAGTCTCAGCAAAAATCCCGCAACGCAGGTATCCCGTCAGATACTACAATGTATGGGGTCATGCGCCGCTTCGCCACCCGGTATCGTGCTTTTACTGTGGGTTACCGCCCCGAGCTTTGTGCATCAAAGTGTTGGATGTAGTTTAAACTCACGATCGCAAGCTTGTAGGTTGCGACGTTGATTCATTCGCCAGCAAGAGGGGAACTATGGCTGCTTCAGTTTGGTCGGGATATCTCACCTTCGGTCTGATTTCAATGCCAGTAAAGCTGTTCTCCGGCGCCCGCAGTTCCGGGAATTTCTTTCAACATGCTGCACCGCGACGATCTCTCCCGCCTGAAGCAGCAATACGTCTGCCTAGCCGACGGCAAAGTAGTCGACCGCAGCGACATCGTCAAAGGCTACGAGTACCGCAAGGACGAGTACGTAGTCATCGAGCCGGAAGAAATAAAAAAGATCGAACCCAAAACCGCCAAGACGATGGAGATTCTCGAATTCGTCAAATCCAGCGAAGTCGACCCGGTTTATTTCGAATCCTCCTATTACATGGTTCCCGACGAGGCCGGTCGCCGGCCCTACGCGCTGCTCACCAAGGCTATGGAAGAGAGCGAGTACGTTGCCATCGCCAAGCTCACCATGCACAACCGCGAGTACACAGTTTTTCTGCGCCCGCACGATGGCGGAATGATGTTGCACACCATGTACTACAAAGAAGAGGTTCGCGAAGTGGAAGGATTCGGTGCTCCCGAGGTCGAACTCAAAGACGCGGAAGTGAAAGTAGCGCACCAGTTGATTGAAGCCCTGGCCACCGAATGGGATCCCGAGAAATATCACGACACCTTTCAGGACAACCTCAAGAACCTGATCCAGACCAAACTCGAAGGCGGCACCATCGCCGAAGTAGAGAAACCGAAAAAGCTCGCCCCGGTCGTTGATCTGATGTCGGCATTGAAGCAAAGTCTGGCTGACATGGAAGGAAAGAAAAAGCCAGCTGCTACCGCCCCACGCGAAGCCGCGACTGCGAAAAAGAAGTCTCGCGCACGAGGGTGAGAAGAGCATGCCGCCTAGTTGGCGCAGTGCGCGGCAACTGCGCAGCGTTTTAACGCCGGCCTGACCCCGCGCAAGCTTCCCACGTTAGAGCAGGATAAGAGCACAAGCGAAAACGTTCGCGCCTACATTAGGCGGCAAAATGTAGGCGCGAGCGTCTCGCTCGTGCTTCAGGTGCCGTAAGAACCGTCTAGGGCGAACGCGTATTTGCCGTCGCACTCTGGCGCAGATTCAACCCAGCCATTAGAATAGAAAACTCCTCCAGGATTCTATGCAGAAATGGTTTTTCAGGCTGCGGTACCGACTTGCGTTTCATGCCGCAGTGGTTGTGGTTTTAATTATCTGTTGGGCAGGTTGCGGCGAGACCTACCGGCCGGTGGCAACGCCCATCGCGCCGAATCCGCCTAATCCCGGCTTCTCCCATGTCGCGCTGGTAATCAGCGTGAACGGTACCAGCCATCCGGGAGCAAGTACGACGATCGACGTTTCCGGCGACACTGCTGTCTCGCAGTCGACCGTCGGGCTAATGCCTGCCTATGCTGCGTTGGTACAAAGCGGCTCACGAGTCTACGTGGCCGATAGCGGAGACGACACCGTGGCCTCTTTTTCTCCCACCAGCCCAACCCCGGTCACCACGATAAGTTTGCCCACTGGCTCAGCGCCAAGCTTTGTGGCCACGGCAGAGGCCTCTACGGTATATGTCGCTAACTCGGGCAACAATACAGTCTCGGCGATTTCCATGGTCAGTAATGTACTGGAGGCGCCGCTCGGCGGAATTAACGTGGGAGTAAATCCTGTCTCTCTGGCGGAAACCCCCAACCAGCAATATCTGTATTCCGCCAACCGGGGCAGCGGCGGAACTGGAGGCTCGGTCACCAGCATCAATCCGGTCGACCGAAGCGTGAACCCGCCGATTGCGAATGCGACCTGGATCTCTCCAGTTTCAGTGGTGGCGCGAAGCGACAGCAACCGGGTTTATGTGCTGGATCAGGGCAGCGGAATGGTTTCGGCGATCGATCCCCCGACGAATGCGGTGGTGACTAGCGTCTCGGTAGGTGTGGGCGCAAATTTTATGCTGTACGACACCACGCGAAATCGCCTCTACGTCGCTAACCCCGCGAGTAACACGGTCACTTACCTGGATGCGTCGAGCGACGCGCTCTCGGCTATCGTGATTCCGATTGCAAATCCGGTCGCGGTAGCCGCTTTACCCGATGGTAGCCGGGCCTACATATCCAGTGCCGCGGTCAGCGGAGGCAATGTAACTTCGAGTGTAACCGTCATCAACGCCGCCGACGGCAGCGTTAAATCTACAATTCCGGTGACTAGCGCTACGCACGTATGCGCATCGAATCCGTCCGAACTCATGCTGGCCGCTGCGGCGGACAGTTCAAGAGTTTATGTAGGGAATTGTGACGCGGGTAACGTGGCCATCATTCAAACTTTGAACGACACACTGTTGCTGCAAATGCCCGCCCCCTTCAGCGCTTCATTTGCAGCGAACGGAAATCCGCTTCCGCAAAATCCAGTGTTCGTGGTAGCCGGGCCATAGTCCCGTTGTGAAAACTAGTATAAATTTTGCGTGGGACAGCACGGGCGAGGACACCCGCGCCTACACTAGCCCACTGTGGCGGCATGTTCGGAAGGTTTAGAACAGTTGTGGCGCAAAGCAATATTAAGGAATACGTTTCCCATATCAGTTTCGAAGCAGATAACCAGCGCTTCGGTGTCCTCGCTGCTTTTCGGACCGTGCTCGGAAGTGTGCAAGACCGGCGGATGCACACGAAAATGGAATCCCTGATCGTTGAGCGTTGTGACCGCGTTTCCGATCACCTGATTGGCCAACTCGCAAACGGTTTCGCGTACTAGCTCATCCGATTCGGGTAATTCGGTACCGGCGAAACCGTGGGCGACGCGCACCGCGGTTGCGGGATCAAGATCGATGACAATGCGTCCTTCAATGTCGCCGGTCACCCAAATCAGCGCAGCTACTCCCTTGCGGCGGTAAGCCTCTTCTTCCATGCTGAGGTTCGCCACTGACGTGGGAGTGTGCAATCCCTGCGCCAACACGGCGTCGGCCGCATTGATGAACGGCTGTATCAAATCCATTCGCATTTACGCCCCCGCGCCTGCGGCTTGGGCCGCAGTGCCGTCCTCGCCCATAACGTACTTGATCACTTCGTAAAGAACTTCCGGCTTCACCGGTTTCTGTACGAAATGACGCGCCCCACGCTGCAGCGCCGCCACAATATTCTCCTGATACCCGACCGAGGAGACCATCACAATACGCGCCTCGGGATTTTGCTGCACGATTTTCTCCGCAGCTTCGATCCCCTCCATCTGGGGCATGGTAATGTCCATCAGCACAATGTCAGGCTTCAATCGCTCGTATTCGCTTATCGCGGTTACGCCGTCTCCGGCCTCGCCAGCCACTTGTCCGCCGAATGTTTCAATCATTCGGGCCAGATTTTTGCGCGCAAAGACCGAATCGTCCACTACCAGGTAGCGGACGGGTTGGCCGTCCTTACTACGTTTCACTGCTACGAACTGATCCATACACAACCTCCGCCTCTTTCAACTTCCGGCATCATGTTCTTGCCTGCCGGAGAAAAATCAGTGCTTGCCAACTCCCGCAGCCTTGCCGCTTTCGTCGGACTCGCTCTTCATCGAGGATTTCCGGTCCGGCATGCACTGCGCCTGCAAAGTATTGGCAAGCGAGTCCAGCGGCAGCACGCGCAGCGCATAGCCGCGCTCAATGGCCGCTTTGGGCATGCCAAAAACTACGCAGGATTCCTCACTCTGCGCGATCGTCATGCCGCCTGCGGCTTTAACCATGCCGAGACCCTGCGCGCCGTCCTCACCCATTCCAGTCATGAGCGCGGCAATGCTTTTGTCGCCGAACTCTTCGGCAACGCTTTTGAACAGCACGTCCACAGATGGCCGATGTCCATTGACGCGCGGTTCATCGTTGAGCACGGCCACGTCGCCCATCGGCAGCCGTTTAACTTTAAGATGCCGGTTTCCTGGACAGATCAGCGCCCGGCCGGCGAGCAACAGGTCGCCAGATTGCGCTTCCTTGACCGTGATGGAGCAAATATCTTCCAATCGCCGGGAAAACATCTCGGTGAAGCCCACGGGCATGTGCTGCACAATCACGATACTGCCGGGAAAATTCTTGGGCAGTTGTGGCAACAGATATTGCAGCGCCTGCGGACCGCCGGTGGAAATTCCGATGGCCACGATTCGACTGGCTTTGGTCCGGGGTTGCGGCGCTGATTTTTGCAACTGTTTTTGAGCTTCGAGCGGCTGCGAAATAGTCACGCGTCGACTTTGCGCCGCCGCTTTAATCTTGGCGATAAGTTCACGCGCGATCTCCGGCATGTTGGCGGAAACATCGATGGGCTTGGCCACAAAATCGAATGCTCCCATGGACAGCGCCTGCAGCGTCACCGACGCCCCCTGCGTACTATGCGAGCTCACCACGATCACTGGCACGGGGTGCCGCAACATGATTTCTTTCAGCATGTCCAGACCGCCCATGCCTGGCATATCGAGGTCGAGAGTCACGACTTGCGGGTTAACCTCTTCGATTTTTTTCAGGCCGAAGTTTCCGTCCATGGCTGTGCCGACGACTTGAATCGAGCTGTCGCTTTGCAGGATTTGTGGAATCAGCTTGCGCATGAGCGCTGAATCGTCCACCACTAGAACGCGGATCGGCGGTGTCATAGCCGACCTCCGGCTGCGCTTTGCGCAATCCGCGCTCGTTCAGCTTGCGATAGCAATAGACCCATGCCATATCCGGTTGCGTCTGCTCGCGAATTGGCAAAGCGCTCGACCAAGGCAGCTAGATTCAGAATCAGAACCACGTGGCCATTGCCGAGAATCGACGCGCCGCCAACTAGATCAGTCTCCGCAGTTTGTTCATCCAGCGCCTTGATGACTAATTCTTCTTCGCCCTCGATGGCATTGACCAGCAATCCCAATTTGCGCTCGCCCATGGCGATGACCAGCACGAAAACTCTTGCGCCCCGGCCTTCCAATTCATTTTGTGGAGGACTTCCCAAGCGAGCGACCGGAAGTACGTGATCGCGCAACTGCAAAACTTCGCAATTGTCGACTCGATGTATATCCGATTCGTAGGCCCGGGCAATCTCCGCCACGGCGTTCAAAGGAATCGCGTACAGACGCTGCTCTACTCGGAAGAGCAGAGCTTTGATAATGGCGAGGGTTAACGGCAATTGCATGCGGAATGTGGATCCCTGGCCGGGACGGCTGACTACGTGAACGGTGCCTTTCAAGCGATGCAATACACTTTGCACAATGTCCAGGCCGACGCCTCGTCCGGAGATTTCTGTGATTTCATCGGCAGTGCTGAATCCCGGGCGGAAGATGAGATCAAGGATGTCTGCCTCGCTTAGCCGGCTGGCGTCTTCGCGCTTCAACAGACCCCGTTCGATGGCTCGGTTCTTTACTTTTTGCGTGTCAATTCCGCGCCCATCGTCAGTGATCTCGACGATAACTTGATTGCCCTGGTGATAAGCCTGCAGGCGGATGGTCCCGTGAGCGGGCTTTTCCATCTGGCCGCGTTCTTCCGCGCTTTCGATGCCATGCCCGATCGCGTTTCGCACCAGATGAGTCAGAGGTTCAGCGATGGCGTCGAGCAGGCTTTTGTCCAGTGCTGTGTCTTGACCATTCATAACCAGGTCAACTTGCTTGCCGCACTGCTTAGCAACATCACGAACCATGCGGGGAAATCGGCGGAACAATTGTTCGACCGGAACCATGCGGACTTTCATCACCGAGCGTTGCAAATCGTTCAGCACCCGCGACTGAAATGCCATGGCGTCGACGAAGCGTCCGCGGATAGCTTCTTTGGGATAGCGTGCGGCGAATTCGTTGAGCGCTTGCTGCAGCATCGATTTCCCGATGATGAGTTCGCCTACGAGATTGAGGACGGTATCAATGCGCTCCGCATCGACACGCAACACGTTTTCGGAAGGCGAGGAAGTTGGTTTTGAGATTTCCCGATTACCCGGAGATGGCACGCTGGCGGCTGGGTTTGCGATCATGGTTACGGGAGCTTCTTCTTTTAGCACTACTTCATCGAGCGGGTTGTCTTCATCGATTTCCGGCAGTAACGATGGTTCGTGTTTGCGTTCCACTACTTGTTGGACTGCCTTGTGCGTAGGCTTGCCGACAATCGCAATTTTCACTTGCGAAATGATGGTCGGGATGCGGCACTTTGCAGTCAGCTCTTCCGCGCTATGGTCGCTGGCCACCAGGAACTGGAACTGCATGGCGTTTTTAGCCGAGCCTGGCTCAGGGCGAGTCCCCAGTACTTCACCGCTGTCCCCGAGTGCCTTAAGTATTAATTGCTGTGCGGCGATGGGCATGGCGCACGCAGGGTCAATTTGCGCCGTCACGTGATAGACGTGCTTGCCTTGTTGTAAAGCGGCTTGCGTGGCGAGTTTTTCGTACTCAGTCCACTGCACCGCGGCGTCGAAGCCTGGAGCTTTGGGGCTGCGCGCTTTACGGGCTGCAGGATCGCCCGCCATTTTACGAATCATCTCGCGCACCGGCTCTGCGGAAGGCGCCTTGGTGTCGTTGCGATGCGAATTCAGCATGGCACTGAATGTGTCGGCTGCAGCAAACGCGACTTCGGCCAGCGCCGTGGGTGCTCCGTCGGTTTCTATCGCCAGCGCGTCTTCCAGTTCGTGCGCCAATTCGCTGAGCTCCTGAAAACCAACTGCCGCGGAGTCGCCCTTGAGGGTATGAACGATTCTTCGGATGGTGCGCACGGTTTCAACATCGCCCGGCGTTTTTTCGAGTTTCAGCGTCTCTTCGTTGAGCGATTGCAGCAATTCCAATGCAGTCTCAAAGAACAGCTCCTTTAATTCCAGTGCGCGTTCGTCGGAGAAGTGACTCATGAGGTCACCTCGATTTGCTTGTAGGCGGTGCCGGTCTCGCGGTAAACCATGTTGAATTTGTCGGTCAGGCCCAGCAGGCTTTCTGCATGGCCGACGAACAAATACCCGCCCGGATTCAGGCAGCGGTAAAACTTTTCGATCAGACGTTTCTGCTCGGCCTCATCGAAATACATCATGACGTTGCGGCAGAAAATCACATCGTTGCGTTGCGGCAGGTATTCGGTCTTCAGGTTGTGGAAGTCGAAATGGACCAGTTCCTTGAGCGCCTTTTTGACTGCATAACGGTCGCCGACTTTGTCGAAGTGTCGAAGCCGGTAGCTGTAATCGACCGATGCCATTTGATTTTCGGAGTAAGTGCCTTCCTGGCCCGTGCGCAGAACCGAGTAGCTGATGTCGCTGGCCAGAATTTCCAGCTTCCACGGCGGGGGAATCAAAGGTTTGGGGAAAGCCATGTCGTAGCTCGAAGCATTTCGCAGTGCGTGATACGAAAGCGCGTCGGCAACCTGCATCGCCATGGTGTACGGTTCCTGCCCGGTCGAACAACCAGCGCTCCAAAGACGCAAGGAAAAATCCTTGCGCTCCTGTTTGCGGCGAATGATGTCATCGAGAATGTGTTTGTGGAACAGATCCAGTTGCGCCTTGTTGCGAAAGAAGCTGGTTTCATTGACCGTAAGATTTTCCAGCAGGTTGCTTAATTCGGTTTTGCCTTCCTTGCTGATCAGCAGGCGATAGTAGCTATAGAAGGAGTCCAGCTTGCATTCTTTGAGGCGGCGTTGCAGACGATCCAACAGGAAATCGGCGCGCCGTGCATCAAAATGCATTCCACATTCCTGATAAACCAGTGCCTGCAGGAGTTTCAGTTCGGGTTCGGTGATTTGCGTTGGTACGGCTGCTGTGCCCATGCCTGTTGTGCACCTATCCTGACTGTTACTTCGAAGCCGCTGCGACCTTTGCATTGACTGCGGACTGACCCGTAGTCTTGGGCGCCTCACTCTTCGACCTGCTTCCACTGAACTCCAGCACTTTCTCGATATCGAGCAGAACGATCAGGCGTCCCTGATATTTTCCGAGCCCGGTAACGCAGTTCAGCCCGCCTTCTACGAAGTCAGTGGGAGAAGGATCGATATCTTTGGCCGGGATCTTCAGCACGTCGGACGCCGAGTCGACGATCAACCCGCAAAGCCGACCGCGGTGTTCCACTACGAGAATTCGATTGCGCTTGCTGGGTGCGACTGTGACCTCGCCAAGCCGCTTGCGCAGATCAAGGACGGAGACAATCTTTCCGCGTAAGTTAATGACGCCCTCAACGTAGTCCGGGGCATCGGGCACGGCGGTGATTTCGGGTACGCGCACAATCTCGCGCAGTGCGGTGATGGGCACGCCATAAGTCTCGCGCCCCACCTTGAAGCCGACAATGTGCAGTTCGCGGTTCATGAGGTTAGTGGCTGGCTCCGGCAGCGGCTTTCTTTACACCGAATTTTGCACCAGCTTTTTCCTCGCGATACGAGTTCACTGTATCCGTCTGTTCCAGCATGAAGCGGCCCATGGAATCGAGCAGATCACGGGACATCTTGGACATCTGTTCTGCGGACGCCGCCAGTTCGGTCGAGCCCGAAGTGGTGTTCTGCACCAGTTCGCGCATTCGCTCCATGGCCTTGACCACCGCATGAGCGCCTGATGCCTGCTCTTCGACGGCGGAGTTTATTTCGTGAGTGATTTCATTCAGGCGCGTAGTAGCGCGGGCGATTTGCGAAGAGCCATGCGATTGTTCATTGGTAGCAGCCCCGATCTCCTGCGCGAACTTATAAACTTCCGTGACTACGTTCGAGATTTTGCGCAGTGCCGTATTCAGTTCCTCGCCGTGGCCCAGTCCTTCGTTCACAATCGAAGTGCTCTGCTCCATGTTCTCGACGGCCTTGCGCGACTCCTTCTGAATGCTTTGGATGAGTTCAGAAATTTCCTTGGTGGATTGAGCCGATTTTTCCGCCAGCTTTCGGACTTCGTCGGCGACCACGGCAAAACCTAATCCGTGCTCTCCGGCGCGTGCCGCCTCGATCGCCGCATTTAGCGCAAGCAAGTTGGTCTGCTCAGCCAGGTCATCGATTACCTCGATGATCTTGCCGATGTCATCGGCGCGCTGCCCGAGCACATCGATAATTTCACCCGATGACTGAATGGTGGTGTTGATGCGATTCAAGCCATCCGTCGCTTTCTCCATGGTGACGATGCCGCTGTGAACTTCCTCGCGCGAACGGTTGGAGATGTCGAGCAGCACCTTCGCAGTGTCGGCGACGCGCTGGATGGACGCCACCATCTGATCGATGGAGGCAGAGGTCTCGCTCACGCTCGAAGCTTGCACCTTGGTGCTCTTCACCATGTTTTGCACGTTGACGCTCATTTCGTGCATGGTGCTGGTGACTTCATCGATCGCCGAGGAGGTTTGCAGACTGATTTTTGCGGATTCGTCGGAGGCTCCGGCCACTTGGTTGGAGGCGCTGGCTACCTGCTGGGCAGCGTCGCGGCCGTTGCGTACCAGTTTGCGCAAGCCTTCAATCATGCGCACGAAAGCTTTGCCCAGCGTGTCATTCTTCGAGCGCGGCTGAACGTCTACCCCAAGGTTGCCTCC
This sequence comes from uncultured Acidobacteriota bacterium, assembly GCA_963770465.1. Taxonomy (GTDB): domain Bacteria; phylum Acidobacteriota; class Terriglobia; order Terriglobales; family Acidobacteriaceae; genus JABDBE01. The sequence goes on from CAVYQB010000019.1 coordinate 65,340, forward strand.
GGCGATGGCTTCAGAAACTGCGGCCATTTCTCTCAGGTAAATGACCATCTTGGCGAAGGTACGAGCCAGTTCGCCGATTTCATCACTACGCTCGATCTCGATTTCGTGGTCGAGATCTCCCGCGTCTGCGATCTGCCGAGCGATCCTCATGAGGTCGTTGAGTGACGAAGTAATGGATTTCGCGGTGGTATAAGCGATGACGATTCCGAGGGTTAGCGCCACAAGGGTGCTGAATAAAGCGATTACGAAGGTCGCGGTTCCGGCAGTCTCGTCGGACTTTCTTCGCGCCTCCAGCACCTTGGTGTTTTCAAGGTCAGTTGCGTCGAGATATTCGCTGGCATTCTTTACCCAGGCAGAAGCATCTTTCTGCAAATAAAAAATCTGCAACTCGGCAACCGTGGCGTTGCCGCTATCGACTTCTTTGCGCTTGTCCATCAGCGGCGCGGCAAATTCTCGCGCCCAGTTCTGTTCGCTGGTTTGTACTTTTTCCAGCGCGCTGCGCTGTTGGTCGGAGGTCGTAAGGTTCTGTCCAGCTTGCAGTTTTTCCTGCAGCGTCCGCATACCATCGTTCAATCGATCGACTTCCCGCGTGTCCCCACTGAGCAGGTAGTTGCTGAGAGACAGGCGGTTTTGCATCATTTGAAAGCGGATCTTGTCTGTGGTTTCCGCCATTTGCAAAGCCTGCGAGGCGGCGGCCTTCGCGCTATGCTCGCGTTGCACAGCGATGAGATTGATCAGGAACAGCACTACGACCATCGCCAGGATGGCTCCGAAATTCAGGTAGAGTTTTTTGCCAATTGTCATGCGCTGCTCCTCATTCGCTTCCCGGCCTGCGCCCCTGCACACGGTTGAATCTGATCTAAAAGTCGGGTCACGCCTTTCCAGTTCTGTCGATTCGGAACTTATTAATCTTTTACTTAATCTTGGGGTTGAAATCTGAATTCCAGTGTTCCCGTACTTTCCGAGTCCGCCGGTTCAAATTTCCACTTCTTCAAGGCATCCATGGTTGCGTTGACCAGAAGCGGGTTTCCGCCGACCACTTTGGTGTCTTTCAGGTTGCCATTGGCTGAAACCACTACCAGGACCTTAACGGTGCCGGTGATGTTCATCTTTTTCGCGAGTACGGGGTACGTGGGGGAGACTTTGGTTTTCGCTTTGCGGGTCAGTTCTCCTTGTGCCAAAGCGGGAATAGACTGGAATATTGCTAAGGCCAAGACGCCAGTTCCTGCCCAACGGCAAACCGTTTGGATAGACACTCCTCCTCCTCAGTAAGCGATCCCAATCGCCACACAGCAATGCCCATGCCATGCTGCGCTGGACCGTAACGTTCTGGAGACACCAGGACTAAGGGACATTTAATCAATTGGTTAGAGGCGGATTTCCGGAAACTGGGCGCTACTTGAGACTACTAAGATCGTCTCACGGGGCAGGGTTTCTCTCACGATGAGACGAAATTCCGTTTTGGTCAAGATTTACAGTTGGGCACCCCCAATAGCTATTTCCCTTGACTCAAATTGAGATGGCGAACTATTTTTCCTGTAGGTTCAATTACTTGTAGCTACGACGCGGAGGTAGGTCCTTTCTGATTTTGCATGCCCGAGATTCGACAGTTCTGGACAAACCTGGCCCTCGGGCAGAGGATCCTTTTCAAAAGCTGCTTCTACGATTGTCCCAGGCGGCTGCACAGGGAACTCGACCTTCGGGCCTGATTCGCCTTTTCTGTCAGGCGACTCGGGCGTTTTTTCACGCGGATGGCGCGTACTTCTGGCGATGTGAGTCTGCGGAAGAGCTGGTGGGCGCGGAAGCCGACGGCTTTATGGCGTCCAACTTTATTGGCCGTCGTTTAACGGCGTCGGATAGCGCGGTGGCTATCGATGCCGTCCGTCAACGCAGAACGGTATACGTTAATGATCCAGCTGCGGGCCGGTATTCGACCGCGGAGGAATTCGACGCCAAGTCCCTGATGGCAGCTCCGCTCCTGGTTTCGAATGAAGTGATCGGCGCGGCCGTGTTCCTGCATACATCGCGAGCCGATTATTTCAACGACGATCTCGCCGCTAAAGCTACGATTCTCGCTGGCCAATTAGGCAACTTGCTAGAAGCCAGTCGCCTGATCCAGGCGTCGCGAGAGAAATTTCGGCCTTCTGAGATATTGGCGGAAGTGGCTCAGGCGATTCAGGCGATCGCGCAATCTGCCGCAGTGGCCGAAACTTTAGCTGATCGCTTGCGTCTTCTGCTGCGAACCGAGCTGGTCTGTGTTTTCTTGCAACAGGGAACTGGTATTGAGCTGCATGCTGTGGCTGCTGAATCACCCCAACTGGCGACTTCTGTCGTTGCCCGCCTCCAGGATAGAGGACTGCAGTTTGCCTCAGAACTCGCTTTCCGCGCTCTCGCTGGAGTGGATCCGGTTACGGTTACGATCGATCCCGCAAATTATTTGGGCGACCTGGTGCCCGCAGGAATAATGGTGGCGGCACCGCTTAGTGCGGCGGGAGTGAAAGGAGCGGTGTTTATCTATCCGCGGCGAGAAGGCGCTTTCAGCCGCGAAGAGAAGCACCTGCTCACCACCGTAGCTGGCGTAGGCGCGGTCGCCATTGCTAACGCCGAGCTCAACCAAAAAGTACGAGGCGGAGTTGATGAACGGGAGAAGATCCGACGCGGCGCCGATGCGTCAAAAGTCGTCGCGCTAGAGTTAAATTCCGAGCTCGGGCATGCTCAGTGCGCACGAAATTTCGTAACGCGCGTCACTGGTCTTCTGAATGCGCCGTCCGGTGCGTTAGCTATCCAAGAAGTTACAGGTCTCGAAACTCTGGTGTTTCAGGGAATATCCGTTGGAGACCCGCAATTAAAGCCGTTGCAGCGCGTCTTTGATCGCGCGCTGATAGATGCATTAGCGCAACACCCCCAGCGGATCGTTTCTGCGAACGCGTCCGATTTAATCGGTTCGGAGCTTGCGTCCGTTCTCGGTTGGGAGGATTGCGATTTGGTGCGGCTGTTGAATTCGTCGGGCGACCTGGTTGGTGTGTTGTGCCTGGCGAATCGAGGAAAGCCGCTGCACGAAGAGGAAAGGGAACTGCTGCATGCAATTGCCGGCGAGGCTTCGGTTGCCTTGGAAAATGCCCGACGCTTTACGCGCATGGATCACGCGAACCGGCATTGGATCGAGATTTTCGATGCCATTACCGACTTCATCGTCGCCCACGATCAATCCGACCACGTTCTGCGCGTGAATCGTTCTCTGGCCGATTTTATTGGAGTTCAGCCCAACGCACTGATAGGAGTGAATATGGGCGCGCTGCTGGCAATGGGAAACGATGTGCCCACACACTCCTGTCCTTTTTGCCGCTCGACTACCGACGACAGCACCGATGAATATGTACTCGCCGTTCTGGATCGGACCTATCTGGTATCGACCTCGCGGGTTCATGGAGCAAGTAGCGAAGGTCTGCAGACCATCCATGTGCTGAAGGACATCACCGACCGCCGCGAGGCGGAGCGACGCTATCGCGAGCTTTTTGACAATATTCAGGAAGGGGTGTTTTTCTCTACCCCTGATGGACGCTTTATTGAAGTGAACGATGCGTTGGTCCGCATGCTCGGGTACCGCAACCGCGAGCATCTGCTGCAAGCCGACGTACGCACTCAGGTCTGTTTTTCTGTCGAACAATACGAAGACCTCGCCAGCCAAATGCAACAGTATGGCGCGGTGCGGAATCACGAACAAACTCTGGTCCGGCAGGACGGAACCGCGGTTCATGTTTTGATTAATGCTTTCGCCGTGCGAGATGCGCAGCAGCGCATTGTGCAGTATCGCGGCGTCATGCTCGATATCAGCGGGCTGAAGACGTTTCAATCCGAACTGCAACGCGAGCGCGATTTCTCCGGCAAGGTTCTAAACAACACCCAGAGCCTGATTCTAGTGGCAGACACGGCCGGACTCGTCAGTTACGCAAACCGCCGCTGGTACGACATGGGGTATCAGCAAAATGAGTTGCTCAGCCAGCCGCTTGAACAACTCATTGCGCCAGCTCGGCGTCAAGCCTTGAATGAGGCGTTTACCGCCACCCTGGCAGGGCAGCAAATCGATAATCTCGAAGTGCAGATTGGGCAAGGCGAAGGGCGCGTCGGATATTACTCGATGAATTTGAGTCCGATGCGCGACGAGCTAGGAAATGTGGCAAGCATCGTTGTGGTGATGAGCGATATCACTGATGCGGCTACGCTGCAGGCCAAGCTGCTGCATGCGGAGAAGATGGCAGCCGTCGGACAGCTCGTTTCCGGAGTCGCGCATGAGGTCAACAATCCGCTTACCGCAATTCTCGGCTTTGCCGATCTGTTGATGGAGAACCCCGAAATCCCGGATAGTGCCCGCAAAGATCTGCGCGTAATTCTCGAGCAAGCACAGCGCACCAAGCAAATCGTGCAAAATCTGCTTAGCTTTGCTCGGCAGATGCCGCCGCAGCGGCGGCCGGTACAGCTCAACACCGTCATCAGCCGCACCGTGCAATTGCGCGCCTACGACTTGCAGAGTCGCGGGGCTGAAGTCCTGGAACAACTCGATCCCAACTTGCCCGACGCGATTGGTGACGCTCACCAGTTGCAGCAGGTCTTCCTGAACATTCTTAATAATGCTTACGACGCCGTTCGCGATACTGGTCGTCCGGCACGCATCGAAATCATCACCACTAACCTCGGCAACTTTGTAGAAGTTTTATTCCGCGACAACGGTTATGGCATTTCCTTTCCCGAACGTATTTTCGATCCATTCTTCACCACCAAAGAAATTGGCAAGGGCACGGGTTTGGGCCTGAGCATCTGCTATGGCATCGTGCGCGAGCATGGCGGGGAAATTCTTTGTCACAACAATGCGGACGGAGAAGGCGCGACATTTATTGTGCGCCTGCCCTCTGTCTCACTAACGGTTTCAGACGAGACCGCTGCAGGAGTTATTCAGCCATGATGACAAGCCAACCGATCGTAAACCCCGCCACCCTGCCAGTGCTGCTAATCGAGGATGAGCCTGCGGTGATGGCTTACGTCCGTGCGGCCCTCGAACGAAGCGGATACACCGTTGTGTGCACGGAATCTGGAGCCGAGGGCCTGCGGTTGCTTGAGTCGGAGCAGTTTCTCGGCGTGGTTTCAGATATGCGAACTCCGGGCGGCGTTGATGGAGCGGGCGTACACGCGTGGTTGAGCCACCATCGGCCCGATCTAGCCGAGCGCATCGTTTTTATTACAGGCGATATCGCTAACGAGGACACGGTTGCCACATTGCGCAAAACCGGCGCGCCTTGTGTGGAGAAACCGTTCCGGGTTCAACAATTCATTTCAGTCATAGAAAAAACCATAGGGAAGGCACCGTGAGCGACGATTTACGAATTCGCCTGTTAATTGTGGACGACGAGCAGAGCATCCGCCGCTTGTGCATGACGGTGGGTGAGGCGCTGGGCTTTACCTGCATGGAAGCCAACAGTGGGGAGACGGCATTGACCTTGCTCGAGGAGCAGCCTGCGCACATGATTCTCACCGATATGGTCATGCCCAACATGTCCGGGCTGGAGTTTCTGGAGAAGGTGAAGAAGTTGCTGCCGCGCAGTGAGGTTGCGGTCATGACCGGCCACGGTTCTATTGAAACTGCGGTGCAGGCCATGAAGCTTGGTGCCTACGACTACATCAGCAAACCGTTTTCTCCGCTGGAAGAGTTGCGTTTGTTTTTGCGGCGGATGGCCGAAAAAGTTCACCTGGTCGAAGAGAACCAATTCTTGCGCGAACGTGTGGACACTGAATCCGATCTGCACGGCATCGTCGGGTCATCGGCCAAGATTCAGGATGTGCTGCGCATGATCTCGCGACTGAAGGACACGCGCACCCCGGTGCTCATCTCTGGCGAGAGTGGTACGGGAAAAGAATTGGTGGCGCGGGCAATTCACTTCCGCGGTACTTTTGCGAATCGTCCGTTCGTTGCGGTGGACTGTGGATCGCTGGTTCCCACACTCATTGAAAGCGAATTGTTCGGCTATGAGAAAGGCGCATTCACCGGGGCGCTGAGATCGAAGACAGGATTGTTTCAGTCGGCAAACGGCGGCACAATTTTTCTCGACGAAATTGGTGAGTTGCCGCTGGAAATGCAGGCGAAGTTGCTTCGAGTTCTGCAGGAGAAAGAAATTCGTCCGGTGGGAAGCAATCAGAAAGTGAAAGTCGATGTCCGGGTGGTGGCCGCCACCAATCGCGATCTTGAGACCGAGTATCGTAACGGCACCTTCCGCAAGGATCTTTACTTTCGGCTGAACGTGGTCACGGTGCACTTGCCGGCGCTGCGCGAGCGGCGCTCTGATATTCCCATGCTGGCGCACTGGTTTCTCGACCGTCACGCACCGGACAGCGCGATGCAGGTCACGCACGCGGCCATGAAATGCCTATTGCAATACGATTGGCCAGGAAATGTTCGCGAATTGGAAAACTGCATCGAACGTGCCGTCGCCCTCGGCGATGGCAAGATTATAGATCTGAGCGATCTTCCGCCAACTATTGCGTCGGCGTCGCCGTCCGCGGACGTACCAGTAAGCGCAATCGCCGGCCCGGTTTCTTCCACGGATCTGGAAGACATCGAACGGGCGACGATTGAACGCGTCTTCGAGCAGGTAAAAGGAGACAAAGCGCTGGCGGGAAAAATGCTTGGCATTAGCCGGGCGACTCTCTATCGCAAGCTCAAGCGCTACAACATTGGCGGGCGCCCGGAAATCGGGCCGAGTCAGGCACTGCAGTGAGGACGGAGAGAGTGGGTGCTCGCGCACGGAGAGAGCGGTGAGAGCACCCAATCCCTAAAACTTAGTCATTCACAACGATGTCGGCTTTTCGAGCTGTCGCGTGCTCCTGCCTCAACATGCGCGCGATATCGCCGAGCGGCACTTGGTGCGCCAAAGTCTTGAACTCCCAAAGCGGTCTTTCACCCTGGGCATAGTAAAAATCGAAATGTTGGAGGATACTCTGTTCCTGCGCCATGGCCCGCTGGGAGGCGTGTGCGGGGTGCTCTGCCATTTGAATTGTACTGACCATTATCGCGCCGCCAACCGATTGTCCTAATGCGACGGTGGTACAGAAGAAGCACAATACAAACACTGCGGTTTTCATTGGACTTATCTCCAGGTTCTTTTCGATCATCTGCACGTAATCACTAAGAGCAAGCCCCATACCAACCCCCTAGTCACTGAAAACCGGAGGGTTACAAGCGTATCCCAATGTTGCCAATGTGCAAAGATTTGCGCATTTAGGCCCGCAGCCGGGGTGCAAAGAGGATTGATCGGTTGTTACGTTAGTCACATACGCTTCGTACATGCGGGTTCGGGTTTAGCTTCCCAGCGGCGCGATCAACACCGCATCCGTAAGAGCAAATACGTCTTTGGGGAACCCATCTCCGGGTAATCGCTTTATTGTCGCGATGAAGACGGCGTGTAAGCATCGGTATGCTACCGAACTTGTACGCTCGCGGAATCAGCATCGGCACGATAAATAATCCTCTTAGGAGTAGTGGCAAATGAAGAAAAAGATGAACCTCCCGGCTCTCCTTCTCGCGCTCGCTTTTTGCGTAGGCACGCAAAAACTAGCGCTGGCGCAGTCCACCACTCTGGTGTTTGGCGGAAGCGCCTACGGCACCAATGCATTCGTCGGCAACACGGTTCTGTCCGGTAAAACCTCATTCGTGACGTTAGGCGATTGTTCGACCAAAATCGGAGCCCATGTAACTAACAGTGCGGGCTCGGTCAATGTACCGCCTCTATTCACGACTGGTGCAATCAACACCGCAGCCATGACCAGCTCAAACATGTCCCAATCCAGTTCCCACGTGCAGCAGTTGAGTGGTCTCGCAGGCCTCATTACGGCCGATAACATAACCGCAGCGAGTTCGACCACGGATCAGAACGGAACCTTGCAAGTCAGCGCGGCCGGCTCGTCGTTCACGAACCTGGTGGTTGCTGGAGACAAAATCCAAGGCACTCCAGCCCCCAATACCAAAATCGACCTCGCAGGATTTGGGTACGTAATACTGAATGAGGAGATAACAACCACCAAGGGTTCCACCGCTAAATTGGTGGTCAACATGATTCACGTGTTCGTGACAGAAGCTAACACTCTTAAGATTCCAAAGGGTGCTCAAATTATCGTCGCCGATGCTACTAGCGACATCGAGATTGCCGAAAACGCAGCCTTGGACGGTTTCGCTTATGGCACTAAAGCTAACGTCGCCCATACGATCCTCTCGGGGCCGAGCGCTCTGGAAGTCATGCCTTGCCTCGGAACCGATGGTGTTGTGCGGCAGAACACGACAGCCGGAGTAAACGTACCGAAGATTCTGAAGACTGGAACCGTGAAAGATACGGTTCAGGGTACAATCTCTGCCAGCTCCACTACAGGCGAAACCACTTCGACTGTGAATGGTTCGAACTTGGTGAGCGCACTTCTAACCGCAAAAGTAATTAAGGCTGACGCGAACGCGGCCACTGCCAGCGGAGACAAGTTCACCTTCGATGACACTGGTTCCAGTTTCCTGGGGCTGAAAGTCGCTGGCCATCCGGAAATTCACGACAACGTCGCTCCCAATACGAAGGTGAAAATTGCCGGATTGGGTACCTTGTGGTTGCACCGCGTTATTAAGACGGACAGCTATATCGAGGTAAGAATGGTTGAATTAGTTGTGAGCGAAGCAAACAACTACGGGATAAAGGTTGGTACCGATGTCCGGGTAGCGAATGCCCACGTTTCTCTCGACATCAACCATCATTAGACTGTAATCACCTTGGAGGGGGCCATCGATTGGCCTCCTTCATCTTTCTGCGTGAGCCAAGCAACGGGTAGGGCGGTAAAGCCGTCTTATACCCCTTGTCATGGCGACCGAACCCACTGCGTCAAACTCCCCTTTAGTCCAAACGAGTCCAACGGAATGGGCAACGGTCCGTCCGATTAACAAAGCCGCGATTGCCGAAGACGCCGCAACTGTCGATCGGCGAAAGTGGAAGAGGAAGAAATTCTTCATGCATCCATGAAAGCCGGTTCAGTCGCCCAAATTGTCGTGGCAGCGATTGCCGTGGTTGGTCTGATTTACCTTCTCAAAGTCGTCCTGGTGACCGTGCTGACCGCCATGCTGCTGGCTTTTGCCTTGGAGCCGATCGTCCACCAGTTGGGTCGCATCCGCGTTCCACGGCCTGTGGGTGCGCTGTTTGCGGTGTTATTGTTGATCGCAGTGGCGGGAGGTTTAAGTCATTTTTTCTACAGCCGCGCTGTGGATTTCGCCACTGAGCTGCCAAAATATTCGAGCAAGATTCGCGACACCATCTCGGGTCTTCGGGCACAGACCAGCAAGATTGAAGAGAGCACCAGGTCGGTGATTGCTTCGCCGAAACTGAATAATCGTCCGGTGCCGGTCGAAATACAAGAGTCGCCCGGTCTGTCTCACATTATTTCCGCGGGCAGTGGAACCTTGGGCGACCTGCTGCTTGCCATCAGCTTTGTGCCTTTTCTGGTGTATTTCATGTTGACTTGGAAGGATCATGTGCACGCGAATACTGTGCATCTGTTTCCCAAAGAGCATCGATTGGTGGCCCATCGCACGGTGGCAAGAATATCGGAAATGATTCGCAGCTTCATCACCGGGAATCTGATTATTGGACTGGCGAACGCGTTGATCAGCGGCTTTGTATTTTGGCGCCTGGGAATTCCGTATTTTTATTTCCTCGGCGCCATCAGTGGATTCATAAGTTTAATTCCATATCTAGGAGTTGTTCTGGCGCTGCTTCCGCCTTTAGCTGCTGGCATTGGAATTTTGGATAAGACGGGCGTGTTGACCGTGTTTGTTACGGTGATCGGAATGCACATTGTTACGACGAACGTCATTTTTCCGAAAGTAGTGGGAAAGCGGTTGCAGTTGAATCCTCTCGCGGTTACGCTGGCTCTTCTGTTTTGGGCGTGGATATGGGGAGCGATGGGCCTGATATTGGCCGTGCCTTTGGTCGGGATGACGAAAATTATTTGTGATTACGTTGACTCGTTGCGTGCTTTTGGAGCGTGGCTCGGAGATTGAGCTTTGCTCCGGTGGATTGAATGTCCGACCTCAAAACACCGTCGCTTGCACAGCAACTCCGGCACCGGCGTTGGCACTGGATTGTTGCCGCTCTCCTGATTACAACTGCAATCCTAATCGTTGTGGCAACCATTGTGCTCTCGCGTGCCGAGCCCATCATGCGGAAACGCGTCGTGGAGACATTGTCAGCTCGGTTCCACAGTGATGTTGAGCTCAAGGAATTCCATGTGTCCCTGATGCGCGGGCTGCAGATTTCCGGCGCAGGCCTCAACATCTACGGTGATACCGACCCCAATAGCTCATCAAATAGGAATTCAACCGATTATCAGTGTTGCGGAATTTCGTTTTCGCACCGGCCTCATGGATCTGTTTCGTTCTCCCATGCATGTCGACACCGTCTACATAAAAGGACTGGCATTGAATTTGCCGCCGCGGGAACAGCGCGCGCAGATGAGAAACCTGGAGCGGCATTCTGAGAAGATCAAGATTGTGGTCGATAAATTTGTATGCGACGGAGCAGAGTTGGTAATCAACACGGTCAAGCCGGGCAAGCTTCCTCTGGAGTTCGACATTGAAAGTTTGACCATGACGAGGATCGGAACTAATCAGCCGCTGCACTTTGATGCCAAGCTGATTAATCCGAAGCCAGTGGGAAATATCGTATCAAGTGGATTGTTCGGCCCCTGGCAGGCGGACAGCCCCCGCGATACTCCGGTGCGTGGAGCCTATACCTTTCAACATGCGGACCTGAGTACGATCAAAGGCATCGGCGGGATTTTGTCATCGACGGGAAAATATTCTGGCACGCTCAATAAACTTACGGTAGACGGCTCTACCGATACTCCGGATTTTCACATTGAACCCAACGGACATCCAGTGCCGTTGCATACCGATTTTCATGCAATCGTGGACGCCACCAATGGCGATACTTATCTGCGTCCGGTAAAGGCGAAAATTCTGGACACGCGGCTGGTGGCCTCGGGCTCGGTGGTGCGGCTGAAAGAACCGCATGGGCACCGCATACTTCTTGATGTTGCAGTAGAGGAAGGAAAGATTCAAGACTTGCTGAAATTGGCCGTTCGCACCAATCCTCCGATTATGACCGGTGCTGTGCAATTGAAGACGAAGTTTGATCTTCTGCCAGGAACGTCTACGATCTGTGATCGGCTCCAGTTGGCGGGCACTTTTCATGTTTCGCAGGCCCATTTCGCCAACGAAAAAATACAGCAGAAAATCGACCTCGTGAGTATGCGCACTCGTGGAAGAACCGCTCTGCTTCGAAAAAACATCATCGATGATGTGGATTCAGATGTGAGTGGCGTTTTCGATCTGGAGAGCGGTGTTCTTCACTTCTCTGAACTGCACTTCAATATCCCTGGCACCCGCGTGGATTTGATCGGCCAGTATAGCCTCGATGGCAAGCTGTTTGACTTTCATGGCAAGGCTCGTTTGGACGCAAGGCTGTCGCAAATGGTGACGGGATGGAAGCGCATATTGCTTACGCCCGCGGATCCGTTCTTCAGCAAAAATGACGCGGGAACCGAACTTCCGGTGAGAATCACGGGAACCGAGTCGGAGCCCCACTTCGGCCTTGACTTTCACCACAAAGACCGTCGAGCGGAATGAAGTGAAACATCAGCTGTTTCGTTGATCTGGCGTGCCTTTGAACCTTTGATCCTGTAGCTGCTCGCGGATAGGCATCTCCTTAGGCAAGTTTCGCAACGAAAGCGTAAGGAGGAGCTATGAGCATCTTTACGATTTTCTTTATCGTGTTATTGATCGCTTGGCTGTTAGGGGTGGGAGTTTTTCACGTCGCCGGGGGATTGATTCACATTCTGCTGGTGCTGGCTGTAATCTCGCTGGTATTGCACTTTGTGCGCGGAACCAGAACCGCGTAGGCGATAGCTGCTGTGTGTCCGCGCCAAGGCGCGGACCATCCGCAGCCTGAGTTGCCATGCACGCAATGACCTGCAGCTCGACCCGACAACTTTTCTCCGCGCAGACGCATCACACATGAGCTTTGACAAAGCTGATTAAGACCAACCAGAATCGTTCTGGAAACTGAAGCCGTCCACTATGCGATTGTCAGTAATATTTTTCTTCCTATTGACGACCGCGGCGTGGGCACAGCTCAGCGTGCAGGGTCCCCAACCGGTTTACAACGGACAGAATGTTGCCGCGATTGATCTCATCGGAAACCCTCATCGCGACATGGAGCCATTCCGCTCCTTAGTTGCGCAAAAAGCCGGAGAAGCCTATTCGCAGGAAAAGGTGGACGCCAGCATTGCCGCTCTCGAACGTACGGGAAAATTTCCCAAAGTGCAAGTAAATGTCGTTCCCGATCCTTCTGGTTTGCGTTTGAATTTTCTGCTTGAGCCCGCATATTTCCTCGGAGTTATCGACTTCCCCGGAGCCACGAAGGTTTTTCCCTACACTCGCCTTCTGCAGGTGGTGAATCTGCCGGATGAAGATCCTTACGACAAGGCGCGAGTGGCTCTGGCGCAGCAAGCCTTGCAGAAGTTTCTTGAGCACAATGGATATTTCCAGGCAAAGATTCAGACTGAAACCAACATCGACGATGCTCACCAGTTGGTCAACCTCACTTTTTCCGTGAGCCCGGGAAAGCTGGCTCGCGTGACAAACGTGACCTTCGAAGGCCCTGACGCAACCGAGGATGCGCGGTTGCAGCACTCGATTCGCTCGCTGCGCGCGCGCTTCCTGGGAGGACTTCTCAAGCCAGGTAAGCCTTACACTCGGGCGCGCATCACCGAAGCCACCACTTTGATTAAAAGGACGCTTTCCGCAGCAGCGCCACCTCGCCAGCAGCATTCAGGAAAATCCTCCGCAATATCACTCCGAAAACAATCGGGTCGATGTCTCGTTCAAGGTCGAGGTCGGCCCTGTGGTCACGGTGCGGGTTACCGGAGCACGCTTGTCGCTGCTTCCCTACATGTCTTCGCGGCAGATGAAAAAACTGATTCCTGTATATTCCGAGGGCGCAATCGATCGGGAGCTAGTGGAGGAAGGTCGGCAGAATTTGGTCGATTATTTTCAGAAGAAGGGATATTTCGATGCCCAGGTCAAGACCACTTTTGAGCACCAGGGCGATAAAATTTTGCTGGCATACGATATTGAAAAAGGAAAGAAGCGCAAAGTAGACCGCATCGTATTTCGCGGAAACCATGAGATCTCAGAAAAAGATCTCCTTGCTGTCGTCGTAGTGACGAAATCGCATATCTGGACGCACGGCAATATAAGTCAGAAGTTGCTAAGACAAAGCACGTCTAATCTGGAAGCACTTTATCGCGACCGCGGATTTGAGGATGTCAAAGTCAAGCCGCAAACCATCACCCACGATCCCAAAATCGACGCCGTCTTTAACATCGAAGAAGGCGCCCAGACCGTCGTTCGCAATGTGGACATTACCGGAAACAACCATGTTTCCAATGCGGAACTCACTGCTCCTGTGGGGTTTCAGCTTCGTGCAGGCGCGCCTTATTCTCCGCGGCGGCTTTCTGAGGATCGTAATCGCATCACCGCCAACTATCAGAATCGGGGATTTCTAAATGCCGAGGTGAAAGCTACCGTGCAGCGCGACGCCGGCGATTCTCACGCGGTTAACGTCACTTACGCGGTTGACGAACAGCAGATGGTGCGGATTGGTGATGTAGTTTATCTGGGACAAAAAGTCACGCGGCTGTCTTTTATTCGTAAGACAGCGAAAGTGTCGAACGAGACTCCCATGCGGCGCGGAGATCTACTACAGGCGGAAAGCCGTCTCTACGATCTGAACATTTTTGATTGGTCGAGCGTCGGCCCCAAGCGGCCCATCACGGATCAGACCGAGGAAGCCGCTCTGGTCAAGGTACATGAGGCGAAGCGGAACGACATTACTTATGGAATCGGTTTCGAAGTTTCGCATCGCGGAGGAAATATTCCTACCGGAACTGTTGCCGTGCCGGGCGGACCAATCATTGGACTTGGCAACAACCAGATTGCTCCGAGCCAATCAACTTTCGCCAGCCCTCGCGGTTCGCTGGAATTCGATCGCCACGATATTCGCGGCTTGGGAGAGACTGGGAGCGTATCGCTCTTGATCTCCCGCCTCGACCAGCGCGCGCTAGCAAGCTACGCACAACCTCATTTCTTCGGATCGAAATGGAGTTCTCTATCGAGCTTCTTGTTGGAGCGCACCACTGAAAATCCGTTGTTCGGGGCCAACCTGGGTGAGGCGTCGTTTCAGCTGGAACGTCTGATCAATCGTAAGAACAATACGCGCTTCCAACTTCGCTACGACTTCAATAAGACCGTCTTGTCCAATTTACTTGTCCCGGCACTGGTTCTACCGCAAGACAGGAGCGTTCACCTCTCGACCATTTCTGGCACGCTGTTGCGCGATACCAGAGACAAGCCTCTGGATGCGCACCACGGGAGTTTCAGCCTGCTCACGCTGGGAATCACGCCTCAGTCTCTCGGCTCCAGCGCGAGTTTTGCCAGGCTTCTCACCCAGTACGCTTTTTATAAGCCGTTTCATTCCGTGGTTTTTGCAAACAGCATTCGCCTGGGCATGGTGAAGGCTTTCTCTGGAAGCTTCGTACCCACCAGCCAGCTGTTTTTCTCTGGCGGCGGGACTACGTTACGCGGTTTTCCCATCGACGAAGCAGGACCGCAGCGCCTGGTTCCGTTCTGCAACGTACTTACCGGGCAAACTGGATGTGTGAACGTTACCGTGCCGGTCGGTGGCCGCGAGTTGTTTATTTTGAATTCGGAGCTGCGCTTCCCATTAGGTATCATGAAAGCCCTCGGCGGCGTGGTTTTCTACGACGGCGGCAATGTCTTCACCGCAATCAATCTGAATAATTTCGTTAACAACTACAGCAATACGATTGGTGTGGGCCTACGCTACGCGACGCCGATTGGGCCAGTTCGCGTCGATATCGGCCGCAACCTGAATCCGGTTCCCGGCATCAATCCGACCCAGTACTACATAACCCTGGGTCAGGCTTTTTAGGAGTAATGATGAGAGTGAGGAGGACAATCGGTTGGACGTTCGCAATACTGGCGATTCTCATCGTGCTTGCCGTCGTCGGCGGATATTTCTATCTGCGCAGCAACGCATTTCGCCAGTTCGCCATTCGCAAGATTGTTGAGCAAGCCAATGAGGCCACTGGAGGACACGCTCAGATCGGCGGCCTCGACTTCAAGCTTTCGACTCTGACTGCTCATCTCTACAACGTCGTCATCCGTGGCAACGAATCGCCTGATGCTCCTCCGCTGCTTCAACTCGATGAACTAACCGTCGCTGTGAAAATTCAATCGGTGCTCCATCGCAAAATCAATCTTAGCGAGCTGCTGATTGACCACCCGGTCGTGCATCTGCAGGTAAATAGCAAAAGTGAAAGCAACATTCCGCAGGCGCCGCCTAGCAAGTCGAGTAGCCAGACGAATGTCTTTCAACTCGCAGTGGGGCACACAGCTATCACTCGCGGAGAAGTTAATTACAACGACCGTAAGACGCCCTTGGATGCAGATCTTTACGGTCTCGGAACCGACATTACTTTCGAACCATCCGCTACGCTTTATCGCGGGTCAATCTCGTACGACAAAGGGCAGGTTCGGTACGGCGAATATGCGCCGATGCCTCACAGCTTCAACGCACAATTCAGCGCTACGCCGGCGGAGTTCTCGCTCGAATCTGCCGTGATGAAGGTCGCGTCTTCGTCTGTCACCCTGCATGCCAACGCGACCAATTACAACAACCCTGCGGTCGCAGGCGATTATGACATTCGCATTCACACGCAAGACCTGGCAGCGCTGTCGCCGACCACGAAGGCTGCTGGAGACGTGTCGCTAAGCGGAAAAATACATTACCAGAGCGATAGCAACAGGTCTTTCTTGCGGAGTATTGCGATCGAAGGACAGATGGGAAGCGAGGCGTTGTCGGCAGTTGCGTCCGGAAAACGGGTTGAAGTCAGGAAGGTGAAGGGACGATATCAGCTTGCCGATGGGACATTGCGGGCGCAAGGCGTTCAAGCGGAGTTGCTCGACGGCCGAATCGACGCTGACGTAGACATGAGCAACCTTGACACGACGCCCACGTCTCGAGTTCGCGCCACTCTGCACAGCATTTCCCTTCGTGCGGCAGAGCAAACCATCAATACAGCCGAATTAAAGAACGTTGTGGTTTCGGGCAACGTCGATGGTACTTTGGAAGCCGATTGGACTGGCAGCGTCAGCAACGTGCGTGTTCGGTCGGACCTGGCTGTGCGCTCGGCTAAAGCTTCACACTCAGCTTCCGCGACCTATATTCCGGTCGACGGTGTTATCCATGCCGCTTACGATGGTCCGACTAACGTCCTCACCCTGCATCAAACGACGTTGCGAATTCCGTCAGCCACTCTCACTGCAGATGGACAGGTGAGCAAGCGATCCAAGCTGCAAATTCAAGCCACAGCTGACGATCTTCATCAACTGGTAGCACTGGCCACGGCATTTGGCTCTTCCTCAACCGCGCCGCCTGCGGTTTCCGGTTCGGCAAACTTGAACGCTACCGTGCAAGGTTCGATGCAGAGGCCCCAGATATCAGGAAAACTCACCGCGCAGAATCTTCAGGTGCAAGGCAGCCAATGGAAAAGTGCTGAGCTCTCACTTCAAGCTGATCCGTCTCGTCTCGTAGTTTCGAATGGGACTCTGGTCAGCGCGCATCGCGGTCAGGCCTCATTCGGAGCAAACATTGCATTGCGCGACTGGTCATACCTACCGTCGAATTCGATTCAGGCGAATCTTTCTGTCCGGCAGATGTCGTTAGTTGATCTCGAGCGTTTGGCGAATGTTCAATATCCTGTGAGCGGAAATTTGTCAGCGAATGTTTCCGTTAGAGGATCACAACTGAATCCCGCGGGATCGGGATCGGTCGATATTGCAAATGCCCGCGTCTACGACGAGCCCGTCCAGACTTTGGCTTTGAAGTTCCATACAGAAAACGAATCGATCGTTTCGACGTTGAATGTCTCCACCAACGCCGGCTCTGCCAATTCAAGCCTGACCTTCACACCCAAAACCAAGGCGTACAAGCTGAGCCTCGATGCTCCTGCGATTGTGCTGCAGAAACTGCATACAGTTCAGGAGAAGAATTTGGCGGTGAATGGAACGCTAACTCTGTCTGCGCATGGCCAGGGAACACTCGACGATCCTCAGCTGACTGCTAGCCTGGAATTGCCCCGGCTCGATGTGAAGCAGAAGTCAATTGCCGGGGTAAAAGCAGAAGTGAGTGTCGCGAACAAGCAAGCTAATCTGACCGTCGATTCAGAAGTTGCCCAAGCCGCCATTCGGGCGCGCGGACGCGTGAATCTTACTGGGGATTACGAAACCGACGCGTCCATCGACACTGCTTCGATTCCCCTCGACGTATTGCTGGCAACGTATGCCAGCTCCGTGCCCGAGGGCTTTAAGGGTCAGACTGAACTGCATGCGACGGTGAAGGGACCGCTGAAAGATAAAACCAAACTTGAAGCACATCTCACAATTCCCACATTGAGCGCCACTTATCAATCGCTCCAGATCGGCGCTGCTGGCCCCATTCGAGCGGACTATTCCAATTCGGTCATCACGCTTCAGCCGGCCGAAATTCGCGGCACTGACAGTTCGATTGGCATACAGGGCATTTTCCCACTGGCAGGAAACGCCTCTCCAACACTAACGGCGCAAGGTTCGATTGATGCCCGCATCGTACGCATTTTTTCTCCTGACGTACAAAGCTCGGGTACAGTCGCACTTGATGTTCGCACCTCGGGATCGGCGAAGAACCCAATCGTCCAAGGACAGGTGCGCCTGCAAAACATCGCCATAACGACTCCGGACGCCCCGGTTAGCGTCGATAAACTGAACGGTGTTCTCGAACTGAGCAATGAACGCGTGCAAATCGCCAGTCTGGCGGGAGAAGTCAATGGCGGACAGATTTCCGCTGGGGGCTCAATCGAATACCGTCCCAGCTTGCAATTTAATATTGCTCTGCAGGGAAATTCGATTCGCCTGCGATATCCAGAAGGCCTGAGGACGCTGTTGGACAGTAATCTGGCATGGACGGGCAACATGCAAGCTTCGACTTTGACCGGTCGGGTCTTGGTGGATCAACTGGGTTTCACGCCGGATTTTGATCTCAGCAGCTTCGGCGACCAGTTCAGCAGCAGTGTTGCGGTACCGTCTCAGCCAGGTCTCGCCGATACAATCAAACTACAGATCGCAGTGCAGTCGAAGAACAATCTCAATGCGACCAGTTCGCAAGTCAGCATGGCAGGAAGCGCCAATCTTAATGTCATAGGAACTGCGGCCGACCCGGTCATTATCGGAAGAGCCGATCTTGACTCCGGAGAACTTTTCTATCGGAATGTCCGTTACCAACTGCAGCGCGGCATTATTACTTTTGAGGATCCGAATCAAACCTCGCCGGTTCTGGATGTGTCCGTCTCCACGATCGTCGAGCAGTACAACCTGACCTTGAATCTGCGCGGACCGTTTGATCGTCTCACTACTTCGTATACATCCGATCCTCCGCTAGCAACCGCCGACATAATTAATCTGATCGCGCTGGGTAAGACGACCTCGGAATCTGCCGCCAGCAGCCAGAGCACAGATTCGATAATCGCCTCTCAGGCAGCCAGCCAGGTGAGCGGTGGCATCCAGAAACTCGCTGGAATTTCTAGTTTGCAAATCAATCCGCTGCTCGGTGGCAACAGCCAGAATCCCTCGGCCCAAGTTGCTTTGCAGCAGCGGGTGACCAAGAATTTTCTTTTTACCTTTTCAACCGATGTTTCGCAGCCCGGGCAGGAAATAGTTCAGGGCGATTATCAGATCAACCAGAGATGGTCGGTCAGCGTGGCACGTGATCAACTGGGTGGAGTTTCAGTTGACGGCCGATATCACACCAAGTTCTAAAGGGAGTTGCTATCACGCAGCGCGACCAAGATTTTCCTCGGCGAAGGGCTCATTCTTTTCATGCAACTGACCCTTTTCGCTTTCTTTCGCCAGTTCGGCGTTGAGTTCGGCACCCAGCAAAAGCGCAAATGAGTTCCAATAAAACCAGGTCATGAAGGCTATGAATCCGGCGAGGGTTCCATAAGTCCGGCTTAGATTGGCCAGGTGGCGAAAATAAAATCCCAATGCGTACGAGAGGACGAGCCAGCAGCTCACTGAAAAAATCGCTCCGGGCAAAGTCGCGCCAAAGCGCTGTTTCACGTTGGGCCCTAGAAAGTACACCAGTTCCACGGCTACCAGCGTAAACAAGATGGCAATCGACCAATGAATCACAGGCCAAAGCAAAACGAACGCGCTGGAAAGATCCATCCTCGCAGCCAGCCAGGCGCCGAAACGAGGTCCCAAAATCATTACCGCCAGAGCACTCGACACCAAGCCCGCCGTGATTATGCCTAAACCAATGGCGCGAAGCCGGATTTTCCAGAAGGGACGATCGTCGTTCACGTCATAGGCAATGTCGAGCGCCTCGATAAGGGCGTCAAACGCGGCCGATGACACCCATATCACTCCCAGCATGCCGAAAGACAGCCATGCTTTTCGATTGGTGGCGAGGACATCCAGCAAAACCGACTGCACCACACGCATGGTGTCGGGAGGTAAGAGGAGCGACATGGTGCCCAGTACGCGTCCAAACAGATCAGGTAATGGAATTAAGCTCATTACCGAGGAAAGAAAAATCATGCTGGGAAACACGGCGAGAACCATGTAGTACGAAAGTGCCGCCGCCATCTGGAAGACGTGATGCTGTACCAGGTCGTGGTAGGTGGCTACAAAAGCCCGCTTCAGTCCCTCCCGTGTCATAGTGCTTAGATGCGCCGCAAATCAGAGGGTGGGACGCACCGGCGGCAGTGTTATCAATTCATCTTGGGTTGATCCTTAGTAGCGCCGCCGTGTCGACGGCTGTCCTGGGGGCGTCCCGCCCGCAGCGGACGGCAGGGATGCCGTCCGGACAGCCGGCAAGATGCCGCTCCACACGCGATTAGCTCACAACGTTTTGCGCTCAAAGATCATCCAAGAGGGTTCTAACTGGAGAGGATTATTAATGAGTGGCAAATCCGGCCGTAAGATTCGCTATGCTGTCGTTGGACTGGGACACCTGGCGCAAGTTGCCGTTTTACCAGCGTTCAAGAGAGCGCAAAATTCTGAACTGGTCGCCATCGTTTCGGACGATCCCGAAAAACGCAAGAAATTAGCCGAGAAGTATCGTCTCGAGCGGACTTACTCCTACGAGGATTACGAAAAAGCGCTTTTTGACGTTGATGCGGTTTATATCGTCCTGCCCAACCACCTTCATCGTGAATACGCGGTACGCGCGGCGCAGGCGCATGTTCACGTGCTCTGCGAAAAGCCGATGGCGGTCACCGAAGAAGATTGTGAAGCGATGATCGATGCCGCGAACCAGAACAACGTGAAGCTCATGGTTGCCTACCGCCTGCATTTTGAGAAAGGCAATCTCGAAGCAATTAGGTTGGCAAAGAGCGGCAAGCTGGGAAACCTTCGCTTCTTCGTTTCAGAATTTGCCCAGCAGGTGGTCGAGGATAACATCCGCGTGACTGAGCCAGTAGAAAACGGGGGCGGACCTGTTTACGACATGGGTGTGTACTGCATTAACGCGGCACGATATTTGTTCCAGTCCGAGCCCACTGAAGTCTTCGCCTGCAGCGCAAACAATGGGGAGCCGAGGTTCGAGAAGGTGGACGAAATGTCGTCGGTGGTCATGCGCTTTCCTGAAGACCGGTTGGCGACGTTTACTTGCAGCTTCGGCGCGGCAGATATCGGCCGCTATAGCTTGATTGGGACTAAGGGCGTCCTCACCGCCGATCCGGCTTATGAATACGTGTCGACGTTGAAGCAACAGATCAAGATTGGTGAAAAGACAATCTTCAAGAAATTTCCCAAGCGCGATCAGTTCGCGGCTGAGCTGTTTTATTTTTCGGATTGCATCCTGAAGAACAGGGAACCGGAGCCTAACGGACTTGAAGGTCTGGCCGACGTCCGAGTTGTGCGCGCCGCCTATGAATCGGCTCGTACTGGAAGGGTGGTTGAACTGCCGGCGCTGCCTCCCAAAAAGAGGCCGACTTCGCTACAGGAAATTCATCGGGCACCGCACGGCAAACCGCAAACCGTGAACGTGAAATCTCCTTCGGGCGATTAGTGTGCCTACGTTTGTGCCGAGCCGAAATTCTGTTTTCCCGCCGGCTCGTTTTGGGGCAAAAGTTTACGGCTGTCGAATGGATTCGCTGTCTAAGCGCTTGTCATGTCGAAAACTCATCGCGTCATCGTGGTAGGCGCAGGAGCGGCCGGTTTGGCCGCCGCTGTTGACCTTGCGCGCGCCGGGGTTTCCGTCACTATTCTTGAAGCGCGTAACCGAGCCGGTGGACGAATGTTCACGCAACGCGATCCCGTTTGCAAGGCTCCGATTGAGTTCGGTTCTGAGTTTATCCATGGCCTTCCTCCTGAGATCTGGGAGCCGCTGCAGGCACGGAATTTAAAGATCGAAGAGGTGAGCGGTGAACCGCGGTGCTTCCAAAAAGGGCGCTTGTGCAGTTGTGATTTTTTCTCCGAGGTCGATGACATTCTAAAAAAGATGGACGATCGTTCGCCGGACGAATCCTTTCTCAGCTTTCTAAAACGTTGCTGCGATCCGAAGAACGATCCCAAGAAGCAAGAGGCGTACGAGAGGGCGTTAGCTTATGTTACCGGCTTCAATGCCGCCGATCCCGATCGCGTTGGAGTTCATTGGTTGGTGAAGGGAATGCGGGCGGAAGAGCAGATCGAAGGCTGATCGCGCTTTTCGCGCGGCCAATGGATATCAGGACTTGCTCGACATCTTTTGCGGAGAACTGTCGAGGCAGGGCATTCAGATTCAAACTGAAATCGTGGTCAAGTCTGTGCGGTGGTCGCAAGGGCACGCCGAGATCAATGCTCATCGAGCCGGCGAATCGCAGAAGTTCGAAGCTGAACGTGTGCTGGTAACCATTCCGCTGGGAGTCATGAAAGCGGCCTCAGATGACGAAGGCGCTGTGCGCTTCGATCCCGCCTTGCCTCGAACGAAATTAGACGCGCTAACGAAGCTGGAGATGGGCCGAGTAATCCGCGTCACTCTCCGCTTCCAGAACCGTTTCTGGGACACTATCCCTGCACCGGGCAAAGATAGAAAAAACCTCTCTGACATGGGCTTCCTATTCTCAGACGATGAGTGGCTACCTACCTGGTGGACCACTATGCCTGGGAAACTGCCGATTATCACCGGCTGGGCTCCGTTCCGCTGCGCTGAGGGTTTGTCGGGCAAAAGCGAGTCATTTGTCGTAGATCGATGTTTGCAGACGCTCAGTAAATTGCTAAGTGTCAGCATCGAACAAATCACATCATTGTTTGGAACCGGCTACTTCCACGATTGGCAGAACGATCCATTCTCGCGCGGGGCTTACAGCTATGGAGCAGTGGGATCAGACGGCGCCCAGGAAGCTCTGGCGCGTCCGCTCGAAAACACCTTGTTTTTCGCCGGTGAAGCTACCGATACGACCGGCCACAACGGTACCGTGCACGGCGCAATTGCCAGCGGCCGCCGCTCGGCGAAGGAGATCCTACATGGTTTGCAGTAAGCCGGAAGCATGGCGAGCCGCAACAAACAGTCCTCGGGCACAGCGGAGGCATCGAAGAAGATAAATGGCTCATTCTTCCCAGCCGATTGTGTGGCCTGGTCGACCGTATCCCCTTGGTTCAACCTGGGATGGCGAGGGCGTAAACTTCGCACTCTACTCGGAGCATGCGGAAAAAGTGGAGCTTTGCCTCTTCGACATTACGGGTAAACGTGAGTTCCTTCGCGTACCGCTGCCCGAGCAAACCGACATGGTCTGGCACGGTTATTTGCCGGAGGTGCGCCCCGGCCAGTTGTACGGATATCGAGTGTTTGGGCCCTATGCACCGGAACAAGGGCATCGCTTTAATCACCACAAACTTCTGCTCGATCCCTATGGAAAGCAGATTCAGGGAGGCATTCGTTGGAGCGATGCTCACTTCGGATACAAAGTCGGGAGTAAACAGGAAGATTTATCGTTCGATCGCCGCGACAATGCGGCCGGCATGCCGAAGAACCGCGTTATTGACTCGGCGTTCACCTGGGGAGCCGATGCGCCGCCGAGAATCCCCTGGCATGAGACCGTGATTTACGAGCTTCACGTGAAGGGATTCACCAAGTGCCATCCGGATGTTCCTGAGCACTTGCGCGGGACGTATGCGGGTCTGGCCACAGCTCCGGTGATTGAATACCTCACTCGATTAGGCGTGACCTCGGTCGAACTCATGCCGGTGCACAGTTTCGTCGATGATCGACAGCTGGTCGAGCGTGGCTTGCGCAATTACTGGGGCTACAACTCAATCGGATTTCTCGCGCTCGAGCCGCGGTACATGTCCACAAGCTCAATCCGTGAATTCAAGACAATGGTCAAGACCCTGCATTCCGCCGGTCTCGAAGTCATTCTCGATGTCGTCTACAACCACACTGCCGAAGGCAATAACCTCGGCCCTACGCTTTCGCTGAAGGGGATCGACAACAGCACTTACTACCGACTCGTACCCACCAATCCCCGCTATTACATGGACTACACCGGTACGGGAAACACGCTGAACATGCAGCATCCGCGCGTGTTGCAGTTGATCATGGATAGTTTGCGTTACTGGGTTCTCGATATGCACGTAGATGGTTTCCGCTTTGATTTGGCGGCAACACTTGCGCGCGAACTTCACGAAGTCGATCGGCTGGGCGCGTTTCTCGACATCATTCACCAGGATCCTGTGCTCTCCCAAGTGAAGCTGATTGCTGAACCGTGGGATCTTGGCGAAGGCGGATACCAGGTGGGAAACTTTCCTGTGGGCTGGGCGGAATGGAACGATCGCTACCGTGACACAGTGCGCTCATACTGGAAGGGCGATGAAGGAACAGTGGGCGACCTTGCTTATCGCATCACCGGTTCGAGCGACCTCTACGCGCATAGCGGACGCCGTCCCTATGCCAGCGTCAACTTTGTGACTGCGCATGACGGCTTCACGCTGCAGGATCTGGTCAGCTACAACGAAAAACACAACGAAGCCAACGGCGAAAACAATCGTGACGGCAACAACGACAATCGGAGCTGGAACTGTGGAGTCGAGGGGCCGACCGATAATCCTGAGGTGCTGGCGTTGCGTGCCAAACAGAAGCGCAATTTCCTGGCAACTCTGCTGCTCTCGCAAGGCGTGCCAATGATGTATGCCGGCGACGCCATCGGGCACACGCAGATGGGAAACAACAACGCCTATTGCCAGGACAATGAAATCAGCTGGATCAATTGGAGCGCGGAGGGTCAAGATCGTGATTTGCTGGCTTTCGCTCAGCGCATGATCACTTTGCGCAAGAGGCATCCCGTGTTCCGACGCAAACGTTTT
The DNA here is from genome assembly GCA_963770465.1 of uncultured Acidobacteriota bacterium. Taxonomy (GTDB): domain Bacteria; phylum Acidobacteriota; class Terriglobia; order Terriglobales; family Acidobacteriaceae; genus JABDBE01. Next base: position 89,875 of record CAVYQB010000019.1, read on the forward strand.
TTTCAGGGCCGGCCGATCAAAGGCGCAAATGTAAAAGATGTGCTGTGGCTCAATCCCAGCGGCAATGAGATGAGCGAGGAGGAGTGGCGCGACCCATCGCTTCGCTATCTGGGAATGTTTCTTTCAGGGCAGGGCCTGGATGAGAGCGATGAACGGGGACGGAAAGTCAGTGACGAAAATTTTCTGGTGCTGCTGAATGCGCACCACGAGGACGTTGCTTTCACTTTGCCGGCGACGCGCCCCGGTGCTCGCTGGACCGCATGGATGGATACCTCGCGCGAAGATGGTTTGCGTCCCCTCGATACTTACGATGCGGGAACACCTTATCCGTTGCAGGCGCGCTCCATGGTGGTGCTGATGGAGCGGCGCGGTAATAGCAAGAAGGAAGAGTCGATTGAACCGTCGCTATAACATGCCGTTCGGCGCCGAATGCCGCGACGACGGAAGCGTGCGCTTTCGCCTGTGGGCGCCTGCCGCGCGTAAGGTGGAACTCTGCCTTACGGACTCCAACCAGCGATTTGCAATGAACCAGCTCGATGGAGGTTGGTTTGAATTAAACACCGATGTGGCAAAGCCCGGCGCTAAGTATAAATTTCGTATTAACGATGCGCAGGAAGTTCCCGATCCTGCGTCACGCTTTCAACCGAATGATGTGCATGGTCCGAGCCAAGTGATTCGTCCCCACCAGCTTCGAGTGGCGCGACATCCCGTGGCGCGGCCGCCGCTGGGAAGAGGCTGTCATTTACGAACTGCACGTCGGGACATTTACGCCAGCCGGGACCTTTTCTGGAGCGCGCGAGCGGCTCGACTATCTTGTAGATGTCGGAATCACCGCCGTGGAAATCATGCCTGTAGCCGACTTTCCTGGCAAATGGAATTGGGGATATGACGGTGTTTTCCTCTTTGCTCCCGACAGCACTTATGGAGGCCCTGAAAATCTCAAAGATTTAATTCAGAGCGCGCATGAGCGCGGACTCATGATTCTGCTGGATGTGGTCTACAACCACTTCGGCCCAGAGGGAAATTATCTGAGGTCATACGCGCCGCAATTTTTTACCGATCGCCATTGCACTCCGTGGGGCGACGGAATTAACTTTGATGGCCCAGATCGCCGCGTGGTCCGGGATTTCTTCATTCATAACGCGCTCTACTGGCTGACTGAATATAACTTCGATGGGCTGCGTCTGGATGCGGTGCATGCCATCGCTGACGATTCCAAACCTGACATCCTTACTGAATTAGCCGAAGCGGTGCGGAATTCCATCGAGCCGGATCGGCATGTTCATCTGGTTTTAGAAAACGACTGCAACCAGTCTCGATATCTTCAGCGCGACAAGCGATGCCAGCCGAAGACATACACGGCGCAGTGGAATGATGACATCCATCACACCTTGCATGTGCTGACTACGAGTGAGAAAGACGGCTATTATTCAGACTACGCCCAGCATCCAATCGATCAATTGGGGCGCTGCCTGGTCGAGGGATTCGCTTACCAAGGCGAGAGTTCGGCTTATAGAAAGGGCGAACCTCGCGGTGAATCAACTGCCGGGCTGCCTTCTACCGCTTTTGTTTCGTTCCTGCAGAATCACGATCAAATCGGAAACCGCGCATTCGGCGAGCGCATAGGCAAGATTGCAGATCATCGGGCTGTACGGGCGGCTGTCGCGATCCTACTACTGGCGCCTTCGCCTCCTTTGCTTTTTATGGGCGAAGAGTTCGGCGCGGAAACACCATTTTTATTTTTCTGCGATTTCGAAAAAGATCTAGCGGCTGCTGTCACGTCGGGCCGGCGAAATGAGTTTGCTCGATTCGCCAAGTTCAGCCACCCGGCCGAGCGCGAGCGAATTCCGGATCCAAATGCCGCCGAAACTTTTGCGGCCTCGCGGCTCGATTGGCGCGAGCTGGATCAATCTAGCCATCGGGACTGGTTGCGCTTTTATCAAAAGTTACTGAAACTGCGACGCGAGCACATTGTGCCCCGTCTTTCCGCGGGATGTGTGGTGGATTCTGCTTATGAGATTCACGGAGAACACGCCGTCGCCGCTCACTGGAAGTTTCCCGACAACGCAAACCTCTCTCTGGTGGCGAATCTGGGAAGCGATTCGCTCTCCGGCCTGACTCCGCCGAGTTCGCAGATTATTTGTGCCAGCGAAGAACTGGATGCCAATGCTCTAAAGCAAGGAACTCTGCCGCCTTGGTCAGTCGCTTGGTTTTTGGAATCATGAATCCACGCTCGCACATCCCGCTCGCGACTTATCGGCTGCAACTTAATCGCGATTTCACTTTTGTGCAGGCCACCGCAATCGTTCCCTATCTTTCCGCGCTCGGCATCAGTCACTGCTATGTTTCTCCTTTATTAAAGGCTCGCGCTGGCAGTATGCATGGGTACGACATCGTCGATCACAACTTGCTCAACCCTGAAATTGGAACTCAGGAAGAGTTTGACCGCTTCGTCACAACGCTCTACGAACATGGGATGGGATTAATTCTCGACGTCGTGCCCAACCACATGGGCGTCATGGGAAACGACAATGCATGGTGGCTGGATGTTCTCGAAAATGGCGAGTCATCCATGTACGCCAATTTCTTCGATATTGACTGGCATCCGATAAAGGCCGAACTGTACGGAAAAGTTTTGATTCCGGTGCTGCATGACCATTACGGAGTAGTGCTGGAGAGCGGTGACTTGAAGCTTGCGTTCAACCGGGAGCGCGGCGAGTTCGATGTCTCCTATCACAATCATCGTTTTCCGGTCGATCCGCGAGAATATCCGCGAATCCTGCAACGCTGTACCGCATCAACACTCGATCAACAGAATCCGGATTTGCTGGAGTTTCAGAGCCTGATCACTTCGTTCAGCCATCTGCCAGCGAGGCACGAGACCAGCAGCGATCGCATCGCCGAGCGCAATCGGGACAAGGAAATTCACAAGCGGCGATTGGCCGAGTTATGCGCGCGGTCGGCGGAGGTTGCCAACTGCATTTCAAAAGCAGTGGAAACAATGAATGGTAATCCAGCCGACCCCGCCAGCTTTGAAGAGCTCCACGAACTTATCAAGGCGCAAGCATTTCGACTGGCAAATTGGAGGGTTGCATCTGACGACATCAATTACCGTCGATTCTTCGATACGAACGATCTTGCGGGTATTTGCGTGGAGAACGAAGCCGTCTTTGAAGCCACCCACCGCCTGGTTTTGAGCCTGATGGCGCAAGGTAAAGTTAACGGTCTTCGCATCGACCATCCTGACGGGCTGTACGATCCACGGCAGTATTTCGAACGCTTGAATCGTGCCATTGTCGACGCCACCGGCAATAAATCGCACTACGTAGTCATCGAGAAAATTCTAACCGGCGCGGAACGTCTACCGACTGACTGGCCAGTCTGCGGAACCACCGGCTACGACTTCGCGAGTCTGTTGAATGGACTGTTTATAGACCCCGCGGCGGCCGTGAGTATGGATCGCATTTATAGAAATTTTGTCGACGACGAAATCAATCTTGACGACCTCGGATACCATTGCCGGAAACTGATCGTTCGGGTCGCATTGGCCAGTGAAGTGAACGTCCTTGCTACCAAACTCACCCGCATCGCTCTCGCCAGGAGACGCACCTGCGACTTCACTCTCAACAGCCTGCGGGATGCGATAACGGAAGTTGTCGCGAGCTTCCCCGTGTATCGGACTTATGTGACTTCTTCCGGTGTCTCCGATACAGACGTGCGTTATATCAGAAGCGCGATCGCCTTGGCGAAATCCAGAAGTCCGGCTGCTGATACCAGCATTTTTGATTTCCTCGGTGAGGTGTTGCTGACCACCATTAGCGAAGGCCAGAATTCCGTCTATAAAAATGCTGTGCTCAACTTTGCCATGAAGTTCCAGCAGTTCAGCAGTCCGGTGATGGCGAAAGGCCTGGAAGACACAGCGTTTTATCGTTACAACCGGCTGGTTTCGCAAAACGACGTTGGCAGCGATCTTCATCGTTTTGGAACCACCATCCAGGAGTTTCATTTTGCCAATCAGGAGCGCTTGCGCTTTTGGCCGCATACCATGCTTGCTACCAGCACCCACGACTCCAAGCGGTCGGAGGACGTGCGCGCGCGGATTAACATCCTTTCGGAGATACCGGCGTTGTGGAGGCTTCGGGTGCGCGAGTGGCGGCGCTTCAATCGCAACCACAAGACCATGGTCAACGACAAACCTGCACCTTCGGCAAACGATGAATACTTGCTTTACCAGACTTTGGTTGGGGCATGGCTGCCGGACGCCTTGAATAATCCGGATACTGCGGAAAACTTCTTTCAGCGGATAGAGAACTACATGCTGAAAGCCATCCGCGAAGCGAAGGAGAACACTAGTTGGATCAACCGGAACAGCGAATATGAAAATGCAGTTTCATCGTTCGTCAAGAAATTGTTGAAGCCGGGCCAGCAGAACCGTTTCCTCAACGACTTTGTGCGTTTCGAACAGCGTATTGCGCGGCTCGGCTTATGGAATAGTTTGGCACAAACTGTTTTGAAGCTGACTTGCCCCGGCGTGCCCGACATTTACCAGGGCACTGAGATTTGGGATTACAGCCTGGTCGATCCAGACAACCGGCGATCCGTCGATTACGAGCATCGTCAAAAAATGTTTCGCGCTCTTCGTGAAAGCGGTGACGTCAAAAGTTTGCTGGAGACCTCCGAGGATGGGCGAATCAAGCTCTATCTGACTTGGAGAACTCTCTGTTTGCGCCAGCAGCAGCCGGAACTGTTTCAAGATGGAGAATATTTGCCACTCGTCGCTGAAGGTACGAAAGCTGACCGCATTGTGGCTTTCGTGCGAATGTCTGCGAAGTCCAATGTTCTTGGTTGTGGTTCCTCACTCTGGTGGCCGGATTGCTCGACGATGCCGATGTCCCACCAATCGGCGAGCGCGTCTGGCAGGGTACTGACATTGTTCTTCCCTTCTGCACGTGTTCTGACAAGTATCGGAACATATTTACCGGAGAAGTTTTGGAGACGCAGAAAATGGATGGCGGAGAGAGAATTTCACTTTCTAAGGCGCTGGCGGATTTTCCGGTAGCAGTTTGTATGCTGGGATAAAACTGCATTCGTGCAATTTCTTTTTCAAATCCTGGTTCATTCGACGAATTCGCAGAGCGTTCGTTCTCGAACACTTCAATACACTGTTGTAAGTATTGGATTGGCTTGAGGTACAGGATGTGCCCGAGAGAAAAAACCGTAGAGCATCATTAGTATTAGATTGTTGGTGGAACAGCTTGAGGGCGGACCTAAGAGTAAGTGCCGCGCCTTTGATGTAGGTTTTCAACTCTTGATTTTAGATTGTTACGCACCAGGGCTGTCCCGGGACGTGCATGCATTTTCTGCCGAAAGGGAGGATGAGGGCATTCATGAGAATTGCACAGGTTGCGCCATTGTTTGAGAGCGTTCCACCGAAGCTCTATGGCGGCACGGAAAGAATCGTATCCTGGCTCACGGAAGATTTGGTACGCCTGGGTCATGATGTGACTTTGTTTGCCAGCGGCGACTCGATGACCGCCGCCCGCCTGGTCCCATGCTGCCCGGAAGCTCTTCGGCTGAACCCGGGCTGTATTGACCAGTTCGCCCACCATGTCAACATGTTGGAAAAGGTTTTCAGCGAAAAAGACAATTTCGACCTCATCCATTTTCATATCGACTACTTGCATTTTCCGTTAAGCCGACGCGCTCAAATAGCAAATGTCACGACCTTGCACGGACGTCTTGATCTTCCGGATCTCGCGCCGCTCTATCGCACCTATTCGGAAATGCCGGTCGTTTCGATTTCTGACGCTCAACGCAAACCGTTGCCTTGGGTGAACTGGCAGGGAACCGTGCATCACGGATTGGCTGAAAACAGTCTTTCGTTTTACAGCGAGCCTGGGAAATACCTGGCGTTTCTGGGGCGAACTTCTCCTGAAAAAGGGCTGGAACAGGCCATTCAGATTGCAAAGCGGGTAGGCATGCCGCTGACGATTGCGGCCAAGGTTGATCGGGCAGATGAGCAGTACTTTAACGCCGTCATTAAGCCGTTGCTGAATGATCCGCTGATTGAGTTCATCGGCGAAATTGGTTACTCTGAAAAAAATGAGTTTCTCGGGAACGCTGCCGCGTTACTTTTCCCAATTAATTGGCCTGAGCCATTTGGCATCGTTATGATCGAGGCAATGGCTTGTGGAACTCCGGTGATTGCTTTTCCTTTCGGCTCCGTTCCCGAAGTTATCGAGGACGGAGTCAACGGCTTTTTACCTCGCGATGTGAAGAGCGGAGCCAAGGCGGTAGAAAAACTCGATAAAATTGACCGGGCACAGTGCCGTCAGCGTTTTGAAGAGCAGTTCAGTTTGCATCGGATGACACAGCAATATCTCGCGATCTACGACCGCATACTGAGAGGCGGAACCCATGAGCTATTACCCACGGACGGAGATTTAGGTTGGACGAAGCTAGCGTCAGCCAGCAGTACTACATAGCGACAAGGTCGTCTCCTACTGACGACCGAGCCCGAGTTTTGAAATATGGCAAAATGTTTGCCGTATTTGACCGCTACGGTGACATTGAGCCTCTGGGCATGGGCGAGCAGGGGATTTTTTTTGATGGAACCCGTTTCTTGTCAGAGCTGGGGCTTTCGTTGTGGCAATCTCGACCTCTGCTTCTCAGTTCCACAGTCAAATCAGACAATTTTGTTTTCACCGCCGATCTGGCAAACGTCGACGTATCGGAAGGAGAGGATGTAATCGTCGAACGCGGGACGATTCACGTCTTCCGCTCAAAATTTCTGTGGCGCGGCGTCTGCTACGAAGAGTATCAGATCGACAACTACGGACGCGTGCCGGTCGATATTCCCCTCTATTTGGCAATTTTTGCAGACTTCGCGGACATTTTTGAAGTGCGCGGGACGCGGCGTGAAAAAAGAGGCCGGCGGCTTGAAGATCAGATTGGACGAGGCTCAATTTTATTGTCGTACGAAGGTTTGGACAATGTTGTACGTCAGACTCGAGTTCATTCCCACCCCCAACCGGTGCAGATTTCATCTTCCGGGATGAACTTCGAAATTTCGCTGGCTCCGAAACAATCGGTTCTGTTGCGATTGGAAATCTCTTGTAATCCGAAGTTGACCGTACCTTTGATCGGCTACTCGCGCGCTATGGTTGCTGCGGAAAGTGAACTGAACGCGGCGTCAGCGCGGCTTTGCAATATCTCCAGTTCCAACGACCGCTTTAACCGGTGGATCAAGCGCTCCGTCGCCGATGTCGAAATGATGACCATGGGAAATCCGGAACACGATTATCCGTATGCCGGAGTGCCGTGGTTCAGTACGGTTTTTGGGCGCGATGGAATCATCACCGCATTGGAGTTGTTGTGGGTGAATCCGCGAATCGCGAAAGGCGTTCTGGAATTTCTTGCGGCCACGCAGGCTACCGAGTTGAATCCGGAAGTTGAAGCGGAGCCAGGAAAGATTTTGCACGAAATGCGCAAAGGTGAAATGGCTGCGTTGGGCGAAGTGCCGTTCGCGCGTTACTACGGCACTGTGGATGCAACTCCGCTATTCATTATGCTGGCCGGCGCCTACTGCGAATACACAGGTGACCACGCTTTTATTCGGACGCTGTGGCCGCACATTGATTTCGCCCTGCAGTGGATCGATCGTTACGGTGATGTAGACGGCGATGGCTTTGTGGAATATGCGCGTCACGGCAGTAAAGGTTTAATCCAGCAAGGCTGGAAGGACTCGCACGATTCCATTTTTTATGCCAACGGAGAGTTGGCGGAAGCGCCTATCGCTTTGTGTGAAGTTCAAGGCTATGTGTACGCAGCTAAGCGTGCAGGCGCAAAAATCAGCCGGATCCTCGGTGATGTCGAAAGAGCGAACGTGCTTGAAAACGAGGCCGCCGATCTCCAGATTAAATTCGAGGAAGCATTCTGGTGCGACGATTTGTCCACCTATGCTCTGGCATTGGACGGCAAAAAGAAAGCTTGCCGGGTGCGAGCCTCGAATGCGGGCCATTGTCTTTTCACAGAAATTGCCAGCCCAGACAAAGCTCAGCTTGTTGCTCATACTCTGCTGAGCGGAGATTTCTTCACCGGCTGGGGCGTGCGAACCATAGGCTCGGAAGAAGTTCGCTACAATCCGCTGTCTTATCACAACGGTTCGGTGTGGCCGCACGATAATGCGATTATCGCCGCGGGCATGGCTAAGTACGGTCTTCGTGAACTCGCGGGCAAGATATTGATGGGCCTTTTGGACGCAAGCAGCGCGGTTGACTTGCACCGGCTTCCAGAATTGTTTTGCGGTCTCGACCGTCGCGAAGGAGAAGGCCCCACTCTTTATCCCGTGGCTTGTTCCCCTCAGGCGTGGGCCGCGGGCGCGGTTTTTATGCTGCTCCAGGCCTGCTTGGGATTATCGATGGATGGCAGCGAAAAACGTCTCATCTTCGATCGCCCATACTTGCCGGAAGGCATTCCGCAATTATGGATTAAGAATTTGCGTTTTGACGGCGGCCGAGCTGACCTGTTTCTTGATCGTCATGCCGGGACGGTTCGAGTGGAAGTGGTAGAGAAGCAGGGTGACATGAAAGTTCTGGTGATATAGCTACCGCACAGCGTTTCTAAGTAGATCCACTTCTAGATATCAGCTGATCACCGTATACCGAAAATATACTTGGCCAGAGAAGCTGTCGTCTGGAGAATTTTTTATGCGAGAAAATCTCGAGGCGGCAGAGTCGCAGCAAGATCCTCAACCGGCGACGGAAAAGATATTAGACAAAACCCTCGGCTGATTCGTTTCCTACCAGCGATCCACCTTCGACAATTCCAAATCCCGGCGACAGTGATGCCGCCAAAAACGATGCTGCGGATGGTCGGCTCGCCGGAATGACTCCGGGGAGTTGGGCAGCGGTCTGCATCGATTCGGGAGAAGTGATTGCCACAGCGGCCAGCCGCGAAGGAGCCGAATTAACCGCCCGGCGCAGAGGGCACGGCAAGTTCTCTTTGGTGCAAGTTCCATTGAAAACAGACGGAAACGTGGCCGCGTGAGCGAATGGCTCTAAGCGGACTTCTTCTTGGGTACCTTCGCGCCCTTTTTTCGTGCTTCGGAAAGTCCAATAGCAATTGCCTGTTTGCGGCTTTTCACTGCGCCGCCGCCCTTACCGCCCTTGCCGGCACGCAACGTTCCCTTTTTCTTTCGACGCATCGCGCTTGCAACCGTTTTGCCTGCGGCCTTGCCATATTTACGTCCAGATGATTTCTTTTTCGTTGCCATAAGTTCTCCCGGTGTTTTAGAGTGCGCCAGTATTTAACAGGTTGTTTGCAGCTTTGAGTTTGGGTGCAGCACTTCCGCGGATTGGATTTGAAAGGGCGCGGTTTACAGCCGCGCCGCGACTACCTGTTGAAGGACTTGCGGCACGGCTGCAGAGAAAGTCATTTCGTGGCGATTAACCGCGGCCTCAGCGGCTAAAGCCGCAGGTATTTCACCCACCTGCGGTATGCCTGAAGGCATACCCTGATACGAAGCGAGGCTTTTTCCGCAAGCTCTGGAGATGTGCCCTTGAAACTATTCATCCGCGCCGAGCAGCGCGAATACCTTCTTCGATTCGCTTGCGCGCTTGCCCCGGCCCCCGCACATCGATTACCCGGTATTGCTCCTTGCTCAACTCGTGATAATTGACGAAGAAGTCTTCTAGCTCATGCACAAATAGCTCGCCCAGATCATCGATGTGCTGGATGTCGGCAAAGCTATGATTTGGACTCGCCACCGCGACGACCCGGTCATTGCGTTCTTTGTCCTTCTTGTCATATTGTTCGCCTTCTATAATTCCGACAAGGCGACACTTCACCACCACTCCCGGGAAGGCAGGTTCATCCATGAGCACCAGAACGTCGACGGGATCGCCATCTCCGCCTTTGGTTCGCGGGATGAATCCGAAGTCGTACGGGAAGGTCATGCCGGCGGGCAGAACTTTCTTCAATTCAAAAACTTTCTGCTCCGCATCAAACGCATATTTGTTGCGGCTGCCCTTGGGCGTTTCAATCACGACCTGAATGATGTTCTTGTGGTCTTCATCCAGAGACTGAAGCCGCGAGGGATCAGCCATTGCGCTTCTGGAATTTCCGTTCTTACTCATCGAACCTCCTATGAATTGACGAACCACGTTGTGCGGCAGCATGCAACCCATGGCCCGAGGCCACGTGACGTCTGGCTCGAATGCGCCGCCACAACGTTTCCCGAAGCTCCCACACCATTACTGATGCTGTGAGCCACGCCAGCGTGGCCCCGGCCAGCACAAGGCTCAACGAGGAATTTGCCAGTTTCAACCACACGATCAATGCGAATGCCATGAGGCCGATACTTCCCATCGCTGCTCCAGCGGCATCGACGCCGGCTGCTACGCGGCCACGCTTAGCACAATCCAGTCCGGCGCGTTCCTTTTTTTCTGTCTCGTGTTTTTCTATCAAGGTCGCTGCTGCGGGAAGAATTGCGGGAAACGCCAGGAACAATCCGCCAATCTCGGGGCCATAGCGTTCGGCCACAATTCCCGCCAACGCGGTAATCGTTCCTCCGAAAACAAAACGGGTTACATATTCATACCACCGCGATAATCCGAGACCGCTGGTATCAAACTTGACTTTCAATTCGTTTACCTCAACACCGCATACCAACATCCGAACGCGCAGGCGAACCACACCGCCATCGATAACCCGGTAACCGGGAGCACCGGCAGCTTGCGACGAATCAGCAATCTGCTAACGACGAGCGCGTAGACGAAAAATGCTATCGCGCCAAGCAGCATCGACCGCGCTTCCAGACTTGCATATTCTTTGCCTTGTTTCGCGACGGTAAGCGCCAGCGTTGCCAGGGCCACGGATGGCGCTGCTCCAAACAGGCCGGCGAAACTTTTCGGTCTCAGCAGATCGCCCAGCAAAGCGAAGACTGAGACTACAACTCCACCGACGACGAATCTGACAAGAATTTCTTTCATGCAGCGTCAGACATCTTTCGCATCTAGGCCTCATGCCGCAAATCACGGCCCGGCCGAATGTTACAGGACTGTTAAAAAATATGACTGAGAATGAGGGTGCTAGAAATCAGGTGCAGGCTGTAAGTTCGGAATTGATTAGCCCTAAGTCGCTGAAGTTGCGGGGAGTGACGGGGATCGTTTGCGCGATCCCCGTGAATAGACAAAACTCTGGACTACGCATCGCGCGCGTGCAGCTTAGCGCGCTGATTGACTTAAGCGGCTGCTCTCCTGGTTCGAACAGCTTTCATCGCAGATTTGTGGCGCGCGGCAGCACCCCGCTGCCGGGCAGCGGAACGAGCTTGCTTGGATAACGCTTGGTGAGACGCGGCATTCCGCCCTTCTTTCTTAAGAGCCTGTGTGGTAGCACGCGAACGTTTTGCGGACGGTTTACGACGGCTGTGGCTTTGTCCCTTCTCAGAATCACGCTCGGCTTGTGCCCTGGTCTTGGTCGACACTTTTCCTTTGCCCGGTGGCGGCAGCTTTACACCTGCGCGGCGGGCTTTCGATAACCCAATGGCAATCGCTTGTTTGGTTGACGCGGCGCCGTGTTTACCTTCGCGAATGTGGTCCATCTCTTCGCGGACGAATTCCACAGCCTGGGTGCTGGGCGATTTTCCTTCACGAGCGTCTTCGCGGGCACGTTCGAGGGTTTCTTTATCAGGCATAAGCAATCTCCTTTTCCGGAATCTTAAATCGTTCCCGCCGATTAAATGAATCGACTGTATTCTGTAGGACCTCGGTTGCGATTGCCGTAGTCTTAAGCAGCCTTTGATTTGTTGCAGAGTTCCTGGTAATAATCGCGGCCGCGTTCATATCCGCGAGTGAAAGGTGTGGCCACGTCCATGCCAGGATTGCCCCGCTCCAGGTCGCGGATCGCGGCGTTCATTTCTCCCATTACCTGGTCGTATTCTTTACAGCGAGTCCGCGCGTGCAGCGCAGATTCGAAACCGAGCCGATAGTACTTCTCGTTGTCACCCGGTTTCTCGCCGTGAGTCTGATAATGTTCACTCTCCGCGTCACGCAAGCCGGTCCACCATTGCTCCCGCGCTGCATCGACTGATTCTGCTCCCTCCGCATTCAGCAATTCGCGATACTTCGAGGCTTCAGCCTCGTCATCAACCATAGCAATTACGACGCTGCGGCCTTGGCGCAAAGCATCTTCGTAGACAAACAATTCATCTTCCGGAAGACCTTTAGTCATGGAATTTTCAAGTTTTCCTCCAGCCACGGCGCCTATACCGGCTCCAGCAGCGCCCAGGACAGCCGAGCCTAACAAGCCGATTGCGGTGATCGGCCCTACGCCGGGAATCGCAGCCATGACTAGGGCGGCTCCCGAAAATCCGGCGGACCCTCCCAGGACGGCGCCAATCGCTTTACCCATGCCCGGCTGCTCAGCCGCGACCGTTGGTACTGATTGGATTCCTTTCTCCGTATTTTCCGGAGTCAGCAGGGTAACTTGGTCGTCTCGCAAACCGATCGACCGCAACTGGCTTAGGGCGCGTTCCGCGTCCGCTCGGGATCGAAATACTCCGCTCACTGTTTTCATGCTGTCCTCCTGTTGCTAAGTTTCATTTCTTAGCTTACGTAGAAAGCCTACATCTTGCCACCCGGCATCAAAATTTTGACGAGGTATGCAATGATTCGAAAACTAAAAACCGGCGAATACCGTCTCTACTCGCGCAAGAAGAATCCGAAAACCGGGCGTCGCCGCAACCTGGGCACGTTCAGTACGAAAAAAGCCGCCGAAGCGCACGAGCGCGCGGTGCAATACTTCAAGCACCACTAACTCTCACATGTAGCAAAGTGTGGGCGCGACCGCGATAAGGTGATCTCTGTAGAGGGACGGGATTTTGCCTTCAGAAATCCAGCAAAATGCGTCGCTAGGCGGCTCGCCTGCTGTCCATTAACTCTGCAATCTTAACCAAGTCTTTTACGAAAGCGCGCATTTGCAGCTCTCGGGATTTGGGATCGGGCGCGCGAAGTATCGACGATGGATGTACAGTTGCAGTCACGTAGGGAGCGAGTGCGGATTCAATGCGCTGTCCACGCTGGCGGCTCACACTGAAGGTTCTTCCCAGCAATGCTTGCGCTGCTGTTGCCCCCAGGCACACGAGAACTTCCGGCTTCACCATCCGCAACTCGGCGTCAAGCCAGGGACGGCAGGCCTGAATCTCCGCGTAGCGAGGCTTTTTGTGTATGCGCCGCTTGCCGCGTTCGGCCGGCGTCCATTTGAAATGCTTTACGACATTCGTGACGTACACTTCGGCGCGGTCGATTCCCGCCTGCTCCAGAGCCTCATTCAGGAGCTTTCCCGCAGGACCGACAAAGGGACGGCCAGCCCGGTCTTCCTGATCGCCGGGTTGCTCGCCAACGAACATGATCTTTGCCTTTGCGGATCCTTCGCCGAACACGGTTTGTGTAGCGTCCTTCCAGAGATCGCAGGCCTTACAGGTGGCGGCAGCTTGCCGCAGCCGAGAAATTGTGTGGACAGTGGCGGTAATCTCCCGAAGATTGCTGCTGGTCCCTTCACTTGACCGCTGCGTTGCCTCGTTGCTGAGAACGTTTTTCATACGACGGATAGTGATTGCGGGAAAATTAGAAATCGGCGACTGGGGCCTTGAAAGGGCACGGCTGGGAAGCCCTGCCCTTTCAAAACTACGACGCCCAGATTTTTTCCACAACCATGTAGGCATTTCCACCATGTTCGATCGCATAAGATGCGCACTCTTGCCCGCAGGAACGCATCACAATTCGGCAAGGAGAAGCGATGCCTACCGCGAAAAAGAACGCGAAAAAGAAATGGGTCGCGGAGGTGAAAACCGATTCGTCCCATCCCCCCGCAGGATTATTTACCAAAGACGCCAGTACCATTGCCAGAACGCTGGCTTCGAAAAAAGTCTCGCCCAAGGGCCCCGGTTCGGGTATCCGAATGCTTACGTACTTCATAAACCGAGCAGGTCACGGCCTCAGTGCTACGCGCCGCGCCGAGCTCGAAAAGGCAAAGTCTTTACTCGCCAAAAAGGTCAAACAGCACAAGGAAACTCAAGCACGTAAGAATTAAAGGGATATTTTCGCTTCTGAATCGATATTAACTGAGCGGATTTAACTAGCCAGTTACTACCATATCGACTGTATTGCGCCTTGATAGATCCTTGGCATCATGTCAGTGCAGCCACCCTTTAGGAGGGGTTATGGAAAAGCTCGCTGGCCGACCGCTCGATGTCACAAACGATTTGAGATGTTTGGTTGAAGCAGTCATCTTCGAGAGAAATCCCAGCGAATTGTTCCGTCGCATTGATGAGGCGCACGACGCAATTATGGATCACATGGAAGATTCATTCGAGAGCGCGAGCCTGGCGGAACGCCAGACAATGATCAATGCCATGAATTCTCTGCGGGAGCTGCGGCGGCTGGTTCAAACACATCCGAAAATAGGACCTGGCATTGAGAACCTTACGGATGCTTAACTTTGCGATGTTATGGAGGCCGGGCGTCCTCGCCCGGCTGAACGGGCGGCACGCCCGTCCTGCATTACGCGGGTCTAGTTAGCTGCCGGCTGCGAATCCGCCGGCATGCGCCATCGTAAGCCGCAAGAACTTGTGGGGATTGACCGGAGTGTCATTGATGCGTACTTCGTAATGCAAATGCGGACCTGTGCTGCGGCCGCTCAATCCGACATAGCCAATCGTATCGCCGCGGCGGACGTACTGTCCTGGGACGACGGCATAGCTCGCAAGATGCCCGTAGCGGGTCGTAATTCCATGGCCGTGGTCAAGGGCAATAGCCCGTCCGTATCCGCCCAGGAAGTCGGCGAACATCACCACGCCATCCGCCGGAGCTATCACCGGCTGCCCGTATGAAGCCGATATGTCGATTCCTTGGTGGAATGCGCCTTCGCCGTTGAATGGATCAGTTCTTTCGCCAAATGACCCCGTTACTGGACCTTCTACAGGCCAAAGGTTTGGAGCTGAATTGGCTCGTAGCCAGTCTGCCGTAGTTGCATTACGCGTAAGTCCAAGGGAAATGCCGGTAGCGGCTGCACCGCTCAGCGCGGTGTCTTTCAGGGCGTAAAGACGATCAAGGGAAGAACTCACCAAGGCGTCCTGAACATGATCGGCAGATACAGTTTCCAGCGCGGGGTCGGATTTCAAACCGTACATCGACGATACTTCGCTGGCCAAAGATCCCAAAGACGCTACTTGAATGTCTCTCTCCTGAGCTACTTGTTCGAGCTTGGAATACCGGCTTTTCAGTTCATCTTTCTGGATACGCAATTCGTTATAGTGCGAAACCTTCAACAACATTCGCATATAGGAACCGGCGATTCCGGTAAGGCTTAAGGCGCCTATCGCGGCTCCCGCGATCAACACGTAAAGATAATGGACTGGAATGGAAATCTTGCGGAGCTGGCCGTCGTCTCCCCTGGCCACGAAAAGTATGTAGAAACGCTTGCGCAATATATTCCTTTCGTCTTTAAGTTTCGGTTGAACCTTAGCCGCTCAGGGCGTATCTCACCCCTCCGCCTGCAATCCCAAGCACATGCAGAACTTAGCTCGACTAAGATTTTCGGGGCAGCTTGGCAACGGTAACAAACTGCGCTTCCCCGTGTCAATGCGTGAGAGCACGATCCATGGTTACGGAAGACGGAGGGGAACGTCCCTCCGAGGGTTACCGCCGCTAAGTCCCGCATTATAAAGATCAATCCGGTTTGGCAAAAATTGCCTGCCATTCGATCCGCTGGGCCGACCGGCCATTGTTGGATGATTCCCACGCCGCGGAGTTGTCCGCGAATCTTAAACGGTGTATTAGCCGGTTCGGTTCCCGCCTCGACCTGGCTTGTATAGTAGTCCCTGTCTGGATTCATGGGTGAAGATTGCCTGACACTGAAAAACTGTTGATCGCTGGCATTCGCGGCCGCGCTGCTTCCAGAAGCCGTGCAATCGCGGCTGGAATCGGCGACGACTGCGCTATCCTCCAGATCCCACAGGGCCACCAGACCCTGGTTACTACCGATTTCAGCCTTGAAGGAGTGCACTTCCGGCGAGAGTGGCACCCCGCGGAAGTCGTTGGTCATCGCTGCCTGACCCGTGGCCTTAGCGACATCGCGGCTATGGGAGGCAATCCTATAGCCGCATTTTTGTCCCTGGCACTGCCGCAAAGTTTGCCGCAGTCATGGATCAACCAGTTCCTGAAAGGCTTCCTTAAGTTGGCGGATCGGTTCAACGTGACTCTCGCGGGCGGCGACACGGCCCAGTCTCCGGGAGGAATTCTCGCCGACATTATCGTCGTCGGCTCGGTTCCGAAAGGCAAAGCAATCCGGCGCTCAGGCGCTCGCGCCGGTGATCGTATCTATGTGACTGGCGCATTGGGAAGCGCCGCCGCCACGCTGAAGTTGCTATTTGCGGGTCGAAAATTGCGGCCGGTCGATTTTCCTCTCCACTTCCACCCCACCCCGCGAATCGAAATAGGCCGGTTCCTGCTGGAAAAAGGCCTCGCCTCAGCCATGATCGATTTGAGCGATGGACTTTCTACCGACTTGGGTCATATCTGTGAGGAAAGTGGCGTTGGCGCGGAGATACAAACCTCAGCCATTCCCCGCGCAATTACAGGAAAGCCAGCCCGCACCGTGGAATTGGAATTCGCGCTCAACGGCGGCGACGATTACGAATTGCTTTTCACAGCGCATCCCAGCAAGCGTGTTCCTTCCAGAATTGCGGGCATTCGGATCACGCAAATCGGTCGGATTACCCGGGATAAGCGTGTTCTTTTGCTCGATGCGAACGGCGTGGCTTCGAAACTGAAACCCCAGGGATGGGAACACTTCAAAGGAGGGGAACGTTCTCGCGCCTGAAAATCAAGGACGATTCGCAGAATAGTCTTGGAGAGGCGCGGCTTCAAGCCGCGCCGTTACTCTTCTAAAGGGCTCGCCCACTCATGTGACTTTCGTGCTATCTCTGCCTCTTCTTTATATGCTTTCCAACCGCCTGCCGGATTAAAGTACCATTATGTCGTTCCCCAAACTTTCTCTGCTCATCGCATTCTGTCTTTGGCTCAGCTTTACACTTAGCGCCCAGCCAGCATCCGTGCCCGTGGCACCGAAATTGTCGATTGACAATGATTTTGTGCAGAAGCAATTTGGGTCGACTTGCGCATTGATCGGCATCGAGCCATTGAAAGCGGATTTGGACGGCGATGGTGTTGAAGACATCGTTATTCCCGCCCGCTGCACGAATCCGATGATGGATCAGACCGAAAATAGTTTCGTCGTCATCGATCCCTATGACAGCTTCTATGGCTACGGCAATCCCAAAATCACAACCCAGTTTTCCACCGAAGATCCGGAACGCCGGGGCTTCTCGCTGCTGGTAATTCATGGAGCCGGGCCCGAAGCCTGGCGCGCCGCTACTCCCAAGGCGAAATTCATCATTGTGAATCTGCCATACAAGCAGGTCGTGGTAAAGAAGTTGGCCATAAAGAAAAACAAAAAGATCATGGGAATCTTCACCGAAGAAAACGGCGGCGATCAAATGACGTCTGTGGTCTTCTGGGACGGCAAGAGATATAAGTACGAACCACTCGGCTCCAGCATGGAGTAATCGAATTCGTGGTCGCAGGCGGTATTTTTAATCCGTGCGAGGCGTCGCACTGGCGAGCGCGAGAATCGCTCCGGCAAACAGCAGCGTGTCAAAGAAGTAGTTGATTCCCTCAACTTTGGTGTCGGTGCTCGGGTCGGCCAGCGCCGCGATCAGAATCGGCCCATAGATGAACAGGACCAGCAGCACAATCCAGGTACCGAGATAAGTTGCCGCCATCCGCGTTTTCTTGTCCAGCAGAATGCAAACCCCGGCAACCACAAGAATTGCGCCCGTCAGATAGCCAATGAGCAGGTGTGCCGGAATCCATGCGGGTATCAGTTTTTCGAGCGGGACTCCGGGAACGTTCGCCGTGTGCAGAGAATTCTCAATGCCATAAAATATGGCGGCGATCCCGATCACCACGCGTCCCACGCTGATGAGCTTGCTTCCGCCTTGCCCTCGGCCTTGCTCGCGCAGGGCGTTTCCCGCAAGAACCCAGCCTCCGCCCCCGAATGTCATTTCGCGGAGGGTCAACGTCCATCCAAACCTGTCTCTGGGGGTGGCGAGAGATCCGGGGATGTCCAACATCGCCACAAAAAGAAACATCGCGATCCCGAACAGCAGGCCGGACCAGCGCACCTGAATTTTCGTGGCAATGCTGAGAGACGCGGCCAGCAGTGCAAAGCCGAAGAAATAAGCCCAAAACAAGTGCCACGGCATATAGGAAGGCACCATCGTCGCGAGGCCTTCAGCAGCCGCGAGATGCAGGGCGCCGAAGACGGCCAAGGGGGCGGCGAAACACAAATTGCTCAAGGCTACGATCTTGTCGAGGCCGCGGGCCCGCGCGATATCGGTCTTCGCGGCCCACACCGCAACCAGGGGAAGCAGTATGGCGGCGCTGCACATCGAAACCACCGTGCGAGAAATCTCAAAAAATGTGGCGAGAATGGTTGTGTGCATTTGGATGTGGATGCCAAGCGCAAGCTCGCGTGCTCTTTCTGGGGCACGTTTTCCCGGGTCACTACGGCTTCAATCCTGCTGGGATGCGTTACGTGAGATATTTGGTTGCTAAGCTGGATGAGGCCCCGGACCTGCAGCGCGGGCTACTTCCTCGTCCAACTATCTGCCCCTAATATCGATCTGCGCGATAAATTCCTGATCCTCCCGAACCCGCTATAATTCATCCCGCCATGAGAATTGAAGAGAAACTTGCTGAACTAAAGAAGCGCGACCACCTCGCCGAAGACGGCGGAGGCGAGCAGCGCCGTGAACGCCAGCACAAAGAAGGCAAAATGTCGGCCCGCGAGCGCATTGAGTTCTTGCTCGACGAGGGCACATTTGAAGAGACCGACAAACTTGTAACGCATCGCTGCAACGACTTCGGCATGGCCGAGCAGAAGGTCTACGGCGACGGCTTCATCACCGGATACGGCCGCATCGAAGGCCGCCTGGTTTTTGTCTTTGCGCAGGATTTCACGGTCTTCGGCGGTTCACTCTCCGAGACTAACGCAGCTAAGATCGTCAAAGTGATGGACCTCGCCGCCAAAATGGGAGCGCCAATGATCGGCCTCAACGATTCGGGCGGCGCCCGCATTCAGGAAGGGGTTATGTCGCTGGCCGGTTACGCTGACATCTTTCTCCGAAATACTCTTTACAGCGGAGTGGTTCCGCAAATTTCCGCGATCATGGGTCCGTGCGCCGGCGGCGCAGTTTACTCTCCGGCGATTACCGACTTCATTATCATGGTCGACAAAACTTCTTACATGTTCATCACCGGGCCTGACGTAATCAAAACCGTCACCCATGAAGAGGTCACCAAAGATCAACTCGGCGGCGCCGAGACTCACAATGAAACTTCCGGCGTAGCGCATTTCATGGCCCACGACGACGCGGAGTGTTTATCCATGGTGCGAGAGTTGCTGAGCTTCATGCCCTCCAACAATCTCGACGATCCGCCACGCAAGCCCTGCACCGATCCCATTGATCGAGCCGACGCTGCCTTGGACAAGATCGTCCCCGATCAATCGAACATGCCGTACGACATCAAAGACGTGATTCACGCGGTGGTCGATGACGGCTATTTTTTTGAGGTGCAAGAACACTACGCGAAAAACATTGTCATTGGATTCGCCCGGCTGAATGGAAAGCCGGTAGGAATGGTCGCCAACCAACCCGCATTTTTGGCGGGCACGCTGGATATCAATGCGTCAATCAAAGGCGCCCGCTTCGTCCGCTTCTGCGATTGCTTCAACATTCCGCTCGTAACCTTCGAAGATGTTCCCGGATTTCTGCCCGGAACCAATCAGGAATATGGCGGCATCATTAAACACGGCGCGAAGCTGCTGTTCGCCTTCGCTGAGGCGACAGTGCCCAAGGTGACCGTCATTACGCGCAAAGCCTATGGCGGAGCCTATTGCGTTATGGCATCGAAGCACATCCGCACGGATGTGAATTATGCATGGCCTACGGCGGAGATCGCGGTGATGGGGCCGGAAGGCGCGGTGGACATCGTCTACAAGCGCGAACTCGAGCATGCCGCAAATCGCGGAGAAGTGCGCCAACAGAAAATCGAAGAATTTACCGAGCGCTTCGCCAACCCTTATGTGGCCGCCGATCGCGGCTACGTCGATGCGGTGATCCAGCCGCGCGAGACTCGCAAGAAACTGATCCAGGCGCTGGAAATGCTCGAAACTAAGCGGGATAAAAATCCGCCAAAGAAGCACGGAAACATCCCGCTGTAGTTTCGAGCCCCCTACATTTTGAAAACGAAACTGATTTCCTTGGTTTGATTTTGCCCTACGGTGATGGTCTGGGTCGACGTGCCCAACTTCTCGTGCCAGGCCTTGATCGTGTATGTTCCCGGCGGCAACTGCGGCAGATCGAAGCTGCCGTCTGCTTTCGTCACCGCGAAATAGGGATTCTTCAGAACCGCAATGTATCCCCGCATCCAGGGATGGATATTGCATTTGACCGGGATGGCGATTTCTTCCCGCGCAAACGCCTCTTCCACCTTGGCTCCCGGAAGCTCAGCCTTATTCCACTCCCGGTTATTCGTGGGGATGGGATGAATGTTGTGCGAAGTCGGATCATCATTCACAACCTCGATAGGTTGATTCGCCTGCACTGCCATGACTCGGGGCTGGTATAGACAGCCTTTTTGAGTAATGACCACGGGTTCCTTCGGTGGATCAAAAGTTCGATCGCCTAATCCGTCGGAGATAAAAATGAGAACGTTTTGCAGCCCGCCCTTGGAATCGGTGACAACTTCTAACTCAGGTACGAGGCCAGAATGCTGCTTGGCACAGCTTGGATCGGCCGCCATGCTGATGGGCTTAGACTTGGGCACCGTGCCTTGGAACGTGACCTTACCTCTTATACCAGACGCATCAGCGCTGCCTGTCGACGGTGGTTGCGCTCGCAGCACCTGAAATGTGAAGCTGCAGATTATCAAAGCAATCAAAACGAAAAACTTTTTCATAGTCATAAAGCACCTTGTAGAGGCAATGCC
The DNA here is from genome assembly GCA_963770465.1 of uncultured Acidobacteriota bacterium. Classification (GTDB taxonomy): domain Bacteria; phylum Acidobacteriota; class Terriglobia; order Terriglobales; family Acidobacteriaceae; genus JABDBE01. The sequence continues at coordinate 110,988 of CAVYQB010000019.1, forward strand.
TCTAGAAACTTCTTGTGAGCACTGTCGTACGATTAGTTTTGTTGTCCTGCAGTGGCACCTACGCGGCTGGCAAGAAACTCGCTGTATCCTTGTTCATAACCTGCGCTGAAAGAAGACCGGTCTTGCGCACTCGCCCAACGGCCCACCGAGACGTGGTGTTCGCCGCCGCTCTGAGCTGCGAGTCTTCCCAGATAGACCCCGTCGCGAAAAGCCCCGTCGGTGAGCTGAGCCGACGCTGTGGGATTGGCAAACTGCTTGGAATGGTCGGAAGCTAACATGAACGCCGCTCCTGTTCCGAGACCAACCACTAGAGCAAAAGTAAGAAGAGTTTTCATTGTGTTCCTCGATCTTTCTCTGAACTAAGTCAGACTGACGAATGGTGAAGTCTTATGCGAGGAGATTAAGGTCGCCGTCGAATTACGTTGTCATTGGCGGGTCATGAGCGGGTCAAATCATCGTCATCTTTTTGTCAGGAGCTCGTAACTTTGTGGCGGTGACGGAAGAAGGCTGGTGAGCGGGTAAGTCAGCATGGATGTTTCGGGCTCTGGGAGGAAGCCGGTACTCGGGTTTTCCACAAGCCTAACCCAATTTTGTAATTGGACTTTTAATCTTGCTGTGCTATAAGGGCCAGTTCCGCCGGAGGCTGGTTCAATGAACTCTACTTACGTGTCTATCGGCTTTGGGTCCGCCAAGCGTTCAGCAGTTCTCCTAACCGCATTGCTGACGCTCGCCCTCTTGTCGCAAATGGCCACTGGACAGCAGACGCTGGGTTCACTAAACGGTACGGTCACCGATACCAGTGGCGCCGTGGTGCAAAACGCCGCAGTCAAGATCCGGAATGTCGCCACTAATCTTGAAGTGACGGCGCAGACGAAAAATGACGGATCTTTCAGTGCGGCCGATCTTCCCATTGGCACCTACGAAGTCACGTTCACCAAGGACGGTTTCAAGACCGCCGTCTATAACCAGATTCTGGTGCAGGGCAGCCGCACGGCAACGGTTAACGCCAAGCTTCAGGCAGGCGCATTAGCAACAACAGTAACGGTCGAAGCCACGCCGCTGCTCAACGAGACCGACACCACGACTGGTTACACTCTCGACGATAAGCAAATCGCGGAAATACCGCTGGGTACTGGCAGCTTTACCCAAGCTGCCATTCTGAGCCCAGGCGTCAGCGCCGACTTTTTAAACACTGCCGGCACGAATGCGGGCTTGGGCAATCAATCGATCTGGGCCAATGGGCAACGCGACAGCAGCAACAGCTTCACGATCAATGGGGTCTCGGGCAATAACATTTTCAATGGCAAGTCGTCGAGCCAGGTTACCTCGGCCAGAGTAGCCGTGAACATCGGAGAAGGAGGCAACAGTCAAAATAATCCGAGTGGCGAAATTGTGACCAGCACGTCCGTCTACGGCGCGATTGGGCAGGCTCTACCCAGCCCGCCCCCGGAAACGGTTGAGGAGTTGCACGTCAATTCCGCGATGTATGACGCGTCGCAAGGGGCAAACAGCGGCGCCCACATCGAACTTACCACTAAGTCCGGCACCAACGCGCTGCACGGCGGAGCCTATGAATACCACCAGTCGACAGGCTGGAACGCTAATCAGTGGTTCTATAACCATTTCCAACTGCCAAGACCGCAGATGCACCGCAATGTCTTTGGCGGCTATCTTGGTGGCCCGATTAAGAAAGACAAGCTCTTCTACTTTGTTTCGTATCAGGGTCAGCGCGTCGCCGATCAATTGCTGGGAGTCTCCCTGGTGGCTGTACCGCCGGATTTGACAGACGACCGCAGCGCTCAGGCTCTGGCGAATGTTGCCAACAAGGATTTTGGCCCATGCGGCGGAAGCGGTCAGCCCGCCTGCATTACGCCTGGTCAGATTACGCCTCAGGCCCTAGCCCTGCTGCAAGCCAAGGCGTCCAACGGAACCTTCTTCATCCCCAGCGCTGAGACCAACCCAACTATCCTTGCGAACCTGCAGAATAATTCACGCTCGGACGCCATCGTCCAGGGCCCGGGTTCGCTGTTTGTGGCGGATCAAGTAAACGGCAATATTGATTATTTGTTCAGCGCCAAAGATCGTCTGGCCGCCAAGTATTATTTCCAGCGCGATCCCAATACCACGCCGTTCGCTAACAGCCAATTGCTTGGGTTCCCCCAGACCATGGACGCGGGCAGTCAGACGTTTTCCCTTGATAACACCACCGCGATCACGCCAAATTTGACTTGGGAACAGCGTCTCGGTTTCATTCGCCAAAAAGCTTACGCCAATCAGACTCAAGCGATAAGCCCCTCGGACATTGGGATGAATCTGCTGGGGATCAATCTTTTCCCCCAAATAGGTATTAAGAACGCTGACAACGTTACGTTCAATGGCCTTTCCATTGGCCCTGCCAGCAATTTCGCGGATGCTGGCATGTTCCAAAACAACTACGACGCATCCAGCAATCTCAAGTGGGTACATGGCCGGCACGCGATATCCACTGGCTTCAATTTCAATTACATCCAACTCAATGTAATTAACAAGAATAACGATCTGGCAAGCGTCACTTTTAACGACTTCCCCGGTTTTTTGCTGGGGCAGCTATGCGGACCCAATGGGGCTTCCTGCGGTAGCCAATCCCCCACCGAGCTTTTGAATGGCGCCAGCAATCGCCACTACCGGACGAAGCAGGCCGGCGCGTACGTGCAGGATGACATTCGTGTCACCTCGAATTTTACCTTGGACATCGGCCTGCGCTGGGACTGGGATGGCCCTCTAGTAGAAGAGAACGGACTGCTGACGAACTTCTACTCGCAGGATTACTCTTACAATGTCGCGGCCGACACGATTAACAACATCGGATTGGTGGTCGCCGGTAATAATCCCACGTTTGGCACTAAAGGCGTTAGCCCTTCCACGCTCACTGGGCGGCAATGGGGTTTTGCTCCGCGAATTGGGTTCGCCTATAGCCCATCCTCCCTCAGGAATGTGGTCATCCGGGCTGGGTTCGGCATGTACTACGACCGTGGCGAATATTTCACCGAACTTTCTCCGCCTGCCGGCGGTGGCATCAGCGGACCCTTTGGCGTGACCGTCGAACAGCCTTTCGTGGTGCCGTTCTTCGCTCCTCCTAACGCTACTTTCGCTGCGCCCTTCGGCGCTACGCCTCCTCCCCCTCCTCCGCAGAATCTTTCCGGGGTCGCCAGTTTGGTTCCCAACGCGGCTCAGCTTATCGCTAACACTACTCCGTTTTGTACAGCAAACAACCTCTCCGGTTGCGGACCTTTGGTCTTTGGAGGCTACGATCCCAGAAATACTTTGCCCTACTCCGAGAACTGGACGCTGGACTTGCAATGGCAGCCCCGCAATACCCTCGTATTTGGCTTGGGCTACGTCGGCAACCATGGGGTTCACGAAGTAATCCCGTTGCCGTTCAATCAAGCTCAAATTGCCACTCCTCAGCATCCCCTGCTTGCCGGAGGTCCCAACCAGCAAGACTATTCCTACGGATTTAACGTTCCCGGTGTGGCCGCCGAGAATGTCTTCGCACTCGTAGAGGGCTTCGCCACTGGCAATGTGGCTCTCAGAGCACCTTACCTGGGATACGATCCGAATTCGGATTTCAACCGGACGGTTGGTATCTCCAATTACGACGCCTTGCAAGTTCACGTGGACAAGCGCTTCAGCCATGGACTCCAGATAACCGGCTCCTACACCTATTCGCATACTCTCGATGAACAAAGCGGCTTGGGGCTTTTCTATAGTGGCAACGATCCCAACAATCCTATTTCTTCTTACGGCAATTCCGACTTTGATCGCACGCACGTTTTCAATGTTAGCTACCACTACGAGTTCCCGAAGCTGCAGGGTGCGAGCGGATGGTTGAAGCAGTTAGTAAATGGCTGGGGTGTAAACGGGATCACGGTGCTGCAAAGTGGCCAGCCATATAGCGTCATCGACTACAGTGGAGGTGCAGCCAGCATCTATTGGGGGGGTGGACAGGATCTGGTGACGAATCCCATCGTGCCGGTAGGCGGCTTCGGTGCCACCGCAAGCAATCCTATACTTCAGGGCACGACGGGAGTCAATGGAAACAAGCCGGTCCTGAATGCAGCAGCCTTTGGGATCCCGACTCCCTATACGCCGGGCACGAATGGCGTGCCACCATGCGATCCAACCACTGGCGTCTGCGACACTTTTGAGAACGGTTACGCGGCGGGCGGCCGCAACATCTTCCGCGGGCCGTTCCAGGCGCGTTTCGATTTTGGGGCATTCAAGAATTTCCAGCTGAGTGAAAGATTCTCGCTGCGCTACGATGTCAACGCGTTCAACATCTTCAATCACCCGAGCTTCGACATTCCCAGCAACAGCGTCGATTTCAATCCCGGTTTCTGCAATCCACCTTCTCCGAGCTTTTCGTGCTCACCCCTTGGATATTCATTCCCGCCGTTCGGGAACCTGGGGCAGCTTCAGCACACGGTAGGCAGTCCACGTTTCGTTCAAATGGCACTGCATTTGGAGTTTTGACGCTCGATCAGTTTGGATGAAGCAGGTTGGCTGGAATTTCGATGAAACTACAATCTATGTTTGGACGCAAGCTGATCAGCGGAGCGCTTGCACTTTTGCTCTGCTTCCAGAGTGCCAATGTTTTTGGCTGGGGCAACGAAGGCCATGAATACGTCAACCGAGTCGCTGCCGAACACATTCCCGCTGAGATGCCTCGATTCCTGCGGCATGCGGTTGCCGAAATCACCTACCTAGGCCCAGAACCTGACCGCTGGCGAAGTGCTTCCGAATTCGCGTTGAAGAATGCGCAGGAACCGGACCACTTCATCGATCTCGAACGGGTCGCGTGGCTGGATCCGCTTCCGCCAGGCCGCTACGAGTTTTACCGCAAACTCTGTGAAAAACGCGCCGCGACCACGGACCATCCCGACGATTACCTTCCCGAACGCGTCGGACTGCAGCCGTACATCACCATCGAAGTTTACGGCCGCATGAAAGCCGCTTTTCGCGAGTACCGGCATCGGCGTGCAGCGCATCAGCCCACTCTCGCGGTCGAACATGCGATCGTTTTCTACGCCGGCTGGCTCGGGCACTACGTTGCCGACGGCTCCCAACCGCTGCACACGACGATTCACTACAACGGATGGGTCGGTCCAAATCCGAACGGCTACACTACCGAGCACGGAATTCATGCCAAGTTCGAGACCACGTATGTCGGGCAGAACATCACCGCGAAAGACTTTGCCAGATTCGTTCACGCCCCCGAGCGTCTAGCCGACCCGTTTTCGGATTATGTGGCTTACCTGCGAGAGTCGAACCGGCAGGTTGAGAAGGTTTACGCCATCGAAAAAGCTGGGGGCTTCAATGGCAAGGGGTCGCCCGAAGCCTTCGACTTCACCACGCACAGGCTCGCGGCGGGATCGCAGATGCTCCTGAATTTGTGGTACACGGCGTGGATAGAAAGCGCGACCGCTCCTGAAGTTCAGCAGAGCACAGCGCCGATTTCCCCTAACAAGTAAGGCATTCTTACGTCAATCGCAAGGTCAGCCGTGTAGGGCACGTTACCCTTAATGTGCAAATCTCAAAGGTTGCATCGAAAGTAAAAACAACTGTTAGTGGATCAGAGAACGCCCCGCAAAAATGCTGTAATACGATAAGAAATAAGGATTTACGGTAGTGTCGATATAGGACAAAGGACCTGTATCGTAATCACGGTTAACGGTATCGCCGATCACTGCGCACAGTTCCACAGCCTTTCCACAGCTCGTAATAACCGCATTGTGACAGGCGACCGCTTTATTCAGGAGGAGCCATGCCATCGCCAAGCATTGATTCGAATCGCGTGGAATTCTTAAGGAAGGCCAAATTGACTCGGCCAGTTGGGCCATTGCGCTGTTTGGCGATAATCAGTTCGGCTTTACCTTGCAAGTCAGGATCGTCCTGTTTGTAAACTTCTTCGCGGAAAATGAAGGCAACCACGTCGGCATCCTGCTCGATCGATCCCGATTCGCGCAGGTCGGACAGTTGCGGACGGTGATCGCCGCCCCGGCTTTCCGGCGCGCGGCTCAGCTGCGACAGCGCTATCACCGGAACGCTCAATTCCTTGGCCAGCGCTTTCAGGCCGCGCGAAATCGCGGAAACTTCCTGAGTACGATTTTCATATCGCCGGCCGCCGCCGGACATGAGCTGCAGGTAATCCACAATTATCAAGTCAAGCTTGCCTTGTGATTGTTGCAGCCGCCGCGCCTTGGCCCGCATCTCGCTGAGCGAAATGCCCGGAGTATCGTCGATGAAAATGGGAGCGTGAGCGAGTTGCTCCATGGCGTGAACAACTTTGGTCATATCGTCGCGCCAGAGCGAACCAGTTCGCATCTTGTGCGAATCCACGCGCGCTCTTGAACATAACAGTCTCAACAGCAGAGCCTCGCGGGACATTTCCAGCGAGAACATCCCCACAACTTTCTGGTCCTCGATCGACGCGTTCTCGGCGATGTTCATGGCGAATGCGGTTTTTCCCATCGAAGGGCGGGCGGCGATGATGATCAAATCCGAGCGCTGGAAGCCGCTGGTCATTTCGTCCAGATCGGTGTAATGCGTGGCCAGGCCGGTGATCCGCTGGCCGCGTTGCAGCAAGGCATCGACTGAGCCGAAAGACTCTTTGACGATATCCTGCACGCCCATGAAGCCGCGACCAATGCGCTTCTCGGAAAGCTGAAAGATGGCAGCTTCGGCATCGTTCAAAATTTCTTCGGCAGGATCGCTCTGGTCCGAGGCGCGTGTAATGGCGGCATTAGCGGCGTGAATCAGTCCGCGCAGCAGCGCCTTGTCGCGAACGATTTTGATGTAATGCTCAATGCTCGGCCGGTCAGGAACGCCGTCGACCAATCCGGAAACATAGCCAACGTCGCCAATCGCTTCCAGTTCCTTGCGGCGATCGAGTTCCTCCACCAGCGTAATCATGTCGATGGGGCGCGAAGATTCGGCCAGATCGACCATGCGGGTGAAGATGCGGCGGTGCGAGTCGAGCGAGAAGTCCTCCGGCTTCAGATGCTCAGCGGCTTCGTTGTAAGCGAGATTGTCGAGCATGATCGCGCCCAGAATGGAGCGCTCGGCTTCGACATTCGCCGGCAGGCTGTGCGCGAGACTGTAGTCAGTAGTTGCCATGAACGATTACTTGTAGCGCCGGCATCTTGCCGGCGGCGCTACGAAAACGCGAGAGCGATACTCTCATGACGGAGTTGTGAATTCGCAGCGGCGTCTTCGGAAAACGAAGCCCAAACAAAAATAAGTTCTGGCTGTCGAGTTGCGCGCCGTCATGCGGGGAGTATAGGCGAAGCAAAAGCGAATATCAATTCCCAGGAACGTGCAAGATAAATACCGTTGGGAAGGTTTAACCCCAAGCGCTAATCCGCGTAATCCGTGGCCAAGAATTTTCTCTCCAAAATAAAATGCGGCCGGGCCAGCCACCCGACCGCATTGCTTTGTGTATGTCCAGTTCGCGTCTTCACAGTCACGATCCAGGCGGACCAAAGCCCGCGTACTACGACCTGCAATGATTGCTCAAGCGTGCGACTCAGTTCATCCGATGCGTGGGACTCTACGAGGAGGTCGCGACGCCAAGTTATCCCCAACGCGCATCACGCATCTTTAAAACTGCTCCCGTCAGTTCACCCTCGAGAACCGCCGGAAGCGCCAGCTTTGTTGCAATCCGTAGCGTTCAAGACATCTCACGTTTGCACTGGCGATACTTTGCTTGAAGAGCGAAATTGTCGCAACAGAAAATCGCTGCCCGCTTGTGAACAAACTGTGGAGGACAGAATTTCCTTGTGGAAACCACAGGAAAACCGGAAAAGAATTTCAATGGAGGCCGGGCGTCCCCGCCCAGCTGGGCGGGCGAGACGCCCGTTCTCCAATTAATCCACGTGTTCGCCGACATCGAAACCTTCTTCTGCCATGGGCAGGACGTCGCGTTCGCCAGCCACCCAAACGTAAAGCGTCGGCAAGAGAAAAATGCTCATGATGAGAGCGGCTATGAGACCTCCCACAATAACAATCGCGAACGGCCGCTGAGAGTCGGAACCGATGGCGTGCGACAGAGCCGCAGGCAACAGTCCAAGAGTAGCCACCAGCATGGTCATCATGATCGGACGCAGCCGCAACACCGCACCCTCCACTGCGGCGTCTTCTACAGAAAAGCGTCGAGCACGAAGCTGGTTGATGTATTCGAGCATGATCACGCCGGTCTGCACAGAGACGCCGAACAGCGCCAGAAAACCTACGCCAGAAGAAACACTGAAGTTAGTGCCAGTAATCAGCAGTGCTAACAGTCCGCCGACCGGCGCTATGGCAATGTTTGCCATAATCAACAGCGCCCATTTGAAGGACTTGAACATGGTGTAAAGAATGATGTAGATGATGAAAATCGTTATGGGCAGCACGATTAGCAGGCGCTCATTGGCTCGCTTCTGGCTGGCATATTCGCCCTCCCAGTCGAGGGTATATCCCGTGGGCAGCTTAACCTGCTGGTTAACTTTCGCGATCGCTTCTTCCACGGTGCTGCCAAGGTCGCGGCCGCGGACGCTGTATTTAATGGCAACGTATCGGCGATTGCCTTCGCGATAAACTTCCGACGCGCCATCGGTCACGCTGATCTTGCAAAGCTGGGCTAACGAGACGCGTTCCCCTGTCGGGGAGAGCAAACGAATCCTCTCAATCGCATCCTCGGTGTCGCGGTATTGTGGAAGATAGCGCAGCGTGAGGTCGTATCGCGCCTCACCTTTGAGGACTTGAGTGAGGGCATTTCCTCCCACCGCGGTTTGGACCGCATCCTGTACATCGGAGACGTTGATCTGGTAACGAGCAGCTTGCGCCCGGTCGACCGCGATGTTGAGGTTTGGCTGGCCCAGGACGCGAAAAACTCCCAGATCCTCAACCCCTTTGATTCCGCGCATGATAGCCACAATCTCATCGGCTTTTTCTTCCAGAAGCCTCAAGTCGTCGCCGAATATCTTAGTCGCCAGCGCGCCTTTCACACCGCTTACAGCCTCTTCCATGTTGTCTTCGATCGGCTGCGAGAAACCCCACACGACGCCTGGAATCTTATCAAGCTCGCGCTGCATAGCCGCAATCAACTCGTCTTTGTTCTCATGAAAAACTGGCCGCCAATCTTCTTTGGGCTTGAGATCGACGAAGAATTCCGTATTAAAGAAACCGGTCGTATCGGTTCCATCGTCCGGCCGACCCACCTGGCTGGTACATTGCGGAACTTCGGGAAAGGCGCACAGCATGACGCGCGCCTGGTTTGCCACCCGAATGCCCTCATCGGCTCCCGTACTGGGCGCCAGCGTGCCTCGTACCCAAAGCGCACCTTCATCGAGGTGCGGCAGGAACTCAGAACCGATAGCTCCCCCGAGCGTGAGGTACCCAGCAAAGCACAACAGGATTACAACCACGCCAACTGTGACCAGACGATGGCGGATGGCCCATCGCAACGCCACGCGATACCGGTCTATCACGAAATCCATGACCGGGTTATGCCATTCTTTCGCGCCTTTTGCGAAGGCGAAACTTGCCAGCACCGGCGCGATAATAATTGAGAACAGCAGTGCACCTAACAGCGCAAAGGCCACGGTCCAGGCCATGGGGTGGAAAAGTCGGCCTTCCACGCGCTGCAGCGTGAAGATAGGCAGATACGCGGTAATGATGATGGCGATGGCATAAAACACTGGCCGCTGCACTTCATGCGAAGCCTCGCTGATTTTTTCGGCTGGTGTTTTGAGATCGTTGTGCCGGCCCAGGTGTCGAACGATGTTCTCGACCATCACCACCGCGCCATCAACCACCATGCCGAAATCCAATGCGCCCAACGATAGCAAGTTGGCGGGAATGTGCCTGAGGTCGAGGCAAATGGAAGCGAACAACAATGAAAAAGGAATGGTCGCCGCAACGATCAGCGCGCCTCTAATATTGCCTAGAAACAGAAACAGAATGATCGAAACCAGAATCATTCCTTCTGTGAGGTTGTGAAGCACGGTGTGACTGGTGAAGTGAACCAGATCGCTGCGATCGATGAACGGGACCACTTTCACGCCGGGCGGCAGAATGTGACTGTTGAGTTCCTCGACCTTCTTGTGAATGCCTTGCAGCGCGGTATCTGCCGCGGCGCCTTTCCGCAGCAACACGATGCCTGAGATCACATCGTCGTTGTCGATGATCTTTCCGTCTTCGCGATGAATAGCTTTGGCGAACTGTCCGAGCCGAATTTTGGGACCTTGCGAAACCACCGCAATGTCCTTCACCCGAAGCGGCGTGCCATTTTTGGTCAAAATGACCGTCTCTGCGATGTCTTGAGACCGATCGACGAGTCCCCTGGCATTCACGTTGATCTGCTGCAGACCCTCTTGTATGAAGCTTCCTCCGGCATTGGCATTGTTGTTGGTAAGTTGCTGCTCGATCTGCGCCAGGCTCAGGCCATAAGCAATGAGTTTGTTGGGGTCGACGCGAACCTGGTATTCGCGCGTCGGGCCGCCGAAACTGGCAACGTCAACGATGTCCGGCACTTGTTTGAAATTCTTTTCGATGACCCAGTCTTCAATGGATTTCAATTCCATGGGGTCATACGCCGGATTACTGCTGTGCAGCGTGAAGAAATAAATCTGGCCGACCGGGCTCCAATCGGTGCCCATTTGTGGGATCACTCCCGGCGGCAAAGTAACTTGGCTCAGCCGTTCGAGAACGCGCTCGCGGTTCCAGTCGTTGTCAGATTCGTCGTCGAAAATTAACTTCAGGTCGGAAAGTCCGAAGAGTGAGAACGAACGCAAATGCACGACGTGCGGAATGCCGTTCATGACGATTTCAAGGGGGATCGTGACTTGCTGCTCAATTTGTTCCGCCGAAATTCCCGGCCATTGCGTAATCACTTCGACATAGTTGTCGGCGACGTCGGGATACGCCTCAATCGGAAGATGACGGAAAGCAACGATACCCCCGGCAAACAAAATCAGGGCGAAGGCCAGCACCAGCAGGCGATTGCTAAGAGCAAAGTCAACGACTCGCCGAATCATTTATTGCTCCACGGTATTTTGCAGAACCAAAGCATTCGAAACCACCTGATCTCCTGGTTTGAGTCCGGAAACAACTGTCTGCATGTTGTTGGGAAGCATGCTTCCCGTGGCGACTTCCAGCCGCTTGAAGTGTCCGGCGCCGAGCGGCGCATACACCCACTCGCGATCGTGCAAATGCAAAATTGCGGTCGCCGGAACCGCCGCGTATGTCTGGGGTTGCTTCCCGTAGAAGGTCGCAGTCACGAACATTCCCACCCGCATAATTCCAGGATTCGGCACTTCAATTCGAACTTTTGCAGTGCGTATGTTGGGATCTAGAATCGGCAGGATGTTATCGATGCGTCCCTTCAACACTTTGTTCGGATAGGCATTGAGGTGGATGTCGGCGGTTTCGCCGACGTGCGCGGCGTCAAGGTCGTTTTCGTAAACGTCGCAAATAATCCAGACATAAGAAAGATCAGAAATGGTGAATGGATTGGGGCCAGATAAACCCTGCACGCCGGCTGCATTGGTAATGTTCTGATCCGTAATAACTCCAGAAATTGGCGCTCTGACGTCGACTATTCCCGATGGATGGTCTTTATCAATACCAAGAAGCTTTAGCTGCTCGGTTGCAGCCTCCAGATCGGCCTTGGCGTTCTGCGCAATATCTTCCGCTTGCTCGAGGGCGCTCTTGGCAATCGCACCTTTTTCGTACAGAAGCTGCGCGCGCTCGAGTTGAATGCGCGCCAAAAGCTCATCGTTAATGGCCTTGCGATATGTCTGGTAAGCCCCAGAAACGTCATTGCTCTGCACTCTCAACAACAATTGACCTTTCTGCACCTGATCACCAAGCCGGGCCCTAACTTCTACAACGCGTCCTGCAGCCAGCGAAACTACGGGTACAGCGCGGGCAATGTCAGGCTGCACCACGCCGGTCACATTGAGAGCCGGCGCAGCCTTGTATTCGATGGCGCTAACCAAAGGAAATTGCTCGGGGTGGTCCACCTTAAAGTTGTTGGCATCGAGATCAGACTCGACTTTGGCCTGCGGCGGCGCCTCAGCTTTCGGATCTGGTTTTTTTTCGCCGCAACCAAGCAGCCATAAGCCCACCGGCAGGCAAAGGATGGCGCTCAGCATCGCACCAGAAAATCGGGGACCAGAAAATCGGGTTCTCATGGGATCACCTCTCGGCCCACGGCCTCATTCAGCTGAGCGGCAGCCGTCAAATAAGAGCCGACCAAATTCACGTAATTCAACTGCACGCTGCGGAACTCCGACTGCGCGCTTAGAAAATCCAGCAACGAAGCCCCGCCGTGCTGATAAGAAAACATAATTGTGTCGCGCACCCGCACCGACTGCTGCAGATACTTGGCCTTGTAAGGACGAAGCAAAGTCAGATTGCTGGCGACCGTGGCGTATCCGGAATCTACGTCGCTCAACACTCCAGCTTGGGCGGCATCGCGTAATCTCTCATTGCGCGTAATGTCAATTTGCGTGCGCAGTTTCTCTCCCTGATTGCGATCAAAAATTCGCAATGGAATGCTGACGCTGGCGCCGACAGTATTTATGGCAAACGGATTATTGGTAGATGAATTGTGCGTGTACCAAACGCTGAACGTGGGATCAGTTGAGCCATTGGCAACTGCGAGTTTGTGATCGGTCTGTGCTTTGTCGATGGCCTCGATTGCCGCTTTGAGATCGGGCCGCGTATCCAGCGCAATCTTCCGCATTTCATCCAGAGGAATCAGCTGATCGCTAAAATCGAATACTCCGACCACATCGAATTGATCAATCGGCGTGCGATCGTTCAGCAGCGTAAGCAATTGGATCTTTGCCGTGCGCAAGTTCACTTCCGCAGTTTGCACATCCGATTCGTACGTCACCCGTTGCAGTTCCAACCGATCGAGATCGATTTGCGCGATGTCGCCGGCTTGAAACCGAATTCGGCTGATCTCGAGCACGTGATCGTAATATTCGAGATCGGCGGTGGCTAACTGAAGCACTGCTTTTGCCTGCAAGATGGAGACAAACGCACTGCGCAAATTGAAAAGCAGAGTCCGCTCCAGGTCTGCATGGGTTGATTCTGCGATTAGGGTCGCCTTTTGCTGGCTCTCGCGGCGGAGCTCCCGCTTGTGCTGCCGCTCGTGCAGGTAGCTGAGGCTGGGCGTTTCGAAGGTTCCGGCAAATGGTTTCCAGACGCCTCGATTTGGCGCGATCTGGGTGCCATCTGCCGACAAAGTGAATTGCGGATTGGGACGCAAAAACGCCGTGATTTCCTCCGCTTTCGATTCATCAATATTCAGCTTGTCAGCCAAAAGCGTGGGATTGGTTGCCTCAAAGCGGGTGCGCACCTGATCCCATGTCAATGCCTGCTGGGCTCCGGCCTCAAGGCCACAGCCAAGCAGCAGAAAAAGCACGGAATAACGCCAAAGTGTCTGGTTCATCTCGCACTCCACAAACATTGGGCGTCGCAATACGCGCAACGGATGCGCGTCGCCTACTGCATTAACGCCAGGGGCTCACTTCAAAACGGAAAGATTTCGCCGCGGACTAAGCGGAGAATCGAACGTACACATTCAGGCGGAAAGAGGCGGGGCACGAGAGCAGGACTTACCGAATCGCGTTTGTTCAGGCAGACGGACTGGAACAATGAAGACTAGTCCGTTGTTTTTCTCATCGAGACCAATGGATGAAGGGAAAATCAAAGCCGGCAAAGGGCCAGCTGTCATAATCCGGGTCAGGGATTTGTCAACCACGGCTTGCTTAACCACCCGCTTCGACGGGCTGGACTCTTCAATCTCTTGCCGCATCGCATGCAGATCATCCGTCGCCGAAACCACGGGGAACAACAGCATGAGGACGCAGCCGAAGAGCACAATAGGGCGAATCTGATCGAAACAACGGCAATTCTTGGCCGAAACGGACCGGTTCCGCCACATCCAAATGGCTGGAAGCGCCAAGGTTAGCCAAAGAAGATTGAGCAGTAATTCCATTCGTCGACAAAAATAGCTCAAACGAAAGTGCTCGTGTGCAATTTCCGCGAGCGCTTGCGGTAACACAAGTTTTGCAGACTATCGAATACAAGTCAATTAAACCCAAGACGTTGTACGTTTGTGCGTGATGATGGAAACGGCAGTGGATGTGGGTGCCCCGCTCCTTGCCGATTTGTCACAAGGGGCGGGTGACGGTGATGCGTGGGAATGAACGCCTGCGACCTCCAAAGTTGAAGCTGAGTCAGTCCGACGTAAGCACCCGCCCCTTGCGAAAGAACCGCAAGGAGCGGGGCACCCACGCCTGAGCGAAAGGCCGCTCAGCCTACTTCGGACTAAAGTCAAACGGCGCCGTCGCGTCAATCTGATTGAAGATCGTATTGGACGACGACGACTGCGACTGCGTGACCGCTAATCCCGTAAGCGAATACAGAACAGCGTTGGAATTGCCTCCGACATCAGCTACCGGAACCGTGAAGGTAATAGTTCCACCGTTTCCGGTATTCGTATAGCTGCCCTGGATCGCGTGAGTGGGTGGGTAAGTCAAGAAAAAGCCCTCGCCGCTCGCCAGCGTTGTGGTCTCGCCGTCAAAAAAAGTAGGCGCCTGGCCGTTATCTGATTCCATGGCTGCGTAGTAAGTATGTCCGGCTCCGTTTGGATCAGGTACCTCCCAGCGCACCAGCCACGTGGCATCAGTTCCTCCGAGCGTAGGTGAGACCGCCAGCGTACTGAGGCTCTGCACATTGATAGTGAAGTTATAGTGCTGCGAATCCGGCATGGTGACTGAAGCTTGCTTCAGCATCAGGTTCGCTGATGCCTGTACTGCCTCGCCGTTTGCAGAGTAGATGGCGTCCGGCGATCCCGGTGCATGCCCGCTATCCGGCGGCGTACCGTTCACCTGGCCGACGCTGGCGTACAGACTCGCGCCCGCGTATTGGCGGTTAAAAGCGATGATCGCCGCCGAAGTTGATCCACCATCTTGATTCACCGCGTCCGACCAAACCACGTTGGCCTCTCCCTTAAGGCCGATGGTGACGCTGATGAAATCAAGCAATCCGCGGTCCCCACCGGTGGTGCAGGAAATTCCAAAAGTACAGATCGACCCGTAGTGGTTCGAAACTTCCGAAACCTCGTTGGTCGTAAAGCTCGGATTGCTGTTCGGCTTGCCATTGACAATGGCGTTCAAGCTCTGTGCCATCACCACCGACCAGTGCGCAGTAATGGCACTCGATCCACAAGGCTGGTTGGGACAAGAGCCAAGCGTAGGAGTTCCGTACCAAACGATGTCCACGCGCCCCGGATCACCAGCAACGATCCACGGAAATAAGCTGGTCTGCAGATTCGGAGTCGCCGCAGTCACGCGTACAGGAGGTCCCCAAGTCGCGCCGTGATTCGTTGAAACCGCCATATAAATCTGGCTGGAACCACTCACTTGGCCCGTCGTACCATCCACCGGCGCCTGCGCCCAAGTGACGTACAGATTGCCCGCATCATCGAGGGTCATCGGCGCAAAATCCTGGCCCACCGTTATTGTGCTGTTCCCCGAACCGTCGAGCGCTCCGGCGTAAACAACCTCTGTGGTGCAAAGCGTAGGTTGCGCCTGACACAATGTTTGCCCGTTCAATGGAATGGCCGTAGTCTCGTTATATCCGTTGGGGAAACGCACCACGACAACCGCATTGCTGTTTCCATTTGCATCCGAGCCATTGATAAGTTGGCCACTTGCATTCACCAGACCCGTATGCGAGATGTAAACCGCGCCGCTGGCATCAGTCTTGATTGCGGAAACAATGCCATCCGGCTCGATCTGCTGCGCCGGAAGCGGCGTGAATGTTACCCCATCCTGCGATCGCGTGAGCTCGACAATATTGCTGCCCACTTCGCCCAGGTTCGGTATGCAGGAGCCGATGCACTGCTCGACTTCATCCACCGTCTGGTAAAGCGCGCCCCCCGATTGCGGATCGCCAAACGCCGCGATCCACGGCCGGTCGACGCCGGTATCGTTGGCCGCATCGCAGGTCGTCAACCAGTTTGCGCCCTGGTCCGAACTCACGCTGTTGCTCACGTCCGTCAGCCCCTGCAGATCGACAAAATAAAGCCGGTTCTTCGTGTCCACGGCTAGCCCTGAGTCTCCGCCGCCGGCACAGGTGACAAGCGGCTTCCCGACCGGCGGAGCATTGCCCGGCACCAAATGAAAACTCATCCCGTGATCCGTGGACCGCCAAACGAAACTCGCAGTCGTCAAGAATCCATACGGCGTCGAGACATAAATCCGGTCTTGCCCGTCAATCGAAATGCTAGGCTCGCCAGTAATGCGCTGATTGTCGACGATGACCTCCCGACCAAAAAGCGGCTTGGAGGCGGCGCTTGCTGGCGCCACCAGCGCAAATGCCACTACGGCCGTCAACAGACATGCCACGATAAATCTGAAAGTGGTGGGAAAAACTGCAGGATAGCTGCTTGCTTGACTCCGCATGATGCTCCTCCGTCACTTGGCGTATTCTTGAACCACACAGACGAAACGAGTGCCCCTAAGACAAGTAGCGCGAGGAGGTTGGTCCTGGAAGGATTAAATGAAAACACCAACCCTTGACGGTCCTCTTCTGACGCAACGTAGCGCGAACCTCAGAGGACGACAATACGGTGGCATCTTTAAGGGCGAGGGGATAATCCCGTATCAACCCTTATAGGAAACTACAGTGTTATTTCTGCTCCATCTTCTTTTCGGCCGCCTTCTTTTGCGCTTCCACAGTCCACGGGGGGACAATGCCGTTTTCGCGCGCGTAAGCCACCAATTGGCCCAGATGCTCGTGCGCATCAGCGACCAGAATGTAGACCACATCGCCGGCATTCGCTTGCGGACCAAGTTTCGGCAGCAATTTGGCGAAATCCGCATTGCTCATGCCGTTGATGGTGTTTTCGCTAAAGTCCCATGACTTGTTCAAGTCATCGACGATCTGGGCGCGATCCGTCGTCGACTTTTCAAAAGTCTTACCGTCGAAGCTGGCCGGGGGCGTCGCTCCCATGAGAGCGAGAATCGCGTATCGCTCACCAGCCACATGGAGAAATACTTCGGCGAAAGAGCGTGCGTCCGGCGCAGGACGCCAAGTCATTTTGTCAGCCGGGACCGCGTTAGCCAGATCGACAAATTTCTTCTGCACGCGTCCCAGATCTTCCAGAGACTGTGCCTTCATGTCGTAACTGGGAGCGGTGTGGTCGCCGCTTGCCGCCGCATCCGAATTCTGCGTCCGAGCTGGCGTCGAAACACTCATCGCCAGCACGAAAAACAAAACTGCGAGAAACATTTTGTTCATGTCTTCCTCCTGAAAAGAGCTGCTGGTGCCCTTAGACGGGCCCACAGAGAAAACGGCTCTCACCGGCGATCAAGTTTTCTCCGTGCTGGCCGAACCTTTCGTCAAGTAAACTTCGGGTGCCCCTCGATAAGAGCGAAGGCTCGGTCAAGGACAAACTTCTCCCTGCGGCGTTTTTAGCACCGTTGTCTTTGCCAGAGAGGTTGAGGACCAAGGCTCTGGAAATCTCACGTTAAATCATTTCCCGGTGGAACTCGTTCCACCAACCATCGATTCGGCCGCGACAACGGCCATGATTCTTCTATGCGAACATCCCGCCCCGCGCGGGATGCGAGAGCGCCCAATCAGCTTCTACGGTCTAGCTTGCGCCGACCAGGGGCACCCGCGGGCTGCTCTCGATGCGAACGATCTCTGGATACCCGGTCTGGGTGCGCAGCATCCAGTAGAGTCGTACCGCCAACTTGCGCGCCGCTGCCACCTTGGCCACGCCTTTCGGCTTCTGATGGCAGCGATGCAAATATTGTTTGCGAAATCCCGGATCCAGACGCACCGTGGTCTGCGCCGCTTCCACCAGCAACATGCGCAGCATGCGATTTCCTTGCTTGGTGATCGAGCCTAGCTTCTGCCGTCCGCCCGAAGAGTGTTCGCGCGGAATCAGCCCCAGATAGCTGGCTACTTGCTTGCCGCGCGGAAAACGGCTTACCTCGCCCATGGTCAAAACGTATGCCAGCGCAGTAATCGGTCCCACCCCAGGCTGCGATTGAAGAAGAAGCGCCATTTTGTCTCTCAGAGCTTCTGCTTTTACCGCCGCGTCCAGCGGCTCGATCTGCTGGTCTAGCATAGACAGCAGCCGCAACAAGTCATCTCGTCGACGCGTTGCCCAGGGCCGCAGCGGAAGTTCGCGCAACAACTTCTGTCCCGCCTGACTCCACAGTTTGCGTTTGCGTTGCACCCCCTGGTTCAGACAAAGATGTTGCAGCTCGTTCTTCACTCGCGTCCGCATGATCACCAGTTTGTAGCGATGCAACAGCAGCTGCCGCAGATCTCGCACCTCGCTCGACGGCATCCAGATGCGCGGAAACCGGCCCTCCACCAGCAGTTTCAGAATGTGCGCTGCATCCCGCTTGTCGGTCTTCTGCTGCCGCACGTAGCTGGCTCGAATCTGCGCCGCATCGCCCACCCACAACTCGTGACCGATCTCGGCCAGCAGATCCACCAGCCAATGACAGTTGCCGGTGGCTTCCATCCCGATCAACGCCGGCGCCGGCACCTGCCGGTAAAAACGCTCGGCGTCGCCCTCGGCATGGACCAGTTTCCGCTCCCCGGTTTCGCCCGTCTCCGTGTCCAGCCAACAAACTTGCTGCCAGCTGGGATGAAAATCACATCCTATAATCATCATTGCGAAGGCTCCTTCCTTTCCGAGAAGCCTTTAGTCCTCAAACCAAGACTACCCGGTCTGACCGAGCCTTCGCTCTTATCCCATCAGCTCCTTGCCGACTCTTAGCAAGGGACCGGGTCGCGGGGAAAAATACAAACGTGCGGAATGTAAAAAGTTGCGCGGTGAAGACCGGCGGGCGGACCAAGGTGGAACGTACCTTGTGGACGCAGATGCAATGCAAAAGCTCCGGAAACGCAATCGCAGCATCCTACTTAAAACCCTTGTATTTCAAACTCGGGTAATGGTGTCCCGAAATGACTATGCTGAATGGCGGTCTCCAAGTTTTCGACCAAGCTCGGCTTGCTTTAGCACTCGCAGCCTTCCCAATCAAGGCGGAAGTGTTCTGGCCGTATTTCAGTTGCGCCATTCTGTCTGCAATCGGGCTAACCAAGGTTATCAAGGACGACCTGCCTCAAAAACACGGGCTCGACAAGCTCTCGCCATTCGGGCGGTTGTTCTATGCCATCCCGATGGGAGTGTTTGGCACCGAGCATTTCACAATCACACAGCAAGTCGCGGGTATCGTTCCCTCCTGGATGCCGCTGCACATATTTTGGGTCTATCTGGTCGGCACCGCCGTGATTGCCACATCACTGAGCATCATCCTGGAGAAACATGCGCGGCTGGCGGCCACGCTTTTCGGATGCATGCTTTTACTATTCGTGATTCTGATCCATATTCCAAATCTAGTGGCCACACATGGCGCGCGTTTGTTTTGGGTCATCTGCCTGAGAGATATAGCCTTCAGCGGCGGAGCGTTTGCGTTAGCCAGTAGACAGTCGAAAAGAGCGCCTTCGGAAGGCCCGCAAAGGCTACTAACTCTCTGCCGCTTTTTCGTGGGGATACCGGCAATAGTCTTCGGCGCGGACCATTTTCTATATTCCAAGTTCACGCCCGGCATTCCGATGGAAGCAACCACCCCTGCATGGATTCCCATCCATCTTTTCTGGACCTATCTCACGGGCGCGGCTCTCATTGTTTGCGGCGCATGTATTCTGGTGAATAAAAAGGCCCGCTTGGCAGCAACATCGCTCGCGATTGTGGTTCTGCTGCTAGCAGTGTTTGTCTATATCCCGATCATAGTCGCGAACCCTTCCGACATCGACAGCGGCCTGGGTAATTTGGTCGATATTTTGGCTCTAGGCGGAACCACGCTAATTCTGGCCGACGCAATCAGCCAACGAAACAGGCACGAAATCGGTGCCTGATAATCAAAGTTTTGCTTCCATATCGTGGCGCGACCTGACGACAAGAAAAAAGGGCACGACCTAAGCCGTACCCCAATACTCATCGGATTGATCTGTGGTTAACTAGTCTCTTACTCCATCCATGAACGCCCTCAACTTCCGCGAGCGTGATGGATGACGCAGCTTGCGCAGCGCCTTGGCCTCAATCTGGCGGATGCGTTCGCGAGTCACGGCAAATGACTGGCCTACTTCTTCCAGCGTGTGCTCGCTGCCATCTTCCAAGCCGAAGCGCATCTTGATGACTTTTTCTTCGCGTGGAGTCAGCGTACGCAGCACCTGCGAAGTCTGGTCTTTCAAGTTGACGTTGATCACGGCCTCGGCTGGCGAGACCACGGCGCGGTCTTCGATGAAGTCGCCCAGATGCGAATCTTCCTCTTCGCCAATCGGCGTTTCGAGGGAGATTGGTTCCTGCGCGATCTTTAGCACCTTGCGTACCTTGGCCACCGGAATGTCCATGCGCTTGGCGATTTCTTCCGACGTAGGCTCGCGTCCCAGTTCCTGTACCAGTTGCCGCGATGTGCGGATCAACTTGTTGATCGTCTCGATCATGTGCACTGGGATGCGAATGGTACGCGCCTGATCGGCAATGGCGCGAGTGATGGCCTGCCGAATCCACCATGTAGCGTAAGTTGAGAACTTGTATCCGCGGCGGTATTCGAACTTGTCCACGGCCTTCATCAAGCCGATGTTGCCTTCCTGAATCAAATCCAGAAACTGCAAGCCGCGGTTGGTGTATTTTTTCGCAATCGAAACTACCAGTCGGAGGTTGGCCTCAATCAACTCGCGCTTGGCCTGCTCCGCATCCATGTCCCCCTGGATGATCTCGCGCTGGGTTCGCTTGAGCTCCTGAAACGACACTCCGGCTTCGACTTCGAGCTTCTCGAGTTCAGTGCGGATGGCACGTGATTGCCGGCGGTACTCTTTGCGCTGCTCTTCACTCCGGGTCGCGTCGGCTTTTTTTTCCAGGTTTGTCGACTGACGGTCGAGCGACCGCATCATGTCGACCGTCTTGTTGGCCCGGTCGATGAGGCGCTTGCGCTCGTTGTTGGTGAAGCCCAGTTTGCGGACACACAGCGAGACATCAACGATGGCGCGAGCCAGCGCGATGCGATAACGGCGATAGTCTTTGGGACGCTTCTTTTGCGAAACTGCCGCGAACTTTTCCAGAAGTTGATTGGACTTCTTGTACGCCTTCGCCAAGTCGTCAATCTTTCCGGTAAATTCTTTCAGTCGGTTCTGCAGAATTTCGTCGGTAATTTCCTCCTCATCGAAGGTGACCACTTCCTTGATGGAGCGGACCCCCTTTTTGAGGTCTTCGCCCATCGCCAGCAGTTCGTTGATGACGATCGGCGAACGCGACAGCGCTTTCAGAACGCGCAGTTGTCCGCGCTCGATGCGCTTGGCGATTTCAACTTCGCCTTCACGCGTAAGCAAAGGAACAGTGCCCATCTCGCGCAAATACATGCGGACGGGGTCGTTAGTTTTTTCCAGGGCGCCTGGGGTGAGATCGAGTTCGACGTCCTCGCCGACTTCATCTTCGTCGAACTTTTTATCGAGCGCAGAGGAGGGAAGCTTTGGTCCCTCCAGCACATCGATTCCTTGCGTACCAATGGTGGTAAGCAGATCGTCCAGGTCTTCAGGAGAGTGCACATCGTGCGGTATGAGATCGTTTACCTGGTCATAGGTAAGATATCCCTTTTCCTTGCCTGTATCGATCAGCTTTTTAATGTCGTCGTACTTGTCATCAAGAGCCAAGACGGATTATCCTCAAGTCGTCCTTGAAAAGGACTTCGAAACGTCGTTTATTAGCGGTGGGAACGCGAGGTGGCGGGATTAGCGCCGACAAAACCTTAAAAGTATAGCACGAATTGCCGCTTCCTCTGATCGTAAAACTTCGCAAGAGAGTCAGCCTGCCTGTAGTGCCCGCCCGTTAATAAGTTAGATGGCAAATGAGACCATTTAGTTTCAAGGCCCTAGCGTATTTCAGGGGGCCGCTGCATGGCTCTCTGATACTGATAAGGCCGGATCCATCAGGGCTCTTTTTAGCCTATCTTTTTCACGCAGAAGGAAGCGTAACCTGTCCGGTTCGTGTTTTTTCGCCGCCTGCAACTCCCGCTGAACTTCGTCCATTTGGCGCTTAAATTGGATACGTCGCAGGGCTCGCACAGCCCCTTCCAATTTTTCTGGGGAAGGTTCCTCGTTTTCTCTCATCAAGATGGCGGCTAAAAGATTGCGGTCCGGGTCGGACAACGTCAATTTCGTCACATCGATGGTTTGCGACCCTGCGTTAAGAATCCCTTCAATCAGGGATTCAGTAGTCAACCCCAGGTGCAACCGCTCATTCTTGAGAGCAAATTGCGCTTGGCGTGCGGGATCGAATTCTTCTGCGGCGCCGTCACGTGACGAGATATGTTCTTCCGAAGTCTGCATTTCGCCGGCGGACGTCAAGGCTCGGATGAGAAGTTTTTCCGCATCGGTGACTTGAGCCTCGACCGTTGCCTTCACGCTGGCCACCGACCGGTTGGTTGCGGCATGCTTTAATTCCTGCCGCAAAACCGCGGAATCGATGCCGAGTTTCTGCGCGATCTCATGCGCCAGTTCGTCGCGTACGATTCGGCTGGGGACTCGCTGGATGTGCGGCAGCAGATAATTCAGCGCCTTCACTTTGCCCTCGGCACTGCGAATGGGGAACTGACTCCGGGCGCGCTCGATGAGGTAATCAAAATAGCGTTGCGAATGCTTGAGCGCTTCGCCGTATGCGGCTTTTCCTTTTTGGCGGATGAATAGATCGGGATCAAATCCGGCTTCGAGAGTTAAGACTTTGATCTGAAAATCTTCTTCGACCAGAAGGCCCAACGTCCGTTCCGTGGCTTTAGCTCCGGCAGTATCTGGATCGAAATTTACGACCACGTTTTTACTGAAGCGGCCGAGCAATCTGGCTTGAATCTCGGTGAAGGCGGTTCCGGAACTGGCAATCACATTATGAAATCCGGCGGCGAAAACCGAAATACAATCCATCTGGCCTTCGACGAGGATGGCGTAATCCAGTTTGCGTATGGCTTCTTTGGCCTGGTCGAGATTGAACAGGACTCGCGATTTGGAATAGATTGCCGTTTCCGGCGAGTTGAGATATTTCGGTCCGGCTTTTTCGTCGCTGGAGAGCGTGCGTCCCGTGAAGGCGATAACTCGGCCAGTTTCGTTGGTGATAGGGAACACGACCCGGTTGCGAAACTTGGAATAGATGGTCGCTGGTCTTTGGACGTCGGTCGTTGGCTTGTTCTCATCACTGCCAGGCTTGTCTGCAATAGTCTCCGCATCTTTGGCATCCCAAGCGGAGTCGAGGGACCTTGAGTCTTGCTGAGAGCTGGTCGTGGGCTGCGAGCCTTCTTTCCACGAGAACAATCCACTAGCGCGCAACGTCTCCTCGTCGAATTCTCCCTTAAGTCGGTCTTTCAGCAGAAACCCAGAATCGGGCGCGTAACCAATACGAAACGCTTTGATGACTTCATGGCTTAGGCCGCGACCAGCCAGATATTCGCGGGCGTATGCTCCCTGCGGACGGCGCAAGCACTCCTGAAAGAAACTGACGGCGCGTTCGTGGACTTCGAGCAGCACAGCGCGCAGTTTAGCTTCCTCGGCTTCGGCGGGACTGTTGTAGCTCAGCTTTGGGAGCGCGATTCCCAACTTTTGCGCCACCGCCCTGACTGCTTCCGGGAAAGAGACATTTTCAATCTTTTGAATAAATGTGAATACGTCTCCCGAGACGCCGCAGCCGAAGCAATGGAAAAACTGCAGCGTGGCATGAACCGAAAACGAGGGAGTGTTCTCGTTGTGAAATGGACAAAGTCCTGAGTAGCGTTGCGCTCCCGCTGGTCTCAGCTTGACGTAATCGCCGACGACGCGAGCGATGTCCGCCTGCTGCTTGACGATATCTTTAAAATCGGCCGAATCGGTCATGGAGGAGGACACTACTTTCCGTAGGGATTGTGAGGTACGGAGGGACAGAAGCAAATATAGCAGGCGGATTACGTAGAGGAAAAACTGTGGATTATGTTAGTTAACCGTTGATGCGATAGGAAAACTCGGCCTGATCCTGTAACACCGTAACAAGGCCGGTCCCAGTCGCC
>CAVYQB010000020.1:0-106700 GCA_963770465.1 uncultured Acidobacteriota bacterium
TTGGGATAAGGGACGGTGTCTTTTCGCCCGTTGTGCTCGATGGTGATGTAGCCTTCTTCGATATCGATGTTCGGCGTGCCGTACTCGCCCATGGTGCCAAGCTTTATGAGGTGACAATCGGGCTGAAATTCGCGCAACGCGAATAGCAGATTCAGCGTGCCAACCACGTTGTTTACCTGCGTGAAAACCGCGTGTTTGCGGTCGATCATGGAATACGGAGCAGAGCGTTGCTCAGCGAAGTGAACAACTGCTTCCGGCTCGAAATCCTGAATTACTGCGGACAGAAAATCGTACTCCATTACATCGCCGACAAAGAACTGGATGACATTTCCGGTGAGCTCCTGCCAAACCCGGAGGCGGTCTGAAAGCGGACGAATTGGGGTAAGGGTTTGCACGCCAAGTTCGTGGTCCCACTGACGGCGGCAAAAATTGTCGACAATCGCAACCGAATGTCCCTTGTTCGATAAATACAAAGCGGTCGCCCAACCACAGTAGCCATCGCCTCCCAACACTGCAACCTTCATTTGATCCCCTCGCGGTTTTGATTAATTATCGCCAGGATGCTGGCGTTCCTTACTGGTATGGCTTGCGTTTCGGAAAACCGTTGAACTGGTCTCGCCCGGGCCACGCAAATCCCAAGTTCAACAATAACAAACATTCTAAAACACTGAGGCTCTCTTTGCTGGTTCGGATGCAGAAACAATCGGGTGGTTCGTCATCACGACTTTACCACCGCTTGTTGCAACCAGACTCAGATGTTCAGAACCAACAAGTGATTGAAGTTCAGGAACCACATTCTGTTTTGCCACGATGTAGGAACGTTCCGGCTTCAGCCAGACATCTTTGAACTGCGAATTGTCGATAAAGATGTCCGGAGCACCCGGAGCGTAGGCGCCATATTCCAAATTGAAAAAGCGGCCATTGCGAAGCAGCGCCGTCCGGTTCAAATAGAAAAAGATGGAAGAGAAAGTGTAATAGTGATGATCGACGATCAGCGTGCCTTCAGGCGACCTTTCTATGGCCTCGGCCAGCGGACGCGAAGACATGAACGGATCGAAAACCGCCATCGCCATGCGGGCGGCATGAAAGAAGATGATCATCATGAGGGCGGCGGCTAGAAACGCGCGTTGACCATTCAACTTCCACGTTGCCAAAGCGCCCAGACAAAAGGCAATCGCAGCCACCAGAAGCGGAGCCCGAAGATAGGCAAACGATGCTAGAGTCAAATCCTGCATGTGGCCTAAAGACAGCTTATATGCCCCCGGATGTTGACTCAGTGCCTGCGAGATGTCTCCCGGAGCAGGAAGATTGCGCGTGAGAAAAAATAGAGCCAATGTTATCAGCCCCGCAGTTGCGGCAATTACGGCGAGAACCCGCGTGCCCCACCGGATCCACTCGCCTCCCGTCGCCATAGCTGAACCGAGAAGCAATGCGATCGCGGGGTAGCAAGGCATCGAATAATATTCCTGCGTGGTTGAGAAGGTGAAGAAGATCAGCACAAAGCCAACCCAGCAGAGCGCCAGAAGCCGAGTTCGCCCAGGGCGATCAATCGGCTTGAATGACAACTTGGCAATCGCAGGAAAATAAACACTCCACGGAAACAGCCACACCAGGTGCAGCAGCCAGAAGTAAAGTCGTGGCACGGTGTTGTAATCTCGCGGATAGCGCAGGTTCAAAAAACGCAGCAATTGTTCGTTGATGAAATAGAACCAAAGAAAACCGTGATACTGGCCCGGTCCGCTGTGAAGCGTGGAAGCGAAGTAAGGTGGATTGCGGAGGGTCGCGAGAATGTGCCAGGGCGCGGCAATCAGTAGGATCACCAGAACTCCGCTGAAAAGATGCAACCGACGCCAGGTGCGAGCGGAAAAGAGCTGGTGCGTAACCCAAAGATAGATCACACCAGCTGCCAGTGGGAACAGGATTCCAATCAAACTCTTCAACAGCAATCCCACGCCAAGGTTTGCCGCCAATACGAAAGCCCAAAAGCGCGGATGAGGTTCCTCTTCATCCAAGACGCGAAGAAATGACCACATGCCCAGAGCGACGGTAAAAGTAAGCATGACGTCCGGGATCAGAACTCTGGTGAACAAGAACAGACCAATGCACGTAGCGATGCACAAGCCTGCGTAGAATCCTGCTCGCCTACCGAAAGCCCATGCGCCAAAAGCGGCCGTCAGCCAGCAGAGCGCAATAGCCGATAGAGCAATCGGAAGCCGCGCCACCCAATCGTGCGCCCCGAGAGTTGCGTACGCAACCGCCATGGTCCAATAAATCAGGGGAGCTTTTTCCAGATACACAACGCCATCCAGGCGCGCGGTAACCCAGTCGCGCGAGGTCAGCATGTTGCGGGCGATCTGTGCCTGGACGGCGTCCACGTCATCCATGAGCGATGGAGGAGAAACGATGCAACCCAGGTAAATGGCCGCTGCGACCAGCAGAAGAACTACGTGTAGGTGCCAGTTTTTTCCGGCATCCACATGCTTGTGCGCTGGGACGCCGCTACCTGAATCCTCCATTTTTTCATCCACAGAAACAACACCATCAATCCCCATAGGTGATATCCAACATTAATTCGTCTCTCCAGGTGAGCGCGAATTTGCGCCTCAATTACTTCGCTACGGAAAAGCTCTGAGTGTTCGGACGCGCCGTCCGTCAAAACTTCCATCATCAGCGGGCGCAAGCAGCCGCGAAGCCAATCATGCGCTGGTATGTCAAAGCCGACCTTTTTTCGTTGAAGGACAGATGACGGCAGCTTGTCGCGCATCAACTCTTTCAGAAGAACCTTTTGCCGCGAGCCGCGAATCTTTAGAGAGGGCGGCAAGGTGGCGGCAAATTCCACGATGCGATGATCTAGAAACGGCGGCCGCACTTCGAGCGAATGCGCCATGCTCATGCGATCCGCTTTGTTCAGAATATCGTCGGGAAGAAAATAGCTTTGATCGAACCATAAATATGGCGACAGATCGTCGTTTGCCTGAAGGCGCTGGCGCAGTCCCCCCAGAATTCGTTCGAGGGCCGGTGGAAGTTTTGATTTCAGAAGAACCGACTTCTGCTCTTCCGAGAACGTTCCATTCCAATACACATGCGCGCGATCGGGAGGCATGAGTGAGCCTTCGAGAAAGCGCTTCAGTTGATATTCCAAACTAATTTTTTCATCTGACACCGGCCAGGTCCGCAACGCGTCGAGTGCGAGCTGCAAAACCTTTCGCGGCATTCGCCGGACGAGCGCTGCCAGGCGGTTTGCTCGATGCGTGAGATAGCCGCCAAACAACTCGTCAGCGCCTTCGCCGCTCAGGCTTACGGTTGTCTTGGTTTTACTAAGCTTCGAGAGGAACCAAACTGGAAGCGCGCCTGCATCGGCGGATGGTTCGTCCGAATAATAGGCGAATTCCTCGATCGCGGTGCGCAGGTCAACATCCGGATTCAGATCCAGTTCTTGGTGTTCGGTTTGGTATCTCTGCGCGACCTCACGAATGTATGCTGTCTCATCGAAGCTGCGTCCCCGGAATGAGATGGAAAACGTCTTAAGCGGAGTTCTCGATTCGGTCGCCGCGTAGTGCAATATCGCGGACGAATCGATGCCGCCGCTTAGCCACATACCTAGGGGAACATCAGAAATCAGATGTTCTCGGATGGATTGCCGCAGAAGAGTGTCCAGTTTTTCTCGCGCAGACTCTAGCGTCCACGCGCCGGGATGCGCGAATGGCAATTCCCAGTAAGAGTGCGAAGAAATCCTGCCATCGCGCCATTCCAGCCATTTTCCCGGAGGAAGTTTTTCGATGCCCTCTACCAGTGTCCAAGGACACGGCACGTAGTTCAATGACAGGTAACAATCAAGACCGTCCAGACTCAACCGCCGTTCAATTTCAGGATGGATGAGAATTGCTTTGAGCTCTGAACCGAAAAACAGGTCTTCTCCACGCTTTGCAAAGTAGAGCGGCTTAATTCCCATTCGATCGCGTGCCAGCACCAGTCGCTTAGTTGTCTTCGTCCAGAGCGCAATCGCGAACATGCCTCGCAGCCGTGCGAAACAGTCCGTATCCCATTCGATAAACGCACGAAGAACAGTTTCTGTGTCACAGTGCGAAAAAAAGCGATGGCCGAGTGCTTCGAGTTCGACTCTCAGCTCCTGGTGATTGTAGATTTCACCATTGAATACGATGGCCACATTGCCATCTTCCGAAAGGATGGGCTGGTCGCCAGAACCAAGATCAATAATTTTGAGCCGGGTGGCGCCGAGCGAGCACAGGCTGGACTGAAACACACCTTGCTCGTCGGGGCCACGGTGAAGCAGCGTGGCAGTCGCATTACGGATGCGATCGGCGTCAGGCGCCCAATGTTTGTGGGTAAAACCCACGATTCCGCACAAGTGCTTGGACCTCTCCCCGTCTTGAACTCAGCCGGCAACATCTCGAAGCCGTGTTACACGACAATCTCTGCGATTGGCGTGGCGAAAAGCCATCGTAGCCTTTTAAAGATGCAATAAGCAAAACCCGCAGCGCCCCACCAAATCACCTGCGGCCCATAACTACGAGAGCAACGCCAACGCAAACCAAAAGCACACCGGTCCAGCGCCGCCGAGTAACTTGTTCCCCGAGGAAGAATTTGCCTCCCAATGCGCCGGCCGCATAACTCAGGGCCGTAACCGGAACCACCAAACTCACATTTTCTATCGACAGCACCGCAAGCAGGGCGAAAAACGCAGCCCCCATTAGCGACAGTCCCACCCACATCCAGGGAACTCGCAAAGCACGCGCGGCGACCTTGATCAGAGAACCGGGCCGGAAATCCTTCACCTCGCCCACGGCCTTCATCGCGCGACTTACGCACAATTCGCCGCCAGTGCCGGCGCAGATGATGAGCAGATAAAAAATAAACTCGCGCATTTTAGCTGGGCTCCGTAGTGCGCGGGGGCGTGTGTCCTACGACAACGACGCCCAGGCAAATAATCAGCACACCCAACCAGCGTAACGGTGACACGACCTCTCGCAGCATGTAGTGTGCCAGCAACGCAACCACGGCATACGCGACTGATGAGGCTGGCTGCACGTAACTGTAATCCGCCCACGACAGCACCAGCATATAAGCGACAAAAAAAGAAATGAGTGATCCGATACCTAGCCAGATCGTGCCCGACGCGAGCACCCGGGAAAGAGCATCAATCGCCTCCGCGGGGGTTGATAGGCTCACGGCACCAATACCTTTCATCCCCTTGCCGAGCAATACATTGCCCAATGGTCCGAAGATCACCATTAATAGAATCAACAAATAGGTTTTCAGGTGCAGACCCGCAGAGGAGTTCATGCGCGGCGTGTACCTTGGGCCACGCTGATGTAACGAAACTTGGCACGCGCTAAGCGATGTTGCCGCTGGACCGATACAATATCTCTCTTGCAAACGATGATCGGGGAGAGCCGGGGCATGTGTTTATCTTACCGGATTTTTCGAAGTGAGCCCAACTTTGCAAGAGCACGTCGCAATTGCAGCAACTTGGAAGCAGGATCCAGTGTTTAAGTAAGAGTAAGGAGAGTGCTATTGCAGCGAAGAAACGTTTTTTTTCTGCTCGGACTGACCGCAGCCGCGCTGTTTGTCCACGGCTACCATCCCCGGGTGGAGGATGGCGCAATTTATGTGCCGGGCGTGGAGAAAATTCTGAATCCGCAGCTGTTTCCTTTCAATGCCCAGTTTTTCGAATCGCATGCCCACCTCACCTTTTTCCCGAACTTGATCGCCGCTTCAGTTCGCCTGACCCATCTGCCACTGTTGTACGCATTATTTTTCTGGCATTTGATTTCGATTTTTCTGTTGCTGTACGCCTGCTGGGAGCTTGCCCAAAGGGTCTTCAGTGAAAGGATCGCTTGCTATGCAGGTGTAGGCTTGGTCGCCGCGCTTCTGACTTTACCAGTGGCGGGAACTGCGCTTTACATCATGGATCAATATCTGAATCCACGAAACCTGACGGCTTTCGTGGGCGTGTTGGCGATCGCCAAGGTGCTTGATCGAAAATATATCACCGCGCTCTTATTACTTCTTTTCAGCGCCGCAATTCACCCGCTGATGTCAGTTTTTGCTTTCTCCTTTTGCATTCTTCTGTTGTACGTGGAAAAATTTCAGCCCTGGGAGCCAACGGTTGCTTGCCTGCTGTCTCTCGGCTTATTCGATCCGCCCCCGGCTGCTTATCACGAGGTGACCGTCACTCACACCTATTTTTATCCGCTGCAATGGCACTGGTACGAGTGGCTGGGTGTGATCGGTCCTATGGTGATTCTTTGGTGGTTCAGCCGGATTGCGCGGACCAGACAAATGAAAAATCTGGAATTCTTGTCCCGCACGGCGGTGCTTTACCAAATCATTTTTGTGATCGCCTCGTTAGTTGTCTCGGCCCCAGCCCGTTTCGAAAGCCTGGCACGTTTGCAGCCCATGCGCAGCCTTTATCTCCTCTACATCCTGTTTGTTTTATTCTCCGGAGGCTTGCTTGGACAATTCCTTTTGAAGGATCGCTGGTGGCGATGGATGGCGCTCTTTCTGCCACTATGCGCGGGAATGTTTTACGCGCAAAGAGCGCTATTCCCCGCCAGCGCCCACATCGAATGGCCTGGCTCCGCGCCGCGCAATCCGTGGGCACTCGCTTTCGAATGGGTTCGCCTAAACACGCCATCTGACGCGATTTTTGCGTTGGATCCTACCTTCATGGATATTCATGGAGAAGATGAGAACGGTTTCCGCGCCATATCCCAGCGCAGTATGTTAGCCGACGACAAAACCGACGGCGGCGCCACCAGCATGTTTCCTCAGATGGCCAAAGAGTGGCTCAAGCAAGTGCAGGCTGAACGCGGCTGGCAGCAGTTTCAGCTGCAAGACTTTCGCCGTCTGCACGCGCAATATGGCGTCAATTGGGTAGTCTTGCAGCAACCGGGCGTCGCAGGATTACAATGCCCCTACCAGAATCAGGCTGTAATAATTTGCCGGGTCGATTGAACCGGCCGTGAGAGCAACTTACTTAACCGGAGCAACCTGGTGTAAGTTTGGTTCGTAAGCCAGCGTGGCGTCAGCACAGACGAATCGTCGGGTAACGTGATAGTTGGCATCCAGCGCAGCCAACGCTGGTTGTGACCAGCGTTGCTCCTGGACCGACGGCTTGCCAATTATCACAAGATCAGCTGTGCTCTCCTGCAACATTTTCTCTACTTGACCACTTGGCCATTTTCCGCTGCGCACCAGCTGCGCATAGACGAAAGGATTCGAGAGTAGTACAGGCCTGCCGGTTAACACTAAAGCCCCCACATTTTCAGAGAGGACCTGATTGTGATCATGAATGTAAGCGTACGCTTGCGGACATTGGTCGACCACGCCTTGGGAAGTGTAAATCGCGCGATTGGCAATGCCTTCGGCCGCAAGAATCGTGCCGCATAATGCGATGAGGGCGGCCGAAGCTATGGGCAACTTTTTCATCTTTTGTACTTCGTAAATCCCAATCGCAGCTGTAACGCAAAGCGCTGCCACAAGTTCCAGAAAATGATTGCTGTTTGAGCCCTGTTTTAGTGCTGTCAGAGTGCCCAGAGTTACCACGAGAATATAAATCAATGGCTCGGATAGCCTCCGCGATCGAAGAATTCCAATTAAACATAAGGCGAACAAAACAGGAGTTTGTCGTAGAAGACCAGCAGCGTAATTCTCGTAATTAGTCCATGAAAAGGAGTCAACATGGGTGCCAAACTGGTGAAAAAGGAACGCGCCATGCGTACTCCATTGCAGGGTGGCGACGGCTGGGCCCAGTACCGCGGCGGTCATCAGGATTCCGCGGCCTAGCTTTCGCCATTGCTTTCGCCTGGTAAGAATGATGGCGCAGGCTATGGGATCGGCCAGGAAGGTCACCTTGCATAGCAAGGCGACTGCAAAGAGAAACCACGCGAAGAGATGCCAGCGAGGCCAACGGAAAAATACGAGCAGCCCACCTAGCGAGAATGCCAATCCCAGCATATCTACCCGAAGTAGCGGCTCCCACTCTTGTACCAGAGGGACAGTGAGAAAAAATGCTCCGAAAGTGACGCCGAGAAGCATGCTGCCGGTGAAAACCTGTACCAGCAGCGCAATCTCGCAGGCTACGATCAACGCCGCGAGCAGACTGGTAATTCGGGGACGAAAGAATTGAGGTTGGCTAGACCGGATGAGAAAGGCCGAAATAAAGTAAGGAACGGGGCCATAAGGATTCAGCACTACCGGCCAGCTGTGAGGGGCCGCATAGGGAATGAGCCCAGCGTTAATGCGCACCGCGGCGTTGAGAACGTTACCTTCTTCATAATCGAACTGATATGGCTGTCGAGCGAGTCGAAAACCGTTGGCCATCGACGCTATAGCGGCGTACACGAGACAAACCGCCACTACTCCCAAGCAGATTTCTGCTGCTTTCTCCAGGAAGTCTGCGGAGTTCTTCCGGCTATGATCTTTTATGGCTGAAGTGGCCATTACGAAAAATTTCCTTTTGATTACGAAGACGGCAACGATTATACGTTCAGGATCGCCTGCTCCCGATACCTTCGATCCTCTCAACTCAGCCCGAAGCGCTCCTGTTTGGACGGCCCATAGGTAAAGATCAGCCGGTCGATGCCGTACAATCTCCCCGAGCCACATGCGGACGCTGGCAAAAAATCTGATTGTTCTATCCGCGCTGGCGCTGGTGGTGATCTATTTCGCGTACATTTTTCCCAGGATGCAAAAGGGATTGGACTTCCCCGACTTCTACGCCGCTGCACGGATGGTGCGCGATGGACGGGGCAGGGACCTGTACTTTCCGCTGGTGCAGAATCAGTATTTGATACGCTACTCCGGCCGCATCGGCACTTATTTCATCCATCCTCCCTTTGAAACCCTAATTTATTTGCCGTTTGCCTTGTTACCGCTGCGATGGGCTTACGCGGCATGGTCTGTATTCAAAGCACTACAGCTAATTGCAGTTGCGACGGTAATTGAAAAGTGCCTGCTAAGGCGCATAAGTTGGAGATTTCTCGTCATCGCTTTCTTACTTTTCGTTCCTGTGCTGCTGGATTTTCTGCACGGGCAGGACTCGCTTCTGCTTCTTCTGCTGCTGACATCAGCCGTCGTGCTGCTGGAAAGGAAACGATGTGTTGCGGCAGGCTGCCTCATGGGCTGCGGTCTCTTTAAGTTCCATTTGGTTTTTCCAGCAGTCATCCCTTCGCTTTTGGTAAAACCCAGAAGATTGCTATGGGGACTGGCTTCGGTGACGATTGCCTTAGTGCTGGTCTCAATCTGGATTTCGGGCTGGGCAGTGATTACCGTCTACCCGCGCTTCCTTCTGCAGCTCACGACGCTGCCATTGGCGGGAATTCACGATGCCCAAAAAGCAAATCTGCGGGGACTGTTTGGACTTTTGCTGCCCGGCTACGAACATGCTACTTTCTACTTGACACTGCTGAGTTCAGCTTTCGTGATGTACCTGGCCGTGCGTTCCAGTCTCTTGGCGAGGCAAGACATCCACAGCACAAGGCTCTCGCTTGCCAACGCAGTATTCGCCGCGGTTCTGGTCGGCTATCATCTTAGCCCCCACGATCTGACCATCTTGCTCTTACCCATGGTTTTGCTTCTCGACTACCTGCTGACTAATCAAGCAATCCCGGCCACAACTCGATTTGTCTCGTTTGCGACGTTGGTAGTGCTCTTTCTTCCGCCGCTACATCTGCTGTTGCTGCGCATGCGCGCATATACATACGTGTGCATTCCAATTCTCGTGCTTTTTGGAATCAGTTGCGCAGAAATCAGTCGAAGAAATTCTGCTGGAAATCCTGGTCTGCAGGTAGTAAGCGGGCGCTAGAGCCTAAGTAGGTGACTCGCGTCTTGAAAAGCCTAAAATCTGGAGCGGGAGACGGGATTTGAACCCGCGACTTCGACCTTGGCAAGGTCGCACTCTACCACTGAGTTACTCCCGCTCGCTGTCTCATTCTACTTCGAGTCACCTGAATCGAACAAGGACGCTACCAAAGCGCCTTTCGGCGACAGAAAATACCCAGCTCGAAAGACGGCCCCAAAGCCCTAAGCCCAAAACCTGACGTACACTAGGTCCAGATGTCCAGCAACTTATCCCGCTTGCGGCACTGGTTTGCCGCGGCCATCGTCGTCGCATTGCTGGTGGTTGCGGGGACGTATTTCTATGCGCGTCATCGCGTGCAAAATGCGCTGAAACAAATTCCGGGGAAGATCGGTCTCGAAATCAAACAAACCGCCAGCGGTTTTACTATTTCCAAATCTCAGCAGGGACGCACGCTGTTTACCATTCAAGCCAGCAAAGCGGTCCAATTTAAGAATGGAGGACACACTGAGCTGCATGATGTGCAGATCACTCTTTACGGAAGCGACTCCAGCCGCTTCGATCAGATCCGCGGCGCCGATTTCGAATATGACCAGCAGACGGGGAACGTGATCGCCAAGGGTGAAGTTTTGATTGATCTGCAGTCGAATCCTGAAGGCGTATTGAACCCCGACCAGTCGCCTCCCGCGGAACGCAGAAATCCGATACACCTCAAGACCAGCGGCCTCACGTTCAACCAAAGCTCAGGAGACGCGCATACCAACGAAAGAGTTGACTTTGATCTCCCGGAAGGCAGCGGCTGGGCCATGGGTGTGAATTATGTCGCTAAGACAAATGTGCTCACCCTGCTATCGCAGGTCAATCTCACGCTCGGCGGACTTACTCCAGCCACCATACATGCTGCTCGCGCCACTATCACTAAGGATCCGCACTTGGTCGTGCTCGATCATCCGCAATTACGGAGCGGCGCTCGTCAATGTGATTCAGATGAGGCCACGCTTTTTCTGCGTTCCGACAACACGCTGAATCGCGTCCTGGCGCGCGGCGACGTGATCGTGACAGCCGAGGGTCCGCAGCCGGCCGAAGCGCAGTCCGACGAACTCGAACTGATCATGGCCGAGCAGCACGACACGCTGCGAACTGCCGTTTTCTCAGGAGACGTCCGAGCCCAAGTCGCGCGACGAAGCTCGACGGAGGACGGGCGTCCACGCCCGTCGAAGCCGGAAGAAACTCCAAGCGACCAAGTTCAGCCGTCACAAGCGCAACCGATGGAAGGCAAAGCTGGTCGCGTCGTACTAGAATTTGCCGAAACCAAAGCTTCTCGAAAAAGAAATTCTCCGAGCAGAAATCTGCTAACCAAAATTCACGCCGAAGACCACGTAGTCTTATCGCAACATCAAGCACCGGCAAGCCCAGCTAGCAGTGCACAGGATCTCGAACTGACAGCCTCCGGTATCGACTTTTTCCTGGCCAACCAGCAAAACCATCTCGACCGAGCCGAAACTTCCGGCGCAGCGCAGATCGTCATTCGCCCCACCGCCGGCGCCGCATCACAAACCGTGGTCACAGCGGCAAAATTCGACGCTCACTTTGACGATTCTGGACAGCTATCTTCGGTTCACGGCGCGCCCGATGCACGCATCGTCAGTAAGAACCCCGGCCAACCAGATCGCGTGAGCACCAGCCGAATCCTCGACGCAGCCTTTCAGCCTGGCAGCGGTATCGACACGCTCGTGCAGCAGGGAAACGTGGCCTATGTGGATGGCGAACGGAAAGCCTGGGGCGATCATGCCCGCTACACTCCAAATGATCAACTTCTGATTCTTACGGGATCACCGCGTGTAATTGATGGCGGAATGACGACCACGGCTAACTCCATGCGACTGAATCGCGCGACTGGAGATGCCTTCGCGGAAGGTAACGTCAAAACTACGTACAGCGATTTGAAGCCTCAGCCTAACGGCGCGCTTCTGTCTTCTTCAAGTCCGATCCACGTCACCGCTCGTTCCATGAGCGTGCATGGATCATCAGCAATCGCTTTGTATACCGGAGATGCACGGCTCTGGCAGGACGCAAACGTCGTCGACGCGCAGGCGATTGAATTCGATCGCGATCATCGTTCCATGATTGCGCTCGGCTCCGACGCCTCCAGAATCGTCTCGACAGTCTTGGTTCAGGCTAAGTCGACTCAAACCGGTACATCAGCAGAAAAATCGTCGACGCCCGTATTGGTTGCCATTACTTCTACCCGGCTGACCTACGCAGACGCTGAGCGCAAAGCCCACTTCGAGGGTGACGTCGTGGCTCGGTCCGCTGACATGACGATCACAGCCAAAAGAATGGACGCGTTTCTCGAAGCTCGTGGTCCCACAAGCCAATCTCTATCGCCAGCCGGAAAACTGGAAAAAATCGTCGCTGCCGAGCAAGTTGTGATCACCCAGCCCGAGCGCCACGCCAACGGCGAACTGCTCGTCTACACCGCCGCAGACGACAAATTTGTCCTCACCGGCGGACCGCCTAGCATTTTTGATGCCGAACGTGGCAAGATTACCGGCGTTTCGTTGACTTTCTTTAGGCGCGATGATAGGGTGCTGGTTGAAGGCAATAATTCAACTCCCACCGTCACCCAAACGCGAGTGGCACGATAAATGCGTACCTTGGCCACCGACGAAATCGGTAAATCTTATCGCAGCCGCAGAGTTGTAAACGGGGTCAGCTTGCGCGTCGAACAGGGGGAAGTTGTTGGTTTGCTTGGGCCTAACGGCGCCGGCAAGACGACCACCTTCTACGCCATCGTCGGCCTCATCCCCCCTGACACCGGCCGAGTCTTAATCGACGACGACGACATTACTGACGTTCCCATGTACCTGCGGGCGCGGCAGTACGGCATCAGCTATCTTCCTCAAGAAGCTTCCGTTTTCCGCAAGCTCACGGTCGAGGAGAACATCCTGGCAGTGCTCGAAGCCCAGTCGATTTCCTGGCATGAGCGTCGGGAAAAGATGGAAAAGCTGATCGACCAACTGGGATTGGAGCATATTCGCCAGAACCGCGGATACGCTTTGTCGGGAGGCGAACGGCGCCGGGTGGAAATCGCCCGCGCCCTGTGCATCAACCCGACTTTCATTCTTTTGGACGAGCCTTTTTCCGGCATCGATCCCATCGCAGTGCTCGACCTGCAAAAAATCATCAGTGATCTGAAGACCAGCGGCATCGGCATTCTGATCACTGATCACAACGTGCGCGAAACTTTATCGGTCACGGATCGCGCCTACATAATTAATGAAGGCCGAATTTTCCGCCAAGGAACGCCAGAGCAACTCGGAGGCGATCCCGAGGTTCGCCGGGTGTACCTGGGCCAAAGTTTTTCGCTGGTGTAGAGGAATCGTCGTTGGTCGTTCGTCTTTGGTCGTTGGCGAAGTCGCCACTAATGATCAGTAACCGACGACGAACGACCAAGGACCAACGACTGAATTTATGGTGATGTTGCAACACAAGCTAAGCCTCAAGGTCTCGCAGAGACAGATACTGACCCCGGGTCTTGTCCAGATGGTCAGCGTGCTCGCGCTCAACAAGCTCGAGCTGCGAGACATGATCACCGCCGAGATGGTCGAGAACCCGGTGCTCGAAGAACTGGAAGAATCAGTTCCCCTGCTCGATGACGTAGATCGCCGCGAAGAGCGCGACCGCGCTCCCGTCGAAGAGAGCCCGACAGCGGCCGCCGACGCCGAGAAAAAAGATCCATTCGAAGAGATCGATTTTGGTTCTTTCTTTCAGGATTACCTTGATCCCGGCTATCGCAGCTCCCGCGAAATGGAGGACATCGAGCGTCCCTCATTCGAGAACTTCCTGTCCAAGCCGGGCAGTTTGACCGACCACCTCCGATGGCAACTGGGTTCGATCTCCATGCGGCCAGAGGTTCAGGAGGCCGTTGAATTAATCATCGGCAATCTCAACGAAGACGGATACCTGATTGCCAGCGATGAAGAATTGATCGGAGTGGCACCGCCTGCAGCGCCCGAATCTGACGCCGCAGTTGCAGAAAACCTTTTCAAAGAAGCGGCGGCTCTTGGACTGAGCGCAACCGAAGAAGCTTTACCCGACGACGCTTCGTCCGATTTGGCGTCATCAGAACTTGATTACCAGGAAGCCGCTTCGTTAGATTCGAGTTCGACTGATGCTGCCGAGTTCGTTCTGCCTGGAATCGATTCCTCGGAATCGCAAAGCGCAACGGTCGCAGATTCTGCCGAGCCAGAATCGCAGCCGCTGGAACCCAATAAGAAATTGGACACGGCATCGCAGCCGGCTCCAACCGCGCCTGCGCCGCATCCCACATTCGCAATCAGCTTCAATCTTGCCGACCTCCATGAAGCCATCGAAGTCGTAAGGCAACTCGATCCGCCCGGCGTGGCTTGCCGCGATCTGCGCGAGTGCCTTCTCTATCAATTGAAGTATCACCAACAGCAACACGAGCTTCACAAGAACGGTAACGGAGAATCCACGAGCGAAACTCTGAACGACGCCATTGCCATCGTCGATCAGCACCTGCGCGCGGTGCAGAATAAGCAATACAAGGAAATTGCCCGCATCCTAGCTCGGCCCGTTGAAGCAGTCCAAGCAGCGCTGGATTACATTCGCACGCTCGATCCGCGCCCCGGCCTGCGCTACAACAAAACGCAGCCACGTCTGATTGAACCCGATGTTGCCTTCGTGAAGCACGGAGACGAGTGGCTCGTGGTGATGAACGACGAAGACGTGCCGCAGCTTCGCCTCAACCCGGCGTACAAGCGTCTGCTCACCAAGGA
Source organism: uncultured Acidobacteriota bacterium (assembly GCA_963770465.1). GTDB lineage: Bacteria > Acidobacteriota > Terriglobia > Terriglobales > Acidobacteriaceae > JABDBE01. The sequence continues at coordinate 14,626 of CAVYQB010000020.1, forward strand.
AACCAACGACAAAGACACGCGCAACTACGTCAAGGAGCGCTACAAGAGCGCCATTCAGCTCATCAAGAACATCGAGCAGCGCAAACAGACAATCGTCAAAGTCTGCTACAGCATTCTCGCCCGGCAACAGGATTTCCTCGAAAAGGGGATCGATCAACTGAAGCCAATGATGATCAAAGAAGTCGCCGAGGAAATTGGCGTGCATCCTTCCACTGTCAGCCGCGCCGTCTCGAGCAAATACGCTCACACGCCGCAAGGCGTCTTCGAACTGCGTTACTTCTTCAGCGAGAGCGTGAACGGTCCGCAGGGCGGCAACACGTCGTTGCTCATCCTGAAACGCCGCGTAAAAAAACTCATCGAAGAAGAAGATCCCGCCAGGCCGCTAACCGACGAGCAGATCACCCGCATTCTACAGTCGCAAGGCATTCAGGTCACTCGCCGCACGGTCGCAAAATACCGGGAAGATATGCGCATCCCGAGCACCCACCAGCGCAGAGTAAAGAAGTAAAGTTGTAACGCCGGCGTCTTGCCGGCTTTATTGGCACCCAATGATACCGGTTATGCTGTGCCCGAAGTTGCAAGAACCCAAGGAGGGGCGCTCATGAACGTGGAATACACCGGCAGGCATTTCGAAGTCACTCCCGCCATTCGTGAAGAAGTTGAATCCGGCCTGGTAAAGATCCGAAAAATTCTCGGCAACAAATTTGAGACTAAAGTCGTGCTTGCGGTTGAGAAGCGCCGGCATAAAGCCGAGATCACCATTAATCCACGCAACGGTCCGCTGGTTGGTCTGGCTCAGGCGGGCGACATGATTGCCGCAATCAACGAAGCGCTCGAGCACCTGGAAAAACAGGCAGTCAAATACAAGACGCGTTGGCGCACCAAAAAACGACGTAACCACAAAAGTCCAAATCCAAAGAGCCCAAGTACGGTGGCCGGAAAATGGAATGGCGAGGCTTCACAGGAAAAGATTGGTGTCGCGCTGGGCCTGTCAGAGCCCACTTCAGTTGATGTCGTAGTCCACAAGTTTCCCGCCGTCGCTCGCACCACCGAAGTTCATTTGGTGCGTTCCGAGGAAGCGGTTGCCATGCGTCCCATGACGCTAGAAGAAGCGATTAAGGAAGCTCACTTCCGCGATCGCGACGTCTTCGTCTTCCGCGATCCAAAGGGCAAAGTAATGATCCTGCACCGCACTCGCGACGGCAAAATGGAACTAATCGAAGCCCCATAAAACCACCGCTATCAGCTTTCAGCCGTCAGCTCTCAGCAACCCCTTGTAGCGCCGGCATCCTGCCGGCTGTCGCGAGTGCATCTTACCCTCCCACTTACAAAATCCTTCCGCTAGCGTATGATTCTCCTCGCCGTTCCCCAAAAATCACTTTCAGGAGATCACAGGATGAAAACGATCTATCGTCTCGCAGCTTTCCTGTTGTTACTCGCCCCCGCAGTGCTTGCGCAAGAACACTACACCGAAGGCCCCGTGTGGCGAGTCTCGCTGGTTCGCGTTAAGCCCACGCAAATGGACGCCTATCTCACCAGCCTGCAACAATCCAGCAAGCCGCTGCTGGAGCAGGAAAAGCGCGATGGAACAATTATGGATTACAAATTTTTTATCAAAGAAACCAAGCACAGTGCCGAAGATTGGGATGTTTGTCTGGCCATCGAATACAAGAATCATGCAGCCATGGACGGCCTCGCCGCGAAAGCCGAAATGGTTCGCGACAAAATCCTCGGCGGCAAACAGCCCGCCCAACAGCTCGCAGAAAAGCGTCAGGAAATTCGCGAGCTAGTCAGCTCAGAACTGATGCAGGAGATTATTTTGAAATAGGCGTCATCCGGGTAAGCCAGTGGCGGGACGCTGCTTCTCACGTTCCGTTGAGCAGAAAAAACGCTGCCCGATTCTGTGCAGTTAAGTTGTAAGTTCTGAAACCAAAGGTGGGATTTTGTTTGGTCGGGGCGCGCGGATTTGAACCGCGGACCCCCTGCGCCCAAGGCAGGTGCGCTACCAGGCTGCGCTACGCCCCGACTTTTCAATAACTTAGGCCACGTTCGACCCGTGTGTTAAGTCTAAGGCAGGTAGTCTATTGATGCAAGGGGAAGTTGCGAGAACTGCATACGGCAAAGGCTCAAGCGCTGCAGCGTCAAGGCGAGTGTTGCCTCCCACCCGTCAGCGAATCGTCCTTATATATTGGTAGGCGCGGCAGGAATCGAACCTGCAACCCTCGGATTAGAAATCCGATGCTCTATCCGTTTGAGCTACGCGCCCTTAATGATTTACGTGTTAAAGAAGCCGTAGTTTTCACTAATGTTTCACTTATCGCTGGCAGCGCTCTAGCCGCGGCAACTTCTGCGCGATGCATGGCACTTGTGAGATCTTCGGTCGACACAATCGTGTACCGATCAAAAACTGATCTCGTTTTGTGACCACTAATTGCCATTGCAGTTTTCTCCGGTACGCCAGCACGCACCAGGTTTCGGATCGCGGAACGTCGCAGATCGTGAACAATCAGCCCAGAGTACCCGTACCAAATGAAACCCGATTTGCTTTTTTGCTTTTTCCTCGCACCCAATCCCACGGCAGAACACGCGCGCATTCGGTGCGAAAGTTCGAATCATCAAAAACCCGCCCAATTTTCCGTTACCACGTGTGAAAGTATATCAACAAGCACGGCTTGCATCTCGATGTGTTCGTTGACGCACAAAAAAGGTTGGTCACTTAATAATGATTGCTCAATTGACTTTCTAAACTGACAAAGGAGGAGCTTGGCGTTTGTGATGTCGTGAGCCCGTGATTTGGCGGGGATCGAGAAACTCCGAATGAATTCTGGTTAGGCCGTCATCCAGGAGCCAGTTCGGCAATTGAGAGCTCAATTTCGAAATATCACGTTCTACCGGCGTTCCTTTGTATCCTGTTTAGCAAAGCCAATTGCACGCTTCCCAGTACAGATCTGGCGCTTCCCAGCGTTTATGTACAGCGACGAAGAAGCGTTGATGGGCTCCCGTATTTCTGCGCTATCGCCGACGATTCGAAATCGAAAGCACGTGACTTTTGTAATGAAGTCCGCCTCTGCCGTCCTAGTTCGGGACTCCAATAACTTTATAATTCCGCTGTGACAAAGGTATCCAAGGGCGGCGAAGTTCTCCTCGTTATTTTTGGCCTGATTTTTGCGGCCGCCGGGCTCTTTTTCGCCAGCTCTCTCTTATTCGGTGCACCCGGGCAGGTCCAGGGGAATCGCTGGGTGGGAGTGTTGGTCTCGACCATCTTCATTTTCGTCGGCGGTGGGATTAGCTTCGGCGCCATTTACGGGACACGCAAACTGAAGCAGCAAGCCGCGGCGGCGCAGGCCAATCCCGAATCTCCGTGGCTGTGGCGGCAGGACTGGGCGGAGCGTCGCGCGGAAAGCAAGAACCGCAACACCACCATCGGTTTGTGGACGGCGGCGATTTTTGTGAATGGCATTACCTTCACCGTCGCGGCCGCAATCGTGCCTAAACTGTGGCACACCTCCAATCCGGCAGTCTTTGTTCCGCTTGGATTCTGCGCCGTTGGAGTCATTCTGGCGGGTGCGGCGATAAGGGCCAGCATCCGGCGGAAACGTTTCGGCCAAACCTATTTCGAATTCGCATCGCTGCCCTTTTCTCCGGGATGCTCGCTGAAGGGCGCGATCCACTTGCGCTTCAACACCGACGCCAGGCATGGCATTGACCTGAGTCTCAGCTGCATTCGCCAAGTCACTACCGGCAATGGTAAGGATCGTTCCGTCCAGGAGACCGTTCTTTGGCAAGCGGACAAGAACGTGTCGCAGGCATTGCTTACTCCCGGCCCCATGGGCGATGCCACGATCCCAGTGGACTTCAGCCTTCCGAGCGATGCTTATGAGTCGTATCTCGAACAGCCCGACGACAAGGTCCTATGGCTCTTGCATGCCCAGGCCGACGTTCCCGGCGTGAATTATTCGGACGATTTTGAGGTCCCAGTTTTTCGTCTGACGTCATCGCCAACCTCAACCTTTGTATCGACGGTTTCCTCTACGCCTGCGCTGGACGGAATCGCAGCCCCTGGCTTCGAGTCTGATGCCTCCGACGTCCCCGCGCCACCGAACCCAAAAGTTGTCGTTTCTGTCGGCACGAACGGCGGCACAGAATTCTACTTCCCGCCTTTTCGCAGTCCGGGCCAGGTCTTGCTTCTGCTCGTTGTCACCGCCGTTTGGACGGGAATCGTTTATTTCCTCATAAAGGACCAGCACGCTCCATGGATCTTCGGCCCGGTGTTCGGGTTCTTTGACCTTTTTCTGATTTACGGGTTGATTAAAGCGGCGACAGGCTCGTGTCGCATTGAGGTGGGCAACGGCAAGATCAGATTCCGGAGGACCATGCTGGGACTCGGAACGACCCGGGAAGTTGCTTTCGCCGACATTGCCCAGATTTCGACGGTGACGATCGCACAACAAAGAAACGCGCGCGCTTCTTACTACCTTTATTTGTACACCAAGGATGGAAGGAAGCTAACGCTCGCCGACGCGATCGATAACCGTCAAGAAGCACGTTGGGTCGCGGCTCAACTGGAGAAACTTTCCGGCCTGAAGCTCGACACTCACGTCGCCGTGCAAGCTGGTCTCGGCACGTCCGCTGCGCCTCCGCAGCGCGGACGCGCGCCATTAGGACCGTCTTCAGCGTTTCGCCGCACTAGTCCTGTCGCAACCGCGATAGCGCTGGCGTTCTTTTTCGCCTGGATGGGCTTTATCGGCTATCGCATCTTTTCTACGCGCCACCGCCAAATCAACCGCACCTCCAAGATCACCGTACCGGCGAATCGTCACCTGCGCCAGGCAGCCTACTCGCCGCTTACAGACACGGATGTGCAGCGTCTGCAAGCGCTCCCCGAACAGGAGCAGGCAGAAGAATTGCTGGAGCGGGCGATTCAGCACGATCCCCGCGCACTCGATTGGTTCGAGGAGAATATCGGTACCTATCGCAACCTTACCCGCACCGCGAACATGAATGAATTGGAAGAGCGCTCCCGCTACTCGACCGACCTGCGTGTCCGCTACGCCAACGCCGATCTCAACCTCGCACTCGACGGATTGCCCAAAACCAAGAGCTCGGCCGACCAGCTCATCACTCTGGCACAAGCCGACCCCGAGCATCGCCCTTACAGCGTCTACCACCTGGGAATGCTGGCCGGGCGCGGCGTGGACTACGACCGCATTTATCCCATCCTGGTGGGCTACGCCAAAAATGATGACAACCCTCAGGTGCGTCAGTGGGCCGTCGAAGGCATGCGCTTTCTAGGCACCGATGAAGCTCTGGATCAGCTCTTCGATTCCTTTACGCGCGACCCATCGGACGCGGTTCGCGATCGCGCCGGCTGCAACGTCTCCGACTGCGGCAACTTCATGCGCAAACAACGCATGCGGATGGTGCCCAGACTGATCGAGTTAGCCGCCGATCCCGAAACCAATCCCAAAATGCGCAACTGGACCTTCCTCGCGCTGCGTGAGATCACCGGCCTGACGCTGCCTGCCGACGCATCGGCCTGGCAGCACTGGTACGCGCAACACGGAACGGAAAAAATGGCCGAGTTCGAACAGTTGGATTGGTGGAAGGTCCGTGGCGATCAGTAGCAGCTAGCCCTTGAGGCTTGACGGTCCTTCCCCAGTAACAAGCAAACGAGAAATTATTCCGGCACAAAAGTCGGATTTGAGGAGATCACCTTTGATCTCCTCCAAGCGACCGACTGAGCTTCGTTCAGATAGGAACGGAAGGAACGGGAGGTGAGCGATGATATGTGTGCCGGAGACCGCTTCCCGTCAGGAATAAAAAGCGCACGAAGATCCCACTTCTTAATCACGTCCAACAGCAGCGCAGGCCGGGCTGGGACTTGTTTGCCCGCGATGGTGAGCCGGTGCGTCTGTTACATCTTCCGGTTTGCCGATTCGCTTGAGAGCCTGCATCCCGAGAGTGACCTCGCGACCTGCTTCAGTTTTGGTGAAGTTCGACATATCCGTGTCGATTACTCCAGGCGCGACTGCGTTTACACGAACGCCTCGCGGCCCAAGAATGGCAGCCCAATTCTTGACCAGAGTCTCTAATGCTCCCTTGGTCGAGGCGTAAGCGAGGATCGAAGGGTTTTCCAGACCGGGCTTCCCAACTACGGCGTGTGCCCCGATCGAAGAGATCACAATGATGTTTGAGCCTTCGCCGAGGACGGGCAGGAGTTGCTGCACGAGGAAAAATGGGCTTCTCATGTTCGTCGCAAAGAGATTGTCAAAATCCTCTACCGTGTAATCCGGGATGCGCGCCGCCTTGCTGATTCCGGCGTTGAGCACAAGCACATCTAATCGATCGCCAGCGATTGAGCGCACCTGTTTTGCTAGCAGCGCAGCACCGTCCGGAGTTCCTAGATCCGCCGAGATCGCTTTTGCCCGTCCGCCTTTCGCTTGAATCTCGGAGACGAGAGAGAGAGGGTGGCGATTGCGATTGCGGCTTCTGCCTGAGTCACGGCGGAACGGATGCGACACTTGATCGCGGACTTTGTCGCTAGCCCGAAGTCGACTTCGAGGAAATCTGGCAGTGATCCGTTGATCTCCCCTAAGCCCGTTTCTGGACCGCGAGACGGGGACGCCCGGATGACTTCCGCACTGCCGATAACCCGGGAGTTATTGCTTTGTGGACGGAAGCGCAAAACGTCGTCATCTTCTGGCCCCGCATCAGGTGGTAATCGGTCCTATCCGGGAATCGTCCTCTGCCAAAAGTGATGGTTATCACTGCTTCTTGTGATTTTGATCATAGCTCGAGACAAGAATCTCGGGTATTGAAGTACATTGAGCAATTTCGGGCGCAGATCGCACCCGGGACTATTGGCGCAGGGACGCTAATTTTGTTTAAAGACATCGAACACCTCATTCGGCTGGCTGCCGTCATCGCCATAGCGTTGCTGGTCTTCTTGCTCCTGCGAACCGCTGTGGTACCTCAGAGTTTTGGGCAATATGGACACTATCGAGGGAATGCGATTGGCGAGATCGCATCGCGGCCGGTTGCATTTGCTGGGCACGACGCCTGCGAGGCCTGCCATACCGACGTCGTGGATCAGAAAAAGCTGGGCAAGCATGTGGTAGTCGCTTGCGAGGCTTGCCACGGGGCCCTGGCCAAGCATGCGGACGATCCCGGTTCGGTGCAACCGAAGAAGCTGGACACAGCCATCGTGTGTGCTCGCTGTCACGAGGCCAACAGTGCCAAGCCAAAGGGCTTTCCGCAAGTTGCTACGGTGGATCATTCCGGAGGGATCGCCTGCGACACCTGCCACCAGCCACACCGTCCGAAGATTGAGACCGCAAAGATCGAAACGGAGGGAAAGAAATAATGGAAATCACCCGCCGTCGATTGCTGGTGCTGTTGCCCGCGGCTGCCGTGGCGTGGAGGTACGTGCTCGCGGGGACTCCGGAAGCTGCGCCCAATTACACGCTGACCGAGCACTGGTGGGGCATGTTGATCGATATCCCGAAGTGCATTGGTTGCGGTAGTTGTGTGCGCGCCTGCGCCGAGGAAAACGACGTTCCGGAAGGCTATTACCGCACCTGGATCGAGCGCTACCACGTGGCCGACTGGAAGATCGAAAGGCCCGAGGTGGAATCGCCCGATGGCGGCAAACAAGGCTTCCCACCCCATGCCGACGACGGAGGCAAGAACTTTTTCGTTCCCAAGCTCTGCAACCACTGCGCCGAATCTCCCTGCACCCAGGTTTGTCCCGTGGGCGCGACCTTTGTTACGCCGGATGGAGTTGTGCTGGTAGATAAAAGTTATTGCTTGGGCTGCCGCTATTGCGTGCAGGCGTGCCCTTACGGCTGCCGCTTCATTAATCCGAAGACCAACACTGCGGAGAAGTGCTCGCTGTGCTATCACCGCATCACCAAGGGACTCACGACCGCGTGCTGCGAGGTCTGCCCTACCGGTGCGCGGCAGCTCGCCGACTTGAAGAATCCCAAAGATCCGATTCATGAGTTCTTGAGAACGCACACGGTTCAGGTTCTGAAACCACACATGGCGACTGGAGCGAAAGTTTTTTACAACGGCATGGATGGTTCAGTCCGATAAGCCCTACGCGCTAAGGAGGCTCGTGCAGATACCCGTCGAAGGCTTCATGTACCCGAACGAAGTGGAGCTCCAGTGGAGCATCCTGATCGTTCTTTATCCGTTCATCACGGGACTGGTGGCGGGTGCGTTCATTCTGGCTTCGCTCGAACGTGTGTTTCGGGTACAGGCGGTGAAGCCGACGTATCGGCTGGCCCTGCTCACTGCACTCGCCTTCCTGTTGGTGGCTCCGCTGCCGTTGCAATTGCACCTGGGGCATCCCGAGCGCTCGCTTGAGATGTATCTAACGCCGCACCGCTCCTCCGCCATGGCAATGTTCGGCTTCGTCTATCTCTGGTATCTGATGGGCGTGCTGCTGTTGGAAATCTGGCTCGACTACCGGCGTGAAATTGTTTTGCTGTCCCAGACCACGAGCGGCACGCTTCGCTTCGTGTACCGCGTGCTCACTCTCGGATCAAACAATGTCAGCGAACGCTCGCTCCGCATCGATGAGAGACTCGGGTACTTCATCACGCTGATTGGCATTCCTTCCGCTTTTCTTCTGCACGGATACGTTGGCTTCATTTTCGGCTCGATAAAAGCAAACCCCTGGTGGTCGTCGCCGCTGATGCCCATCGTTTTCGTCTTCTCGGCGATGGTGTCAGGCATCTCCGCAGTGATGTTGCTTTATATGCTCTCGACGCGACTACGCGGGCAGCAGATCGATATGCGCTGCCTGGACACGATCGCGCGCTATCTGCTTTACACCTTCATCATCGACTTCAGCCTGGAGATGCTCGACCTGCTGCAGCGCATCTACGAAGCCGATGAATCGTTTCGCAGCCTGGATTTCATGGTGCACACGCGCTTGTGGATATCCCAGGTGATCATCCAGATCCTGCTGGGCACGGTGACGCCGATCGCGCTGCTAGGCCTGACCCAGGTCCTGAAGTTCAATGACATTGCTCGGAAACGGATCTACGGGCTGGCCGGATGTTTGACGATGATGGGTATTTTTGCCATGCGCTGGAATGTGGTGATCGGCGGCCAGCTTTTCTCCAAGAGCTTCCTCGGCTACACGACGTACAAGATGGCGTTCGCTACGCGGGAAGGGTTATTGACCGCGATCGCGCTCATGATTCTTCCTTTCATCATTCTTTGGGTTCTGGTGAAACTCCTGCCTCCCTGGCCGGAGTCCGCCTCCTTGCCCAGTTCCGGCGTCGCTCCGGCACACGGAACCAGCTAAGCCCAGCCTCATTGGGGCAGATGCGGAGGATCGCATGGCACAGGCTCTCGGCGGTATCGCATCGGATAGAGATCAACTCAGCGAACGCGTGCGGGAACTGGAACGCCGGGTCTCCGCGTTAGAAGGCCATCCCGAGATTCAAGTCGCTACTCCCGTTGTCTCTCCCTGGCCCCGATCGCGGGCTCCGGAGACGTGGCGTGGGTTCCCCGCGCCCAACGTGCCCGCCGGTGTAGCCGTCTTCGGCAAAGCGGTCCTTGGCATCGCGGGTGCGTATCTGCTGCGTGCGATCGCCGAGTCGGGGTCCATTCCGAAGTTGCCGGTGCTGATGTTCGCGATCGTGTACGCGGGTACGTGGTTGGTTTGGGCAGTCAAGACTCATGCCGCAAATCATTTTGCCAGCGTGACCTACACAATCACGGCGGCGCTAATTCTTTCGCCTTTGCTGTGGGAATCCACCGTGCGTTTTCAGGTGCTGTCCCCTGTCTTCACGGCAGTGGTGCTGGTTGCATTCGTTGTGCTTGCCTTGGCATTGGCATGGCGGCAAAACCTGCAGGCGATTCCGTGGGTGGCGACTCTGGCCGCGGTGGCCACAGCTTTAGCGCTCATTATCGCGACGCACGAACTGGTGCCATTTACGGCTGGATTGCTGGCTGTGGCCCTAGTTACCGAAGTGGTTGTTTGCCTTGGACAACGGCTCAGCGTGAGAGCGGTCCCGGCAATCGCGGCGGATTTCGCCGTGTGGTTGCTCGTGTTTGTGATGACTTCTCCCGAGGGCGTGCCGGCGGAATATCGTCCCATAGGTGCGACTACGATCACGCTGTTGTGCCTGGCGCTGCTTGGGATCTACGGTGGCAGCATTGGCATTCGCAGCTTTGGGTTGCGCCACCGGCTAACGATTTTTGAAATCGTGCAGGGAGTTGTGGCATTTGTACTTGCGAGTTTTGGGACGCTGCGCGCAAGTCCCGGCTCTGCTCCGACACTCGGCGTCTTTTTCCTGCTGGTCGCGGCGGTGTGTTACTGGGGCGCGTTGTGGTGGTTCACCGGGGCCGAGCAAAATCGAAATCGTCGGGTGTGCGCCTGGTACGCCGTAGCACTTCTGCTAGGAGGAAGCTTGCTGGTTTTTCCGGCGAACCTCCAGGTCCCGTTCTGGTGCCTGGCTGGGGTGACGGCGGCTCTCCTGTACATGCGCACTGGCAAGCTCAGCCTCGGCATCCACGTGTCGCTGTACCTGGCAGCGGCGGCGATCCTCTCTGGCGTTCTGAGTCTCGCGGGCAACGCTCTGGCAGGGACCGTACCGTCTTCCCTGAACGCAGACGCATGGGTGGTCGCCGTCTCCGCGGCCCTGTGCTACGCCATCGGATGGCGTGCTTCAACCGATCAATGGAAACCGCGGTTGCTTTGGATCGTCCCCGGCATGCTGGTGGCGGGCGTGGCAGCTACGCTAGCGGTGATGTTGAGTGTGCGGCTAGGTTCGGCGAGCGGGATGTTGAATGCTTCGCGTCTCTCGGTTTTTCGGACCGTGGTGACATGCTCCCTTGCTCTCATTCTTAGCTTCGGCGGCTCGCGTTTGAAACGCGCGGAACTATTGTGGATTGCCTATGTAGCCATAGCATTTGGCACGCTCAAACTACTGTTCGAGGACCTTCGTTTTGGCAACGCGGCGTCGCTGGTGGCATCGCTTTTGTTTTACGGCCTAGTCTTGATCCTGATTCCTCGGCTGACACGATTTGGCCGCGACCAGTCCTGATCTCGGCTCGGTTTTTCAGAAAAGCCTCAAGGCGGACTGTTTTGTCCGCGCGATGCGGACCGGTTGAGTTCGTCAGTGGCGCATGGACGGGGAGGCGAGCTCGGCCGCGTGGCTGTCAACAGTGACCTGGATCACAGAATTTCTGTAAGCCAGCACGCAGCTCATGGCTGATCTTGCGTGCGACCACGGAGTGTTTTGCCTCAATCTAGAATTCCACGCTAAGATTGCCACATGATGGACTCTCCACGCCAGGCGCTAAAGCCGGACGAGCGTGAACTTGGGGATGCACCTGGCAAGTCTCAAGGAAAGTTAGCGCTGGCTCTGGGAGTGATCGCAATCGCGCTCAGCTTGGTTCTTGGGTTTGTTTATTTATTCTCGGTCCGTCGCCTGGAGCGCGAGGTGGCACGGCTCAGCCAGCAGACGGAAGGTCTCAGCCGGCTGATCGTGCGCGCACAAGAGCAATCGCAGACGTTGGCTCAGCAGGCTTCGCAAGCGGCTGCGAACGCGCAGGCAGCCGCTCAACAGCGCGACTTGGCGAAGCAGGATCAATCGAACGCGGAGGCACAGGCGCAACTTGCGCGGCAGCAGGCCGCCGCCGAGCAGCAAAAGGCAGATCAAGCCACACAGCAGGCTGAGGAATATCGGCAAGAGCGAGAGGCGGAACTTGCAGAGCTGCAACAGGCTCTCGGGCAAATCGCCGAAACGCATCGCACCGCCATGGGCCTGGTGATGACGCTGGACAGCAAGTCGATTCGCTTCGACTTTGATAAGGCAAACATTAAACCGGAATATCGTGACATTCTTAATCGCATCGCCGGGATCCTGATGACGCTTAAGGGATATACGATTACTGTCTACGGATATACGGACGACATCGGCACACAGGCGTACAACTTGCAACTCTCACAGCGTCGCGCCGAAGCTGTCCGCGACTTCCTGGTGCAGACCGGAATTTCCTCGACAATCTTGACCACCAAGGGTTTTGGCAAATCCGACCCGCGCGTTGCGGGCGACGGCGAACAGGCGCGTGCTGCCAACCGCCGGGTCGAGATCGGCATAGTGGATTCGCAACTTATCACGAACGGCGCTATCATCGTGCCAAAGTGAATTAGACGGTACGGGTCCGGTGTATACGTCGAGAGCGGACTTCACCAGGATTGCCCGCCGAAAGTGGTCGAGTGCTTTGCGCGGCTGTAGAGCCACCATCCGTTCGTGGCGGGCGTCGAGGAAGTTGGCGGGATTGGTCCCGAGAAGGCGGACATCGCCATTAATGTCCCCAAACCCGTTTCTGGATAGTTTCCGAATTGCCGACTAGCTGGGAGCAACGCCGTTTGGGTTGAGAACGGAAAAAGCAACGCTGCCGAGTTCTTGAGAGAATACTTGAAGATCCGTCATCCCGACAGGTAATTGGCGAATGTCATCACAATTGGCATTCAGCCGGACGAGGGAATCTCGATCGCATTCGACGCGAAGCGACTGGGAACGCAGATGCGGGAAGATGATGTTCCCCGCGATAAAGAGTAATTGCTGACCGCGGTTCAAAAGTCCACAGTACTGCACAACTCGATTAAAGAAAGAACATTGGCGGCGCTATTCCTGTCTGAATCCTCCTTGTGGGTCTTTCATCCAAAACAGAGGGCGTCTGCGCTGTGTATCCATGGCGTCTACCAGAAGCGAGGAGTGCGATGGATGTTTGAGAGTATTCTTTGTCAAATCACGGAATATGATCCCGATGTCCTAGAGTCCCTAATTGGCCTCGCAGTCGAAATTGCTCGCGAGGGTCGAGAGGGAAAACGCGTCGGCACGCTATTCACACTGGGGGATGAGGACGCCGTGCTCGCGAGATCGAGACCGTTGATTTTGGATCCGTTGTTGGGACATCCTGAGACTTCGCGACATATCACCAATCAAAATCTGCGCGGAACCATCAAGGAATTAGCGCAGCTGGACGGCGGGTTTGTCGTGAGTCGCGACGGAGTCGTCCTTTCCGCGTGCCGCTATCTCGACGCCGTGGCCGCACAAGTGGACGTGCCGTTGGGACTCGGCAGCCGTCACATTGCCGCGGCCAACATGAGCGCTGTCACCAGAACAGTTGGTATTGTGGTTTCCGAGAGTTCTCTGGTGCGACTTTTCTGTCATGGACAGCTGGTTGGTGAAATCATTCCCGAGGTCTGGATGATGGATCATGCCCAACTCGGGGGTACCGTTAAGAGGGAGCAGGTCGGCGAACTGACGATTCTGACACCTAGTCTGCGACAAACCCAATAGCGAAGTGACCATGACTGAATTTGCGGAACAGAGAGCATGACAACGGTGAATAAGAGCAGGCTGTCTAATAAAGTGGCAATAGTGACCGGCGCGTCCAAAGGCATAGGCGCTGGCATTGCAACGGGCTTGGGAGTTGCAGGCGCGCGCGTGGCAGTGAACTATTCATCCGACCGGCAAGGCGCCGAACGCGTCGCTCACGCGATCACCGATAACGGCGGCGAGGCGATCACGGTCGGGGCCGACGTGGCCAAGGCCGCAGATGTCACGCGGTTATTCAAAGAAGTGGATTCTGCGTTCGGAAGACTGGACGTTTTGGTCAACAACGCCGGGGTATTCCGCTTCAGCGCATTTTCGGAGATCACCGAAGAGAGCTTTCATCTCCACTACAACATCAACGTTCTCGGGGTGATCCTCACCGTGCAGGAGGCGATCAAGCGGTTCGGGCCCGATGGTGGCAGCATCATCAACCTCAGCTCCATCGTCGGCTCGCATCCGGTGCCGGGAGCCCTGCTGTACGCTTCCACGAAAGGCGCCATCGAAACGCTGACGAAGGGATTGGCGCTCGAACTGGCGCCGCGCAAGATACGCGTCAACGCCATCGCTCCCGGTCATACAGAAACCGAAGGCAATGTAGCCGCGGGGACCTTTGAGGGTGGTGCCGGCGCCGTTTTGGCTGCGAAGACGCCGCTCGGCCGGCTCGGTCGCGTCACGGATATCGCACCGCTGGCGGTGTTCCTGGCATCAGACGAATCAGCTTGGATCACCGGGGAGGTCATTCGGGCCGCAGGCGGTCTCGTTGTTGCCACCTGAGTGCTGCAATTCCCTATGTCGTATTCGACCAAGTGGAAAGGACCGAAAATAGAATGGCAAGTCTTCAATCGCGTTTAGATGAATTCAAGGAATCGTTCGAATCCGGAGCTCCGCCTTATCATGCCCCGCACGAAGCAATCGAAACCATGCATCGCGCCACGGCCGAGCTCAAGGCTACCGGAATTGAAGAGCGGGCCTTGAAAGTTGGGGATCGCGCTCCCAGCTTCACGTTATTCAATCAAGATCACGCGCAGGTAGCCTCGGCCGATCTGCTCCGTGAAGGTCCGCTCGTCGTCAGCTTCTTCCGAGGACACTGGTGACCTTATTGCAACATGGAGCTGGAGGCTCTAAAGGACATTCATTCCGAGGTGCGAGCGGCGGGCGCGGAACTCATCGTCATTACTCCCGAGCTGGAACGGTATACGCGCGCTCTGCACAAGAAGCTGAACCTCACATTTGACATCTTGACGGATCTTCACCTCAAGACCGCTGAGGAGTTTCGACTTGTCTTCACGTTGCCGGATTACTTGCGCGATCTTTATAAGTCCTTCGGTAGCACTCTGGACAGATTCAACGATGAGGCTGAATACCGACTGCCGATGCCGGCGCGCTATATCATCGACAAGCAGGGGATTATTCGTGCGGCCGAAGTAAACGCGGATTACACAATTCGTCCTGAGCCTGCGGAAACTCTCAGGCAGCTGCGGACATTAACTGCGGCCCCAAGCCAGTAGCAAGATGCAATTCACAGCCAGGGGCACAAAACGGACAGGAGAATACGATGCAACTTCAAAGTGACTACCTAACTGCCTATCACAACCTAAAGCTGACACGTGACGACAACGGTGTGCTGGTTGCCGAATTCCACAACAACGGCGGGCCGTTCATTATGACCGCGCAAGCTCACACGGAGTTTGTCGACGCCTTCTACCGCATTGCGCAAGACCGAGCCAACAAGATCGTGATCCTGACGGGCGCAGGCGGGGAGTTCATTACTGATGTCGATTGGCCATCTTTTGGCGACGCCGCCGATCCCGGCGTTTGGAGCCAGGTTCACGACGAGGGTGTTCAGGTGTTGGAAAATATCGCCAACATACGCGTGCCGGTCATCGCGGCTATCGAAGGACGCGCCCATGTGCACTCCGACTACGCGCTGCTTGCCAGCGTAATTGTGGCAGCGGAGGGTGCGACTTTCCAGGATGTGGCGCATTTCGCGGCGGGCATTGCGCCCGGTGACGGAATCTTCACCACTTGGAGTTATCGCGCTGGAGCGGGACGAGCGGAGGCATTCCTGCTGAATCCACAGCCGCTGCCGGCGCATACTGCACACGAATGGGGAGTGGTTGCCGAAGTTGTGCCGAACGGTAAAGCGCTCAGTCGAGCACGGGAATTGGCCAAGTTGTACTTGAAGGCTCCCGAAGTGACCCGCCGCAATACGCGCGTACATTTCATTCAACCATTGAAAGAACGTATTGTCCGAGAAGTCGGCTATGGACTGTCGCTCGAGGGAGCGTCAGCGGCTGACCTTGTGAAATCAATGAGAGCCAAGAGTGAACCTGTCGCTCAGAAAGGAAAAGTCGCATGAACCGCTCAGAAAGCACCTCAGCCGCTCAACTACTACTTAAGAAGACGCAGCCGGAAGAATTTGATCTGGTGATTCTCGGGAGTGGTACGGGCTCGACTGTTGCTGCGTGGACGTTTGCTGGCGAAGGCAAACGTGTCGCAGTCGTCGATCGCAAGTACATCGGCGGCTCTTGCCCTAATATTGCGTGCCTTGCCGAGCAAGAACATCATCCACAGCGCGAAAGTCGCTATCGTACTTTCGCCGAAGCAAGGAATTCGGCATCATATACGACGGCTCGCCATCAACATGTCGGTTGTCCGTGACCGCAAGCGCAAGATGGTGCATGGCCTGAACGACATGATCAAGAAATCCAGGGATGCCGGATAGACCATTTTGTACCCAAACAACCCTCCGGCTACAAATAAACCGGCTGTGCTGAGTAAGAAGGGCAGAGCGTAACGTTTTTCGTTTCGATAGAGACCCGGAGCGATAAACAGCCACAATTGATAGAACACGAAGGGAGAGGCGGCAAATAATCCCGCTACTAACCCGACCTCCAAATAAAGATTGAAGGGCTCAGTGGGGTTCAGATATACCAAACCCCCACTGAGCCCGTGATGACGTAGGGATTGTATAAGAGGCTGCTGCACTAAACCGAAAATACGGTCAGCGAAAGACCAGCACGATATGAAACCTACAGAAGATGATTCGCTTCCTCAACTCCTCCAAGTGGGCCAGGAGCGGCAAATCGAGTGCGCAGGGCGTATTTTCATTAAGATGGCTGCGTCAGACATGCGTACCGTCCCCTGGGCAATTTGGGTTAGTTGATGTTGACGGTCACAGGTGCCTTGGCTAAGGCTCATCGCCAGATGTGACCGTCACCATAAAAGTGACATGAGATATTCGAGTTAGTTACTGCCGGACGAAGACAACGTACTGTTGTCTTTCATCTGGGCTACTTTGGTCATCGGGCGTGGCGTGCCGACCGTATAAACGCCTTCGAGTGTCTCAATCTTGCTAAGGACGTATGAGTTTCCCACGTGCTCGAAAGCGAGACCGGCGTGGTCAGAGGTAACTCCGTCGAAAACCATCGGAAGTACAAACGCGCTTTTGTCATAACCTCGGATAACCAATCCGCTCTGTGGGCCAATAATGCGGCTTACGGTGTATGTTCCTGCCGGCATTACCTTGCCGCCTGCCACAAAATCAAATGGAACTTTAGTAAAAACCTGATCATCTTGAGCTCGAGCACTTATGCCTAGCCCGAACACGCAAACTAACGTGAGTATTGCAATTGAATATAGCTTCTTCATGACTTCTCCTTTTTTGTTGAATGTCATTATTGATAACTACATTGGTAAGCGCTTTATTCCACAAGCTGCTACAGAGCTTCAGTTACCAATTGTTTATCTTCATGTTGATTAGACGCGGCGACTCTGCGACAGGATGGGGACGGGATGTCATTTGATTGTCATTTGAACGTCGAGTTTCGTAAACGCGACAGATAGTAACGATTGTGTTGTTGCCTTGCGCTCGTGAGTAAAGTTAATGCGTCTAGTAACTAGTGAATCGTGAGGCTAGGCGGACAGGTCGTCAACTTAACCAGACTTGATGACGTCCTGTCCGTGCTAGTGGAGAGATGTAGAAGAAGCTTGTAATACACTGCTTGAGAAGAGCGAGCCCACACGATCCGAAACTGCCGTAGTTACACCTCGCTCGCAGTTACGGTTTCACCTTGAACACAACACCGCATCCGCCGGGGAGGTTGCCGGGGCAACCGGTTTGGTCGAAGTCGAAGTCGCCGCCTGACGCTGCCGAGCCAAAGACGTTACCGTTGGCGTCGAGAGCGAGCCTGTCGTCCCCAGGCCCGGCTCCGTCGGCCCCTCCGAGGAAGGTATACAGAATCGTCTCCGTCCAGGTTCCATCGGAATTGGGCGTTAGCTTGTAGACAATGCCACAGCCCCCACCCGAGTCTTCCGTGCACGTGAAGGCGTGGCCGCCACCCTGCGCGACCACGCCGTAGAGCGCCCCCGCAGCGTCCGGGGTCAGACCGGAACCGGGATAAGCTCCATCCGCTTCGCCGGCAAATTCGTGGATCAGGCTTTCCTCGACTTTCCCTTTGCCTTTGGGGGTGATCTTGAACACCGTGCCCTGCAAGGCACTTCCTCCGTTCTCTGTCGTGCCGACTAAATCTCCCGCCTGGTCAAGGATCAAACCGGAAAACGAATTCCAGCCGGTGCTGGCGTCCACGAAGCTATACAACGTGGTCTCGGTCCAGGTTCCGTTCGCGTTGGGCGTCAGTTCGAACACCGTGCCACAGAAACCCGCGCCCTTCGTGTCGCCGCAGGTCGATGATTTGCCAACGCCGCCAATGAACGTTGTCCCCCAAAGGTTACCGGCCTTCCAGGCTGAGTTGAATTTGGGCTACACACGAGTCGTGTCGTTAATCGACGGAATCGCCGGCATCAACACTGTGCAGGTGGGCAACCTGGTGGGGCCGTCAACGGTCCTTACCGCGGTTTCGCAGGTAAGTCCGATCAAAGTTTATTTCCCCATCAGCGAACAGGAATACCTGCGCATGGCGGACGGCGGCAGTCCGGGGAGCGTGGACTTTCTGACGCGCGCCTCACGAAAGTGGTTGCAGTTAACTTTGGCCGACGGGAGTGCCTATCGCCCTGGTTTTAGCCTCAGTGTTTGTGCCGACGGCTTTCATTCCTGGCATCACTGGCAGGTTGTATCAGCAATTTGCCATCACGATCGCCATCTCCGTGATGCTGTCAGCGTTTAACGCTCTTACGCTGAGCCCTGCACTCTCGGCATTGCTGCTCAAACCCAAGAAGCAGACTCGCGGACCGCTGGGAAAATTCTTCGGCTGGTTCAACACATATTGGGAGCGCTCTACCGACAGCTTTGTCCGCTGGTCCGGTGATCTGATTCGCAAGGCCAGTGTGGTGATGGTACTGCTGGTGGTCGCCGGCGGTGCAGCTTGGTTCTTCAGCAAACATCTTCCCACCAGCTTCCTGCCGGATGAAGACCAAGGCTACCTCTATATCAACATGCAGCTTCCTAAAGCCGCTTCCATGGAGCGCACAAGCGCGGCGGGAACACAGGTAGAGGACATTCTCGCCAAAACGCCGGGAGTTCAGTACACCACCAGCGTCATAGGTTTCAGTCTGCTCAGCTACGTCCGAACTTCGTACAACGCATTCTTCTGGGTCTCTCTAAGGCCCTGGGATGAGCGCCAAAGCCGGAGCGAACAATATCAAGCCATTAAGGCGCATTTGAACCAGGAACTCAAGACGCTTCCAGATGGGACCGTCTTCAGTTTCTCGCCACCCGCGATCCCGGGTGTCGGCACTTCCGGCGGCGTCACATTTGTCCTAGAGGATCGCGCCGGCAAAGATATCAAGTTTCTTACGGATAACCTGAACAGGTTTATGGCGGCCGCTCGCAAGCGCCTGAACTTGCCTTGGTCAGCACCACCTTTATCCCGGGTGTGCCGGAAGAATTCATCAATGTGGATAAGGACAAGGTTTTGAAGCAAGGTGTGAATTTGACGGATGTCTGCAACACAATCCAGGCGTACATGGGCGGATTGTTCGTCAACTACTACAACGACTTCGGCCGCACCTGGCAGGTGTATGTGGAAGCGGAAGCGCCTTATCGCGCAACGACCAACGATCTTGGCCAATTCTATGTCCGCAACGGACAAGGGCAGACGGTGCCGCTCACCGCGCTGGCAAAATTCGAAACCCGTTCCGGTCCCGAGTTCACGATGCGCTACAACGAGTACCGGTCCGCGCAGATCAACGCTAGCGCCGCGCCGGGTTATAGCTCTGATCAGGCATCGGCAGCCCTCGAAGACGTTTTCAAACAAACCATGCCCCGCGAAATGGGTTTCGATTACCTGGGCATGTCTTACCAGGAGCAAAAGGCGCGGCAGGGAGTGCCTCCGTCCGTCATCTTCGGATTTTCACTGCTGTTCGTTTTCCTAATTCTGGCAGCCCTCTATGAAAGCTGGACAGTGCCTTTCAGCGTTCTGCTCAGCACGCCAGTCGCGGTCTTCGGCGCTCTCGTTGCGCTCTGGCTGCGTCGCGTTGTTATAGGTCTTTACCTGCCGCAGTACATGGTTCAAATCGAGAACGATGTGTACGCGCAGATCGGCTTGGTAATGCTCATCGGCCTGGCTGCGAAAAACTCGATTCTGATCGTCGCATTTGCAAAGGAAGACTATGAAAAACGCGGCATGTCCCTGGTGGATGCGGCACTTTCCGCGGCGAGGCTTCGCTTCCGGCCTCTCATGATGACCGCGCTCGCCTTTATTCTCGGCTGCATGCCGCTCTGGACAGCCTCCGGAGCAGGTTCGGTAGCACGCCAGATCATGGGCACGGCGGTAATTGGCGGCATGGTGGCGGAGACCTTCATTGGCAGATTCTTTGTTTCCGCGATCTTCTACGTAGTTGAGAAATTCTCAGGTGCTGAGCGACGGAAAGCACTGCCACTCACGCCCGCCGAGGCGCCCAGTCAGGGGGACTGAATTATGAAGAACACTGCGCTCTTAGGAATTCTAGCCTTGCTGGTTCTGGAAGCCGGCTGCATGATGGGGCCGAAATACAAGCGGCCTGCGGTGAATGTCCCGCAGGAATATCGTGCGCCCGCTCCACAACAGGCCGCGGCAGCCTCGTCGTTGGGCAACGAACAATGGTGGCAGGTGTACGAGGATGCAGTTCTCACGCAACTGATCCACACCGCCATTACGCAAAATTATGATGTGCGCATTGCCGCCGCCCGTGTTCTTGAAGCTCAGGCACATGTGGGCATCCCCCGCTCCCCTCGGCGAGCCTAGGTGCGGATGTCTTCAGCGAGCAAAATGCAAAGGTCACAAAACTATTTCCCGCTTACCAGGTCAATGGCGGTGAACTGAATCTATCTGTGATCTGGAATCTAGACTTCTGGGGAAAATACCGCCGGCAAACTGAGGCGGCTCGCGCCCAGTTGCTCGCGACCGAGTGGGGGCAGCGAGCGGTGATTTCTTCGCTGGTCGCTAATGTAGCGGCGGCTTATTTCCAGCTTCGCGCGCTCGACAACGAACTTGAAATCTCGAAGCGCACTCTGGCATCGCGTCAACAATCGCTGCAGTTAACTCAGGTACTTCAAAGCCATGGCTCAGCTTCCGGGCTCGACGTAAGTCAAGCGGAGCAACTCGTATATACCGCGTCTGAGACAATTCCGGATCTGGAACGTACTTCTCAGCGGAACTGAACCTGGTGCAAGCCCAGCTCAACGAGCGATTAGCGCTCGTGCAGCTCTATCAAGCGCTGGGAGGCGGGTGGCAGCAATAAGCAATAAGGGGTAGACAGAGATGTTTAAGAGAATTTTAGTTGCGTACGACGGATCTCCTGAATCTGGACGTGCATTGATTGTCGGCATTCAGCTTGCCAAGAGCCTGAAGGCTGAACTGAGGACGGTCTACGTATACGAGAAGGTGCCCGCCTATGCTGCTGGGTATATGGATGTCGGAGTAAACGGCGCTAGCATCATGCTACCTAGGCAGGCTTCACAGTACTACCGAAAGCTGCAGGTGAACGCCCAAGAAGCTGCTCGTCAGCAAGGCATTGCCCTGAACACTGAACTCGTCGAAGGGATGAAGTAAAGGCGATTGCGGAATGTGCGCAGAGGACTCGGAGTGATCTCTTGGTATTGGGTTTACCTCGACGTTACGGGCTCTTCAGCCGCCTATGGAACCACACGACCCACGACCTTTCACAACAGGTGTCTAGCAGCATCCTGGAGGTTCATTGAGCCGCGGGCTTTGAGGGCGAAGCCCCTACCTCGCGCGCTGCTGCATTCCAACCTACAAATCCCGGGGATGAGCGTTGACCTTGCCACGATGCCAAGCCAAGACCTGCTCCGAGGACTTCGCTCCGGCGGTTTGGACATCGCCCCGCTCCGTTGCGCGGTTTGGTGCCTTCAGAGAGATTGAATTTCGCTACGATTTAGCGCGGACGTTGAAACGAGAAGGATTCCTGACCTGGTATTGCGCTTGCGGCATTCCGTGGTAGTCACAAATTCTGAAAGGTAATGACGATGAAGTGGCAGAGCCAAATTCGGTCTAACCAGGCCCAATGAAACCTAACGTAAGTAACTGAAATATATAGGATGCTGCGTGCCCACGACCGATTAGAAATCCGATGCTCTATCCGTTTGAGCTACGCGCCCCTGTGCGAAACCTGCTGAAGTTAACCGCCAGCATCCGCCTGGTGATTTGATTCTAGTTCACGACATTGAAGCGTCTGAACCCGGGGCATGTCTCCGTGACAATCGTCGATTTCGGAATTCAATTCTCGCTCCCACGAAATAACAGACGCGAATTGAAACGAGTGAATGCATAGTGAGACCAGAAAGCTGCTCCCATGCTATCGTCTGCTCATGCTTCGACAGTCTGGCGCGCTTTCACTGGTTATCTGCGCCCTCATTGCTTTTTGTCCGGCAAAAGACAAATATCAGCAGCCGGGGCCGATACGCCTCGATCACGAAGGTGAAAAGTGGGCGGAGAAAACCCTCCGCAAACTATCCACCGAGGAAAAAGTTGGCCAGGTTTTTAACGTCTTCGTGCGAGCGGAATTTCTCAATATCGAGAATCCTGAATATCTGCAGCTTCGCGACACCATCAGCAAATACCACCTGGGCGGATTCACCTTGACGGTTCGCTGGGATCAGCCGTTTCTCTACCGAAACCAGCCTTATGAAGCTGCCGAATTGCTCAACCGCTTGCAACAGTATTCAAAGCTGCCGCTGCTCATTTCTGCCGATTTCGAACGCGGCGTCACCATGCGGTTGCATGGAGCTACCGAATTTCCTCACGCTATGGCATTCGGTGCGGCGGGCAAGTTGGAATATGCCGAGGCCTTTGGCCGCATCACTGCGCAGGAGGCTCGCGCCATTGGCGTGCACTGGAATTTTTTCCCCGATGCCGATGTGAATTCGAATCCTGCGAATCCCATCATCAATACCCGTTCGTTTGGGGAAGATCCGCAGCAGGTGGGAGAGATGGTTGCTGCGTACATTCGCGGAGCGCACGCGAGTGGAATGATGACCACCGTCAAACATTTTCCCGGGCACGGCGACACCGCAACCGACTCCCACCTCGGCGTGGCGCAAGTCACAGGAGACATGGGGCGACTCAAGTCCGTCGAACTTCCGCCCTTTCAGAAGGCGATCGAAGCTGGCGTGGACTCGGTCATGGTCGCTCACGTCTCTGTTCCTGCGCTCGACGCTGATCCCAACCATGTGGCGACAACCTCGCCGGCAATCGTTACTGGCCTTCTCAAGAACCAACTTGGGTTCAAAGGAATAATCGTGACCGACGCTCTCGACATGGCTGCGCTTACTCGCCAGTACGCGGCAAATATTGGGCGCGCCGCGGTGGACGCCTTCAAGGCAGGCAATGATGTGTTGCTGATTCCCGCTGACCTGGATGCGTCTTATCGGGCAATGCTCGAAGCCGTGCGCAGTGGCGAGATCTCAAAGGCGCAACTTGACGCGTCCGTTCTGAAGATATTGAAGGCCAAAGCCTCGTTGTCGCTGCACAAAACTCGATTGGTTAACCTGGACGCTCTTTCCACGCTGGTTGGCAAGCCGGAGAACCTCGCCCTTGGCCAGCAAATCGCCGATGATGCCGTCACTCTGGTGCGGGACAATGGCAAACTTTTGCCTATGAAGTCCTATGGAACTCACGGGGCGGTTCTTCCGTATCAGAAGGTGGAAGAAGTGCGCGACAACGTGGTTGCGATAATTTTTTCTGACGACATGCGAACGGAGGCAGGACGCGCCTTCGAGCGCAATATTCGTTCTCGTGTGCCCGACGCCGATGTGACCTATGTTGATCCCCGTGTTGAGGGCGTCATGACAGACGACATACTCAAAGCCGTGACTAACGCGCAAACGGTGATTGCGGCAGTTTATCAAGTGCCGGTGCCGGGGAGGGTCGCTGAAACGAGAAACGGGCCTAATCCGGTCGGCCTTTCTGACGCAGGTGAGGTCCTGTTGCAAAAAGTGTTGGACCATGCCGCCGACAAGACAGTGGTGATCGCTATGGGAAATCCATATCTGGCGCAGGACTTCCCCTCCGTACAAAATTATCTGTGCACATTTTCCAATGCTACAGTTTCGGAGATCAGCGCGGCGAGAGCGTTGTTTGGTGAAATCCCAATCCGGGGACACTTGCCGGTCAGCATTCCGAACGTTGCGCCGCGCGGCTCCGGCCTCGATCGTCCGGCAGAAAACGCGCAAGGAGGTTTGCCACATGCGTATTCTCAAACCGCCAACCGTTAACCTTTATCTCCCGATTGCCTTAGTGCTCGGCACGCTGGTGCTGCCTGGCTGCAGCGTAAGTGTGAAAGATCACGATGATGGCGGCAACGGTAAAGTCGATATCAGCACGCCGGTAGGCGGAATTCATGTCGACGAGAACGCTGATGCTCGAGATACCGGGCTGCCTGTGTATCCCGGGGCAAAGTTGAAACCGAACTCGAAGGACGGCGATCACAAAAGCGCCAACGTTAATTTGTCAGCCTTCGGTTTTGGATTGAAGGTTGTTGCCCTGGAGTACGAGTCTGACGATCCGCCCGCCAAAATCATCGCTTACTACCAGGATCAGCTGAAAAAATATGGAAGCGTGGTGCAATGCCATGGCAAGCGCGTCAAGTTCGACGATGATGTTCCCTTTGTCGGCGGGAAGAAAGGTTATGTCGTTGGAGGCAACCTTAAATGCGAGAACGACGATAGCGGCAGCACCGTAGAACTGAAAGTTGGCACCGACGACAACCAGCGCATTGTGTCTGTCGATCCTGTAGGCAAAGGTTCGGATTTCGCCATCGTGTGGGTGCGAGTGCGCGGCAAACAAGGCGAAATCTAGAAAAGAACATGGCGTTTCCGCCGGTACGGCACGCTTGTTGCGCGTCGCCCGTCCCTGCTGTACCTTGAAAATCAATGGAACGCCCTTGTTACAAGTGCGGCGCGAGCGTCGAAGAGGGCACGCCATTCTGCCGCCGCTGTAACGCTCCGCAAATTCGGGTTGTCGGACCCGAGCCGCTTCCAACGGCCACTGCTGCACCGGAAGCGGCGATCGAGAAATACACCGCTTATGCTGCGTCGCATCCATCCAGTTTGGAGTGGCCGCAAGCTTTGCCCTCGGCTGGACTTTCGCTAATCGTAGCGGCTCTGATCACTGTGGTCAGTAAGTCTACGGGTCTCGCCATGCTTGCTGCCGGTTTTCTCTCTGTAGTGCTTTACCGGCGGCGATGTCCCACTACGAATGTCACTGCCGGCATGGGAGCGCGCTTGGGCGCGCTGACTGGGGCTTTGGGGTTCGGAGTTGTCGGCGTTACTCTCGCGCTCTGGACTGTCTTCCGCTCCGGCAAAGACATTCACGATGCCTTCGTGACCTACATCCAACAAAACGCCGGACAAAGCGGCGACCCTCGCTTTCAACAGGTCATCGACCTGCTTAACACTCCAGATGGGTTCACTTTGATCATGATTTTCACTCTGCTGATGACGCTGGTCGCGTTCGCGATTTTCGGCAGCATTGGAGGCGCCATCGGTGCGTTCCTGTTACACCGCAAAGAACGACTGTGAAAACATTCTTTCTGTGTATACTGCGAAGTTAAGTTCCAGGAGAGTCCTGTGAAATTTTTTCTCATCGGTTTTATTGTCGGTTTAATTCTGATACCTCTTTGCGTCTACATTTATTTCGCAACCGGAAGCGCTCCGGTGGCTACATGCCGCGGCGCCCTTGCCATTTGAGGGGACGCTGGCGAATGCGGCCTTGCACGCGCGTATCGCAAAAGAGATGCCGAAAACCGTTCCGATTCCGGCGGACGAACCGAATTTAATGGGCGGCGCCAATGTTTATCGGGAAAATTGCGCGGTGTGCCACGGCATTGCCGGAGGCACGCCCACCGCGGTCGTCAGAGGCATGTTTCCGAAACCGCCGAAATTGCTTGAGGGCACGGGCGTAACCGATGATCCGCCCGGCGAAACCTATTGGAAGGTGGCAAACGGCATCCGCCTTAGCGGAATGCCCAGCTTCAGCGAATCACTGTCGCAGACGCAGATGTGGCAGGTCAGCCTGCTGGCGGCGAACGCGAACAAACTGCCAGACTCAGTGAAGAGCGCGCTGTACCGTCCGATACCGCTGGTTCCCGCGCCGCCAACGGCGCCGTCACCCGCACCGGGTGCAGCGCCGAGCACGGGGCCGACGAATCCTTAGCAGCGGTTGTTGAAATAGCGCCGGGGTGGTTCGACAAAAGCCTCCTCGTGCCTGCGAGGAAAAGTCGTGAGGCCGGCCTTTATTCACGCGGCATTTTTGTCTTCATGTTCCGATGATTGTCTGTCCTTTTGTTCACGCTGGGATGATTGATCGTCTTTCTGGCCTTCTTTTCTTGGCTCCCCACTCGAGGCGCTTTCAGTTTGGACGTTGTTCGTGGTCTTCTGTAGCTCGCCTTCGTCTTTTTCTGGTTTCTCACCCTCCGCCCCTGTGCTCTTTTTGGCGGATGGCTCGGGGCTTTTCTCAGAAGCTTCGCCGGACTGCTTTCCTTTATCTTTCTCTTCAGCTTGGGGGGTGGAGAGCAGATGGTTGATTCGCACACGTGCGGCGCGCCATCTTACGCTGCTAGCGTTTCCGGCTTGTTCGAAGTACGGGGCCAGTTCGTCGTCGGTGGCGATTCCCTTAGTCTTCAGGAATTGCAGAATGGCAGCGCACTTCGTGTCCAGAGCCTCAAGGGAGGGAAGCAACTCTTCGAATACCTGCTGCAGCAGTTTGTCGTCCATGGTTGATCCTCTTCGAGCTTATCTTTGATGCAGAATCGCTGACATTCGCTTTTGTAGCGCTGCAGTTTCGGCGGTCGCTTTGGGCGTCTCACTCACACCGGCGAGGGCGGGATGCCCTCGCGACAGCCGGCAAGATGCCGGCGCTACGGGAAATAACCTACTGTGCTGTTGTTACCGTTACTACCAGTTCGCGCTCGCGTGGGCCGTCCAGTTCGATCAGCACGATGCGCTGCCAGGTGCCTAGCAGGATTTTGCCATGCTCAAATGGCAGTGCTACTGACGGTCCTATCAATGAGGACAGAATGTGATCGGGTACGTGGGTTGGGTTGTGAGGATGGCGGTAGCGCAGCTTGGGAATCATGGCCTCGAACGCGTCCAGCATGTCGAGGTCGGTGCCGGGATCGAGATCGGCGGTGGTTAATGCCGCCGTAGTGTGAAGGATGAACAGATTGCAGATTCCGGTTCCCTTGGCGTGATTCTTTTCGAGGAGAGCCTCCACGGTGTCCGTGATATCGAGCACTTCACGTTTGCTGCGGGTTTTGACACTGATCCTTTGCATGGTCCCTGGTGTTGATGAAATTGTGTGGTGGGTAGGTTGCATGCAAAAGAAATCACCGACGGCTTCTTGATTAGGTCTAAGGCGCGTCCGAACCGATAGTGGAATTCACTTTTTCTGCGGCGAAAGGTCCTGGTTGTGCATTACCAAGATTAGCCAGCGGTCGCCGCGCCGCGTTGCTATCCAATTGAGCAAACCCTTGCGGATCGGGATCGGCGTTCCATCAGCGTCTGTGGCCCCGGTCATTTCCCAGTGAATGTCGACAGATGCGATGTCGGGGTTGAGGAATCGAATTTTGATATCGTCTGCCGTCTGGTGCGAATTCTTGAACCTGGTGGCAAACATTGGGGCATGAAAGTCCTCCACCGCTTTTCGTCCGTGCGCCGAATCGCCACGGACGTTGGTGAAGTCGGCATCCTCAGTGAAATTTTCAGCGAAGGCGTGAGCGTCGTGCTGGTTCCACGCGTCGACAAAATCTGCAACCAAGTGGCGGACTGCCTGTTCGTCTTTCGGAGTTTGGGCCAAAGGCATGCCGGTTAGCAGCAACGCGGTTACAAACAGTTTCGCAAGCATGGCTAGCAAGTGTACGCCATCGTCCAGCACGTTGGGCGGGTCTGGCTGCACGCTACTTTTTTCGCTGCACAGCGTCCAGGCATCGTCCGTAGAGCTCTAGCAGATGATTAGCGTAGTCTTCGGGCTTTGAGGCCGCGCCTGAGCCCTGAAAGCCAACGCCGGAAGAACTGGTGCGGCCGTAGCCGGTTGTCATGGCGACAAATTTCATTAAATCGAGAGCGATGTCTTCGTTGCGGCGTGATCCTGCTGTGATGGCGGGTACTTCATCCATGAATTCCTCCGAAGAAATACGAATGCTGGGGATTTCGTCGTCCATACTGCACGAATAAAAATGCGGCAGAAAAAATGATAGCAGAACTTCGGACCGACCATCTCAAGGCAGAGTGGTATGTCAGTTTCAAAGCCCGTCATAGCCGAGGCTGGACGGGCGATTCCAACCATCCGAAGCGATTTGGCATTGACCTGCTAGTCCGCCCGGAGTAGCGTTATTCTCCGGCTTTAACCCGGATGCATGTGGACGAGGAGAATGTATGAATGCAGCTCGATACGCAATCGTTTGGGCTTTCGGTCTGATTCTGGTGTCGGGAGCTTGGGCGCAATGGTCAGCCGATCCGGCCAAGAACCTTGCGCTCGCGGACAAAGGGGATGGAAATGATCAGGTGCAGCCCAAGGTGCGGCCGCTCTCGAATAACGGATGGTACGTGAGTTGGTTTGATTCTGATCCGAACAGCCCTCCGCCTGTCGGCTACGACGTCTATTTGCAGCGGCTGAACCCCGAAGGCGTGGAGCAGTTTCGCCATGACGGAATACAGATCGCCGACCTGAGCAACAGTTCGACGGAGGATTACGGGCTCGACGCAGACACCGCAGGCAACGCTTTGCTTGCATTTCTTGATACGCGCGAAGGATCTAATCAGCAGGTGACTGCGGCCAAGATTAGTCCTGCGGGAAAGGCACTTTGGGGAAAACTAGGTGTGCAGACGACTAAGGGCTCCGCCACCAACAGCGCTCCCAAAATCGCGGGGACGAGCGACGGTAACGTGGTTGTGGCTTGGACCAGCAACAGCAATGTCGTACTGCAAAAACTGGATGCGAACGGCCACGCTTTGTGGGGCAAGGGAGTTGTCCTAAGCGAATCCGGCTACGATTACGGGTTGGCGGATCTGCATGCCGCCGATAACGGATCCGTCATTGTTTCCTGGATACGCGAGCAGGGCTTTGGCAGCAACCGTTATATCTATGCCAACAAACTCTCCGCACAGGGAAAGCTTCTGTGGGGAAAAGGGCATGTGAAAGTGTTCGACAACGGCTCGCTTCAGTTTGGTGCTTTTCCGTATTTTGTGCCGGATGGGACTGGGGGCGCGGTATTTGCCTGGTATTCAAGCAGTCCGGCTCTGCAATGCTTTGCACAGCATATCCTCGCCAATGGCAGCGAGGCTTTTCCTCACAACGGCTCCGCGGCCTCGACCGACACGACCAATGTGAGAGTTTCGCCGGCCGCCTCTTATCGAGCGGCTACGGAGGAGGTGTTTCTTTTCTGGACGGAGGAAGATTCCAATCAAGTGTTGAACGGTGTTTATGCGCAGAAATTCGATGCCAAGGGGACGCGCAAATGGGGTGATTCCGGTTTGGTAGTTGTGCCTCTAGGAGCGGATCAGCAGATCTTCGTGCAGAATGTGCAGATTGGCAATGGCGCTCTCGCATACTGGGTTGATCAGGCGGGCTTCGGATCTTCCACGATTCAAGCAACCCGGCTCAATCGCGCGGGCAAGGTCGTGTGCCAGCAGTTTCCTGTGTCTTCTCTGCCTGCGAACAAGGCACGCTTATCGTCCGACATAGTTCGGTCGGGACTTTCTGCCGTAGCCTTTGAGGATGATCGCAGCGGCAATAATGGGATATACATTCAGAATGTCAACCGCGATTGCTCGCTGGGCCCGGTTGCGGTGCGATGAGCGGAGTCCTGGCTGAAATTTTCAATTCGTTCGCTGCTAAGTGAAGAGGTGACAACTTGTCGTCCGCAGGGATCTGCAATTTGACCCTGTCAGGAAACGGCAGATTCCTGGCTTCGCTCGGAATGACAAACATTTATTGCTCAGGTGCGTATGCCGACCAATTGCGCACTGCTAAAACTTCACGGCGTGACCCCGAGTTTGGTGCGCATCTCTCGCGCCAGCGCGTCAACGGCTCGCATTTTGGTTTCGGCCAGCAGAGGTAAATTTGGCACGCCGAGAGCCATCTCACAAGAAATAAGCAGGGCTGTGATGGTTCCCTTGAGTTCACTGCGTAAGTCTTGTTCCGCCTCTTGCCTGGCAATTAGTAGTTCGCGCTTGCGGCGATGCACGGCCGATCGCAATTCGCGCGACACTCGCTCAATTCCACTGATAGCGAAGTTTGAGTAAACGGGGACGGCGGTGCCGATGTGTTTGAAAATGGTTTCTACGTCGTCCGGCTCGGCGTCCAATAGTAATTGGTCGAGAACCACGGCTGAGAATTCGTGGGCTTGTAATTGGGCGAGGGCTTCGTGCAGCGTGGCGGCTACTTTTACGGGTTCCGCGGTGACTTCCTGCAACGCCTCTGCACACTCTTGAGCTTTTGCGAGAGATGTAATCAGCAGAATCATGCCTAATCAATGGCACGTCACTTGCCACAAGCTTGCGATTGATAACACGGTGGTTGGGCAGATTGTCCTTCTGGAATAGGTTTCATTGCGGGAAGGCGAGTGCGGTTTGGAACCAAGGATGTTTGGGTGAAGGTCGAGTACTCCGCGCCAGATCCCTCGGCCCGCTGGAGAAAGCGCGGGCCGAGGGATGACGGGTCGCACAGGGAAGCGTCCCTTATCTATGCTTGAATCTCGTATTCTTTCAGCTTGCGATAGAGCGTAGTCTTGCCGATACCAAGCAGCCGTGCCGCCAGAAGTTTGTCGCCATTGAGCTGTGTGATTGTGTTCAGTATTGTCTTCCGCTCGAGCTCCGAGATGGGAATGATTTTCGTAGAACCATCCCCGTCGACAGTGTCATGATTGTTTTTGCCAGTTACGGCACTGGGCAAATCTGCAACATGGATTTCTGGACCGCTGTTCATGGCGCAAGCTCGCTGCAAACAGTTTTCCAGTTCCCGCACATTGCCGGGCCAGTCGTAGGCAAGCAAAGCTTTGACGGCATCGTCGCTGAGGGTACGTTGTTGTCCGAATTCCCGCGCCATTCGATCCAGAAAATACGCCGCCAAAACAGGAATATCCTGGCGCCGCTCGCGCAAAGCTGGTATGCGCAGGTTCAACACATTTAAGCGGAAGTACAGATCGCGCCGAAACGTGCCTTGCGCCACCGCGACCTCCAGGTCGCGATTGGTTGCGGCCAGGATGCGCACGTTGATAGTCGTGCGTTTGGTGCTGCCTACCTGGCGAATCTCTTTTTCCTGGATGGCGCGCAATAGCTTGGCCTGCAGATCGACCGGGAGTTCGCCGATCTCATCGAGAAACACCGTGCCGCCCTCAGCCATGGCCAGCAATCCTTCTTTCGTCTGCACGGCTCCGGTGAAAGCGCCTTTCACGTAGCCGAACAATTCGCTTTCGATCAAAGTGGGAACCAAGGACCCACAATCCACCGGGATGAACGGCTTGTCGCGGAATGGGCCAGAAAAGTGAATGGATCGCGCTACCATTTCTTTGCCGGTGCCGCTTTCGCCCAGGATCAACACGGGATGGCTGCTTACCGCCGCCTTCGCGATCATGCGGTAGAGCTTCTCCATTTCCGGGGCGTGCCCGACAATGCTTCCGAAGCCGAGTTTTGATTTGATTTTTTCGCGCAACATCCGATTTTCCGTTTTCAGGCGTAAGTGAGCAGCCACCCGCTCCAACAGAAGCTTCAATTCGTCGATGGTGAACGGCTTCGTTACGTAATCATAGGCACCATTTTTCATGGCTTGTACTGCCGACTGCACCGTGGCGTAGCCAGTAACCACGACGATCTCGGCATCGGGCCGTCGCTGCTTGATCTTGTGTAACGCCTCCAGTCCGCCAGCGCCGGGCAATTTCAGATCGAGCAGAACCACATCGATCGGCTGCGAATCGAGGAGGCGGTAGGTATGTTCGGCCGATTCGGCGACCATGGTGTTAAAACCGAGCGACTGCGCCACTTCCCGGCAAACATCGCGAATCGCCCGCTCGTCGTCGACGATTACCAAATTCAGTAAATTTGCCGCCTCAAGCTGTGGCGGATTAAAGGCATGGGCAACAGCGGTTGTCATACAGATTTCCCCTTTATGGTCTTGCCTTTTCTGGGCCTACGGAGCTTGTGATCCGGGAGCGGGTTGGAGTTGTCAGGACTGTCGGCAACTTTGGAGGGTTTGCATCCGACTCCCACGCGGGGAAGATACACAATTACCTGCGTGCCTCTTCCGGGTTCGCTTTCGACTTCAATGGCTCCGCCTTCGTGGGTCACAATGCGATGAACGGTCGCCAGTCCCAAACCATTTCCTACACCAGGTTTCTTGGTAGTAAAAAAAGGTTCGAAAAGCCGGGCGCGAGTTTCGGGTTCAATGCCACAACCAGTATCACTGACTCTGAGGGCGACCCAGGAGTCGCAAAACTGGTTATGAGCTTGGGATCTGAGTTTCGGACCGTCACAATTACTGGTACGTACGGTGATGCGGCCGCCCGTCGGCATGGCGTCGCGTGCATTCAATACCAGATTAAGGACGATCTGCTGAACCTGGGCGGGATCCATCCGTACCACACCGAGATCATCCGCGAGTTCGGGAATCAGTTCGATATCCTCGCCAATCAATCGGGTTAACAGAGTGCCGATCTCGGATACAAGATCGTTTAGGGACAGCAGACAAGGCTCGACCGCGCGTTGCCGTGCCACCGCCATCAACTGGTGGATGAGTCCGGCACCCTGTTCTCCTGCTTTGCGGATCTCCTCGGCAAAGCGACGCAGCCGGCTGTTAGGTTCCAAGCCCGCCAAAATCAGTTCACTGCAAAGCACCATCCCGGTCAGCAGGTTATTGAAGTCATGGGCGACCCCTCCGACCAGGCGACCAATGGCTTCCATTTTGTGAGCATCTCGTATCTGTTGTTCAGTCTGCGAAGTTTCTGCCGTCTCTTCGGCTCTTACTTCCAGTTGTGCGATCGCGCTCATAACCCTCATTTCCTTACGTTAAAGTGCCGGATTGCACCCACCAGGTGTGTGCTCCCCATTTGGGAAGTCTAGGTTGATCAGGGCGAGGAACGCTGTGATGGTTGAACAAAGAGAGGCAGATTCTAAGCGAATCCAAAATGGGAGAAAGAAGTGGCCGGGAACTCGTAGGCGTGCAACGCGGAAGTGTCCTTTACTAACAGTTCAGCTTTGGGGATGAAAAGGCTGCACGATGCGGAAGCAAAGACGGTGGCCTGTGGAAAACTGCACATCGTCTTTGGCAGGCCTGAATGAAGACTGGCTGGAATTCAATGTAGAGCCATTTATTGTGGGCGAGCTTGCATATGATCCGCCTTTGGCAAAAATGCTGGATGTCCGCAGAGGGATAGTTTTTCCATTCACGACCATCGAGATCAGCGTCAGGCGCAGGTAGCCGGGATCATGCAGCTCGGATGCCTTCGTCGCCATCACGCTGCCAGTAACCAGCGCGCCCCGAGGCACGACCGTTTTTTCGGCGACAATCACCGGCGCATCGAGTACGGCGGAAAAAGATTCCCCTACTCGAGCGCTTGCGCTGGAGAGTGGCAACTGTAAACGAATATCAAGTTGGGTTCCAGTGGGGATTTCATCGCCTTCAAATCCATCCGTGGGAGAAATGCCGCCAGCGTCCGAAACGCGATCGAAAGGGAGTTGCCTATTCTTGTTATCCTCAGCAATTCCGGAGGCGCCAAGTTGCCGGGAACACGCCGACAGGAATAGAGTTGCAGCCATTATGGCGCAGAGGCTGACTCGTTGGCCCGCTTGACGCGATCTCTTCATGGACCATCCTGACGGGATGCTTTAGTTGAATTCGCAAGGAGGGTGCCATCTTGTAAACGCATTGAATCAAGGGCTTAGAAGGAGACTGTGCCCAGTCTGATGTAGAATTTGCGCTTTCGAATGTAGCCTCAACTCAGCGCAGTATAGTTTGCGGAAGAAATCAATGCCATTTAGGGGCGCGTTTCGCTGACTTCCAGTGCCGGAGAATTCGTCAGCCCATGTGCATCTGTCTTAGTTATGGCTGTCTTCGCCGCGGCGACCAGCGGCTTCAGAGCGCGCACGGAAACTCCCAGCGTACCTCCAGAAAAGCCGTCGATATAGGCGGCATTGATGCCAATTACTTCGCCGCGCGAATTGAAAACCGGGCCGCCGCTGCCGCCGTGGGCAGTGGGTGCGTCGTAGATCAGTTTGTCGCCGACGACGTCGCCCAAGTGTCCGCAGGTTGAGGATGGCCGGATCAACGACAGCGCAGCCAGTTCGTTAGCGGCGCCCTGATCGTCTCGGCGGTAAGCGAGACGATCGTAGACCGCGGGCGGCGATTTCGCTACCATGCCCAGCACGCCCATGGGGTATCCGACTACGGCGACCAGTTCACCGGGAGTTGGAATGTCTGCGGCTAAAGGGATCGGTCGAAGCTCATGCACAGCCTGAATGTCTTCTATGTGGAGAACCGCCAAATCTCCCTGCGCGGATACAACCGCAGGGGTGATGTTTACCGGGGTAGGCAGCCCGGGGAAGAATGCTAATAGCTTCTCCAGTCGCGGTATCGCGCCTTTGCGAATCAACAAAGTGGATTGAGGATCTTCATACCAAGGCTCTGCCACATGACGATTGGTCGCGAGCAGTCCGTCAGAAACCACAAAACCAGTGCCGGAAATACGCGCTCGAAACTCGGGACGGTGGCCGCTGAATCCGACCTGATATATGCCGAAAATGTAACAGATGGAATCGCGGTAACGGTGCAGCACAAGCTCAGGCATGGCCTGCTCTTGCTCAAGTTGGTCTACTTTGCTTCCGAGTTGTTGCATTTGTCGCTGCAGATCATCCTTTTGTTGTGGTTCGGGTGCTTTCGCGGCGGGGTAATAGCGAGCCATAAGCGCGATGCCGAAGAGCAGGCACGCTCCCAGCACACCTTCGAGCATGCGCTGCCAGAGGGTGCAGACTGGCTCTTCTCGAATTTGAGGATCGTTTTCGGCCATGAAATATTGCAGGCTGCGCTATGGGGATTAAAGGGAGAGTGTCTATATTCTGCGCCTCGCGCTCTGTGGTTCCTAGGGTACGGAGGACGATGTACAAGTGGGACGACAAACTGATCGGCCAGCTAAGCCATTTATATCGTGTTGAAATTACAGCGCGGGACTCATAGCCCGATACGACATGTTATAATTTTGCATCTAAGTGCCGCTTTAGCTGACGGAGGATTGTATCGATAAACGTTTTATCCGCACGAACGACCGTATTCGAGCGCGTGAAATCCGGGTGATTGGGGATGAAGGGGAACAGATCGGCGTCATGCCCCCGTACGAAGCGCTCAAAATGGCCCGCGAAAAAAACCTGGATTTGGTTGAAATTTCGCCCACCGCAGTTCCTCCCGTGTGCCGCATTATGGATTACGGGAAATTTCTCTACCAACAGGAAAAGAAGGAACGCGAGGCCAAAAAGCACCAGAAGACGATCACGGTCAAAGAAGTAAAGTTTCGTATCAACGTGGATGACCACGATTACGAGACCAAGAAGAATCACGTGCTGCGCTTCCTCGACGAAGGCGACAAGGTTAAGGCCACGATTTTTTTCCGCGGACGCGAAATGACCCGCACCGGCCTGGGACGCCAGATTCTGGAACGCCTGATTAAAGACGTTCAGGACAAGAGTATCGTGGAGTTCCGGCCTCGCCAGGAAGGAAATACGCTGCACGCGATTCTGGCGCCGAAAAAGGAAACGGG
Source organism: uncultured Acidobacteriota bacterium (assembly GCA_963770465.1). Lineage (GTDB taxonomy): Bacteria > Acidobacteriota > Terriglobia > Terriglobales > Acidobacteriaceae > JABDBE01. The sequence continues at coordinate 50,190 of CAVYQB010000020.1, forward strand.
GCAAAAGCCGCACGCCGCGCCGCCGCCATCGCAAGATCGGGCCGCCAAGGCCTGAGTGACCCGACTAAAGTTGCACTGGTTGCGGTAAAACGCTAGATGGGCGACAAGAGCCTTGAAAGGGCGCGGCTTCAGCCGCGCCGCACATCGTTTTAATTGATTTAAGGCACGGCTGGGAAGCCGTGCCCTTTCAAAACTCCGACGCCGAGAGTGGTTTTTGCAATTTAAAATTCTGAGGACTTATGCCAAAGTTGAAAACACATAAAGGCGCAGCTAAGCGCTTCAAGAAAACTGCTACTGGAAAAGTGAAGCGCGGGCATTCACATTTGCGCCATATACTGACCTCCAAATCTCACAAGCGAAAAAAGAAACTCGGTCATTCGGTATTGGTCAGCGACGCAGACACGCCCAAAATCAAGCGCATGATTCCGTACTAGAATAGTTATGCATGTGTGGCGCGGGCATTCCTGCCCGCGTTGCGGGCTGAGGATCTCGGCCCCCGGCGTGTGAAGAGGTAATAAGGACTGCTTGAGTCTCCTACCTCCAGCCGCCGTAAATCGAAATAAAAAAGGAGCACAGCAATGCCTCGTGTAAAACGTGGAACCAAACGGCGCGCCAAGCGCAAAAAAATATTAGACCGCGCCAGCGGTTACTTCCTCACAAAATCCAAACTGTACCGGTCGGCCAAAGAGGCCGTCGAGCGCGGCCTGAAGTTCGCATATTCCGGACGCAAGCAGCGCAAGCGCCAATTCCGCTCGCTGTGGATCGTGCGCATCGGCGCGGCCGCGAAGCTGAACGGGATGAGCTACAACCAGTTCATCCACGGCCTGAAGCAGGCTGGCGTGGAACTGGATCGCAAGATTCTCGCCGACCTGGCAGTCCGGGACGCAGCCGCGTTTAAAAGCCTCGCCGAGCAGGCGAAGGGCGCTCTCGGCGGGGCAGCGTAGTCTTAATCCAGCACTCAGCCATTAATTTTGTAGCGTCGCCGTCCCGATGGGCGGGCGTCAAGGCCGCCTGCTAGCCGGCAAGATGCCGGCGCTACTCTGTCAGCTCGCGGCTTCGTATCGTGACTGTTGGTTATCGAAATGAAGAAAAACGTGCCGTATACCGTTCCCAAGTTGAAGGATTTCTCGGTGCCGGCTCTTGAAAAGGCTGCTGAGAGCTTGCTGGCTGCTGTCCGTCGAGAGGCGGAGGAAGTCACCAGCGAAAACGAAGGAAAAGTATTTCGCGATCGCTGGATGGCGCGCAAGAACGGCATACTCACGCAAGTTAACGACCTTTGGCTGAAGGCCGCGCCCAAAGAGGCAAAGCGCGACGTTGGGCAACGCGTCAACGAAGTCAAGAAGCAGGTCGAGCAGACCATCGCTGACGCTGTCGAGAATAAGCAGCGAGCCACTTCGGCGTCATCGAAGCAGGCCGAACACATCGACATCACGCTTCCCGGCATCCGCCGTCCTCTTGGAGCGGAGCATCCCGTTATCAAAACCATGAATGAGATGGTGGGAGTGTTTCGTAATCTCGGGTATTCGGTCGAGGAAGGTCCGGAAATTGAGACCGATTACTACAACTTCGAGGCGCTGAATTTTCCGCCGAACCATCCGGCACGCGATACGCAGGACACGCTGTTTATCGCGAATCAGGAATCGAAGCCGTTGCGAGATCGGCTACTGTTGCGCACACATACCTCGCCAGTTCAGATTCGCACCATGGAAAAGATGAAGCCGCCGGTGCGCGTGGTTTGTCCGGGCAAAGTGCATCGCAACGATGCGCCTGACGCGACGCATTCTCCGATCTTCCATCAGATCGAGGGGTTGGCGGTGGATACGAACATTACGTTTTCCGATCTGAAGGGAACGCTCGATCATGCGATGAAGGAGATGTTTGGATCGAGCGTGAAAACGCGGTTTTATCCGTCGTTCTTCCCCTTCACCGAGCCCAGCGCGGATGTGCAGATCAGCTGCATTTTTTGCGGAGGCCGCGGATATCGCGAAGGCGGTGCATGTCGCAACTGCAAGGCTAGCGGATGGATTGAGTTGCTGGGTTGCGGCATGGTTGATCCAAATGTTTATGGGTTCGTGGATTACGATCCGAAAAAAGTCAGCGGGTTCGCGTTCGGCATGGGCGTAGAGCGTATCGCGATTTTGAAATACGGAGTGGATGATATTCAGTTGTTCTTCAACGGCGACGTGCGGTTTCTGGAGCAGTTTGCATAAGAGCGCTTCTGGCTGCTAGCTACTAGCTTCTGGCCAAAACGGCCTTACGAGCTAGCAGCTAGGAGCTAGAAGCTAGGAGCTAGAAGCTAGAAGCTACTAATGAAAATTTCTCCCCGATGGGTGCGCGATTTCGTTGACCTCAACGTCAACTACCATCAGCTTGCGGAAGATTTGACGCTGGCTGGGATCGCAGTGGAGTCGGTTAGCGGCGAGGGTGATGAGACCATCTTCGAGATGGACATCACTACCAACCGTCCTGACGCGATGAATCACTACGGCGTGGCGCGCGAATGTTCTGCGATTTACGATCTGCCGCTGAGGCCGATTGAGCCTCAGTTGCCTGTTCCGGTCCCGCCGGGCGGGGACGCCCGGCCTCCACTTTCCATCGAGATTCAGGACGAGCAAGGTTGCGCGCGGTTTACTGCGCGCATTGTTCGAAATGTGACCATCAAGCCTTCACCCGCAAAGATCGCGCGTCGGCTCGGGTTGTTAGATCAGCGGCCTATCAACAATGCTGTGGATGCGACCAACTACACCCTGTGGGAAATGGGAAAGCCGACGCATGTCTTCGATCTGGATTTGCTCGAAGGCGGCAAGATCGTGGTGCGGCGGGCTCGCGATGGCGAAGTTCTTAAGACACTCGATGGCGTCGAACGCAAGCTGACTTCAGAAGATCTCGTGGTGGCGGACGCCAAGAAACCTGTCGGCCTGGCGGGGACAATGGGCGGCTTCGACACCATGATCACGGAGAAGACGCGCAACATCCTGATTGAATCAGCGTGGTGGGATCCAGTGACCGTTCGCAAAATGTCGCGGCGGCACGGGTTGCATACGGACGCGTCGCATCGCTTCGAACGGGGTGCGGATTATGAGTCGACGGTGCCCTCTTGCGATCGCGTGGCCGAACTCATCTTGCAGTCGGGGGGAGGAGAATTAGGCGGAATCGTTGATGTGATTGCGCGGAAGTTGGATTTGGCGCCGATCGCGTTGCATGTTTCCGAAGTGCAGCGCATTCTCGGCGAAAAGCTGGAGATTACGGAGATCCTACGCACTCTACGGCACTTGGGATTCGAAATGATTCCGGAACACGTGGAGGAACCCGAATTCACGGTATTGGTTCCCAGCTGGCGGCTCGATGTCGAGCGCGAAATCGACGTGATTGAAGAAATCGCGCGGCTGCATGGCTACGACAAATTCCCCAACACGCTGCCGGCGTATGTCGGCGCGGTCGTCGAGCAGCCTGATGCGCCGAAAGACAAGAAGCTACGCACTTCCTTGTTGGCCTTGGGGTATGACGAAGCGATTTCTCTGACTTTCATTTCGCATCAAGATGCCGAGCAATTTTCGTCTGTGCCGGTCATCGAGTTGGCAAATCCATTGAGCGAAGAAGCTTCGGTGATGCGCACTTCGATGGTGCCGGGCATGCTGAACATGCTGGCCTACAACTTAAACCGGGGCAGCAACGATGTTCGCTTGTTCGAGGCAGGAAATGTTTTCGAGTGGGCGGGCGAGAAGACAGCGGAGTTCAAACGCATCTGCATGGGCGCGACCGGAAACGCATCGCTCGAAAGTGTGCATCGCCCGCCGAGACCGATAACATTTTTCGATTTGAAGGGCGACGTGGAAACTTTGCTGTCCGCATTCCAGCACGCCAGTCTCGAGTTCAAGCCTGATGCGACGGAATATTACCATCCTGGTCGTTCGGCGCAAGTTGTGATGGATGGCGACATCGTGGCTCAATTCGGGCAGATCCATCCCGAGATTGCGGCAGCACGCAAGCTCAAGCAGGATGTTTTCGTGGCCGAGGTTTATTTGGATCGTCTCTACAAGCGCGGGCTGCGTGCTGTGCGGTATGAGCCGCTGCCGCGCTATCCGGCGGTGGAGCGCGACTTCTCTTTTATCTTCGATGATGCAGTTGAGTTCGCGCAGATCAAGAAAGCCGTTGCGGGACTGGGTTTGAGCGAGCTTCGCAGCTTTGTTCCTGTCGAGATTTTCCGGGGCGGCTCGACACGTTTTGTCACGGAGGGCTACTATTCTTTGCTGCTTCGGGCGACATTCCAGTCCAGTGATCGGACCTTGCGCGAGGATGAAGTAGGTCGCTGGTCGGAGCAGATTGTCAAAGCTCTCGAGAGCTTGGGCGGGACTTTGCGGGCTTCGTAGGCATTCGGAGTTTCTGACAAGCAAAGGCGACCTTCTCCGGTCGGTAGGAGGGGCCATCACGATTCTCTCGACATCATCCACACCGCCATCCTCTGAGGGCAAGCCGCGTACCAGAATTCTCCTACCGATCATGATCGTTCTGGCCGCCGGGATAGGACTGTTGGGCATTGGCGGATACATCGGCGCCGGCCAGGCGATTGGCGAGCATCCAGAATTCCGCCCGATGATCCACGCACCCGCGGATTACGGCCTCAGCTATGAGGTCGTCAGCTTCTTTTCTGTCGACGGCATTGCGCTGAAAGCGTGGTGGCTTCCGGCGCAAGCTGCAAATGAGAGCACAACGGAGACAGCGCCAGCGGCTCAAGCTCAACCCGCGCCGCTCACGGTTACCGTCGTCATGGCACACGGCCGCGACATGAATCGTTCCGGGATGCTGCCGCGCGCCGCCTTCCTCGTATGGCACGGGTACAACGTGCTCGACGTGGATTTGCGCAACCACGGTGAGAGCGGCGGCAACTACCACACCCCGGGATCGCGGGAGGCACTGGATATCCTGGGCGGCGTTGCTTATGTGCGTAGCCGCCGTGAACGAGGGCCCATCGTCGCTTTTGGCTATTCCTACGGCGCCGTGGCCGCGTTGCATGCCGCCGCGCAATGTGCGGACGTGGACGCGGTCGTGGCCGACAGCGCCTTCATTTCTCCCGATGATGTGCTGAAAAATGTGGTCCACGAGAAATCGATTCCCTTGCGATTAAGGATCTTATTGCAGTTTGCGCGGCTTCCCCTGCTTGATCGGTCGTCCGACTTGATGTTTCGTCTGCGCACCGGGGTGAGGATTGATCGCGACATGGCCAGCGCTCTGGCCGCAGTAAGGCGGGTGCAGCAGCCTATTCTTTTTATCTCCGGGGATAAAGACTGGCTGGCACCGACCGAGAACACGCGCCGTATGTACCAGGAAGCGCCGACGGCGCACAAGCAGTTGGTGGTGATCCCCGGCGCCAGTCACGACACTACGTCTTCCGGCGCGACGCGGCCGTTGTATGAGTCGAGCGTGCTCGATTTTCTGGCGCAAAATATCGATCACCGAGCGTTCTCTGGAACCGCCTGCACTCCTGACCCGTACTGAGGCCGCTGCCAGGGCGACTTCCCCGGGCGCCGGGCAGTGACGCTTACGTTCTTCCTGTGCTAGTCTGAGCCGATTATGGCTGATGTGGTCATCCAACCCAGGCATTTTCTCAGCGACAAGGTTGAGCACTTTACCGAGTCTGTCATTCGCGAGATGACGCGGCAGGCCATGCTGCATGGAGCGGTAAATCTGGCGCAGGGCTTCCCGGATTTTCCCGCTCCCGCCGAGATCAAGCGAGCCGCACAAGAAGCGATTGCGGCGGATGTGAATCAGTACGCAATCACATGGGGCGCGAAGAGTTTGCGAAATGCGATCGCCCGGCAGATGCAGGAATGGCAAGCCGTCACAGTTAATCCTGAGACACAGATCACCGTGTGCTGCGGTTCGACGGAAGCGATGATTTCAACCCTGCTGGCCGTGTGCAACAAGGGCGACGAAGTGGTGATCTTCGAACCATTTTACGAAAATTATGGGCCCGACGCGGTGCTTTCAGGAGCGAAGCCCGTGTTTGTAAAGTTGCGTCCGCCAACTACGGCGGAGGGCGAGTGGACTTTCGATGAAGCCGAGCTGCGCGCGGCGTTCCATCCCCAGACAAAGGCGATCATCGTTAATACTCCGAATAACCCCACAGGCAAGGTATTCACGCGGGCGGAACTCGAACTAATTCGAGATCTCTGCGTCGAGTTCAACGTTCTGGCCATCACGGATGAGATTTACGAACACATTCTTTACGATGGCGCCAGGCACATTTCGATGGCCGCGCTCGAAGGGATGAGCGAGCGTACGGTCACCATCAACGGTTTGTCGAAAAGTTACAGCGTGACGGGATGGCGCGTCGGATGGGCAGTTGCGCCGCCTGCCATTACGAACGCGATTCGTAAGGTTCACGATTTTCTCACAGTCGGCGCTCCTGCCCCTATGCAGGAAGCGGGTGCGGCGGCTTTGGCTCTGCCTCCAGCTTATTATGAAAATCTGGCCAACGGATACAAAAGCAGGCGCGACCGCTTAATGCCGGCTCTCGCGCAAGCGGGATTTCGCTGCTTTCGTCCACGCGGCGCGTATTACGTTATGACTGACATCAGCGCGTTTGGATTCTCGGATGATGTCGCCTTCACGCAGCATTTGGTCAAGGACGTTGGCGTGGCTGCGGTTCCGGGATCGAGTTTCTACAATGATCCCCGCGATGGAGCGAAGCAGGTCCGATTCGCGTTCTGCAAGAAGGATACGACCCTGGACGAAGCGGGAAAGCGGCTGAAAAGGTTGCTGGACCGATAGTGCGTCAGGCGAGCCGAGCTTTGCTCGGCGGGCCGGTTTCCTTCGGCTTCGCTCGGGACGGGCTCCGACCGTCCCCACCCCAGCAATACGGCCTCCACACATCTGATATCTCCACAGGAGTTCTGCGGTATACTGCGCTGAAGTTCGAAATCTTTTCGGGGAAGTGCAATCATGGTGGTGAAAATGGCGGAAGAAGTATTGGCGCAAGTTCCTTCTGATGATTTCCAGACTCTGGAACAAAAGGTTTATCGCACGATTGAGCTGTATAAAGCGGCGCGGGAGGCGCGGTCTGCGTCCGAGCGCGACGCCCAGCGCTTGCGCGAGCAACTGGAAGAGCGCGAAGAGGAGGTTGAAGGTCTTCGCCGCGAAATGGTGCAACTGCGGCGGGAACGCGAAGAAATTCGCGGCCGGGTGGAAAAAATGTTACAGCAGATTGACACGCTGACCGAAGAGCAGGCAGCGAGCTAAGTACTGCTTCAATCCACTTTGTTGCGGGAATAGGGAGCAAGAAAGTTATGGCAAACGGCGCAAAACAGCCCGCATTGAATAACGCTGACGATAGCAGCGTACGAGTAGAAATCTTCGACCAGGCTTACAATCTTCGCGGCTCGGATGCGAACTACATTATGAAGCTCGCGGAATACGTGGATGCCAAGATGCGCGCGGTCGCGAAGCAGACCCAGACGGTCGATACGGTGCGCTTGGCGGTGCTGGCGGCTTTAAATATTGCCGACGAATATCACCTGCTGCTGAAGCGGAACCAGGAAGGCGGAGCCACGGACTATCTGAAGCGAGCGCACCATCTTTCAGACGCGCTTGATGAAGTGCTTGAGGAAAAGCGCAAAGCTGGATAAATCACTCACTCATTTTGTCATCCCTCGCTTTGCTCGGGATGACAGAAATTAAATTCGCCAATCCTATTGCTGGATGCTCGTGTCCGTGCTGGCTGGCTTCTGCGTCACTTGCTGCGGATTGGGTAATTGCGAACGATCCCAACCGCCTCCCAAAGCCTCAATCAGCGCAACCGCGGACGTCATCTCCTGCACCTGAAGATTGTTGAGAGTCAGTTGGTCCGAAAGCAACGTGGTCTGCGCGATTAGCACATCGACGTAGGGATCAATACCAGTCTCGTACCGTGCTTCTTCCAGCTTGAGGAAGGTTTGTGCCGAATTCACCGCCTGCTGCTCCTCCTCAATTCCTTTGGACATGATTCGGACCTCCGCAAGCCCATCTTCCACCTGCTGGAAAGCCGTCAGCACGATCTGACGGTATCCTGCAACATCCGCGTTGTAGGTCGCGACATATTGTTGTACAGTGGCGCGACGCAGACCGGCATCGAAAATGGTTTCCGAGAGCGATGTGCCAACGGACCAGAAACGGCTCGGCCAGGACAACCATTTAGTGAAGACCGAGCTTTCGAATCCGCCCGACGCGCTTAAAGTTAGATTCGGAAAATAGGCCGCATAGGCTATGCCGATGGCTGCATTCGCCTGGGCCATAGTTCGCTCGGCGGCGGCGATGTCAGGACGGCGCTCGAGCAAGTTCTGATGGTACGCCCACCGGAATCGGCGGGGGCGCAGTCGTCATGGGCTTCACGGGAATAGAAAAGCCAGAGGCGGTTCGGCCCACCAGCGTGGCAATTGCGTGTTCGTATTGCGCTCGTGCGACTGCAACATTAGTTGCGCCTGACTCCGCGCTCTGCAGGGCGGTTTCAGCTTCCACTACGGAAATCTGGTCGGCGATGCCGGTTTCGTATTGCGCGCGTGCCAGTTCGAGTTCTTTTTGATCGGCCACCACGGTTTCGTCGTAAATTCTCTGCAGCTCGTCCTGACCTCTGATTTCGAAAAAGTACTCCGCCAAACTTGCCTGCTCGATCAGACGTTCATTCTCGAGATCAGCCGCGCTGACCTGGGCGGCATACTGATATTCGTGGACAGTGTTTCGAATCCTCCCCCAAAGATCCGGCTCCCAGGACGCTTCGAGAGGCAGCGAATAGACGGTGGTCTGCAGTTGCCGGATCGGGGTTCCCGTAGCGCTAGTACCAACGGGGATCGTGCCTAGAGTCGATGACGTTCGCGACCGGTTGAACGATGGCCCGACCGACAAAGTTGGAAAATACTGGGCGCGGGCCTCGCGCACAATTGCACGAGCCTCCATGAAGTTCTCGTAATACTGTTTGATGGTCTGATTGTCTATGTTCAGTTGCTCTTCGAGGGCGTTCAGTTCAGGATCGTTGAAGATTTCCCACCATTTGCCGCGCAGCTTCGCGTCCGCCGGGACCGCGACGGTCCAACCTTGATTTCCCTGGAACTGAGTCGGTGATTCCTTATAGACCGCGGCCGGCGGCTGCGCGGGCGGAGGTTGGTGGTATTTCGGCCCAACCACGCAGGCCGATAAAATTAGGGAGAGCGCAGCACACAACCAAATAGCGTGGCGCGCGGGTTTTTGTTTGAAAATCGTCATACGTTTCTGCCTATCTGGCTGTTCCCCTTAGCTGGCCTCCGTCGCTGGGGATGTAAGCGTGTCACGCGACTTGCCCAGCATTCGCAAACGCAGCCGGTCGAGGAACAGGTATACGACGGGGGTGGTATAGAGCGTGAGCATCTGACTCACGATCAAGCCGCCCACGATTGTGATGCCTAGTGGCCGGCGCAGCTCGGAACCAGTGCCGGTGCCGAAGGCTAGCGGCAACGCTCCGAAAAGTGCGGCCATGGTCGTCATCAGGATTGGGCGGAAGCGGAGCATGCAGGCTTCGAAAATCGAGTCCGCCGTGCTCTTGCCTTCTTCCCGTTCGGCGACCAAGGCGAAGTCGATCATCATGATCGCGTTTTTCTTGACGATGCCGATCAGCAACACGATTCCGATGATTGAGATCACGTTCAAGTCGATCTTGAAAAGCATTAGCGCCAGCATCGCGCCGACGCTGGCCGAGGGCAGCGTCGAAATGATTGTCAGTGGGTGCACCAAGCTTTCATAAAGAATACCGAGGACGATGTAAACCGCCAGCAGTGCGGTCGCGACCAGCACCGGTTCCGTGCTCAACGACTGCTGGTAGGCCTCCAGCGTGCCGGCAAAGAAGCCGCGGATGGTCGAGGGGGTGCCCAGTCTCTGCTGCATTAGTGCGATGCGTTGCGTGGCATCGCTCAAGGAAACGCTGGACGCCAGGTTAAAAGATACGGTCACTGACGGAAACAGCCCGGTGTGATTTACGGACAGAGGCGTGGTGGCCGACTGAGCGCTGGCCACTGTGCTCAATGGGATCACGCCGCCGTTCGCGCTGCGTTCGTAGATATATTTCAGGCCCTCCGGGCTCTGCCAGTATTGCGGGGCGACTTCGAGAACGACGTAGTATTGGTTCAGTTGCGTATAGATAATCGAGACTTCCGATTGGCCGAAGGCCTGGTAAAGCGAGGAATCGAGCGTCTGCGCCGTCAGCCCCAGTTTGGCGGCGGTTACACGGTCATAGGTCAACAACTCTTCACGGCCGCCATTCTGCTGATCGGAGTTCACATCCTGAAGGCCAGGCAGCTTCTTCATCTCGTTTAAAAGGATGGGCCCCCATTTCGAAAGGTCCAGAACGTTGTCGCTCTGGATGGTGTATTGATAAAGCGCACTGCTCGACCGGCCTCCTATACGGAGATCCTGCGCAGCCTGCAAAAACGCTGATGCTACTGGCAACCGATTTAATTTTGGGCGCAGCCGGTTGATGATTTCCGCAGCGCTGACCTTGCGCTCGTTGAGCGGTTTCAGTGCGATATAAATGAATCCGCCGTTGGTCGCGCCGTTGCCGCCAGTGTAGGCGGTTACGTTGGCAACGGCTGGATCGCTCTTAATCACCCCGACCAATTGCCGGACTGAATTGTCCATGACGGGGAACGAAGCATCCTGCGGACCCTGCACGCCTCCGGTGATCGCTCCCGTATCCTGCTGCGGAAAAAAACCTTTGGGAATTTTGATGATGAGCGCGACATTCAAGGCGATGGTTAACAGCAGGACCACGAGCATTAGCCCCGAATTGTCGAGTGACCACAGCAAAGTGCGACGATAGGTTTCGAGCATCCACGCGAAGAATTTGTCGCTCGCTTGATAAAGCCTGCCATGCTTTTCGTGCGCCTCCGCTTTGAGCAGGTGCGCGCACATCGCAGGCGTAGTGGTCAGTGAGATTACCATCGAGACCGCAATTGCGGTAGACAAAGTAATGGCGAACTCACGGAAAAGACGGCCGACGATGCCGCCCATCATTAGAATTGGAATGAAAACCGCAATCAGCGAAACACTGATGGAAAAAACCGTGAATCCGATCTCTTGTGCGCCCTTTAGTGCAGCCGCGAAGGGTTGCATCCCCTGTTCTAAATGACGAGCGACGTTTTCCATGACAACGATGGCGTCATCGACGACGAATCCCGTGGAAATAGTAAGCGCCATCAGCGAGAGGTTATCGAGGCTGTAGCCGAGCAGGTACATCACGGCGAAAGTCCCGATCAGCGACACCGGAACCGCAACGCTGGGAATTAAGGTCGCCCGCCCGTTGCGCAGAAAAAGAAAAACCACGACCACGACCAGTGCGACCGAAATCAGCAACGTGCGTTCCACGTCGGTAACCGAGGCGCGGATGGTAGTCGTACGATCGAGAACAATGGTGGTGTCGATGCCGGCAGGAATCGAAGCTTTCAGAAATGGCAACTGGGTGCGAATATTGTTGACGGTCTGAATGATGTTGGCGCCGGGTTGGCGGAAGATAATTACTGTGACCGAAGGAATGCCGTTCAAATAACCGCCTGAACGGACATTCTGAACGTCATCGGTGACGTTCGCCACATCCGAGAGTCGGACCGCTGCGCCGTTGTGATAACCGATAATCAGCGGTTTGTATTCGTCTGCTTTTGAAATCTGATCATTGGCAATGATATCGGCTGATACCACGCCGTCAGACCACTGGCCTTTGGCAAGGTCTGCATTCTGCGTGCTCAGCACAGATTGCACGTTGGCGAGCGTCAGGCCGTTATTGTTTAACTGGGTTGGATTGACATCAACCCGTACCGACGGCAGGGAACTGCCGCCCACCGCAACCTGCCCCACTCCGTTTATCTGCGATAGTTTCTGCTCCATCACCGTGGAAGCTTCGTCGTACAGTTTGCCGCGATCGAATTTGCTCGAGGTCAGGCCGAGAATCATGATCGGAGCAGTCGGCGGGATTCACTTTTCGGTAGGTTGGATTAGCAGGCAGATTTGCCGGCAAATAGGTGCGGGCTGCAGCGATTGCTGCTTCGACGTCGCGCGCCGCTCCGTCAATATTGCGGCTTAGGTCGAACTGTATCGTGATTGATGTGCTGCCGAGGGAACTCGCCGAAGTCATCTCCGAAACACCGGCGATGTGGCCGAACTGCCGCTCGAGCGGAGTGGCGACCGAAGACGCCATAATCTGGGCGCTGGCTCCCGGCAAAGAGCCGGATACGGAGATGGTAGGAAAATCAACCTGCGGCAAAGGAGAAACTGGCAGCACCAAAAATGCAATCGCGCCGGCGATGGCAATTGCTAATGGTCAGCAACGTAGTTGCCACCGGTCGGCGGATAAATGGTTCTGACGGGTTCATGCTTGCGCTTCCGGTTCCGCGACAGTGCGTGGCTTTTCCGCTCCACGCCAGCGGGAAAATCTCTGACCCAAAGTGTCGAAGAAGATGTAAATCACCGGCGTGGTGTATAGGGTGAGGGCCTGGCTCAAGATGAGTCCGCCAACCATGGCAATGCCCAGCGGGCGGCGAATTTCCGAGCCGATGCCGGTTCCGAGAGCCAACGGAAGGCCGCCAAGCAAGGCGGCCATGGTGGTCATCATGATTGGGCGAAAACGCAGCAGGCTCGCTTCATAGATCGCGTCGGTCGAGTTCTTGCCGTGCTCGCGCTCTCCCTCGAGGGCGAAATCCACCATCATGATTCCGTTTTTCTTCACGATTCCGATCAGCAAAATAATGCCGATAATCGCAACTACGCTGAGGTCCTGGCCAAACAGCATTAGCGCCAGCAAAGCGCCCACACCTGCGGACGGAAGAGTGGAAAGAATCGTGATGGGGTGGATGAAACTTTCGTACAGCACACCCAGAACGATGTACACAGTCACCAGCGCAGCCAGAATTAACAGCGCTTCGTTTGACAGCGAGTTCTTAAACGAGGCCGCCGTGCCCTGGAAATCTGCCTGCAAGCTCGGAGGCATATGCATGTCCTGCTGCACTTTGTCGATGGCGCTGATAGCGCTGCCCAACGCGGCGTTGGGCGCGAGGTTGAACGATACCGTAACCGACGGGAACTGTCCTTGATGGTTGATGGAGAGCGCTTCGCTGGCGCGATGGAAATGAGCGAATGCGCTTAGCGGGACGGCATTGCTCATCGCGGAAGTGACAGCTGTGGTTTGAGACGAGCCAGTCGAATTATTGACTGGCGATAGCGCATTCGTTGGTGGAATGAGCACACCAGAAGAAGGCGTGTACGGCACTGAAGTCGTAATCGCATTTGATCCCGCAGAAGAAGATCCGGATGACGAAAACGAGTTGGACGCTCCCGGTCCCGATGTTCCCGACGAGGCGTTGGCCTGGATGTACAAATCTTGCAGCACATCGGGATCCTGCTGGTACTGCGGCAGAGCTTCAAGAACCACGTGGTACTGATTGAGCTGCGTGTACATCGTATTGATCTGACGCTGGCCAAGGGCGTCGTACAAAGTGTTGTCGATGGTCGCGGGCGCGATGCCGAGGCGCGAAGCTGTAACCCGGTCGATGATCAGGGACACTGCCAGCCCCCCGGTCTGCTGGTCGGTGGCGACATCTTCAAGCTGCGGCAGACTTTTTAGTTTGGTTACGAAGCGATTGGTCCAATCGTTAAGCTCGTTCGCATCCGGATCTTCGAGCGTGTACTGATATTGGGTGCGGCTCACGCGGTCATCCACGGTGATGTTTTGCACCGGCTGCATGTACAGAGAAATTCCCTGGACTTTCTGCAAGCTGGACTGGAGCCTACGGATTACATCTGACGCGTTAATACGCTGCTCCAGAGGCTTGAGGTTGATCGACATGCGCCCGCTGTTAAGGGTCGTGTTGGTGCCATCAGCTCCGATGAATGAAGAGAGACTTTGCACTGCGGGATCTTGCAGGATGACCTTGGCCAGTTCCTGCTGCTTCTCCGCCATTGCCTGAAAGGAAATAGTTTCTGGGGCCTGCGAAATGCCCTGAATAACGCCGGTATCTTGCACTGGGAAAAATCCCTTGGGAATGACAATGTAAAGAAAGATGGTGAGCAGCAGCGTTCCGAGGGCTACTAAAAGCGTGATGGTTTGATACCGCAACACAAACTTCAAGGTCCGGCCATAGAACGCGATCATTTTTTCGAACATGCGTTCCGAGGCTTGATAGAAGCGTCCCTGCTGTTCCTTGGGCTCGTGCCGCAAAATTCGCGCGGCCATCATTGGAGTCAGGGTCAGCGAGACCACCGCGGAAATAACAATCGTGACCGCGAGGGTTACGGCAAATTCGCGAAACAGCCGGCCGACGACATCGCCCATGAATAACAACGGAATCAGCACCGCGATCAGCGAGACAGTTAGCGAAACGATGGTGAAGCCGATTTGCTCTGCGCCCTTTAATGCCGCCTCCATCGGCGGATCGCCCTGCTCGATAAAGCGCGAAATATTTTCAATCATCACGATGGCGTCGTCAACCACGAAGCCGGTCGCGATCGTAAGTGCCATCAGCGAGAGGTTGTCGAGGCTATATCCGAGCGCATACATGGCGGCGAACGTCCCCACCAGGGATAGCGGTACCGCCACGCTGGGAATGATGGTTGCGTACAGACTTCGCAGGAAGAGAAAGATGACGAGCACGACTAGCCCGATCGTGAGCATCAGTTCGAACTCGACGTCGGAGACAGAAGCCTGTATCGCCGTCGTCAAGTCAGTGAGGATCGTGACTTGAACCGAAGCCGGAAGATTGGTCTCAAGCTGCGGCAACAGCGCCTTAATGCTTTTGACCACGCTGATGGTGTTGGCACCCGGCTGCCGCTGGATGTTCAAGATCACAGCAGGCGTTTGGTCCATCCATGCCGCCTGCTTATTATTTTCGACGCCATCGACGACCTGAGCCACATCCGTCAGCATGACCGGCGCGCCATTGCGATAGGCGACTACGACGCTGCGATAGTCGAGGCTGCTGACGAGTTGATCGTTGGCATCGATCTGGAAGTCCTGATGCGGTCCGTCGAAATTGCCCTTGGCGGCGTTCACGCTGGCCTGCACCAGCGCGGTGCGCACGTCCTCGAGATTGATTCCGTAAGATGAGAGCGCGACCGGATTCGCCTGAATTCGCACTGCCGGCTTCTGGCCGCCGCTGATGCTCACCAAACCGACTCCATTCAGCTGCGAAAGCTTTGGAGCCAGCCGCGTATCCACCAGATCTTCCACCTGGGACAAGGGAACAGAAGTGGAAGTGATGGCCATGGTGAGAACGGGCGCGTCCGCGGGATTGGTTTTGCTGTACACCGGCGGGGAGGGCAGGTTGGAAGGCAGATAACTCTGCGAAGCGTTGATTGCCGACTGTACTTCCTCTTCGGCTACGTCGATGTTGAGGGTAAGGCTGAACTGCAAGACGATGACGGACACACCTCCCGAACTGGTGGAGGTCATCTGGCTGAGTCCCTGCAGTTCGCCGAACTGGCGCTCTAGTGGCGCGGTCACGGTCGTCGCCATCACGATCGGGCTGGCGCCGGGATAAAAAGTGACAACTTGGATTGTCGGGTAATCGACTTCGGGCAGAGCGGAGATTGGCAACTGCGTAAAGGCTACGATGCCGACGAGCAGGATCGCCGCCATCAGCAGCGAGGTCGCCACGGGCCGTATGATGAATGGTCGGGACGGGCTCACGGGGATTGACTCTCAGTAG
The DNA here is from genome assembly GCA_963770465.1 of uncultured Acidobacteriota bacterium. GTDB lineage: Bacteria > Acidobacteriota > Terriglobia > Terriglobales > Acidobacteriaceae > JABDBE01. Next base: position 65,882 of record CAVYQB010000020.1, read on the forward strand.
AAGCAGCGGGCTGCGGTTGCTTGGAAATTACCACCTTCGATCCATTTTGCAGCTTCTCAAAACTGCTGGTAGCAACCATGTCCCCTGGATTTATACCTGTAACAGCAGTCTGCCCGGCGTCCGTGACACCGACCTTAATGTTGCGGATCTGGACCGTGTCATTCTGAACGAGGTAGACAAATGATGTCTGGCCGTTCTGCTGAATGGCCGCACTCGGAATCAGCGTCACTCCTTGCTGGGTGTCCACCAGCAACTTTGTATTTACGAATTGATTGGGAAACAGAGCGTCGTCTTTGTTGTCGAAAATTCCCCGCATCTTGACCGTGCCGGTAGTCGTGTCGATCTGGTTGTCGAAGGTGAGCAGCTTTCCGGTTCCAAGTTTCGTTTGTTGCGCGCGGTCGAGCGCTAATACATCCAGCTTCTTTCCGTTGCGCGACTGCGCTTGTACCTGCGGCAGACTGTCTTCGGCGACGGTGAATATCACGGTGATGGGCTCAATCTGCGTTACTACAACCAGGGGTGTCGTCCCATTCGCCTGAACCACGTTACCCGGATCTACCAACCGCAGCCCAACTCGACCTGTGATGGGCGAGGTGATGTGACAGAAGCCGACTTGAACTTTGTCATATTGCACCGTGCCTTCGTCATTCTTTACCGTGCCCTCATCCTGCAGCACGATTTTTTCCTGATCGTCGAGAGTCTGTTTCGGAATGGCGTTCCGCGCCCAGGCGTCGCGATAGCGCTGCAAGTCCATCTTTGCCTGCGCGAGCACGTTGGTGTCGCGCTCGAGCGCGCCTTCGGCCTGCATGAGTTGGGCTTCAAAAGGCCGGGCATCGATATCGATCAATGCTGCGCCTTTGCGAACCAGTTGACCTTCCTTGTAATAAACCTTACTCACCAATCCGGTGACTTCGCTGGTGATCGAATCGGTATAAACCGGTGTGACGGTGCCGATGGCTGCAAGATAGACCGGAATGTTTCCTTTTTGCGCGGTGGCAGCAGTGATGGTGACAGCCCCAGTTACAGCACGCCGCGATGAGGAAGCGGCAGTCTGGGCTTCCTCGTGATGATGCAGCACCAGGTAAAAGATAATGGCGAAGACAAGCAGTACCGCCGCCCAAATGAAAATCCGCCCCCACCTGGACTTGTGGTCCGTGCTGGCGGGCGGTAATTGGTGCTGCGGATCGATAGACGGAGCAGGCTCTTTGGTTTCCATCCGATTTTCTTGCATTCAGTCGATGTAACCCATACCTCCTATTTGGAGGTGTGTGAAGGGCATGCCATCCCGTCTATTTACTTCTGTACTGTGAGTTGAGAGGTGTCGCACCTCTGGCACACCAATCTGCAGGCTTCTCCCGAAACCTGATCCCATCAGATGCACTCCTTGAGCCTTTCGTTTACTACATGCTCGTAAATTGCTTATCTGATAGAAACACCAATTGACACTCGACAGAGTAAAGAATGGACAACAGAATGTAAATGTTCGTAAACGAAACGGAACTTGGCCTTAATTCGAAATGGGAATGCAATATGAATACCGGTCCGGCGCATTCATGGTGAGAGTGACGGGTTCAATCATGGGACGACGTGGTGGTCCCGGCATCGGGCGGCATAGTCCAAGGCTCAGCTTTTCTTCTGCGCACGGCTTCTTCATACGCCTGCCTCGGATCGCGTCCGGTCACCTGTTTGTACCACGCTGGATGAAATGTCCAAGCCCATGCTTCAGTTACAGAGCCGCGCGTCATTGAGTGGAAAGTACCCGGCTCGCCGATGGTGCTGAGGTAGATATGAATGAAGATTCCACCCAGCATGATGATGGCGGAGATATCATGAAGAATGTAACTGATCGCAACCGGCCAGCGTCCGAAGGTTCGCGTACCTGCCCAAAGAATTATCCCGGTGATGAGGTAGAGGACGCAGCCGATGACAATCTCCCAGAACTGGGCCTTCTGGCCGGCGTTGAAGAAGCCAGTGTCAGGTGATTCGAGTGTTTCTTCCCCCGATACAACTCGCTTGATGTTTAGAATCCATTTCGTATCGGCTTTCGTCCACGCCATGGGTCTGATCCAGTTCAACGTCTGGAGCGCGAAGAAGAAGACAAAGAACACCCCGAACCAGGGATGCAGCTCGCGAGCCATTGGTCCGCCGCCGAAAAGAGGTGTGAACCAGCGGAACAGCCAGGGAAGATAGATTCCGAATCCGGAGAACAACGCCAGGAAGAAGAAGAGTGCCACCATCCAGTGCAGGAAGCGCGTGTACACCGGATGACGCATTAATTCGCCGATGTAAACTTCGGTTCTGCCTATGCGCTCAAAGGCGCGACGGGCTTTTTCGTCGAAGCGTTCAACTGCGGTAGACATCGGCGTCCTCCTTCTTCGGCGGTTCGGGCTGTGGCCGGCGCGGACCGACCGCTACATAGTGCAGGGCCACGCCCAGAAGTCCGAACATGGCGAATGCGCCAAGCACAGGCTTGAACAGCCACTTCCACACCGTATAGCTCCAGGGAATGACGGGATTCTTCGGCAAACCTCCGTAGCGTTCGGGATCGGTGGCGTCGTGCAGAACATAAATGACGTGCGTGCCGCCAATCGATTGCGGGTCATAAACGCCGGCGTTTTCGAATCCGAAGTTCTCGCGCAGTTGTTTCGAACGTTCCTCGGCAATGAACTTCATGTCATCTTTGCTGCCAAACTTCAAGCAGCCAGTCGGACAAGCTTTAATGCAAGCTGGCTCCAGACCTTGACCCACGCGGTCTGAGCAGAGCGTGCATTTGTAAACTTTCTTGGTCGCCGGATTAAATTTGGGGATGTTGTAGGGACAGCCGGAAACGCAGAACTCGCAGCCGATGCAGTTTTCCTGCTGAAAATCCACGATGCCGTTGGCGTATTGCACGATGGCGCCATCGGCCGGGCAGGCGCGCAGGCAACCTGGATCCGCGCAGTGCATGCACTGGTCTTTGCGCATGAGCCACTGGATCGTGCCGTCTCCGTTCTGGTGCTCGTTGAACTTAATCAGGTTCCAGAAGTTCCATCGCGTCTCTGGCATCGTCTGATAGGTGTTGTCGAATGTGGTGGGGCCGAACGGCATGTCGTTCCACTCGACGCACGCCACCTCGCAGGCTTTGCAGCCGATGCAGGTGGTCGTATCGACCAACTTGCAGACCTCGTAGTCGCGTTGTACGTCGAAACCGGGCGCCGGTCCGGAGTGTCCCGAGATTTGCTTAACCTGAAGGGTTTTGCGGTCGCTCATATTAGCCGTCAGCTTTCAGCTGCACTACACCTTCTTAATGTTCACGAGGAAGCCTTTGAACTCCGGCGTAAATGCGTTCGGGTCGGTCACCGTCGGAGTCAACTGATTGGCTAGCGTCTTCGCGGTCTTGCCTTCGTCCTCGGCAATTCCGCGGAATCCCCAGTGAATCGGAATTCCGATCTGAAACATTTCTTTCCCATCGATTTTCATGGGACGGATGCGGCGCGTGACCATTGCCTTTGCGATGTAATGGCTGCGAGCGCTGGTGACTACCACTTTTTCGCCGCCAAGGATGCCCAGCTGTTCAGCCAGTTCGTGCGGAACCTCCACGAAGGGCTCGGGCACAAGCTGCACGTTCATGGGATTGTTCTTGGTCCAATAGTGATAGTGCTCGGTAAGCCGGTAGGTGGTGCAGATGACGTTGAATCCCTGCTCAACCGTGCCGTACTTATCCATATCGGTCTTGTACTTTTTCACCACTGGATTGGTCGACTGATTCGGGTGCAACAGGTTCGCAATCGGACTCTCGATAGGTTCGTAAAATTCGGGGAACGGGCCATCCGCCATCGCGCCGAGCGGAACGAATATTCGCCCCACGCCTTCAGGATTCATGATGAAGGGGCCCATGTGGTCTTTGGGCGGCGAGTCGGCTTTGAAATCCGGAACGTCGTTGCCCACCCACGACTGCTTGCTTTCATCCCACCAGACTTGGCGACGCGAAGGATCCCAGGGTTTGCCATTCACATCACACGAGGCGCGGTTGTAGAGCACGCGGCGATTCGCAGGCCACGACCACGCCCAGTTGGGATAAATGCCGAGGCCGGACGGATCTTCGGTTCCACGCCGCTGAATCATGCCCCCGGCTTCTGTCCAGCTGCCAGAGTAGATCCAATTGCCGCAAGAAGTTGTTCCATCATCCTTGAGCCAGCCAAAGCCCGGAAGTTGCTGCCCCGCCTTGATTGTCTGATTTGTCTTTGGATCAGTAAGATCCACGAGCGCTTTGCCGTTGATCTCCTTCGCGACTTCCGCCAGTGATGGCGTGTACGGCGTGGTGTAGGCGAAGGTTGCGTTCAGGACTGGGTCGGGGAACTTGCCGCCTTCTTTCTGATAAAGCTCACGTACTTTGAGGAAGATCGTGGCCACGATGTCCTGATCGAGTCGTGCCTCTCCCGGCGGCGGAAGCGCAATCTGCTTCCACTGCAACCAGCGCGCCGAGTTGGTAAATGATCCGTCTTTCTCGGCGAAGCCCGCGCCCGGCAGCCGGTACACGGTGGTATTGATCTTCTTCTGCTCGTCGGCAGTAATGCCCGGCGCGCGCCAGAATTCGCTGGTCTCGTCGGGATAGATTTCGCAAACCACCAGCCAGTCGGCTTTCTTCAGCGCGGCGATGTTCTTCTCTGAGTCCGGACCAATCATGACTCCATTCATGCCGAAGGCGAAAATACCTTTCACTTTGCCCTCGTACATGTCGTTCCAGATGTTCACCCAGGAATAGTTGCGGTCGATCTTGGGCAGGTAGTTAAAGGCAAAATCGTTTTCTTTAGTCGCGGCTTGTCCGTACATCGCCTTGAGGAAGGAGACCACGAACTTGGGAGTGTTCGACCAGTAGTTCATCGAATCCCAGGGATCGGGTTTAGCCGGCGTAGGCGTGATTCGCTTCAGATAGGTCGCGAGATCGGTATCGGCGGGATTGGGCATCTTCAAATAGCCCGGCAGAACGTCGAAGATTCCCGCCATGTCGGTTGCGCCCTGAATGTTGGAGTGACCGCGCAAGGCGTTTACGCCACCGCCGGCGCGCCCAACGTTGCCCAGCATCAACTGCAGCATGGCTGCGGTGCGAATGATTTGCGTGCCGAAACTGTGCTGCGTCCAGCCCACAGCATAAATGATGGTCGCAACCTTTTTCATGTCTCCATCTTTGCGGATGGAGGTGAACAGATCGGCAGCTTTGAGGAACTGATCTTTCGGAATGCCGGTAATGCGCTCGACCATCTCCGGCGTGTAGCGCGAGTATTGCTGTTTAAGAAGCTGGAAGACGCAGCGCGGGTGCTGCAGTGAAAGATCGTATGCGGTCTTCGGCGGCAGCATGGCCGGCGCTGCGGCTCCGCCTTTGGCTCCGGCTGGACTTGCGCCTTGGTATCCTTGTCCTTCCTGCTTCGGAGCGCCAGCGTGGTTACCGCCAGGAGCGGCCGGCGCGGCAGAATTCTGTGACGCCGGAGTCGGCATCACGGGCTTGCCCGTCAGGTCTCCACCTTCTTCGTAATTCCAAGTCGATTTGTCGTAGGTCTTCTTCTCGGGATCAAAGCCGGAGTACAAGCCATCATCCGGGAGCTTGAATCCGTCTTTAATAATGAAGGCTGCGTTGGTGTAGTTGACGAGATAGTCGTGCGCGATGCGGTTATTCGCAATGGCGTAGTTGATCACTCCGCCGAGGAAGGCAATGTCGGCGCCTGCGCGAATCTGCAAATAAAGATCGGCATTGGCCGCAGTGCGCGTCAGCCGCGGATCGACCACGATGGTCTTGGCATTGCGATGGATCTTGGCTTCAACCGCCCATTTGAAGCCGCAAGGATGGTTTTCAGCTGGATTGCCGCCCATGATCAACATCATGTCGGTGTTCTTGATGTCGATCCAGCCATTGGTCATTGCGCCGCGTCCGAATGTGGGCCCCAAACTGGAGACCGTAGGGCCGTGTCAAACCCGGGCCTGGTTTTCCAGGTAGCAGACCCCCAGGCTGCGCATACTTTTGACCACCAGATAATTAAACTCGTTGGTATCGGTGCAGCCGCCGGTGAAGGCAATGCCTTCGCAGCGGTTCACGGTTTTGCCCGACGGATCTTTTTCGACGAAGGTATCGTCGCGTGTCTTCTTCACCTTCTGCGCGATCTCGGTGTAAGCCTGATCCCACGAGATGTCTTCCCAATCGGTCGCTCCGGGCCGCCGGACTTGCGGCTTAAGCAGGCGGCGGTCATTAAGAATGTCTTGTTCGAGCGATGATCCTTTTGGACACAACGTGCCGCGATTGATGGGGTGATCAGGATCGCCCTCGACGTGTACCACTTGCGGAATTGCGTTCTTCGCCTTGTCACCCAGCGTATAAATAATGACGCCGCAGCTCACCGAACAATAAGGACACGTGCTGCGAGTTTCCGTCGCGCGCGAGATTTTGAGGCTCGCCGTTTGGGCATAGACGGGAGTCAGATCGAATCCCAGAGCGGACAGACCGACTCCTCCAGCGATTGTGCTTTTAAGGAAAGTGCGACGGGAAAGGTCCATCTTGCGGCCTCCGACGAAATTGGCGACGCCAAAAAACTGCAGCCAGCAAAGTCAGCGACAACAAATCTAAGCGTGAGACGCAGGCTGCACGGTACGCGGCAAGAAATCACACCCCAAGCCTTCGCTTATTGCGGAAAATATAAACCTCTGGGAATGTGGAAGTCAATGCAAGCAGAGGAATATGGCCAGGTCCTCCTTTTCTTAACGGCTCTGCTCCGGGGCTCGTTGCTCGCGGGCCTCGATTCGCTTGATAATCAGTGCCATGAAATCTTCGCCCTGGCAGCGTCGCCTTCAGCGAGCCGAACAGCTGGCAAACAAGTATTCGTTCGCTTCTGAGATTCTAGGCTTTTATATAAATATTGCGCGCTTTCAGCAGGAGCTCTACAGCCGATTGGAGGCTGAGTCGGAGAAAGGTAGCGGCTCTGCACATTCTCCTTCCAGCCCACCAGAGCGGAAGACACTCATCGGCAGTTTTGGTCCTTTCCTGGTCCTGGTTGAAAAGCATGCGCCCGCACCTCTCGCCGCAATTGCGCGTGAACTGCGGGCCTCGTCGTCAAAATCCTGGTCAGAGTTGCTGGATGAAAGCTGGAGCCCGTCTGAGTCGGCCGATGGCCCGGAGAAGTTTTTAGCGCGAGCCTTACTGCAGCCCTATGCGGAGTTACTACGCTCTCGCTCGGAGATGAAATCCGACGGCCATACTCACGCGTCTTGTCCGTTCTGCGGCCGCAAAGCGGGCCTTGGTGTGTTGCGGCCACAGGGAGACGGCGCGAGTCGTTTCTTAATGTGCTCGTTCTGTCTGGCTGAATGGGAGTTTCGCAGAATTCTTTGCCCAAACTGCGACGAGCAGGACAACAAGAAGCTCCCGGTCTATACGGCGAGCGACTTCGATTACATCCGCGTAGAGTGCTGCGACACCTGCAAGACATACATCAAGAGCGTGGACTTAACTAAGAACGGTCTGGCCGAACCCATGGTCGACGAAATCGCCGCCGCTCCACTCGACCTGTGGGCGCAACAGCACGGATATTCCAAGCTGCAACTCAACTTGATGGGAATGTGATTCGGCGCATGCGATGCCCCCGCCCAACACACTTTGTCATTCATTCTCTAACCCTATCCATTGTCATTCCGAGGAGCGAAGCGACGAGGAATCTGGGTTTGTCTGGCCACGCGAATAACCCAAGTCGGTCGTTTAGCTTGATCCCTTAAACTTTGTCACAGACAGGAGGACAGTTTTTTTGTAGACGGCCAAAACAACAAACCCTCCCAGAAAAATCTGAGAGGGTTGAAGAATTCTGACTCGTTAGGTTATCAGGCGCGGACGACATTACCCGCCTGGAACCCCTTGGGGCCCTTCAGCAGATCAAACTCCACGGTTTCGCCCTCATTCAGCGTGCGGTAACCATTCTCCTGGATGGCGGAGAAATGAACGAAGACGTCTTCCCCTGTGGACCGCTGGATAAAACCGTATCCTTTAGCCCCGTTAAACCACTTCACTGTTCCCTTCTCTCTCACAATGAACTCCTTTCGCCTCTGCTGATTTTAAAATTCCACATTCTTCGCGAAGCGCGCGCGTGAGTGACCCCCTCAAAGCATGTGGACGAACAGTTGTTGCTTCGCACCCGCTGAAATCCTGCACCAATAAGAAAGACCCCGGAAGTTCACGCCGCTGTTTGAGAAATGGCGAGAAGCTCCGAAGCCTGTCGTGATAGCGCGAGTTTCGACTGCGATATACAAAACATCAACCCAAGCTAATGAACGTCGTTGCCGATATTCCGGCAACGGCAGGAATAATATTCAGGAATTTTCATTCTGGCAAGAGAAGAATTAACAATGAAGTGAAATAAAACGGAACAATGAATATGACTCTCGGTTTTGTTTGATGGTTGGAAGCAGTCAAGACTTGTAAGTCAAGTCGGGCACTCGAATTGTAACTATTTGATAATGTTAGGAAATTGCGTTTCATCCCTTCCGGTCCCGCATGTCATCCGCAACGATTTCCTCAGGTAAAGTCCACCATATCTGTGACCGCCGGCACATCTTCCTATTTTCGGAACCTGTAGTATCGCCATATTCCCGTCAAGCGGCTGGCCTCGATTCAGAAACGAGGCTTGCTAATGTTGTGTTCGAAGCTGGTTGTCGTTGCATTGATCTTCACGCTGATTTCTCTGCCGTTGCTGGCAGAGCAGCCCTCACGGTTGCAGCTGCCTGCAGTCCCGCCAGGAGCCACATATCCCCAGCATCTGTCTCCGTTGACGCTCAGCGCGGGATACATCTTTGCGGGCACGGTGAAGTCGATCGCTCGCGCTGCTCCCAATAAGAATGTCGTCGCGACAGTCGAGATCAACTTTCATGTTGACCAGGGTATGCGCGGCGTTCAAACCGGGCAGGCACTGACGATCCGCGAGTGGGCTGGATTGTGGGCATCCGGCGAACGTTATCGCATGGGCGAAAGGGTTTTGCTATTTCTCTATCCCCCGAGCAAGTTAGGACTAACCAGTCCGGTCCAGGGCTCAATGGGCCGTTTCAGCATTGGCAGTGATGGTCGGGTAGGCGTTGACCCGCGACGAACTGGCTGTTGTGCGCTGCATTCTGCAGCGGGAGGTACTTCCGGCGGAATCACCCGCGTGACTCCTGTCGAGTTTGTGCGTTTCTTGCGCGCAGCGGAAAAAGAGTAGACCTATGTCGAGACAGCCTTGCAGTCAGCGCGCGCAAGTCGCACCATACTTGACTCGAAGATCTGCTCTTAGATATCTCGCCTGCGCCGCGACCGCGCTAGTTTCGCTGCTGTTTGTGCCTACTTTACCGGTCGAAGCCGGCGGTCCGCGTTACATTGCGGGTATCAGCTATTTCAATCAGGGAACCGCCGGCGTGCCGCTGACCTGGGCTCAGGGAACGGTCAACTACTACACCGATCAAGGCAGTCTGAGTGCAACAGTCTCCGGACCTCAAGGAGACGCGTTGGTAGCCGACGCATTTAGCCAGTGGACTTCCATCTCGACCGCAGCCCTAACTGTCATTCATGCCGGACAGCTCGCGGAGGATGTCAGCGGCGCAAACGTCTATCGCAACAGTGATGGCACCCTCATTATGCCTGCGGACATTATGCCCACTGCCACGGGAACGCCGGTGGGAATCGTGTACGACGTAGATGGAACAGTCACCGACGCTTTTCTGGGACAAGGGGCCGGCGACGCGTCGGAGTGCTTTGGCAATGCTGTTTTCGGTGGGCTGGATAATTTTGCACCCAGCGCGAACTTTCTCCACGCGCTCGTAGTGATAAACGGAAACTGTGTCGTGCAGTTGCCCGATCCCGATGTGGAGTATCGGCTCGTCCGCATGCTGGGCCAGGTGCTCGGCCTCGGCTGGTCCCAGACAAACCTTAACGTCCAGACCGACGTTCCGCGACCAACTGCCGACGACTACGCCGGCTTCAGCATCATGCACGCAGTTGATCTTCTTAACTGCGTTCCGATCAGTCTGTGCTACTCCGATGGTGGCAAAGTCAATCCCTACGTCCCCAAAATGGATGATCAGGCGGCATTGTCACGTTTATATCCAGCGCCCACATTCCCCAGCACCACAACTCGGATTCACGGCAACATATATTTCGAGAACGGGAGTGGACAACCAGGGCAAGGCATGCAAGGGGTGAATGTGGTTGCGCGATGGATCGATCCCAGCACTGGCTTGCCTTCGGGAGTTTACGCAGCATCTTCGGTATCCGGTTTTCTTTTCGCAGGAAATGTGGGAACTACAGTGACGGGCTTCAACAATAGTGCCGGTGAGCCGCTCAACCAGTACGGCTCCAACGACCCGACGCTTGAAGGGTTTTATGATTTGGCTGGACTACAGATTCCTAACGGCGGGAACAGTGCACAGTATCAAATCAGTGTCGAGCCGGTCGATCCGTTCTGGTCAGATACGGTAGGCCCGTACCAGCCGTGGCAAGTGCTGCCATCAGGCTCAACCCAGAATTTTATCGTCAACGTGACTCTGGGCGGAGATGTTCCGCAAGACATCGTGATGCAAGAGAGTGCGGAGCAAAAACCTGATTGGTTTGGACCTACAACTTACAACTCGCCCGCAACGTTGCCGGCCGCGGGCGATTGGGCAGCATCGCTTGACCCCTACGGGGGTCTGGATTATTTCTGGTTCTCCGGCCAGGCAAACCGCACCCTCTCCGTGCTGGTGACCGCGCTCGATGCGACCAGCGCGCCATCTGAAAACAAAGCTCAGCCTGTAATTGGGCTTTGGCAGTTATCTGACCCGGGCACGTTTCCGGCGCCGGCGAATACGTCATCGGCATTCAACTCTTCAATTTTTGGGATGACGATCTTGAATGCCGAACTGCTGCAGGCAACCAGTTTCCGCCTCGGGATTGCTGACATCCGCGGCGATGGGCGGCCGGACTACGCGTATCACGCGCGCTTACTTTACGGAGACCACATAACTCCAACACGGGCCAGCGTGGCTGGCGGGACGGCTCTCGCGATTGCTGGTTACGGATTCCAATCGAATACCGCAGTCAGCATTGGAAGCCAGAACGGAGCTGCACTGGCAGCGTCTGCGAACCAGATACTCGTAAATGCATCCGCACATGCGGATGGTATCCAGGACATCGCGCTCGTCGATCCGCCGACTGCGGCCAGTTCAATCCTCAGCGGAGTCGTGACTTTTGGCGCCGGGCCGAACGATGTTCTGCAACTTGTCGCGGGCGCAAATCCATCGACTCCAGTCGGCGGACAGGCTCCGAATCCCATCCTCGTGCAAGCTGTTGCGTCCGACGGAATCACTCCCGTAGCCGGAGCCACTGTGGTCTTTACTTCCGCTCCGGCAGTCACGTTTGCACCTGGCATCGGTTTGTCAGTGGCCTGTGCTGGCGCAAGTTGTACGCTGCTCACCGACCAGTCAGGACAGGCTTCCGCTTATATGACCGTGCTGACTGCAGGCGAAATGACGGTGACCGCGCAACTCGCGCCAGCTTCGTACACCAGCCCTCAACAGGTGCAGACGACGCTGGTAGGCAGGGAGTCGTCGCTCGATATCGCCCTTTCTCCTCAGTATGAGTCCGTGGCGCAAGGAGCGACGGTGAATCTTGAATTAACCGCGCGAGTGCTCTCCAATGGAACACCGCAGTCAGGTCAGGCAGTCAACTTTTCTCTTTACCATGGAATCGGCACGCTGAATCCCGCCTCCGCCACTACGAACGCCAGCGGCTACGCTACTAGCAGTCTGCAGCTTTCAAACCTCTCAGCGGAGGTCGATGGAAACGCCTGCGTCGGATCGAGCAACAATCCTTGCATGCAGTTCCACGTTTTTCCTGTGCCTTCGTCTACGCTGCGATTGCAGGCCGTGGCGGGTGATCTTCAATTAATCACTGTGGGACCGCCGTTTCAACCAATCACGGTTCAGATAACGGACTCGTCCGTTCCTCCGAATCCGGTGCTCGGGGCCAGCGTACTTTTCCAATCGCTGCTCGGACGCACCAATAACGCCGCGCCAATTGTGTCGGGCGGAGATACCAACATTACGACTAATCCGCTGCCGATCCTGCTTGGGACGTCGCAGACCTCTGTAGTCTCCGATTTGAATGGCATGGCCAGCATGCAGCCATCCACAGGCAGTTTTCAAGGAGCTTTGGCTATTCTTGGCACGGTTACAGCGGGATCGGGAACCATGCCATTTCAACTGCAATCATTATGGCCGTTGATTCAGTAGAAAGTGCAGGCGCGGGCGTCACCGCCCGTGCGGGACCAAGCAAAATTCTGTAATTAAATGTTCACGCCCGCTTAGAAGGCACTTCGCCTGAGTCAGCCTGATCTCGTTCGTAGTTTATGCAAATTAACTATTTCTTTGTCCACTGATCGACCCAGGCGTTCACTGTCTTGTACCAGAGTTGACTGTTTTGCGGTTTGAGCACCCAGTGCCCCTCGTCGGGAAAATACAACATTTCCGAGGGTATTTTGAGCCGCTGCAACGTGGTGAACAGTTGGAATCCCTCTGACACGTCCAGCCGGTAATCGAGTTGTCCATGAACGACGAGTGTGGGAGTCTTAAAATTCAGCGCCGACAAATGCGGCGACCACTTGCGATACAGTTCCCGATTGTTATAAAGCGCCCCTTTGAATTCCCACTCAGCGAACCAGAGTTCTTCAGTCGTACCCCATGCCGATTCCGTATTGAAGGTCCCGTCGTGCGAGACGACGCATTTAAACCGGTTCGAATGCCCGAGAATCCAATTGGCCATGTAGCCGCCGAAGCTCGCGCCCAGGGCGCATTCGCGATCCTTGTCGATGAACGCATAAGTGCGCTCGGCATCGTCCAGCCCTTTCATCAGGTCTTCAAACGGTGCCCCGCCCCAATTCCCATTGATCGCATCAATGAATTTCTGCCCGTATCCAGTCGACCCGTGGAAATTGATCATCACCACGACATAGCCGTTGGCTGCGAATAGCTCGGGATTCCAGCGATAGCTCCAATCATCCCCCCAAGCACCTTGCGGCCCGCCATGGAGAAGGAACTTGACGGGATATTTCTTTTTGGCATCGAAGTCCGGAGGCTTGATAAGAAAGCCTTCAACTTTATCGTTGCCCGCACCGGTAAACCAGAAAGATTCAAGCGGAGACATCGCTACGCGAGAGAGAACTGCATGATTAAGATTGGTGAGTTGCGCTTCACTTTTTTCCACGATCGTGCTCTTGCAACCCTCAGGTTTAATCTTTCCTGTCGAATCGGTACAGACTTCCTGGGTCTCGAAGGCCGCTCCACCGTCCGCCCCCGATTGCGGAAGCGTGGCCCGAAAAATTTCGTTGGGAAACTTAACTGACATGCGGGTAAACAGCAAAGTTTTGCCATCTTGCGTCACAGCCACATCGTCATTATGGCCGGGCACAATCATCTTGATACCGTTTTTCGCCACACGCAGCGTGGTGTCATTTCCCGCATCGCCACCAATGACTGCAGTGTCCAGAGCGATGGAATAAACCGGCGAATCACCCTTGTCCTCCGCAACGAAATAGATCTTCGATGAATCCGGATCCCAAGTGTATGTGCCAACCCAGCGATCGAAATTCTCTGTCATATTTCGGATGTGCCCGCTGCGGCGGTTATACAGCATGAGACGAAAACGGTCGCTTTCATAGCCCGGTCGAACCTGCGCCCGATACGCAATGTACTTTCCATCTGGCGAATAAAGTGGAGTTGAATCGCTCGCGGGATTGTCCGTGATCTTCTTCGCCGCTCCACCACTCACCGAAACGATAAACAAATCGTTATTGGTACTGAGTGCCCCGACTTCATCATGATTCGAGGTGTAACAAATTTCCTGCCCGTCGGGCGAGAAGGCGTAGTCGTCCTGCCCGCCCAAACTGAACGGCGGAACGTGGTAGTTGCCGGGAGTCAGATCGCGGCTCGGTCCACCATCAGAGGAAATGATTAGAAGGTGATTTCGCTTGCCCTTGTCATACGCGTTCCAGTGGCGATAAAGCAGATGTGTAAAGATCAGCGCTTTGACCTTCGACTTCTCCGCTTCGTCAACTCGTTTGGCGTTGCACGCTTCGTCTGCGCAATCAGGATAAACATCGGAAACAAAAAGAATGTTCTTACCATCGGGCGACCAAATCGGACCATCGGCTTCAGTGGCAATCGAGCTCAGCTTGTGCGTTCCGGTCACACTTCCCTTGGCTGCATCGAAATCAGCAATCCAGATTTGCGAACCGCCTTCTTTAGTTGAAAGAAACAAAAACCGCTTGCCATCGGGCGCCCAGCGCGGACGGTCCGCATCCTGACCAGAAATAATCTTACGAGGCTCGCCGCCTGCTGTCGGCACAGCCCACACGTGCGGCGTCTTCGTGTTCGCCTCGAGGCTTACGTCAACCGCGCTGAACAAAACCCATTTTCCATCGGGAGAAACGATGGGCTCGCTAATCCGCTTGAGCGACATCATGTCTTCAAAGGTGAAAGGGTGCTTACCCTGGGCCAAAGCAGGAAGAATTAAAGCGGGGACAATTAACAACACGATTGCAGTCGAATGGATAAAACTGCGCATGAGCTTCCTCCGTGGGAGAACGGGTCAGTGTAAATCATGCGAGCGTGCTGTTAGTGATGACGCAGTTTGTTCGGCTGTTTTTGCTCGTCCTAGTGGGCTTCGGCTCGCTCCACGCAGTCTAGAATCTCGGACTCGCTGAGCGTGTGGTCGGAAGCCTTGGCGCGCCTATAGATGCGGTCCACCACATCGTCGGATGCCGGAATACCGCGACGGCCGAGCCAGAACAGAACATTCGACTTTCCACTCATTGGTCCGATATCAATCACCTGCTCCAGGCCGAATACATGTGACGGAACTCCGGAATAGACAGTATTCGCGAGCTCGATATCATTTTTCTTATATGCCTTGATGACGGCCGCGGCGTGCACTCCCGTAGCCGTGCGAAACGCATCTTCGCCCACCACCGGATAATTGGCTGGAATCGGCACGCCGGTGGCGCGCGATACCGCAACACAATATTCTTTCAGCTTGGTAACATCCTGATCCGCCCACGGTGGAATGCCCATGAGTTTCAGGTTCAACAGCATCTGATCTATCTGCGTGTTGCCAACCCGTTCTCCGATCCCGAGTGCCGTAGCGTGCACGCACTCCGCACCTGCGACGAGCGCGGCCATCGAGTTGGCGATTGCCAATCCGCGGTCGCAATGGCCGTGCCAATCCACGCGGATATTTTCACCCGATGGTTTTACTACTTCTTTGATTACGAATTGCACGAGAGCAAAAGTTCCCATCGGCGTCGCATGACCGGCAGTGTCGCACACAACGATAGCCCGCGCACCACAATTAATCGCCGCGGAATAGAGTCGTTTTATCATCGCGGGATCGCAGCGCGTCGTGTCCTCGGTGACATACATCACATCCAGCCCCAGCGACACTGCGTATTTCACTGCGCTTTCGGTCGTCTGCAACAAAAAGTCGTCGCTCCAGTTTTCCGTGAAACGACGGATGGGGCTCGATCCAATAAATGTCGCCGCTTCGATCTTCAGTCCGGTGCGCTGCACAATTTCTGCGATTGGACGGATATCGTTCTGATGAGTTCGAGCCGCGCAGTTGGCGCGAATTTTCATTTTGTGATCGACAATCTCGCGCGCCAAGGCCTCGACGTGCTCGACCGCACGCGGCCCGGCTCCGGGCAATCCCAGATCGAGTGAATTAATGCCCAGAGTTTCCATCAAATGAAGGATCGCGATTTTTTCCTGGATCGAAGGATCGCGAACCGAAGGCGACTGCAAGCCGTCGCGGAGCGTTTCATCGTTGAGCAACACGTGACCCATCGGACGCAAGGATGCGGGGTGAATCCGGTTCCAGTCGTAGATCAGTTCGGAAGAGTTCATTGTGTGTAGAGCCAAAACCGAAAACGCACTAAACCACAAAGGGCACGAAGGACCACAAAGGAATTCGCTCAACTAGCGCCACACTTGCTTTGTCTAGCTTTGTGTCCTCTGTGGTTAACGCCTTCGAGATTTAACCTAATTTATTTTTTCGGCGGGACCGTCAACCCAAAAATCGAAATCCGTCCCGACCCAGCCACGTTTAATCCACTCGAGTCTTCAGGATTAGGCAAATAAAGCGTCCTGCAATGCTCACAGCGATACACTTCCGCATCACGACCCCAGGCCTTTTCCGCATCTCCGCAAGCCTGCTCCAAGACGTCGGTTGAGTAAAACCAGCGCTTGAGATGGCCGCCGCAGAACTTGCCTTTGTCATTCTTCTCATTGCAAGCCCGCTGTCCTGCCTTCTTAATTTTCACCTTATGGTTGGGGAGCTGCGGAGGAGTCTGCGTGTCAGGCGTTACGGTCGTAGCCAAAAGGTTCACCCTCGTTCAAGCGGCTCAGGCCGCGGAGTCACACGACGTAGCTTCATTCTACTCGAAGCGTTTTGCCTCATGCTACATTCCTTGTCTTATAGCCGCAGTTTCTGCGGTTCCAACGATGTTACCTGCTTAATCGCGACATGGAAGAGAGGTAGAAGGTATACTTGTCGCCTGCTTTGAAGGCGCTCTATGAGACGAACTTTTCCAATGATACTGCTGGCACTGCTGTTTGCAGCCAGTTCTGCTGCGCAAACTTTCAAGGTCTTTCACTCCTTCAGTTTTTCAGACGGAAGCTCTCCCAACGGGGACCTGCTCCTCGACTCGGCAGGCAATTTTTACGGTACGACCCAACTTGGAGGCTCGTCCAATCGCGGCGTCGCACTCAAACTGGATGCCAAGGGGAACGAAACTATCCTGTACACCTTCACTGGCGGTGCGGACGGAGGAATTCCCATCGGTCGCGTAATTAGCGACAGCGCCGGCAATCTTTATGGGATGACGTCGTTAGGTGGCGATCCGACTTGTAGTTGTGGAACTGTTTACAAACTGACCAAGAGCGGAACGCTGAAAGTGCTGCATAGCTTCAAGGGCGGAAAAGACGGCGCCCAGAATGAAGGGCAGCCTCAGCTGGGCTTGGTCATGGTGAATGGCGATCTCTATGGCTCCGCCAGCTTTGGCGGCATCTCTGGCTGCGATGGCAGTCTCGGCTGCGGCGTGCTTTTCAAAGTCACGCAGTCCGGCAAGGAAACGGTTTTGCACCGGTTTACGGGACAGGCTGATGGAGCATTCCCCCAAGATTTAACCAGCGACCAGGCGGGAAACATTTATGGAGCGACCGGTGGCAGTTACATGCAGGGTAACGGGGGAACCTTGTTCAAACTGGATACTGCCGGCAAGCTTACGACTTTGTACACGTTCCCCGAAGGCGCGGATGGCACCTCGCCACGATGGCACTTACTCCGAAATGCGAGTGGCGTGTTTTATGGCGTAACTCAGTTCGGTGGCAATACCAGTAACTGTAAAGTTGCTTCGGCCGGGTGCGGCGTTCTTTTTGCGGTGAATGCAGCGGAAAAAGAGCGCGTGCTGCATACTTTCGGCAAGACAGTAAATAGTGGGGAAGAGCCGTCTGGCGGGCTTCTCGATAAGGCTGGCAACTTCTACGGTGTGACTGTATATGGTGGAACCGTGAACTCAAATTGTTCGTTTGGCTGCGGCGTCGTCTATCGGGTCAGCAACAGCGGAAAATATTCCGTGCTCTACCGTTTCACCGGGGGAAGTGATGGAGCGCTGCCCAGCGGAAGCTTGACGGAGGACGCCTCCGGAAATCTTTATGGCGCCACCGATCTGGGCGGTAGCGGGAACAATGGCGTGATTTACGAGATTACGCCGTGATTCTGCGCAAAGCGTGTTCATACGCTGCGCGATCGTAAAAATATTTCATGTCAACTGCCGAAGAAATAATCCAGCGCGAAAAACAGTTTCTGTTGCAGACGTATAGCCGTTACCCGATCGTCATCGAGCGCGGCAAGGGAGTTTTTCTCTTTGACCTCGATGGGAAGAAGTATCTTGACTTCGTCGCCGGGCTGGGTGTGAATGCTCTTGGCCATGCCCATCCGCGAATCGTGAAGACCATACGCGAGCAGGCGGGACGCGCCATTCACCTGTCGAATCTCTATTACAACGAATATCAAGGACTCCTCGCTGAAAAGCTCTGCAATCTTTCCGGCCTGCACCGTGCATTCTTTTCAAACAGCGGTACTGAAGCCATTGAAGGTTCGATCAAGCTGGCACGGCTTGCCGGACATCGCGTAGGAGGCGCGGCGAAAAGCCAACTGGTCGCGCTTGAAGGCTCTTACCACGGCCGCAGCTTCGGATCCATGTCGGTTACCGGGCAGGACAAATACCGTAAGGGCTTCGAACCGCTGCTCGAAGATGTGAAGTTTGTTCCTCGCAACGATGCCGAAGCGTTGCGAGCCGCGGTCAATGACAATACTTGCGCCATCGTGCTCGAACCCATCTTCGGCGAAGGTGGAATTCATGAATGTTCCGCGGAATTTCTGCAGGAGTGCCGTATCGTTGCGGATCGCCATCATGCCGCTTTGATATTCGACGAAATCCAGTGTGGTCTGGGCCGCACCGGAAACATTTTCGCCTTCCAAACTTTCGGCGTTACTCCGGACATTGTTGCCATCGCCAAGCCAATCGCCGCGGGGATTCCGCTCGGAGCTTTTTTGGCGAAGGAAGAATTCGCCTCGGCGATTTCTGTGGGGCAACATGGGACGACATTCGGAGGAGGTCCGCTGGCGTGTCGCGTCGCACTCGAGTATCTCGCCATTATTGAAGACGAAAAGTTATTAGAGAACGTTGCCGTCGTCGGAGCATACCTGCAGCAACAACTAAAGACACTCACGGAGCGCTATTCAGTGGCTCGCGAAGTCCGCGGCCGAGGCCTGATTCAGGGCTTGCAGCTTAACGTTCCCGCGCGTCCCATCGTAGAGCAAGCACTCGCCGAAGGTGTCCTTTTCAACAGCACTCAGGACACGGTTCTGCGATTTCTTCCTCCATTTCTTCTTCAGCAGAAACATGTGGACAAAGGCGTGCGCGTCCTCAAAAAGTTGCTCAGAAAACTGTGAGGGTACCTGCCTTAAGTCATTTAGGCATAATGACGGCGCGGATTGAAGCCGCGCCCCTTCAAAGCCTGACGCGATGTAAAATTTTATTTTTGTAAAGACTCGGGCAATCGACGGAATGGATCTCAAAACCGAATACGCAACGCTGCAGGTCGACGATGGAACATCAATGCGAGGGTATGTAGCGCATCCGGAGGCTCCGGTTTCGCGTGGCGTGATCGTTTGCCAGGAAGCCTTTGGAGTGAATGCTCACATCCGCGATGTAACGGAGCGATTTGCGCGGCAGGGTTTTCTCGCGATCGCGCCGGAGTTATACCATCGCACCGCGCCGGGCTTTGAAGGCCGCTACGATGATTTTCCTTCCGTGATGGCGCACATGAAAGCGCTTACCGATGACGGAGTGGCTGCGGACCTGCGCGCAGCGTACTCATGGCTTACTGCGAAAGGCGGAGGCGGTGATTTTCCGGTTGCCGCAGTCGGCTTCTGCATGGGAGGACGCGCTGCAATCCTGACAGCACTAACTGTGCCGGTCGCTTGCGCGATTTCGTTCTACGGAGGCGGTATTGCGCCCAACGCGAGTAATCCCGGCCTGCTGAATCGCATTGGAAAGTTGACTGCCCCGGTGCTGCTGTTCTGGGGCGGGAAAGACCAGCGCATCGGTCCAGATCAGGTACAGGCAGTGACGCATGCATTACGCGAGGCCGGAAAGAAATATACCAACGTCGAAATTTCCGACGCCGATCACGGATTCTTCTGCGACGCTCGTCCTAGTTACAATCCGATTGCCGCAGCGCATGCCTGGAAGCTGGTCCTGGCATTCCTCAATACCTACACATTGCATCAGCCACTGCCGCCTGCCTAGTCGAGCAATGCCGTTCTATCGCGAACAGAGTGCGGTGCTGCGGATTTGTTCCATTGCGACCATCCTGGCCCGTTGCGCTTGAACGCGTGCCAGCACGGCTTCACGTTGCGCGATCCTGCTTTGTACAGATGCCAGCCGAGTCTGGAGGCAAGCCAGCGTGCTCTGCGAATGAGCGAAATGGGTTCCGGCACGGCCAACTATATCTTCCGCCGACCCCAGAAGCTCAGTGGCGTCGCCCGCAACTTGCTCTACGGCAGCGAACGAGCGGTTGGGAAGCGAACCCAGATTAAGCCCGTGACGGCTTACCAAATTGTTGCTTACGATAAGGGCGAGCACGCCCACCGCCATCCAGTATGCTGTTTTTTCGAAAACCATAACTGCTCCTTGCCAGGTTGTTAATCGGTTAGACGGGGCTTACGTCAGTTCGTTATCCGCCAATACAAAATGTTATTCACAGTGTTATGTACGGTCGACAGTGCGTGCGAGTTCCCAAAAAATAGACTCCAGCGAGAGTTTCGCCTAGCCAGCGCCCGTCTTGCTAGTTGAATGACCCACCCGCGGGCGACGCTTCTTGGGGACCCGCGCCCCCTCTTGCGTTTGAGCTGCGTCAAGATCAAGCTGCGCGCTTGCCGCCCTTTCTGATTTTCTCTATCTGCCCCAAATGGTTCAGGTCATGTCCCGCGAACATACGGACGATGTGGCTGATGGTCTCCTTGCCACGTTCTTGATGCATGCCGTAGTTTTCCCACAGATTTTTCGGCAAAGCTTTGAGCATGGCGAGATTGCTTTCTCGCAGCACGCGGAAAGTCGCGAGCGAAGCCGCCGGATCACGGCGCGCATAGGCAAACGTGTCGGCCCAGACATTCTGGTCGAAGGGCTGCAGGGACACGCCATTATTGCCCAGGATAAGCCGCATGCGCCAGCCACCCACCAGTTCGGTATCGGCCAGATGGGCTAGAATCTCGCCGACCGACCACTTTCCCGGCTCCGACCGTTGCATGAGTTGCTTTTTACTCAGGGGTTTGACCAGCGTTTGCAGCTTCTTCGGGGTCTCCCGTTGGACTCGCAACGGATCTTTGCCCTCGACATAGCCAAGCATGCGCTGTATGTATTGTTCCGGAGTTTCCTGCATGAAATCCTCCAGTGAAGAATTGGGATGTTTAGTTTTGATTGTCAGGAGGGGAAAAAGGAAGCAGGAAAAATACGAGCGTCGGTGCTATTTCAGATGGTTCCAATAACTTTCGAACAAAACACTCACCGAAAATCAACTAAACTTTATTTTGCCGGGACGATGAGTTTTATTAGAGTCTATGAGGAGTGTGGAATGGGGTTAGCGTGAAGCCGCTCGGCGGTCCGCGCATCTATTCACCCGTACCTGTAGCCACATCGGCAGAACTAAAATTCCTCTGAGGAAACATCATGGAAAAAGTAAATATTGCTCAGAAATTCACGCAGATTAAGGAATCCTGGAAACCGCACATCGCTGCGGAATTAAATGGCCAGATGGTGAAGCTCGGCAAATTTAGCGGCGAGTTCGTTTGGCATCATCACGAGAATGAAGATGAAATGTTCCTGGTGGCCAAAGGGCGCTTCCGGATGGAGTTTCGCGACCGCCACGTTTGGCTGGAGGAAGGTGAGTTCATCGTGGTGCCGCGAGGAGTCGAACATCGTCCGGTAGCGGAGGAAGAATGCTGGGTTGTGCTTTTTGAGCCCGCTTCCACGCTGAACACGGGAAACGTGGTGAATGAGCGAACCCTGCATGAACTGCAGCGGGTGTGAGCCACGATGGCCGCGACTATGCACGCTGCGTGCAACCGCACACCGGTGCGAGCCGACGTGCGGTGCCAGTTATCGGGAAAGCCGCGGCTAGGCGACAGTCTGGACGCTGCCTGAGGCCGGCGTTGTACTCGGTGCCCCACTATTGCTCGTAGAAGCTTGAAAATCCTGCTGCAGCGTGGAGTAAGCCTGCTGCGCTGCCGACAGATTGCCGGATTGCAGCGCCTGGCCTAATTCAGCGAACAACTGCGCCAGGGGACTTTGTTCCGCGGCGCCCGAGCTCTGTCCATGGCTGTGATGGTGGTGCCCGCCGCTGGCCTGAGCTTGCACATCTTGCTGCACGGTTGAAAAGTCCTGCTGCGCCGCTGAGAGATTTCCGGATTGAAGATCCTGCGCCAGCTTCTGAAAAGCTTGCGCGATGGGATTGTTGCTTTGTGACGATGCTGCGCTGGCTTGAGGTGAGTCTTTTTGCAAGGTCGCAAAATCGGCCTGCGCGGCGGAAAGGTTTCCCGCCGACAAATCTTTCCCAAGTTGTTGAATTTCTTGCTGCAATTGCTGCTTCTGGCTTGGCCGGCGCTTTCGGCCCCGAGCAGGTCGAAAAGGCTGCTGCTGGAAATACCCGAAACTGACATAGAGATTTCTCCTTTTGCTTCAGGACGGCACGGCAATGGCTCCCTGGTTTCTGCTAATGGAGTAAGTCGGCATTTTCATTTGCAACTTTATTTTGCGTGCTGCCCTATCCGGTTGTCCTCGAAGCAAACTCACAGCCAAAGCGCGCATGATACGGCTCTTAGTGCAAATGTCCCGGCGCATGCATCCGCATCGTTATGTAGGCGCGGGCGTCTACGCCTGTTCGGCCCAACTTGCAATTCACTGACTCGTGAGGATCTATTTAGAAAAGAGTCGGGCCGCGCTGGCGCATTGGAGGCAAAGTTCACCCGTGTCTGATGTTATTGGGCAAAACCTGCCTGGCTGAATGCTGCCGAGCTTTGCTCGGCCACCCGGACGACGGCGCCCGGGCCTACGCGTGTCTTCGCAGCATGTAATACGTGGATTATCAATGCCCACGTAGCCCGCACGCCGCGTCCTGGGCGAATCTACAGAACCCTGCGACCTTCATCTTGAGGCCAGCATCTACATCTCACGATGAAAGTAACCGTCTATACCAGCTTCTGGTGCCCAGACTGCCGTGAGGCTAAACGCTTTCTGCAACGGCACAGCATCTCTTTCGATGAAGTCGATATTGAAAACACTCCCGGAGCCGCGGACGAGGTGGTCAAGCAGACTGGCAAACGCGCGATCCCGCAATTTGTCATCGACGGAGAATGGATACAACCCTACCGTCCCGGCGAAGGCTTCCTATATGAGGAAATGGCCGAACTCCTAGGCGTCAAAGAGCCTTAGGTCCATCCACTACGCGAAGAGAAGTTACCTCAGTTCTGAAGACTTCATTACTGCTGAGCCATTGGTGAGGTGTATCGCGCGGTATAACATCGAATGAATAGATGTCTCCGAGGCCAACACCACGCGACTCGCTCGACCCAGGCAACGATCGCCGACGCGTGCCGCGATATTATTGCGGCGGACTGGCAAGAATCTCTTGCCTTCCTTTGTACGGATCCCTGCTAACAGCCAGGCTGCGCGACCTCGGTCTGGGCGGATGCTGCGTCGAGTGCCCGGTAACTCTTCCGCTCCTCGATCTTGGAGTTAGGACTGAAATCTTAGTGGAAGTTAATTCGTGGTCCTTCCGCGCCCTGGCTCACGTTCGAGCGATTCGCGGCCATTCCGGGATCTCAATGGAGTTCGCTCGCATGAGTGCGGGTGGATCGAGCATGCTCGCGGACCTGCTTGCGGAGTTAGAGGAATTGCGAATGCCGCCTCGGTCTCCAAAATCGCAGCTTGAGCATCCGCGGCAGCTTGTGCGTTGGAATTCGGATAATGCAAAAGGCTCAAACATGCCGCAGCATAGCAGCATTGCAATCGTCGGCACCGTCATGCCGCCTCAATCCTCGGAAGAAGCTTCCGAAATCTCGCATCGCCGCCCCGGAGTTCGACTGGTCTATCCCGCAGCAAACCGGTTAGACATTTTCGTCTGATCCAATACTAGTCCGTATCCGGCGGCTCGGGCGGACTGAATTTTCTTACCAGATCTGCACTCGATCTGGCGGAGAAAGATACAGTTTTTCTCCCGGCTGAACGTTGAACGCTGGATACCAGGCGTCGACGTTGCGGACTTCGGCTGCGCGGAATTCCGCGGGAGCGTGGGGGTCGGTCATGACCTGCTGCCGCAGCGTGTTTTCCCGCGACTTGGACGCGTAATTCTGTCCGAAAGCAATAAAGAATTGCTGATCACCGGAAAAACCATCCTGCACGGGAGCGGGCTTGCCAGCAAGCGCGGCATGATAGGCATCGTACGCGGCTGTGATGCCACCGTTGTCGGCGATGTTTTCACCCAGCGTTTGTTTGCCATTTACCGATAGATCGGGGAACGGCTTATAAGAATCGTACTGTGCGGCGAGGCGCGCGGTGGCGGCCTTGAAATGAGCGAAGTCGGATGGCGTCCACCAATCCCGTACCCGACCTTTAGAGTCGAACGCACTGCCCTCAGTGTCAAACGTATGACTGATTTCGTGTCCCATGATCGAGCCGATCGCTCCATAGTTCACCGCAGCCGGCGCCTTTGGATCAAAGAATGGTGGTTGCAGAACTGGCGGCGGGAAAGCTGATTGCATTCTGCAGCGGCAAGTTAACCGCATTCACGGTCTGCGGATGCATGGACCACTCTTTGCGATCGACGGATTGGCCGAGGCGTGCGACGTCATGGTGATAATCAAATAGGCGTCCGCGCCAGAGATTACCGAACATGTCATCCGGCTTTATTTCGAGCGCAGAGTAATCGTGCCATTTTTCCGGGTAGCCGATTCCTACATACAGCGTGGTGAGTTTGGCCTGGGCTTCGGCTTTGGTTGCAGGATTCATCCACGACGAGAGCATCAATACGCTTGCGGAAAGCGGCGATGATGTTCGCGACCATGGCGTCTGCCTGGGCCTTGGCTTCGGGCGGGAAGTAGCGCTGTACGTAGACTTGGCCAATAGCGTCGCCCAGCAAAGTGTTGACCTGTTCGACGCCGCGCTGCCAGCGTGGACGCTGTTCTGGGGTGCCCGCAAGAATCTTGCCAGAGAATGCGAAGTGTTCGTCGGCTAGCGGCTTCGGCAGAACCGGCGAATAAGCCTCAATCAAGTGGTACGCGAGCCAGTCTTTCCAGGTATCGAGCGCAGTCGAACCAACCAGAGCCGATTCTCCAACGAATGCGCCGGGCTGCCAGACGATAAAAGTAGATTCGTTGCTAAGGCCAGCGCCGCGAAAATATTCTGCCCAATCCAGGCCGGGAGCTTTGACAGGAAAGTCAGCTTGCGTCCAGGAATTGTTGGCTTTCTGGATGTCTTCGTTTTCCGCCAGGCTTAGGTGCTTTTCCGCGATCGCATGTTCCAGTTCGACAATGCCCTGTGCGCGGGCTTCTGCGTCGTTGAATCCGACAAGTTTGAGCATGGCTGCGACATGCGCCTGATACTTGGTGCGCAGGTCGCGCATGCGGTCGGTGTCCGAAAGGTAGTATTCGCGATCGGGCATTTCCAATCCGCCTTGCATTAAATAAGCGGCGTAGTGATCAGAGTCGTTGAAGCCGGGTGCGACCCAGAGCCCAAAAATATTCGCGGTGTGAAAGTTTGTGTTGTTGAGGGCGTCGACATCCGCGCGAAGGGTTTCGCCCAAAGCTTGCGCCAACTCGTGCTTATCTTTGATGGCGGCGATGGCTTCGAGATGCGGGCGAAGCGGGGTAAGACCTTTTGCTTCGATGCCGGCTTCGTCCATGTACGAACTGTAGAGGTCGGCAATCTTCCGAGTATTGGAACCGGCCGCAGCGTTGGCCTTGACTGCTTCCTCTATCAAGCCCTTGGTACGCTCATTGCTTAAGTCGTTGAGTTTGCTGAAGACGCCGATTCTTCCGCGATCCGGTGGAATCTCGGTGCGTTTAATCCATTCCCCATTGGCATAATGGTAAAAATCGTCACCCGGTTTGACCGAGGGGTCCATGTTCGCGATCACGACGCCGTGATTATTTTGGCCGGAGGTGTTTCGCGCGTAGGAAATTGATGCAGCCAGAGATAGGAAAACAAGGGTTGTAAGGCACGCGAAAATGCGCGGCAGATTGAAAGTGGGTCTCAAAAAAGGGCTCCGAGGCTGCGACCGAGTGCAGCCAAGTGGAATTAGACGGTGGTCAACCAAAGAGGGTATCACGGTCGCCAGTACAGTGGCGGACAGTCGACAACATCGATCAGTGGAAACCCAGTTCAGGAAACCGCAGATTACTCCCCGCTCGTTACCAAGCGGGGAGGAGACACTCGCAATTTAGCGAAAAAAACGCTTCCTACCGCGGTGGCAAGCCTACATTCAGCTTGAAGACTGTGCCAGCGGCAAAATGGCCCTTGGAGGCATGGCCGAAATCAGTAGTTGTGCCCCAGATTTTCCCGTCTTTGCCTTGGACAATTCCGCCCGGGTAAGCGCCAACCGCGGCTGACTGACTGAACGGCGTGAGAGTCTGAAGTATGGTTCCGTCAGAAGGCGAAAGCGAGAGGATATCGCCGGTGCCGTCGACGCCGTTGTAATCGGAGAGCCAGATGTTGCCATCGCTGGACACTATCAATTGTTCCGGGGTGCCTCCACCGTCAATGGTGTTGTAATACGGGAAAGCCTGCAAATTGCTGCCGTCCCGTTCCACCTCGAAGAGTCCCACGCCATTCACTCCATAAGCGCCGTACAAACCATAAAGGTTACCGTTGGCGCCGAGGACTGAGACGCCTCCGCTGGATTGGACGCCGTCAACCAATGGAAATTTCAGCGCAAAGGCTTGGAAAGCTTTAGTGGCCGGAGTGTATTTGAACAAGAACACGACGGAGCTTCCATAGAGCGAACCGTCGGGGCCGAGTAACAGGCTGGTGGGATAATATCCGTCCGTGGTGTGGTTGAAGGAGAAGACTATTTCGTACTTCCCGGATGGAATGACTCGGAAGATGGTTCCGCAACTGCAGCCCGTCCCGCCGTAAGCAGTCGTGCCGTAGAGATTGCCGTCCGTTCCCGCCACCATGCCGGTGACCGCATATCCGTCGGTACAGCTCGCCTCGGAGCAGAATCTGTGGATTACGCGAAAGCCAGATCCATCCTTGTTCACGCGGAACAAAACTCCATCGCCCGGAGGGCTATTGACGCCGCCATAAATGGTCGTACCGTAGAGTTTGCCGTCAGAGCCTTCAATAAGCTGGCCGGGATTGTTGCCGTTCGGATACGTCTTCGTTGGTCCCGGACGGAATGTATGCAGCAGCGTAAACTTTCCGTCAGGCGCAACCGAAAATACCGTTCCCCCATCGTTTGACCTCCCTTCCGATGACACCTGGGCGTTCCCGTAAAAATTGCCGTCGGAACCTTGAAGGAGAGAATAGGGAATGCCGCCGTTGGGACATGGCCCGATCCTCCAGAATGCGCTGCCATCGCAGGTAAAGGTATAAACGACGACCGGCTTCGGACTAGCCGCGAAGGCGGAGCTTGCAAGCAGTGCGAAAAGAACCACGAGAAAGGGCTTCCGTTTCATACGAGTGACCTCCCCGAGCAGCTGCGACTGCAATATTTGTGAATCGGCCCCCTTTGTACTCCGGTTTTGCGCTGCGGGTTGTCATAGAAATGTAAAATTACATACCGCATTGACAGCATAATCTGTAGGCTGATCGGCCCAGTGTCCTTGGGTGTTGCGAACGTACGTGGAGAGAACAACACTTAGCGCAGTCAAAGGCTACAGTGCGAGCGCTTGAGTGTGAGGCTCACGAGTGGCGCTCGGCGAAGTTGAAGAGGAGCGCCACCGCTAGGCGCTCCTCTAATTCCATCACGCTTGGTTGCCAGCCGCCATCCTTTGAGCCTTCACACGAATGAAGGCATAGTTCAACTGGGGAAGCGAATTGAATCCCGCAGCCTGAGTGTAATATTCCCGCGCTTTCGTGCCGTCTCCTTTTCCCTGATACGCCTGAGCCAAGCGATAAAGGTTCTGAGGATTCTGCTCGTTGGCTTGCTGGAGTTCCACGATGGCGGTGGCGTAGTCCTTTTCCGCAAGGGCAATTCGTCCCGCCAGTTCATGTGCCTGCTTCAACTGAAGGTCATTCTTGGTAATCTCGGCGGCTTTGCGGAATTCCTCTGCATGCATTTTTGCTGCAGGGTAATCCTTCTTCGCGATCGCCAATCCAGCCAGGTTGAAATGGTGCTGAAGCGTGGCGTTGTCCTTGACCCCCTGCGAGAGACTCGAGCGCTGAATCTCTTGAAACGAATGCTCGAATTGTTGTGCCGCGGCATCATATTTCGACATCTCAACCAAGATGGTGCCCTTGGCCCGCAGATCCGCCGCCATGGACGCCACATCATTTTTCTTTTCTGCGACCGCATATTCTTTGTCTATGTCTTGCAGCGCCTGGTCAAACTTACCGCTATCGGCGGCGACGACCGCCATACCGAACAATGCAGTCCGCAGTTCGCCGTCGTTGCGCGCCTGATCCGCCATTTTCTGCAACTCAGCTTGCGCTTCTTGCGGCTTGCCCGCGTACAGCAGATCGCCGGCCATTCCGAAGTGCGACGCCGCGAAATGCGGATCAACCGAGAGCGCCTTGTGATACTGCATGATCGAATCGTCAAATCGTCCCATCTTCAGCAGCAACTCGGCATAAGAGTCGTAGGGATTGGGATCGTTCGGAATCAATTCGATGTATTTTTTTAAGGCTTGCTCGGCATTCGCGTAATCCCCCTGTTGCTTGTAGGAGTAGCCAAGCACGTTGTAGGCAGGCGAAAAATTGGGGGCCAGTTCGGTTGCCTTCTTATAGTGTTCGATCGCCTGCATGTTGTCTTGCTGGCCGAAATAGAAGTTAGCCAGACTGAACTGCGCTCGTTCATCATTCGGGTACGCCGCGACTAGTTGTTTCAAGTACATCTCTTGTTTGACGGTGTCGTTGTTGGCGCCGGCCTGGTTAGCCAGGATCAAAAGCTTCTCGCCTTCTGAACTCTTGTCAGAGAGACTTACCGCCTTGTTCAGGTGTTCGAAGAATTCCTTGGTCGTCGGTGAGTTGTTGGCTCGAGCCAACTCCGCCGAGGCAAACTCTGGATCAAGCGCGATGGCCTTATCGAAATGCTGGAGGGATTCGTGTCCCAGAAGCTTATCGGAGAGGTCGCGGCCTTGCAGAAATTCGTTGCGGGCGTCCTCCGACTTGGTTGAGACGGGAATCTTCCCGCCATCAGACGAAGTCGAAGCAGAAACATTGCTATTGGTCTTGTTGCACGCAATCGTTATCGCGGTGCTTACCACAAGAACTGCAATCCATGCGAAACGGCTAGGCTCATTCGGTCGCATTGGAACCTCCTTCGAATGTATGTTGGAGTCGGCGCCTTGGGAATTTCGACGACCGACCTGTTCCACCTAGACTTCGCGTGACGAGTTTGGATAGCAAAGCAATTGCTGGACGCACGCAGTTGTCCAGCGTCTGGCGACTAACATAACAACGCAACATTTGATTGGCACATTGTGCGAGTGTGGGCGCGGGCGTCATCGCCCGTGCAATTCAAGTTGAACTCAGTTTGTATTGTTTTTGATTGGGTCATTCCGAAACCCCCACCGTTTTTGCCATTACGAATTTGTATGTGTTGACAAAGTCACATAAATAAAGCACACTCATTATGCACATATGAGCTCCAAACGCGCCCACGTTCTGCTCCCGGAAGATCTACTCCGGGAAATTGATTCTCTGGTCGGCCCTCGAGGGCGTAGTTCCTTCCTAGTGGAAACAGCGCGCCAGGAGGTTCGGCGGCAAAAGCAACTACAATTTCTGGAAAGTGAGAACCCCGTATGGAAGGACAAGGATCATCCTGAGCTAGCCGACGGCGCTGCCGACTGGGTGCACCGTTTGCGGACGCAAAGTGAATCCCGTGGTGAATCTCGGCGGCGACCAAAGAAGCAGGCACGAAATCTCGCACTCAGACTCTGCGCAAACGCTGATGCGCATACTGCTGGACACATCGGTGCTGATCGACGTACTGCGGATGCGCCACGGACGCCGCGAACTGCTTGCCGAACTAGCTCGTGGCGGCAACACTTTAGCAACAACGGTCCTGAATGTCGCGGAAATATACGCAGGCATGCGCCCGGAGGAAGAAGCACAAACAGAAAGATTCCTCGACGCACTTGATTGCTATGAACTGACGAGCGCTGCAGCGCGACTCGCGGGGACCCTCAAGAACAAATATGCGAGAAAGGGACGTACCCTAACGCTGGCGGATACCATCGTCGCCGCCATCGCGATTGAGCGACGCTGCACTTTAATGACGGACAATCGAAAAGATTTTCCTATGCCGGAACTCGATTGCTACGATCTGCCAAAAGCGTAGGCCTGCTTGCTGCAGAGACGTAATTAACTACGTCTCTACCATCGCTATCAGCGCGCCTGCTTCGACTCGTTGGACCTGGGCTTTCAGCCATTGATTTGCTTGGTGGCGTCCCCCGAGGCGCAGCTTTAGATAATTGTCAGTCAATGCTTCGGTCGAAGTGCCATCGAACACATTCAATGTGATCGCATCCATCGTTTTTCCAACGAAGCTTCGCATGAAGGCGAGTTTTTTCTCCGCAGCCAACTTACGCAAGATTCGATTTCGTTCGCGAGCAACTTGCACCTGAACTTGCTCTCCCATGCCCGCCGCCGGCGTTCCTGGCCGCGAGGAATAAGTGAACACGTGCAGGTAAGTGAAGGGCAGTTCTTCGATCAACCGGCGCGTCTGTTCGAAATCGGCTTCGGTTTCTCCCGGAAATCCCACCATCACATCGGCGCCAATGGCCGCCGTGGGCATCGCGGCGCGAAGATTTTCTATCTTCTCGCGATAGTGCCACGGCCGATACTTGCGATGCATACCGCGCAGCACGCGATCACTACCTGATTGCAAAGGCACGTGCGCATGCTTGGCGATGCGTGAAGATGCAGCCATTATTCGAATCAATTCATCGCTCCAGTCCATTGGCTCAACTGAAGAGATGCGCAGTTTTTGCAAATCAGTTTGGTTCAGAATCTCTCGAACCATCTCCTCAAATTGCAACGGCGCGTCGAAGTCGCGGCCCCAACGGCCCAGGTTGATTCCCGAAATCACGACCTCGCGGAAGCCGGAGTCGACCAGCGAATTTATCTGCCCAACGATTTGACGCAGCGGCAAAGACCGGCTCTGCCCGCGTACGTACGGGATCACGCAAAATGAGCAGCGGTTGTCGCAGCCGTCCTGTACTTTCAGGTTGGGACGGGTGCGGTCGTTGTTGGATCCCGGCCCATCAAACACCGGCGCAGCCAACAATTCTGTATGAGCGAAAATATCTGAGACGAAAATTTCGCCTTGTGACGCCAAACTTGACAAAGGGACAAAGCAGGGATTCGAATCGATGCGCGGGACGGTGTCAGCCTGACGCGAAAGTATAACGTCCGCCAACTGGCTTTTGTGAGAATTGCCAACTACACGGTTCACACCAGGGAGCGACGCGACTTCTTGGGGCGCGCGCTGCGCGTAGCATCCGGTAACGACGATTTGACAATCTGGGTTTTCGCGACGAATTCGGCGGATGGCTGCGCGCGCGTCCTGATCAGCGGCAGCCGTCACGGTGCAGGTGTTCAGCACCACAATTTCTGATTGTGCCGGAGCGGACGCCCTCGTCAGACCACGATCCTCGAACTGACGCTCGATAGCGGCGCCATCCGCCTGCGTAGCCCTGCACCCGAAATTTTCAACGTAAAAACTCGCCACGTTTCCTTCCACTTAATCCACATTCAATATTAACCCGGTATTGGTGCGATATTCATCGGATCTGAGCAATGATTGTGTTCCTGGGACTGCAGCGAGCGGGAGGTCGAGGTGCGAATCCCGAGGCAGAAAAGGAGATAATTTTTCGCAGCACTCCCCCCCCGAGCCGGCGCAATCGCAAAATCGCCGACAAAACTGGTTTGTTGTTCCTGATTTGCCGCTGCCGACTGGCTCTTACGCCGACGCGGCCGGACGCCTTTGCTGGAAGCAATCCCGGCAAAGCACAGGTCGTCCCTGTGTCGGCCTGAACGGAACCGTGGTTTCTTTGCCGCACTGCGAACAGGTGGCGCGAGTTTCGGTTCTCGATGAACCGCGCTGCCCGCCACCGCTTGCTCCAAAATTCGAAACCCGCTTCGCCTTACAGCTCTTGCACCGCTTGGGTTCGTTCCTGAACTGCTTATCGTGGAAAAACATCTGTTCCCCGGAGGTAAAAACGAAGTCCGCCCCGCAGTCGATGCACTTCAACATCTTGTCTTGAAATTGCATTGAGGATGCTCCTTCAGCCCTTTCCCGCCCCACTCGATTGCCAGAGAAAGTCGAACCTTTCCCAGGCGCACGAGTGCGCAGGATTCTCGCTTCATCCCCCTCAGTTGAACTACCCCTGGATTCGGCCCCGCCACGCCCTGACTGGGCGTGGATTACTGCTGTTGCGAAACTGCGGAGATCCCGTGATTGCGCAAATCCAGACTTCGAAATGCGCTGCAATAAAGGGAAGAGGCCGCCCACCACGGGAGAGCGGCCTGATTTCGATCAGTCTTGTTCTTTCCGAGCTTTTTTCCGGCTACGCTTGCGCGCCAAAGCTTCCTTCACGCGCTTTTTCTCGCCGGGTTTCAGATAAAAGGAGTGGCGTTTAACCTCCTTAATAATGTCCTCTTGCTGCACCTTGCGCTTGAAGCGGCGCAAGGCGTTTTCAAGGGACTCGCCTTCTTGCAATCTTACTTCTGCCAACGGTACTACACCCCCAAACTGGTCCAAGTGGACTGGATAGTTATTGCAAGGTTCGAGCGACAAGTCAAGGGCTATGTTAATTTCGGACAGTTTGACTCGCTACTGGAATTAGATTTTTGCGTGCTGCTCGGCTCTCTCGATGTATTCCAGAAGTTGCTGTTTTTGCGGGTAGTTGGGTCCTCCCCAGCAATTCATTGCCAACTTCGGTGGCGCCGTTAAGATCGCCGTTGCCTTGCCAGCAAATTATGCCGGGGCATTTCGCAATAAATAATGCAACCACGCGGTGACTGAAATCACAGAGACTGGTGCAATAGGTCATAGCAATATGTTTCGAAATGAGTAGGCTAGGGATATTCAACCGACCGGAGGTGCCGCATGAAAGTTGTTCTCATCGGCGCAGAGTTAGAAGAAAACCTCGGGTTGCGCTACATCGCTTCTTCCCTTGAAGTCTGCGGTCACAGCGTTTCCATCGTTCCTTTCAATTCAGAGCAAGATCAGCAATCCGCCGTGCGGCAAGCGCTGGCGTTCGGGCCGCAGATCATTGGCCTGTCGATGGTGTTCACATCGCGAGCCCGCGAATTCTGTCGTCTTGCTGAACGGATCCGCGAAGCAGGATTCGCGGGACACGTAATCGCCGGCGGTCCGTTCGCCTCCTTCAATTGCGAGCGCCTGGTCACCGAGTTCCCAGATTTTAATTCGGTGGCGCTGGGAGAAGGCGAAGAACTCATGTGCCGTCTCGCAGAAAATCTCGACCATCTTGAGCGAGTCCCAGGCCTGTGCTATCGCGACGCTTCCGGGCGGGCACAAACCAATCCGGCCGTTGGCAACCCGGACAAACTCGACCAACTGCCTTGGCCAAAACGCACCACCTTCCATTCCTACTTCGACAAACCCATTGCGAGTGTTCTCACCAGCCGCGGCTGCTGGCGGGATTGTGCCTTCTGCAGCATCAATGCCTGGTACGAGCGCGGCGGAGGCAAGAAGTTTCGCATTCGTAGCGTCGAGAGCATCGTCGCCGAAGTGAGCGACCTCTATCATCACCACGACATCCGCATCTTCAATTTCCAGGACGACAACTTTTTCTTGCCTAATCCGGTCAAAGCCGCCGAGCGCTTCTCGGTTATTCGCGACGAACTTCGCCGAAACGGCGTCGGCCAGATTGCGATTGCCGTCAAGGCGCGGCCGGACAGCATTACCGAAGAGTCGATCGCAATTCTGGATGAGCTGGGTCTATTCCGCGTTTTCCTCGGAGTGGAAAATGCGTCGGAGAACGGCCTGCGGAACCTGAACCGAAAACAAACCGTCGGCCAGAT
This sequence comes from uncultured Acidobacteriota bacterium, assembly GCA_963770465.1. Taxonomy (GTDB): domain Bacteria; phylum Acidobacteriota; class Terriglobia; order Terriglobales; family Acidobacteriaceae; genus JABDBE01. Next base: position 99,718 of record CAVYQB010000020.1, read on the forward strand.
ACTCAATGCGCTCAGAATCCTGAACGATTTCGATATTCACGTGGCGTACAACCTGCTCATGTTCGAGCCGGACACCGTCCTCGACGAGATTCTTGTCAACCTCCGGTTCATGGAACGCCACAACGAAAACCCCTTCAACTTCTGCCGCGCCGAGGCCTATCCAGGCACTGGGCTGGAGACCAAACTGCTCCGCGAGGGGCGGCTTCTGGGCGACGCGTTCGGCTACGACTATCGGCTCAAGGACGGGCGCTCTGAAGCTTTTCACCAGATCGCCAATTACGCTTTCTTTGATCGCAACTTCAGCGATTTCGGTCTGCACTATTTCAATATGCAGGTCGATTTTTATTTTCAACTCATGCGGCGCTTCCATCCTGAACTGTTGAGCCAGACCCTCCGAGCTGCCGTCCGCAATTTCATCAAACAGACGAATCTCGATACCTACGAACGTTGCAGCGAAATTTACGACTTCGTTGCGCAGTGCGACCCCGTGAATGAAGTTGCGGTGCGCGGATTCGCTCGCGATTTGCGGATGCGCGTCGATCGGCAGAGCCGCGGTTTGCTCTTGCGCGGCGAGCGCATTCTGAATTGGCTGGAAGACGCCTACGCTCGAAAAGCTTCCCCAGGTTGCACTTCTCTCGCCGCCCCGTTTCCACTTGACGTGGCGGCCGAACAGATCCCATGTTCCGTTGTTCCAGGCCTTGAGTTCACCCGTCCCGGTTCCGGCTGGGAAGCTGTGGACCTCTTCGGAGTAGCTCGAGCCCCGGTCCCCTACAACGTCTTCCGCGCGCGTTTGGCGGAAGAAAGCCGGACCTGCGAAGAACCTGTTTGCGCCTAGCCCGTAAGCAGTTGCGGTTCGGCTCCAACCACGGACCAGGCTAAGGTCCGTATCCGAGCGAGGTGAAAACTATGAGCGAAAGATCCTTTGCGCGGCTTAGAGACTGGACTGAACCAGCTCATCCTGCAGTCATTCGCCTTTACGATGATCTCATCCAGGTATATCGGGTCATGCGTGAGCGCCAGGAACAGATCGATGCGGCTTTCGACCGCGTGGCCTCGCAGATTGGCTTTGTCGTAACCACAACCCTGCCCGTGCGGGTGGAAGTCGGAGAAGAAGGATCGATAAAAAAGACCTTTTTTGACGGCGACGCCTTGCGCGGCACCATTTTCGAGAAGGAACTCTCAGGCTTCCTTCAGGAGCTAACCCGCAAACCATTTACCGGCGTTCCTCCAGGGGCGTACCGGTTTTATCTCATCTGGTATGACGCGCTGAAACTTAAACTTCGTCGCGACTGGCTGGAGCCTGTACATGTTCTGCAGGGCGTACTCGGAGCCGTTGCCTCACAGAGAGGGGTAGCGGAGTCCGCCTTGGTTCGTCCGGAAGTGCGCGAACCGGCCCACTGGTTCGATCCGGGTGTGGCCATCGCAATCGAAGATGCGGTGGTAATCTCGGCCATCGACGAAGTGTATCCGGAACTCCGTCTCGCCGAACGCATCGCAGCCGATCGGCTTGCCATCCGCCAGATCGGGCCAGAGGTCAAGGAACCCGCCCATTTCTTCGGAGCGAGAGAGCGAGATGTTCTTGGCGAAGTGCGCGCCTTGCTAGGTAAGCAACGCCCGTAAACCACATAGGGCCGGTCCGTGCTGGCCTTCCAATTTGTCATCCCGAGCCATGCGAGGGATCTAGGTTCTTGCCGGCACCGGCAGAAACCCAGATTCCTGGCTTCGCTCGGAATGAGAATGGATTTTAAAAACGCTTATCCGCGCTGCTAGCCTTTTGCGTGCTGCTTGGCTCTCTCGATGTATTCCAGCAGTTGCTGTTTTTGCGGGTAGTTGGGGTTCTTTTCCAGCAACTGTTCCCAAGCTTCGATTGCGCCTTTGGGATCGCTCTTGCCTTGCCAGCGAACTATACCCAGGTTGAAGAGCGTTCCGGGATGATAGGGCTGGTACTTCAGCGCCTTCTGAAATTCTGCGATGGCTCCATCGGCGTCGCCGGTATACCAGAGTGAAGTGCCCAAGTCAGTGAGCAGATCGGCATTTTTTGGCTGACTCTTGGCGGCGATTTGGTAATACTTGACCGCATCCGGGTACTGGCGTCCATCGTAGTAGAGATTCCCCACTTTGATGACCGTATCAACATCATCGGGATTGGTCTTCAGGGTCGCGAGAAGCGGCGCTGCGGCCTGATCGATCATTGCTTTCTGCTGTTCGGGTGTGAGCTGAGGTGAGGAGCCCTGAGTTGCACTGCTATCGCTTGAGGCTGAAGCAGTGGCCGTCTCCGCGGCAGGCGACGCCGAGCCACGAAACAGATAACCCAGCGTGACTCCCAGCACCAGGCAAAATACGGCAAGAAAATACGCCTGGGTGCTGGTCCAGTTTCCGCTACCAGTCGCTTGAGATGCGATTTGTTGTTTCTTTTCCGCTTCGATTTTTTCCATGACAGCTTAATGTTCCTTTCAGGGTCTGGTGCCGGCAAGCGCCGATTCCGGCGTTTGAAGATGGAACAATCGCTGTAATGCGGTTGCCATTTGTTCCTGCTCCACCTTTTCTGGAAGTTCTTTGAGTTCACGGGCCAGGGACCCAGCAATTCTCTGCGTCATGCGAGACATGATTGCGTTCAACATTTCGTCCTCGTCCTGGGAGAACGGTCCGTTCTCTTCGCGAAAAGAATCCAGTTCTTGCCGGCAAATCTCATCGAGCCGCTGCCGCAGAGCGACAATAGTCGGCACCACGCGCTCGGCCATCAGCTTACGAATAAAACCTTTTGCCTCGGCGTGCAAAATCTTATGCGCCTGGGCAGCGGCCACTTCGCGCTCGGCCGCATTGTGATCGACTACGTTTTCAAGGTCATCAAGGTCATAGAGCAAGATCCCTTTGACGTCGCGTACACCGGAGTCAATGTCGCGTGGCATGGCGATATCCACGATAACTAGAGGCTGATCGCGCCGCTTCTCGACCATCAGTTCTGCTTCCTCGCGGCTGAGAATGGTGTGCGGACAAGAAGTCGAGCTGATGATGATGTCCGCTTCCGCCATATGTTGCCAGCGCTCTTCAAACGGAATGGCAAGTCCATCCAGCTTTGCGGCCAGCTCAGTTGCATGCTCGAGGGTGCGGTTGATCACACGGACGGAACTGGCTCCGTGGTTCAGCAATCCGCGAGCGGAAAGTTCGCTCATCTTACCTGCGCCTATCAGCAACACTTTCTTATTTTCCAGCGAGCCGAAAATCTGGCGCGCCAGTTCGACGGCTGCGTAAGGAATCGATACTGCCGCATTGCCAATTGCGGTCTCGCTGCGAACTCGCTTGGACGCCGTCAGCGCTTTCTGCAGCACGGAATCGAGGAAGCGGCCGGTGGTTCCAACCTTCTGCGCCAGCTGCCAGGCTTGTTTCACTTGGGAGACCACTTGCGGCTCGCCCACGACCATCGAGTCAAGACTGGCTGCGACCCTGAAAATGTGCAGCAGCGCCGCTTCATCCAGCAAGCGGTAGAAGTGCTTCCACTCACACAGCTTGAGCCCGTATTCGGCACCCAGCAAGCGCATAACCGAGTTGGCAGCAAGCGTGACATCCGTGGCCCACAGCCAAAATTCAGTGCGGTTGCAGGTCGCCATCACAATCAATTCATCAATGCCCTCTGCTCTGGACAATTGGATCAAGGCTTCGTAGCGCCGGGGTTCACTGATCCAAAAACGCTCTCGTACTGCTACCGGGGCCGTCCGGTAGTTCAAGCCAACGACCATGAGAGTGGGTTCCACGACATCATCTCCTACGGACTACTTCCCATAAAAGCATGCCCCGTGCCAAAGGAAATACTCCTCATCAGTCGAGATTTGAGTGTGTTTTCAGTGAGTTACGGAAGTTGCGGTCGGGTGGGAAGAGGAACTTTCCAGGCTGGATTGCGGGATATGACGCTCAACGGTGTCTTTTGGCCCCTTCGGAAGCCGTTCTTAACAGTGGAAAAGCGTCCTGAGAGTTCCGTCCTAAGGACGAAAAGGCCAAAAACCTCCGGTTCGACCTGAAAAACTGGATGCTAATTCACGGCGAGAACTACTAGCGTGGCGTCGTCCTGGAAGTGCGCGCCGCAAAAATCCGAGACCTTTGCCATTAATTGCTCATTCAACTCAGCAGCGGAGTTGGCCGTGTGGGCCTTGCCAAATGCGGCGACCCTCTCCACTCCAAACTCTTCGCCCTGCGCGTTCTCGGCTTCGGTGATGCCGTCAGTAAATAAGAGCAGCCTGTCCCCGGATTTCAGATCAACGCTGCAATTCTGGTAATTCCACGAGGGGAAAACGCCGAGCACCGCGTCGCTATGATCCAGGGTATGCACAGCGCCGGCGGAAACGAGAATAGGATACGGATGTCCGGCATTGCAGTAGCGAAACGTGCGCGTGGTGGCGTCGAGCACACCGCAGAAAAACGTCACGAACCGGTTCGAAGCGATGCTTTCGCGCAACATGCCGTTCACGATCGCGCACACCCGCGCCGGACTATCCAACTCGCGCACGGAGGCGCGCAGGCTGGCCTGGACATTCGCCATAAGCAAGGCTGCGGGCACGCCCTTGCCGGAAACATCAGCAATGCAGATGGCCAGACGGTTGTCGTCGAGCCGCAGCACATCGAAGTAATCTCCGCCGACCGCGTGTGCCGGACGCCATGCCGTAGCTACGGCGATTCCGGGAAGCTGGGGAATTACCTTGGGTAAAAGCGACTGCTGGATTTCAAGGGCGCGCTGCAATTCCTGCTCGTGGATTTCCAGGCGGGCCTCGCCCGACTGGACCATGCGTTGCAGTTCCACGTTGCGGTGCTCAAGTCGAGCTTTTGTTCTGCCATAGAGAAAATTCGCCACGCCGTAGACGAAAGTGATCAGGAAGGGCATTCTCCAGCCGGTTACGAGCAAATGCCTAAGGGATTGCTGGCTGGGAGGGGCGAACCGCCAAACAATTACGCTGCTCAGCGCGTAAACGGGGAACATCAAGACAAACAGTACGGCCAGAAAGATCAGCCAGTCATAGGGAGACGGTTTCTCGTAGAGAGCGTGCAGCCATTGCACCGGAGGCGAAACGAAATTGCCGATGCACAGCGAGTACAAGATGACGGTGAAAGGATTTACCGGCTGGCCAATGGCCCAGAAAGTCGCGCCGACAACGAGAGCAATGCAGAGATAAATGCCCTGATCGCGGAAGAAGATGGTCAGCGATTTGGAGTCGATGGTCAGGAATCGCACCTCTCCTGCTCGCTGCGCAACTGCCCTTCGACGGCAAGGAGCGTCTGGCTAGCGTACAACTTCCGCCGGCTCGGCGACCTTTCCTTTCAGGGTTGTCGTCCGCGGCTGGTAGACGCAGAACGGTTCCTCGTCAAGATAGTTGCCGGTGGCAGCGTAGGCGCGCGCGCGGCATCCCATACAGATATTGCGAAACTCGCAGCAGCCGCATTTTCCCTTGAGATTGTTGACATCCCGCAGTTGATTGAACACCACCGAGTTTTCCCAAATGTCGGTGAATGACTGCCTTTTCAGATCCCCAGCCAGCGCAGGCAAATATCCGCAGGGATAAACTTCGCCTTGATGCGAGATGAAGCACACGGCAGTCCCGGCCAGGCATCCCTTGGTCATGGCGTTCATGTCAGAAGGATGAGTTCCAGGATGCCCCACTGCTTGCCCGATCCCATGAGGTTTCAGTTCGATGCCGGTTGAACCGGGCATCACCATTTCGGTAGCGCCGATGCTGGGCGACCCAGGTGTGATAGCCGCCTCATGCGCCTGAGCAGCGGCCGCTTCGGAGCGCCGTTCCGCCACTCGCCGTTGGCGAACTACGCGAAAGTAATGAGGCGCGCAGGTCGCTTTCATTTCTATTCCGCCCTCGAGCGAGCGATCGTAGAACCAGTTCAGCATCTTTTCGTACTCTTCCGGTGGAACCATTTGTTCGGCGGCAATATCGACGCCGCAGCCTACCGGAACCAACAGAAATGTGTGCAAGCGCATCGGCGCCCAGCGACTTGGCCAGTTCGAGTACCAGCGGAAGTTGATGCGCATTGTGGCGGGCGATGGTGGTGTTGATTTGCACCGACATGCCCAGATTCTTCAGATTGCGAAAGCCGGCAATAGCGGCATCGAACGCGCCCGGAATGCCGCGGAAACGTATCGTGCGTGAGCGCATCGGCTCCGTCGAGGCTGATAGCAACGCGGCGCACGCCGCTATCCACAATCATTTGCGCGACATGTTTGGTGACAAGCGTGCCATTCGTGGCCAGCGCCACGCGCAGGCCCTTGTCCGTGCCATAGCGCGCCAACTGGAAAATATCCGAACGGAAGAGCGGCTCGCCTCCGCTCAGCACCAGGATGGGGGTGGACACTTCGGCAATCTGATCGATGATGTCGCGCGCCGCTTGAGTGGAAAGATCATCTGGCGAACTCAATTCCGTCGCACTGGCCCGGCAATGGATGCATCGCAGATTACAGCCTTTGGTCAACTCCCAGAAAATCAATCGTGGCTTGTTCTGGTTGGCTTGTGTTGTATGCCCGTTGCTGTTTGACGAAGCCATATGCGGTCTCCTTGTCGACTCAGTCCTGGGTTTGTGAGTCTCACCCTAGCGGCAACGATAGGGGAGAACGAATCACCTCGCGGTGATAATGGTCACCGGAAATTGTGATCGGCGTCACGCTTAGGGGTTGAAGGACGGGCGTCTCGCCCGTCCCGCCGGGCGAGGACGCCCCAGTCTCCATTAATGTCATTCAGTGGAAAGTGAGGCTAGTTGTGATTTGCAATGTCGCGCAGCGCGTTGGCGTTACGAATAATCAGAGTCGAACCTTTCGACTGCACGATCTGATGCTTCTTCATATCGGCAAACAGCCGCGTAACCGTCTCTCGTGAAGTTCCAATCATTTGCGCGATTTCCTCATGAGTGAGTCTTAGCTTCAGCCGCGGCTCCGCTTTGGAGGATTCGCCGTTCTTGCAGCTCCACTCCAGCAGCAGATTCGCCAGTTTCTC
>CAVYQB010000021.1:0-7356 GCA_963770465.1 uncultured Acidobacteriota bacterium
TCAGGCTTTACACGTTTTGACCGTCGGTCAATGAGCGAAATTGCGATGTTACGCCAATCATCTTGTTCACCAAGGCCGCCCATATAGGTGGCAGTAGAAAAAGAAAATGGCAGCGAGGTAATAGATCGCGACCGTCCACCAAAATTCGCGCGGTTCTTTGTTGCGGTCGATCACACCACGAAAGCGTGCCAACGTCTTCCCGGTACACGTCGATACCACAGCACCAAAAAGAAAAATGAGCCCAATTGTGAAGAAACTTACTTGTGAATTCCACCAATTAGGCATGAATGAAGTCCCTGTTTCCTTGACAACTATACGCGATTACACTCAGAACTCGGTTATGAAGTGCCACCGGGCCGGGGTCGTGAGTGTAATCGGGATTTTTCGCCAACTGAGTTGGCGTTGTGCGCCGTTGGCCAGATGGACTACGATCCTGACGTGCTTTAAGTAGACTCCCGCATGAGATTGCTGATTGTTTCCGTTGTGCTGCTCGCCGCGTCGTTGTTTTCTCTGGTATTTCTACCCGCTTACCTAGTCAGGGATGTCAATCTTCGCGGACACTTGTGGGTTGTCCATCTCCACCTGAATCGAACAGTGTTCATCGTCCTGCTTGCAGCCGCAGTCGTTGCCTTCCTGTTCGCTCGGTTTGAACTCACCTTCCGAGTTCGATAGAACATCGGGGCCCGATCGTGAGTGAAATCGCGATGTTACGCCAACCACAGTGGCCTATAATCTTCTCCCGCCGTACCGCGAGAGTGCAAATGCGTCGGAGCATTATCATCGCCTTTGGATTATTTCTTTGGAGCACCATTCTCCTGCCTTTATGTTTCGCTCGGACTGATAAGCTCTCACCAGAAAAACGCAGGCAACTTGAGGTTGCGACTGCTCGATTCATGGCGAAAAACAACTTACCCAGCATATCAATAGCTGTTGTGGAAAATGGTGAGTACGAGTGGTCCAAGGGATTCGGAATGGCCGATCTGGAGAACCTAGTTCCCGCCACGTCACAAACACTTTACCGGCTGGCATCAGTTTCTAAGCCGATTACGGCCACCGCTGCTATGGTGCTCTACGAGAGGGGCAAACTTGACCTTGACGCCCCAATACAGAAGTATTGCCCGGCGTTTCCCAAGAAAGAAGCGCCAATCACCACCCGACAGCTACTGGGACACCTCGCCGGAATCCGACATGATCGCACGCACTCGCTCGACGATCCTGAGATTATTAACACGAAGCACGTCGACGACCCAATCTCGGGTGGCTTGGATTATTTCAAGGACGATCCGCTGGTGGTTGCTCCCGGCACCAAGTTCAGCTACTCATCGAACGGCTACACCGTCGTTGGTTGCGTTATCGAAGGTGCCTCGGGCAATAAGTATGTGGATTTTGTCCGCGGAAACGTCCTTCAACCCGCTGGCATGATTCACACTCGGGTCGATGATTACTCTGCAATCATTCCATCCCGTACTCGTTTCTACAGCAAAGATAGTTCAGGTACTGTTATCAACTCTAGATTTGTTGATATAGGCTTCAAGACGGCTGGCGATGGGTGGTTGTCCTCGGCGGAAGACATGGCAAAGTTTGAAGTAGCCATGCTGAACGATGGCTTGGTGACGCGTGCAACTCGGAACCTCATGTGGACTCCGCAGAAAAGTTCCGACGGGAAACAGACTCCGTATGGAATCGGCTGGGCAATTGATGATGATCTTCCGCACACGGTAAGCCATGGCGGGGGCGAGTGGGGAACGAGCAGCTTCATAATGATGGCTCCCGAGCGGCGTGCCGGTGTAGTCGTACTGATCAATCTCAACGGCGACAATCTTGCTTCCGATCTTGGTCCTGAACTGATGAAGATTGTGCTTGGTGTGCGATAAATGGCGAGAACAGGCGATTTCACTCAGAACACCCGTCGGAGGGTCGATGAGTAAATCGAGATATTACGTCAACTCAAAAATACTCCCTTTCTTTATTGACAAGCCCATTGCGACGTAGCATCATTCGCGCCATTCAAGCAACGCAGGGGTGACCAACATGAAAAAGCTTCTTATCTCGGCGGTGGTGATCGCTTTGGCGGGTTCGGCCTTTGCGCAAACGGTTCACAAGGTGGTACGGGTCGAGGATGTGATATGGACTGACCACCCGATCTTCAAGGGCGCCAAAACTGCCATTCTGGTTGGCGACCCGACGAAGGCCGAAGTAATCGTCCAGCGCGTGAAGTTTCCGCCCCACTATCGCGTTCCACCGCACACCCATCCCTATGCAGAGGTCGTGACCGTATTGACCGGGAGCTACGGGAACAATTTCGGTGAAAAATTCGAGCCTAAGGGCGAACTGATGAAGCCGGGATCGCTGTTTTTTCTGCCGGCCAAGCACGCCCACTACACCTGGACCGGGGATGAGGAAACGATCTTGCAAGTTCAGTTCATGGGGCCGGGTGGTGTCGACTTCATCGATCCGGCTGACGATCCGCGCAAGAAATAGCAGCTAAAAAGAAGCGATCAATCGATGGCGCGTTTGATTGTTAACAGAGAGGATTCCTAGGTTTCCTTTCTGCCCTCACCCTCATACGCGCAAACGGAAGCAAAACGGCTCACGCCAGCTAAAAATCCCGACTGTCGCTTGGCACTTGTTCTTTCAACTGTTGTCAACAGGCGATTTCACTCAGAACCCCAACAGTGGCCGGGTTGTGAGTGTAAACGGGACGATAGCGCTCACTGAGAATTGCTGGTGCCACCTGCGCACACCGCCTTTCTCCATTCCTTGACGGGTCGTTCGCGCGGGTGTACCGTTGGCTTCCGCTGGAGAATCCCAACAAAACTTAAGGAGGCAGATATGCAGCGGAAGGCCATAGGGTCCGTAATTGCGTTCGTCTTGCTTGCGGCGCTGGGAGTCGGTCAAACTCAGCAAGCGCAGGAAGGCTACCTCGATGTATTCACCGTACAAGTGAAACCGGAGAAACGGGCAGACTTCGATGCCATTGCCAAGAAGATCTCGTTGGCGAACCGACAGAACAAAGGTGACACCTGGCTGGCCATGGAAACCACATACGGCCCCGGCGACCGGGTCACCTTCGTCAGTACACGCAGCAGCTATGGCGAAGTAGAGGCTGCCATGGGAACGTTTATAGGGGCTCTGCAGAAAGCCTACGGAAAAGCGGTGACCGATAAGATGATGCAAGATTTGAACCAATGCACGCTGAGTTCGCGGTCGGAGATTCGTCGCCGGCGCTGGGACTTGAGCAGCAACGCGCCCACCGATCCGGCGTCGTATGCCAAGCTGATCGCAGAGTCTCGCTGGCTGCGCACCACAGTCGTCCACGTGCGACCGGGAGAAGCTGCCACTTTCGAGGCGCTGGCGAAAGACGTAAAGGCCGCGCGCGATAAAGCCTCTCCGCCTCTGACTTCCTGGGTATCCCAGGCTGTGGCCGGTCAGGAGGGCACCGTCTATTACGTCACAACCCCAGCGAGCTCCCTTGCCGGATTCGATGCAATCCCGCCGATTCAGCAAACGCTGGGCGAGGAGGGTTACGCCAAATTCCTGAAGGCGAATGCCGAAGCGGTTTCGGGCACCGAGACAGTCATCAATCACTTTTTGCCGGATCTCAGCAACGCGCCCGAGCAGATCGCTGCAGCTGCGCCAGATTTCTGGAGGCCGAAATCCCTGGTAGCGGCGAATGCCAAGACCGCCACCAAGACGCCGGTTGTGAATGCCGCGAAAACAGACAAGATGGAGGACAAGGACAAGAAGCACTAGTTTGGCCGTTATTCCTCCGCATCGCCGAGGGGGCGTCCGTGCCCCCTCCTTCTTAACCCTCTACGATTTCCTTGTTGGATCAACCCCATCGCGAATGCGCCTAATTCGCGGGAGGAACTTCTTGCAAGCGACCTACGCACATGGGAGTTGATTGTTTGATGTAAACAGGCAGGCGTTAGCAGCTCAAAACCCCCGTTGCCAGGGTTAATGAGTGTTAACGGGATGTTACGCCAACCGTGCGACGGAGGCGGACTAGCCTCAAATTTGTTCTGCTTTTGGCAGCGGACCTTCTTCTGGAAAAGCACCAAACTCGGAGTATTGGCGTTCTAACGGAAAGGAGAGTTCCCTGCGGTATTGTTTTCGCAGCGTTGGAGAGGCCACCAGCTTTGCGATTAGTGCTTTCACGCGAGAGTAACGTATTGCCGAACCGGGCGGAAACAGAACTACTCCGCAATCGGTCTTCTTGTCGTCCCAGAAAAACAGCCTTTGAGCCTGAACGACTTTTCCTTCAGTCCAGATTTCCACCCAAAAGCAGAAATTCCAACGCCTTCCGCTCTTGTCTTTTCGTGACTTCTGTTCGCTCCAAATAGCCATGAAATTCTGTAATTTACCGAATGAAAGTTTAGCTAGCAGCCGAATGTAGCATAACTGTCGAAAGCGGGCGATTTCACTCAGAACCCCATCGTGAGTGAAATTGATTCCATGACAATGTCGGCTCCTGTAGCCGAGTAGACTTTGGTGGCTGCCAAAGCAACCAAGAACGCTCGGGAGAGAGGAGCCGAACATGATGATTATAGGTTGTGATTATCACCCGGGCTTCCAACAAATCGCTTTTGTAGATACCGAGACTGGGGAACTGCAAGAGCGGCGACTGGAGCACCGTGAGGAAGCGGAGAAGTTCTACCGTGATCTCGGTGCACAGAAGGTGGAAGATCCGCGTGGGAATGGAGGCGAGCGGACATGCGCACTGGTTTGAACGACTGCTCTCCGAGTTGGAGTTTGAGTTGTGGATCGGGGATGCAACGGCGATCCATGCGAAACGGGTGCGCAAGCAAAAGACGGACCGCCAGGATGCGCAACTGATTCTGCGATTGATGCTGAAGGATGATTTTCCGCAGATCTGGGTGCCGAGCTGGGAGAATCGCGATCTGCGGCAACTGCTGTGGCACCGACACCGGATGGTGCAGGCGCGCACGCGGATCATGAACCAGCTGCAGGCGGTGGCGCTCAACGAAGGACTGCGTTGTAAGAAGCGATTGTGGCGAGATGCCGGACGCGAGCAACTGGAGTCGTTTCGATTAGCGCCATGGGCGAGCCGGCGACGGCGCGATCTGTTGGAGTTACTGGATCGACTAGCCCCGACGATTGCCGAGTTGACCGTGGCCATCGAGCAGGAAATAAAGAGGTGTCCCGATGCACAGCGCTTGCAGACGCATCCTGGAGTAGGTGCGCTAACGGCATTGGCGTTCGTACTGATCATCGGACGAGCAGAACGGTTTCAGTGTGGCAAGCAGATCGCATGCTATCTGGGACTGGTGCCGTTGGAAGATTCGAGTGGACAGCGGCGCCGGCTGGGACACATCACGAAGCAAGGTAACTCGCTGTTGCGTTTTCTGCTGGTAGAAGCGGCGCAAGTAACGGTGCGGAGCCTCCCCGAATGGCGGAGTAAGTACTGTCACATGGCGCTGCGGCGAGGGCGCAAGATCGCCAAGGTTGCGATGGCACGCAAACTGGCAGTGCGCTTGTACTGGATGATGCGGAAGGAATGGGATTACGAGCAGTTGCGGAAGTTCGGTTCGCACGCGGGAAAGCCCGGAAATCGCGATGGTGTGAAGTAAAACACCGAGAAATTGATTGGGTATCCCGCTCCCCTGCACGGGGGAGTTCGAAGTAGTAATCATGATCGAACGTGTGACCGAAGAGATGCATGGGTCGGACTGAGTTCCTGACCTGAAACGGATTACGAGCGAGCCTTGGTTGGTGGAGCAAAAGCAACAGCAAAAGCTTCAACGAGAGCGAAATGGCGCGCTCTTCGGAGCGGACGTCGTAGTACGCTCAAAAAGTGATTGACAGCGCCGACATTGTCAGAGACGCGATTTTTCGCCAACCACCGCATAGTTTTCTGTTTGCCGACAATACAGCCAGAATCCTCTGAGCCTCCACGCGCCAAGAAAGCAACCAGCGTACAATTGCGTTCGCCGCGAGATGCGGAATGGAAATTCCGGTCAACCTATCCCTATTGTTGGTTGGTGGGACCAGGCAAACAACGGGTTCATTCCTTAACGCGACAATCGCATAGGGAGGTTTCGCGTGCCATTCACAAGAAGAGAAGCCCTTGTATCCACGGGTGCGCTGGCTCTTGCCGGTATCGTCCCATCCTCAAAGGCAACGGGCCAGGACTCGCATCCGTCCTCGCAGGCTGTCTCTGCATCTAGTGTAGTGCGTCACAACTAACAACCTTTATCGATCCGCCCGCGTCTTATGATGTAAGGAGACGGTTGCGGATGCGCAGAGCCCCAGTCATTAGGTTGAGTCCGGAGCAGCGAACGGTGTTGGAATCCCAAGCCCGGAGCCGGTCGTTTCCGTTGCGCGTGGTGGAACGCGCTCGCATCGTGTTGTTGGCGGCCTCCGGCCAGCAGGACAAGGAAATCGCCGCCCGCATGGTCACTACAGCGAAAAAAGTTTCGCGCTGGCGCAAGCGTTTCCTCGCGCTGGGGGTGGCGGGGTTGCTACAAGACGCGCCCCGGCCCGGACGCAAACCCACGATCAGTGCGCGCCTGAGGCAACGCGTCGTGACCATGACCACGCGCCAGCAGCCCAGCAACGCCACCCACTGGAGCACGCGCACCATGGCGGCGGCGGTCGGCATCAGCGAAGCCAGCGTGCGCCGCATCTGGCGCGCCCACGGTTTGAAACCGCATCGCGTGGAAACGTTTAAGATCAGCAACGATCCCGCGTTCGCCGAGAAACTGGAAGACATTGTCGGTCTGTACCTGAATCCGCCCGAACATGCGCTGGTGTTGTGCGTGGACGAGAAGAGCCAGATTCAAGCTTTGGATCGGACCCAACCCGGCCTGCCGCTGAAACGCGGACGCGGCACCACCATGACTCACGACTACAAACGCAACGGCACGGCTACCTTGTTCGCCGCGCTGAATGCGGCCAACGGCGAAGTCTATGGCCTTTGCCAAGAGCGCCACCGGCACCAGGAATGGCTCAAGTTTCTGCGCCTGCTCGACCAAAGTATGCCGGCGCATCTCGAGTTGCACTTGATCGGCGACAACTACGCTACCCATAAACACCCCAAGGTCCAACGCTGGCTGGCACGGCACCCGCGTTTTCATATGCACTTCACGCCCACCAGCGCGTCGTGGCTCAACATGGTGGAGCGCTTCTTCCGCGATCTCACTCAGAACCGGCTGCGGCGCGGTGTCTTTCGCGATCTGGAAGAGCTGATCATGGCTATCGGCACTTACATCGACCGTCACAATGAGAGCCCCAAACCGTTCATCTGGACCGCCCGCGCCTCCGATATTTTGGAAAAAGTCAAACGCGCCCGCCGCACCCTGAATACACGTCAATCTGTCTGACGCACTACACTAG
>CAVYQB010000022.1:0-111450 GCA_963770465.1 uncultured Acidobacteriota bacterium
CGGTGAATCCTCCTCCAGGCTGGGCCAACATCGGTGACGCTCAGGCCATTCTGCTGGCCAACGGAACCTACATGCAGGCCGATTGCTGCAACGGAGTCAACCAAGCTTACTTCATTCCCAAGACCTTAAAGTGGACGAACATCACCAATACCGGCAAAGCTGATCGTTTTGATGAAGAAGGATGGGGGCTGTTGCCGAATGGTGACGTTCTGACTGTGGACGCGATCGATGCTCCCAATTCCGAAGTCTACAATCCAAAAACTGAGAAGTGGACCAGCGCGGGAAGCACGATTGTCCGCTTGGAAGACCCGGGCTCACAAGAAGTCGGACCTCTTGTGTTACGGCCTGACGGGACCGTCTTCGCAGCTGGTGCAGCGCCCGCCGGCACTGCTGGCCACACGTCGGTTTACAACACCGCCACCAAGAAGTGGAAGCCAGGACCGGATTTCCCCAAAGTTAAAGGCGTGGCACTGGCCTGCGACGACGCCCCTTCTGCGGTGGAAATTAACGGCAACGTGATCGTCATGACGGCCCCTCCTGTGTTTGGTACGGGCGCTGTCTTCTTTGAGTGGAACGGCAAGAAGCTAACGGAACTCCCAGAACCGCCGAACGGGCCGACCGACGGCGCTTACTATGGACATTTCCTCGAACTGCCGACCGGCCAGTTGCTGTTCACCGATTTCAGCAGCGATGTTGAAATCTTCACTCCGAAAGGAACGTTCAAAAATGCCTGGCAGCCCGAGATCACCTCGGTGCCGAGCACGATCACGCACGGAAAGAGCTACGTATTAAAGGGCACGCAGCTCAGCGGTTTGACCAATGGAGCCGCATACGGCGATGATTTCCAGGACTCCACCAACTACGCTCTTGTGCGTATCACTAACACTGCTTCCGGGCATGTTGTCTACGCCAAGACCACCAATCCGAGCTCGTTCGGGGTTCAGACTGGAACCACGGTGGAATCGACCAACTTCGCGGTACCGGCCGATATCGAGACCGGCGCCAGCACTTTGGAAGTGGTCACAAACGGGATTCCATCTGCTCCGTCGTCCGTGACCGTAGACTAGTATGCAAAGCAGATAAACAATCCAATCCACTCGCCTCGTCTATAGCGACGGGGCGAGTGGATTTTTCTATCCACCCCCGCAAGGACAGTAGATGTTAACCCCCGCCATCGCGTGTCGATCAATCGGCCAACATTTTCAAATGCAGCGTTGCGATAACGTATGCAGATGCCTTTGGCATGAAGGAACAACCTATGAGGATCGCATCCCAGGTTTTGGCTATCGTGTTTGATCATAATTCTAATAGGCATTTGCGCTAGCGGGGTTGCGTTTGCGGCCAGCAAGCCTCATTACGTCGTCACCAATGATGACGTGCCTCCGAGTCTCATCAGTAGCGTTAGTTTTTTCACGGTAGCGCCGAACGGCTTACTGACTTTCAAAACAAAAGTATTAATTGGCGATGGCGGTATCGCGGGCGGCTTCTTTCCGGCCAACCGGGTAAACGT
Organism: uncultured Acidobacteriota bacterium; assembly: GCA_963770465.1. Lineage (GTDB taxonomy): Bacteria > Acidobacteriota > Terriglobia > Terriglobales > Acidobacteriaceae > JABDBE01. The sequence goes on from CAVYQB010000022.1 coordinate 1,511, forward strand.
GCTCGACAGTGGAAATGCGGAATGCGTCTACGCTTCCCAAGCTCAGTCCGGCGAGATCGAAGGAATCGGGATCAAGACTTTAAAAGTTGACGGCCACGCAGTGGGCTCTGGGAACGATACCGGCGCAGCCAACGGTGTCGGCCTGGCGATGAACGCTCAATATTTGTACGCCAGCTTCACCGACCACAGCACTATCGGAACATTTAAAGTGCTTCCCGGCTGCAGTATTAAGTTTGTCGATGACATTGCAGTCAGCGGCCTGCAAGGGGGCACAATCGATGGAATGGTCATCCATGGAAACATAATGGTCGTGACCTATGGCGACGACTCCATCGAATCATTCGACATTTCCGGAGGCATGCCGGTTTCCAATGGCGATAAACAGAATTCGACCGGTTCGCGAGGTGGCAATACTTATCCGAGCGGCGTCGATATCACTCAGGATGGACACTACGCCATTTTCGGGGATACTTCCCCATTCACCGTGGTAGAAGTTTCGGATATCTCGTCGGGAAAGTTGACTCCGACGGTGGTCTATCATTTAGGAAATGAACTTAACTCCAGCAACATTCTGCTTAGCCCCGATGAAAGCCTCCTCTACATAAGCAACAATCAATCGGGCACGGTCACGGCCGCTTTTTTCGACAAGAGTACCGGCAAACTTTCGAAAGGCTGTGTAACCCGGCCGCTGAAAGGCTTCGTCAAGGACTGGTCGTATGTCGCATCTTTGGCCTTGGAAGAAACTACGGGCACGGGAGATGTTCTATATGTCGCTGAATACGGCGCTCCGTCCTCTATCGCAGAGATTAACGTGACATCGAGCGGCGGGAAGTGCACTTTGACGGAGTCGGCCAAATCGCCGGCCTTGGATCCAAACAGTCCGGGACTGTTGTCGATTGGAGCTTTTCCACCCCGGCCGTTTTAGCCAGGCTTCGACCCAGATTAGCGTCCCAAGAACGGACGCAAATCTGGGCCACCAGTTTTTTCAGTGGAGACAAACTTTTTACAATTCCGCAGTTGACTTCGGGGGTGTTACAGACTACCGTTTTGCGGCGAATTGTTCGTAGCGCTTTACGCGTGTAGCGCCGGCGTCTTGCCGGGACGGCGGCGCTACACATACCATCCGTGGCGGAGATGTGTTGTGAACTCCCGCATCCCTCCCGCCTCTGAGAAAACCAACGCGAGAGGAAAATACATGAACACGTTAAGAATGTTCGGAATCACGTTGATCGCTTGCCTGAGTCTCACCTCTATTTCCGTCGCCCAAAAATGGCAAAACCTGAAGCATCCACCCACATTCCAAACCGATACTGCTTTGCTGCTGACTGACGGGCGGGCCATGGTGCATCAATACAACAGCCCCAACTGGTGGGCGCTGACTCCTGATGACACCGGTAGCTACATCAATGGCACGTGGAAGCAATTGGGATCGATGCCATCGGACTACGCGCCGCTGTACTTCGCGTCGAACGTGCTGCCGGATGGCCGTGTACTGGTCGAAGGTGGCGAATACAATTTTCTCACCCAGGACGAAACTAACCTGGGCGCGATCTACGATCCTTTGACTAACAAGTGGACGAATGTCAACCCGCCGTCTAACTGGGGCGAAATCGGCGATTCTCCATCGATCGTTTTGCCTAACGGAATTTTCTTCATAGGACAAAACGAGACCACCGCGAGCGCAGAGTTCAATCCAAAGACTTTGGGATGGACCATCAAAGGCTCGGGCAAATCGGATGCCTACGCCGAAGAAGGCATGGAGTTGCTACCCGACGGAAAAGTCCTGCTGGTCGACACGCAGAATACTCCAAACTCGGAAATCTTCAATCCGAAGACCAGCACATGGACCAGCGCTGGTAGCACCATCGTGAGCCTATCGATAGACGCTGGCGAAGAGACCGGACCGGCGTTGCTGCGTCCCCAAGGCAGCGTCTTTGCCATGGGAGCCAACGGCGACAACGCCGCCGGGCATACTGCGATTTATGACACGGCCACCGGAAAGTGGGCAGCGGGCCCGGATTTTCCCAATGAAGACGATATGGCCGACGCTCCCGCTGCGGTCCTGCCCGATGGGAACATTTTGTGCGAGACCAGCCCATTGGTCTTCCAATCTCCTGTCACCTTCTATGAATTCAATGGAACCAAGTTCATTAACGCTCCGTTGCCCAAGCAGGTTGGCAACATCAATACTTCGTATCTGGGACGCTTGCTGGTGCTCCCGACTGGCCAGATCCTATACACCCTGGCCGATGGCGCAACTGAGGATGCGGAGATTTACACGGCCAAGGGAACGTATCAGAAGGCTTGGGCGCCGACTATTAAGACTGCCCCGACCACCGTTACTCGTGGCGATACTTACAAAATCTCGGGCACGCAGTTTAATGGCCTGACCCATGGCGCGGCTTACGGTGACGATGCGCAGATGAACAGCAGCTACGCGCTGGTGCGCATCACCAATAACGCGAGCAAGCATGTCATTTATGCTCGCACCCACAATCCCAGCACCATGGCGGTCGCCACGGGAACGAAAGTTGTGTCGACTAATTTCGATGTCCCAGCAGATGCCGAAACTGGCGCCAGCAGTCTGGTGGTTGTGGCCAACGGCATCCCTTCTGCTCCAGTGAGCGTGACTGTGCAGTAGGGAAATAACCGAGGTTTGATTTACAATGCCACTTCTCTGATTCTGGCTTTTGCTCAGAATCCGGGAAGTGGTTTTTCGTTCTTTCTCAATTCTTTTGGTTCGCGCGTCCTCAGATAATTTGAGGAGGGAAGCGGGTGAGAATCCCGCGCTGCCGCGCAACTGTAAGCGAGGAAATTCGCAACCGGTCACTGGGTAACTCTGGGAAGGCCGGCTGCATTCGTCGGACAGCAAGAGCTGTCCTTACTCGCGAAGCCAGGAGACTGGCGCGAACCGTCGACACCAACCCCTTTCGCGAGATAAAGGAGGAGTGCATGCGGTTCTTTCGTATTCTCTCATCGGTGATGTGTCTGCTGGCGGCAGCTTCAGCCGCCGAAATTAAAATCAAAGTTGTGGATCCGCAATCGGCGGTGGTTGCCGGTGCGCAGGTGGTTTTATCTTTCAAGGATAGTGCGACGCCGGTGTCGGTCGCGATTACGTCGTCCGAAGGGCTGGTCGTCTTTCAGAACCTTGCCGCAGGTTCGTATCACGTACAAGTATTGGCTCCCGGATTTGCACCGGCGGCCATTGATCTTTCCCCTGACGCTGAAATTGCCACGATAACGCTCAGGCTGGCAGCCGCGGCGGAAACCGTGGTTGTAACTGCAACTCGTACCCCAGTACCGACAGAAGCCGCGGGCGCCGATGTCGAAACGTTGAACGGCGCGCAGTTGCAGACCATGCAGCCGATCGCTTCAGACGACGCGCTGCGATTTTTGCCCGGCGCGATTATAAACACTGCTGGACAGCGCGGAGGCCTGTCATCCCTCTTCGTGCGCGGTGGCGACTCCACTTACAACAAAGTGATTGTTGATGGCGTAACCGTGAATGAGCCGGGAGGAGCTTTTGATTTTGGCACGCTGCCGCTTACGGAAGCTGATCGGATGGAATTCGTGCGTGGCGCGCAAAGCACGCTGTACGGCTCCGACGCGATGACCAGCGTGGTGCAGGTTTGGACGCGTCAGGGGACAACGCAGACTCCAGAGCTGCGTTTTGGCGCTGACGGCGGAAACCTCGGAACTGCGAATGGGTACGCGTCTCTTGCCGGAGCGCACGGCCGTTTCGATTACAACGTCTTCGCGGACCAATTCAACACCGACGGTCAGGGCGTGAACGATGCGTATTCCGACTCCCTGCAGGGCGGAAATATCGGCGTCGCGTTCAACGATAAAGTCGCTCTGCGAGTACGCCTCCGCCACTCCAACAGTCACACTGGCTTGCCCGGGGAGTGGAATTTTAATGGGGACCCTTTGGAACCGCCGGAGCCGAATGAATGGTCCCAGCTAAACAATCTGATTGGCAGTGTGGAGTTGACTGTCGCCGCGCCGTCCGGCTGGCAGCATCGTTTTACTGGCTTCGAATATAACTATCGCTACAACGATGTAAATCTTTATGGCGATCCCGCTCGTATTGACGACTTCGCAGCTCACGGTTATGACGATATCAATCGCGCCGGTTTTGAATACCAGGGCGATTACCTCGAACGCAGTTGGGCGCACACGACGGTGGGTTACCGCTTCGAAGACGAAAACGGCTTTGTTGGCGATCTGACCTTTCCACCACTGACCCACGGCTTGCGTCTCAATGACGACGTTTACGGGCAGCAACAACTCACCCTGGGCCGTCTCTCAGTAATCGCTGGCGCGCGTTTCGTTCACAACGGCGCTTTTGGCAATACTGGAGTGCCACGAGTCGCATTGACCTTGCTGGCGCTGCGCGGCGGCGAAGTGTTTTCCGGCACCCGCCTGCGCTTTTCCTACGCAACCGGATTTAAAGAACCCAGGCTGGAAGAAACCTTCGCCGGTCCACCTTACAGCATTCCGAATCCAAACTTGAAGCCGGAGCGCAACCGCGCCTTCGAAGCGGGATTGCTGCAAAATCTGTTTGGAAACAAATACTCATTTACCGCAACCTACTTCAACAACCTCTATTACGATCGCATCGACTATGCTTCAAATCCCGCAACCGGCATTGGGCAGTATGTGAATGTGGATAAGTCTTTCGCGCAGGGGGCGGAAATCGAGTTGCAGGGCAAAATTCTGCCAAGACTGTTCTTGAATACGGCTTACACCTACACGTCGACGGAAATTCTGCAGGCTCCGGTGTGTACCCTGGCGAATTTTTGCGACCCAACTGTGCTTGGCGTGGGCGAGCCGCTGTTGCGCCGGCCTAAACATTCAGCCAACACTTTACTGACTTATTTAGGCAAACGCTGGGGCGCGGATTTGGGAGGAAGTTTTGTAGGCCGGAGGAAGGACTCGGATTTCCTCGGATTTGGCATCGATCATGCCGCAGGCTACGTACGCGTCGATATGGGAGGGTGGTACGCGCTCACATCGAGAGTTACAGCATACGTGACCCTGCAAAACGCCCTCGACAAACAGTATCAGGAAGTAGTCGGATATCCGTCGTTGGGCGTGAACTTTCGCGCAGGGATGCGATTTAGAATCGGGGGCGAGTGAGAACAGCAGTTCCCAGCTGTCGGACACCAAAATACGTTGTCATCCCGAGCAACGCGAGGGATCTCGGTTCTTGCTGCCACCGACGAAACCCTAAATCCCTCGCTTCGCGAGGGATGACAGTCTAAGTGGAAATGACGGACAGGTGGCTAGCCCTTGGCTTTTAACGGGCTGCGGAAATCCTTGTTTCGTGACCGAGAACCCTCAGCCGACGATGCATCCCCGTTTCCCTGCGAAGGTCCGCCGTTGTTGCCGCGAACCGCGCTGCAGGGCAGAGGAAGCACCGAACTGGCCACTTGATATTTAGTGCGCGCCAGCTTCAGCTTTTCGAGATCTTCTCCGGCCAATGGCTGCTGGCGTCCTAAAAGATGGGTTACCAACGCGATTTGGGCAAAGTGCTCGACCGTCTCCATCTTCATGTAAGCGTGGTGAAGAGTGTCGGCGTAAGCAACGACTCCGTGATTCGACATGAGGATGGCGTCGTAATGCGGAATTAACGGCTCCAGTGCGTCAGAGAGTTCCGGCGTTCCCGGAGTGCCGTATTTGGCCAATGGAATGGAGCCTAAGCCGATCACCACCTCGCACACCAGAGGCTGGCTTAGCGGCAGGCCGGCTGCCGCAAACCCAGTTGCTGTGGGCGGATGTGCATGCACGATCCCTTTCACATCCGCACGCAGTTTGTAAATCAGTAAGTGCATGGCGAGTTCGCTGGATACATTGCGATTACCAGCCAGACGGCGGCCGTCCAAATCAACCACAACCATATCCGACACTCGCAGCATGCTCTTGCTCATGCAGGTGGGAGTAATGATGATGCGCTCGTCATCCAGGCGAGCCGAAAGATTGCCGTCGGTGGCAGCTACATACCCGCGCTGATGCAGCATTTGGCCAAACTGCACCATGTCGCGGCGATATTGGCTTTCACTAGGCTTCATTGCGCGGCTACTGGCGGAAAGCGGACCCGAGCTAGTTTGCGTATGGTATCGCACAAACTCAGTGGAACACAACGCGTTTGTTAGAAAATGTTGTTGAAACCCATCGAATTTATAATCACGAGCGGTGCTTGTTTCAGAATTCAATTATCAGCTTCCCCCGGAGTTGATCGCCCAGGAGCCGCTTTCCGACCGGGCTGCGTCCCGTTTATTAAGCATGCACCGCTTCAAGGAAAGCCTTCGAGATGGCAGTTTTGGTGACTTTCCCGAAATGCTCCGGGCCGACGACCTGCTTGTGCTCAATAACACGCGGGTCTTCCCCGCACGCCTGTACGGCAGCAGAAGCGGCACGAGGTCACAGCCCGTAAGCTCGCGGAACCCGGCCGCCCGCGACTTCCTGAAGGGTCAAATTGAGGTCTTGCTTACCCGGCAGATATCGCAAACTCCGAACGAGTGGGAATGCCTGGTTCGACCAGGCCGCAAGATCGGAATTGGAGAACGCCTGTTCTTCGGCAACGAACTCGAAGCCGAGGTCACAGCCAGGGGCAGCTTCGGGGAACGTCGCATACGTTTTGCCCCGGTAGAAAACTTCTTTGGCGTCGTCGAGCGTCAGGGACATATTCCTCTTCCGCCCTATATCAACCGCGGTGACCTCCCGGGTGACCGGGAGCGTTATCAAACGGTTTACGCGCACGCGAGCGGTTCAGTAGCGGCCCCCACCGCGGGACTGCACTTCACCCCAGAAATTCTGGCGCGGATACGAGGTCGTGGCATTGAGACGGCGCAGATCACGCTGCACGTAGGCCTCGGAACCTTTCAACCAGTACGCGTAGACCGGGTTGAGGATCATCGATTGCACACCGAGCCGTACGAGATTTCCACGGCAACGGCCGAGGCGATCAATCGCGCCCTCGACGCCGGACGGCGACTGGTCGCCGTCGGAACTACCACCGTACGCACCCTGGAGTATGCTGCTATCCAGTCCGGAGATGGCCGGGTTCAAGCTGGCCGCGGTAATGCCGATTTATTCATCTATCCTGGCTACCGGTTCCGCATCGTCAGTGCTCTGCTCACAAATTTTCACCTCCCGCAATCCAGCCTTCTGATGCTGGTATGCGCGTTCGGAGGATTCGAACCCGTCATGCAGGCCTACCGGCATGCCGTCGAACACAAGTACAGGTTCTATTCGTACGGGGACTGCATGTTTATAGAGTAAATGTAGGCGCCGGCGTCCCGCCCATCCAGCCGGGCGGGGACGCCCGGCCTCCATCATTGTGTTTCAAAGCTATATACTGATTCACGCATAGGGGTGAGGCATGCAAACACCGGTGGTCTCGAAACAAGTTGCCATAGACGATTTCGTCTCCGAGTTGCGGAAGTTTCCCGAGCCAGCATTCGACCGGACGGATTCAATCCTCAAATTTCTTGGGAGCATCTCGGTTGCCCCCGACACGCTTGCTCCCTACTTAACTTGGGATCGACAGCATTACACCCGCAACCTGATCGACAAAACGCCGCTTTACGAGTTGATCGCCGTCTGTTGGGAGGTGAACCAAGGAAGCTCGGTGCATAACCACCGCGATCAGAATTGCTGGATGGCCGTACCCATCGGGCGATTGCTGGTCGAAAACTATCGAGTGATCTCACAGAAGCTCGAGGCCGGTACGTGTGACCTCGAAACAGCAGACACGGTGGAGATGAACGCGACGCATCCCTGCGCCGTCGATCCTCAGGAGCCCGTGCATCGCGTCTACAATCCGCGTGAATTTAATCAGAGGGCGGTCAGCCTGCACGTTTATTCCCGGCCTTTCGATACCTGCGTCGTTTATTCCCCCGAGCAACACACTTGTGGAGAAATCAAGCTCCACTACACCACTGAGTACGGAAAACAGCGACAGTGACTTTGGTCATCTGGGCACTGGAACGGAGGCCATAAGAAAATCAGGAGGTGCGGAAAGCTCTGAGGGAGAGGTAATGAAAAAATACTGCGCCCTGCTAATCATTGGTTTGGTCGTATGGTTCTTCGGGCTGCAAAGAAACACACTTCCCCAGGCAAAATTGCTCAAGACAGAACCGTCGCCACAGGAACAAGTAGAAGAACCCGTAATCAAACCAGCTACTCCCGAGGATCCGGGGCCAATCGCAACCGTAATCGTTCCGCTAGATGTTTTGAAAAAACAAGCAGCTTCTTCTGCCACCAAACCAGCGCCACCGCAAGAGCCGCTGCCAATCGATCATCCCATCTCTGTTGACCCCGGAAAGCCTAAGCATTTCTTGCACAACGTATTCTCCGTGAACCACCGTGCGCAATTCGCATTCCTGGTGCCAGCGCATCAGGGGAACGCCAGAGTGCGCGGCACTTTCCGTTCCTTTACCAAACGCAATGATCCAGATTCGAGTGACAGAAATGCAAATGTCGATGTGCTCTTATTGAATGACGAGGAGTTCGATCAGTTTCTGCGTGGCCAGCCGCAAAGTGTCACCTACGAATTGAATTCCGCTCATAATCAGATGGTCGATTGGTGGATACCCGCAACGCGAGCCGATGCCAAAACCTACCATCTGGTTTTCATCAATTCCGCTGACAATACAAAACCCAAGTTTGTCCAAGCCGATTTCACCCTCACTTTTGAGTAGAAAGTGGAGCCGGGCCTTAAGCACCGCGGCATTACTGCCTGATAAAATATTTACTTGTCTCCGCGAAAGAAATCGCCGTCGGCTGCGGCCGAGAGCGCCACTATCGTGGCAGTTCCGGATACGCCGCCTTCTGCGCCGAAACCGAAACTGGTCTCGGCCGAAGCCGGATGCATCTACCTGATCGACACCATGTCTTTCATCTTCCGCGCCTATCACGCCATGGCGCGGCAGCGCGGCATGTCAACCAAGACCGGCCTGCCCACTGCGGCAACGTACGTTTTCGTAAATATGTTGCGAAAATTGCGCGACGACTTTGCCCCGGCATACTTGGCGGCCGTTTTTGATGTGGCTGCGCCCACTTTTCGCGACCAGCAGGCGGAAGGCTTGACGAGCGTTCGCCGCTTTGACCTGAAGACGCAGACCTTCCAGGAAATCAAGTACCAAGGCTACAAAGCCAACCGCAAGGAAATGCCCGGGGACTTGGCGCAACAACTGCCGTATATTCGCCGGGCGCTCGAAGCCTACCGAATTCCCATCCTCGAACTCGGAGGCTACGAGGCCGACGACGTTATCGGTACGCTGGCGCGAAAGGCTGTCGCGCAATCATATTCCGTGTATGTGGTTTCGAGCGATAAAGACATGCTGCAACTGGTGAACGAGCACGTGTGCGTTTTGAATCCGCCCAAAGATAACCTGATCTGCGATGCCGCGAAGGTCGAGGAAATTCTCGGTGTGCCTCCCGAACGCGTAGTGGATGTCATGGCTTTACGCGGCGATTCCATCGATAACATTCCCGGCGCACCGGGAATCGGCGACAAAGGTTCGGTTGAACTGATCAAACGTTTTGGTTCGGTCGAACAGGCGCTCGATCGCGCAGCCGAAGTTGAAAAGAAAACGTATCGCGAATCGCTGCAAAACAATCGCGACAACATTCTCTTGAGCAAGACGCTAGTGACCATCGATTGCGATGTACCGATCGAGCTGGACGTAAATGCGATGAAGGTAGGCGAGCCGGATATGGAGGCCCTCCGAGCTCTATTCACCGAACTTGAGTTCACGTCGCTGTTGAAAGAATTGCTACCGGTAGTCGAGGTAAGGGATGCGAATTATAGCGAGGCGAAAACGGCGGCAGATGTCGACGTTGTATTAAACGCCATTCCAGCCGGAGGCGCATTAGCGGTCGCTGTCGAGGCAGAATCAAGCGTGGTCGAAGAAGAGGAACCGGAAGAGGAAGAATCCGAAAGCGGCATGTTGCCGCTCAGTTCGGAGCCTATACAGGCGGAACGGCCGCGCGATATTGCAATCTCGCCAACGCACGGCGTAGCCGTCACCGTTAGTGCCGCGGCGCAGGAAGCAACATCGAAGCTGACGTCTGCCCTGGCAGACGCGGATCTGCCCAAAACCATCCACGATTACAAGTCGGCGACGCATGTGTTGGAGCGTCAGGGAATCACTCTGCAAGGCGTGCGGCATGATCCCATGCTGTATTCTTACCTGCTCGATCCAACTTACTCGTCGCATCGTTTGGCGGACGTCGCATTACGGCGCTTCAATCTGAAGCTCAGCGGGACACTGCTCGAAGCAGCCGACATTGCTGGACGGCTCGCGACAGCATTGCGCCACGAAGTCGAAGAAGCTGGCCTGCTCAAACTGTACGAAGAAGTCGATCTGCCCCTGGTGCCGGTGCTGGCGCGGATGGAGCACGCAGGCGTCAAGATCGATCGCGCAGCCCTGTCAGAAATGTCCGCGCGCCTGGAACGTGAGATCGATGCCAAGGCGAAGCAGATTTACCAGTGCGCGGGATGCGAGTTCAACATAAGTTCACCAAAGCAATTGGGTGACGTGCTGTTCAACAGACTGAACCTACCCAAGCCGGTGAAATACGGCAAAGGGAAGATGATTTCGACCGCAGTCGATGTGCTCGAGGGATTGGCTGCCGAACATGACGTACCGCGCCAGGTGCTCGAATACCGTCAATTGACCAAGCTCAAGTCAACCTATGTTGATGCCTTGCCCGCCCTGCTGAATCCTGCCAGTGGCCGTTTGCACACCACCTTTGCTCAGACCGGTACGGCGACGGGAAGATTGTCGTCGGCTAATCCCAATCTGCAGAACATTCCCATTCGCACCGAGCTGGGCCGGGAAATTCGCGCGGCGTTCACGGCAGAGTCAGGTCATGTGCTGCTGGCCGCAGATTATTCGCAGATCGAGCTGCGTCTGCTCGCACATTTCTCCAAAGACCCGCTGCTGGTCGAAGCCTATCGCCGTGGTGATGACATCCACACCTTAACTGCGTCTCAGGTGTTTGGCGTACCGCCTCTGATGGTCACGGCCGATCATCGCAGACAAGCGAAAGTGGTGAACTTCGGCATCGTGTACGGGCTGTCTGCATTCGGACTCTCACAGAATTTAGGCATCGAGCCCGCCGAGGCCAAGCAGTTCATCAGCGCCTATTTCGAGAGATACAGCGGCGTACGCGCATTCATCGACCGCACTCTCGAAGAGGCCCGGCGCGAGGGGAAAGTCAAAACACTGTTTGGACGCGTGCGACCGATCCCCGACATCAATAGCAAGAATGCCAACCTGCGCGGATTCGCTGAGCGCACCGCGGTCAATACGCCTTTGCAGGGGACGGCTGCGGACTTGATTAAAATTGCGATGATTCGCATCGATGCCGCCCTGCGCGAGCAGCGACTGAAATCAAGGATGACGCTGCAAGTCCACGACGAGCTGGTATTCGAAGTTCCAGAGACTGAAATTGACGTGATGCGCACTTTGGTGCGCGAGCAGTTGGAAAACGTTCATCGGCTGATTGTGCCGCTGCTGGTGGAGATTGGAGTTGGACCAAACTGGCGAGATTTACAATAAAGTAGCGTTACTCCGCCCTTTGGTAACTGTCACCCCGAACCCACTGTCATCCCACCCTCAACTGTTGTCGTTCCGCCCCCAAGTGTAGTCATCCCGAGCGAAGCGAGGGATCTGGGTATTTGCTTACACGTGCGATAAAAGTAGCGCGGGCAAGAACCTAGATCCCTCGCTTCGCTCGGGATGACAACCATGCGTGGGCGGCCGCAGCCGGGCGGTCACGAGTGCTCCCGGTTCACTTCGCGTTCCGCTGCCTCGCGAAGCATTCGGCGATCGCGAGAAGTTGCAATCCTTCGCGCTCGGATAATTCTTCGCAATCCGAACCAATAAAGGAACCAGACGAGCGTGGCGATTGCCGCCAGTAGCAGCAACAGATTCCAGATCGCAGCGGCGTTGGACAAAAGCGTCTTCATAGGTGGCAGTACCCAGCTTTGCTCGGACGGGTCAGCGACCCGTCCGCAACAATCATCACGCGCCCAGCGCATTCTTGATCGCGCCAGCAATATTCCCCGCCAGCGCCTTCATCTTTTCTTCCGACTCCGCTTCCACCATGACTCGCGCCAGCGCCTCTGTGCCCGAGTAGCGGACAACGACGCGTCCATTGCCATCAAGGTCGCGTTCCGCCGCAGCAATCGCTCGCTGAATCTCCGGAGCTTGGGCAAACGGTATTTTTTCGCGAACCCGAATATTCTGGATTACCTGAGGAAAAACTTTGAGATCGCCAATCAAATCTGCGAGTGGCTTTCGGCTCCTGGCCATAATTTCCATCACTCGCAGGGCGGTGAGTAGGCCGTCTCCAGTGGTAGCTTCGCCGTCGCGAAAAATAATGTGGCCCGACTGCTCTCCGCCCAGGATCGAGCCGGTCTTCAGCATCTCCTCGAGAACATATTTATCTCCCACGTTAGCCCGCAGCATGCGAATGCCAGCCTTACGCAACGCGATTTCCAATCCCATGTTGGACATGGTAGTGGCAACGATCGTCGACCCGTTGAGAATTCCGCGTGATTGCATGTCCCGCGCGACCAACAAAAGCACACCATCGCCATTGACCACGCGACCGTTCGCGTCGCTGAACAAGGCGCGATCCGCGTCTCCATCAAAGGTAACGCCCAGATCAAATTGACCCTTCTTATCGGTGATCGCGCGGGCCAGCGTCTCCGGATGCAGTGCTCCGCAGTTTTCGTTGATGTTCTTCCCATCGGGACAGGCATTGATGAACGTTGCTTTTATTCCGCAAGTACGAAATAGTTCGGGAGCCTCAGCCGTGGCCGCACCATTAGCGCAGTCGACCAGAACTCTTATTCCGCTCAGGTCCGTCTTCCCAATCTGCGCCAGCCATTCTATGTACGCATGGCGAAGGCTCGCCTCGCCGGGCAAGCTGGGAGCAGGCTTTGCGGATACTTCAACGTGACGCTCAGGATTCTGCAACAGAGCGAAAATTTCCTGCTCGATGGCTAGTTCATGTGAGTCCGGCAGCTTGTATCCATCGCCCGAGAATATCTTGATGCCATTGTCAGTCCACGGATTGTGCGAGGCCGAGATTACGACCCCCGCAGCATACTTTCGCGAACGCGCGAGATAAGCCACGCCCGGCGTCGTAATGACGCCCGCGCTGTGCACTTCACATCCACTGGAAACCAGTCCCAGTAAGACGCGATCGGCAATCCAGCCACTAGATTCCCGCGTGTCTTGCCCAATCACCACGCTGGCTCGAGGAGTACTGCGGATCAAATCATGGCCGAGGGCACGGCCTATCAGATAGGTGCTTTCCTGTGTCAAAGGGAATTCGCCAGCTACGCCGCGAATGCCGTCGGTCCCAAAGAGTTGTCGTGTCTGGCTTGTCATTGTGGTTTTGCGGCAGGATCGTTGGTGGAGGAAGTTTTCTGCATGATCACGGTTATGTGGACTGGATCAGGGCTCGCAACCTGGATAAGAGCGTCAGAAACATAAGCATGACGAGTGAAACTTGCGCGGTTGATGTCGCCGCTCACATCAATCGGATCGGTAATGGCTGACTCCACCGCCTCCACATGCTTCTTCGGCCCGCTGATAGTGATGGTCGCGGGATCCACAGCAATCCGCGCTATGGAATAACCGGGAACAAAGTTGCCGATGACACGCGGTTCCACGGGAACTTGCCGAGTCAGCCTAGCATCGAACGTGAGATGAAACTGGCTGGGAACGACCTGCACCACTTCGAGTTCAGATGGTTCGTGAATCTGCTGTGCGGTTAAATCAAAGGTGCGTTGCCCGGGCTTGGTCCCGCTCAGTTCGATTTCCGCATAAACGTCGGACGGCTGAAGACGACGCACCACACGCTCTGGGCCGCGAAGCCGAATTTGCGCCCGAGGAATATTTTCCGAACTGATCTCCAGATCTTGCGGGATATTGTGGAACTCAATCGCCACATCAACGGCAACTTCTGCCACCGGATCCCGGGCCACCGCTAGCCACAAGCCCACGGCCAAAACCAGAGACATCAGTTTGAGTCCCAGATTGTGGAGCACGTGACGCTGCAGGAAGTCGCGCATGGCCTAGCGATCCGTCCCTTGCTTTAGGCGCGCATCGCTTAAGCGTGAATCATTTTCCAATGTTTCGTTGCCGTTTGAAATCGGAGTGGGCAGCGTGGATGGAGGCACGTAACGGCGCAGCAATTCGCCGAGGCGATCGCGTAATTGCTCGACAGTCAGATCGCGCTCGATCTTTCCAGAAACTGCCAGGCTGATGCTGCCGGTCTCCTCGGAAACGATCACTGCGATCGCATCAGTCTCTTCGGTTACGCCAATGCCCGCGCGGTGTCGCGTACCCAGTTGGGTCGAGAGCACAGGATTCATCGACAGAGGCAGAAAGCAAGCGGCGGCCGCGACGCGATCATTCTGCACGATCACCGCCCCGTCGTGCAGGGGAGCACTCGGTCGGAAGATGGTTGCCAGCAGATCATAGGAAAGCCTTGCATCAAGCGGAACTCCGCTTTCAATGTAGGTACGCAAGCCAATCTCGCGCTCGATGACGATCAGAGCGCCGGTCTGGTTCTGACTGAACAAGTTTGCCGCCAGCACAATATCGTCGTAAGCATCGGCCTCGGAACCCGCGGCCCGGCTCAACGTAAGCCCGCGACCAAGCCGCGCCAGGGCTTGCCGGATTTCAGCGGCGAAGACCACGATCAGCGCGAACACAGTGTAGGGCAGCAACGTGTTCATCAACCAGTTCAGCGCGGACAGGTTGCCCAGCCGGGACACATAAAACGCCAGCGCCAATCCACCTACGCCGACCACCATCAGGGACGCACGCGTACCCTTGATCAGGGCAAGAAATTCGTAAATGATGACGGCAACCAGCAGGATATCGATGACCGAGATCACCGACAGATGTGGCCACGGTGCTGAAAACTGCGTCACTCACAGACCCCTTCGCAGAAGTATCCAACTGGCCAACAATTCATTGTAATCCAGGATTTAGGAGGACGACGTCTTGCCCGTCAGTTCTATCTGCATGCCCTCGGACGCGGCCCTCAGCCGCGGATAATAGTCGCGAGCTTCTTTAACCACTTTGTCGATGCAGGCGTCATCATGATCGGGATCGTGATGGAATAAAATCAAATCCTTGGCCCCGCTCTCGGTGACTACATTGATGGCTTCGCGCCAATGGCTGTGTCCCCAGCCCCGTTTGCGCTCGTATTCCTGGGGAAGGTACTGCGCGTCGTAAATTAAAACGTCGGCGCCAGCGGCGAGCTTGCGAACGTTCTTGTCGAACAGCGCATCGCCAGGCTCGTTGTCAGTCGCATATACAAACACGCCTTCTTTTGTTTCCATGCGAAAGCCCATGCAGCCTTGCGGATGGTTCAGCCAGAGGGTCTGCAAAGTCACGTCCCCTAACTGGATGCGACCCTCCTCAAGATTGTGGAAATTCTGGTGAGCCTGCATTTCAGTCAATCCTACGGGGAAGTAAGGCGCGGCCATCTGTTCTTCGAGCACCCGCTTCAAGCTACGAGTGCGGCTGGAGGAATGAAAGTGAAAGCGGTTTTCACGGTTGTCGTAAAGAGGACCAAAGAACGGAATACCCTGGATGTGATCCCAGTGAAAATGAGAGACGAAAACGTGGGCGGAAACCGCGGTCCCATTGAATTCGTGCCGCAGCGCCTGCCCCAGAACCCGGAAGCCGGTGCCACAATCAAAGATGTAAAGCTCATTGCCAACGCGCACTTCCACGCAGGAAGTGTTGCCGCCGTAGCGCATATTTTCCGGCTGAGGAGCGGGCGTCGACCCCCGAACTCCCCAGAACTTAATCCGCATATGTCCCCACGATGGATGCTGGCTAAACTGCCATCTTCCGCCGTACAGTCGAATACGTCAATTCATTCGCTGGTTACCGCAGGTTACGCAAGCGGGTGTACTCCTGACCTATAATGGCAGGCGCACCTACTGAAAGGGTCTAACCAACACTCCTTGCTACGCCCCGATTACAAGGAATTTTCGCGCCTGGCCCGCGAGTTTACGTTGGTTCCAGTGGTCAAATCGGTTACGGCCGATCTGTTGACGCCGGTCTCCGCTTTTCTCGCGGTCGCCGCCAACGAGCCTGACGCTTTCCTGCTCGAATCCATTGAGCGCGGAGAGCAGATCGGACGCTACACATTCCTGGGTGCGCGTCCTTATCTGCAAGTGCGGGCACGCGGCAAGGAGATTTTGTTGCACCGAGGCCGGAAGCGCGAGCAGCACCGGGGCAGCGTCCTCAAAATTGTGAAGGAGTTGCTGCGACAGCATCGTCCCGCTACGTTGCCTGGCCTGCCACCATTTACCGCCGGAGCCGTTGGATATTTCGCTTATGACGGAGTTCGCCAGTTGGAAAAAATTGGCGAGCATGCCAAGGACGATCTTTCTTTACCTGATTGTGTGTTGATGTTCTTCGATCGCTTGCTGGCGTTCGATCACCTTCGCCATCAGATTCATATCATCGCCACAGCCGATGTTTCTCGCGAGAGTCCGCGCCGGGCGTACGATCGCGCAGTCGCGGATATCGCCGTTCTCGAGAAAAAGCTCGCGCGCCGCCTGCCATCAACTCAGTGGCAGCACGCGGGCACATCGCGTAAGGCCAAGCTGAAAGTTCACGCTGGAACCAGCCGCGGCCGCTTCATGAAATCAGTGGAGCGCGCCAAAGAGTACATCGCAGCCGGCGACATCTTTCAGGTTGTGCTGTCGCAGCGCGTTGATTTTGTTCCCCAGGTTGCGCCGTTCAATATCTATCGCGCCCTGCGCACGGTCAATCCCTCGCCGTACATGTATTTTCTGCGCATGAATGACGTTTGCGTGCTGGGCTCGTCTCCAGAGATGCTAGTTCGCGTCACCGGAAGCAAGCTCGAATACCGTCCGATTGCGGGAACTCATCCTCGTGGCCGCGACGAAGCCGAAGATGCGCGGCTCGAAAAACAGATGCTCTCCGACGAGAAAGAACGCGCTGAACACGTCATGCTGGTCGATCTGGGCCGCAACGATCTGGGACGCGTAAGCGAGTACGGTTCGGTGAAGGTTCGCGACCTCATGTACGTTGAGCGCTACTCGCACGTCATGCACATCGTCTCAGCGCTCGAAGGCAAGTTGCGCGTCGGCCTGGATGCTCTTGATGCCTTCGCCGCCTGCTTTCCCGCCGGCACGCTCAGCGGCGCGCCAAAAGTGCGCGCCATGCAGATCATCGAAGAACTCGAACCGGTGCGCCGAGGCATCTACGGAGGCTCTGTCCTCTACGCCGATTTCGCCGGCAATCTCGATTCCTGCATCGCCATCCGCACCATGCTGATGAAAGGCAAGCAAGCGTATTTGCAAGCGGGAGCCGGGATCGTCGCCGATTCCGATCCCGGCAAAGAATTCCAAGAGGCCATGAACAAGGCCCAAGCGGTGCTAAGGGCAGTGGAGATGGCGCGGGTCGGTAGTTAGTCATTTAGGCGAAGCCACGCGCATAATAGTTGCACCATTCATTTCCGCCACCGGCTACGACCAAACGTCATTCTCTCAACCCGTTATTTGATTTAAGCTGTCCCACTTGGACTATTTTCACTGGAGGCTACGTGCTTCGACTTCATCGCCTTGTCTTTATTTTTCTGCTTGCCAGCAGTTTCTGTTTTTCTCTCCTGGGAGTGAGCCAGGCACAACAGTATCCACCAAGCATGTACCAGGAAATGAGCTGGCGCATGATCGGACCTTTCCGCGGTGGGCGGACGCGAGCGCTGGCTGGGGTACCGAGCCAGGCGAATCTTTTTTATATCGGGGCGGTGGATGGAGGTGTGTGGAGATCGGATGACTATGGCCGCACCTGGATGCCGATCTTTGATCAGGAGCCTACTCAATCGATCGGCGCCATTGCGGTAGCTCCATCGGATGCCAAAATTATTTATGTCGCGAGCGGCGAAGGTCTGCACCGTCCTGACCTTTCAGTGGGCGACGGAATATATAAATCCAACGATGCAGGAAAGACTTGGACGCACCTTGGACTGCGTGGCGGGCAACAAATCCCTGCACTGGTTGTCGACCCGCGCGATCCGAACAAATTATTCGCGGCGGTGCTCGGCCATCCTTATGGCCCAAACGACGAGCGCGGAATCTTCCGCTCGACCGACGGCGGAAGCACCTGGCAGAAGGTGTTGTACAAGGACGAGAACACGGGCGGCTCCGACGTCGAAATGGATCCGTCGAATCCCGATGTGCTCTACGCATCGCTTTGGGAAATGCGCGAAGGTCCGTGGGAAGACAACAACCAATTTCAGGGAACCGGAGGAGGTCTTTTTAAATCGACAGATGGTGGAAATACCTGGCATGGGTTGAAGAATGGTCTGCCGAATAATCTCACGCAGATTAATGTGGCCGTCGCCTC
This sequence comes from uncultured Acidobacteriota bacterium, assembly GCA_963770465.1. Taxonomy (GTDB): domain Bacteria; phylum Acidobacteriota; class Terriglobia; order Terriglobales; family Acidobacteriaceae; genus JABDBE01. Next base: position 19,942 of record CAVYQB010000022.1, read on the forward strand.
CAGCCAGCCCAGCCGGCTCTATGCCGCAGTAGCGACGACTGAGAAAGGAGATTACGGCTCTGGCGCAGGCCTGGGCGTGTACCGCTCCGATGATGCCGGCGAAAGCTGGCACTCGGCTACGACTGATCCGCGGCCGGCCATGCGCATCGGTGGCGGCGATCTTCCAATTATAAGAGTGGATCCGAAAAATCCGGATGTGCTGTACAGCGTCAGCATCGTCACCCTGCGGTCGACAGACGGCGGCAAGAACTGGACCAGCATTCGCGGCGCGCCCGGCGGAGACGATTATCAGAACCTGTGGATCAATCCGAATGATCCCAACATTATTCTCGTGGTCAGCGATCAGGGCGCCATCGTAACCGTGAATGGGGGCCAGACGTGGAGTTCATGGTACAACCAGCCGACTGCGCAGCTTTATCATGTTGCGACCACTAACACTTTTCCTTACCGGGTTTGCGCCGGACAACAGGAGAGCGGCTCGTTATGCATTTTAAGCCGGGGAAATGATGGCGAGATTACTTTCCGTGACTGGCATCCGGTTGCGACGATTGAGTACGGGTATGTCGCGCCTGATCCGCTCGATACCGACATTGTTTACGGGGGTGGACGGAACGAAGTTTCGAAATATCATTGGTCGACTGGGCAAGTTCAGAATGTAACCCCGATTGCGGTTCGCGATCCCAAGTACCGCACCGACCGGACCGAGCCAACCATGTTTTCGCCCGTCGATCCTCACATTCTTTACTTCGCCTCGAATGTCTTGTTCAAGACGACGGACGGCGGAAATTCCTGGCAAACCATCAGCCCCGATCTCACTCGGGAAAATCCCGGAGTCCCGTCGAGCATAGGCTCACTAGCGCCTAAGAATCCGGATGCGGGCAAGCAGCGCGGCGTGATCTATGCGCTCGCACCGTCATTTAAAGATGTAAACACGCTATGGGCAGGCACTGACGATGGACAGATCTGGGTGACGCGAGATGGCGGACAAAAATGGAACAATATCACGCCGCCGGAAATGAGCGCATGGAGCAAAGTGACGCAGATCGAGGCTTCGCACTTCGATGAGCAAACTGCTTACGCGTCGGTGAGCCGCTTTCGTATCGACGATCTGCGTCCTTATATTTACCGCACGCACGACGGCGGCAAGACGTGGACGCAGATCGCTAGCGGACTGCCGGCGGATGCACCGGTCGACACGGTGCGCGAAGATCCAGTCCGCAAGGGACTTTTGTTTGCCGGCACCGAAACCAGCGTTTGGGTATCGTTTGACGATGGCGATCAGTGGCAGTCTTTGCAGTTGAACTTGCCGCACACTTCGATGCGTGATTTGGGGATTCATGAAAACGACCTGATCGTCGCGACGCATGGGCGATCGTTTTGGGTTTTGGATGACATCACACCGTTGCGGCAACTTGCCGATGTGAAGTCGAATTCAGAGGCGTATCTTTTCAAACCCGAAGACGCTTACCGGGTGCGGCGCAGCACAAATCCTGACACACCGATTCCGCCGGACGAACCTACTGGCAAGAATCCTCCTGATGGCGCGATTCTCGATTACTTCTTGCCCCAATCGGCCGCGGTAACGCTTGAAATCGCCGATGCCCAAGGGAAGCTCGTACGGCGTTTTTCGAATGGCGACAAGCCGGGAGTCAGTCAACAGGACCTGGAGAAGCAAATAATTCCGCTTTACTGGATACGCATGCAGCAAATGCTTTCCGCGAGCGCGGGCATGCACCGCTGGGTTTGGGATTTACATTACCCTGCACCCAGGGCCTTGCAACACGAGTATCCGATTGCAGCGGTACCCAACGACACTCCGCGATCGCCGCTTGGCCCGCTAGCGTTACCTGGCGAATACACGGCTAAGCTGACGGTGAACGGGCATACTTTTACCCAGGCGTTCACAGTAAAGATTGATCCGCGAGTGAACGTGGCACCAGCAGCGATTGAACAGCAATTTACCCTGGAAATGCGCCTGGCTTCCGACTTAACCGCGACTACCGAAGCAGTAAGTGAGGCTCGCTCAATATCCGATCAACTGCACAAGCTTGAGAGTCAAGCCAAGGGCGCACTGGCTGACTCGATTAAGGCACTCGATCAAAAAATAAAAATTAGTTTGCACGGACCAACTCCGCCGGTTGCCGGAGTTCCGCCTGAACCCAATCTGACTCGCGAGAGTGCCGCCGTGGGCATGCTCTATGGCACCATAGGACAAGCGGATGCGGCGCCCACCTCGGCGCAATTAAATGCAGTGGCAGAAACCGACCGTGAGTTGACCGCAGTGATGAAACATTGGGAGGAAATCAAAACGTCTGATATTCCCACACTGAATCGTCAACTGAAGAAAGCCAACATGCAGGAGATTCGTATCGAAACGAAGCAGCAGAACGAAGAAGCGGGCGCTGATTTGGAGTAGCGGCGGTTCCCACTTTCTACTAAACCTGTCATCCCGAAGCGCAGCGAGGGATCTAGGTGTTTGCTTGAGTCATCCGTACGCAGACAAGAACCGAGATCCCTCGCTCCGCTCGGGATGACAGTTTTAATCTGCGGATGACAGTTTTAAACTGGGTGAGAGTTTTAATCCGCGGATTATTTGGCTATTAGCAAGTTCTCCGCAAATGGCCACGCTTTGTCGATCCATTGTGCATCGCAACGGAACCCTGCATCGGTGGCGATTCGAGATATTTCTTTCAACGAATACTTGTGACTGCTCTCGGTCCAGATGGTTTCGTGTTCGGCGAACGTGACTGATAAGCCCGCCGCGGGAATAGTAACGGTTTGTTTTTTCCGCGAACGAATGTGCATTTCCATGCTGCCCACTTCCTGATTGAAGCGGGCCACGTGTTGGAATTGTTCAAGATTAAAGTCGGCATCAAGTTCGCGATTAATTCGCACCAGCAAATTCAGATTGAACGCCGCCGTCACCCCAAGCGGGTCGTCATAAGCATCGATTAACTGTTGAATTGGTTTTTCCAGATCCGTGCCTAACAACAATGCGTCGCCAGTTGCCAGAATTTCTCGTATTTGACGAAGGAACTTCACGTCGGCGGGACGCTCGAAGTTGCCAATCGTACTGCCCAGAAAAAGAACCAGCAGTTGTTCTCCCTGCCGGCGCCGAGCAGCCACTTCCATCAGTCCATCCAGATATTCACGCTCGAAACCAAGAATCCGCACAGCTTCAATATCGCCCAGCTCGCGTTTGCACATGTTGAGAGCCGTCCGCGAAATCTCAATGGGGCAGTACGAAATGGTCTGATGACGGCTCAGGGCCTCGAGCAGCCAGCGAGTTTTTTTACCGCTGCCGCTACCCAGTTCCGCGACCGTAGTCGGCGGGGTGAGTCGCGCGACAATGTCTTCCGAATACATGCGCAACAGCCGCTCGTCGGCGCGCGTAAGACCATATTCCGGAAGGACACTAATCACCTCGAAAAGCGCCGAGCCGACGTCGTCGTACAAGTATTTCGAGGGCAGCTCTTTCTGTCCGGACATGGTTAAACCATGGCGAACATCTGCGATAAGTTCAGGATTTGCGGCGGGAGTGAGGGTCCGAGCTGCCATGGCGTCCTCCGAATCGATTACTTACTAACGCAGCGAAATCCTGCGTAAACGTACTGGTAATGCGGCTGGAACCAATTGCGAAAAGAGCGACGCAGCATGCACGCGGCAGTGCGCGGCGAAGCCCCCTTCATCACATAGTGTTTGCCGTCGAAAAAGTCCGCGGAGTATCCGGGGTAAAACGAAAACCGCTGAAAGCCGGGAAACGGCTCGAACTTGCTGGATGTCCACTCCCAACCGTTGCCCAGCAAATCGGCAACGCCGAATGCGCTATCGCCTTCAGGAAAGGCATTAACTGGTGTGGGATCCCAACTCTGGAAGTCGAAATTTCCGTGCTTAGTATTTGGCTCCTCATCACCCCAGGGGAAAAATCTCTCGACATTATCCAGTGTTCCGTAGGCTGCCCGATGCCACTGTGCTTCAGTGGGCAGCGACTTATTTGCCCAGCGAGCATAGGCGCTGGCTTCGGCCTGGCTCACGTACACAGGCCAATCCATGGGCAGAAGAATTTCATTGAACATGGACCGGAAATACCAGCCATCATTCTTCTGAATCCAAAACACGGGACGATGAATGTCGTGGGAGGATCGCCAATCCCAATCTTCTTTTGTCCAAAACTCAGGATTCTCGTAACCGCCAACAGTGATGAAATCCAGATATTGCCGGTTCGTGACTTTATATTTGTCGATGGCGAATGCGGGAACGTCGACGGTTTGCGCTTCGAATTCGTTGTCCCAGCCGAAAACGCCATCCTGACTCGACATCCCCAGCGTTGTGCGTCCAGCGGGGATCTCGATCATACTGGGTACGCTCGGTGCAACTACGAGTTCGGGGACGCGCTCTTTTCGTACCTTGCGTTCGAGCGGCAACTGGTGGAGCATATACGCCAAAGTCTCGGCGTGCATGAGCCGGTGCTCGATGGCGACGTTCAGCAATTTGCTTGGGGAATAATCTGTTCCTGGGCGAGTGGAATTCCAGTCGGACGAATCCAGCGCCGCCAGCCCAGAATCAATACTTTCGCGGATTCTGCGGACGTAACGAGCAGTGTCCTCTATGGAGGGCCAATCGGCTGGTTGATCGGTAGGAAGTGAGCCATTCACCGGATCGATTCCAAACGCGAATAACTTGTCGAGATCAACGGCGAACGGCTTCATATCCAGAACACGCTCGCGCAGAAGATTCCAATCGAAGGCTTCCAGATGGCCGAGATAAAAAATGATGCGATGCCTTTCCGGAATGGGCCGCTCATAAAGTGAGCCTGCCACGACAATGCTGAAAATCTCATCCGTGCGAGCCCGAGCCTGTCCCAAGCGCTCCAGCAATTGTTCCGATACTTCGACTTCTTTTTGCGCGACGATCATTCTGAATCTCCAAGCCGCCGTATCTTATGCGTGGCGATTTGAGCGCACCTGCTGATGCCTACTCGCATTAGAGGTAGGAATTCCCTATCGGATATTTTCACGCTCATCAGGATTCCCTCACGCGCGGGAAGGCGAGTGTCATCCCCTCGCCTGTTTTCCACTCAACATCTCAACCTTAGATGCCCATCGGCTTCGATCGGTACTGAGATTTTCCTGTACAGGAGCGCACGTCTCAACGACTTTAAAATGAAGGAGATAAGAGCGTTCCAAAGAAACTGAGTTTTCTCATGTGGCCCACGTTTAAGTCGAGTGTCCTAGAATGGACGATGATTTTCTGTCCCGGGAATTCAAGGAGACAATGTGAATATCGCGAATATCAATCCAGAGCTATGGCCGGAATTGCCACTCGATGCGTGGAAGGATACCTATGCGACACTTCACATGTGGACGCAGATCGTGGGCAAAGTGCGGCTCGCGCTCAGCCCGAAAATCAATCATTGGTGGCAGGTACCACTCTACGTGACTGCACGTGGACTCACGACCTCACCCATACCTTTCGACCGTGGAATTTTCGAGATTCAATTCGACTTCATCCATCACCAGTTGCTGATTCGGACCAGCGAGGACGCGGAAAGCAGAATGTCGCTTGCGCCAAAATCGGTCGCCGATTTTTATCACGAGTTCATGCGATGTATGCAGTCGCTCGACATTCACGTGAAAATCTGGAGAATGCCAGTGGAAATTCCCGACCCCATCGCGTTCGATCGGGATACACAACATGCTTCGTACGATCCGGAATACGCAAACCGCTTCTGGCGGATTCTGGTTTGTGTCCATGAAATCTTCAAAGATTTTCGCTCCCGCTTTATCGGCAAGAACAGCCCAGTACATTTTTTCTGGGGCAGCTTCGATCTGGCGGTTACGCGTTTTTCAGGCCGGCGTGCGCCGGCGCGACCGGGAGCGGACCTTATTACTAAAGAAGCATATTCGCATGAAGTGATCAGCGCGGGATTCTGGCCGGGCGGCGGCGAAGTAAAAGATGCGGCATTTTATGTCTATGCCGCACCCGAGCCGGCGGGCTTTGATACGGCGAAAGTTGGCCCGGCAAAGGCTTTCTATCATCCGCAAATGCACGAATATTTCTTGATGTACGATGACGTCCGGCGTGCCCCATCGCCAAAGGCCACGCTAATGGAGTTTTTGCAAAGCACCTATGACGCCGGTGCGACCTTGGGAAACTGGAATCGCGCGGAACTCGAGAAACCCGCCGCCTGAGCTTCATCGAGAACGCAGAAATCCGCGAACGGATACACTTAATCCATGACCACCCAGACGCTCAACTCCCTGTCCAAGGCGTCTTCCGCCTACCTCCGTTCGGCCATGCACCAGCCCATCCACTGGCACGAATGGGGTGAGGAAGCTTTTGCCATGGCGCAACGCGAGAATAAACCGATCCTGCTCGACATTGGCGCGGTGTGGTGCCACTGGTGCCACGTGATGGACCGCGAGTCTTATGACAATCCCGAAATCGCGGAGATCATCAACCAGCGTTTCATCGCCGTGAAGGTCGATCGCGATGAGCGTCCTGATATCGACAGCCGTTACCAGGTGGCAGTGAGCTCCATTAGCGGACAAGGCGGCTGGCCACTGACTGCATTTCTCACGCCCGCAGGCAAACCTTTTTACGGTGGGACGTACTTCCCGCCGGACGACCACTACGGACGTCCCAGTTTTAAGCGCGTGTTACTTTCCATCGCAAATGCGTATCACGAAAAAAATGAGGATGTCGTGGAGCAGGCGAAGATGGTCGAAGGTGCTATCTCGCACGCGGAGTCGTTTGCCGGAAAGAGCGCTGATTTTTCGCCAGCTGTTATTGACGCCATCGTGAAATCGGCGATGAAGATGTTTGATTCGCAAAATGGCGGATTTGGAAGCGCTCCGAAGTTTCCTCATCCTGCCGCGCTGGATCTTCTGATCGATCAGTATGTGCGCTCAGGCGATGAACAGATACGCAACATCTTTGCTACTACCCTCGAGAAAATGGCGTGTGGCGGCGTCTACGATCAGCTCGCCGGCGGATTTCATCGCTATTCGGTCGATGAACGCTGGATCGTGCCGCACTTCGAGAAGATGTGCTACGACAACTCCGAGCTGTTGAAGAATTACGTTCATGCCTATCAGGCTACGGGATCCGAATTCTTCGCCTCTGTGGCTCGAGACATCGTTCGCTGGATGGATGAATGGCTCAGCGACCGCGAGCATGGCGGCTTCTACGCATCGCAGGACGCCGATTACTCCATGGACGATGACGGCGATTACTTCACCTGGACTTTGCAGGAAGCGCAGGCGGTTCTCACCGAAGACGAACTTCGCGTCGCCAGCTTGCACTATGACATCAACGAAATCGGCGAGATGCATCACAATCCCGCCAAGAACGTGCTGTATGTGAGAGCCTCCGTCGAAGAAATTGAAAAACGGTTAGGCCTGCCTCCGGACGGGATTAGAAGGCTGCTGCAATCCTCAAAAAAGAAAATGTACGCCGCCCGCCTGCAGCGGCCGACTCCTTACGTGGATAAAACGGTCTACGCGGGTTGGAACGCGCTTTGCGTTTCCGCGTACCTCGAGGCTGCCAAGGTGCTCAAGCTCCGAGACGCCAAGCATTTCGCGCTGCGTTCGCTGGATCGCCTACTGGCCGAGGGATGGCGACCGAAAGTTGGCTTGCTGCACGTCCTCGCTTATTCCGATGTCCACGCCCAACGCCGTGAAATCCCTGGGGTGCTCGACGATTACGCTTTTACTGTCATCGCCTGCCTGGATGCTTACGAAGCCACTGCCGATCTCAGCTACTTCAGTTTTGCGAAGCGTATTACAGATGCGATGGTCGAGCGTTTCTACGACCCGGTTGCCGGCGGTTTTTTCGACACTGGAAAACCCACAGCGAATCAGAAAATCCTGGGCGTGCTGGGAGCCCGGCGCAAGCCATTCCAGGATTCACCAACTCCCGCGGGAAATTCCGTGGCTGCGATAGCCTTACTCCGGCTGCATGCCTACACTAATGACCCTGGGTTACGTGACAAGGCAGAACAGACCATCGAGGTGATCGCGGGACTGGCCGGACAGTACGGATTATTTGCCGCCACCTACGGAATTGCTGCCGTGCACCTGCTGCATCCCCACACTCAGGTTGTGATTGTTGGAAACGACGAACTCGCTGGACGCCTGTTTGACGCAGCCATATCGTCCTATGCTGCGAATAAAACTGTCCTCAAGTTGGAAGTCAGCAAAGCCGTTCCACAGAATCTTCCACCGGCCTTGGCGGAAACCATTCCGCAACTACCCGGAGTCAAAGAAGACAAAAGCTTCGCGGTTATCTGTTCCGGGTTTACTTGTCAGGCCCCGGTTTCTGATCCCGATGAACTGGCGCGAATGTTAAACCCGCGCGGCTAGCAAAAGACTAGCGCTCACCAATAAAAAGAGGCTGGCGTTGTTGTTCTTACAATCGCCAGCCTACTAAATTCTAGAGCCACTTAGGGGTAGCTCACAACTATGGCAAATGCCCTAGCGGCAATTTGCTCCTGTGCAACACGGTACCGGCGCACCTTCTTCCGGTGCAGGTACCACCGGAGTGGCAAGCGCCGAGATTGCACAAGTTAGACCTACCATCAGGAATAACATCCTGACCGCACGTTTCATGGGAGTATTCTCCTGGTACGGGTCCCCTGGGAGCGGCGACCCTGTGGCACGGATTATACAAGGTGGTGTCAAGTACTTATGGCGAATTTTGAAATTGGCGGACCGCTCAATGCCGATTGAAAACGTCGGCAGGAGAACTGGGCATTTAGGTTTGCGCTTATTTTTTCAATGACATACAAAAGGCAGCGGCGAGAATCCAAACCTCTGGTTTTATTTGAAGTGGCGAAATAGGTCGTCCAAGATTAAGACAATACAGTCAACGCGCCACGTCTCTTGGCAATGTTCGAGCAGAAAATGGCGCAACAGCTTTGCCGGGAACTGACATTTTCGTTACCACGCGCTGCTGGTCTTTTCGCTCCCTTTCCGCTTCCGCAGGGCTGTGAGAGAACGCCCGATCCACCATACGTTCAAACATAGGGATCAGAGAATCCTCAGTCATTGGATTCCGCAAATCGCCAAGACCCTGCTCCCAGCGCTGTGACATCCGCATAGTGGCAGACGCGGCCCGAGGGGTTGTTGCCAAGAATGCGTAGCCGATCCAAATGAAGATAGCAAAACTATAGGCCGTGGTATTGATCAGGCTTACCGTGTGCGGCCGGATTTGCCCTCCGGAAAACAGGGCCATTCCAAGCAAATCGACGGTCGCGAAGCCGCCCAGCCCGAGAGCGATGCCGAAGCTGTGCTGTCGCCAGGAAACCCCCAGGTAACTGGAAAAAACCAGGAGGAACAATATCAATCCGCACTGCATGACTCGCACGCAACGTTGCCCAATGATTACGGCTTGAACCAAAGGCGACTCCGGGGATCCCTGGCTGGACGCCGTCACTACCACTGCCACGAGGAGCATTACAAGTGCCGCCCACTTGAACAGAACCGTACCCATGTCTTTCAAAGTATGGTAGGGGCGAAATACATCCAGAAAAACCTCGTGAATCACCTTAAAGCCAATCGCCAGACTGATTGCCATACTGATCCAGTAGGCATAAAAATAGTCCGTCGTGGTGCCGAACTTGTAAATCGGGAATAAGACCAGAAAGTTCAGAACCTGGAAAACAACGTAGGCGAAAAAGACAGGAAAAGTACGGTGAAGTCGGTGCCGAAGCATGGCCCCTACGAGGAATAACTCCAGGACGGGGTGCGCGATCCAAAGCGCAAGCTGGATATTGGCATTCATTAGGGTTAGCTCATTACCGCAGCTGCCGACCGCACTCTTGCCAGTTTTGACTTGCTTTTGACTTTAACAGTTCTGACGGACAGGTCAATGGACGAAGGTAACCAAAGGTAACAGTTACCCTCGGGTTGCTGCTAAACGATTCTGAGACGAGACGATAGTCCTGGTATGGCGGCTACGCGTCTGAGTTTCGTGGCTGCGAATGGTTACTATAGCCACCTAAACCGGCTTGGGATTTCTCGGGAACTGACGCTGATGCCAGTACGGATATGGCGGGGTGACTTCGCTGGCGGCGTCCAAGCGGGCTATCTGCTCGGGAGTTAGATTCCATCCCGCCGCAGCCAGATTTTGGCGCAACTGTTCTTCGTTACGAGCCCCAATGATAACGTTCGCCACAGTCGGCCTTTGCAATAGCCAGTTCAGGGCAATCTGCGGAATAGTTTTACCGGTTTCTCTCGCGACTTCGTCGAGCGCGTCTACAACTTTATACAGATATTCGTCTGGGACTGGCGGGCCTTGCTCTGCCGTACTGTGCAGCCGGCTGACTTCGGGCAGCGGCTTGCCGCGCCGGATTTTGCCCGTAAGCCTACCCCAGCCTAACGGGCTCCAAACCATGGTGGCTACTTTCTGGTCCAACCCCAACGGCATCAGTTCCCACTCGAAATCACGGCCCACGAGCGAGTAGTAGGACTGGTGAGCTACGTATCGCGCCCAACCGTATTCTTCGGAAACGGCGAGAGATTTCATCAAGTGCCATCCTGAGAAATTGGAGCATGCGATGTAGCGGACTTTGCCGCTCTGCACCAGCGTATCCAAAGTCTTGATGGTTTCTTCGATCGGCGTCTGCGCGTCGAATCCGTGCAAGTGATAGAGATCGATGTAATCGGTATTGAGACGGCGAAGGCTGGCCTCGCAGGCGGGAATCAGATGATGGCGCGAGGAGCCGAGATCGTTGGGACCGTCGCCCATCGCGAATGTGGCCTTGGTGGAAATAAGAACCTGGCTCCGGCGACCAGCGATGGCCTTGCCCAGAATTTCTTCCGACGCGCCTTGCGAATACACATCGGCCGTGTCGAAAAAATTCACTCCCGCTTCGAGGCAGATGTCGACCAGGCGTGTAGCTTCCTTCACGTCACTATTACCCCAGGCTTGAAAGAATTCACCGCGACCGCCGAAAGTGCCGGTGCCGAAGCTGAGGACGGGAACTTTTAATCCAGAATAGCCGAGCTGTCGAAATTCCATGAGCAGTAGATGCTCGTGCGCGGTTTGGAGATGCGAAGTGGTTTGATGGAGCTCACGAGGTGGGACGTGAAAAGTTAAATGCGGCGGACAAGAGTGTCCGCCCCACATTAGCGTGGTGATAACCTTGCAGAATGCCGCGCGACTTTGACGCACCCGTCGACTCCGCCCAACCATCCCGGTCCAAAACAGCATTCGCGCTCCTCGTCGGGCTCATGCTCGGTTTGGTATTGGCCGCCCTGGCTGCATGGTTTGTTCTATCGCAAAACTCTGGACGAAATATCGCGAGCCGTATGTGGTCGGCGCTGACGGGCCGAACCCTCAACATTGATGTGAGCCAGCCCACCGTGGTGGATCGCATTCAGCGATTGCAGCGGCTGGAGACTGTGGTTTACACGATGGACAAGGTGGTGACGGGCGCGAAAGAGAATTCCATTCTTCCGGATTTTCTGGCCGGAGACCGGCTGCTCATGCTGGTGCATGGAGAGGTTGTAGCGGGCATCGATTTTTCGGGACTAAAGCGCGGCGACGTAAAAGTGAACGACCGACAAGTCCGGTTGCACCTTCCTGACGCGCAAGTGTTCAGCGTGCGCCTCGACAGTGCGAAGACTCGGGTTTATTCCCGGCAAACCGGGCTGCTTGTGCCCACCGATCCAAATCTGGAATCCCAAGTGCGGCAGGAGGCAGAGAAAGAATTGCAGGAGTCTGCGCTGGCCGACGGGGTTTTGCGAACTGCCCAGCAAAACGCAACCGCGACCATCAGCAGTCTTCTGCAAGGTTTAGGATTCGAGAAGATCGAGTTTGACTAACGGTTCTGGTGACCAATTTTCTTTTCGAAAGTCATAATTTATGTAAGGTCAACAACTGGCTGTTTGGGAGTAGTGATGAAGCGCCGAGATTTCATTGTTCATGCAGCCCGCGGCTTGGGAGCCGCATGGGTTGGATCGTATAGTCTGACAGCTTGGGCATCAACTCCAGCCTCGCTGGCTCAGAAATACAAGGCTTACGACACAGTGGTTCTGGGACAGACCGGCATCAAGACCAGCCGACTTGCCATGGGAACGGGCACGATTGGCTTCGCCCATCACTCCAATCAAACAGCCCTCGGCCTCAAGGGTCTTTCTGAATTGCTGCTCAACGGCTATGACCAGGGATTGCGCTTCTTCGACGCGGCGGACGCCTATGGAAGCCATCCGCATGTGAGTGAAGCGTTAAAGCATGTGCCTCGTGACAAGGTCACCTTGCTGACCAAGAGCTGGTCGCGCGATCCCAAGTCGATGAGCGCAGACCTCAACCGTTTCCGCCGTGAACTCGGCACCGATTACCTCGACATTTGCCTCATGCATTGCCTGACGGAAGGCGACTGGACCGAACGCTACAAGGGAGTGATGGACGTTCTCTCCGAAGCCAAACACAAAGGGATTATCCGGGCGCACGGCTGTTCGTGTCATAGCATTGAGGCGCTGCGTGCAGCGGCCAAGTCGACGTGGGTGGAAGTGGATCTGGCGCGCATCAACCCAATCGGTTCGCACATGGATGCCGATCCCAAAACCGTAGTCGACGTTCTGCGCGAAATGCGCGCTGCCGGTAAAGGGATTGTAGGCATGAAGATTCTCGGTCAGGGAGACTTGCGGTCGCGGCAGGATGAGGCCCTGAAGTACGCACTATCGTTGGGTGTTCTGGATGCATTTACCATCGGCGCTGAAAGTAAGGCAGAGCAGATGGACCTGATTCGCCGGATCGAAATGGCAGGGTAAATTATCGGCGATTAAATCCACTTCAAAATCAACGGCGGACAAGAGTGTCCGCCCGACTAAGCTACAGTTGCTTTTCGTACTCGAGCAGCGGCATGCCGAAAAAATCTGAGATTTTCCCTGAGCGATGGTACCCGTTCCTCTCGTAAAACTTCATAGCCGATTTGAGCGGCAAAGTTGTATCCAAGGTGATTCTCTTGCAGCCGTAACCACGCAGCCAGGCTTCGATCGCGGCCAAGAGTTTCACAGCAACTCCAAAACCATGCCACTCGGGCAAGACTGCCATTCCCCGCAAATGCCCCTCTTCCGCCTGGCACGCACCGGAGATCGTCCCAACCACGTCGCCGGCTGCAATCGCAACCAAGACATACATCCGTTGCAGACGAAGGTTCAAAGTCTCAGGGGATAGAACCGTGTCGGCAAACGCGGCCGGCGTGTAGTCGTTGCGGTATGGGGCGAACGCCGCTTTCAGGCATCGCAGAATTGCGACGGCATCGGCTGGATACGCGGAACGGACCTCAATTTCAGGTGGCGGCATGCTCAATAAGTGATTGTAGTTGTGATTTACATCACAGACTTCGTTCTCTGAATTTTGCATAATATACAGGTCGAGTTTGGCGCGGAACGCTCTACACGCGCCACCCCTGCTTGACGTTCCCCCAAATATTAGCGATTGCGCAACCCCGGGCTCTCGCGAGTCACAGTACAACCAACATCGCTCCCGCACGAGGTCGAGGCTTGCGGAAATACTATCGATTTGTTGATGGTCTCAGGAAGTTCGCGAAATCGCGAATGGAACCTGAGCAGGCGATTGGATTAGCACGAACTTTACTGCGCAAAAGAATAGCGGAACGCGAAGACAATTTCCTACGCCTGGCCGAACGCAGCATCTTCAATTATCCGCGCAGTCCTTACTTGCCGCTGCTCGCTGCCAAGCGAATCACCTTCAGCGATCTCAAGTCATGGGTCTCGAAGCATGGTCTGGAGGCTGGCCTGCGCACCCTGGAGCGCGAAGGCGTCTATTTTACGGTGGATGAATTCAAGGGGAAGACTCCAGTTCGGCGCAAGGGCATCAAGTTTCTTTGCGAAGAAGGAATGTTCGACAATCCTTACTTATCTTTTGTGTACGAGGTGAGGAGCGGCGCGACGCGCAGCGCGGGGACGCGCATCCGAATCGATTTTGACTACCTGCACCAAAGATCTTTGTACGATGCGTTTTTGCTCGACCTCCACGGATGCCTGAACGCGCCGATCGCTAACTGGTTCCCAGTATTCCCGGGAGCGCCGGGGATCAACTCCAGCTTGCGATTTGCGCATATCGGTAATCCGGCGCAACGCTGGTTCTCGCAGGTGGCGGAAGATCAGGTGCGGGTTAACTGGGAAAAGCGGTGGGGAACAAAAACCATTTTCGCCGTCCACCGCTTCTTTGGTTGCCCCTTAGCGGAACCCGAGTACGCCGGACTGAATGATGCACACCGAATCGCGCAATGGGCTGCAGAGGCTCTCAGCGAACACTCGAATTGCGTCATTTATACATTTGCCGCTTCGGCGGTCCGGGTATGTGTAGCGGCGGCGGAAGCGAATATCAGTCTAAAGGGCGCCAAATTTCTGGTGACGGGCGAACCGCTGACGCCGCATAAGAAGAAAGAAATCGAATCGACTGGCGCGATCGCGATTCCCGTGTACGGAATATCTGAAGCAGGCGTCATCGCCGCCGGCTGTAATCAATCCCATTCGCAAAGCGACCACTGTCATCTTTATAAAGACACCACCGCCATAATCAGCCATCAGCAGGTGGTTCCGAACTTCGACCTCTGCCTCGATTCCTACCTTTTCACTAGCCTGCTGTACGAATCCCCAAAAATACTTTTGAACGTTGGCATGGGAGATTACGGCGACCTTGAGACGGAGAGTTGCGACTGTGGCTTTGGTGCGCTCGGTTTCGACGCTTGCCTCAGCAACATTCGCAGTTACGAAAAGCTCACCGGAGAAGGCGTGACCTTTGTCGATACCGACTTCGTGCGAATTATCGAGCGGGATCTGCCGGAGCGGTTCGGCGGAAAGAGTACAGATTATCAATTGATCGAAGAAGAAGATGCGCGAGGGTTCACGCACCTGCAATTGCTGGTCAGCCCACGAGTGGGAGAAGTAAACGAAGGCGAGGTTGTGGCGCGGTTCATGATGCTGCTCAAGCATGGAGAATCCAGCCCGGAATCGTGGGCACAAAGTGGGATTGAGATGTGGGAGCAGTCGAGTATGGTGCGAATCAGGCGTGATTTTCCAGTTTCGACAGCCAACGGGAAAATCTTGCCCTTCCAGTTAGGAAAACGACGTAACCAACTTACAAAGTATGCGACGAAATGAAAGGAACTGACCATGGGATTTCCAGCACGAAGACTCAGAAGATTGCGGCAGAGCGAGGCGATTCGAGGCTTGGTCCGCGAAAACAAGCTTTCCGCGAGTAATTTCATTCTGCCTCTGTTCGTGGTGCCCGGCAGCACAATCAAGCGCGAGATCGCATCTCTTCCCGGCAACTATCATCTGTCGATTGACTGTCTGGTCGAGGAAGCTATTGCGGCCCGTGATCTGGGTATTCCTGCTGTGCTCCTTTTCGGTGTACCCGAAGCTGCGACTAAAGACGAACAAGCATCAGGCGCTTACTCACCGGACGGGATTGTGCAGCAAGCAGTGAGAGCTTTGAAGAGCACGGTTCCGGAGACGCTTGTAATTACCGACGTATGCCCGTGCGAGTACACTCTGAACGGGCATTGCGGAATCATTCGCAACGGATATTTGGACAACGACGCGTCCCTTGATCTCATCACAAAAATAACTCTTTCGCACGCCGAAGCTGGCAGCGACATGGTTGCGCCTGCGGCCATGCTGGACGGGCAGATTCGGGCGATGAGAGACGTGCTCGATTCGCACGGATTTCACAACCTGCCAATTATGGCGTACTCGGCAAAGTTTGCTTCGCAACTCTATGCTCCATTTTTTAAAGAAGGCACGCACTCCACCTTGTCATTCGGTGACAAGCGAACTCACCAGATGGATTTTTCTAATTCGGATGAAGCTATGCGCGAGATCGCGCTGGATATCGAGGAAGGCGCGGACATCGTAATGGTCAAACCCGCGCTTTTTTATCTCGATGTTGTGTATCGCGCCAAGCAGGAATTCAAAATGCCGCTGGCCGTATATGACGTGAGCGGCGAGTACGCGATGATCGATGCGGCGGCGCGGCTTAAGCGTCTGGATAGAGACGCAATCATGCTGGAAGCTCTGACTTGCATGAAACGCGCCGGCGCAGACATCATCATCACTTATTTCGCGAAGCGGGCAGCCGAACTGCTTCACCGCCAGGAACGAGCGGCCTTCACGCACTTGGGCCGCGACGTGGCCGAAGAACTCGAGGCGGCGAAATAGTGCAAAGTGTCATAAGTTCCATTTCCGCTACCGCCGTGCTGTCTCCTTCAACGGCGGTTTGCGAGACAGTTCGCCCAACCAATGACCTGCGCCATTTCATTCAGGCCCTTGCTGAGGCTGGCCGCCTGGTGCGCGTCAAAGAAGCAACCGATTGGAACTTCGAGATCGGAAAAATCACCAGGGAAAGTTCGACAGCACTACTTTTCGAGGATGTCATCGGTTATCCAGGTCACAGTGTGTTTACCAATGGGCTGCGGAATACCGCTTGTATTGCGCTAGCTCTTGGTCTTCCCGCTACAACCACGCGGAAGGCTCTCATAGAAGAAGCAAAAAAAAGAATAGCTACGCCAATCAAACCCAGGCTGGTCGACACCGTCCCCGCGCTGGAAAACGTTGTTGAGGCGAGCGACGTTGACCTGCTGAAGCTTCCGGTTCCACACTGGCACGCTAGCGACGGCGGGCGATACATCGGCACCTGGCACATTAATGTCACCAAAGATCCGGAGACAGGTTGCCGGAACGTCGGTGTATACCGGATGGAGTTGTTGGGCCCGAAGCAGGCGACGGTTAGCGCGTCTCCGCGGAGCCATTTGGCGCAGCATTTTGCCAAAGCGGAAAAGGGTGGCCTACCCTTGCCTATGGCAGTGGCCATTGGCGTCAGCGAACCAGTAATGATGGCTGCCGCTGCGGCTTATCCTGCTGGAATGGACGAATACGCGTTGGCGGGCGGCCTGCAACAGGAGCCAGTCCACCTGATTCCGTGTCAGACAGTGAACCTTGAAGTTCCGGCCCAGGCGGAAATCGTAATCGAAGGCTTCATTCATCCTGGCGTTCGGGTTCAAGATGGCCCCTACTTTGATTACACCGGAAAACCCAACACGAATCCCAACGCGTTTCTGTTCGAAGCCACCCGGCTCATGTTCCGCAGTAATCCCGATTTTTCGCGGCACCTCCATCGGAGCACCGGGGGCTGAAGATCACGAACTCTTCGCATTCCTCGCTGCCCTTAATCTCGTAGACTTTCACGGATCGCGTGCCAAGCAAGAAGTGCAAAATTTGCTGCTGAAGCAACGCCTCTTTCAGGCGTTTCAGTTAGTGGGCAAAATTGGAGCTTTTGTTCGTGGTGGTAGCCCTGCCGGTAGCTCGCGTAGCGAGTCGTGAGTCCTTTCACCGCAGTGGCAGGGTCATCAGATCTTCGTCGACGTACGTATCTCCCACTTTTATAGCTTGCGGTTCGCGGCCATAGATTTGAAACCCCAATTCCAAATAGAGTTTCCGAGCCGCTGCCTGACCGCTGCCGACGGCCAGTGTCACCTGTTCGAGGCCTGGCTGCAACCGGGCTCGACGCAGCAGTTCCTCCATCAGCGCGCGACCGAAACCTTTTCCGCGATATTCGGATTTCACGTATACGCCCCAGACGCGCCCTTTGTGGCTGGTTTTCTCGTCCGGAGAGCGAAAGAATCCGACTACTCCTGCGAGTTGATCATCAACGAACGCTCCAAGCACAAAGTTTTCGCCGGAACCTGAGCCTAAGCGCGCGGCTACTGATTCTGGGGTGGTCGCTTGGTGGGATGCGGCGGAGGAAGAAAACGCCAGCGGTTCCGTTTCGAGGGCTTCGAGCCGGAGTTGCCAGAATATTTTCGCGTCCCGCTCGCTCAAGCTCCGAATTTGCATGTATTGAGTCTATCTCGCTAGGCGCCCCTGAAGTCTTGCAGGTTTTGTGCCGATAGAGTATTCGATAAGTTGACTTTCGTTTAACCCGGAGCCGCCATGTTTTTGGAGTGGGGGGACAATTTGGAGTCTGAGAACAATATCGAAATATCGCGAACAGGAAAGCTGATCGATGCACGAAAGCATCCACGATTTAAGTTGGATGTTGACGTTAAGATTTATTCCCGTGATGGCAGCCGGGTTATGGGCCGCACGGTGGACATTGGCGAGCAGGGACTGGCTGTCATGCTGCAAATCGAGATTCCGCTCGATCAGGTGGTGCGGCTGGAATTCGAACTTCCTCTCGGTGTGGTGTCGATTCGTGCTCTAGTCCGGCAAAGGAACGCGTTTCGTTACGGATTTCAATTCGTCGAGCCAGACTCCTACGCGCAAGAATTGATCATTGCCTTCTGCGACGAGCGCAAGTCTCGAAGTTAACTGTCATCCTACCGCAACGGCCCAGACTGACTCAGAGCCGTCACCAGGATCAGTAGCAAAGGCACAAACAAAACGAGCCCGCTTCCGACCAGAAGAATCTCGCTGAATAAGTCAGGCTTCATAAGGTCGTCGGGGTGGGTTGGCTGTTGGGGACGAATCATTGAGGTTCTCCCTTTTGAACGCGCACGAATAGATGCTAGAAACCTTGCTGGGCGCGGAGTTTACCACAAATAAGCGCTCAGACTACCTGTTGAAAACAGCGTTCCTACTGTAAACACCCGAGGCCGAGTGACACCAATCGTGCCAACCGGCGAAATGCGTGGAAATGGTTGTCATCCCCGGATATAGCTGTCATCCCGAGCGAAGCGAGGGATCTGGGTTTTGGCTGGCTGTGCCGAGTACCCCGACCCTCGGTCAGCTAGGAATGCCAATGTCACGATTGCTCAGGCTACCTTCGGACGGATTTCGGCAACTAATGTGTCGCGCCAATGTTGGCGTCGGAACGAGGAACTTCATGAAAGAAACAGAAAACAAAAAATGCGCACACGTGCCGTGCACCTGCACTTCAGAGGGCAAATACTGCAGTCAAGCCTGTGAGGAAGCAGGCAGCAATGAGGTTGAAATTGCTTGTGAGTGCGGTCATCCACACTGCGCCGCGAGCATAGAGGCCAAATCTGCTTAGTCCAGGTTTTGTGGATGGTCCGAAATCGGTTGTCGCTGTTTGCACTTGCACGACGTAGCAAATGAATGGAGGCAACACTATGAAGCTATTCGCAGTAGTGGGCACAGCCGGATTAGCGGCACTTCTAAGTATTTCCATGCCTGTTTATGCACAAGACGAGTCGCATCCGCAGGAAGAGAAACGCGCGGAACCTGATGGGAAGGATGCGCGTCAGCCAGATCGACAAGACGATAAACGCGCAGATCAAGACCGCGCAGATCATGACAAAGACAAGAAGCAAAACGAACGCGCGGACCATCAGGCCGATCAAGACAGAGACAAACACCCTGACCAGCAAGCCCGCCAGGATGACCACCATGACCAACCCGTTCAAGGCCACCATGGCGGCCGCATTCCCGACGACCGGTTCCGGGCCAACTTTGGCCGGCAACACACGTTCACGATTGGTCAGCCAGTCATCGTCGGTGGCTCTCCACAATTCCAATACGGCGGCTATACATTCGTAATGGTGCAGCCGTGGCCAGTGGGCTGGGCTTACACCGACGTGGTTTATGTCGATTACATCGACGGAGAATATTTCCTGCTTAGCCCGGTGCATCCCGGGGTTCAGATTGCAATTAACGTCATCTTATAAGGATGATGGCGTTGCAGGGATGAGCGCGGGAAGTACAAAAGGCCACCCTCCAAAAGAGCGTGGCCTTTTGTAATTGTACGAACTTTGCCGCGTGCATTTCCGTCTAGGCATGAACCGAGGCAAATGCCTGTTTAGCCACATTCACGGTTTGGTGAATTTGTTCCTGAGTATGAGCGGCACTGAGAAATGCAGCCTCGAACTGCGAAGGCGGCAAATACACTCCGCTATCGAGCATGGCGCGGAAGAAGCGGCCGAACGCTTCGGTGTCAGACTTTGACGCCGAGTCCCAATCGGTTACCGGGCCGGGAGTAAAAAACCACGTAAACATGGAACCAACCCGGTTGAAACATAGAGATACGCCCGCTTCTTTCGCCGCCGCTGCGACTCCCTCCACCAGTTCCCCGCTCAGTTTGTCGAGTTGCGGATAAATTTCTTGTTTGTGTTCCCGTAAATGACGCAGCGTTGCCAGTCCGGCAGCCATAGCCAGCGGATTGCCCGAAAGTGTTCCTGCCTGATACATGGGTCCGAGCGGCGCGACCAGGTTCATAATCTCCGACGGTCCACCGTAGCCGCCCACCGGGAGTCCGCCGCCGATAATTTTTCCCATGGTGGTCAGATCCGGCGTGACTCCATAAAGCTCCTGCGCGCCACCGAAGGCAAGACGGAAGCCAGTCATGACTTCGTCGAAGATGAGCACACTCTTTTCGCGCTGAGTAATCAGACGCAGAGCAGCCAGGTATCCACCGGAAGCAGGGACGCAACCCATATTTCCAACTACCGGTTCCACGATCACGCAGGCGATCTCGTGCTTGAATTTTTTGAAAGCGTGTTCCAGCGCATCGATATTGTTAAAAGGCAAAGCCAGAGTGAATTGGATGAACTCGTCGGGAACGCCGGCTGAGCCCGGGATTCCAAGCGTGGCCACGCCCGATCCGGCTTTCACCAGCAGGGCATCGGCGTGTCCGTGATAACAGCCTTCGAATTTCACAATGTACTTGCGCTTGGTATAAGCGCGCGCCAAGCGAATGGCCGACATAGTCGCTTCTGTGCCGGAGCTTACGAAGCGCACTTTCTGTATATGCGGAAATGCGGAAAGCACAATCTCAGCCAGATCAGCCTCACTCGGCGTGGAGGCCCCGAAACTGGTGCCGTTGCAAGCCGCGTCCATAATCGCTTCGATCACTTTGGCGGGAGCATGTCCCAGAATAAGCGGCCCCCAGGAGCCGACGTAATCGATGTATTCGTTACCATCCGCATCGAAGAGGTGCGAACCCTGGCCACGAACGATGAACGGCGCGTCCCCGCCAACCGAACCGAAAGCTCGTACCGGCGAATTGACACCCCCTGGAATCATCTGCTCGGCGCGTTGCTGCAGCTTGCGAGACATCTCCATTTTGCGGGCCATGGGCTCTCCGATAAGGAAACTGGTGATCTATGTTAACAGCGGTAGGGGTTCAGACGGGTTCCCGGGGCAATCCGAAAGGGCAATTCCAACATCGAAGGGGCTGATTTGTTGGTAACGGAATTTACCGGATATTTACATTTTTGCAACAGTTCTGCAACACGCTTTCAGTACGCTCATTGCAGTACACCCCTTCTAACCGGGAGGGTTTCGAGGACAGCTTCGGGGGGCTCCGAGCTGTCCTGATTTTTTTTGGGGCCGATCTTCGGGGCTTCACCCTAGCTTGCTTTCCGTCTATTTCAGATAGGCGCGAACCAGTCCAATTAAATCCTCACCCAGCTCTTCGGGCGAATCTACCGCGTGGTCGGGATTCATCATGTGCAGACGAATGTGATCTTCGAGGATTTCCGCCATCAAGCCATTGACACCGCCACGAATGGCGGCCAGCAACATCAAGATATCCGCACATTCATCCCCAGCAGTGAGGGCGCGCTCAACCGCTGCGAATTGACCGCGGATGCGCTTGATGCGAAACAGGAGCTTTTGTTTCTCTTTTGAAATTTCGGGAATTTTGTCTTGCATTTCTTCCTGCTTTCTTCAGCTTGATCCTTGACAATACCCAAGGGGGGTATGATATAACAAATCTCGGCGGGAAATCTACAGCTCCCGTGTGGAGTGAATAAAGGAAGTATGCAGACAGATTTTGGGCTAGAGCCTCCGAGTAACTTCGGCGGCATTCCGGTGTAGAACCAGCAAGGTGTCCCGATATGCTTCATCCTGCCTATCGCCTCACCTCTGCTTCTTCTGACCCACAACTGAAGAACGCGAGGGATCGAGGCAGATGCCGCGAGGCGCACTTTTTCCTTCTGCAAATTTGAAATCCACGAACCGCAACCTGACGGCTCAGTCGAATTCCGGCTGCTGCCGCAAAGTGTTCGTAGTGTACGCAATCCTTATGAACTTTTTATCGCATTCTTAAGGAGCGTCACATCGAATAGGTGTTTGAACTTTTAGAGAAAGGAGGGCGACAACAA
Organism: uncultured Acidobacteriota bacterium; assembly: GCA_963770465.1. Classification (GTDB taxonomy): domain Bacteria; phylum Acidobacteriota; class Terriglobia; order Terriglobales; family Acidobacteriaceae; genus JABDBE01. Next base: position 42,038 of record CAVYQB010000022.1, read on the forward strand.
TGACCTGCATAACTCTATTCGCGCAACCGTTGGCGATGGCGACGACGCAGCTCGTGAGCACGGTCCAACACGAAGATACCTTTTCGTGCCATGTGGAACCGAAGATGGAACACAAAACTGTGCGCATGAGCTGGGTCGTGGTCACCGATGAAAGCGGCCAGCGGCAGCTACGCATGCATTGGGTGGCAGCTGAGGAGGGCTCAGACGACCGCTTGTAACATTCCTTTAACGAGCCGTGCGTAGGCTGGTTGGGCTGGCGATGTCCACATCTCGTATCGGAGGATCCACCAACCACCCAAGCCGGGCGTTTTTGGCGTAGTTAACCATAGTTAATGCGGAGGGGTACAGTAGCGTTAATCATTGTGATTAGTATCACACCCGAGGGTGATATTAGGGGTTGAGCTGAATTCTCGGCTTGGCTACTCTGCGATTATGAAATTGAAATTCATTTTCAAAACGGTGCGGCTGTGCCGAAGGCTGACTTTTGCCCTGTGGCTGGTTGCTGCACTATTCGCAGTCTTGCCCGCGGTCGCGCAGCAACCGGCGAATCCATCCCCTCCTCCAAGCTCAAGCCCGACACCCGTAGTGGCGCCACCATCCGACGGGGGTGATCCGCCGGCTGATGCGCCTTCCGAAGAGGGGGTGGAAACGATGTTTCCTCACCTCAAGGACACTCGCTTCTGGCTATCCGGGCAGATGAATTTCATCTTTCAGACCCACCCCCCTTTTGATGCCCTTTACAGTGGGCCGCACAGTCTAAGCCCGCACTACCAGAAAGCAACATCGCGTGTATTGACCCTCTATACCGGCATGCGCCTGAATAATTCCACTGAACTTCTTGCTGACGTCGAAGAGGCCGGCGGATCGGCTCTGAGTGAGGGCTTCGGACTCGCGGGTAATACCGATCTTGATATTGTGCGCAATCCCTTGTTGAGCAAAGCGCCGTATCTGGCGCGGGGAATGATTCACAAAGTATTTGCGTTGAGCACAGATAAAATCGAGAACGAGCGCACTGCTCTGTCGCTCTTCGATGAACTGCCGCGCCGCCGGCTGGAAGTCCGCTTTGGCAAGTTCAGCATGCCGGACTTCTTTGACATAAATTCGGTGGGCTCGGATACCCACTTTCAATTCACCAACTGGACCATCGACAACAATGGCGCCTGGGACTACGCCGCCGACACCCGCGGCTACACCGTCGGCTTTACCGCTGATTATGAAGACCGCAACTGGGGCTTCCGCTTCGGCGAGGGACTCATGCCCAAGATTGCAAACGGAATCGATCTGGTGTGGAAAGTTTGGCAGGCGCATGCGGAAAACTACGAATACGAGTTACGACGCGGCTTGATCCCGAAGAAAGCCGGCGTGGTTCGTCTGTTGGCTTACACCAACTATGCCAACATGGGCATTTATCGCCAGGCCATCGCGGACTATGACGCCCACCTCACACCAGTTCCGGATATCACCGCTCATCCCTGGCACATCACTCGCAAATACGGATTCGGTGTGAATGTGGAGCAAAATCTCACCCGGTACCTCACAGCCTTCGGCCGCTTCGGATGGGATAACGGCAAAACTGAATCTTTCGCCTATACCGAGGACGATCAAACCTTTTCCGGCGGAATAGGCGCAAGCGGTGCCTGGTGGCATCGCAAGCAGGACCGGGCAGGAGTTGCCTTCGTCACCAACGGAATTTGCAAATACCACCAGATTTATCTGGCTGACGGCGGCTTAGGTTTTCTTCTCGGGGATGGCGGGCTGAATTACGGCCGCGAGAACATTGTTGAATCTTATTACACCGTCCACGTGTGGCGCGGCATCTACGTCGCCCCCGGCGTGCAGCATATCAATGATCCCGGGTACAACCGTGACCGTGGGCCTGTGGTTGTACCGTCATTCCGCGCACACATGGAATTCTGAGAGCTGATATTGTCATGCCGACGCTGTTGTAATCCGACAAAATTATTCTGTCATCCGGAGCGAAGCGAGGGATCTCGGTTCTTCACGACGGGACCGAGATTCCTCGTCGCTATCGCTCCTCGGAATGACAGAGTATTTGTCGGAAGCCTCCCATATTGCTTTTGCCACGGCGCCAGTTTAGATTTCTTTCATGGTTGGCAGCTTCGAAAAATTGGTCGTAGACGCAATCCCCCAAACAGCCACCGAACCCCGCTTCAACGGGCATTCTATGGTGGGCACGCTGAAACGTGCGCTGGTGTGCTCACCGCGTAGTGCCTGCTGGCATCAACCGGAGCGGGCCGCTCGCTGGCGTGAACTGGGCTTCGTGCGTCAACCAGATTTCGCAACGGCTCAGGCGCAGCACGAGGCCTTGTGTCGCGAACTGCAAGCCTGCGGCGCGGAGGTTGAAGATATTCCTCCAGCCATGGAACTTTCGCTCGACGCCGTCTACGCCCACGACGCCTCTCTGCCGACAGACTTTGGCCTAATCCTGATGCGTCCAGGTAAAGCGAATCGCATTTCCGAAGGCAAACATCATGGATCGTTTTGCCAGATTCTCGGTATCCCGATGCTCGCCAAAATTACGGCTCCCGCAACTGCGGAAGCCGGAGATATGGTTTGGCTGGATGCGAAGACGCTGCTCATCGGGCACGGCTATCGCACCAATGCACAAGGCATACAGCAGATGCGAGCGCTACTGGGGCCAAAGGGAGTCGAAGTTATCTCCGCGCCTCTGCCGCACGCGCTGGGCCCGTCAACATGCTTGCACTTAATGTCGTTGATGAGCCTGCTCGATGGAAAAACCGTGCTAGTTGACCTGCCATGGCTGGCAGTTGAAACCGTTGAGTTGCTGAAAGCACGCGGCTACCAGTTCATCGAAATTGATTATTCGGAGCGTGAGACGCTGGCCTGCAACGTACTTTCTTTAGGCGAAAAGCGTCTGCTCGCCTTAGAAGAAAACACCAAGACGAATGCAAAGCTGCGGCAAGCGGGGTTCGACGTACGAACCTTCCCAGGTTCTGTGCTGTGCATCAACGGTGGTGGCGGCCCAACCTGCCTAACCAGGCCGCTGTTCCGCGAGTAACGCGATCAAGAGACGACGGGAATGCTCGCCCGTCTCCAAATTCGAGCGCACGAATCTCCTGTTAGAATTACAGAGCAATGGTCTTGCCTTTCGTCCGTGATCTTTTCACGGACGTGGAAAAGTTGCCCGCCTTCTTACGTGTAGCCTCCCATCTCCGCGAGGGTACGGGGCGCATAAGTGTTTCCGGCCTCACTCCCACCGCAAAAGCTTTGCTGCTGGTTTTGCTGCAGAAAAGCGCCGGTCGCCCATTCATCGTGGTGGTTCAGGACAATCGCACCGCCGAAGAGTTGGTCCCTGTGCTGCAAGCTTTACACGAATTGATCGGTGGAAGCGATCCGGACTCTATAGTCTCGCTTCCGACCCGAGATGTTCTCCCATTTCAGAATCTTTCGCCACATCCAGAAATCCAGGAAGAACGCGCGGTTGCACTATGGAAAATCGCCACGGGGGCGGTTTCGATTTTGGTATCGCCCATTGCGGCGACGGCGTTGCGTCTTCGCTCCGCCGACTATTACGCCGATCTGGCGCGCATGGTTCGCCGCGGCGAGACGCTTGATGTTGAACCTCTGCTGCGTCATCTGAATACGGTTGGATATGCTTCGACTGATGTCGTGGAAATGCCCGGGGAATACGCAGTTCGCGGCGGCATCTCTCGATGTGTACTCTCCCGAGGCTGACCGCCCGTTGCGCATCGAGTTCTTTGGTGATGAAGTTGAATCCATTCGCAAATTCGATCCAGCGACTCAGCGATCTTCCACTCCGGTCGACGAAGCGCTGCTGCTTCCGCTGACAGAAACTCCTGTGAGCGACGATCTGCTCGGCGCAATACATGTCCGCTTGTCGGGCAAGCGCATCACGGGCGCCGAAGAGGTTGTAGAGCAAGCCGTGCGGTCGGGTGGAGTAAGTGTCTTCCCCGGCTGGGAGTTTTATGCGCCAGTGGCAGGCGCGGACCGCACCGTCTTCGACCTTCTGCCTCAAGCTGCAATTCTGACTGATGAACCGGAAAGTCTCAGGCAAGAATTTGATACTGCATGGTCGCGCATAGAAGAGGCGCACGAGCGCAGCGAAATCGGCAATCTGGTGCGTCCCACGGATTTGTATGTTTCTCCCGAGGATTGGTGGCGGAATTTGGCTAGCCTGCCGGGCGCTTCGATTGAGCATCTCGATATCGCGCGCCCTGACGGGGCCGAGGGAGTCAGCTTCCATTCACAACCGGCGCAGCGCTTTCATGGCGCGATTCCAGCGATGCTGGAGGAGGTGAAGAGAGCAGATTGGTGAACAGAATCGTGTGCTGATTGCCGTGCCGAATATCGGTGAGGTCGAACGATTGGCCGATGTTTTCAGCGAGTACAGTCTTTCTTTTCGCTTAGGCAGCCGCACTCGCGGCGGCGAAAGCTACGCTGACGAGACTGCGTATTTCGCAGGCGAAATTCTCACCAGTACGTTGGTAAAGGCTTACGTCCCCGATGGTGTTGTGTTCCCCGACGCTCATCTGGCGATTCTCGGTTCGCGCGATCTGTTCGACGAATCCGAATCGATGGTTTCGCGTCCGCAGCGTAGCAAGTCGAAAGTTTCCGCATTTCTTTCCGACTTCCGGGACCTGCAGGTCGGCGATTACGTTGTCCACGTCGAACACGGGATTGGGCAATACCAGGGACTGAAGGAAATCAACCAGGGTGATGGCAACGCCGAGTTCATGTTGCTGGAATATGCGGAAGGCGCGCGGTTATATGTTCCGCTCACCCGCCTTGACCTGATTCAAAAATACCGTTCGTCAGAAGGCGCGAAGCCGCCGCTCAGCCATCTGGGAACCGCCGCTTGGGCCAAAACCAAAGCTCGCGTGCGCAAGGCCATGAAGGACATGGCTGACGAGTTGCTCAAACTTTATGCGCAGCGCCGAGCGGCTAAAGGCTTCGCATTCTCGCTGGACAACCAATGGATGCGCGAATTCGAAGACGCATTCGAATTCACCGAGACTGAAGATCAAGACCTGGCGATCACCGATGTAAAGCGCGATATGGAATCCTCGCAGCCCATGGATCGCCTGTTGTGCGGAGACGTCGGATACGGCAAGACGGAAATCGCCATGCGCGCCGCTTTTAAGGCGGTCAACGATAACAAGCAAGTCGCGATACTCGCCCCCACAACGGTGCTTGCGTTCCAGCACTTTGAAACTTTTAAACAACGTTTTGCGGCATTTCCCGTCAAGATTGAAATGATCAGCCGCTTCCGCTCGGCGAAGCAGCAGAAAGAAATTCTGCAAAAAGTCGAAGCCGGGAAAATCGATATTCTCATCGGCACCCACCGCTTACTCTCTAAGGACATCAAGTTCACCGACCTCGGCCTGCTCGTCGTCGATGAAGAGCAACGTTTTGGTGTGCGCCACAAAGAACGTCTGAAACAAATGCGGAAAGAGGTAGACGTGCTGACCATGTCTGCCACGCCGATTCCACGCACGCTCCACATGTCTTTGGTCGGAATGCGTGACATGAGCGTGATTGAGACTCCGCCGAAAGACCGCATGGCCATTCAAACCGTCGTGGCCAGCTGGGACGAAAAGCTGATTCAGTCTTCGCTCGAGCAAGAGCTCGCTCGCGGCGGGCAGGTGTATTTCGTACACAATCGCGTGGAAAGCATCTGGGAGATCGCCGCGAAGTTGCAGGAGTTAGTTCCAAAGGCGCGGGTTATCGTGGGCCATGGTCAGATGTCAGAAGGAGAACTGGAGAAAGTGATGCTGAAGTTCATGCATCACGAAGCCGATATTCTGGTGGCTACGACCATCATCGAGAATGGTCTAGATATTCCGCTCTGCAATACCATCATCATCAACCGCGCCGATCGATTCGGGTTGTCTGAACTGTATCAATTGCGTGGACGCGTGGGCAGGTCGAATCGCAGAGCTTACGCGTATCTCCTCATTCCAGCGGATGTCGAGCTTACCCCGATTGCGCGCAGACGCCTGGCAGCTTTAAAAGAATTTTCCGATCTCGGCGCCGGATTCAAAATCGCAGCGCTGGACCTCGAACTGCGGGGCGCTGGCAACTTGCTTGGCGGCGAACAGAGCGGCCACATTGAAGCTATCGGCTTCGAGTTGTACACGCAGATGCTCGATCGTGCCGTGCGTGAGATGAAGGGCGAAGCTGCGCCCGATGAGGCCGAGACTCAACTCAATCTTGGTTTAAATATTCGTATCCCGGTGAACTACATTCCCGAAGAAAACCAGCGGCTGCGCATGTACAAACGAATTGCCGGGGTTGAAACCGAATCGCAACTGAGCGATGTGGGTGCTGAACTCGAAGACCGTTATGGCGAGCCTCCCGCCGCCGTTCGCAATCTCCTCGATTACGCCTCGCTCAAACTGCTGGCGTTGCGCGTGGGCGTGAACGCAATCGAACGCAAGCGCGACCTTGTGACGATTAAGTTCCGCCAGAATGCCGGGATCGATCCCGCGAAACTGGCGCGATTCGTATCCTCGCAGCGTGGCGCGCAGTTTACTCCGGATGGCATGCTGAAATTCGTATTAAAGGCGACGGCTGCTGAGGAGGTGCTCGATCACCTCGAAAGCCTACTAGAAAAGTTGGCCGCAGAAATCCCCGTGGCCGCCTCTACCTCGGAGCCAGTGACGTAAAATGTTTTTATCGCTGCTTATAGCACATCGCAATTCGTCAGCGGAACAACGCAGGAATCTATAGCAGCGCCCGGCACGCTTGTCATCCCGAACGCAGTGAGGGATCTAGGTTTTTGCCTGCGCAACCGTTATCGTTGCCGAAGGGAAACACCCAGATCCCTCGCGGTGCTCGGGATGACAGTCCGTAGTGGGAGACAGCAACTGTCGTGGTAATCCCAGGCACCCGCTCACGTGTTAGTCTCGTTTACTCCCTTATCGAATGATGCTGCCCTCCTTAACCGCGTCCACCGCCTTCAGTCTGGCTGCTGTTTTTTCCTGGGGGACGAGCGACTTCGTTGGCGGATACGCTTCGCGGCGGACCAATGCATTCGTGTTAACCGCTCTCGCGCATATTAGCGGACTGATTCTTATGGCAGGCCTTGCACTGGCCAGTCATTCGTCGTTTCCCTCGCGAACGGCGGTGGCATGGGCTTTGCTGGGAGGCCTGTCGGGCGGCGGTGCGCTGGCGATTTTTTACCGCGCGCTCTCCTCGGGAAGAATGGGCCTGACCGCACCGGTCGCAGCAGTCTTGGGCGCTGCGATCCCCACCGTATTCGGAATGTTTCGCGAAGGCCTGCCGCAGGCTGCGCAAATCGTCGGTTTCGTACTGGCCGCAGCGGGAATCTGGCTCATCTCCCGCACCGAAGATGACAGCCCGCCTGAAGGCATCGGCATGGCCGCGCTGGCGGGCATTGGCTTCGCGGGATTCTATCTCTGCATGAAGCAGGCCGGGGACGCTTCGGCTTTCTGGCTAGCCGCCACGTCGAAGGTTGCATCATTCACTCTCACCGCCGCAATCGTTTTGATCGTACGAATTTCTCGCAATATCAACGGCTCGGGCATCGGGTTCGGCGTACTCGCTGGCTGCCTCGACGTCATTGGCAGCGTTTTGTTTATTCGTGCCAGCCAAACCGGCCGGCTCGACGCAGCCGTGGTTCTGAGCTCGCTTTATCCCGCAGTAACCGTGTTGCTGGCGCGCTTCATCCTGCGAGAACATTTCACCCGCTGGAAGGCTCTGGGCATGATCGCCGCGCTGCTAGCGGTGCCGATGATCGCCTGGCGTTAAATAAAACCGCCACGGATTTCACGGATTAAAATAGGGGGAATAGAACCTTCTCCCAAGTTATCCGTGCTGATCCGTGAAATCCGTGGCTGATCTTGCTGTTACCATCTTCTCGTGCCCCTGCTCGAAGTCCGCAATTTGACCAAAGTGTTTCAGCTTGGCGAATCCATTTTTGGCGGAGGCGCAAAAGGCGAAGTGCGTGCCGTTGACGACGTCTCGTTGGATATCCACTCCGGCGAAACCCTCGGCGTGGTCGGCGAATCGGGATCAGGCAAAAGCACGCTGGGCCGGTTGATTCTTCGCTTGATTGAGCCAACCTCCGGCAAGATTGTTTTCGAAGGCCGCGACTTGCTTGCTGCCAGTAACTCCGCCATGCGAAGCTTGCGCCGCGACATGCAAATCATATTTCAGGATCCCTTTGGATCCCTCGATCCTCGCATGCGAGTGGAGGATGTCATCAGCGAACCGCTAATTGTTCATGAGCGCATGGGCGCTGCCGCCCGATCAACGCGGGTTGCGGAACTGCTGCGAGCCGTCGGACTTGATGCATCGGCCATGCGGCGTTTTCCGCACGAATTCAGCGGAGGCCAGCGGCAGCGCATCGGAATCGCGCGGGCGCTGGCGCTGCATCCGAAATTCATCGTCGCTGATGAGCCGGTTTCAGCTCTTGACGTAAGCGTCGGGGCACAGATTGTAAATCTGATGGCGCAACTGCAACGCGAGCTCGGCTTGACCTATCTTTTCATTTCGCACTCCATGCCCGTGGTGCGTTATCTGGCGACGCGGATCGCGGTAATGTATCGCGGAAAGATTGTCGAGATCGGCCTCACAGAACAAGTCACTGAACGGCCACAGCATGCCTACACTCGCAGTCTGCTCGAAGCAACGCCGGAAGTAATGACCTTGAGTTAGTGAGGAGGGCGTCTCGCGCTTCCAGCCGGGCGAGACGCTCGGCGTCCATTGATCGGTTGTGCATTTGCCGTTAGCGGAGCTACAATCCGCTCCTTGGAGGTGCTGCATGGCCGCTGCGCCGATTCCTCCCAACCCTGTTGCCGCCGTCGATCCCGGCCCCCAGCGTCTTTCGGAAGGCGCGCGCATTGTTGATACTTTCATTGCGCCCAGCAAAACTTTTGCTGACTTGCGCAGTAATGCCAGTTGGTGGGCGCCCTGGTTGCTGATTTCAATCTTTTCGCTGGCCTTCGTTTTTGTGATGGGCAAGCAGATTGGCTTTGAGCAAATCAGCAAGAACGCAATTGCGCAGTCATCGCGGGTCGAGCAGTTCGAGAAACTTCCGCCCGACCAGCAAGCCCAGCAGATACAAGTCTCTGCCACCGTTGCCCGCTATATTTCCTATAGTCTGCCCGTACTCAACTTGATTATTTTCGTGATCATCGCGGCGGTTCTGATGGCGACTTTCAATTTCGGCGCCGGGGCCAGCGTGCCATTCAAAACATCGCTGGCGATCGTGATTTATGGCAGCCTTCCGGGCATCATCGGCGCCGTGCTGGGGATTGTTTCGCTATTCGCCGGGGTTGACCCGGCAGGGTTCAACGCGAAGAATCCCGTGGCCACGAATCCAGCATATTTTATGGATCCGACGGCAAACAAATTTCTCTATGGCATGGCATCGGCTTTGGATGTTTTCACTATCTGGAGCATCGTGCTTATAGGAATTGGTTTCGCTGCCAACAGTAAAGTTAAGCGGTCGACGGCAATCATCATCGTCGTCGGATGGTACTTGCTCTATAAGTTGGTGACTGTAGGGATGGCTTCTGCATTTTCGTAGAAAATGCAATTTGAAAACATGCCGCAAGTCTGGCTGCCAACTTCTTTCAGAGTTATCCTAGGAGCAAACTGGAGAGACTATGAAACGGATCCTTATTTTTCTCGCGGTGCTTGCGCTACCCTCTTTTATTTTCGGACAGGAAAAATCTGAACCAACTAAAACCGAACCCAACAAAACTGCTCAAGCGAAGACAACGAACAGTAAGAATCCGGTAACGGACGTGGTGAGGGAAATCGCCGAGCGGCGGCAGACCAATTTACTCGCGGCCGTCGACGAAATGCCTGCCGACAAATTTGGCTGGAGTCCGACGCCCGCGCAGCAAACCTTCGGCCATCTGGTAGAGCACATGACGATGTCGAACGTCGAACTGTGTAGCAAAGCCGCCAATATGCCTCCTCCACCGATGAAACCGATGCCGGAGACCGACAAGGAAAGGCTGCGGGCAGGACTCACCAAGTCATTCATGTATTGCCAGGCTGCGCTTAGCAAAGTGGATGATTCAAAACTCGGCGACAGCATCGAACTCTATGGAGGAAAACCAGCGACGGTGGCATTCGCGCTGATTGCACTTACCAACGACTGGGCGGACCACTACAGCGCCGCCGCCATGTATCTGCGCCTGAATGGCCTGCTGCCGCCGACGGCGCAAAAGAAATAACGCACACCGCTCAGTAGAGACGTAGCTCAGCTACGTCTCTACCGCTGGGACTTTACTCGATCTGCACCAAATCGTGCGTTGGCGAACCGCTTTGCTCCGCGTGCTGCGGAGCCCGCCAGGAATCGAAGATCGACACCTGATGCACGCACGAGACGGTGCAATGCGGTGCGCATGATTTCTCGGTCACATACTCACGGCGGATGTCGTGCACCGTATATTTCTCCAGCGGAATCCCAGGATAGCCTCGCTGTTGCGAGCAGTAGTGCACCAAGCCGTTTTCACAGATGTATAAGTAACGAGCTCCAGCGCGGCAGCGCCATTGGTTCGGACGTCCTTGCGCAATGTTGTCCTGAAAGCCATTGATGCGGGTGAAACTGCTCTTCTCCATCCCTTTCATCTCGTGATAGACGCGCCGTTCTTCTTCCGCCAGCGGCTGCAGTTGTCCACTGCCGTCATGAATGATGCCGATGGTCGAACTGAAACCCAGCGCCACTGCCCGCTTGCCGATCGTCAACGCGTCCTGCGGATTACACACTCCGCCGCCGACTACAGAATTGATGTTCACATGAAAATCAGCATGTTCTGCGAGCAACTCCAGCTTCTTGTCCAGCACCTTGAGGCTCTTCTTGGAGACATCGTCCGGCGTGACGTTATCGATTGAGATCTGCAACCATTCGAGCCCGGCGCGATTAAGCCGCTGAATGCGCTCCGCCACCAGGAGATAGCCGTTGGTAATCAGCCCCGCGATCATGCCGCGCTGGCGGATGCGGCGAATGATTTCGTCCAGATCGGGATGCAGCAGCGGCTCTCCGCCGCTGATGGTGATAACGGATGTGCCCAGCTCTGCTAACTTGTCCACTCGCTCAAACATGGTTTCGGTTGGGACAGGTTTTGAAAAATCGTCATATTCGTTGCAGTACTCGCAAGCCAGATTGCACCGGCGTATGGGAATGATGTGCGCCAGCAGCGGGTGATCCGTTGAAACGAAGGCACGGGCAATCATGCGCGCGCCGCGAAGATTGCGGTGGAGCGCCAACATCCGGCGGCGAAGAATTGTACGGCTGGAAGGCATCAGCTTGGCTATCACTCTATTAGACCATACGCAACCGCTGAGTTCGCGGTTTTGCCATTGATCAGGCAATTTTGCACGTCGAACGGCGACTGGCGAATTTGCAACTAGTCTGACCTATCGCTGACTAATACTCGATTCTTAGCCCTGAGCAACGCGTAGGCCGCGGTCAGAATCGACAGGGTTGCTACTCCGCTGGTCAGACTGACGCGCGAATCCCACCAAGTCCTTAGCGTGGCTGTGGTTAACAGAGCAAGACCAAGCAGTGATCCCCAAACGCCCAGAGGCGAACGCAGCGGAAGAGCCGTGATTTGGGCGGAACTCATTCGTCGGCGGAATGAAATGTGCGCGGCTAGCGACACCAGCCAGGAAACCATCAGGCCGAACAAGGCTCCGCTGAGTATGTAAACGAAGGCGTTTTTTGCCGCCCATGTTTCCAAAACCACGGCGACAATAATGCCATAAGACGAAGCCAGCAAAGCGAAATTTGGCGATCCCGCCGCATTCAACCGTCCCAACACGCCCGGCGCCCAGCCACGCCTCGCCAACGAGAACAGCATTCGCGACGCAGCATACAGATTGGCGTTCGCGCCAGACAGTGCCGCCGTAAGGATTACGAAGCTGATTATGCTGGCCGCTGCCGGAATGCCAGCCTTTCTAAAAATGGTAACAAAAGGACTTTCTGTGACGCCAACCCGATTCCACGGCATCACTCCGACAAGCACGATGATTGCACCCAGATAGACTATTGCCAGAATAGTGAACGTCCACTTGACCGCGCGAGGGATTTCCGTCGCGTCGCGTGATTCCCCGGTTGTAATAGCCACCATTTCGATTCCGCCGAAAGTATAGAGCGCGAACGTCATCGCCAGTACCGGCGCCATCGCACCATTGGGAAAAAATCCTCCTTGCGCCGTGTATTGTGCTGAGACGCGGCCACCGAACAACAATGCTCCACCAATAAACACGAACATCACCATGGCTATCAGTTTGATCATCGCGAACCAATATTCAAATCGTCCATAATCGCGGACGCTGCGGAGATTGATCACGATAAGCACGACCGAAAACAATCCGATCCAAACCAGAGCAGGAACCGCAGGAAACCAATAGCGCATATAAGTAGCGGAGGCAACGAGATTGGCTCCTATCGATACTGAAATGGCAATCCAGTAGCCGGCGCGCGAGACAAATCCAGCCCACGGGTTGAGATAGAGATCGGCATACAAGCCGAAGGAACCGGCCGCCGGATGCACGCTGGAGAGCTCGCCGAACGCCATGGTGACTGTCCAGCATATGAATGCCGCCAAGGCGAAGCTCAGAATTACCGCCGGACCAGCAATCTGAATAGCCGCAGCTGAACCCAGCAGCAGCCCCGTCCCAATTGAACCGCCAACCGCCACCATCGCCATCTGTCCGGCGCTCAGCTGATGGCGAAGTCCACTTTCTTGGTTGCGGGAGACGTTTTCCTGGCCAGTGGAGACGTTCTGGGGCATTGCGGACGTATATCAGAAAGCTCTTATTTCCCAAATAGTTATTCGCTAATGACTTTCGTAATCGCGTTGGTACGTTCCGTCGTTGCCCGCTCCGGTAACCTGCTCCTAGACTTTCTATGGGTTACTCCGCGCGGCGCAAGTCATGGCAGAAACTGTCAAGCGAATGGATCGGGCTGAAATTACGAAACGCGTGGAACGCGCGGAAAAGCTTCTGCAGAAAGGAAAAACTGCCGAGGCGCTGGAAGACTATTTGCAGGTTCTGGCGGCAGAACCCGGCAATGACACCGTTTGCCAGATGGCCGCCGATCTTTGCCTCTCTCTGCAGAGGATCCCCCAAGCGGTAAAGTTGTTGGGCGACTTGTTTGAACGCCAGATCGAGGCGGGCGACGCTACCCGCGCCAGCCTCACTTACAAGAAGTTAGGGCGCTTTGTCGCCCCGACTTGGGAGCAGAAGGTGAAGTTCGGCGAGTTGCTGGAGAAATCCCATCCCAAACAAGCGCTCGAAACTTACGAAAGCGTCTTTCAGGAGTTAACTAAACAGGGACGAAAAAAAGATTCTCTTCCCGCCCTAAAGCGACTCCTGACGCTGGATTCGAGCGAGGCCAACTTGCAGCGCCTGGGAGAGCTTTGTTCTGAAGTGGGCGAGAGTAAGGCGGCCGCCGCGGCATTCCTGAAACTGGCTCAGTCGGCGCAGGCTTCAGGCCAGAGTCCAGCGCAGTGGATGGAACGCGCCTACGCGGAAGACCCTGCCGATCCACAAATCGCTTTAGGCTACAGCAAAAACCTCTTGGAGCAGGGCCAGTCGGGAGCCGCGATTTTCGTCCTGGAATCGCTAGTCAATGCGGGCTCTCCGAGCGAGGAGTTACGCGATACCTACGCAAAGGCTCTTTTGGCCGCCAATCGTTTGACCGAAGCCGAACCTTTGTTATGGCAGTTGTTCGAGGAAAATCCCTCGCGGGTGCAAGAGATTGCCAACCTCGTCGGGCAATTTATCGACGCTAATCAGGACGCCGACGCCGTCGCCCTGGGACGGAAACTGGAACAGTACCATCGCCGCAAAGGGGATCGTAGGGCATTCCTTGCCATGATTCAGGACATTTCGGCTCGCCATCGGGCTTCCCCGGAAATGCTCGAATTCATGGGCGAGCAGTTCAACGCCTCCAATCGCGAAAGCGATTACTGCCAGACTCTGCTCAAACTCTTCGATCTTTACTGCAGCGTAGGCAATTATGCAAAAGCGGCTGATTCGCTGGATCGCGCTGCCGAAGTAGATGCATATGAATCCGGGCATCAGAAGCGATTGGAAATGTTGCGCGGAAAAATTGACGATAATCGCTTCAAAGTGATTGCCTCGCGCTTCTCGAGCATGACCGATACAGCCGCGGCGCCTGCTCCAGGCGAGGAAAAAATGCTGGGTGCGGCTGCTTTGCAGGATCTCATGTTGCAAGCGGAGATTCTGGTGCAGTATGGCATGCGCACTAAGGCAGTGGAACGCCTGCAGCGTATTCAGGAATTATTTCCTCGCGAGGAAGAGCGCAACGCCGATCTCCGGCAACTGTACATGACGGCAGGATTGAATCCGCGTTACCCGGGGCAAACTCCGGCATCGCCACCTCCATCGCCAGCTCCGGCCGAGCCGCAGACACCGCAAACGGGAGTTGCGGCATTAAGTGACGTGACCGATGTCAGCAGCTTCGCTCGAGTCGCAGAAATTACTCGCAAACTCTACAAGCAAAACAACGCAGATGCGGTTATGGTCACGGGCGCCAAAGAAATCGGCACGCAGTGGAAGGTCAGCCGGTGCGTAATTGCCATGCGCAAACCCGGATTGCACACCACCAGCGTGAAGGAGTATTGCGGCGATGTAATCAAACCCAGTGAGCCTCGTATTCTGGAAAAAATTGTGACCAGCGTCCACGATCTGGCGATCAGCCGCGGCGGCACAGTCATGATTGCGGACGTGCAAACCGCACCTGATCTCGCGGCCGTTCGCGATGCCTTTGCGCAGTTGAGCGTCACCTCAGTGCTGGCCCTCGCACTCAACGATGGATCAGAACACGTCGGCCTCCTGTTGTTGATGGATACAAAACCGCATGCCTGGGGTTCTAACGACGTAATGGTTTTGAAAACCATCACTGACCAGATTGTGATCGCGCTGAACAACGCCGGACTTCGCCGCCTGGTAAAAAATCTTTCGGTGACAGACGAGCAGTCTGGCCTGCTCAAACGAGCTTCCTATCTCGATTTGCTAATGGCAGAAACCCGCCGTAATGCTCAGCAGAGCACGCCACTCTCGGTATTGTTGATGCAGTTTGGGGAAAAATCGGCTTTGCTGCGAGAGTTCGGCGAATCAGCGGTTGAAGCATTAATGCAGCAAATCGGACAACTCTTCGCCGCCAATATCCGCCAAAACGATCTGGCATTCCGTTACGAAACGACTTCCATTGCCATCGTGCTCGGAGAAACCCCCGAAAAAGAAGGCATCATGGCAGCCGAGAAGCTGCAGCGGCTGCTAGCTCAAGTGCGGCTGCCGGAGAAACAACAGTCCATCCACTTCAACGCCGGCCTCGCAGAAGCGGTGCTGCGCGGCGAGTATGATCCCGTCGACATTGTCACTGAAGTGATCAACCGCGCTGAACAAGCTCTGTATACCGCCAAAGGTCAAGGCGCGGGTAAGATCGTCGCGCTGGCCGCCTCATTCGCAACCGCCGCCGTGGCTTAGTGAGCCAAATTAGTGGAGACCGGGCGTCCCCGCCCGACTAGACGGACGAGATACCTCCTTCAATCACTCAATAAGGATTTTGCGCACTACCGTGCCGGTTTACGTCTCCTTATCCACGCTGTTAAACTAACAAGTTTGGTTAGTCCATTCAGAACTTTTCTGATCGCGTGAGTTCGTAGAGAACCCAGGAATAGGAACCAATGTTGAAACCAGGAGACATCGCAATTGTAAGCGGCGCGCGCACGCCTTTTGGACGTTACTGCGGCAAGCTGAAAGATTTTACAGCGCAGGAACTAGGTGCGATAGCGGGCAAGTGTGCCATTGAGCGTGCCGGACTCGAACCCAAAGAATTCGACCATGTCGTATTTGGCAATGCGCAGCAGACTTCCGGCGACGCTCTATACGGCGCGCGTCATGTTGGACTGCGAGCCGGTCTGCCCATCGAAACTCCGGCGCTCACCGTGAATCGTCTGTGCGGATCAGGAATGCAATCGATCGTGAACGCGGCGCAAATGGTTCAACTCGGCGAAGCCAACGTAGTGCTCGCGGGCGGCATGGAAGCGATGTCACAAGCGCCGTTCGTGATCCGCGGCCGCGACGGCTTTCACTCTCGCCCCAGGCGGAAAACTGGAAGACTCGCTTATGGTCGCGCTGCTCGACACCTATTGCGGCCTATACATGGCTAATACCGCGGAACTTTATGGCGAACAGCAAGGCATCACCCGGCAGGCGCAGGATGAATTTGCGTTGCGCTCACAACAATCCGCTGACGCCGCTTACAAAGATGGTCGCCTGCAGGAAGAATTAGTCCCGGTGCATCTCAAGGATCGCAAAGGTGAGCCCTCGGGGGAGACATTGAGCGAAGACGATCATCGCCGACCCCAGACAACTATGGACGGTCTGGCGAAGCTGAAGCCCGCATTTGGCAAAAACGGCACCGTAACCGCGGGCAACGCCAGCGGCATCGTGGATGGAGCGGCTGCAGTCGTCGTCATGTCGCTTGAAGACGCTGGCAAGCGCGGACTGAAACCGCTGGGACGAATTGTGGGCTGGGGCGTTGCCGGAGTTGAGCCCAAAGTCATGGGCCGCGGCCCGGTGCCGGCGACGAAGCTTGCTTTGCAGAAAGCTGGGCTTAGTCTCGACTATATCGATCTGATCGAAGTCAACGAAGCTTTCGCCGCGCAGTATTTGGCGGTCGAAAAAGAGCTGGGCCTCGATCGCAACAAAGTGAACGTAAACGGCGGCGCAATCGCGCTGGGCCATCCGCTGGGTGCAACGGGAACGCGTTTGGTGATCACCTTGCTGTACGAATTACGCCGGAGAAAGAAGAAGTATGGGTTAGCGACAGCGTGCATCGGCGGCGGGCAGGGCATCGCGATGGTGGTGGAGAGCTTGCATTAAATCTTTACCACAGAGGCACAGAGCCACGGAGAAAACTCAAAAGAAATTCTCCGTGACTCGGTGGCGCGGTGGTAGAGCGGTTGGTTCAGGTTGCTAGTAAAAAGAAGGAATCGCTAATGGAAATAAAGAAAGTGGGAGTTCTTGGTTGTGGGCTCATGGGATCAGGAATCGCTCAAGTTGCCGCGACTGCTGGGTTTGATGTCAGCCGTGCTCGAGGTTGAGCAGAAGTTTCTCGACAAAGGCTTTGCCGGGATTGAGAAATCTCTAGCCAAATTCGCCGAGCGGCCTCCAGAAAAAGGTGGCATCACAGCGCAGCAGAAAGACGCTATTCGCGCCCGTCTCAAGGGCACGACGAATAAGCAAGATCTGGCCGACTGCGACATCGTGATCGAAGCCATTATCGAGAATGTCGAAGAGAAAAAGAAGATGTACGCGTCCATCGACGGAATCGTTGAGGAGAGATGCCATTTTCGCTTCGAACACATCTTCCATTTCTATTACTGAACTCTTGACCTCAACCAAGCGCCCCGAGCGGTTCGTCGGATTGCATTTTTTCAATCCGGTTCCTCTAATGAAGTTAGTGGAAGTAGTGCGGACGATTGCCACATCGGACCAGGTTTACGACGCGGCCTACGAATTCGCCAAAAAACTCGGCAAAGTGCCGGTGCGCACCAGTGACAAAACTGGATTCATCGTGAACCGGCTGCTGGTGCCTTATTTGCTCGACGCCATTCGCGCCTATGAAGAAGGTGTAGGTTCAATCGACGACATCGACAATGCCATGAAGCTGGGCTGCGGTTATCCAATGGGCCCGTTCACGCTGCTCGACTTCGTCGGCCTGGATACGACCTACTACATCACCCACGTGATGTACGACGAATTCAAAGAGCGCCGATTCGCGTCGCCGCCCCTGCTGAAGCGACTGGTCATGGCAGGCTGGTACGGACGCAAGTCAGGCAAAGGCTTTTACGATTATTCCGACGTGAATAATCCGAAACCAAACAAGCTGTAACCCGTGTCGGCGGGCACCTAGTAGATTTGATCGCAGAACTCGGCGAAACCAATGTTTCACTCGAGTCCTGCGACATTAACGTAAGGTATTGGCTAAGCCAGCTTTCGAGCCTTGCTGCTTCGACCACGCGATTCCGCCTCGGCGCCTTTACCCCGCGTTTTTCCGCTGCCCCCGTTGCCGCTCTGCGCTGATTCCATATTTTCAATCCCCTGTTCGAGTTCGGGCTGCTCCACGAATTCCCAGTCACCGCCTTCATTCCAGGGACCACGGGCATCGATTTCACCCTCGTCTCCGACTCCAGTCGAATCGTTGAAATACTGATTGACCAGCACCGGTGTGGGTGGAATCTGCCCGATCGAGAATGGATCTTTACCTAGGCTTTCAAGAGCTGCCGTGAAGGCCTTCATGTGAGTAATCTCGCGAGTCATCAGGAATTGCAGGGCGTCCTTTGACCCGGGATCGTCACAAAAGTTGATAAGCCGCTCATAAACGATTTTGGCTCGCGCCTCAGCGGCGATGTTGCTGCGCAGATCGACGTCTAATTCTCCAGTTATTTTCAGGTAGTCGGCGGTCCAGGCGTCGCCCATGGAATTAAACAGAGTGACGCCGCCTCCGCCTGCAATCGCGATGAGCGGATCGTCGGCTGCCGCATCGGCATTCTTCTTCAGTGGTTTGAGGTGCATGCGTGCCAGGGTGCCAACCACTTCCAAATGACTGAGTTCTTCCGTGCCGATGTCCATCAGCAGATCTTTGCGGTCAGGATCCTCGCAGTTCAGGCCCTGAATCGAATATTGCATAGCTGCAGCCAGTTCGCCATTGGCCCCGCCAAACTGCTCTAACAACATATTTCCAAAGCGGGGGTCCGGTTCGCCTACATTCACCGTGTACATGAGCTTCTTTATGTGATGGTACATAGATTCCTTTCGTAAATAGTTTGGATTCGCAGCTGATGAAGACTTCCGTGCGTTTAATCGACCTTATTCCGGGCGAAATAGGTTCGCAATCGACCAGAAGCCGTAGTCTATCGTGAAGAATCCCGTAATCTGGGGTCATCCCCTTTGGCGAAAGCTCAGTGCGACCAGCGCGAGCATCCAGCCGCCAAACACGCCTGCCACTTCACGAGCCGTGTTGTAAGATGTCCTACAAGTTATGCCTTCCGGTCCGCGCGCCGAAGTTCCGCTTGTCTCCTCCACGGTCCAGCAAGAGATCGCGAGCCTGGCTGCGCTTCCGGTAGCCCGCGCCGCATTCGCTTGGCTTCGCGCCGAGGAACCTCAGTTTGCGGCTTGGCAACTGGAGATGGCGCGCATCCCCGCTCCTCCATTCGGAGAGGCAAACCGGGGCGCATGGCTACAAGAACGCTTTCGCGCGCTCGGACTAATCGAAGTCCACATCGACGAGGTGGGCAACGTGTTCGGTGTTTATCCCGCCAGGATAGGCAAATCGGCGGCCAAGCAGTACACCGCTCTCAGCGCGCATATCGACACGGTTTTTCCCGCAGGTACTCCGCTCAATCTACGCCAGCACGGTAGTCGCCTGTACGGGCCGGGTGTTTCCGACAACGGTGCCGGAGCCTCTGCACTACTGGCAATCGCCGCCGCGCTTCGCGCCGTTGAAATTGCGCTTGCTACTCCATTACTTTTCATCGGCAATGTCGGCGAAGAAGGTGAAGGCGACCTGCGCGGCATGCGCCACATTTTTTCGCAAGCCCGGTGGAGAGATTCAATCCGCCACAGCTCTAATTCTTGATGGCGCTGGCTCCGACACAATCGTCGCGGAAGCTTTGGGCAGCCGCCGCTTCGAAATTATCGTTCGGGGCCCCGGTGGACACTCCTGGAGTGACTTTGGCATGCCCAACCCGATACTAGTTTTGGCGCAAGCCGTTCATACATTCTCTCAAACGGTGCTGCCAACGTCTCCGAAGACTACATTCAATGTCGGCGTGATTCGCGGCGGCACGTCGGTAAACTCCATTCCCGAGTCGGCCAGTATGAGGGTCGATATTCGATCTACTTCTATGGCTGAGATGGAACGCCTGGAAGCGTCTTTGCGCTTCGCGGTGGAACAGGCGGTCGAAACAGAATCGCGCAGCAGCGAGCGGCGAAGTCCTTCGCAAAAACGTTCGTCCGGCCTGACGTACGAAGTCGTTCCCATCGGCAATCGTCCCGCAGGTGAACTCGACAGCAATGCTCGAATCCTGAAAGTGATTCGCGCCGTGGACGCGCATTTAGGCAATGCCGCCCAAATCCAACGAGCATCCACCGATGCCAATATCCCACTCTCGCTTTGCCGCGAAGCCATCGCCATCGGCGGCGGGGGCGTAGGCGGCGGCGCCCACACTCTACAAGAGTGGTTCGACTGCACCGGACGCGACCTCGGCCTAAAGCGAATATTGCTGACCTTGCTAGCGCTGACAGGCGTAGCCGAATAATTTCTGAGGCAAGCGCCACGGATGTCCACGAATTACACGGATTAAGAAAAAGAAAAAAGGATTATCCGTGTTGATCCGTGGAAATCCGTGGCGAAAAGGTTTCAGAATGCCGGCTTCCGCATGGGCTGGAATGGAATCATGACTACCGTCTGCAGCGCCACCGGATCGCCATTCTTCGTCGCCGGACGAAAACGCCAGCGCGATAAAGCAGCGCTGGCATACTGATCCAGACGATCATCGACGCCACGCAGAATCTTCACATCACTTACAGCTCCGTTGCTGTGAATGACGGCCGAGAGAATGACCGTGCCCTGAATTTGCTGTCGCATCAACTCCAGCGGATATCCGGGGTCGACTTCCTGCGTCGCAACAGGCGCAACCAATTCGCCTTGTTTGTCGGCGTCTTTTAATTCCGCGAAGTGCATGACCCAGCTTCCACCCGCCGAGTTCAGGTTGGGCACATTCAGAGTCATAGCATAAGATCTTCGTCCAGCGAAAAGTTTGCGCTCTACTTCACTGACCGCATTGGCTGGCAGCTCAGAAGAACGCGGCGGAGTAGCGGTAACTCGCGGCTGCGTTGCATTCGCCAGCAGTGCTGAGTTGTCAGTAGACCGCTCGTTAGTTCCACCTGCGACTGCGCTATTGCTATCGGATTTCGGGCTCGCGCCGACGTAAAGGCCAGACGGAACGCCATTTGCCTTGCTGCTCGAGCCACTCGCATTTCCGCCTCCCACCGCGCGACGATTCTGAGCCGGGATATCCGGCGTTCCGGCCGCGCCAGCTTTGCCCTCGGGAGTCGCAGCAAAAGTTCCACGCCGGTTGCCTGCAGGGACTTCGGTTGGCCGGCCAGGAACTGCAGGATGAAGGTTCAATGCAATGAGCCGGCCATCGCGCGCCGTTCCAGATCCCTGCAGCGAGGGCGGGGGCGGCACCACAGCGGTACGCGATTTTCCTCCCAGCACCGTGCTTGCAGCGCGTTGTTCGCCAACCGGCAACTGCGGCGCCGGTGCGACCACTTGCGCATGACCAATGTTGATGTCGGTTAGTCTGCTCGAATGCGAATCCGAAACCTCACGCGGCGGTTCGACGATCGAAGGCTGCGGTGCAGAAACGTCCCGCCTCGAAATCGTCTCCATTCACTTCGGGCGTGGGCGCCACTGCCGCCTGCTGCAATTACGGACTCTGCTTCATCGTGCTGTTCACATCCGGAGCCGGCGCAATCACGTTTGTGGGAAGCACCGGCAGGTTCAAATTCGAAGGCGAATCGGCCACTGCTGCTGCGGGAATTGTGGGCTGCGGACGCGCCCATGCCACGACGTTGGGCAACGGAACGTCGTGATCTAACGTCAGGTTCGGAGGCGTAACAATTGTCTGCGCCCGATTATCCGCTTCTGGTGGTACGGAAATGATTGGCTGCGTCGCATGCTCAGGCTCGCCCTTCTGCGGCGAAGGCGATTGTGTCCCGCCAGTATCGAGGGACGCTAGATACTCAGCTGCGTCGTAATAAACGACGTCGGACTTATGAAATAAGTTGGGCTGCACAATCTGCGTGGGCCGCGGCCAAAGTTCTGGCGCAAAACGTGTCCATCCAAACATGACCGCGATCAGCGCGAGGTGAGCCACAACTGACTGCAAGAACCGGCTCCAAGGCAATGGCGACGGCACAAATACGTCTGGCCAAAACGCTGCCGGCCGCGAAACCAAGAGCAGCGGCGCTTTTGAACGACGCCACAACAGGTCCTTCAGATTCCTGAAAAAGACTCGGCCGCGCGGCTCTAGCGCGACCAGCAGTTTGGGCGCAGGCAGCGAGTTCTGCATGCGCTTGCGCGAGGTGTCGATCAACAGAGGACCTTGTATCATGCTTCCACTTCTTTGCGGCGGGAGTGATTCATTATAGCCGGGCCGATGCCCTTCAAGTCACACCTATGTGCCCGAAGAAAGATTTTCCATGCTTTAATACCGATATGAAACTGGCAGTGGTCTTCCCTCTGATATTGCTCGCCTGTGGTTCGCTGCTCGCCGCGCAGACTCCCGCGCAAGGCTCAACTCCCGTGGCCGAGAATTACTCGGGCATGTACAGCTTTCTGCAAGACGGCGAGTTCGTGCAGATCACAGTCGAAGACGAAGGCCGGGTCACCGGATTCATTTCACGCTATGGCGATTCCGAAAGCGATCGTGGCGCCTTCCTCGATCAATTTTTCAAACAGGGCAAGCTCAACGGAAACAAACTGTCTTTCACCACCGAGACTGTGCACGGCGTCTGGTACGACTTCAAAGGCACAATCGAACGCGGAGACGGAAAGACTTTAGAAGACCAGGCGTATTACGTATTGAAAGGCACGCTGACTGAGAACCGTACGGATGCCGGAAATAAAGTCACTTCTAAATCCCACCAAGTCCAATTCAAGTCTTTTCCTCGAGAAGCGTAGGCCGGGCTTTCATTACGTGGCTTGGGTGGGGCAGTACGCAAGTTTCCAGAATATTCTGTTCCGCTTTGGGAAATGGGTTACTGTTTTAGGAGGGTACCCCCCCTCCCCCCTCCCCTGCGCAAAATATAGAGCACAAACGAGTTATTGGATTTTACCTTGACCACTATGCGCTAGATCTTTGAGTTTTAAGAAGTTACGCGCAAAATCTAGAGAACATAGGAGTTAGGGTGGGCGCGGGTCGGGTTTTTAGGATTCAAACCTGATTGGCGTCGACATCGCTGGCGATCGTCAGATCATCGTTCGCCCCGCTGATAATTGGTGCGGCCGAGGGCTCTGCATGCTTGCGCCGCGGCTTGGTAACCACCCCAAAAAGTGAGGGCGCTTTTCAGGCAACGCAATCGCTCGATTCGGATTGTCAAAGATCGATTATTATCTTATAGATAATATGTATAAAGTTAGATTATCTTTATTTATGTCCTTAGTCAATTAAAAACTGTGGCTGACCGAACAACAGAACGTAAAGGTGGGCCAGCCACCAGCCTCTACAGTTCCATCGTGCAAACTTCTACGGGCTGACTTCAAACACCGTCCCGCAGCCATAAAAGCTGCATGCGCCGGTGCCTCCCTTCTGCGTTGTGCTATAGAGATTGCCAAGCTTATCGAAGACCACCGATGCGTCGGGAGCAATGCCGTCCGGAAGCCCCGTGAACATATGGAGGATCGTCAAAGTCCAGGCGTCCCCGTCATCCTTCGGCGGCCTGAGCTGGAAAACGGCAGCACCTTTGTCTCCGCCAATCGTCGTGCCGTAAAGGTTACCAGCCGAATCAAGGACCACTCCCCCTAGGGGAGGGCCCTCAAAGTTGTCGCTGAACCAGTGCAACACGTTTTCTTTCCAGCGTCCGCTATTGGCTTCCGTCAACAGGAAGACAATCCCCCCGCCGCTGACGTTGCCGCCTCCCGCTACGCTATACAGCGAGCCCATCGCATCAAAGATCAGGCCAGCGCTTGGTTGTCCTCCATCGTCGCCTCCAGTAAAAACATGGAGGTGCTCCTCCACCCAAGCTCCACCCTGCTTAGCCGGAGGACTCAGTTTGAAGGCTATGCCGCAGCCTATTTCGTCCTGATAATGGCAGCCTTGATTTCCCCCTGAGTAGGTTGTCCCATATATCGCGCCCTTGCTGTCAAGAACCAAGCCGCCGCTAGGATTCGCTCCGTCGCCGCCACCCGCGAAGCTGTGCAGTATCTTTTCCGTCCACTTGCCGCCCTTTTGCTTCGGCGGACGTAGCTCGAACACGGTCCCACAATTGCCGCCGTAATACAGATTGCACGTCTTCCCTTTTCCACCGCCAAACTGAGTCGCCCCGTACAGATCGCCGTCCTTGTCGAAGACTAAATCGCCCCACGGAAAGTAGCCGTCGGTCCCGCCCTGGAGGCTGTAGAGGATGGCTTCCGTCCAAGCGCCGCCTTGCTGCGTCGGCGGCGACAGCTCATATACCGTGCCGCAGCCGCCTTTAATTCCGAGCAGGACGCAGTCGCCCGTACCGCCGTATGCGGTGACGC
Organism: uncultured Acidobacteriota bacterium; assembly: GCA_963770465.1. Lineage (GTDB taxonomy): Bacteria > Acidobacteriota > Terriglobia > Terriglobales > Acidobacteriaceae > JABDBE01. Next base: position 66,369 of record CAVYQB010000022.1, read on the forward strand.
CATAGAGGTTACCCGTGGTATCGAAAATCACGCCGCCCGTTGGTACGCTTCCGTCCTTCGAGGCCTCGCCCTGAAACTGGTAGATCAACGTCTCGGTCCAGGAGCCGCCCTTCCGAGTCGGTGGCGTGAGCTCGAATACTGTCCCGCACTCATATCCAATCGGAGCGCAGGAGACAGACCCGCCGCCAGTTGTCGCGCCGTAGAGATTGCCCTGCTGGTCAAAGACCACTCCGCCTGCGGGATTATAGCCATCTGTGTTGCCGCCCTGAAAGCTGTAGAGCACTTTCTCTTTCCATTCGGCTGACGCATTGACTGTCAGAAGAATAAGCATTGCAAGGGCGCCCACGAGCAATCGGATTGTGCGAGCGAAGCACGGATCGGGATTCATAGAGTGAGGTCACTCCTCACGGGTAATTTAGCGTCGTCAGAAGGGGACGGCAGACAGCGCGGCCTGCTAGTCTACACCCAAATTGCCCGATCGTGGAATCCCCACGATCAGCGCACGATCGGCGCAGCCTCGCCGTCGATGTAGTTTGTGGTAGGCTGCGGAACTGATTGGCAACGGAAAATGCGGCCTCCTCAGCTCGGAATTACGCCTCCGCCGCGAAAAGAACTGTCAATGCTTTGCGTAATCTGCGGGTTGTGTACACGATGAGAACGCGAACTGAGCGACGAGCCGCGATCCGGCAAGCGAGCGAAACAATCCCGGCGGCCACTTGCCTCTGCCCACGCCCCGCAATCTTCCGGACGCATCTACACCTGGTGCCTCGTGCTGGCCGTTGGCGACGCTCGCGATCTATTCGCCAGTGATTGCTCATCCCTTCGTCAACTACGACGACCGCGACTACGTGACTGAAAATCCGCACGTGCAGGCTGGTTTAAGCATGCAAGCAATTGCCTGGGCCTTCACCTCGACGGATCAGGCCAACTGGCATCCCCTCACCTGGCTTTCCCATGAGATGGACTGCGAAATTTATGGCCTCAATCCGCATGGCCATCACCTCACCAGCGTGCTGATTCACACTGCAAACGTTCTTCTGCTTTTTCTGCTCCTGCAATGGGCGACAGGAGCAACCGGAGCCAGCGCCGTGGTGGCTGCGCTGTTTGCGCTTCATCCTTTCAACGTGGAATCGGTTGCGTGGGTAGCCGAGCGCAAGAATCTGCTGAGTACATTTTTCTTCCTGCTCGCGCTCGCGGCTTACGGACGCTACGCGCGTCAGCCGAGTTTGCGGCGTTACGCGATTCTCGCCGGCCTGTTTGCTCTGGGGCTCGCCGCCAAGCCCATGGTGATCACGCTGCCATTTGTTCTTCTCCTTCTGGATTACTGGCCGTTGGCGCGCATTCAAGGATGGTCCACGCCATCGCCGGCCTTCCCCGTGCGGCAGGCTCCCTGGCCCCGTCTGCTGCTGGAGAAAGTTCCGCTACTGGCTTTATCCGCGGCCAGCGCGGCTATCACGATGTTCGCGCAGCGTTCCGGGAATGCTCTCGAATCGCTTGGACACCTTCCCATCCAATTGCGCCTTGAAAACGCTATCTACGCTTATGCCAAATACGTGGCCAAGATTTTCTGGCCCGTCAACATGGCTCTCGTCTATCCCCATCCGCTGAACAAGCTGACTTTTTTTCAAGTGGGCTTGTCGGCGATCTTTTTAGTCGTCGGTGAGCGTGCTGGTGTGGCAGTCGCGTGAACGGCGCCCATACGCAATAATCGGATGGCTTTGGTTCCTCGGTACGCTGGTTCCGGTCATCGGCCTGGTTCAGGTTGGTCCGCAAGGGATGGCCGACCGCTACGCCTACATCCCAACCATCGGTATTTTCGTTCTTCTGGTATGGGGATTCAAAGATTGGGCGTCGTCGAGGCCCGAGATTTCCAGGGGCCTTAAACCGATTGCGTTTGTCGCGCTCGCGTATCTGGCAGTCCTGACCTTCCGCCAGATTGGCTACTGGCGGAGCAGTGAAGAACTCTGGACCCACACGCTACAGATCACCGAAGACAATTTCATCGCCAACGACATGCTCGGCAGCCTGTTAGTGCAGGAGCAACGGCCCGACGCCCTGCAATACTTTGAAGCCGCAGCTCGAATCGCGCCGTGGGATCCTGATAGCCACGAAGCGGTCGGGGCCGCACTGCAAGATCGCGGCGACCTGCAGGACGCCATCCGCGCATACCAAGTCGTGTTGCATGCCAAAGACCCGCGGCTTCTAGCCTATACGTACGCGAATTTGGGAGTCATTTATCGTCAACTGGGAAATGAAGCGGCAGCCCGCCTGAGCTCGGAACAAGCACTGCGCTCTGATCCTGCAACAGTTCGGGACATGATTCAAAACCTCGGCAGTATGGTGCAAGCCCGGCCCGCCGCCCCCGGCTACCTGCGGCTGGGCCTGCTCCTGCAAGGCGCGGGCCAGCTGCAGGACGCAAAGTCGGCCTTCGAGCGCGCGCTGGAACTGCAGCCAGGTTTCGCCCCAGCCCAGCGGGCTTTGCAGAATCTGCCTGCGGCACAATGATCTGTTGACTCCCTGCGGCTAGCCTACCCGGAGAAATTCCCTGGTCACCGTCTAACCCTACCGGCGTTAAGATAGACATCCTCAAACGAGGTACGCTTATGAAAAGTGTCTCCCGAATTATCGGCCGCATAGCGCTGCTCAGTTTGATCACAATTGCGAACTTTGTTTTCGCCCAGGCGACTGCCCCCGTGGATGCCAAGACCGGTCAGTACTTTTTCGTTTTGCTCAATCGTCCGGCTAATGCTCCTCAGTTGAGCAAAGAGGCGGGTGAAAAGCTGCAACAAGAACACATGGCCAACATCCGGAAGTTGTACGACGAACACAAACTTGTGATTGCGGGGCCGTTCGAGGAAGATACGGCTTTGCGTGGCATCTTCGTGTTCCAGGCAGACTCTGCAGCGCAGGTACAAGACTGGGCGAGTAATGATCCGGCGGTGAAAGCCGGGCGTCTGGGCCCCGAGGTGCATGGGCCTTGGCTCATCGACGGGAATGCGATTCATCCGCCTGCCACTCCTGAGGGCATGGAGCAGTACTCGCTTGTGCTGATGAAGCGCGGGGACAAATGGAACCCTGATGCGCCGGGGTTCATGGACGTGATTAAGCAGCATCACGCTTTTGTCAGAGAGATGACTGCACAGGGATACATGGCCATTGCCGGGCCGTTTCCATTGGGCGATCAGGGCGAGTTGCGAGGCGTCGCCATCTTCCGCGTAGGGATGGAGCAGACCGCGGCGTTGGTGAAAGACGACCCGATTGTTAAAGCGGGACTGCTTAAGCCGGAAATTCATTCCTGGATCACCGGCAAGGGAGTGCTGGCTCCGGGACAGCCGGTGCAATAGGAGCCGCCTTCGCCCAGATCAGCGTCCAAAAACGGACGCGAACCTGGGGCACCCTGCCGAAATGGTCAACCAATCCCGCTATCTCAACGGCTGTGATTTACAGTGAAAAGGTATAATTGACCCAGCACTTATCCTGATGAGTTCTGTTCCTAGTGGAGGAAGTTCTATGGACCCGCTTGCCAGCGGTTTCTGGGCGCGGCTTAAGGCCAATCGCCCAGCATACACGCTCACGATTTTGGTCACGTTAGCTGTCGGCATTCTCATTGGAACCGTTATCTCCAAGGGAGTAAAAGGCCAGGAGAGGAAGAGCTCCGATGCGACTCCGCTGACCATTCCGTCGCCGCAGAAGCTCTCGAATGAGTTCTCGCAAATCTCCAAGCAACTGGAGCCGACCGTGGTCAACATCAATACCGAATCGACCATCAAGAACCCGCACCATCGCCGCGGCGGAGGCAATCCAGACCAGCAGCCGGATGATCAGAATCCTTTCGACGATTTCTTTGATAAGTTTTTCGGTGGTCAGGGACAGGGCAATGGTCCCATTCGCGAGCATTCGCTCGGCTCGGGCGTGATTGTCGACGCCAAAGGCTACATCGTTACCAATCGCCACGTAGTGGAGAAAGCCGATCGCATCCGCGTGAAGCTGATGGATGATCCGCCGGGCGTTTTGCATGACGCAAAAGTGATCGGCTCCGACCAGGAAACCGATTTGGCCGTAATCAAGATTGAATCTGAGAAGCCGCTGCCCTTCGCCAAAATGGGCAACTCCGACAGCATGGAGGTTGGCGATTGGGTGCTGGCCGTGGGCAGTCCGTTTGGACTTTCGGAAACGGTGACTGCGGGCATCGTTTCCGCCAAGGGCCGGAATATTGTGCCCAACCGGCAATTCCAATCGTTTATTCAGACTGATGCTGCCATCAATCCCGGCAATTCCGGAGGCCCACTGGTCGACATGGCTGGCGAGGTAATTGGCATCAATACCGCGATTCTCACCGATACCAATGCCTACGCTGGCGTCGGCTTTGCCATGCCTTCAAATACCGTGGTCAATGTTTACAACCAGCTCATTGCGCCTGAACATCGCGTGGCGCGCGGCTCGATTGGCATCATGTTTAACGCCCAGGAAAACCCGGCAATCTCGCGCGTATACGGCGCGGGTGCAGGGGGCGTAACGGTTTCGGATGTCACGGCGGGAAGTCCGGCCGAGCGCGCCGGAATTAAAGTCGGCGACACTATTATTTCGGTGGATGGCAAGACAGTGAAGAATGGAGACGAACTCGTTTCTGATATTGCCAGCCGCAAGCCGGGCACCAAGGTGACCATTGGCTTCGTTCGCAATGGCAAGAAACAGGACGCTACCGTCACCGTGGCTGATCGAGCAAAGTTGTTCGCAGCTCGCCTCGGCGACGAAGAAGAAAATGGCGAGGAGACTGGACCCAAAGAAAGCAAGCTGGGACTGACGGTTCGTGCGGTTACTCCTGAAATGGCGGATCGTCTGGACATTCCCGCCGGCAAAGGCGTAATCGTGCAGGACATCAAACCATCGTCGTTCGCCGACGATGTGGGTCTGACCCGCGGTGACGTGATCCTCGAGATCAACAAACAGCCGGTAAACTCCGAGGATGACTTCACCCGTATTTCTTCCTCGCTGAAGAGCGGCCAGGACGTGGTATTCCTGGTCCGGCAACGGGGAGCCGGCAAACAGGACGGCACCATCTTCCTGGCCGGTACACTTCCGTAACTGCGTAGAACTATCGAGACTGGCACTGAGACTCCCAATCGGGGATCATTACTCAGTGCCGGTTTTGGTATGTGAGATTCTTGCATGACAGGATTTTGGCTCAAGCTTTCGGCTGTGGCAGGCGTAGCGCTCGTCTCGGGCGCGATCGCCCTCGCCACCGACACTAAGAGCGACAGCACAACATTGCCTGCAGCCAGCTCACACGCCCCGGCGACTGCTGCAAAAACGCCTTCCACATCAGCCAGCACGACTGCGCACACAAGCACCCACAAGGGAAAGAAGACGCGAAAATCCGCGTCCCGTCACCCTCGCGGACAGCAAAAGATAGATTCGCAGCGCGCGCTGGAAATTCAGGAAGCCCTGATTCGCGAACATTACTTGACCGGAAAGCCTACCGGCGTCTGGAATGACCAGACACAACAGGCAATGCAGCGTTATCAGGCCGACAACAACTGGCAGTCGAAGACCACTCCCGACGCGCGCGCCCTGATCAAACTTGGATTGGGCCCGGATCACCAACACCTGTTGAATCCGGAAAGCGCGATGACCAGCCAACCGACAACTCGCCAATCGCAGTCCGCGACTCCCGTCAGCACAGCCGATCCAAACAAAGAGCAAAGATAGAACTCAAAGCCGCCACGGATCTGCACGCATCACGCGGATAAGAAATAAAAAAAGCGCGGTCTGGTTTCATCCGTGAAATCCGTGGCTAAGCTTCTAGTTCTTGGTCACCGGATTGGGAAAATAGGGCAGCGGCTTGCTGCTGATGATTGCGCGGGGATTCCCATCGACCAGGGCACGGGCGACATCTACTCCGCAAATTTCTGCAGCGGCATCGCGCGCAGTGGACAGCACCGGCGGACGACGCTTGGTGTCATGTGCGTCGGTCGCCAGCACATGAACGGCATCGCGTTTGAGCAGCCACTCCGCGGTTCGCCACGCGGCCTCGCCCCATTGTCCAGTTAATGCCGAGCCTGTTACCTGAATTACGCAGCCCAGTTCCACCCATTGCAAAATCCGCTGCGGCGTTCGCTGCATAATCGGATTGCGCTCGGGATGCGTGATCACCGGAGTGAGCCCCTTTCTCCAGCAGTTTGCTGAAGTGCTCTTCCATGTGAACCGGAACGCTGTAATTGCTCAGTTCCGCCAGCATATAGCGGCTGCCTTCGATGGCGTAACGTGCGGGAAAGAGCATCGCATCCTGCAAATTCTCGTAGGAAAGATGGAAGTCGCAGCCCAGGCTAAGCGACGGCGATGGACCGACCCGTTGCCGCAGAAAATTCAGCGTTCGAGTGAGGAGTTCGCGATCGTAGTGGTAGCGGTCGTTGGCATGTGGAGTGGCGACAATATGCTCGATACCATCTGCGGCTGCCATGCGGCACATTTCTTCAGCGACGTCCCAGGATTTGGGGCCGTCATCTACTTCCGCGAGAATGTGGCAGTGAATGTCGATCAATTTAAATTTCTCAAAATCTTAACAGAGCTTGTTTAAGACTCGATTGAGACCGGCCCGCGCGGCTCTAAACCTGAAGCCTAGAGCCCGAAGCCTGCCTCACGTTCTCTGCTTGAATCGATCCAGCAGGGCGAACAGAATGACCGCTAAAAACGCGTTCGCCAAAGCCGAACCCAGTTCGCGAGTCCAGCTCCATTGCAGAGTGAGTCCAACCAATCCACGAGCTACGGTGAAGTACACAATCTCATGCACTACGTAGAAAAATAGCGTGACTAGAAACCGCGAGCCGGCATTTTCCACGTCCAGTTTGACGCCGAGTGACGATGCGCCATAACCCACCACTGTCTTGGCGATTCCGTACAGACCCAGGGGATGGCCAGTGAGGGAATCCTGCAGCACGCCGATGGCAGCCCCCGTCAGCAATCCGGCGACGGGGCTGCGGCGCGCTACCGCGAAGAAAATCACCACCAACAACGGTAAATCGAAAATCGAGAAAAAATGAAATCGTAACGGTACGAACGCTTGCAGGAATACCGCAATCAAAGGAATCAGAATGGCGACCGGTAGACTGAACCGGTAAACCTCAATCTGCTCATTCGATGTGTAAGTGATTGGCACGCTATTGAGGAGGCTCCTGAGTCGGAGTCCCGCTCGATGGCGGCTTTGATTGTGGAGCAGTCTTCGCAGATGGTTGGGATTGGCTGTACGCTGTGCTCGTGGCGTTGTTTGCGGCTGGCGCTGCCGAAGCATGCGGCTTTTGCGGCGATGAGGGCTTCGCCACCGATCCGCTGGCATCCGGCTTCACCGCGGCAGCATTTCCGGGCGTGACTGACGCATCTACATGCGGTTTCGAACTCGCCGCAGTCGCGCCCGAGCTTGGAGTTGGGGTTGATTGGGTGTGAGTAGCCGCGCCAGCGCCAGCGGGCTTGGGACCGACTGCTACGCTGGGAGTCGCAGGACCACTGTAAATTTTCAGTCCGCTCGTCGGAGGCGGAGGCGCATTAGGATTATCCGGTGGCCGGTCGGGAACCGATGGCAGGCGCTGCGCCAGAATTTCCGCCGCCCGCATCGGCAATGCGCCTTCTAAAAGCGCGGGTTCCTTCTCCTGCTGCTGAGTAATGACCAGCACTTCTTCCAGCCGGCTCAAGTCGGCTGCGGGTTTCACCCGGATATTGAGAAAAAGCTCTGCGCCCGGCGAAACTTTCGTGACCGTGCCCACCGCCAGACCCTTGGGAAAAATCTGGTCGCCTCCGCTGGTCACGACTTTTTCTCCGGGCTGGACGGACTCGTCAGACATTACTTTTTCCAGCACCACTTCGCCAAGCGGAGTCCCGCGCAGCACACCTTGCAACCGTGATTTTTCCAGGATCGCGCCCACCCCGCTGGTCTGATCGTTGACCAGGAGCACCTGCGAAGTGGTTCGGAAAACCCGCAGCACTTTACCCACGATGCCGTCGGCGGTAATGACCGCCATATCTGGCCGGACGCCGTCGCGAGACCCTTTGTCGATGTAAATCGACCGTGATTGTTCACTGCCGCTTAATCCGATGACCTGCGCCGGCAAAGTCTTGGAGATAAATTGTTCCTTGAAGCCAAGCAACGCTTGCAGCCGGCGAGCTTGCTCCGCGTCTTCGTTCAGGCGGACCTGCTCGATACGCAGGCGTTCGATCTCCAGCTTGAGGTTGCGATTCTCCTGCCTGACGCCGCGCAAATAAAAATAGTTATGCCAGAGGCCGGAAACGCCGCTTTGAAACCAGACGATGCTTTTTTCGAGAGGCGTCACCGTGTCCACGGCCCAAACCCGGATCAGGCGGGTCGATTCATCCTGAGTGGCGCGCTTGACCTGCACCGCCAGCCCCAGCACCTGGACAAACAGAACGACCATCAGGATCGTGACATTACGGTAGCGGCTGACAAGGTTTTCCATGGCGGGCTTAACCCTAGTGTACTTGGTGTCCCTGGCGGTTTCTTGCTTTTCCACCACCAGGGAACCACGAAGATGCACGAAGGATGCAACTACTCGATAGAAATTTTGCGCAACAGTTTGAAATCGCTCAGCATTTTGCCGGTGCCGAGCACCACGCTGCATAGCGGGTCATCGGCAATGGAAACCGGTAGCCCGGTTTCTTCGCGGATGCGCTTGTCCAGATTTTTCAGCAGTGCGCCGCCTCCGGTAAGCACGATGCCACGGTCGCTGATGTCCGCGGAAAGCTCGGGAGGCGTGCGTTCGAGAGCTACGCGAATTGCATTCATGATGGTCGAAACACATTCGCTCAAGGCTTCGCGAACTTCACTGTCGTCCACAGTGATAGTTTTGGGAACGCCTTCGATCAGGTTGCGGCCCTTGATCTCCATGGTCAGCGGCTTGTCCAACGGATACGCCGAACCAATTTCAATCTTGATCTGCTCGCCGGTGCGCTCGCCGATCAGCAGGTTATATTTGCGTTTCAGATAATTCATGATGGCTTCGTCCATCTGATTTCCGGCCATGCGCACGGAACGCGAATAGACGATGCCACTAAGGGAAATGACGGCGATGTCGGTAGTGCCGCCGCCGATGTCGACCACCATGTTGCCACTGGGTTCGGTGATGGGAAGCCCAGCCCCAATCGCCGCCACCATGGCCTGCTCGACGAGATACACTTCGCTGGCCTTGGCGCGATAAGCCGAGTCCATAACCGCGCGTTTTTCCACCTGCGTAATTTCCGACGGCACGCCAATCACGATGCGGGGATGCACCAGCATCTTGCGGTTGTGCGCCTTCTGAATGAAGTAGTTCAGCATCTTCTCGGTGACTTTGAAGTCGGCAATGACCCCATCCTTCATGGGCTTGATGGCCACGATGTTGCCAGGCGTACGGCCCAGCATCTCTTTGGCTTCCTTGCCCACGGCTTCCACTTCACCAGTGTTTTTGTTGATGGCCACGATGGAAGGCTCGTTCACCACGATGCCTTTGCCGCGCGCATACACCAGCGTGTTGGCCGTGCCCAGGTCGATAGCGAGGTCGCTGGAGAAAACGCTAAACAGCGACCGCAGATTGTGCCAGCGTGATGCGCTTGAATGAAAACCGTTATTGGATGACATGCGAAACTTTTCTCGTCAGTTGGAGTCGGTTTTTTTCCGTCTTTTACCCGGTTATTCTGGAATCGCTCTATCTTTGATTCTATGAGGTATCGCCATCGCTTTCAGCAAACCAAAGTGCTGGACCTTCGGCGTCCTCGTTCCATCTCGGTTTTAATCACTGAATGACTACTTTCTTCTGCAACGTGTTCACTCCGCCCTTTGCGTTTTGCGCGGTAATGGTGATCGTGCTTTCGCCAGTCGCCAGCGGCGGCGTGAAGTAATGGAAGGCGCCATCACTGCCGACCACTGGAACCTCGCGTCCATTCACCATCACCCTCGCGCCCACTTCGGTCTTGCCGGTTAATTCGATTACGTGGCCGTGCTGGATCAGCGGATCCAAGTCCAGATTGATTGCCGCCGTGTCGCTTCCTTTGGGGATAATCGTAAATCGATTTTTTTCGCTCTCCACCGATTCCTTGCCTGCGGCATCCTGGGACTGCACCAGCCAGTAATATGCACCTTGCTCAAGGCCTGAAACCAGCACGTCCGCCGTATTCACCTTACGATCCACAATGGTGGAGGAAAAATAAGGATTGCGGGAGATGCGCAATCGGTACCCTTTCGCATTCGCCATCGGAGTCCAGGAAAATTCGATGGGTTTCGGATCACTCGATACAAACATCGGCATCATGTTGGCGGGAGAAATCGGCGTCGGCGGACCAATCTCCTTCAACTTATCCATGTGCGGCGCTTCAGCCTGGAAACTTACTTTTTCCCAATTGGCCAAGCGTACGGTTTCCCCGTTGCGGGTGATGTCGCCGCTTCCTTTCTTGACCAGAATTTCATGCTGGTCGCCTTTGGGATCATTGTGCACCATAGCGGCGCTATCCGGAGCCAACGACGCAGTCGCACCAGCAACACTTACCTGCGACCTCGAACCCTGCACATAGGTAGCCGTAGCCAAATCTACGGTGCCTGTGCTGACTGCCACTGAGACGTTGGTTTGTTGCTGATCGTTGGTCGAGTTTTCCTCTATCACAATCAGTGAATCCTGTTTCACCGTGTAATTAGTCCCATCATTGAAGACGATCTTGGCCATGCCTTCCGAACCGGTCTGCACTACATCGCCCTTTTCCAGCGGGACGCTGTAGTCCGCGGGCCCCCAACTGTTGCCGTTGGCTTTTTTCACCCGCACGGTGCCATCGAGTGCAGTGAAGTGCGCTTGTTGAGCACCAGAGCTCCCCGACTTCGTCGGATTCCCCGCAGCCCCCGCCACCGCTTCCAGCAACTTGGTGCCAAAGCCGTCGGCTGCGTTGATCGTGCTCTGGGTGAACTGCGGAAATGCGAAACGCAAGCTCACAAAAAACACCAACAAGCCCGCCAGCACCAGCAGCGCCACGCTGCGGTAGGTGACCGTTTTCCACGCGATGTGGACTCCCGGCTTGCTGTTTGAAGACACTAAGGGCACGAAGAAACCTAGTTAAACTCCAGAGAATATTGGGTAATTCGAGACTACCACAAGGGAAATGAGGGTCAAAACGGGTAATCGATTTGGGACATTACCTTGGTGCCGTCTACGCCGAGCCAAACAAGCTCCCGATGCACCTCTGAGTATAAAAATGGGCCGTTTTGCTTGCGATCGTGACGGTAGCTGCTTTAGATTCGATGCAACCCAATAACAAACTAGCGCCTTCGTCTGAACACATTCAGGTTAGGAGTTTTCCCATGCGGTTTTCCCCACGCATCTGTGGTTTTGTGTTTTTGCTTGCCATCTTGATTGCATCCGTCGGCTGCGGCGGCGGCTCCATGGCCCCGCAAGCCGCCAGCAGCGCCCAGCCTGCGATTACGCTTCAGGCTCAACCGAGCTACCGTCTCTAGTGGCGCCTCAGTCGTGCTTACCTGGAAGGCGAGCAATGCGAACTCGGTGAACATCAGCGGTCTGGGTACATTCCCTGCGACTGGTTCTACGAAGGTGACCCCGACTGCCAGCACAACTTATACCGCGACTGCAAATGGACCTGCAGGCACAGCGGCGTCGACTGCGGTGGTAAGCGTCACCTCTTCGACGTCTTCGCAGGGTCCCACAATCACTTTGACAGCCCAACCGAATAACATCGCCGCCGGCGCAACCTCGACTCTAAGCTGGACAACGACTAACTCGACGTCTGTGAGCATCCCCGGACTCGGCACCTATCCGCCGAGCGGATCGGTACAGGTCACGCCGAATGCAACCGCCATTTATACCGCCACCGCGACCGGGTCTGGCGGAACGGCTGCATCGTCGGCAACTGTAACCGTATCGCAGAGCACGCCGGCGCCGACAATTACTTTTTCTGCTCAACCTAGCAGCGTCTCCGTCGGAAGTAAGTCTGTTTTGAGCTGGACCACGACCAATGCAACCTCGGTGAACATTCCCGGCCTCGGCTCTTTCCCCGCCAGCGGGTCCACTAACGTGACCCCAAGCACCACCACCACCTACACCGCGACGGCACAGGGAGCGTCCGCAACGGCACAGGCTTCGACCACCGTAACCGTGCAAACGCAAGGAACTCCTCTATCGCACTTGCAGGCTAGTGGCGGATGGCAAAGTTGGGGAGAATATCCTCCCGGCTACGGCATTTGTTCGTATCCGTGCCCAGGGATTTCATGGTCGATGAAGCAAGGAATCAAATCGCCCTCACTCAGCGGTGACGCCACCCAGTTCAATATTGGCGGCTCGAAGCCCTATGCGGACGTCTTGTGGAGCAACCCGTTAATCGGCGCGCGCTCAACCCAAGGTCTCCCGGACTCGGGTCACACGCTTCTTCCGACCATACACAACTTCACCTATGACGCCTATTTCTATCCCACCAACCTCGGAGTTACACAGGTCCTCGAATTCGATATCAGCATGTATTTCGATGGGCTGAGTTTGATCTTTGGTCACCAGTGCAACATTCTTGGCGGACACGAATGGGATATTTGGGACAACGTCCACCAGAAATGGGTGTCGAGCGGCGCTGCCTGCAATCCCGTGAACAACGCCTGGAACCATGTGACAATTCACGCCCAGCGCGAATCGGATAACTCACTGCTATTCCAATCGATAACTCTGAACGGAGTGACCAGCAACATTAATCGGACCTATCCACCGGGTTCTGCTCCCGGTAGTTGGTGGGGCGTCACGGTTAATTTCCAGATGGACGGTAACGTTAACCAAGCGGCGTATACCACGTTCCTGGACAATTTCACGCTCAGCTACTGGTGAGATCGAAGGCCGAGGCGCAACGAAGGGTCACAGCAGTTTCTGTGACCCTGCTGCGACTCTTGTGCTGTGACCCTTGTGCGTCACGCGTTCACCGCCATCCAATCAAAATGTCATCCCGAGCGGAGCGAGGGATCTGGGTTCTTGCCTGTGGGACCGATACTGGCAGTACAGGCAGAAACCCAGATCCCTCGCTTTTCGCTCGGGATGACAGTTCATTAAGCATCCGGGGTAACTTGAAGCACCTCTAGAAGGCGCCGGCATGGCCGCGGACGTCTCGGGATGTTGAATCGGCCTGCTCGTGAGCGTGATAACTGGAGCGCACCATTGGCCCCGATTCCACGTGGCGAAACCCAAAGCGCAAAGCCTCATCTTTCAGGTATCGAAATTCATCGGGTGTGTAGAAGAGCGCAATAGGGAGATGATCGCGCGACGGCCGCAGGTACTGGCCGACAGTCAGAATGTCGACGCCGCGCGAACCTAAGTCGCGAAAGACTTCCACTAACTCTGGAATCGTTTCCCCCAGGCCAACCATGAGACCGGATTTCGTCACCATTCCCGGGGAAAACTTTTTGGCATTCTCCAGCAATCGCAGTGTACGTTCGTAGCGTGCGCCAGACCGGGCCACTCTATAAAGCCGCGGCACCGTCTCCGTGTTGTGATTGAGAACGTCAGGCTGAGCATCGAGAACAATTCGCAGCGCGTCGTCGATACCCTGAAAATCCGGGATTAGAACCTCGACACGGCATTCGGGAGACAGGTCGCGAATCTGGCGGATGGTCTCTGCAAAAACTCGCGCCCCACCCAAATTGTCGTCATCCCGATTAACGCTAGTCACGACGGCATGCTTCAAGCCAAGCGTCGCTACAGCCTCAGCCACGCGTCGCGGCTCGTCCCAATCAATCGGTCCCGGCTTGCCCTTGGGAACGGCGCAAAAGCCGCAGCGCCGGGTGCAGATGTTACCTAAAAGCATGAATGTCGCTGTGCGATGATTCCAGCACTCCCCAATATTGGGACACTGCGCCGACTCGCACACGGTGTGCAATCCCAATCCACGAGCCAGTTTTTTGAGGTTATGGAAGTTCTCACCCACCGGAGCCTTGGCCCTGAGCCACTCTGGCTTGGGCTGGCGGATTGGCCGCGCAAGATCGATTTGTACGAACTGAGAAACTCCTGCCATATCTAATTCGATTCTACATGCCCGATCAGCAATTCACGAACCGTGCCCCCTTCACCACAGAGGCACAGAGACACAGAGAACCCCTAAACTTAGCAAAAGCCACTGATGCTATCAGAGCTTTTAAAATTGAAGCTTTCTCTGTGACTCTGTGTCTCTGTGGTGAAAGCCGTCTAACCCTCGAGATAAGCGTCAATCCACTCTTTGATTCTGAAGCGGCGGTCGTCCTGATTATCGAAGCGGATGCCGAAGCTTTTGCCAGCGGGATTACGCCAGCTCACCGTGCAGCGAACCCATATCCGCGGCAGGGTCAGCAACGCAAACGAGATCTCTCCCGATTGACCTGTTGAGATCTCCTCGGCGCTGCGCAGAGACATACCCCCGGAACTAATTTCAATACTAGTGGCCGTGACCTTGCGGCCGTCGTTGGTCGCGAAAGCGATTTCCGTAATCACCGGAATACGTACGTAACGCCGCATCTCGTGCAGTACCAGCATCTGTGTGGCCCGTACCAGTTTTAGTACGGCTTGACGTTCCAGCGGCTCATGGAAAATGGCATTGATCCCACACTTCGAATAGCGCATCGCATCCTGGGCGCTGCCGCCCACGGCATACAGAACAATGCGGCTATTAGAAGCCGAAGTCCGTGCAGTTTCCATTACCTCCTGTGCGCCCGGACCTAACTTGACCACGCAAGCCTCAAATTTCTCTTTTTTCAGGCGTTCCGCCGCATCTCCGTTCAGCGAGACACTTTCGATGCCAAACTGGCGAAAGCATTCTGCGAGCGTATTACGATAGGGTTCTTTGATGTCGACAAGAGCCACCCGAGCCGAGGTCTTTCTCGTGCCAAGGGTAGGCATTACGAGGGTTCCAAGGGCTTTGTCCATAGACGAAGTTTTTCTGGCTAACATCTATTCTGTATTGCACTATCGGCATTGGCAAAGGAGAAGAAGGCCAATCCCTGAGTACGAAGGTCGCATTACCAGGCGTAAACGGAGGAGTCCTAACGTTCCTTGCCAGCATGGTCGTTGGTCGTCGGTCCTCGGTCGTTGGTCGTCTGCGGTTGGCAAAGTCAATCGGCCACAAATAAGCTGTCATCCCGAGCAACGCGAGGGATCTCGGTGTTCGCCTGCGCTACCGATGGCACAAGCGACAACCGAGATCCCTCGCGTTGCTCGGGATGACAGATTCATTCACCGGCGACTACACCGCTGGACTTAGGACTTCCAGCCGGTACCCGCAAAACGCTTTCAATGGTGTCGAAAAGTTCTTTCACGGAGAGCGGCTTTGAAATATAGCCGTCCATTCCAGCTGCCAGACAGCGCTCTCTGTCCCCGACCATCGCGTGGGCGGTCATGGCAACAATCGGAATGTGTTTCCCAGTAGCCTTTTCGCTTTCGCGGATGCGTCCGGTGGCTTCGAGCCCATCCATCTCCGGCATTTGCACATCCATCAGGATGAGATCGAAAGAGCCAGTACCCGAAGCCTCCAGTGCCGCTTTGCCGGTTTCTACCAGGACCACTGTGTGGCCTCTTTTCTGCAACAGGCGAACTGCTACAACCTGATTCACATGGTTGTCTTCAGCCAGGAGAATATTCAAATGCTTGCGACCCTCGCGCAAAGAATGGGTCGTGACCAGTGCGGACTGCTCTGGTTTTGGCGGCCTCCCGTTATTTGCATCTCCAGCAGGGTTTAGCACCGTCTGAATGGCCTGAAGCAGATCAGAATGTTTGATTGGTTTAGGCAAATACGCCTGAATGCCCAATTCCCGACAACGCGCCGCATCACCGCGAAAGCCGGCCGAAGTGAGCATAATCAAAACTAGGGACGAGAGGCCCGGGTCCTGCATGATTTGCTTTGCCACCTGGAAGCCATCGATTTCCGGCATTTGGGCGTCAAGCAGCACCAGCGAAAATGGTCTTCCTTCAGCGCGGGCTTGTTTTAGAAGGGCGAAAGCAGAATGGCCGCTGTCTGCCTCGACTGTCCTCATCTCCCAGCCGGTAAGCATTTCTTTCAGAATTTGGCGATTTGTCGCATTGTCGTCCACAATCAGAACTGACAGGCCGTGAGGAATTTCCAGGCCGATGGACGCTCGCTTACCGCTGAAGGCTTCCTGCAGTCCGAAACGCGCCGTAAAGTGAAACGTACTGCCCCGGCCTGGTTCGCTCTCCAGCCATATGCGGCCATTCATCTTCTCGACCAGGCGCGAGCATATCGAGAGTCCGAGGCCAGTTCCGCCATATTTGCGGGTGGTTGAATTGTCGGCTTGGGTAAAGGCCTCGAAGATTGTGGCCTGCTTTTCGAGTGGGATGCCAACCCCGGTATCCCGTACAGAAAAACAAAGCGTTGTTTCGTCCCCGCTTTCCTGCTGCGTTTCTACTCGCAAAACAACTTCGCCCTGGGAGGTGAATTTTATGGCGTTCCCAATGAGGTTGGTAACGATTTGCCGTAATCGGGTAGGATCGCCGCGCAGCGCGTCCGGCACTTCAGGCAGGATGTGACAGGCGAGCTCAAGTCCTTTTTCGTGTGCCCGTATGCTCATGGCTTTCATGGCGTCATCCAGACAGTCGCGCAGACTGAATTCGATAATCTCCATGTCCAACTTGCCGGCCTCAATCTTGGAAAAGTCGAGGATGTCATTGAGCAGCACGAGCAGCGACTCGGAGGAGCTTTTGACCAGATTCAAATAACCACGCTGCTCATGATTGAGCTCGGTGTCGAGCGCCAATTCAGTCATGCCGATGATACCGTTCATCGGCGTACGAATTTCGTGGCTCATGTTGGCGAGGAACTCGCTCTTGGCACGATTAGCCGCTTCGGCCGCTTCGCGGGCTTCCCGCAAAACTTGTTCGGCCTGCTTGCGCTGCGTGATGTCGACAAAGGTCACGACGGTGCCAATTACATTTCCATCCCGCAGCATGGGGTAAGACCAGTACTCGGCGGGAAAGCTGGTACCGTCGCAACGCCAGAGAACTTCGTCATCAATGTGGGTGCCCTGGCCGCGACGAAAAGCTTCGTAGATGTGGCACTCCTCCACGGGGTAATGGGTTCCGTCTGCCCGCGTATGGTGCATCACGACGTGCATGTTCTTACCTAGCAACTGGGCAGCACCGTCATATCCCAGCAGCCGAGCGCAAGAGGGATTGCAAAAGGTGCAATTACCCTGCATGTCGATGCCGTAGATTCCCTCAGGGATTGAATCCAACAACAGCATGAACAACTCTCGGCTGGCCCGTAGTTCCGCATTCGCGCGTTTCTGCTCGGTAATGTCTATGCCGACCCCCGCCAGTCCGGTTATTCGGCCGTCCTTATCTCGAATTGGCAATTTTGTGGACAGGATATGGCTTGCGTGTCCCCGATGGTCAATAACCACTTCTTCGATAATTCAGCAGTGGCTGCCCGGTGCGGATTACGTTCTGGTCGCCTTCGTAGTAACTGGCAGCAAGAGGTTCCGGGTAAATGTCGAAATCACTCTTGCCGAGCAATTCATCGGTGGTCTTAAAGCCGAGTTGCAGCGCGCAGTGCAAGTTGGTCACAACGAATTTGGCCTGGGTATCCTTTATGTATAAGAAGTTTGGCACGTTGTCGATCAGGGACCGCAAGATCGTGCGTTCTTTCGAAAGCGCCTCCTCCACTTCGTTGCGGACCGCGATCTCCGCCTCCAAGGCCTGGTTAGCTCTTCCGAGGTCCGCAGTACGTTCCCTGACATGCGCTTCCATCTCGTCGTGCGCACGCCGCAGTTCGTCTTCAATCTGCTCACGTTCTGCAATCTGCATGGCCAGCGACTGGTTAGCCTGCAATAATCCATCTGCGTTTCTCGCTTCGGACTGGAAGGTCGAATACTGGCTGATGAAAAGGCCCGTCAGCACGGCAATGAGCGACAGAATTTTCAGCCCATGAGCGCCGAAAAATTGGGCGTCATAGATCTTGCTGTAAAAGGACAAGTACGCAACGTGCGTCAGCGTGGAGAGAATGAGCGAGAGCACCAGCCAGTGTTCAAAATCGTCGCTTTTCCAGCATCCTTTCCACAGATACCCCACCGCTGCCAGAGAGCAAAAAAGAGCCGGCAAGAAGTCTGCGGGGCGATGAATCGTATGGTTGGGGTTGAAAGGAGAAGGCAGCCATGGCAGGGAAAAAAAGATGAAGTTGATAGCCGCCCAGGCCCCGACCAGCGAGTAAATCAGGGTCTCATTGATCCTGTGTCCAGGCCTTAATTTTTCCCTTTTCATTGCCAACACACTCGCGCACATGAGCAGCGACATGAACACGGTTGACATGAACCCGCTCCACGGGATCATGTTGGAAAGCACAGCAGGATTACGTCCGGCAAAGAAAGATGACGTGACCACGGCATGACAGCCCTCGAGCACCCCAGTTCCCAGGTAGCCGCTACCCAGAAGAAGAAACATGCTGCTTTTCTTAGTGTAATAGCGCACCAGGGCCATCGCGCCGGTGACAAATCCGAGTACGCTGCCAATGGTCTCGAATAATGTGTGGAGTTCCGCGTTGCCTTGCCACGCGGATCGGTGGGCGCCTACGCTGGCCACTAACAATACGACGGTGACAACAACGTAGATGAGACCCCATCGCCTGGCGTGGTTTGGCTGTAAGCCTTCCATTCATTGGCAACATCGGCAAGGGAAGGAATTTGTTTAGGGATTGAAAGGGGGTTCGCCCATCCAGACAGGCGAGATGTCCCTCCATGGGTACGGTTAGCTAATCCGTCCAGCGACGGAACAGCAGGGCGCCGTTGGTGCCGCCAAAGCCAAATGAATTCGACATCGCGTATTCCACATCCGCTTTTCTCGGGTGATTGGGAACGTAATCGAGGTCACACTCTGGATCGGGATTTTCCAGGTTGGTTGTCGGGGGCAGAATTTGATCGCGCAGCGCGAGCACGGTAATACCAGCTTCCAGCCCGCCCGCGCCACCAAGAAGATGTCCAGTCATAGATTTCGTCGAACTCACCGCCAGTTTACGGGCGTGGTCGCCGAAGGCGCGCTTGATGGCAATGGTTTCCAGCTTGTCGCCGAGATCCGTCGAAGTGCCGTGCGCATTGATGTAGTCCACTTTGTCCGGAGCCACCTTGGCATCGTTCAACGTGTTCAACATCACGCGGTAAGCACCGTCGCCGTTTTCCGCTGGCTGGGTGATGTGGTGCGCGTCTCCGCTCATGCCGTAGCCAACGATTTCAGCCAGAATTTTGGCTCCGCGGCGGCGGGCAAATTCCAATTCTTCGAGAATAAGAATTCCCGCTCCTTCGCCAATCACGAATCCGTCGCGCCCTGAATCCCAGGGACGGCTGGCCTTCTCAGGCGCATCGTTGCGAGTCGAAAGGGCACGCATCGCAGCAAAACCACCTACTCCCATGGGAGTGATGGCGGCTTCTGTCCCGCCCGCGATCATGACTTCCGCATCGCAACGCGCGATGATCTTATATGCATCCCCGATCGAATGCGCGCTGGACGTGCATGCTGTACAGGTTGCTTCGTTCGGGCCCTTGGCCTTATAGCGGATGCTGACGTGTCCGGCGGCCAGGTTCACGATTGAGGCGGGAATGAAAAAAGGCGAGATCTTGCGCGGGCCGCCATTGAGCAGATTTATATGCTCGCGCTCGATCACATCGAACCCGCCGATCCCTGATCCGATGTGTACGCCGGTGCGCGTCGAAGTTTCGTCCGTGACTTGCAGGCCCGCAGCCTTCATCGCCTCGTCCGCTGCGGCCAGCGCGAGATAGATGAAGCGGCCCATTTTCTTAAGTTCTTTTTTCTCGACGAACTTTACGGGATCGAAGTTCTTGACTTCAGCGGCGATCTGGCAGGCGAACTGCGTCGGATCAAATTGTGTGATGCGGGCCACCCCGCTCTTGCCCGCGAGCAGGTTTCGCCAAATTTCTTCCGTGGTGTTGCCCACCCCGCAGATCAGGCCAATGCCAGTAACTACAACCCGTCTCGCCAACTACTTCCCGCCTTTCGCGTGTTTGCCGATGTAGTCGACCGCATCCTGTACGGTGCGAATTTTCTCCGCGTCTTCGTCGGGAATCTCGATCTCAAAGGCCTCTTCAAAAGCCATTACCAGCTCTACGGTGTCAAGAGAGTCGGCGCCAAGGTCGTCTACAAAAGAGGCGTTCTGAGTTACTTCAGCCTCGTCCACTCCCAGTTGTTCCACGATGATCTGCTTTACTTTTTCGTCAACGGCTGCCATGCGTTCTCCTTGCAGTTTCGAATTGAATGGGGGTCTTCAAAATGGAGGACGGGCGTCTCGCCCGTCCAGTCGGTCGGGGACGCCCGGCCTCCATTTAAGAGCACAACTTACTTTGCCACTTTGGCGTGCTTGTCTAT
This sequence comes from uncultured Acidobacteriota bacterium, assembly GCA_963770465.1. Lineage (GTDB taxonomy): Bacteria > Acidobacteriota > Terriglobia > Terriglobales > Acidobacteriaceae > JABDBE01. The sequence goes on from CAVYQB010000022.1 coordinate 86,732, forward strand.
GTAGTCGATAGCATCCTGAACGGAGCGTATCTTCTCCGCGTCTTCATCCGGAATCTCCAGATCGAATGCTTCTTCGAGCGCCATCACCAGTTCAACCTGATCCAGCGAGTCGGCGCCTAAATCGTCCACGAATGAAGCGCTGGGCGTAACCTCGGCTTCATCGACCCCCAATTGTTCGCTTACAATCTGCTTTACTTTTTCAGTGGTTTCTTTCAATTTGTCTCCAGCAGCCATCGCGATCCACCTCCGAAGAATGAGAAAAAGGAATGAGTAGTGTAACGGCCAGCACGAATCGCTGTAAAGGCGAGTTCCGCCGCTGGCAGATCCAGCCGCGGTCGACTCTGAGAAGGCCCATAAGAATCCTAACCGCTGGCAGTAACCGGGGTCAAACGCAGCGGGCTAAAGAAAACCCGCGTCTTTCCAGAGTTATTATTGTTTCCTCAGAACACGAGGTGAAGATAAATGAAACATATTCTATGGTTCATCGTTCTGATTTGTCCGTTTGCCTTTGGCGGTTGCCCGAGCGGGCAAGCCAGGGACGAGCGCGCCTTGGTACAACTCGAACAATCCTGGGCGCAGGCGCTCGAGCGGCAGGATTCCGACGCCGTCGGCTGCATTCTAGCTGAGGAACTCCAGGAGGTCGATCTTGGCGGAATGCTGCGCGACTGTGCTGAAAACTTGGCGAGCGTAATCAAGCGGCAGCCTGCCCACTATGAGTTGAGCGAAATGCAGCCCCACGTCTATGGCGAGTCTGGCTATGTTCGAGGGTTAAGCACGGTTACGGATAGCGCAGGAAACATTCGCTCCAGGGTTCGGTTCACGGACATCTTCGTATGCCGTAAGGATCACTGGTTAGCGGTGGCCGGGCAAGAGTCCCTAGTGAAAGAAACGTCGAAATGAAGGCTGAGTAGAATTGTGCGCGCCGTCGTACAACGTGTCAGCCGAGCCCAAGTCACAGTCGGCAACGAGATCGTGGGCAAGATAGGCCGCGGTCTGCTGGTCTTATTGGCCGTGGCTCAATCTGACAACGAAGCCGACGCCCATTACCTGGCCGAAAAAATTGTGGGATTGCGCATTTTCGAAGACGAGAACGGGAAGATGAATCTCGACGCAGCCTCGATTGGCGGTCAAATTTTAGTGGTCTCGCAATTTACGCTCTACGGCGACGTTCGCCGCGGCAAGCGACCGTCATTCGACGCAGCAGCCCCGCCAGACCGCGCTCGCCAACTCTACGAATATTTTGTGGAACGCATCCGAGCCACAGGCATTCCGTGCGAAACCGGCCGCTTCCAGGAAATGATGCAGGTTCAGTTAGTGAACGAAGGTCCAGTGACGATTCTGCTCGATTCCACCAAAATTTTTTAGTGTAGGCGCGAGCGTCCACGCTCGTGCGGCACGACGGCATGCTTCATTTAAAACACCTCACGCAGACGGCAGCCGATACAATTCTTCCAACACTTTTCGCGTGCTGATGAGAACTTCTTGCACTTTTTCCGCGGAATAATCCCGGTCGAACATTTCTGGATCGTGAATCGCCCGGTTGCCCGCCTTGGCCACTTCGCGCGCGCAGCGCGGGCGATCGCTGGTGAGAACGCCCTTCTCCACACCCATGGCGATCATTTCGTGGATGGACTGATTGGTCTCACTGTGCGGATCCGCGACCTCTTTGAGTGCTCCCTCTAAAATGGCCCGGCAGAAGACAGCGCATGCCAGGTGAAAGCCGTAAAGATAACAGCGATGGGCTTCCTCGAAAAGGAACTGGACCCTGCGGTTGGGAACCATCTCCAGACCCATGCGGTCCAGCGTCGACGCGCGAGAAACAATTCCATCCAGCTTTTCCAGAATTTCTTCTGCGTAGTAACGATCGAGCGCGTCTGACTGGTCATTGGCCTGGCTCGCGGGCGAGTTATGACCCGAAGCGATTGGAGTGATTGCTTGGCCTAGAGCTTCCCGAGTTGCGGGCGTCAGTTCATCCATCAGTTTTTTGAATTCGTCTGCCAGAGAATCCACGGTGGGAGGGATGGATAGTGATGTGCGTTGAAGCGCAGCAGTGCGCGCAACATGGTCGTAAACCAGGCGACGCATTTTTCGAAAGACAGCCTCGTCCTGGTTGAACTGCTCATGAGAAGTGCCGTGGCCAGCCCCGAAGAGCCACGTCTCTCCAGCTTTTTCGTATCCACCGTCGTTGATGTAGCGCAGAATTTCGGCGAGGAGTGGAGCCCGTTTCGAAAGACGATCACTCAACCCCAGCCTCCGTGAGCACGAGTTGCCATCCACGCGACTGAGGTTTGGCTAACAGACTCTCAGGGTGCTGACAAACACGCGATTCGTATCAGGATATGGCTTCAGCCATATCGCAAAAGACCGCTAAACGATACGCCTTCAGGCGCTGACGTTCGCAGTCTTGTTTTCTCCATAGAACTGAGACGTAGCAAGCTACGTCTCTACAGCTTTGTTTTAGCTCTACGCGTGCACCGCCGCCGGCCGGGTCGAGAGCAACTGTCGCAGAACGAATTGCAGGATTCCGCCATTCGCGTAATATTGCGCTTCCTGCGGAGTGTCGATCCGTACCAGCGCTTTGAACTCTTTCGTCTTACCGCTCGCGCTGGCGCGCACCGTGACCTGCCGCCCCGGAGCGAAGCTGCCGATCAGATCGCGAATGCCAGTGACCTCGAACACTTCCTCACCGGTCAACCCCAGCGATTGCGCACTCTCGCCCTCCACGAATTGCAGAGCCAGAATCCCCATGCCGACCAGGTTCGAGCGATGAATGCGTTCGTAACTTTCCGCGATCACCGCACGCACCCCGAGCAACAGCGGCCCTTTTGCAGCCCAATCACGCGACGAACCAGATCCGTATTCTTTGCCCGCGAGAATGACCAGCGGAACGCGTTCCGCAATATATTTCTCCGAGGCTTCGAAGATGCTCATCTCCGCGCCGTCGGGGAGGTGACGGGTGAATCCGCCTTCGAGATTGGGAACCATCTTATTGCGCAAGCGAACATTGGCGAACGTGCCGCGTACCATGACCTCATGATTGCCGCGGCGTGACCCATAGGAGTTGAAGTCAGCAGGCTTCACGCCGTGCTCGATCAGATATTTTCCCGCCGGGCTATCTTTCTTGATGGAACCCGCCGGCGAAATGTGATCGGTGGTGACGCTGTCGCCGAGCAAAGCCAACACGCGCGCATTCCTGATGTCTTCCACCGCCGATGGTTTCAGCGTCATGCCATCGAAGTACGGGGCGCGACGGATATAAGTCGAATCTTTATCCCACGCGTAGGTCTCGCCCTTGGGCACAGGCAAGCCGCGCCAGCGCTCGTCTCCAAGATAAACCTCGCCATAGCTGCGCCGGAACATGTCCGCCGAAATGGATTTCTTCACCGCCTCGTCCACTTCGCCGCGCGAAGGCCAGAGGTCGGCCAAATATACCGGTTTGCCTTCTTTGTCGTTGGCGATGGCGTCTTTGCGCAAGTCGAGATCGATGCGTCCCGCCAGCGCGAATGCTACAACTAACGGCGGCGACATCAAGTAATTGGCGCGTACATCAGGATTGATGCGGCCTTCGAAGTTACGATTGCCAGAAAGTACGGAGGCAACAACTAAATTCTGCTCGTCAATCGCCTTGGAGATTTCTTCCGCCAGTGGACCGGAGTTCCCAATGCAGGTGGTACATCCGTAGCCGACAATGTGAAATTTCAGTTTCTCAAGATACGGAGTCAAGCCTGCTCGTTCCAGATAATCGCGAACCACTTTCGACCCGGGAGCTAAAGACGTTTTTACCCACGATGGAACTTGCAAGCCGCGTTCGACTGCCTTCTTCGCTAACAGACCCGCAGCCACCATCACAGAAGGATTGGACGTATTTGTGCAACTCGTGATGGCGGCAATCACGACGCTCCCGTGGTGGAGATGTCCATTGCCATTTCCGCTCGGCTTCGCACCGCCCTTGCCCGGCCTCATCAAAGAAGGCAATGCTTGCTCAAACGATTCGCGCGCTTTGGGCAAAGGCACGCGGTCCTGCGGACGCTTAGGGCCGGCAAGACTCGATTCCACCGTAGCCAGATCCAGCACCAGCAATTCTGAATACTGCGCCTCAGCGGTTTTCTCGTCGTGGAATAATCCCTGCTCGCGGCAGTAAGCCTCAACCAAAGCGATTTGTTCGTCCGAGCGCCCCGTCAACCGCAAGTAGGTGAGCGTTTCTTTGTCAACGGGGAAAATTCCGCAAGTGGCGCCGTATTCCGGAGACATGTTGGCGATGGTTGCACGATCGGCAAGCGGCAACTCCTGCAGGCCAGGTCCAAAATACTCGACGAATTTTCCGACCACGCCATGCTTACGCAACATTTCGGTGACGGTCAATACCAGATCCGTAGCGGTCGCGCCCTCCCGCAATTTGCCGGTTAGCTTTACGCCAACCACTTGCGGAATCAGCATAGAGACAGCCTGACCCAACATCGCCGCCTCGGCTTCGATTCCGCCCACACCCCAGCCCAGCACGCCGAGGCCGTTAATCATCGTGGTGTGCGAATCTGTGCCCGACGAGCGTATCGGGATACGCCACACGCTTGCCATTCGAATCGTTCACATAGACAACGCGGGCGAGAAACTCCAGATTGACCTGATGCACGATACCCGTATCCGGTGGAACAATTGCCAGGTTCCGAAAAGCAGTTTGTCCCCAGCGCAGAAATCCGTAGCGCTCTTTGTTGCGCAGGAATTCAAGTTCAGCATTTAGCTGAAAGGCTTGCGGAGTGCCAAATTCATCGACTTGCACCGAGTGATCGATGACCAACTCGGCCGGCTGTAAGGGATTGATCAACGCGGGATCGCCGGAGAGCTTTTGCATGGCGTCGCGCATGGCGGCAAGATCCACGACCGCCGGCACTCCGGTGAAATCCTGCATCAAGACGCGGCTCGGCGTAAAAGCAATTTCTTTATCCGGCTTCGATTTGCTGTTCCAGGCTGCCAGCGCTCGAATATCTTCTTTGGTCACGCTGCGCCCGTCTTCGGTGCGCAACAGGTTCTCCAAAAGAATCCGCAGTGAGAAAGGCAGATGCGAGGTGGAAATCCCCTGCTTATCGAGTGCGTCGATGCGATAAATTTCGTAATCGTGGCCGGAAACACGAAGGGTGGAACGGCTGCCAAAGCTATTCATAAAAATTGCCTTCCTGAGAAAAATAGATGCCTCGCCGCGCAGAACTCAGCCGGAAGGGCACAGCTTGCCAACTAACTAGTTTAGTCGTTCTGCGAGCGAATTCGTAGTCTGACGTCAGGAAGAGTCACGTAGCCGGACGCCTCGTCCGGGCCTCCCGTCGAGCGATCGTGGCTGGGACGGTAGTTAGGGCGCTGCGGGTAGCGTGTACTCGAAGTCGTACGAATGCTTTCCTTCGTTAATCTTGATTTCCATCTTGCCGGTAAGGCCTACCAACTGGCCGCTGGCCGAATCTGGTACGACTGTAATGCTCAGTTCGGGCACACCCCGCGTCATGGTGGCGCTATGTTGCAGTACAAAGCTGCCGGTGCGGCCTTTGAGCGTCCCCGTAACCCGTTCCATCGCGACGTATCCAGCCGATCCCTTCACATCCGTCATGGCGCTGAGCATCTCGCCTTTACTGGTGCCTTCGAGATCACCGTGGAAATGTTTGTCGATGGACATTTTGCTCAGCGTCGTGCCCTCCGCCTTGTCATCAGCAGCCAAAGGTTCCAATTTCACTTCAAATGTTCCATTTGCATGTGTCGCCACAGGCGCACCTTTCTGAACCGTATTCGGATCCGCCATCTGTGCGTACGCCGCGGACGCGAGACATCCCCAAAGGAAAGCGATCAGTATAGTACCGACGCAGCCGTCGCTTCTCGTCATAGAGTTGGTCTCCGTCAAAATCCTGCGCGCCGTTCCTCGGTGAGAGCCGAGAATGCCGGGCTCCATAGAATAGACGGAGTCAAGAATTTTTGCTGTGACAAACAGCGGCTGGCGAAAGTTGCTTTCGGTCGAACCCCGTCGGAGAGACGCCGGCACGCCGAGCGACCTCAAGGGCTAACTCGCCTGTGACTATGACTGTAGCTGCATCAATCTGGGGGGAATTCGCAATGCCGAACCCTCGGCCAGAACTACCGCGCGCTCGATCAGATTTTCTAACTGTCTTATGTTGCCCGGCCAGTCAGAGTTAACCAGAGTGCTCATAGTCTCATTGGGGATCGAGTCGATTGTCTTATTCATGCGGCGAGCGAACCGTTGCACGAAGTAGTTTGCCAGTAAGGGAATGTCGTCACGCCGTTCGCGCAGCGGTGGAACCCTGATGGGAAAGATATTCAGCTGATTATACAGATCCTCGTGAAACGTTCCTTCAGCGACTCGCTCCCCAAGATCGTATTTGGTGCTAACAATCAGGCGCACATTCGCTGGAATAGTGTGCGCACTGCCCACTCGCTCAAATTCGCGGCGTTCCAGCAGGCGAAGCAGTTTGGTCTGAACAGCGGAGCGGAGTGAGCGCGATTTCGTTCAAGAAAAGTATGCCTTTATTGGCCACCTCAAGCTGGCCGCGGTTTCTCAACTTCATCCCCGCCTCCGAATATGTATGGCCCCAGGCTATTCTCCCCCAGCGCCGCGCAGTTAACCGTGACGAAACCCTCGTGTCTCCTGGCGCTTATACGATGCACGGCTCGTGCGATCAACCGTTTACCTGATCCCGCTTCCCCGAGGATCAGCACGGGAGCGTCGGTACCAGCCGCTTTCATTGCCAACTGAAGCATTTGTTTGAGCTGCGGCGTGTCGCCTATGATCTCATCCAGGCTAGATTTTGAGCGTTCGTCGTTCATATCACCCTCACGGGACTTGATGATGAGCCTTGAGGGAGGGCTTTGCAGTATTAGTTCGAACATTGCGTATATGAAAGTAGCATCGAGAAGGGTGAGAATCTATGCTGCGTTCGTGCACATGGCTTTTCGATTTGCATAGAAAGCCTTACGAAGGTTTAGATTTCGGCGATACCCTTGAACGCTAATTTAGACTCGCAAAGCGCAGAATGCCCTGCCAATCTGGCCCTTTAAACTGCTAAACTTCCTTCGAAAATAAAGTTAAAGCGCAAGAAAGCCTTGACAAGCCAGTTATTAGGTGTAGATTAGCCGGAATTATTTATTCAGTTGATTCGATTGCTCGGCTTCAACTGGCGCCGTAAACAACGAGCATGCGGTATGAAACCGGTTGCCCGAGGGGGGAAAGATGGCTCCGGACAAATGCCAGCATTCCAAAGTGGTAAGCACTTTGGTGAAGTTGGATTTCGTCCGCCCGGACGATGTTGATGGTCCCATATATTCAGGGACGGTCTCGGCGGGTATATGTGAAGATTGCGGACAAATTAAGCTGTACGCGAAGAATCACCGTTTGCTGGTTGATTGGCTGCTAAAAGCCTGAAGCGACTCGAAGGATTCGTGTTGTCAAAGCTTTGAGCCAGTTCATGAATACTGGCAAGTCGATGCGATAGTCTTGCGTTTTAAGTTTGGAGCCGCGTCCAAACGGGCCCCGGGGACATTCTCATGACCGTCTCCGCGATCGCGCCGATGACCGGTTACTACGACTACAGCGAGGTGGCTCGCTCGGTCCTGATAGCCATCGCTGCGTCGTATGCCGCGCTCGACCTTACCGGACGCGTAACCGCCGCCAGGGGCCGGATTCGCCTGGCCTGGTTGAGCGGTGGCGCCATTGCGATGGGCATCGGCATTTGGGCGATGCACTTCAAGGGGATGCTGGCCTTCCACCTGCCCGTCCCCGTCGAGTACCACTGGCCAACAATTCTGGCAGCACTCTCGGTGGCCATCTTCGCCTCCGCGGTCGCGCTGTATGTGGCGAGCCGCGAGAAGATGGGCTGGCGCGAAGCCTTGAACGGCAGTGTCATTATGGGCGCCGGCATCGCCGGCCTGCACTACATCGGCATGGCCGCAATGAGAATGCCTGCCATCACCACGTACTCCCCGCTTCTAGTTATCTGTTCCCTCTTGCTTGCAGTCTTGTTTTCTTTAATTGCGCTGTTGATGGCATTCGATCTACGAGAGGAGACCAGATGGACTGTTCCGCGAAGGCTTGGCAGCGCCATCGTGATGGGAGCCGCCGTCTCCGCGATGCATTACACCGGAATGGCTGCCGCAAGTTTCATCCCCGCCTCGCCTCCGGATCTTTCCCATGCCGTGAGCATCTCCGCCGTTGGCAATAATGCAATTGCTATTGTGACCTTGATCGTGCTCGTGGCCGCCATGGTGACATCGTCTGTGGACAGGCGGGCGAGTGTGGAATTCGAGCGGCTCAACCAAGACCTGGAGCGCCGGGTTGCCGAAAGAACCAGCCAACTGACAGCCGTCAACGAGGAGCTTGCGGAAACTGAAGAGAGATTTCGGAGGCTGGTGGAGGCACTCCCCGACGCGCTGTACGTTCATAGCGAAAACAAAATCGTTTTTGTCAATCCCTTCGGCATGAGATTGCTGGGCGCGCAGCAGCCAGAGCAACTCGTCGGTAAAGGCATCTTGGAGATTGTTCATCCCGACTACCGGGACTTCATAAGGCAGCGAATCCAACATTGTTACCAGACAGGAACAGCGTCTTCCCCCATGGAGTGCGCTCTGGTCGCGCTCGACGGGTCGTTCGTAGAGGTCGAGTCGGCGGGGATTCCTATTACCTGGAAAGGGTCTCCGGCTATTGAGGTGGTCGCGCGCGACATCAGGGAGCGCAAACGGGCGGAGGAGCAACTGCGGCAGGCCCAGACGCGCACCGAGTCCGTCCTTGACAGCATGGCCGATACCCACATTCTTCTCGATCGGGGCTGGCATTACCTTTACGTAAACCGGGCTGCGGTGCTTGCGATGGCGCGCCCGCGCGAACAGATTCTGGGCCACACCGTGTGGGAACTGTATCCGGATATCATCGGTACGGAATTGGAACGCCAATATCGGCGCGCGATGAAGGAACGCATCCCGGTCGTCGTCGATTTCCACTATCCCGCCACCAACACCTGGTGGGAGAACCGTTTTTACCCCGCGCCCGAGGGCCTATCCGTCTTCGCCACCGACATCACCGAGCGCAAGCGAGCGGAAGAGGCACTGCAGGAGTCGCAGGCCGCGCTAGCCCGGGTGGCTCGCATCGCGACCATGGGTGAGTTAACCGCATCGATCGCTCATGAAATCAACCAGCCCTTGGCGGCGGTGGCCACCAACGCCAGCGCCTCCCTGCACTGGCTCGCTCTACAGCCGCCCAATCTGGCCGAAGCGCGGCAAGCCATGACCAACGCCATGAATGAAGCCAATCGGGCTAGCGGCGTGATCAAGAGGATTCGAGCGCTGCTGAGGAAGGCACCACCCGAGCTGCGGCCGCTGGATGTGAATGAAGTCATCCGAGAGGTATTAGCCTTGGCCCACAAGGAGCTCACCGTAGGCGGTGTCGCCGTACATACTGAGCTGTCGCCTGAGGTTCCCACCGTGCTCGCGGACCGGGTCCAGTTGCAGCAGGTGATGCTGAATTTGATCATGAACGCCATCGACGCCATGCTTACGATCAAGGACCGGCCCAGAACCCTGCTCATCAAGTCCGCAAGAGACGCGGAGGGCGTGCTGGTCGAGGTTCAGGATTCCGGCAGGGGACTCGATGCCAAACACGCATCCCATATCTTCGATTCCTTCTTCACTACCAAGCCCGACGGAATTGGAATGGGACTGTCGATTAGCCGTTCCATCGTCGAAGCTCACGGCGGCCGCTTGCGGGCTGAGCCCGGGCCTTCGCACGGGGCAGTTTTTCAAGTGATCTTGCCCAAGGCAGCATAGCCATGACGGAAGCGCAATCCATCGTGTTCGTCATCGACGACAACGCAGCTGTCCGCAAAGCGCTCGACAGTCTCATCCGCTCCGTCGGCTATCAGGGTCGAAACTTTCAGCTCAGCGCAGGAATTTCTGCAAGCGAAACGTGCCGACGTGCCCAGCTGCCTGATCCTCGATGTCCGATTGCCAGGAATCAGTGGGCTCGATTTCCAGCAGCAAGCTGGCTGAGTCCAAAGATTTCCATTCCGATTATCTTTATTACCGGCCACGGCTGACATTCCCATGTCAGTTCGCGCCATGAAAGCCGGAGCCGTGGAGTTCCTGACCAAGCCATGGCATGAGCAAGATTTGCTGGATGCGATTCACGTCGCCATCGAGCGCGACACAGAGCAGACGCCAACAAGAGAAGGAAATTGCCACACTGCGAGATCGCTATGAATGGCTGACGCCGCGGGAGCGAGAGGTGCTGCCACAAGTAGTTTCTGGCCTTCTCAACAAGCAAATCGCCGCCGAGATTGGAACCAGCGAAACCACGGTTAAAGTCCATCGTGGCCAACTCATGCGAAAGATGGGTGCGGACTCTTTGCCCGAGTTGGTAAGAATGGCTGAGAAACTGGGAATCCCTCACACCAAGCCTAAACTCTAGTAAAGTCTTTTCACACGAACGTGAAGCCTGCCTGACTTAATGCACGTGAGATTCGCCATCTGTGTAATTACCTTCTTCACACGAAAGCGACACAATACTTAAAAAGCGAGAACTGGGCGCCTGAAGAAGAGCCCATGTTCGTCTTCGAGCCCGCCGGACCCCCTCCACGGCGGGCTCTTTCTGTCTATGTTTTTCCGCAACCGTGCTATCTGCTCGAACTGTGTAACAGCCTGCCTCGGCGAATTGCCTACGGCAATTTGTCGAGATAGCAAGGAGCGCTCGTGTTCTGTACCGGCGGCGTCGGCGGAGTCATCCACGACGGATGCGCGAAATCGAAAAATTCCGTCATATTCATCTGCGCCGCGTCCCGCTTGGTTAAGGAAGCAAGGTTGAAACGGGTTTCGATCAATTTAAGAATCGCCGTGTTGTCAGCCACGGTGTGCGAAACATAGTGCTTCTTGGTGTACGGCGAAATCACAATGAGCGGCACCCTATATCCCGTATACACAAAGTCACAAGTCGGTCCGGTGCTGGTGGTGCAAATATCTCCGGGCAGAAAATCTTTGGGCTTAATGCCATCCGGACTTACCGCCGGCTGCGGTGAAACGTGGTCAAAAAGTCCTCCGAATTCGTCGTAGGTAAAGATGAAAGCTGAACTCTTCCACGATGAACTGGCCATCACGGAATTAATAATCTCGGAAACATACAGCGCTCCCTCCTGGGCGCGGTTTGGACTTGAATCTGAAGTGGAGGGATGTTCGTCGAATCCCGCATCAGTCGCTGGCTCAATCTGTACAACTGCGGGCAAAGTATTGTTCTTCAAATCGTTCTCGAAATCAGAATTCGCAATCCCGATGGTGCCGATGTTCTTGGGATACTTCGTAGGGATGGTTTGTCCCCACTCGAAATATTTGATGTAACTGGTCTGCAGCAAACAGGCTGGCTCGTATGGAGGTCCTTTGCAGCCAGTGTTCGTGGGGTTAACGTAAATCTTCCAGCTCACATTCTTGGCTTGGAGTTCCTGGAAGATAGTCGTCGCGGTCAGCAAATCTTTATCCCCGCTGTCGGTGCCTATTGGATAGACATCCCCCTGCGAAGTACCGGCTACCAGATATTCGCGGTTGGGATGAGTCCGGAACATTCCTGGATTGAACCACCGGTCCGACGTGGCAAAATTCGAAGCCATAAAATAGTAATAGTTGAGATCGGTTCCGTCGTAATATCCCATGGCGCGGATCCCATCTTTATCGTAGTAGTCGACCACCCTGCCATCGTGTCCGGACGTATAAACAAAACCATCCAGGTTGGCTGGCTCCTTGCCCGTTTGCGCATAATAGTTCCAGTCTACGTGCGCCTCGTTCCATGAAGGACTCGGGTTTTCAATGCACTGCGTGATCAGTTGGTACGATTCGACCTTAGGACTGTTGGAGTCGATCTTGCATTGATCGGGTGGCGGATCTTTGGGGTCACAGCCAGGGTTGGTCGGGGGCGGTCCGTAATGCGGCGGTGGCCCTGACGACGGATTGAATTGCGGCAAGCCGTCGAAAGATTCATCGGAATACCCATTGTCCGCCCAATATTGGCGCATCTCGCCGAAGTAATGATCAAACGAACGGTTTTCCTGCGCGAAAAAGATGATGTGATTCAGCTTCGAAAGCCCAGTAGTTGTGTCGGAGGTCGGAGACTGAGCTACGGAATCATCTGACGTGGACTGAGCTAGGGAGTTAACCGAGGTGAAACCGAATACCAAGAAAGCACCTGTACAAAGTGCACACTGCAAAAGCCGCTTCATTGCCATAACACTGACCCATCCTTGAAGCCCCAATGAATTCTACTCCAGTGGACTGACCGTTGCCACCCTAGCGGGCAGTCCAGATCTGATAAAAAACCACTGCCATCATAAACAAAAGATAGATTCGAAGCCCCCACAGTACTACAAGTTCTGCACCCTTCAGGTGTCGCCTGGGAATAGGATGTTTCTTTGCCCGCACCAGTTGATCGTGTTCGAGCGAGGATAGAACCCAACTATTATCTGAACTGAGATCCGAGACGTTGAGCAGAACTCTTTCGTCTTCTGTTTGTCTTTTCACGTTTCCTACTTTCCGCCTAGCACCGCGAAAATGTTTGGCGCAATAACACTGACGCCGAACAACACACCGGCGAGGACCAGAACAAGTACAACGCCCGCGGATAATATGTTTGCCCACAGGGGGCTGACCAGGTCGCCCATAATTTCTTTGTCGTTCACCAGCAGGAAGAGAAACACGAGGGCCGGCGGCATCGCCAAAACTGCAACCACGTTAACCAGTAAAACTACGTAGACCAGCGGCAGCCCCGGAATGAGCACGATGGCCGCCGCAGCCACTGCGCAGAGCGTCAGTACCGAATAAAAAGATTTGCCTTGTCCGATGGGCAGATTGAGGCTATGCGGTTTGTGAGTGACCTCTCCGAACGCGTAGGCCGATGAAGTTGAAATAGTAATGGAGGCCACAATTCCCGCCTCGACCATGCCGAGAGCGAACAATGAAGCGCCGAAGCGGCCGATGAGCGGCTGCAAAGCCTGCGCAAATTCGGCCGCCTGAAAGTTGTCGGCGGTCATCTGGTGAGCAAACAACGGCGCCGTAGCGAGAATGGTGGCGACAGCCGCCGCAGTCGCCAATGCCGCTCCCAGTACGGTATCGATGCGGCCAAAACGAATGTCTTTGGTGGTGAGACCTTTATCTACGGTTGCGCTTTGCTGGAAGAAAAGCATCCACGGAGTGACCGTCGCCCCGATGTCGGCCAGTACGATAAGCAACGTGTCCCTATTGAAACCGGGGAGCGGCTGCCACGTAATCAAAGAGTGGCCCACCCCATGCCAATTCGGATGGGTCATCAGCGCCACCGGAATAAACACGAGATTGAATGCCGCTGCAGCAAGCGTGATGCGTTCCCACGTCCAATAACGATGGCTCATCAGGGCCGCATACAAGATGACAAGCGCAATTAGGACCGCCAACCACGGCGGCACGCCGAAGAATCCCAGTCCAGCGCGTATGGCAATAAATTCGGTAATTAAAGTGAGAAAGTTTCCGATGGCCAGATCGATCATCGAAAACCAGCCCCAGAACGGCCCGAAGCGGTCAAAAATCAATTCGGCATGTCCCCGGTGCGTCGCAGCGCCAAGACGCACGGTCATCTCTTGTACAACAATCGCCATGCAAAACGTCAGCACAACGAAGGGAATGAAAAATCCGACGCCAAACTTTGCGCCGGTGGCCGCGTAGGAAAGCATGCTGGGCCCGTCGTTCTCGCCCAGCATCACCAAAACTCCAGGTCCGACAAGCAACCACAGCAAGCGCGCGTTGGAGAAAAACCCGCGCCGCGCTCGTGCGGCGGAGACACGAACACGATCATGCGCCCGATCGACGTCTTCGTGCGTGATTACGACGGTCTCGGCTGCGTTCGCGATACGGTCGGTCCGTGGCGGTTGTGAACCCACACTCATGGCGAAATCAATTAGCCTGAGTATACATTAGAGGGTAAACTACGGTTAAATGTCTCAGGGTAAGGCTATGATTTGGGTCGCCGAGGAATCTGATGTGCTGACTCGCCTGTCACCCACACCTTCTCAGCCGCAGAATGGCCAAGCGCAACCGTCCCCGCATCGGTCGCGAGCGTCAGCGTTTGATCGTAGTTTCGCCCCGCCACATGGACTCGCGCACCGGGACGAATGCCGCGCCCTTCGAGAAACTCCAGCAGGTGCCGGTCTCTCTCGTAAATTCCGCTGACCACGTAGTCATTTTCAGCTTCGGCATTGGCCAGCAGCACCAATCCCCGCCGACGGCGGCTGCCAGGGCTCTCCAGTTCGCTTAAATTGCCATGCGGACAGGCGCCGCCGCGGCCCAACTTGGCCAGCAGTCTGGCTTCGAAATCGGGGGAAACGGCGTGCTCCAATCGCTCCGCCTCGTCGTGGACCCGATACCATTCCATCCCGAAAATCTCAGACAGCATCCGTTCGATGAGGTGATGACGGAGAGTAAGCCGCCGCGCGATCTTGCGTCCCGCTGGGGTCAACCCGACGTGCCCGTCGCCTTGCACTCGCACCAGTCCGTCTTTTTTCAACCGACGAAGAGCCATAGTGACCGCAGGTGGCGAAACCGACAGCCAGTGGGCAAGCGTAGCCGAGATGACAGTCTCGCCCTCGCTCTCTGCCGCAAGAATTGCCTTAAGATAGTCCTCTTTGGAAACCGTGATCACTGGAGAGATTATACGACTTAAGCATAGTTAACTGCCGTGTGATTCGGCAACTGACTCTCTAGCCGCCTCGTGATCCAGCGAGAGTGCCAAGAATTCTCCGCCCGTGATTTCGAACTTACCTCGAGACCCCACGTTGCCGGAATCACCCGCCGCCATTAGAATTGAAAACGCAACCGTTTGCCTTGCAGGCCCGTAGCTCAGTCTGGTTAGAGCGCTTCCTTGACACGGAAGAGGTCGATGGTTCGAGTCCATTCGGGCCTACCATTTTACGTACCAACCTTGTTGTAGATTTTCGGTGCCCATTTTCGGTTTCGCGCATATACAGCCGAACCGATTGCTTCAGCCTGAAGTCAACCGCGCTTATCGTGGGCATTTTCTTTCTGTCATTTACAGGAACGACCGGATAGAGCCTCCCCGGCCACAGGCGTACCGTCGATACAGATCAAGGGGCAAAACTGTCCCCTTCGGAGCCAGCCATATGGCGCAACCCATCGGAAAATTGGAACCGGTTGAGACCGTCCGCGGTCCGGCCAAAGTAGTGCCCTTGACGGCGGGATCGTCGATCAGCCCGCACGAGACGCAGTTTCAGCCGACCAGCAGAATCGAAAGTTTGGAAGAACAAGTAAGTCACGCTGTCGCGCGACGCCGTGCGGTCGCTCCGTCCGAAGCTTGACCAGGCACGGGTCGTGGCGACTGATGCCTGCATCTACGCCGTTGACCAGTCCCGCAGCATTGCCAAGCTTGTGCGGAAACGCGCCGTGGAGATCAAAAATGAACATCCGGTGGAAGTCTTATACGGCATTACCGCTGGCGCCTTTGTACTCGGAATGGCCATAAGAATTTGGAGGTCGAGTCATTATGAACACCGAGATTAAAAATGGCCGCACCCTAGCCGGCACATTGGCGGAAATGAAAGTTGAGCTGCTGGACTTTCTGGACACAAGAATCGAACTGCTGAAAACCGAACTTCAGGAGAAAGGAAAAATCCTTAAGGCCGCAGCGCCGCTCGGGGCCTTGGGAGCTTTACTGCTGGCAACGGCCTATTTGTTATTCACTCTGGCATTGGTGAGTTTGGTGGTAGTGGCATTTCAAGAGAATCCTTATCGTTGGTTCTTTGCTTTTCTCATCGTGGCTTTCGCCTGGACTGTGTTCGGCGGTATCGCTCTTTACTTTGCCAAACGTGAACTCGAAATGACGACATTATTGCCGCAAAGGACTATTGAGGTGCTTAAAGGCGACAAAATCTGGATTCAAGCTGAGGTGAAAAATCAGGTATGAACACACAACCAGTCGAAAATTTGGAATTGCGTGCTTTGGAACAAAGGAATCAGCTTCATAGAACTGCGATGGAGTTGAGATCCGAAGTGGAGGCGAAGATCGCAGCTGCTCGCGAGAAACTGGATATTCCGCGAAATGCGCGGCAGCATATGTTGGGAGCGTCCGTAGTGCTGGGATTGGTGGGTTTGCTCTCTGGGTATGGTTTTGCCGGAATGTTTACCCGCAATTAAAAGTGACTATCAACTGAGAAAGAGGACGAATGCCGATATTGAACCGCGCCGCGAAGATACTGGCGAAACCGCTTCCTGTGGTCACGCTATCGTGGATTACATTACGGTAGGCATGTTCCTGATGAGCGGCTTGTGGTTTTGGAAACGCAACAAACGGGCAGCGGTAGCGAGTCTCATTTGCGGCGGCGCGGAGTTAGCGGTCGATTTACTCACTGACTATCCGGGGGGAGTGAAACCGGTAATTGGTTTTGCCACGCATCTTGAAATCGACCTGGGTTTGGCGACCATGGCCGCGACTATGCCGGAGTTCCTGGCTTTCCGCGACGACCCGGAGAAGAAATTCTTCCTTGCTCAAGGCGCGATGGTAACTTTGGCCAGCGAGTTGAGTCGAACCTCACACAGCAGTCAGCGCGTGAAGGCAGCCTGATCAGTATGCCATCGCTGTGGAAACTTGGTGGCCTTACCCCGCTCAGACTGACCCAGTTCGCATTCAAAAAAATGGGGCAGGACGAATTGTCCACCCGATCCGCCTCGTTGTCTTATTATTTTCTTCTCGCACTATTCCCCATGATTCTTTTCCTGTTGTCGCTGGTCGGCGTTTTCGCCGGGCCAGGATCGCAATTGCGAGACAGCATCGTTCTTGGCCTCGGACGGCTCGCGCCCGGTTCGGCGTCTGATCTGATTCGCACCGTTGTCAGCCAAACGTTTAAATCGAGCAGCGGACTCAAGCTGGCTGCGGGAATTCTGGGCGCTCTCTGGGCGGCTTCCGGCGGTATGGGCGCCGTTGTGGTTTCGCTGAATGTAATCTACCGACTTACCGAAACGCGGCCCTGGTGGAAACAGAAACTTACCGTGGTCGGACTAACGTTGAGTCTTGCCGGCCTCATTATTATTGCGTTGATTCTCGTGTTGTATGGCGGAAAGATTGGGCAAGTGATCGCCATGCACGTTGGCTTGGGACACGCATTCGAAATCGCGTGGAAGATTCTGCAGTGGCCTGTGACATTCGCCGCCATGTTCCTCTCGTTCTCCGTCGTGTACTACTTCGCTCCTAATCTTGAGGAGAGAAAGTGGTTCTGGGTGACTCCGGGAGCGGTCGTTGGAGTTGTGCTCTGGTTAGTCTCATCTCTGGGTTTCCGCGTGTACCTGCACTTTTTCAATAGTTACAGCGCGACCTACGGTTCTCTCGGCGCGGTCATAATTCTTATGTTGTGGCTTTATATGACGGGGCTCGCCATTTTAATTGGCGGGGAATTGAACTGGGTAATCGAAAGCGAAGACAAAAAGACTGCCGAATTCGAGCATAAGAAGCGACAAATTCAATATCAGATGAAAGCTGCCTAGCTTTCTCTCGGTCCATTCCGGCAGCTTCTGCATTTTCTCGCCACAGGCATCTGATTCTCCCTCCCAAGCGATAAGGCGCTAACATCAGTTACGTGGAGCGCTCAATTGCTGACTACGTCGGTGCTTTCCTGCAACGAGGGTCAGAGACTGCTTACGTGCAGCGCCGCGGATACCGGACTGTGCGCTGGTCGTATCAGCAGGTGGCTGGCGCGACTTTTCAATTTGCCCGCGAACTGGATGCGCGAGCGATTACAAAGGGCGACCGCATCCTGCTATGGGGTCCGAATTCAGCCGAGTGGGTAACAGTGTTTCTCGGATGCGCCCTGCGCGGCGTGGTAGTCGTCCCCATGGACGATGTTGCCACCAACGATTTTGCGTTGCGGGTGCACCAGCAAGTCGGCGCGAAGTTAATGGTGTGCTCCCAGGCGCATGTGCAGCAGGGAATTCCTCCGCTGACGTTGGATGACTTGCCCCAGGCGCTGGCAGCACATTCGCCGACAGCGTATGCCGCTGCTGAAATTGGTTCGGCGGATCCGCTCGAGATCGTATTCACCTCCGGGACTACCGCTGAGCCAAAGGGAGTCTTGATCACACATGGCAATGTTCTCGCAAATATTGCACCGCTCGAGGCCGAGATTCGCCACTATTCCAAGTACGAACGATGGGTGCATCCGGTTCGCTTCTTGAACCTGTTGCCGCTCAGCCACGTCTTTGGGCAGTTCCTCGGAATTTTCCTGCCGCAATTGATGGGCGGTACAGTGATATTCCACGACACATTCAGACCAGCAGAAATAATCGGAACCATCCGCAAGCACCGTGTTTCCGTACTGGTCGCGGTGCCGCGTGTGCTGCAATCGCTTAAAGAGAAGATCGAACGTGATCTCGAAGATGCAGGCCAGCTCAAACAATTTCGCGAAAAGTTTCGGACTTCCGAGGGCAAACACTTCCTGCACCGCTGGTGGATTTTCCGGCGCATCCATCGCCAGTTCGGATGGAAATTCTGGGCCTTCATCTGCGGCGGCGCCGCTCTTGATCGCGATACCGAAGAATTCTGGGGACGCCTCGGCTATGCCGCGATTCAAGGCTACGGCCTCACCGAAACTACGTCGCTCATAAGCGTGAACCACCCTTTTCGTCTGGGCAAAGGCTCAATCGGAAAAGTGCTCGCCGGACGCGAAATCAAACTCGCGCCGGATGGAGAAATTCTGGTTCGTGGAGGCGGAGTAGCCGCCGGCTACTGGAGTGGAACCGAGCTTCACCCCGTCGCTGCTGAGGACGGATGGTATCGTACGGGCGACGTCGGAGAACTTGACTCTGCAGGTAATCTTTACTTCAAGGGAAGAAAGAAAGACGTCATCGTCACTCCCGCGGGCATGAACGTCTATCCCGACGATCTCGAAGCCGCTCTGCGCCGCCAGCCCGAGGTGAAAGATGCTGTAGTGATCGCATTGCCCCGCAATGGCAACGCGGAACCTTGCGCCGCAATCATCCTGCGCGATAGCGCGGCCAATCCCGAGCCTGTCATCACTCGTGCCAACGAATCGTTGGCTGAATATCAGCGCGTGAACACCTGGGTCGTTTGGCCGGAGGAAGATTTTCCCCGCACCTCAACCCAGAAGCCGCTGAGGAGCGAGATTCAGAAAGCGGTACGAGCCCAGTTGTCCCAGGAACCTTCCAATCACATGCCTTCGAGTCCGCTCGCGGAATTGATTGGACGGATCACCGGGCGAGCGCCCGCGCGACTTTCGTCGCAAACGAATCTCGAATCCGAATTAAATCTCAGCTCGCTTGATCGCGTTGAATTGCTGAGCGCACTCGAAGATCGCTATCAGATCGATCTCAGCGAAACCCGATTCGCCAATGTGACTACGGTTGGCGAACTGGAAAACATGTTGCATGGCAAGCTTCCTCAGCGAACGCCTTACCACTATCCGCGCTGGGTACAGCGTTGGCCGGTTACGTGGATCCGCCTTGCCGTCCACTACCTGTTGCTGCGTCCCGCAGTATTTCTTTTGGGTTGGCCGTATGTAGAAGGCCGGCAGAATTTACGAGGAGTGCGTGGGCCGGTGCTCGTGGTATGCAATCACATCGGAGACATTGACCCCGGCTTCGTGCTCACCGCGCTGCCGGCCCGTCTACGGCATAAGCTGGCGATCGCGACTGGTGGTGAGGCGCTCGAGAAGTTGCGTACTCCACCAGCAACCCGAGGGAAATTTCGAGCAGCCTACGATCGCGTGAAGTGGATCCTCGGAGTGTCGTTGCTAAATCTTTTTCCCTTGCCGCGCGCAGCCGGATTTCGTGAAAGCTTCGACTACGCCGGAGAATCTGTCGATCGCGGCTATAGCATCCTCGTGTTCCCTGAAGGCCGTCACACTAGGGACGGAAAAATGCTTCCCTTCCGTAGCGGTATCGGCCTGTTGGCGAACAATCTGCGAGTCCCAATAGTTCCCATGCGCATCGATGGACTATTCGAAGTGAAGCAAGCAGAAAGAAAATTCGCTCGGCCCGGACAAGTAAAGGTAAAGATCGGTACGCCGGTAAAATTTGCGGATCACAATCCCGACGAAATTGCGAAGAAACTGCATAGGATCGTTGAACAATTGTGATCCGCATCGTCCCCAGCAATTTTTGCAGGGGAAACTGTTACCACAGAGACACAGAGCCACAGAGAAAACGTAGAATGTTAAAACCTTTCTAAACTTCTCTGTGGCTCTGTGTCTCAGTGGTGAACTGAACGCATTTCAAATCGCAAATAGGCGTACAATTCTGCGGTTACTGAAGTTCAAAAATCTCGGTTCAGACCGATGGAGGACGCCTCATGAAGAAACTTTTTCTTGCTGCATCGCTGATGTTAGTGCTCGCGCCGGCGTTCATGCTCGCCCAGAGCGGCTTCGATGGAACGTGGAAGGTTGACTTGAACAGCGCACAATTTCCCAAGAAGCCTGACGTCTACCTGCTGCAAAATGGCAGTTACGAATGTAAGACGTGCGTTCCGCCCGTCAAAATAAAAGCGGACGGGACAGACCAGACCGTTACAGGACATCCTTATTACGACACGGCGGCGATCAAGGTCATTAGCGACCACGAGATCGAGGAAACCGACAAGAAGAATGGCAAGACGGTCACAACCTCGAAGACGACGGTCTCGCCGGACGGCAACACACTCACGTTCGAATACACCGACAGCAGTAACAGCAACGCCGAGCCAGTCACTGGCAAGGGCGAGGAAAGCCGCGTGGCCAAAGGCCCCGCCGGATCGAATGCTGTTTCTGGTTCATGGCGAATCTCAAAATTCGATACTGTGTCCGACAATGGAACTACATTCACGTACAAAGTTAGCGGGAACGAATTGACCATGACGGCGCCGACCGGGCAATCCTACACGGCAAAGTTGGATGGAACGAACGCGCCCTACAAAGGTGATCCCGGAACCGATGGAGTCTCGGTGAAAATGATGGGCAAGAATACTTTGGTTGAAACCGACAAGCGCGGAGATAAAGTAATCAGCGTCTCGAAAATGACGCTCGCGCCCGACGGCAAGACCGCAAAACTCGTTTTCGAAGACAAGCTGCACGGAACCACCACCCAAGCTACAGCAGTTAAGCAGTAGAGTTCCCCATCAGGCTTAGCGACGCCGGCGCCGGTAATTGTTGGGTGTCGGCGTTTTCTTTCTTGATACGTCAGCCAATGTCACCAAATTGCGCTGCCCGGAACAGTCGTTCTTCCTACGCAGATCAAATAGCGCACCGGACTCGGCTTGGTTATAATTCGGGGCCATGAAACACCAACAACTGTTCATCGCTGCGGTATCGTTGATCATCGTTTTCTGCTCGCTCACCAGCGCAGCCAAAACGGTGGTTGAAATGAAAGATGCCCAGGGCAAGAGCGTGGGCACGATCACATTGTCGGAAAGTAAAAGCGGCGCGAAGGGCGCAGGCGTCGTACTCGAGATAAAGCTGCATGATCTGCCTGCGGGCACGCACGGTATCCACTTTCATCAGAATGCCAAGTGCGATGGTCCCGACTTTAAGTCCGCTGGTCCGCACTTCAATCCAGACGGCAAAAAGCACGGCCTGCAAAGTCCCGAAGGCCATCACGCTGGCGATATGCTGAACCTCACCGTCAAGGCAGACGGAAAAGCCACAATGAAACTCAGTGACGCTGACGTCAATCTGAAAGATGGCAGCGATAGCCATTCGCTCTTCAGCAATGGTGGAACAGCGCTGATCATTCATGCCAAAGAAGACGACATGAAGACTGATCCGTCGGGAAACTCTGGTGATCGCATTGCCTGCGGAGTAGTGACGAAGTAGCCGAACTTTAGTAGGCCGGCATCCTGCCCTCCCAGGCTCGAAGCTGGCTAATGGCCAGGGCCTGCTGCCTGCGTCTTGGCCGGAGCTATGTCAACCTGAACCGCTGGGGCGTTCTCTTGTTTGCGAGTGTCAACTGACACCACTCCAAGCTCCTCATTCGAATCCAGCGACCGAATCGTCTGCGTCTCGCGGGTTGTACCGCTAGCTCCGGGTCGCACAATATCAATCGCCTGTTCCGTGACCCGCAAGCCATCGCTAGGCTGCCCCGGGTTTCGTTGCTCAATTTGTTTATCGGTGGATTGCACACCGTCATCGCCCTTGCGATGAACCGTTATCACCCGCTGCTCCAGGCGCAAACCGTCCGCTGGAGATACGGGATCGTTCGCATAAGTTTCAACTGTAGCGCGTTTCTCTCCGGAGGTATTTTGCGATTCCTTACTTACCGTCCGCTGAACCACGGATAGGTTGCCGTCAGTCCCCGGCCGCAGCACGCTCTCTTCTTTGGTGCGATTCTTGCCGTCGTCCTTAATTGTCCCTTGTCGAACTTCGTTCACTTGCCAGTTGCCATTGGAATCAGGCAACAAAGTAGATTTGTGAAACTCCACACTATGGTCGCTCGTCTTGGTTTCGCGTTCCGTAGTCTGCTCGGAAGCAGTTAAACCACCATTCGATGACGGCGTAAGAAACGTGCTCTTTGTCTCCTGCACCGTGGGACTGATTTGCCGAACGTCCTGAACTTCGCGCTGAACAAGTTGCAAAGCACCATTAGCGTCAGGATCAGAAGTTGAGCGCGTGACCTTGACTTCACCTCCCGGCAAGTTGCGCTTCTCCTCTTCAGTTACCTGAACCAAAGTTTTGCGCCCATCGGAATCTCTGCCATAACTGCGCTCGATGGTTCGCACCGTGTTCGAATCGACTTTCACGGTTTCCTTTTGCACATCCAGGTAGGGCGAATAGTGCCCATCAGTTCCCAAGGTCTCGATACTTTGATTGTCGACAGTGCGCCCGCCAGCCTGGGTATAGGTTTCAGATGTCCTCGTCGGATTTAAATTGCTGGGTAGTTGTTGCTGGGTTGTGGCTGTCCAGGATTGGTTTTCATCCCCGGTCGAGGTGTCAGCCGCGCTTTGCCCCTGCCCCAATGCGAATCCTGAAGCCACACAAACCATGAAAGAAAATAGGAAGCAACGGAGAGAAGATTGAAAATCGAATTTCATGAAACCTCACGCGCCCAAGGCTACCAGCATTGGCAGAAACACATCTCTAGTGTCAGAATACCCCTAACGCTGAACCGTTTTCTAGTGGTGCAATGTAAACTATAGAGCCAGCGGAAAATTGACTAAGTGAAAAGTCGCAGCGGCAGTTTTGAAGAGTGCAGTAAGGTTTTAGAAACATCCAATCGCTGCGTGCCCACAGCAAATCCGCTGAAAAAAGAGCTGCGGTTGTAAGATTTCAAAACCCCGGAGAGGTGGCCGAGTGGTTGATGGCACCGGTCTTGAAAACCGGCATACCCGAAAGGGTATCGGGGGTTCGAATCCCTCCCTCTCCGCCATTACCTTTGTAATCTAGCAGATACGGTTCCTACTATTGCACACTCTTATTACTCTGGAGATGCAATGGCAAATCGAACCGTACACCTCAGCAAACTCATTCAGACCCCCAAAGGGCCACGCTATTGTCTGGCAGTGATGGCCGCCAACGGGCGCGTACGCCCAGACGTGGTAATCGTTAACGGGAAGGAAGAACGTCATTCCGAAGGCGCGTATTACATCAGTTGGTATGAGGGCAAGAAGCTTGTCAGGAAAAGCGTGGGCAAGGAAGCGCAGGATGCGGCATTCGAGCAGTCACGTAAGGAGGCCGAACTCAATGCGGCCAACCATGGAGTAGCAGTTACTGAACAGCCGCAGGACGGTTCCGGCAATGGTCGTCGATCGCTCGCAGCAGCGGTTACCGAATACCTTGCCGACATTAAGCTGAACAAGAAACACAAGACCCACTCGGCGTACTCAACCGCTCTTGAATACTTCCTCGAATCCTGCAACAAGCCTTATCTGGAAGACATCGACCGCAGAGACCTGTTGAAGTTCTCGGCATTCTTGCGAGACGAGAAGAACCAAGCTCCTAGGTCCGTCCACAACAAATTTTCAAACGTGTTGGGTTTTCTGCGGTCGCAGGGAATTACTGAAAAAATCGTCAAGAAGGAAGATTGGCCGCAGTACACCGAGGAGGAGACTGAGGTCTACGAGCAGGCCGAACTGGATACGCTGTTCGCGGCCTGCGATGCTGAAGAGCGTCTGTGGTTTGAGTTCTTCCTGATGACTGGGATGCGCGAGCAGGAAGTGATGTATTGCTGTTGGAAAGATGTGAATCTGGTAGCTGCCACAGTGCGAGTGTCACACAAGCCTGAATACCTATGGACGCCGAAGGCTTATCGCGAGCGAACGATTCCTGTGCCTGAGACGCTGGTCGATAGTTTAAGGGCGTGGAAGGCAAAGGCGACCAAGGGATGTCCGCTGATTTTCCCGACTGCTGGCTGCCGACCCAAGTTGGATTTTCTCGACTGCTTGAAAGCATGCGCCGAGCGCGCAGGACTCGACCAAGATGAATTTTGGCTTCACAAGTTCCGCGCAACATTCGCGACATGGCATCTCTGGGCAGGCATTGATTTGAGCACAGTTCAGCTCTGGCTCGGTCACAAAGACTTGGCAAGCACAATGCGTTACCTGAAGCCATCACGGAGCCAAGCAACTCGGGACAAAGTGAACGCTACGTTCGCAGGCAGCACCAACGGAGGCGCGCAATGAGCGAAATCAAGTTCACCGAGAAAGAACAGGCCGAGATAATTACATTGACGCTGACCGAGACAATTGC
>CAVYQB010000023.1:0-117200 GCA_963770465.1 uncultured Acidobacteriota bacterium
ATCTTTTCAATAAGTTAGCGAAGACGAAATCATGCGGAAATCAGTTCAACGACTTCGGCATCGCTAATCTTACGACTTTCTCATGTGCGGAGCGCATATCCGCCGTCACTGCATCACCGTATTCCGACCCGCTGACTGATCGTCACCAAACCCTTGTAGAACGCCAGCTCCAGAACGCGCTTGGAAGGCTTGCGGCTGGCCCTCTCATCCAACTCACTTCCGTCCAGGCCCGCAGAATCTGGCTGCATGCCCAGCGCCTAGACACCACCGAACCCATCGGCTCCGGCCCGAAGGCCACGCCGGCAGCGGTGGCGCACTTGGGGTACTTGCGGATTGACACCATCTATGTCATCGAGCGCAGCCATCTGGAAAAAGACTACGCCTGGATTCTTCAATCGGGGTGCTCCAGTGACCAAAAGAATTCTTGCAAACCTTCAATATCGTGAGCACCGAAAAAAATGCAGCGAAATGGTTATCGCTGCTGCAAGTAACTGTCTTCCGTTAACCCCAAGGTCTCGTTGACTCGCAAGGTAACCCTCCGTAAGATGAGGCAACCACAAAAGGCTGGCATCCTCCATTGATCGGGCAGACCATTTCGCACTACCGCATCGTCGAAAAATTGGGCGGCGGCGGTATGGGCGTTGTCTACAAGGCTGAGGACCTAAGCCTCCATCGGTTTGTGGCTTTGAAGTTTTTGCCTGATGATTTCGCCGAGAATCCTCAAGCCCTGGCTCGCTTCCAGCGGGAAGCGCAGGCGGCTTCGGCCCTGAACCATCCCAATATTTGCACTATCTATGAGATCGGGCAGCAGGATGGCCGTCCTTTTATTGTCATGGAGTTTCTGGATGGCGTGACGCTCAAGCATCGCATCGCCGGCAAGCCCATGGAGAACGAAGTTCTGCTAAGCGTTGCCATCGAGATCGCCGACGCGCTGGATGCTGCCCACGCGGAGGGCATCGTGCACCGTGACATTAAGCCTGCCAACATTTTTCTGACCAAGCGCGGACACGCCAAAATTCTCGACTTTGGACTGGCAAAGGTGACGCAGGCAGCAACCAGAGCGCTCGAAACCGCGGGCGCAACATTACAGGCAACCGCGGCTAGCGACGAACACCTGACCAGTCCCGGCTCTACGCTCGGCACGGTCGCGTATATGTCTCCCGAGCAAGTGAGGGCGAAAGAACTCGACGCGCGCAGCGATTTGTTTTCTTTCGGCTCGGTACTCTATGAGATGGCAGCTGGAGTCTTGCCTTTTCGCGGGGAAAGCTCGGGAGTGATTTGTCATGAAATTCTGGCAAGTGATCCCGTTCCCGCGATTCGCCTAAATCCCGACCTGCCGCCGAAGCTCGAAGACATCATTGACAAGGCTCTCGAAAAAGATCGCGATCTGCGCTACCAGCACGCCGCAGACATGCGCACCGACCTGAAGCGTCTGAAGCGCGAAACGGATTCTCGGCCTGGCGCAGCCGGCGGTTCGGGAGCCGTATCTGCGATGCAGGAAAGCGGTGTGCTTGCGGCGCAACCGCAGCCGTCGGGCTCGGGCTCCTCGCCCGCTGTAGCTACACCTTCGTCATCGGGTGCTGTGTCATCGGAGGAAGTGCTCACGGCGTCGGTACAGAAACATTCCTATGGAAAGATCGCGGCAGCAATAGTCGTGGCAGTGATATTGCTCGCCGGTGTGTTGTGGTTCGTCAAACAGCGCTCTACGCCTGCGGTCGTGAATGCCAACCAAAGAACGGTCGCCGTTCTTCCGCTGCAGAACCTGGGCGCCGACAAGGATGTAGATTTCCTGCGCCTGGCGCTGGCTGACGAAATCGCAACTTCACTCAGCTACGTTCGCTCGCTCTCCATCCGGCCATTCGCCACCACCAGCAAATACGATTCTCCGACGGTCGATTTGCAGGAAGCCGGCAAGGCCATGCATGTAACCGACGTCGTCACTGGGCACTACATGAAACAGGGCGACCAGATTCAGATCACTTTGGAAGCCGTTGACGTTGGCGACAACCGTACGCTGTGGCGCGACACCATGACCGTCGCCGCTCCCGACATGATTGCCATGCGCAGCCAGATTACGGCGAAAGTTCGTCAGGGACTGGTCCCCGCGCTTGGTGTTGGAGCCGATTCCGGCGACGCTGGCACGCATCCGAAGAATGAAGAGGCTTACGATCTCTACCTCCGCAGTATCGCGGTGCCGCACGATCCGCTTCCTAACAAGGACGCTATCGCCATGCTGGAGCGCGCCGTGGGGCTCGACCCGAGCTACGCGCCTGCTTGGGGCTCTCTCGGACTGCGCTACCATTACGATGCGGCATATTCGAATGGCGGCGAGGCCATGCGCCAGCGCTCGGATGCCGCCTTGGAACGGGCTATCTCCCTTGATCCCAACTACATTTTTGCCATTGCCTGGCTGATCACAAACCGAGTCGAGCAAGGTCAATTGGCCAAGGCGTACCAGGACGCGAAGGCACTGGTGGAGCAGCATCCCAAGGATGCGGGAGCCCACTTCGCTCTCTCGTATGTCCTTCGCTATGGAGGAGCCGTCGAGGAATCCGCCCACGAATGTGATGCCGCCCTGGCTCTCGATCCCGGAAACTTTGGCTTGCGCTCCTGTTCGTTCACCTTCGATCAACTAGGCAACTACGCGCGCGCGGTGGATTTTCTTCAGCTCGATGCTGGGTCAGCATGGTCGACTAACAACATGATGCGGCATTACATTCGCGATGGAAAAGTGGCGCAGGCAAAGGAAAACGCCGAAAAACTCCAAGATCAGCCGCTCTTCCGGATGGTAGCCAGGTGCATTGAAAACCCGTCGTCTCCCGATGTGGCGCCGCTTGCCCGGGACGAGGTGGCCACGAGACTTGCCGATCCCGACCCCGAACCCCGTTACGTTGTTGCAGGCGACCTTCTCTTTTGCGGGCAAAAAGATGCGGCCGTGCAACTGATTAAAAGTGCGATCGCCGGGCACTTTTGCGCCTACACGGGTTTGCAGAACGATTCCATGTGGACGAAGCTCCGAGGCACGCCCGAGTTCGCAGAGTTGCTCTCCGCCGCGAAACAGTGCCGCGACGATTTTCTCGCCCAGAGATCTCAACCTGCCCGCTGAAATATAGCGGCTAGCGGGAATGTCTGTAAAAGTAACGTAGAATGCTGGACCAGTGCTGGCTTATGATGTGTCCGTCATAAGTTGGTGAATCAGTCGCCCTCGCTCACAGGGTTCAACGGGGAGACGCAAATGAATTGTCGCGGATGCGGAGTTGAGGTCGATCCTTCCCAAGAGCAGGTCAACGCAACCGTTGACCAAATCCTCGATACTTCTCTTAAGGATGCCGTCAAGAAAGGGGGCGTTTGTCCGCTTTGCGGCCATTCCAAAGAGATACCGTACTCGCACCGCAAGACCGTCCTCTTCAGTTTGCTTGCGGCGTGTCTTGTTGTTAGCGTCGGCGTCTTGATCAGCGTCCAAAGATCGCGACAGACCCAGCGTGCAGCCGTTGCCAGGGACGCAGTGGCGCGGATGAACGCCAACGTTGACGTCGTACGGCTGATTGGGGTGCCAATCACCATCGGACCCGGACTGCAAGGAGAAATCAAACAAGACGAAACCGGCTGGAAGGAAGCGCATCTGACGATTCCCGTGCATGGCCCCAACGGCGATGCGACAGCACACGTAGTCGGTGGCAGGGGCGCAGGCCCGTGGACTTACACAACGTTCGAAATAGATTTTGAGAAGCAACACGAAAAGGTAGACCTCGTATCCGGACGAGTGGTGGAATACGATCCCAATGCCTACGTGGAGGTTCATCTCCAATCCGCAGCCGTGCCGGAATACAACAATACGGTTGCTGCGGCGCCGAGGTTCAACGGTGATTTCCCCTGCGTGTTCGCTCAAGTGGATGCTGGCAACGTCGTTCCTCAGCTTGGGAGTTGCGCCATGCCTACGACGCACGGCGATCCCGTCGACCGGTTCGAAGCCGACTTGCGCTATGGAAACTTCGTCCTGCGCGAGACCGATCTGTTCCTCGACGATGTCTTCAAGGTTCCGCTCACTCGCACCTATGCTTCGAATGAGTGGGTGGATCAAAATCCGGTGCACGCTTTTGGACGCAATTGCAATCATCCTTATGACGTTGCTCCCATCGGCACGCGAAATCCGTATACGTATCAAATGATCGTGCTCGAAGACGCCGACTTTTTGTATTTTGATCGAATTTCCAAGGGCGCGAGCTACGCGGATTCAGTGTTTCAGCATACAGAGACCTCCAGCTGTTTCTACAAAGCAACCACGCGATGGAATGGTCAGGGATGGACAACCCGGCTCGCGGACGGTTCAGAAATTCTGTTTCCTGAATCTTATAACGCTCGCAGTCTGGCCCAAGGCGCGGCTTACGAGATGCGGGACGCCAATGGCAATCGCTTGGAATTGAAACGCGATCCGCGGCGGAACTTGCAAGAAATCAGGACGCCGCACGGACACTGGATCAGGTTCGCCTATGACGATTCATCCCGCATCAAGCGGGCGGAGGATGACGCTGGCCACTGGGCACAATACGATTACAATGCTGATGGAATGCTAACCTCCGCGGTCCTGTCCTCGGGCAGGGAGAGACA
This sequence comes from uncultured Acidobacteriota bacterium, assembly GCA_963770465.1. GTDB lineage: Bacteria > Acidobacteriota > Terriglobia > Terriglobales > Acidobacteriaceae > JABDBE01. The sequence continues at coordinate 4,609 of CAVYQB010000023.1, forward strand.
TTACCGGTACGACGGAGTTCTCATGACTCATATTACGGACGAGAACGGACGTTTGCTGGTCCAGAATTGGTTCCGGGGACGATTGCTTATACGCCAGGAATTTTTCGGTGGAGCAGTCTTCGTGTACAGCTACGATTGGCCTCGCGACGACTACTATCCCAGAAGGGTTCTGGTCACGCTGCCCAATTCTACGAAACGAGAAGTGCGCGTGGCCGATTCAGTTCCGGAGTTCGTCAAGAACTACCATCGATAGTTTGCCCACTGAACTACTCTAAGGATGCCACCCACAACGCGGCGTTAACGTGCACCCACGGTACTCGCGGCTGCAGGTGCGGTGATCTCGATCGAATCGGGCTGCGTCCAGGTAGCCTTGCCGGTGCTGAGGTCGAGGCGATTCATGGTGGCCTTCAAATGGCCGCGGTCCACTTCGAGCAGCAGATAGTGGTAGTTGATCTCTTTGCTTTGGAACGGATCGGTTGGCGCGCGTTCAATCGGATAGGCATGAGCTCCGGCTCCGCCTAAAACAAAATAGGTGACACCGCCATGCTCGTGGCGCTCGTAGTTGTGCACGTGTCCGGAGAAAACAACAATCCGGGCGCGCAAGTTTTTCTGCCGCGCTTCCAACTCGTTCGCCAGCGCTTGCTCAGTCGAGCGAGATGAGTGTCCTCCTCCGAACTTCTTTTCATCGGACGAGCTCGTATAAGGCGGATGGTGGAGAACGATAAAGACGAAATCCACGTCTCCAGGCAGCGTATCGAGCGCTTGCGTCAACCATTTTCCTTGCGGGCCGGCGACTTCGTCGAGCGAACTGTCGAGCACAAGCATCAAGATGTTAGCCGCGCGTACAGAATAATAGCGGCTATTTTTCAAATCCGGGAAGCGCTGGAAATAGTTCGCGAGCGCATCATTTTCGTTTCCATGCAGATCGTGATTGCCGAGAGCCGGATAGACCGGAATCTGTTTCTCGCGCCAAATGCTGGTCTCGTTGTCCCAGACCTTCCAGTCATTCGCATCGTAGCCGTTGTAAACGATGTCTCCGCTGAAGGAGATAAATGCAGGCTTAACTTCCGCGATCGCTTGCACCAGCGCCTGGCGTACCGCAGGGTTCGCCGCTTCCGTATCTTTGGGATCATGGAAGCGCGAATCTCCGTAGGCGACGAAGCGAAACGGAGTGCTTAGTTGCAATTGCAGCGCGACCGGTTGGGTTTGCGGCGGCATCTGCGAGTGAGAACGCGTGCAGGCCGCGCAGTCAAGAACAATTAGGACAATCGACAATCTCTGCCAAGTCTTCATTGATATCTATTTTCCCACTACCAGCACTTCAAACTGGCCCGACTCAGCCGTCGACAAAAATAATTGGTGAGTTTTGGGATCGAGCGCCGAGGTTTTAGCGCGAGGTAAAGTCTTCACGGTTTCGACCATGGAGTATTTGTCTGGAGTTTCCTGGTGAATGACGGTGACAGTGCCTTCGCCGTTGGAGTTGAAAATTAGCCGCGTTTCAACATCGAAAGCGGTGGCATCGACGTGGTCGCCTATGGGAAGCGTAGTGATCACGTGACCCGTGTCCGCATTCATCACGGCCATGACTTTGCTGCGGCAGCCGAGAAACAATCTGTGATTCGCGCGGTCGATCGCCATGCTTGAGGGCGACGCACAAGGCGCGGTGGGCCAGCGCTGCTCGACTTTCAATGTTCGCGAGTTGATCTTTAGCACCAGACTTTCGTCCTCGAGGTTATTGTAGACGTAGCCGCTGCCGTCCGCGGCCGCAAATTCGGGACCACCCCCAAGATCAATCGTACCGGCAACTTTTCCGTCCTTGGCTTCGATCGCGGTCGCGCTGTTACTGCCGCCGTTGAAGGCGAAAACCCTCGAGGTCGCAGGATCATAGATGATGGCATCCGGCTTTTTCCCGGTGGGCACTTCCGCAATCGTCTTCAGCGTTTTCAAATCGAAGATCGTGACCGTGGAGGACTGCCCGTTGCTGACAAATCCGCGGCCGACGTCCGCCGCGATGGCAATTCCATGCACGCCCAGAGTGTTTTCGATTTTGCCGACAATCGCGCCTGAGTCCACGTCGAGCACTTCGACCCTGGTTCCGTGAGAAACGTAGAGGCGGCGGGCTGGCCTCGTCAATCGTGAGATAGTCCCAACTGCCCTGCCCGGGAATGGGGATTTTCTTGGTGACGGAGTATTCGGCGGCGCCAGCGGCAGCTACCAGAAAGGTGCAACTCAGAATCAAAAGAGTTGAGCGATAGAGCACACGATTGAGCATAAGTCATCCTTCGTCAAGGCTCTAAAGAAGTCCCTGAAATCTACTGAAACCGCAATCAGAATTTGAAGCGCACCATGAACTGCAGTTGCCGCGGCAGACCGGTGCCGGTGTTCGGAGACGCGGCGTTGTCGTTGTTGTTGTTGAAGTTCACCGTGCTGCTGATAATTCCAAAGTTGCCGGGAGCCGTCAGATTCGTTGGACCTGATCCCGGGAGCGTAGCTGAGCGTGAGTTGTCCGGGATCGCCCAATTGAACGTGGTTCAAAATGTTGAATGCTTGCACGGCAAACTCCATTGCCACGCGCTCTGTAAGTTTTGTTTCCTTGGTTAGTGCCATATCGATCTGCCAGCTATCGAGAGCCCGAATCATGCCGTTGGATTCATCGCCGAAGCGAAGAAAATTTCCATTCGCATCGACTGGTGGGGCCTGAAAAGCGGCCGCGTTAATGAGAGGCACACCATTGTGTCCCGCGCCCGGAAGGGTGAGCGGAATTCCTGGAATAATATCCGGCCGCTGGTTGGTCTGGTCATTGCCGTCGGGGAGAAGGTAGGTGTAGGGAAGCCCATTGAATGGTGAAGACGGATTGCTGATCGACCCGCTCAGGTCCATCAGCACGGTCAAGGGATGTCCGGTATGCCAAACACCGATGGTACTGAATTGCCAGCCTCCCACGATTTTGCCCAAGGCGCCCGAATCGTTCAGATAGGTCTTGCCTGGACCAAAGGGGAGTTCATACACAGCATTTACAGCGACATTGTGACGAATGTCGAAAATGCTGGGACCGTAATCACACGACAGGCAATTCACATTCTCGGGTCCGGTTGATTCTCCTCCGCCGACTGACCCATCGTTGATCGAGTGCGACCAGGTGTACCGAGCCTGGAAAGAGAAACCGTCTTTAAAGACGCGCTCGAGTGACAAGTTCAAGCCATTGTAGCTGCTGGCCCCAATGTCGCTCTTGTAATCGACGGAACCGAAAGGGTTTCCGGCTGGGTAATATGGGTCCAAGGTCCGGAAGCAGTCGCCGTCAGCGGGATTAAACGTGACCGGTTCGGTGCACAGATTTACTGCACCTCGTGAGAAGAGGTGCACGCCGTGGCTGCCGAGATATTGGGCCGAAGCGGTGAAACTCGCTGGCAACTGATGCTCTATGGTCAAGCCCCACGTCTCCACATAGAGATCTCGGCGTCCTTGGCGCTGCAATGCCCGCGGGTGATTGGCCTGCTTGCTGGCGGTGCTCAATCCCGAAAACGTAGGGTCCTGCTGCTCAAATTGCGACTCCAAGTTGGGACAGGGAGTCGGACAAGATGGCGGCGGGTTGAAGTTGTTGACCAGAATGCGGAAGGTGTCGCTTTCGAGTCCGGCATTCAAATCATCATTCTGCGCTGCGCCATGATAGATGCCAAAACCTGTGCGAAACACCGTTTTCCCATGCAGTGCGCTGGGCGCCCAAGCCAGTGCAAACCGAGGATCAAAGTTCACATAGCTGGGATTGTACAAAGATGGATTGGCTGGGCAAGGCGGGGTATTAATCGGTCCCGGGCTTGGCGCTAGGTTAAATGAACCGGTACCCAGACACACGCCGTGAAACACATTAAGGTCAAAGACGGTGGTACGGTTGGTCGCCTCGTGGGCTTGGCCGTAATAGTCATATCGCACCCCAGCCGTCAGCGTGAAAGTCGGGGTAACTTTCCATTCATCCTGGAAATACGGCATAAGGAAGTTGCGGCGCAGACCGTGGCAGCACCAGGGGGCGATATAGTTGATATTGCTCAGCGAGGCCTGCGCTATCGAATAGTCGTCCCCGAACGTAAGAACATTGTTTGAGGTCTGCCCCTGATTCAGCCGAACCCGCCGATATTCCATGCCGGCCTTGAACGCGTGCCGCCCGTGAGCCCATGTCAGATTGTCAACGAACCCGAAGGTCGATCCCACTTCGACATCCGTACTCGTGTTGTTCAGGGTGACGAAATCGTTGCTGGTGACATTGAACGGCAATATGCTCCCTCCCGGGTTGTGGAAGGGCGAACGATTGATGTAGAACTTTCCCTCATTGAGCAGGGTTGGGGTGAACGTGTGTTGCAGCGCGATCATGTAATTTGCCGGATGATTGATGATTGCCTGATTGTCCCCGGGAACGCTCCCTGACCCACCCCCGGACCCACCGAAAACAGCCGGCGCGTTCCAAAGGCTGATATCACGCTGCGCCCGGCCGTAAAGTAGAGTTTTGTCACTGATCTTGTGGTCAATCCGTACCAGCCAGGTGTCTTCGTGTATCGTCGTCTGCCTTCCCACCGTGAGGAGGTCCTGATTGTTGAGATCGCTTGGACTGGTCGTGCTTCCCTGCCACTGAAAGGCGGCGTCGGGGAAGACGAAACGCGGTGCGCAACCGTTAATTGTTCCTACCGATGCGCGCCAGGGAAACGCTTGCATGATCGTGCAAAGTTGTGGCTCGAAACCACTGGGTGCGTTGTTCAAAACGTACTGCTGGTAGCTTGATGTGATCGGTCCCGGCTCGCCCGTGCCGGAGAACGCACCACAGCAGACTCCCGCGGGCACGATGATTTGCTCCCCGTTAAACTGCAACTGACGCAATCCTTCGTAGTTGATGAAAAAGAAAGTCTTGTTCTTGACGATCGGCCCGCCAACCGTCATCCCATACTGCCCCATCCGGAACGGCGGGACATAAGGGTTTCCGTTCACGTCAAAGTCGTTGAAATTCCGCGCATCGAAAACTGAGTTTCTGAAATAACCGTATAAGGTCCCGTGGAAGTCGTTGGTTCCGTGCTTAGTTTCAGCGTCGATTTGTCCGCCGGCTTGGGTTCCATATTCGACGTCATACAGGGCGGAGTCGACACGGTATTCTTCAATCGCATCCTCAGAGATCTGCAAGCGCGTTTGCGACTTCTGCGCCTGTTCCTGAATGCCGCCGGCGTCGACCCCGTCGATTGAAAAATTGTTGTCGTCGCGTGCGCGACCTGCAAAGCGAATCGTTCTTTGATCGCCGCCACCATCATCCTGGGCAAAGGGCGCTAGCAACGAGAGGGTGGTCCAATCGCGCCCGTTGTCGGGGAGATTTTCGATCTGGTCCTGACGGATGACCGTGGACGCCTCTGCAGTAGTGCGCTCTGCTGGTTCTGCGGTCGCTTTGACTTCTACTTTTTCGGCGACGGCCCCGACGTCAAGCTTGACATCCAAAGTGCGAGTTTGGCCCACCTCCATCCTGACATCGTCAATTACGCGTGTCCTGAAACCCACATTAGTCGTGCTCACTGTATAGCGGCCAACAGCCAAGCCCGGGAAGCGATAGTAGCCTCTGGCATTCGTGCGCTGCTCCTCAGTAATTCCGGTGTCTACCGCCAGGGCTTTCACTTTTGCGCCGACAATAGCGGCTCCCGTTTGATCCGTCACTGTCCCTTCGAGCACCGCCCGATCCACTTGCGCGAACAACGACGCAGTTGCGAGCAGCAAACCGGCAACCGTAACGAGTGCGCCGTACCGTGAACGCATACAGGTCTCCCAGATCAACTCCACCGGACCAATAGCTTTTCGGCAGAGATGACTTTGTTTTTTCCTATGGTTGCCGATTCTAGGAAGAGGTGATGAAGCCGATGTTAAAGGAAGATTAATTCTTTTTCAGATTGCGCTTTCCCACCCGTCAACGTTCTACTCTTGTCCGCAGCTTGTCTTCTGAGTCACGGATCGTGCCTATGAGACTGTTGGTCGTGGAAGACGAAACGCGGATGCTCGAACTGCTTCGCCGGGGTCTGGCGGAAGAGGGACATACGGTTCTCTGCGCAGCGGACGGCGATCAGGCCTGGCTCAACCTGCGCGAGCAGACATTCGATGTAGTAATCCTCGACGTGATGCTGCCTAAAATGAGCGGCTTCGAGCTGGCGTTACAAATGCGTAAAGAGAAGAATGCCACACCCGTTCTCATGCTCACGGCAAAAGATTCGGTTCCCGACATCGTGCACGGTCTGGAATTGGGTGCGGACGATTACATGACCAAGCCGTTCTCCTTCAATGAACTTCTATTGCGATTGCGAGCGGTGAAGCGAAGAGCGTCTGCCTGCCAACCGCCGAAGCTGCATGTGGCGGACCTATGGCTGGATCCAACCACGCATTCCGTCAGCCGCGCCGGGCAAGCCATCAGCCTCACGCGCACTGAATACAACTTGCTCGAACGCCTGATGAGCAACGCGGGGAGAGTCGTTCCCCGCGACATGCTTATCCTGTCGGTGTGGGGACGCAAAGCGGAAATTGAAGACAATACGCTGGATGCCTTCATGCATCTGTTGCGCAACAAGGTGGACAGCCATGGTCATGAGCGGTTGATCCGTACTGTGCGGGGAATTGGATACATCATGCAGGCGGAGATTTGATTGTGAAAAAGCTCTCGATCGGAGTTCGCCTCACACTGTGGTATCTGCTGCTCTTCGCCACCGCCCAATTAATTTTCGGAGCAGGAATGTGGTTTCTCGCGCGACGAAGCCTCTACCGCATCACCGACGATTCACTACACGCACAAATCGATGATCTGACTAACTTTCTGCAGGCGCAAAAGAAAAATGCCACCGTTGCCAAGTTGCAAGAAGAAGTTGCCGAAGCGTATGTGCTGGAACATTCCGGCGATTATCTGCAGGTCTATGACGATAACGATAGCGCCTGGATTTTTCGTTCTGACTTTCTGCGGCAACATGCTTTGGCGCCAGTTGGCCCCGGAACCTTGACCCATGCTCTCTATCGCAATGAGCAACTGGGAAAGTCTTTTCGCTTTGTCACGCAACAAATTCAGGCGAATGGCCGTACTTTTCGAGTGCAGACCGGACTGCCGCTTGATCCCGTAAACCGAACACTGCTCCTGTTCCGCGGATACCTGCTGATGTTCGCTCCGCTGTTGCTGCTGGCCGCCGCTTACGGAGGATTCTGGTTAAGCCGGAAAGCTTTGTCTCCAGTGGACGCAATCACCAGAACCGCGCACAGGATCAACGCCACCAACTTAAGCGAGCGACTGGAAAAACTTGCCACCGGAGACGAGTTGCAACGCCTGTCCGATACCTTGAACGAAATGCTGCAGCGCATCGAGCAAGCGTTTATCCGAGTAACCCAATTCACGGCAGATGCCTCGCACGAGTTGCGCACGCCTATTTCGTTGATTCGCACAGAAGCGGAGATTGTCCTTAGACGATCGCGCGGCGACGCCGAGTATCGCGAAGCCTTGCGCCATATTCTGCTGGAGGCCGAAAGAACGTCAGGTCTGATCGAAGAACTGTTATCCCTGGCCCGCGCCGATTCTGGGCGAGAGACGCTGCGAATTGCGCCCATAAATTTATCGGCTATGGTGCGCGAGGTCAGAGAACAATGGCATGAACTGATGGCCACGCGGGGTGTTGCATTCACCTGTGAGGTGGCCGACGACAAAGTCATAATTTTCGGAGATCAGAGTGGGCTGCAGCGACTGCTCAATGTTTTGCTGGACAATGCGATGAAGTACACGCCTGCGCCTGGAACAATCGATCTTCGCCTGGATATCAGCGGCTCTTCGGTTGTCATTCGTGTGCGCGACTCTGGTATCGGGATCGCCCTCGAAGAACAGCAAAAGATTTTCGAACGGTTTTATCGGGTAGACAAGGCCAGGAACCGCGACTTAAAAGGCGCGGGTATCGGTCTCGCGATCGCGCAATGGATCGTACAGCAACATAAAGGATCAATCACGGTCCAGAGCTCGCCGGGCAAAGGCTCAACCTTCGTGGTGACATTGCCCCTTCAAGAGCAGTTGCAGTCCGCCACTACCGCAAGCGCGGTTTTTATCCAATAAATCTCATCGATCAGGTTGAATTTGGCTGCGTGATCATCCTACGAATTCAAACTGACCCACTACGGAAGGCAGAGTTTGCCTGGGAAAAATTATCGCGCTGCCGACAACAACTGACTACCTACCTTTGACTACCCAGCCCACATACTGTTGACCAAAGATGTTCACTTTTGGGACAACCTTTCACAATTTCATCATTTGTTAATCGGTTTGTCGTTAAGAGTGACTCGGCATGGATTAAGATCGCAGCTATTGCAAGAAAACTCCTATTTGCTAGAAGCTGTGGACGCATTCGTGTGTTGCACAGGGTGGGAGTATTGCGCTTAGAGGAGGCTTATGGTTTTGAAAAAACTGCAATGGTTTATTTCCATCGCTGCCATGCTGGTGCTCCCTAGCCTCGCAGGGTTTGCTCAAGTGCCTGTGTCGCAACATGTAATTCTTATCATTGATGAAAATCATAGTTATGACGAGGTGATGGCTAACATGCCATGGCTCGTGTCCCAAGGCGAAGCCAATGGCTACGCCAGTAATTTCAAATCAGACAATGGGGGCTCCTTGCTGGATTATTTATGGCTAGCCTCGGGAAGCTGCGAGTCCTCGGCCAACTGCACTTTGCCGCCGGGAACCCATAACTTTTACTGCAATGGGAATGACTGTTACTACCCGAATACAACTACTACAGATCCAATTACCGATGACAATATTTTCCGCGAAATGAATCTTGCCGGAATTTCGTGGAGGGTTTACGCGCAATCATACGCCGCCGCCGGCGGAACACTTACTACTCCGGACAATGCTAACAACACTTCTTATTACCGACGTCACAACGCAGCGACGTGGTATGCCGAGGTCTTAAATGACGTAGATGGATCGGCGAGTAACGTCGTTGATTTTTCGCAGCTCGCGATCGACGAGGCAAATGGGACGCTGCCTCGATTCATGATCATTGCTCCCGATGGGAATCACGATGCTCATGATTGTCCCGTTGGCTTTACAACGTGTACCGAGGGTCAGCAGTTAGGAGCAGCCGACCAATTCCTACAAACCACCCTGACCCCGATTCTAGGTCTGCCTGACTTTCAGCCCGGTGGCGACGGCTTGATTTTCGTAACTTTCGATGAATGTGCCGGCGGCACAGATAACGGTTGCGGAGCGGCGGTCTATACCGGAGTTATCGGCCCAAAAGTAGTGCCGCACACGGTTTCAAACATTCTGTACAAGCATGAGAACACGTTGCGCACCATCCTTGACGCGCTTCAAATTACAACCTATCCGGGAGCCGCGGCTACGGCTGCCGACATGTCCGATTTTTTTACCACCTCGAGCAAGCCGGTAGTCACGATTAGTGCACCAGGCGACGGCGCGTTTGTTACTTCTCCGGTCAGAGTTCAGTCATCTGCCGTACCGACTGCGGGACACACAATATCCGGATGGTACGTCTACGTCGATAATGTGCCGGTTTACCAGGCGGGAGCAGTTACTCAGATTGATCCAAGCCTGAACATGAGTAACGGAACGCATACCGTGATGGTACGTGCTTGGGACACTTCTGGAGCCTATGGCGATCAAACCTTTTCGTTGACCGTGGGGACATTGAATCCATTCGTTACGGTTTTCACGCCCGAGCAATGCTACGACCGTAGGCACACCTGTCAACATTCAGGCATCAGCTTCGCCCACAGCTGGTCATAGCATTAGCGGATGGGGGATTTATGTCGATGGGAACCGAGTCTCTACTGCCGGCGCGGTGACTACAATTAACACTGACGTCGCCATGACTCTCGGCGTGCACTCAGTGCTGGTGCGCTCATGGGACACGTCAGGCGCATACGGGGATCAAACCCTGAATCTGACGATCGTGGACAAGCCGGCGGTGACCATCTCGACGCCGCCACCAGTTTCCAACGTCATTTCTCCAATAAATCTCCAAGCCTCGGCGAGCCCGACTGCTGGCCACACCATCACTCGATGGTGTGTCTATCTCGACGAAACACTTGTCTATAAGGCCGGCGCAGTGAACGCAATACGCACCAATATAAACGCTGGCGTAGGCAGCCACGCCGTACTGGTTCGGGCTTGGGATTCTTCCGGAGCATACGGTGACCAGATCGTTACGCTGAAGGTGAGCCCGGTTGCCGTGAACGTCAGGACTCCATTGAATGACGCTTCCGTGAGTTCGCCTGTGAACATTCAAGCCGCAGCATCATCCGCTAACACCATAACCGGATGGGTTGTTTACATAGATTCGATAAACGCTTTCCAAGTAAACAGCGGCAGTCCCCTAAATGTGTATTTGCCGATAAGCTTCGGATGGCACGATGTGCTGGTGCGCGCATGGGATAGCACCGGCGCTTATGGAGACCAAACCATCAACCTCACCGTGCCTTGAAGTTTGAGATTTTGCGCCAAACCCACCCTGGATCGCCTGCAGCCGAGGCGATCCAGGGTAACGTTATAACCTCGCAACCCAGAGCGAACATAAGATACCAGATACGCAGCAGAACGTCGTCGAACAAGTGCTGCTGCATATGTTGCACTCATGAGCCTCTCCTTAAACCCGTGTAGGCGCGAGCGTCATCGCTCGTGCTCTTTTTTGTCATTCGCAGACAGATATTTTCGTAGCCAACGCTTAATCTGACGGCCGCACGGGCGAAGACGCCCGCGCCTACACAAATACCGGTCGTAGTAACGCCAGTTCCTACGCAGAAATCCTAAAGTTCTGAAGTGCGCTTCGGCGCTGCTGCCACGGCGCGTTCCTGTTCGATGCGGCGAATGGTTGCACGCAGCCAATTCTCCAAAGCCTCTTCCAACTTAAGCTGATTTTCCGCCAGCGTCTCCGCAGTCTCTCCCTCCGGATTCAGAGGAATATGGTGACAGGGCACCTCCGCACTCCTGGGCGTTCGGGGGAACAAAGTCGGTGAGAAAACATTCGCTGCACGGATGCGGCCGCATCGGTTCACCAAAATTAATGCAGGAGAGAGAATCTTGAAAAGTCCTGGTAGGCGTGCGCGGAGTGTGCACCGAACGTCCATATCCACCTTGCTCCAGAAATGCAAGTTCGAACTTAAGAGTCTCAAGGATGTCGCGCTTATCATCGGACATGGTACCCCCTCCCCGGCGACCTTTGACGCCATGGTCCCATTTTCGAGCGTCATCCATCTCTATGCTGTGACGATTCTCACTCGACGAAGTGACATTGATCACCGAGAACCACTTTCCTGCTAAAACCATCGAGAATAGTCCGACCTCGCGCTCCCGAAGCCCGATTACCTTCGTCACCGCCGGAGCCCTGGGTTACCGATAACATCTCCCCACGCTGTGCTAGGTTTTTCTTTGGTCCGGCTTGGAAATCGAGCGCGGCAGCAGCGTGCTGTCGTAAAAGATGTATTCCCGTAGCCGGTGGGGGACGCAGTGCAAGCTGGGGCGGCGGTTCAACGCGAAATCCATGGGACGGCATTCATCGTGGCTAGTCCCTCGATGCAGCGTTTCATGGCCATGGTTGAGCGCGTGGCCGGACACACCGAAACCGTCCTGATTACTGGGGAAACCGGCACTGGCAAAGAGCTGATCGCCTGCAGCATTCACGAATTTTCCTATCGCAATGGCAAGCCCTGGATCGACATCAACTGCGCCGCTCTCCCCGAGCACCTGGTCGAAAGCGAACTGTTCGGCTACGAAAAAGGCGCCTTCAGCGGCGCTGACACTTCCAAGCCCGGACTTTTCGAGTTAGCCGACAAAGGAACTCTGTTTCTGGATGAAATTGGCGAACTGCCATCTCATATTCAGGTGAAGCTCCTGCGCGTGCTGGATGGCGCTCCGTACTACCGGCTCGGAGGGCATCGCAAGATCACCGTGGACGTGCGCATCGTCGCCGCCACTAACCAGGATCTCGAAGCCGCAGTGCGCGAAGGCCGTTTCCGCAAAGATTTGTTTCATCGCCTCAGTCAGTTTCAACTGCGGGTTCCGCCGTTGCGCGAGCGGACGGAAGATGTTCTCGCCTTAGCCGAACATTTTCTTCGTCTGAAATCGCCGACCCTGCACTTCAGCCCGGATGCGTTGCGCGTCCTGCAATCGCATTCGTGGCCAGGCAACGTACGCGAGCTGCGAAACATAATCGCCAAAGTTGCCATGCTCGCGCCGGGGCCTGAGATTGGCGCCTCCGACGTGACCGCGGAACTTTCGGCGGAGGAGCAAACGACAAATATTCCAGTGCCCTCTGGCGATCTGCAAGACATGGAAAGACAGATGGTTCTGAAGGCCCTCGAAAATACCGGAGGCCATCGCGCCAAAGCGGCCGAGCAACTTGGGATTTCGCGCAGAACGCTAAGCCGGAAGCTAGGCGAGTACAAAATCACTCCGGCTCCAGGCGATAAAAGTCGAGCGCTGGGCGCGCTCAGCGTAAAGCAGAAGAAATTCTTCCGCGCCAAACTGAACGTTCCGGTAATGCTGAAAGACAGCCAGGGACATGAGTCGCTGGTGACGGCAGTAAATCTCAGCGTCGGCGGCATGGGCCTGGAAGGATTGCCTGACCCTCGCCGATCCGAAGGGCTAATGGACATCAGTTTCACCCTGCCCAATAGCCAATCCCGCATCGAGGCCAAGGTGCAAATCGTCTGGGCGGATCTCGACGGTAGAGCCGGAGCGACCTTCGTGGTCATAGATCCCGCGGTTTATAAAGAGCTGCAGGAGTGGACCAACCAGAGGATGAAAGACGAAGGTTGGGAACTGCCGTGTTGAGCTGTCCGGGCGGGGAAACACAAGACTTCGCCGAATCTCTGCGTTACTTTGGTTTGCTGCTTGTCGCGTAAGTAATTGTTGTCACGCAACTTACCTAACTACAATAGATAAGATTTCTGCTTGAAACCAGTATTGCCGCTGCCGAGGTATCGATACGCGATCCGCTTTCCCAAAACTCGTCGCCAAGATTCTGATCACCGTCCTCATCGGCGGTTTTCTGGGAGCGACGTTGGTGCGTTTTTCGCCAGGCTTCGGGGTCGACGAAGAGGAGTTGGACTCGCGCCTCAGCGCCCAGAGTATTCAGGCGCTGCGCGAAACCCGCGCCGAGGACGCCAATCTTTTCACTTTTTATTTTCGTTATTTGAGCCGCCTTCTGCATGGCGACCTGGGAGTTTCGCGGACGCTGCAACGTCCGGTTCGGCAACTGGTAGCGGAACGTTTGCCTGAGACGCTGAAGTCCGTGGCAGCCGGGATGGTTCTGGGATGGACTGCCGGATTTCTGCTGGCGGTCGCCGTCGTGATGTCGAGGGCTTGGTATCTCGATCTGCTTGGCAGTTTGCTGGTCGGAGTTTTGCTATGCCTGCCCGCGGCCGTGCTCGCGCTGCTTTTTGTGCTGGCGCAAGCGCCGACGCGATTGTTGCTCGGCCTGATTATTTTTCCCAAGGTATTTCGTTATTCGCGCAATCTGCTGGGCCGAAGTTCGGCATTGCCGCATGTTCTGACCGCGCGAGCTAAAGGGTTAGGCAATATGCGCGTGCTGGTTTGGCACATTCTTCCAACCGCAGGTCCGCAGCTTCTGGCTCTGCTCGGAGTTACGGTCAGTTTCGCTTTCACTGCGGCGATTCCGATGGAAGCGCTGTGTGACATGCCGGGCATCGGCCAACTGGCGTGGAAAGCCGCGCTGGGCCGCGATGTAGCGCTGCTGGCAAATCTGACGATGATTGTCACATTGGTCACGCTCATGGCCAATTCGGCTTCGGAATTAATGGGCAAGACTTTTTCCGTGAGCGAAGCATGAACTGGGCGAGAACAGCAGCGATAGTTTTCCTGCTGGCGGTTTCCGCCTCATGCTTGCTGGCGAACTTCATAGCACCAGCATCGTACGCTCACCAGTTCCGCGACGAGCCTGACGCCGCGCCTTCGCGGCAACATCTCTTGGGCACCGATGATCTCGGTCGCGACCGTTTCTCGCGCGTCCTGTATGGCACGCGAGTCTCGCTGTTGCTGGCTCCCGCGGCGGCGCTACTCTCAAGCTTGCTGGCGGCTTTTATTGGAGGCGTTGCTGGTTTCACGGGCGGACGAATCGAACGTTTCGTGATGGCAGGCACGGATCTCTTCCTCTCGCTGCCCTGGCTTTTCTTGCTGATTACGGTTCGCGCGCTCTTGCCGCTGAACGTTTCTCCGATTGTTTCCGTGTTGATCACCTTTGCGATGCTGGGATGCCTGGGCTGGGCCGGTGCGGCGCGCATCATCTGCGCAGATGCACGATCGCTTTCACGCTCGGATTTTATTCTCCTCGCACGCGCTTCAGGCAGCGATGGTTTCCGCTTGTTCTGGCGTCATCTCGTGCCCAATCTCAAACCGGTGTTGTACGCGCAGTTCTGGATTTCAGTGCCGGTTTTTATTTTGACCGAAGCCAATCTTGGAATTTTGGGACTAGGCGTCGCGGAGCCTTTGCCTTCGTGGGGCAGCTTGCTCCGCGAACTCGAAGGCTTTTCAACTGTCTCCGGCCAAACATGGCAGTTTGTGCCACTCGTGCTGTTCATTCTGGTGGTCAGCAGTTTTCATCTTGTCCTGACGAAAGAGGAGTTGGCGGTATGAAAAAACTGTTAACAAGTTCTTTTCTGGCGATGCTGCTCGCGCTTGGTGCGCTGGCGCAATCTGGCGGCGAATTGCATTTCTGCTTGCGGTCAGAACCCAAAACGCTCAACCCGCTGCTGGCTGCGGATGATGCTTCGGAAACCATCCGCTATCTAACTGGCGGAGTGCTGGTGCGCGTCAACCGCCTTACCCAGGAGCTTGAGCCGGAGCTTGCGACGTCGTGGAAGGTCACGAATGGCGGCAAGACTATCACCTTTGAACTGCGAAGCGGGCTGCGCTTCTCTGACGGCACTGCATTTTCGGCGGACGACGTTGCTTACACCATGCAGCAGTTGATGGACCCTTCACTACATTCGCCGACTGGAGACGCATTCCGAGCGTCGCAAGGAAAAATCGAAACCCAAGTTCTGCCGAAGAACCATGTGCGCATCACTTTCCCCGCGCCGATCGCTGGTCTGGACAGGCTCTTCGATCAAGTGGCGATTATGTCCGCGCAATCTCCACAAAAAGAAATGGCAGTGCTCGGACCTTATTACGTCAGCGAAAATAAAGCCGGATCGTACCTGATTTTGAAGCGCAATCCCAACTACTGGGAAAAAGATCCCGCAGGCCGCCAACTGCCGTACATCGAGTCAGTGCGGCTGGATATTCAGCAGAACCGCGACATGGAAATGCTGCGGCTGACACGAGGCGAAATTCATTTCATCAACTCGGTGGATGCCGATTATTTCGACAAGATCGCTGCACAGGACCCGTCGATGGCGCACGATGCGGGCGCATCCCTTGATTCCGAAGAGATGTGGTTCAATCAGGTCGCGAATTCGCCGTTACCCGCGTATAAGAAAGCCTGGTTCACTTCGACGAATTTCCGGCGAGCGATTTCCGAAGCCATCAACCGCGAAGATATCGCGCGCATCGTTTTCCGTGGGCATGCGCGTCCAGCTGTGGGCCCGGTTAGTCCGGCTAATAAATTCTGGTTCAATGCGAAATTGCAGGCGCATCCTTTTGATCAGAAATCCGCGCTGCAACGCCTCGCTCAGGATGGATTCAATCTTAAAGACGGCACCTTGCGCGATCGCGACGGACATGCGGTCGAGTTTTCAGTGATCACTAATGCAGGGAACAAAGCCCGCGAACGCATGGCGACCATGATCCAGCAGGATCTTTCAGGGATTGGAATCAAGCTCAACGTGGTCACGTTGGATTTCCCCTCGCTGATCGAGCGCATCACGCATTCGTTCGACTACGAGGCCTGCCTGCTCGGGATGGTGAACGACGAACTTGATCCCGATGCGCAAATGACGGTGTGGCTTAGCTCTGCCGACAGCCACCAGTGGAACCCAAGCCAGAAAACTCCGGCGACCACGTGGGAAGGTGAAATCGATAAACTGATGCGGGCGCAAGCGTCGACACTCGACCCGAAAAAACGCAAAGAAGATTTTGATAAAGTGCAGGAAATAGCTTGGGAGCAGGAGCCGTTCATCTACCTCGTGAACAAAAACGCGCTGTCGGCGGTATCGCCGGCGCTGCACAACGCGCATCCCGTGGTGCTGCGGCCGCAGGTTTATTGGAATATCGATCAACTCTCACTGAGCAGCGAGGTCGCCAGGAATCATTGATGGACGCGCCGCCGCTGCTGTCACTGCGAATCTCGGTCGACTATCCTGGCAAGCCCGGAGTGCTGCGCGACCTCGCTCTGGATGTGGGCAAACAGGAAATTCTTGGGTTGGTCGGGCAAAGTGGCTGCGGCAAGAGCACGCTGGCGCTGGCCATCTTGAAACTGCTTTATTTGAAGAGAGCGCAGGCGCGCGGCTCGATTCATTTCAACGGCCGCGACCTGATGGCGCTTGGCGAACGTGAAGTCCGATCTCTTCGCGGAAAAGAAATTGGACTCATCCTGCAGAGTCCCATGTCATCGCTGAATCCCGCGTTACGCATTGGCACTCAGTTGGCGGAGGCCTGGAAGGTTCATCAGCGAGGCTCGGCAGAAGAGTGCCAGCGGGCTTTGCGGGACGCGCTGCAGAACGTCAGTCTGCCCGGAGATCAGGATTTCTTGCGCCGGTTTCCGTCGCAACTAAGCGTAGGTCAGGCGCAACGCGTGCTGATTGCGATGGCAGTATTGCATCGGCCGCCCCTGTTGATTGCGGACGAGCCTACCAGCGCCCTCGACCTGATCACTCAGGCGGAAATTCTGCAGCTGTTTTCCAGCCTCAGCGCGAAGTTCGGCATCAGCATTCTGTATATCTCGCACGACCTGCTGTCGGTCGCGACTATCGCGCATCGCGTTGCCGTCATGCATCGCGGCGAAATTGTGGAGTGCCGCAGGACGGCGGAGTTGTTTAAGAATCCAAGCCACCCTTACACGCAACAGCTCATTCGATCTCTTCCGGTGGTGCCGCAGTTAGCAGCCGCAAGCGCTGGCAGGTGACGAGGCTATCTGGTGGGAGATGGGACTATCTAGTGTAGGCGCGAGCGTCCTCGCTCGTGCGCTTTTCCCATTCGCCAATCTAGTAAAGAGTCAGATCTGCGGCCCGCACAGGCGAAGACGCCCGCGCCTCCACTTAGCTGTCCTCGCCGACTTTTAGCACGGCGAGGAATGCCTCCTGCGGAATATCGACTCGACCAATCCGCTTCATGCGTTTCTTGCCTTCTTTTTGTTTTTCGAGGAGTTTGCGTTTGCGGGTAATGTCGCCGCCGTAGCATTTGGCGAGAACGTTTTTGCGAATGGCGTGCACGGTCTCACGGGCAATAATTTTGGCGCCAATCGAGGCCTGTATTGCCACCTCGAACATCTGACGCGGAATCAGTTCCCGCATTTTAGAAACCAACGCCTTACCTCGTTCGTAGGCGAAGTCGCGATGGACGATTACGGAAAGCGCGTCCACCGGTTCGCCAGCGACCAGAATATCCATCTTGACCATGGGCGATTCCCAGTAGTCAGCCAGATGGTAATCGAGCGAGGCGTAGCCGCGCGACACTGACTTGAGCCGATCATAAAAATCGAGCACGATTTCGTTGAGAGGCAGTTCGTAATGCAGCATGACTCGCGAGGAACTAACATATTCAAATGTTTTCTGTCTGCCGCGCTTCTCTTCGACTAGTTTCAGAATGCCGCCGACATATTCCTCGTTGGTCAAGATGGTGGCCAGGATCACCGGCTCTTCGATTTTGGCAATCTCACTCGGCGCAGGCCAGCGCGAGGGATTATCGACTTCCACCATTACGCCATCGGTCTTATAAATCTTGTAACGCACGCCGGGCGCGGTGGTAATCAGTTCGAGATTAAATTCGCGCTCCAGGCGTTCCTGAATAATTTCCATGTGCAGCAGGCCAAGGAAGCCGCAACGGAATCCGAAGCCTAGCGCGACCGAGCTTTCTGGCTCGAAGAAAAATGATGAATCATTAAGGCGCAATTTCTCGAGAGCCTCGCGCAGTTGCGTGTGCTCGTGCGCGTCCACGGTATAGAGCCCGGCGAAAACCATGGGCTTAATCTCTTCAAAACCGGGCAGAGGCTCAATAGCAGGGTTATTTTCTTCGGTGATGGTGTCGCCGATTTTTGTGTCGGCAACATTCTTAATATTGGCGATCAGGAAACCGACCTCGCCGGCGCGCAGTTCGTCGACTTCGACCGGCTTGGGCGTAAGCACTCCGAGCGTTTCCACGTCGAGTACGCGTCCGTTCCACATCAAACGGATTTTTTGTCCTTTGCGAAGCGTCCCCTGAAACACGCGCGTCAGTACAATTACACCGCGATAGGGATCGAACCATGAATCGAAAATCAGCGCCTGTAGCCGCTTTTCGGGGTCTCCCTTAGGCGGCGGGACGCGTTTGACGATCGCTTCTAACACATCCGGCACGCCTTGCCCGGTTTTCGCGCTGATCAGAACCGCGTCGGTTGCATCCAGGCCCACGGCGCCTTCGATCATTTCTTTAGTGCGCGGAATGTCAGCGCTCGGCAGATCGATCTTATTGATGACGGGAATTATTTCAAGACCGTGATTGATGGCGAGATAAGCATTCGCAAGGGTCTGCGCTTCGACGCCCTGGGAAGCATCGACAACCAGCAAAGCGCCTTCGCAAGATGCCAGCGCCCGAGAGACTTCGTAAGAAAAATCCACGTGGCCGGGAGTGTCGATCAGGTTGAGCTGGTAAGTCTGACCATCCTGCGCCTGGTACATCATGCGGACCGCGTGAGCCTTGATGGTGATGCCGCGCTCGCGTTCGAGATCCATCGAGTCGAGCACCTGGGCCTGCATTTCGCGCGCAGTCAGCGAGCCGGTTAGTTCGAGCAAGCGGTCGGCCAGCGTGGATTTGCCATGGTCAATGTGCGCAATTATGGCAAAATTGCGAAGAAAAGCGGCGTCCATGGCTGCAGGGGTCAATGCTTGATTCTAACAGGCGTATGCTATGCGCTTTGGCTCCCGCAAGGGAGCGGCCACGGTAGAATAAATTTATGCGTTATTTAGTCAGAGCCCGTGTCAAGCCCGGCTGCGAACGGCGCCTGCTCGATGCGATCGAAGATGGAACTCTGGGGCGAGGTTCTGTTGCTGGAGGCGAGTACTTGCGAAACATGCACGAGGCCAGACTATGCGCGGACGAGACTGCCCGCTGGGTCGAGATCTGCTATTGCCCAACTCCTTTGCAGGAAGAGCGCGAATATTGGGAGCAATATTTCGAATTGACGCGCGTCCAGGATGCGCATGACCGCAGCCGTTGCCGGGATCAGAACGGTTCTGAGCCCTGGTCTTGCGGTGACTGCGATTGCACCGAGCGTCTGGAGAGAAAACTGCAGACGACTGGCAAGCCATTTCTCGAATCACTTCGCCACGCACTGATTACGCTGGCGTCTCCAGTATCGGCGAAGCGACACCGATAGTTGTTGCTGTTCCTGTCATCCCGACAAAGCGAGGGATCTGGGTTTTTTGCGGCGAACGCGGAACCAGATCCCTCGCTTTGCTCGGGATGACAAAACGTTCGTTATCCGAGAACGCATTTCCCTTATCGGCTAGAATCAGCTTTCATGCTTGTACTCGCGTCAGCTTCTCCGCGCCGCCAGGAGCTTCTGCGCAATGCGGGCATCGCTTTTGTGGCGCGTCCGACCGACATTCCCGAAATACCCAGACAAAGACGAAGCACCACGGGCTTTCGCCGAACGCATGGCACGAGAAAAAGCTCTCGCGGCATTCGACCGGCAGTCGAAGGATTTCGTTCTCGGAGCCGACACTATCGTCGTCTTAGATTCGGAAATACTGGGCAAGCCCTGCGATAACGCAGACGCTGCCCGCATGTTGCGCTTGCTCTCCGGCCGGACTCACCAAGTGATCACCGGAGTTTGTCTGCTTGGCAGGCAACTCGGCGGGAATCAGAAAGAAAAAACATTCGAAGATGCGCAATCAGAAACCACAACCGTTACCATGAACGATCTCGGCGAGGCCGAAATCCAATCCTATATCTTGAGCGGCGAACCTATGGACAAAGCCGGAGCTTACGCCATTCAAGGCAGAGCTTCGCGCTGGATTTCGCGCATCGAGGGAGATTATTTCAATGTGGTGGGATTACCGGTTTCTCTAGTCTGTCGAATGATGCAGAAGCACGGCGCGCTGTAGAGCACCAAATTTCAAACGAAGCCTACGCCTTTTTCTCTGGCTCTTTTTCGTCTTTCTCTTTATCTTTGACCGCAGATTTGAAGTTGCGAATGCCTTCACCCAAGCCCTTGCCGAGATCAGCGAATTTGCTGGGACCAAAGAGCAAAAGCGCAATGCCGACGATCAGCAGAATATGCAGCGGCTGAAACAGTCCTTCACCCATAAATCCTCCAGTAGCGCGCCTGTGGAAATTCTAGGCTTCCCCTGCCGCGTAGTCAAAGACCAGGCATTTTATTTGGCTGCGACCTTCGTGGCGCTGCTTGGCATCTTCACATCGCGAGACGCCTCATAGTGTGCGATCCCGCGGTACAGCGCTTCGGCGATCTGCTGGCGGTAAGTCGAACTTTGCAGATTGTTTTCGTCGGTAGGACTGCTGACGAATGAAACTTCGGCCAGAACCGCCGGCATTGAAGTCCCGGTTAGCACCACATACTGAGCCTGCTTGACACCACGATTGCGCAGGCCAGCGTTATTCTCGGAAAGCATTGCGTACAACGAATGTTGCAGGCTGGCTGCGATTCGCCGCGATTCACGTACTTTCTCTCGAATGTCGACATTCGTCCAGTCGATAGTTTTCAGCGCCGACGCTGATGCATCATCGGCATCTTCGGTCCTCGCTTTTACTGAAGAGTACGTGTTGGTGTAATACGTTTCCACTCCGCGCGCAGACGGAAGATCGCTGTAATTGGCATGAATAGAAACGAAGAGATTGGCCTGCGCCAGGTTGGCAATTTCAGCGCGCTTTTCGAGCGACAGATAGCTGTCATCTTTGCGCGTGTAAATCACTTCGGCGTCCAGCCGAGTCTCAATCAAGCGCCCGAGACGTTCGACAATATCGAGAACCAGATCTTTTTCCAAGAGACCCTTGCGCCCAACCGTGCCCAGATCCCAACCTCCGTGACCGGCGTCAAGCACGATGCGAGGTTTCGGTCCGTGGATCGGAGTGAGTACTTTTTCGAGACCTTCCGGCTTTGCGGACGTTGCGGAACTATCGTCATTTGGGAATGGTTTCAGACTCCCGGGAGTAAGGGAGGCCGAATTGAGCGAAATTTGATTCGACTGTTTCTGGCTGAGCGTGAGCTGATTTGCAGACAGCTCGGGAGGCTGATTTCTGGCTCCCTGATCCAGGATCGCAGCATCGGGGAAAGTGAAAAGATCGATCTTTGCACGGGGATGTGGCTTGTTCCCAACCTTGCGCACTTCGACAACCAGGCGATAGGGATTCGGTTCCAAACTCACCGAAAAGTCCGATGCGCCAGTAGTTTCAAGTACTACGCGGGTCACGCCTGCCATGGGCTGAGCCACGCGAATCCGTTGCAAAAGCGCATCGTTGACCGCAATCGTGCGGCTAGTGAAACTGGCTGCGAGGGTGGTGTCGTGCAAGTCGAAATAGATTCTCTCCGGATTTGGAAGCCGATGAGCTTCGTATTGCACCTGATCCTGAATATCGATTACCACAGTGCTGGAATCAGTTGATGCCCAATGGCGGATGCCGGTGATCTGGGGCAAGAGACCAGCTTCTTCCGGCGTCGCGGGAGTTGCTTCACTCTCGTCTTCTGTATCTGTATTCTGGGCCGAGGCGGGCGTCGCCACAGCTTCGTGCTGCACGGTTTCAGTTTCGCTTTGTGGACTCGCTGTGATAGCAATGGAGGCTGCGCGTGCGTGCGAGGAGGAGGCGCGGTGGCCCAGCTTCCACCACACGGCTGCACCTAATGCGGCGGCGATCATTACGACTGCAGCTACTACGGCAAGTCCAGGCGGGGGATGCGGTAACTCACGTTTCGCTGGAACCGACGAAATGCTTTTCGATTCTGAATCCTCTGCGGCGACAAGTTGTGGAGGCTGGACATCCTCGCCCGGCTGGAGGGGCGAAGACGTCCGTTCTCCATTGTCTTCCCGGCTCACCACGGCCACGACATAATGAGCGTCCGGTGCCTGTACTTGTAACTCCTCAACATCCGGATCAAAAACAAAACTCATTTCGGGTTCGGCGGGGGATGGAACAACTTGCCGAGCAATTTCGCGCAGGCGATCTTCCTCTTCCGGTTTCATCGCTGAAAGAATCAGCTCGGCCAGCAGGTTCAGACTGCGAACATCGCTGTCATTAAAGCCGTAAGGTTCGCCGGAAAACGCCTCCAGCAAACCCACCACATTTTGTTTGGCGGAAAGCGGCACGGCCAGGATGGACCGCACTCCCAGACGCCGGCAGACCTCGAGATTTACCCGCGGGTCAGTATCAACGTCATCGCAGCGCACGATGCGCCCCGAAACCAGGCATTCGCCAGAAAATCCCGAGTTTGGATCCAGACGCACGCCCGGGTCGGGCACAATGCTGCCCGCTGAGGCGCGGCATACGATGGCATTGTCCTGCGCCAATGCGACGGCCACACCGTCCGCGCCCGTAATTGCGAGCGCCCGTTCCGCAACCAGTTGCAGCACTTCGTCCAGAACGAATTGTTCGAGCTGCCAGTCGTCGTCTGTAGACGAACCATTGTTAGCTTTCGCTCGTCGAGTGCGGATCTGCTCGTGCAAAGCTGAGAAAGCGAGAAGTGCCTGCAGCGCTTCATGACCCATGCATTCAGTGGGCGATGAAGGGCGCGGCCCATCGGCAGTAACCGCCTCCGCGTCCTCGTTTATGAACTCCAAATCCGGATTGTTAAGACCCGCGCTCATGGCAACAGTGATAAAGCGAACAGTCAGGGTCAGATATTGATATGACCGCTGCGACGCTGTTGGGGGAAGGACATTTTGCCGCAGCTTAACGTAAGGTACCCTGCTTTAGCTCTAATCGCAACGTTTCAGAATATATCCGCAGCACGAAGGTAAGGACCGCGCCCGCTCTCGGGCGACCCCAAATTCTATAGAAATCATGACTTTCCAGATCACTAGGTTCGGAGTGGGACGAATGGGCTGCGTGCTACTTCCCTCCGCAGAGATTAGAGTTCGGCCATGCTCGCGTACAGGTTTTACCCGATCATCCAATGTACAAGAATAACCCTCACATACTCGCACCAAAACTACTTCCACTTCAGCGCAATACGAAGCTACTCCTTCCGCTATAGAAGCATCTCATGCCTTGCAAAAACTTTTTTTGGAGGAAGAAATGCCGGAAGGATTAAGAGAACTTTACATTGAGGAGTTGAAAGACCTTTATAACGCTGAAAATCAACTGGTCAAAGCGCTGCCCAAGATGGCCAAGGCTGCCTCGTCAGATGAGCTTCGCCAAGGATTTGAAGAGCATCTGGAACAGACCAAAGGCCACGTACAACGTCTGGAGAAGATTTTCCAGGCTTTGGGAGAAAGTCCAAAAGGGAAGAAATGCAAAGCTATGGAAGGTTTAGTTGAGGAAGGCTCGGAAGTGATGGAAGAAGATCTCGAAGGCGCGCTCATGGACGCGGCTATTATCGGCGCGGCCCAGCGGGTTGAGCATTACGAAATTGCTGCCTACGGAACGGTTTGCGCCTTTGCTCAAGAACTCGGAGAGACGGAACAGAACTCTTTGCTGAACGAAACTCTTCAAGAAGAAAAAGAAACGGATGAGAAGCTCACTCAGCTCGCGCAGGAGATAAATGCACAAGCGAACGAGGGAGCGGAAGCAGAAGACGCCGAGGAAGAGCCGGCTGTCGGCAAGAAAAGGGGCAGACGCGCAGCCTAACCGTGAACCGACTGAAGGCAAACTGATCGGCGCTTGGGATTTCACTTTCCACGCCTATCATTGTTGTTCTATAAACCCGGCAAACCGGACGGACCTATGCTCCGCCCGGTTTGCCGGGAAGTTTTTGAGTCTATCCTGATCTTGAGCGCTGTCGATCCTTGCCAGGTGCCTGATCACCCTATCCGCGTGGGATGTGCAGGATGGCGAAATTAATTCGTCGTTCTATCGTGCGCACAAGACTGAGACTTGAGAGCGATGGGCGCACACGGTCCCTGCTGGATTCCAATTCTCTGTGAAAGCTCCGCGAACCATAACTCACGAAGCGAAGCTGAATTGCGGCCCCGAGATGTTGTCAGCATTTCTGGAGCAGATCAAACTTCTGCGAGATAAATTGGGTCCAGTACTCGTCCAACTGCCGCCAAGCCTCGGATTTGATTACCAGAGCGCAAGAAAGTTTCTGTCGCTGCTTCGCGCGTATTATTCCGGCGACGTTGTATGGGAGCCGCGCCATGCCGAGTGGTTCGATGAGCAAGCCCTGACTTGCTGGCCGAATTTAAAATCGCGCGCGTGGCCGCCGACCCACCCTGCATACCGGCGGCTAACCAGCCGGGAGGTTGGTCAGGCTTGGCTTATTTTCGGCTTCACGGCTCTCCCCGGCGATATTTCTCTTCCTATTCCGAGGATTTCCTAAACATGCTGGCCGCGCAATTGGCAGCCTTGCATGACCAAGCGCGAGTGTGGTGTGTTTTCGACAATACTGGTTCTGCCGCTGCTATTCAAAACGCACTCGAGTTGACCACAAAACTCAGCCAAGCCGCCAGCGGGGCGACGCTTTAGACACATTAGACCGCCCGAGAAACGGCGGTACATAGCATTAATGTATCCTTAACTCGGATTACGAACCGGGCCGCAAGATACTTTGGAACCCCTGACCCATTTCCTGACTGGCGCCTGTTTGGGACGCGCCGGACTCAATCGAAAAACGGCGTTGGCCACGGCCACGGTCACATTGGCCGCCGAAGCACCTGACTTGGACGTGCTCGGCGAGTTTAAAGGCCGGGTTTTCGCCTTCGCGCATCATCGTGGCTTTACTCATTCTTTTCTCGGTATCGCCCTGGTCTCGGCGGTGGTGGTCGGCTTCATGTATGCAATCTGGCAGCTTCGCGGACGAAAGATCAAAAATCCAAATTTGCCGCCGCGATGGGGATTGCTCTTCGCTTTCGCGTATCTCGCCGGCCTCAGCCACATTCTGCTGGATTACACCAATAATTACGGTGTGCGTCCGTTCTGGCCATTCTCCGAGAAATGGTATTCGTGGGATATTGTTTTTATTGTCGATCCGATCATTCTGATTTTGCTAGTTTCTGGATTAGTGTTGCCGACTCTGTTCTCCTTTATCGATCAAGAGATCGGAGTTCGCAGAAAAGTTCCCCCTGGCCGCTGGGGCGCGACGATCGCGTTGCTTGGAGTGGTTGCGCTATGGGGCGTTCGCAATTACGAACACCAGCGTTCCGTGAATGCTCTCGAGGCTCGGACATACGAAAACGCCAATCCCCTGCGCGCATCGGCCTATCCTTTGTGGTGGAATCCGTTTCGCTGGGTCGGAGTGGTTGAAACCCGGAATTTCTTCGCTACTACGATGGTCGATTCAATGACCCCGGAGGTCGATCCCGGCGGCGAAATGCAGATTCTCTATAAGCCTGAGGAAACTCCGGTGACGCTTGCGGCCAAGCGTTCTTATCTTGGGCGCGTCTATCTCGACTGGGCCAAGTATCCGATCACCGAAACCGAGCCGCTCGCATCGAGTGATCTGGGCTATATCGTGCGCCTTAAAGACTTACGCTTTCAGCGTCTCGGAAGTCGCGGTTCGAGCGTCCTCTCCGCCTACGTCAAACTCGATCGCAACCTGAACGTCGTGGAAGAAAACATGGGCCCAACCAAAGCCGCGCCTGTCGATTAGCAATTGGAGAGCCGGCGTCTCGCCCGGGCTGGACGGGCCAGAGGCCCGTCCTCCATTAGGACGAAATGCTTCGACTTGACGCCGCCGCGCACACAGGCCACAATCTTCGTTTGAGAGTTTCGCATCGAGGTGCTCCACATGCTGGCTTACTTGTTCGTCATACTCGCGTTCGCCGTCCGATTCATGCCCCATCCCTGGATGTTCACTCCAGTAACCGGATCGCTGTTATTCTTCGGAGCCCGCGGACCACGCCGCCAGATTTGGATCCCGTTCGTGCTGCTGGCGGCGTCGGATGTACTGCTGACCAAACTGGTCTACCGCTATCCATTCACGCCGGACCACTTCGTGACCTTCGCCTGGTACGCCGCGGTTCTGTGGCTGGGCACAAGGCTGGGCACAAAGACGAAGTTCGTTCCGGTGGTCGGCGCAGCGCTCGCCAGTTCGGTCTCGTTTTATCTGATAACTAATCTCGTAGCCTGGGCCTCGCTGGATATGTATCCGAAAAATCTCAGCGGGATAATGATGTCTTACGTTGCCGCTCTGCCGTTCTTCCGGAATGCGCTCGCCGGCGATTTGATTTTCACGCTTGCAATGTTTGCCACGCCGATGGCCTTGCGGGCACTTTCCGGCGTAGACCGTCCAAGCGACAACGCGGCAGCCGCGTAAACGAAATCCTGAGCTTACTGACCACATAAGAGAAACTGCTCTTAGGTGGATTCCTTTGCGGTTACACGCCTGCGTTTTCGTCTTCGCATCACAAACCAAACAACCAATCCCACAATGATCGCTTCCAGTATCAAGTAATAATGCTGCTTGAACACCGTTCCAAGTAAATGGACAACATCCGGTCCGAACCGGATGGTCAGCAGTCCCAGCAACAGAAAACGCACCATGCGGCCTGAGAAGATCGCCAGCAGGAAGCGAGTGAATCCCATCTCCGAAACAGCCGCAGCCAGCACGAATAATTTAAAAGGCGTTGGCGGAGGCAGCATCGCTGGCAGCATCAGGCTCCAAAAAGGATGCTTATCGAATGCCTGGTGGATTTTCTCAAAGCGCGCTGGAGGAATGCGCTTGCGCAATAACTCTTCGCCGCCCTTGTATCCAATCAGGTAAATTACGATGCTGCCGAGCGCTGAGCCAGCCGAAGCCATCAGCGCGTATAGCACAAATCGCGCGTGATTCTGATAAACGTAACCGGCGACGACCGCGTCAACCGGCAGGCCAATAAACGCACCGTCCACTGCCCCAACTACGAGCACGCCCCAAGCTCCAAGAGGCTTGAGCAATGCCCACAGGAAGGCGGTATATCGGGAAAGAATGTGCTTGATGGTTTTCAAGGGCTGCGTTTAGCAGTCTACGCGAAACAGCAGTGATGAGTTCGGCAGAAAAGAAACTGAAAAAAAATCATGAGCAACTATTTGACGTCCCGGTCTCCAAACACTTCCGCGGTGAACGCCTCCAGCGTGGCGCCATTTTTCCAGGCATCGCGCGGCAGCCCCGCCTTCTGGCAAGTCTGCTCAATGAAGGTCAGGCGATCCCATCCATGTTCGACTGGCACTTGCGGCAAAAGCAATCCACGGCGTCCGCCATACGAGACCACCAGCCCGTGGACTCCAATCTCGACTTCCTCCGGCTTGACGACTCTGAGCGGCGACAGGATGCTGAGTGAGACCTCGAGTGCCCGCGCTTCCTCTAAAGTTACGGGTTGAAAACGTGTGTCCTCAAAAGCCGCCGCACGTGCCGTTTCAGCCACCGTGCGATACAGCGAAATTACCGCAAGCACATAGCCCACGCAACCGCGCAGCTGACCCTGACAATAGATGGTAGTGAATGCACCGCGTGGTTCAGAAAAATGCGGCGAAGTCGGATCCAGAGACATTTCGCGATGCTCGAGAGCTGAGAGAATCGACTCATGAGCCAACTTCAACAGATTTGTGCGCTCCTCGCGCGTAAATTCATCCTGCGTCAGAGAAGAGCTGGCGGGTTGATTTTCAGGTTGCGGCGACATCGCGCTTCCTCCGACGGCTGAGGACAAACGCGCGGCGGCGGCTCTTGACCACCTGCCGGTCAATCTTTGACCAGAACGCAATGAAATAATCGCCCGCTGATACGAGCGACAGCAGAACCATGAACCAGATTGCTAGCCGCGCGATCCAATGCACCGGAAAGAAATACCCACCGTAGATGGGCCACTCTTTCCAGCGGTGATCGAGAATGACCGCGACCACAGAAACGATCTGCACCAGCATTTTGAACTTGCCTAAATCGCTGGCCTCGATGGCGAATCCTTCGGACGCCGCAATCGAACGCAGTCCGCTCACCAGAAATTCGCGGCCGATAATGATCACCGCGATCCACGCCGGAACCATGCTGGGATTGAACTGCACCAGCGTGACAAATGCCGCCGCGATCAGAAGTTTATCGGCCAGCGGATCGAGCAGCACACCCATGGTTGTGATCTGCCCGCGCTTGCGCGCAAGGTATCCGTCGATGCCATCGGTAATCGAGGCCGCGATGAACAAAGCCGAAGCCAGCAGCTCTTTTTCGCCGCCGGTACCCTGAAAATGGTTGGTTGATAAAATCCAGATCAGCAGCGGGATGCTGCAAATTCGCGTCAGCGTGATGGAATTCGGAAGATTCACCGGAAAACGACCGATACTGAATTATCCTCCACCACGCAGCCCGAAGCAATAAAGCCTGGCCGTCCCGGTTTTCTTCCTACTTCTGCTTGGCAATAATCAGGTCTTTGATCTTGTCGTATGTCGATTGAGGAATGATTTTCTTGTGCACCAGGTCACTCTTCATTTTGTAAGGGCGGCCATCCACGATCTTCTTCGCATAGGCACTCCCGATTCCCGGCAACGCATCGAGCTGATCCGTTGTGGCCGAGTTAATATCCAGCAGCTTCGCCTTGCTGCCTGCGGCCTGCATAGCGCTGCTCTCCATCGATCCCGTGGACGGGTTTGAACTCTGCGCCACTCCGATGCTGCTAAACAACGCGAGCCCAAGCAGCGCAACCATTATTCGGATAATCGGACTTTTTCTCATGATTTCTCTCCTTAAGAATTAATCGCGTTTCGCGGCCTTATAGCCAGCCTTCTTAGCGTCGTCCACGCTCATGAATTTGCCATTTTTGGTTTTGCCGTACCAGCGCCCGCCTTTGTGATAAATCCCAGTGTCAAGGTTCACCCATACTTTGCCACTGGCTTTGGCCGTAGCAATGTCGGACGCCGAAGGAGTGCCCGATTGTGATTTCGCGTGACTCGCAGTGGTTGCTTGCGAATCCGAGGAAGCTGTTTGCGCAACCGCTGTTCCGGCGAACAAAGCAGCCAACAAGACGACTACGATTTTTAGGCTGACTTTTTTTTCCCAGCTCCAGCTCTCCCGCTTACGCATAAATTCCGCGCTGCCGGATGGTATACGCCACGCGATCAATGGCCAGCATATAAGCAGCGATCCGGTTGTTGACGCCGTGGGTTTCGGAAAACCGCACCACATCGTCGAACGCAGCTACCATTATGTTTTCAAGCTGTTCGTTCACGAACGATTCTTTCCAGAAATATCCCTGGCGATCCTGCACCCACTCGAAGTAAGAAGTGGTCACGCCGCCCGCATTGCAGAGAATGTCGGGAATCACAAATACTCCCTTGTCGGCCAGAATTTCGTCGGCGGATGCCGTCGTCGGACCATTCGCCCCCTCCGCGAGAATCTTGCATTTCACCCGCTCCGCATTGCGGCTGGTGATCTGATTTTCAGTGGCTGCGGGAATAAGAATGTCGCAGTCGGTAACCAATAGCTCCGCCGGATCGGCAGCTTCCGCTCCTGGAAACCCCGCCAGCGTTCCATGCTTCTGCCGGTAAGCGGAGAGTGCGGCAACATCAATTCCGTTCTTGTTGTAAAGGCTGCCGGTCACCTCAAGAATGCCGATGATCTTGTATCCCGCCTGCGCCATGAGCAGTGCGGCATTGGAGCCAACATTTCCAAACCCCTGGACAATGACCCGTGTAGACTCCGGCCGCAGTCCCAGCTTCTTGATGGCCTCATCGCAAACAATCATGATGCCGCGTCCCGTAGCCTCGCGGCGTCCGCGCGATCCTCCAATATTGATCGGCTTTCCAGTGACTACCGCGGTCACCGTCTGCCGCATGTGCATGGAGTAAGTGTCCATAATCCACGCCATGGTTTGTTCGTTGGTATTCACGTCGGGCGCAGGTACGTCTTTCTCCGGCCCGATAAATTCAAATAGCTCCGCCGTGTAGCGCCGGGTCATGCGCTCCAGTTCGCCAATCGACATCTTATGCGGATCGCAAATCACTCCGCCCTTCGCCCCGCCAAAAGGAATATTCACCACCGCGCATTTCCAAGTCATCCAGGCCGCCAGCGCGCGCACTTCATCGAGCGTCACGTCTGGAGCATAGCGGATGCCGCCCTTTCGACGGACCGCGCGCAATCGAGTGCTGCACCCGAAAGCCGGTGAAGACTTCCAGCGTCCCATTGTCCATGGCGACGGGAATGTGCACGATCAGCTCGCGCGTCGGATAGCGCAGCACCTTCCATATTCCTTCATCCAGGTTAAGTTTCTGTGCGGCCAGATCAAATCGCGCGGTCTGCGCCTCCGTAGGATTAAGTTCCTGCTCGAGCGAAACCGATTTAGTGGCGGTGGTCATAAAGGTCTCCAATGAGGACAATTAGCTTGATGGCCTATTAAAGATAACAAATCGATGGCAATGATCGAAAAAATCGATATCTTGCGATTGTAATGCGAGAACCCGGTGTCGTGCCGGTTCCCAAGCAGGCCCTCTGGACTTGGCGGCAAACTCAAGCAGTATAAGCACCTTGGAGCAGGGAGGCAAGGAAGGCATGCACGCAGGGAAATTCCTATTGTGGCAAAACGGGGGACGCTTCTAATGTTTCACGTTGAACTCCGCGCACGCGTAACGATATCGCTTTCGCCAGCGACGTCAGATTCGGGATTCCTTAGCCGGCTTTGAAGTTCGAGTTTCAAAACTTTGCCATAGGCGTTGCGGGGCAGCGCTGCGAGAAAGATGATTCGTCGGGGCAGTTTGATTTTGTTGATTCTGGGACGAAGAAACTCGATGAGTTCGAGATCGCTGAGGTTCGTGCCCGGTTTCAGTGCAACGAAGGTGACTGGGACCTCGCCCCACTTCTCGTCGGTCGTTCCCATGACAGAAGCCTCGGCAATCGCTGGATGGTCGAGTATTTCCTTCTCGATCTCCGCCGGATAGATGTTGACGCCCCCGCTGATAATCATGTCTTTGCAGCGGCCCGCGATGTAGAAGAATCCATCTTCGTCGCATCGCGCCAAATCGCCGGTGTGAAACCATCCTTGTGCATCGAGTACTTGGGCAGTAGCGACCGGATTGTTCCAATAGCCGCGGCAAACATGTGGCCCTCGAAGACAGAGCTCGCCAACCGCATTGGTTGCGACATGGTTGCCCTCGGGGTCGACCAGTTTCGCCTCTGTGAACATCATGGGCTTACCAATCGAACCAGCCTTGCGCACGGATTCCTCGTCGCTCATGGCAAAGCAGTTTACGCCAACTTCGGTCAGCCCGTAGCCTTGGCGAAGAATCAGTCCGCGTTCCTGGTAGGCACGAAGAAGTTGTGACGGAAGCGGCGCGCCTCCGCTGGCACACCAGCGCAGACGGCTGAAATCCAGCGCCCCGAATTCTGGCGCGTCGAGCAGCATTTTGAAGATCGTCGGGACACCGAAAAGGATGGTGCATTCATAATCCCGGAACGCCTTCCAAATTTCAGCGGGATCAAACCCTTCGTGCAAAACGATACTGCCTCCGATGGCAAATAGTGGCGTCAGGAACACTGTGAGGCCGCCGGCGTGGTACATCGGCGTGTAAACCTGGACCCGGTCACTCTGCCGCAATTGCCAGGAGACGACTGTGTTATAGGCGTTCCATGCGATCTGCCGGTGTGGAATCACGACGCCCTTCGGGCGCCCGGTAGTGCCGCTGGTATAGAGCAAGCAGAAAATATCCTCGGGTTGAAGTTTGGTTGAGAGCGGATCCGGACTTACCCGATCTATAGCTCTGGCATAGCTCACCGCCTCGGTGGAATCATGCGGCGTATCTAGATTTATGAGGTGTTCGAAGGGCATGAGTTGTTGCAGGTCGTTCGCAAGTTTCTCGTAGCGTGCGGAGTACAGGAGACAGCGCGGTCCACAGTCCGCGAGAATCTGCTGCAGTTCATGGGCCGTGCTGCGGGTTCCGAGCGGGACGAGGATGATGCCGGATTTTCCCGCTGCAAAAAAGGCGTCGACATATTCCACCCGGTTTTCGGAAAGGATGCACACGCGATCCCCAGGGTGCAGAGAGCAAAGATCCGTCCAGACTCGCGCGCACTGCAACGCCCGTCGATTTAATTCCGCATAAGTGAACCGCCGGCGCGTGGGAACGTGGATCAATGCGAGCGCGTCGGGGCTAAGACGGGCGCGCTCACCCAGAATGTCGCCGGTGATCACGCGTTCTCCTCGGACCTTCGGGAAATGGATTGTGCGGTGGCCAACACGCGCGACGAATCTGACGTGAGAATTCGCAGCAAGACTCGCGTGAACTCCCGTGGACGCTCCAGCTGAGGCGCATGGCCGCAACGTTCAATGACCGTGAGCGTGCAATGCGGAAGCTGCGATTGCAGCCTCTTTGCATAGTCCAGCGGCACAAGTCGATCAGATGCACCCCAGATGATATCGACCGGCAGCGGGAAGCTTGGCAGTTTGTCTTCAAGCAGATATTGAGACATATCTTCTGCGCCGGCGGCCAGCAGCCGCGAGATCGGACCCGTATTCGAGACGCGCACCAGATCATCAAGAACAAAATTCGGCCGGCGTGGCGTCGAAGGATCGAGAACGGCGTCGAGCGCGCGCCGAGCCTCTTCGCGATCTTTTGGCATGATGCCGATCTCCGCCGCGTTCCTGATGGGGCAGCCATCGATCAGAACAAGACGCGTCACTCGCTCCGGATGTTTCTGCGCATAGAGCAGCGACATCCAGGCGCCAAGGGAATTGCCTGCGAACGCGAGCTTTGCATCCCGCCATGGAGAAGAGTCGAGCACTTGCTCCAGTGCGGTGAGCAGAGTTCCGAGACTCAGCGGGCCCGTAGTTGGCTCGCTCTCGCCATGGCCTGCGAGGTCTGGTATCACTAGTTGAAAGTGATCCTTCAACTTGGGCACAACGTTGTTCCAAGTTCCCGCTTGATCACCTGCGCCATGCAGCAGCACCAGCGCAGGCCCCGCGCCGCCGTGCCACACGATCTGTTTTCCCACCGATGTCGTGAGAGTTGTTTTCCGAAAACCGGCTCGGCGAAGCGCGCTTCGCCGAAACCAGAAAGTCATGGCGATGGGTCGTAAAAAGAAAAGAATGAAGAAGACAACCAGAGTAGCGATTGCAGCGGAAAATAGCAGCAGAACGATTTTAATTGCCACACCCATCCCGCTTTCCTCGCTTACGGCATACGAAACGCGCAGCCCGCCTGGTTGTAGCCGACCCCGGAGCCGACCATTACAACTAGATTGCCGGACTTCACCTTGCCCTGTTCAATAGCGTGATCAAGCGCCATGCCGACGCAGGCGGAACCGGTGTACCCATACTCTTCCATGATGGTATGTGCGCGTTCAGCGGGAACACCTAGACGCTCCATTACGCGTTGAATCGTAGGTTTCCGTACTTGCGTAAAAATGAAGCAATCGACATCACGCAGATCAAATCCTCCGTCGTTTGCGAGCTTTTGCACGATGACCGGCCACGTCTCTTCGTTCAACTCCGGAGGATAACGCTGCTTAATCGTGCACCGAGTGCGTCCTTCTTTAACCGAGTCCTCGCTGGCTGGTTCGAACGTACCTCCCGAATAAATTCCCCAATAGTCGTGGTAGGAGCCATCGGCGCGAAAGGTCGACGTGACAAAACCCGGTGCGGACGCAGGTTCGAGCACGGCGGCTCCTGCACCATCACCATAGAAGAACGTCATAGGATCAGCTGGCGAAGTTAGTTTGTGCATAAGATAGACGCCGACGACGAGCACCGTTTTGATCCCCGGGTTGGCGGCGATAATTCCCGCGGCCGCGGAAAGGCCGGTGGGAAAAGAAGCGCAGGCGCAACCGACATCGAACGTTCCGGCATTCTTTGCGCCCAGCTTGTGCTGCAAAACGACCGAGGTCGCAGGCGTAATGTAGTCCGGCGAATCAGTGCCGAGGATGATCAGATCGACATCTTCGGGTTTCTTGCCAGCCCGCTGCAGTGCGAGTTTGGCTGCGGGGAGAGCGACATCGCTGGTAGCCCAGTTTTCGGGTGCATGCCAGCGTCTCTTGATGCCGCTGCTGGCCTCCATTTTGTCGACGAACTCCGGAACTGTATCTTTGAACCGATCGCGCAGCATGTCGTTGGTCACTTCAATCTCAGGCACATACCGTCCGGTGGCCGTAATGGTTGCGTAACGCGTCATGAATAAATCCTTTTCATCAGTCAGGTTCCCAGTACTAATCCACCGTCGACGGAGAGAACGGTTCCGGTAATGAATGATGCCGCGTCGGAGGCCAACCACACATAAGCTTCCGCGACGTCCTCAGGCTTTCCCATTCGGCCGAGGGGCGTGTGCGAAAGCATGTTCTGGATAACCTTCTCCGGCATCTTCTGCACCATTTCAGTGGCGATAAAACCGGGGGCGACGGCATTCACCCGGATGTTGTATTTTGCCAATTCGCGAGACCACGTCTGCGCGAACGCAATGACTCCGGCCTTGGAAGCCGCGTAATTTGTCTGCCCGAAATTTCCATAGAGACCGACGACAGAAGAGGCGTTGAGGATCACGCCCGCGCCTTTGCGGATCATGTGTGGAACCACCGCCCGCGAGCAGAGGAAGACACCCTTGAGGTTAACCGAGATGACCGAATCGAATGCGTCATCCGTCATCGTGCCCGCGACGGTGCCATCCTTCCACTTCACGAACTGTGAGTCGCGCGTAATGCCGGCGTTGTTGACGAGCACATCAATCGTTCCCCACCGTGCAACTACTTCCTCGACCGCTGACTCGACATCGGCAGGATTACAGACGCTGACTTTGCGAAAGAGTTGCTCGGCTCCAAACGAGGATAGTTCGCGCAGCAACTCTTCCCGTCCTGCATCATTGACATCCCATGCCGCCACACGGCAGCCTTCGCTGGCAAAGCGGCTGGCCGTAGCGCGGCCAATTCCCGCTGCTGCACCGGTAACGATGACCACCTTTCCACGCAGACCTGTTTCTTTCATGTTCGCCCTAGAACATGTACTTCAGAGCAAATTGAATCACTCAGGGTCCCGTGGTGGTGTCCACGATCTGCCCGAAGTTACCCGACGAAGCTATGTTGATGGGTTGTCGAAATTCACATTGTTGAACAGATTGAAGAATTCGGCCCTGAACTCCAACTGTTGGCTTTCAGTAACCCGAAAGTCCTTCATGATAGAGAGGTCGGTGTCTATCTGCTTCGGCCCGCGCAGAATGTTTCTTCCTAACTGTCCGAAGTCGCCAAACGCCGTGGGCACCACGAAGGCGGTCGGGTCAAAATAGGCGCTCAGACGATCCGCGACGTTGCCACTCTTGATCGCGGATGCCAAGGTTCTGCCAGGCGCGAGATCGGCTGTGGTTGCCTGGAACGCGCTGTCCTCGCCGTAGATGGAAAACGGAGTGCCGGATTGCAGCGTTACAATTCCTGACACGCTCCACGAGTTCAGCGCTGTCCTGGCAAAACCTGACCCTCCGCGATAAATGTCCGGAAGGTTATACAAATAACTCGCAACGAAGCGCTGGCGGCGGTCGAAATCCGAGTTGGCGTAGTTCTTATTTTCGTTGACCATGTCGCCGGGGATCAACGTGATGTCGCTTACGTCGCTGCCCGAGTAATCATCAATCGAGTGCGAGTAAGTGTAGCTGAGCAGCATTTGCAAACCCTTCGAGAGGCGCTTGTTTACGGTTGCCTGCAGGGAGTTGTAATTCGAATTCGAATTACTCTCCATCAGGAAGCTGCCCAATCCAGGGGCTGTCAGGTTGGCGAAGCCGGGGAAGAAAGGTCCACCCAGACTTCCTGCCGCGTACGCGCCGCCGAACGCCGGAGTCGCCGCCTGATTGAACGAGAACAATCGCGGATACTTGCGCCCTTGCGAACCGACGTAAGCCACATCCAGCAGCCAGTTGTTAGCGAGGCTGGTTTGTACTCCAAAGTTGTAGTTTTGTACGTACGGGATGCCCCAGTCCTGAATGTCGGGATAGAGTCCGGTAGCGGGGACGGGAGTGACTGTGGGCAGCGGACCAGTCTTAGTGAGCAAAGTCACTGGCAGGACAGCCGGATATCCTCCAAATGGGAAGATGCTGGTGTTGCTCAGATTCAGCGGGAATGCGCTCGGTTGCGGAACTTGCACAAATGGATTCTCGTTCGGCGTGGCCAGGGCAGTAGCTAGCATTTCGTAAGGCATGTTGAATAGTTGGCTGTTGTACAGGCGCATGTTGGGACGGTCATAAAAAATGCCATAACCACCGCGCACGACAACCCTGCCGGAGTCCGTCGGTTGATAAGCGAAGCCCACTCTCGGTCCGAAGTTTTTGTAATTAGCATTCACCAGGCCATTGCCGACCTTGGGAATTCCCGGCAAATTTCCATTCCCCGCCTGCACGAAGCCGCCAGTGACGACTGAACCACAAGTGCTTAACACCGCGGGGCAATCGAGGCCTAACCCTGGCACAGGCAAAGGACTGGTAACAGCCTTCGATGGCTCAAAGCCGACAAAGTGGCCGTCCGTCTCGGTGGTGGGACCGAAGTAGTCATAGCGCAATCCCAGGTTCAGCGTAAGGCGGCGGGTAACTCTCCAATCGTCCTGGAAAAACGCCGAAAAGTCGTTGGCGCGATTGTGAATGCTGTTGGTGCCCGAGCCAATCACAGACAAGCCTGAAAGCCCGGACAGAAAGTCTTCAAACACGTTTCCGCTGAAGCCCAGATAGAAGATTTCGCCGTTGGGGAATACATCGAAGTAAGGGGCATCGAGAGCCTGCCGTTTATATTCGCCGCCGAATTTGAAAGTGTGCGGGCCCTTCGTCCACGTCATCATGTCACTGCCGCTATAGGTATTGGTCTCCGCATAGTTGATGCCCAGCGGAGACGGCCCGAGAGTAAACATGTTAGTGAAAGATAAGGTCGGCATCCCCGGGAACAGGTTACTCAACGGCGATGCAATTCCTAATTGCGACGAACTGATCGGTTGAGATGGTTTGCCGGGACCGTAAATCGTGCTCCATCCGAACTTGACCTCGTTCAGTAAGTGACTTGAGATCACTGAGGTCACTCCCACCGAAAGCACTCGCTGGTCGACGTCTTCCTCGGTCGGCCAACCCGGCGCCTGGAGCGGACTGCCGTCGCCGAACTGATCGTAGAGTGCCTGATTGGTGCGGTTGGTGGCATAGAAGAACTTGCCGAAAAACCGGTTCGCGTTATTCAGCTTGATATCCAGATTGGTGTTGAACTGGTCTTCTTTGTAAGTGGAGTTGGAAGGAATCGTCTGCAGGACAGGATTAGCTGGCGCGCCCGGCGTGCAACCGGCACCGGTCGTGACTCCGGGAATCGAAGGAATCATGTACTGCCCGTTCGGAAGCTTCGCTTGCAAAGCGGCCATGGCTACCGGATCGACATATCCGCCCAAGCCGTAACATGTCGAAAGCGCGGCCAGAGATGCCGGGATCGCGCTGCGACCCCAAATACGCCGGCAGAAATACCGTCGAAAGCGAGTTGGTCAGCGAGGTGCCATTGGTTTCGCGCGTGCCTTGATAGGAGATAAAGAACCAGGCACGTTCCTTCACGATCGGCCCGCCCAGCACGCCGCCAAACTGATTGCGATCATAAGTGGGCCGCGACACGCCTTCTCGGTTCAGGAAATAATTGTTGGCATCCAGGTCGGTATTCCGAAAAAATTCATAGAGATCGCCATGGAATCTGTCGCTGCCAGACTTGGTCACGGCAGCCACGACGCCACCGGCGTTGCGGCCCACTGAAGCATCGTACAAGCTGGTCTGCACGATAAATTCCTGTAGCGAGTCAATGGAAGGGACGGCGAGATTTGGCATCGACCCCGTGCCGATCGAGTTTGCATCGACGCCATTGATGACGATGCTGTTCGAAAGCGCACGCTGCCCGTTGACGTATAAGGGGACATCGCCGCGTCCCAACTCGGAGGAGTTCTCGATAGGACCCGAGGTTCCGGTAGTCAATGCCAACAATTGCTGGAAGTTGCGGGTTGGCAGCGGCAGATCGCGCACCTGGGTTTCACTGATCACCGTGCCGCGGGCAGAGCTCTCCGTTTGCACCAGCGGCGCCTCGCCCGTGACCGAAACCGTGGTCGCCGTGCCCCCGACTTTGAGAGCAACATCCATCACCGTGCTTTCGGTGATCTGGACGGTGATGCCTTCCAGTTTGGTGAGTGCGAATCCGCTGACACTTACCTCGAGCCGATACTTCCCTGGGTCAAGAAGAGGAAATGCGTAACGGCCATTGCTCCCGCTTTGCGTCTCGCGGCGCACACCGGTGTCGCTGGTCAAGGCGACGTTCGCGCCTGCTACGACGGCTCCGCTAGGATCGGTCACCACACCTGTGATTTGCCCGGTGGTGTCCGTCTGCGCCTGAATCATCGGCGTTATCAAGCAGAGAATGGCGGCGGTCACCAGCAGCGTTGTGAGTGTTCGCATAACTCCTCCTTTGTATCGCAATGTTGCGTACCAACTACTTCATCGAATCTCGTCCCCTGTAGTTGCGCGTGTACAGACGGACAAACTGTTCAACTGCTTCTTCGTCACTCACGCCTAAATGACGTTTGGCGCCGAAGAGTTCTTCCACCAAAAAGTAAGTTACAAACTGCAGGTACAAATTGACGTAGGCAAATCCCGGATTCACGTCTCGGGGAAAAGGGATCGGCGCCCTTTGAAACAAAGCGGTGGAATAGGTGCGCAGACCCCCGGCAATTTCTCGATAGCTGTGAATGAAGTGCTTGTGACGGAATTCCACCACGTCGACGTACATGAGCCGCCAGTAATCAAGATTCTCCGAAACGATGCGCCCGACGGCCATCCCGAGTTTCTTGAGCGACTCCGGATCGGGCGATTGCATTAGAGGAAGAAGCTCTTTTTGCCGGAGGCCTTCCATTTTCTGCTCCATGCGCTCGACCAGGCCGATAAATATGTCTTCCTTGGTCGGGTAATACAGGTAGAGCTTGCCCATGGACACGCCGGCTTTGTGGGCGATTTCGCGGACGGTGGTACCGTGAAATCCCTGGCGGGTGAAAAGCTTTTGTGCGGCGCATTCGATCTTGAGCCGGTTCTTGGCGACGGTGTCATCCAAAAGCTTAGGCATATTTGCATCGCCCGTTTTCTCTTTATCAAAACGAGCGCTCGCTCTTGGTGTCGAATTCTAGGACGGCACCTTCAGCCTGTCAAGTAAATTTCGCGAGCAGGCTCGAATTGAGAAAAGTCAGGTGTCAAGAAAGGCGATAGCCATCGGGCAGCAAGTCGGTAGAATAAAATCAGGTTTGGGCGAGGTTCTGTGATGAAGGATCTGGGTCTCGAAAGAACCCCTCAAAGGGGCCGGGGTCTCAACGCGGTCGCGCTGCAAAATGCGGTTTTGTGTGCTGAATGCGATGTTGTCAGCGACAGCCCACACGATACCTGCCTGGTCTGCGGCAGTCGCTCGCTCCTCAACATAGCTCGCATGTTTGGCGGTAACCTTCCCAAGGAACGGGCCAGCTTGAAAACCCCGGAGGTATTGGAAATGGCGCCACGCGAGTTTGTGCTGACTTTTCCGAGCGCTCACAGGGTTCGAAAAGAGGCGAGGGTCTAATCACTTCGCACAAGCCGGCGTCATCAACCCCAGCAATTCTGCCAACGTTTAACGGACAGGAAAGACGGACCTGATTTGGCTTTTTGTACCTCGCACGCTCTGGCAAATTTCACTCCCTTCCTTGCATGGATAAACTTTTCTGGACGAATTGTCAGCGTTGCTTCCTTTAGCGGGTTATGGATTAATCGCTGGCTCAGCTTGATTGACGGAGGTCCAAGCTGCACCCTAGCATGAAGGAACGGAGAGCTGTGTGATCGGTCAGATGCTCGGTCATTGCCGGGTCGTGGCGAAGCTTGGGGAAGGAGGCATGGGCGTCGTCTATCGCGCCTATGACGAGGTGTTGCATCGCGATGTGGCCGTAAAAGTCGTCAACAAGGATGCTCGTCTTGATTCTTCCGCAAGCCAGCGTCTTCTCCACGAGGCCCGCGCTTCTTCGGCTCTGGCTCATCCCAATATCTGCACAATTCACGAAGTTGGCGAGACTGACGGCGAGTTCTACATCGTAATGGAGCTGGTCGAGGGCAAATCTCTCCGCGCACTGAGCGGAGATGCAGGACTGCCGCCGGAATCGGTCCTGCGCTATGGCGTTCAGATCGCGAGCGCACTGGCCCGCGCTCATGACCGCGGCATCATTCATCGAGATCTGAAGACGGCAAATATCGTCATCACTCCTGACGGCCTGGCCAAAGTCCTCGATTTCGGTTTAGCCAAAGAGCTAGGTCGCGGCATATTCGAGGGCTCCACTCGCTCGTTCATAAGCATAGAGGACGCGTCCGGAATAAGTGGGACTCTGCCATACATGGCGCCCGAAATCCTGCGCGGAGAGGCAGCCGATCAGCGGGGCGATTTATGGGCGCTTGGAGTTGTGCTCTACGAAGCCGCTTCTGGACGATTGCCCTTTGATGGACGCACTGGCTTCGAAATCAGCTCGGCTATCCTGCGGGAAATCCCGAACCCGCTTGGCCCTCCCGTTCCGCCCGGTCTGTGGTCCATTATTCAGCGTTGTCTGATCAAAGAACCGGCACAACGCTATCAACGCGCGGGTGAAATTCAGGCAGCTCTCGAAGCGGTTCAGTCTGCGGCAATCGCTTCTCCCACTCCCAGTGCCGATCCCAGCCCGTCCCGGGCTACGGTCTTGCACAGCGTACGACACGCTCACGTCAGGAAAGGAGACTTCCTGTTGTTGCTGGGCACGACCAAGGGAGCATTCATCCTTCGCTCGAATGCTAAGCGCAGCCATTGGGAAGTTGGTGGTCCTTATTTCCACGGGCACAATGTTTATGCGATGGCCTACGACGGCCGCGCGGGACAACATCGCATCTGGGCATCGACTTCGAGTTATTGGGGAACCTTACTGCGATCGAGCGACGATTTCGGGAAGAGCTGGACCAATCCGCAGCAGGCTCCCATTCGATTTCCTTCCGACAGCGGACTTTCGTTGAA
Source organism: uncultured Acidobacteriota bacterium (assembly GCA_963770465.1). Taxonomy (GTDB): domain Bacteria; phylum Acidobacteriota; class Terriglobia; order Terriglobales; family Acidobacteriaceae; genus JABDBE01. The sequence goes on from CAVYQB010000023.1 coordinate 45,834, forward strand.
GAACATCTGGCAGATAACGCTGGGCAGGCCGGAGGATCCTAATGTGCTCTATTGCGGGGTCGAGCCAGCCGCGCTTTTCGAAACCCGCGACCGAGGCGAAAGCTGGTCGCTAGCGCGCGGCCTGTTCGACCATCCACATCGTCCGCGCTGGGTGCCGGGAAATGGCGGCCTTGCTTTGCACACCATTTTGCTTGACCCGGCCGATAAACAGCGGATGTATGTGGCCATTTCAGCGGGCGGCGTTTACCGGACCGACGACGGTGGACGTAGCTGGACCGCGCAAAACCGCGGCATTCGGGCGATGTTCAGGCCCGACCAAAATCCCGAGTTCGGGCAGTGCGTACACAAAATCGCAATGCATCCCGATCGCCCTGAGCGCCTCTTCCTGCAAAATCATTGGGGGTTATATCGCTCCGACAACTGTGCCGAAGCCTGGATAGACATTGCCAATGGAGTGCCATCGGATTTCGGTTTTGCCGTGCTCATGCACCCGAGAAATCCCGACTGCGTATATGTTATTCCGGTCGAGTCCGATGAGTTTCGCTGCGCATGCGAGGGTCGGCTGCGAGTGTATCGAACCCGCAACAGCGGTGCTTCATGGGAGCCTCTAATGCGCGGCTTGCCGCAGAAGGGTGCGTACGAGACCGTCTTGCGTGACGCAATCGCCGCGGACGCATTTGACCCAGTCGGGATTTACTTTGGTACGCGAAGCGGGCAGCTCTTCGGCTCGCGGGATGAAGGCAAGACGTGGCAAAAGATACTCGATGGGCTACCGTCAGTGGTCTGCGTACGGAGTGCAGTCGTCGAAGATGCCTCTGCTGGTTTAAGGCCAGCCTTGCCAAAGGCACTGCCCGCGGCTTCACGCGCAATAAAGTCTCGGTCGAAAAGCAAAACGCGTCGATCAGCGCTTCGATCGAAGAGATGATCTATGTTGATCACTTTTCACATTCCAGGTGCTCTACGCGAATTTACCGCTGGACGCAGTACGGTCGTCATCGACCATTCAGCCGCCACTGTGGCAGAGGCATTGTCGGCGCTCTGGACGCTCTATCCCGGCGTTCGCGATCGCATCGCAACCGAGCAAGGACAAGTGCGGGAGCATATCAATATTTTTATTGGAAACGAAGATGTCCGATATACGGGAGGACTCGCGAGTCCTCTCTCTGCGGGATGTGAGATTTCAATTGTCCCCGCCGTGAGTGGGGGCGTTCCTGCTCTGAACTTTAGGCTTTTGCGACGTCTCTCGGTGGGAAAATGAGTCTGTGCGAGCTAAGTTTGACGACACTAATTTCGTGGCGTCTTAGCAATGGCCATGGCTCGTAAATGCACATCGCATTTTGCGATTTCTTGACTAATCTGCGCCGCTTGCTTGCGACCGAAGGCATCCAGTCCGCCGGATTTCGGATTATCTGTCCAGACATCCATGCCCTTTTCATACCAGGATCTTGCTTCGCGCCAATATTTTAATTTCTGGCGCGGAGAAACGGCCCGCTCGGCCAGGGCTGCGTATCCGCTCCCCAAATCGGCATAACACTCACTTAATCCAGTCGCAATCCACAGATTTTTCGAACCCGGCGCAGCCCGAAAAATAGAAATAGCTTCTTGAACGCTGTGCAGGCCTTTTGAGACTTTGCCCTGCTGCATAAAAATTTCGCCGGTGTTCGCTGCAATGAATCCTAAATTCAAAATGGCTTGTTGATTGTTCGCGTCAGCCGAGCTCAATCGATGCAATAGTGATTGCTCGCTTCTGTAAGACGAGAGTGCGGCTTCAAAATGCCCCTTTTTTCGCTGGATGTCGCCCAAAGTACCATATCCCTCCGCCATGTCCTCGCTAAGGGTTGCATTGGTGGGATTAGCCGCAGATAAGGTTTTTACATTATGGAGTGCATTGGTGGCCATTGCGATCCCGTCATCGATTTGGCCGGTTTCCGCCAGCATTCTTGCCACGCCCTCATAATTAGCGGGCAAATAGGCGCGTACATAAATATTCGTGCTGGGATCGGCTGCAATCGGTTCGAGAATAGCCGCTGCTTGGCGGTAATTTTGCAGCGCACCGGAGAAGTCGCCAGTCTTCTCGAGCGCACCGGCGGTGTAGTAATAAAGACCGGCGAGTTGGGTTTGCAGCTTGGGATTGTTCTGCTCGGTCATCATTCTTTGCACCAGGGGTTGGGCTCGCTCCATCGTGGCGCGGGCGGCAGCGAAGTCGCCAATATTCTCGAGTACTTGCGTTATTCTGAAATACTCGCTCCCCAGACCGAGCTGCACGTTTACATCGGTTGGATTGGCAGCCGCTAAAGATTCCCAAATGGCTAGCGCTTTGGCATAACTCGCTGCGGCACCTTGGAAATCACCGAGATTGGCCGTACCCGAATAGCCGAGCACATCCCCGATAGTGTCGTATGCAGTTGCCAGCTCCCGCTGCAGCGAAGAATCGCCGCTTGCCTCGTGGGATAAGCTATCCAGATATTCAAGCGCGCGACTGACTACGAGCTTCCGCGCTTGGGTTGCCCCCGGTAAATTTCTAATCGAATCATGGACCTCGAATATGAGGGAATTGGCCAATTTACGCACGTCATTGAAGCGCCGCTCCGCGCGAGCTTCCTGGGATCGAGCAACCGCAGCCTGTTCCCGTGCCACGCGTGCTTCGCGAAGTGTGATGGCAAATGCTGCCAGCAGAGTCAAGGTCAACACAATGGCGGCGATCACCCCAGCCTTGTGGCGGTTGACGAACTTTGAAGTGCGATAGCGGACAGTGTCCTTTCGCGCCACGACCGGAAGATTCTCCAGATGACGACGAATATCCTCGGCGAATTGCTCGACCGACGCGTAGCGCCGCTGTGGCTCCTTGCGCAACGCCATCAGAACAATGTTGTCTAAATCGCCGCGCAATCTTTTGCTTAGCTTGTCCGCAGAATTGCCTTTTACTTCTGGCAAAGCGACTGAAGGCGGTTCGCCACTGCTTGCACTCGGGTTTTTCTTTTTAACGGCGGTGCTCGGTTTGTCAGGTTCTAGTTCGCACACCGCGCGGAACATCTCTTGCGGCTTGCTATTCGGTTTTCGGTAAGGGTGGCGCCCGGTGAGCAGCTCATACAGGACGACTCCCAATGAATAAACGTCGCTAGCTGTAGTAATGGGATCTCCCTTCATCTGCTCAGGACTGGCGTATTCGGGAGTGAAGGCGCGAAATATAGTGAGCGTCGGTTCAAATTGGCCTGCTGTTGCCTCTGTGTCCAGAATCTTCGCGATGCCGAAGTCCAGCAGCTTGGGCGTGCCCTCGGAGGTCACAATAATATTGCTGGGCTTAATGTCGCGATGAATAATCAGACGTTGGTGGGCATATTGCACCGCCGAACATACTTGCAAAAATAGCCTCAGTCGCTCTTCAGTTGAAAGCCTATGACTTTCGCAGTAATCGTCGATCGGCTTTCCTTCGATAAACTCCATGACGAAATAGGGAAGACCATCGTCGGTGGTGCCGCCATCGAGCAGGTGAGCAATGTTAGGATGATCGAGCCGGGCCAGGATCTGGCGCTCGTTCTTGAAGCGGTTGACTGAAAACCCCGACTGCTGACCTGCGCGCACGACTTTTATCGCGACTTCTTTTTCGTACTCATCGATGCGGAAGGCGCGATAGACCTCGCCCATTCCGCCTGCGCCAATTTGATTGACAATCTGATAAGGGCCGATGCGTCTTCCAATAAAAAGTTCAGAGCGTTCAAGGTTTTCGTCTATTGCAATAGTGGGTGCCGATTGAGAGTTCAGAAAATCCGTGCCCGCATTTTCGTGAGCAACAAGCAGTGATTCCAGTTCGCGGCGCAATTCCGGGTTGGAACCAGCGGCCTCATCCAGGAAGGCGCGGCGCTTCTCGGGTTCGAGATCAAGCGCCGCTTGCAGCTTTTCTTTGAGAGTTACCCAATGCTCCTGGATCATTGAACACCGTCACTTCGTTTACGGCACGCTCACCTAACTTGAGCATGTCCCATCACGCCTGTGCCGTCCGGTTCAGCTCACGATAGAGCCAGGCCCGTGCCGTTGCCCACTCTCGTTTTACGGTTGCTGGAGAAATTTTGAGCACGTCTGCGACTTCATCGATGGAAAGGCCACCGAAAAAGCGCAATTCAACGACTCGCGCTTGGGGTGCGTCGAAACGCTCCAGTTCTTTCAAGGCATCATCAAGGGCTAATACGTCGAGGTCTTGCTCCTCGGGCACGGCGAGGGCGGGATCCAGCGTAATTTTGCATCCATAGCCGCGCTTGGCAGCTCGATGCTTGCGAGCGTAGTCGACGAGGATCTCACGCATCAACAGCGCTAACACGGCAAGAAAGTGTGACCGGCTTTCGAACTCTGCTGGTTTCTGATCTACCAGGCGAAGATATGCCTCGTGCACCAGTTCGGTACTCCGCAAGGTGTGGTTGGGGCGTTCCCCTTGCAGGTAGCGATTGGCAACACGACGGAGTTCGCCGTAAACTAGCGGCATTAACGCTTGCAGGGCTTGCGCATCTCCGCCTCTCCACTTTAACAACAACTCAGTGACTGGCTTAGATGGACTTGTACTCACCGCACACCCCACAAACGGAACAATCTTGGTCGCAAAGCATACCTCTACCCTGCAAGTCCGTCAATTGGACAAACTATCATTTAATAGTGGTCGCAGAATTGGTTTCGTTTCGCCCGCTGGTCCGGACCGGGCAGCAAGTATCAGAAAACTCCGTATCTCTGTTTATGTACTTGGAGACAAAGGAGTAGGCGAATAACGCGACGAAAGATGTACTCGAGACCCGTGTGGGCGACAGTCACTGTGCGTAGCGCTCAATTCAGGTTCTCCGACCGCTCTCGTAGGGCAGCACGCGCCTGTTGCCGATGAGCCTGAAAACTTTCCTGGCACTTGATCTCCGCTTGCCGCAACAGCACGACAGTCCCGTATCGCACATGCGGTCGAAAAACCTGCGGGGAACGCACGCTGCGACGCAGACGGCGGCGGCCAAGTAGAGGTCCGACACTTGAGTCCGGTGCGCTGGTAGCTCGAGTGGAAGCCCGCAAACAGTAGAAAAGACCACCTTGCTGAAACTTGGTGTGAAAATCTACTCCTACAATGATCATGGTTCGGTTCTTTTCTCCCAAGCCTGTTGGTGGGATTAAGCGCCACCAACTTTAGTCGGGCCTGGGGCGGCCGCGATATCCAGCAAAGTTATTTTGGCGCAATCTCCTTTAACTTTTTGCCAGAGAACCACGCAGCGTTACAATCTAATCTAAAGTGCCCATCGACAAATTAGAATTGAGTGCCTAATCCGCAGGTGAGTAAGGTCTACCTATGGATGCAATGCTGCTGCACCGAATTCATTTTGCCTTCACTGTTGTCTACCACTATTTGTTCCCGCAATTGACCATGGGCTTGGCGCTGCTGATTGTGGTGCTCAAGACCCTTGCGATCCGCCGCAACGATGAACGCTATAACCAGGCTGCGCGCTTTTGGGGCAAGATTTTCGCCATCAACTTTCTGCTCGGAGTCGTAACTGGCATTCCCATGGAATTTCAGTTCGGCACCAACTGGTCGCAGTTCGCGCGTACAACCGGCGGCGTCATTGGACAGCCTTTGGCGATGGAAGGCGTCTTCTCTTTTTTTCTGGAGTCAGCATTTCTCGGACTGTTTCTCTTCGGAGAAAAGCGACTTTCACCGTGGAAACATTGGGGCGCGGCGTTTCTCGTCTTCGTGGGATCGTGGATTTCCGGATTCTTTATTATCGTTACCAACGCCTGGATGCAGCATCCCGTTGCCTACTCGGTCCTTCCCAATGGGGAGTATGAAGTCACTAGCTTCTGGGGGCTTCTCACCAATCCGTGGGCCCTGCTGCAGTATGCACACAACATGTCCGGAGCGGTTGTTACCGGCGCTTTTGTGATGTGCTCGTTGGGTGCGTTGTACGTGCTGGAAAATCGATTCTCCGAACACGGCCAGATTTTTTTGCGGGTCGGGGTTGTGGCTGGAGTGATCGCCACTGTCGCGCAAATTTTTCCCACCGGTGACCTGCACGGTCGCTACATGGCGAAACACCAACCTGCGGCCATTGCTGCCATGGAGGGCTTGTTCAGCTCCCGGAAGGGCGCACCCATCGTGCTTATCGGCCAGCCCGACGAAGAGCACCAGACCATTGATAACCCAATCGCAGTGAATGACGTCTTGAGTTTCCTGATCTACGGGACTACAAAAGCGGAAGTGAAGGGGCTCAATGAGTTTCCCCGCGATCAATGGCCCGAGCCTTTGCCGCTGTTGTTCTACAGCTATCACATCATGGCTGGATTGGGCACGTATTTCGCATTCATCATGGTGGCCGCAGCATTTCTTCTATGGCGTGGCAAGTTGTTTCAAAATCGCTGGGTATTGTGGGCGCTGCTGCTCAGTTTTCCGTTTCCATATATTGCCAACACCGCGGGATGGTTGACTGCAGAACTCGGAAGGCAGCCCTGGGTGGTTTACGGATTGATTCGGACATCCGAAGGTTACTCAAAATATGTCGGCCCCGGCAACAGCCTGTTCACCCTGCTTGGATTTATGGGTCTCTACACTGTGACTTCAATACTTTTTATCGTGCTGGTATATCGCATCATTCATAAAGGGCCGGCTGTCGGCCCGTTAGAACCAGCGTCGCAAATGGTAGCGCCTGCGTAGAGGAAAAAGATGGGATTCATCTGGTTTTGGATAGTCGCGAGTTATGCTGGTTGCGTACGTCGTGCTTGATGGCTTTGATCTGGGGGTTGGAATTCTGCATCCGTTTCTGGCACGCAGCGAGCAAGAGCGTCAGCTTATGCTGCGCAGCATCGGCCCGGTCTGGGACGGCAATGAAGTCTGGCTTATTGCCGGCGGTGGCACGCTCTACTTTGCATTCCCTCTTCTTTATGCATCGGCGTTTAGCGGATTCTATCTGGCGTTAATGATCGTTCTATGGCTGCTGATCATGCGCGGCGCCAGTATCGAGCTGCGGACGCAAATCGACATGGGACTGTGGAAAGCATTCTTCGACGGATTATTCTTTTTTTCGAGCGCGGTGCTGGCAATTTTTTTTGGAGCAGCGCTGGCGAACGTAATTCGAGGAGTCCCGCTGCATGCAGATGGTTACTTTTTTCTGCCGCTTTGGACAGACTGGCGTGTGGGAGCGCAGCCTGGAATTCTGGATTGGTATACCGTCATCGGCGGTATTGTTGCCTTTGTTGCCCTCGCTGAGCATGGCGCCTTGTACCTTGCCGTCAAGACCGAGGCTGATTTGCAGGCGCGCGCTCGGATTTTCGCCGGGCGTTTGTGGACCGCGCTCTGTATTGTGACGTTGGTGAGCCTGCCCGGATCCATGATTGCCCGACCCGATACGCTGACAAATTACAAAGCGTATCCGATTGCGTTCGCGATCCCAGTTGTGGTTCTGCTCGCTCTGGTTGGCATGTTTCTATTCTTGCGTAAGGGAGACGACCGCAAAGCGTTCACCTGCTCTTGCGTTTATCTGACGGTGATGATGGTGGGAGCAGCTGTCGGACTCTATCCGCGGCTATTACCGGCTACTACCGGCTCAGAGTACGACATCACTGTCGCCAAAGCGCTGTCAGGACCGCATACGCTTCATGTGGGACTGATCTGGTGGGCATTTGGCATATGCCTGGCGCTGCTTTACTTCACCATCGTGTACCGTATGTTTCGCGGAAAAGTTTCGCTCGATAGCGGCTACGGCCACTAAGCCGCGCGCTGCACTCTGTAGAAACGTAGCTAGCTACGTTTCTACAGCGAGAGTCATAAAGCTCCCTTTCAAATACTACTGATCACCTGCCGGGCTGGTAGTAGAGCGCGAGTATGAATATGGTTCCGACCAACACAGCAATGATGAAGCTAAGAACCAGCCATTGCCGGGTTCCCAGAGGCAGCGTTCGCCGGCGCCGCCTGTGACCGAATGAGGGATTGTTCTTCCTCTTGTACGCTACGAATGCTTGTCGAATAAACGAATACATCGCTATTAAAAATTTCCGCGGCGTCGTGCTCAGAACTGCCTCAGGGCTGAGCTCCGACCTCAAAGTTCAGCGTAGCGAGCGCAAGCCTGTACTGGTACTGTGCACCGACATACCCGATGGCGGCATCTGCCTGTTGCAACTGTCCCTGGCTCAGTTCGACGATAGAGCCCAATCCCAGCTGATAACGGCTTTGCGCGAGACTGAGGCTCAGGTCGGCTTCCTTGGCCAGTTCGGCAGCGACACCGACCCGTTGGAATGCCGTGTTTGCGGACAACCAGGCGGTGCGCACATCACGAACGACCGTGTCGCGCAAGTCGCGGGCATTTTCGGCAGCCGCTTTGGCATTGAAATTTGCTTCCGAAGCCTGCGCGGTGAACAGGAACCCGTTGAAGATCGGAATATTCATATTGACCCCAATCGCCCCAAACCAACTGGAAACGAAATAGTTGGGAAAGCATCCGTCGACACAGTCAGGACGAACGGGAGTTACACCTGCAACGCCAAGTGCGCTGATCGAAGGCAAGAGCAGGTCGTGTTGAGCGCGTCGGAATTTTTCCGCTGCCATTTGGTTATAAGTGAGCGCCTGCAGATCAGGACGTTGCTTGAGGGCGAGATCGGTGAGCACGTCGATATCTGGCGGAGGAGCGGGCAATTGCGTATTTTCTTCCACCAATTCGTAGCCGATCTGCTTATCGAAACCAAGAACTGCACTCAGCGCGGCAATGCTAGAGTCAACATTGTTCTGCGCGTCGAGCTGCAGCAGTTTGGCTTGCGACAGATTAACCTGCGCGAATGACAAGTCCAGAGTTGACCGCAACTTGTTCTTCGCGAGTTGATCGACCTGACTTTCGACCTGTTGCCGGGTGCTGACGGTTTGCTGAGCGACTTTGAGTAAAGCCTGGGCCTGGAGCGCGTTATAAAAGGCTTGATCGGTGGCTAGAACTATGTCTTCAGTGGTCGCCAGGGCGCTGGCATTTTGCGCCTTCTCGCGAAGCTTTGAGGACGAAACCAAGTTCATGGTGCGCCCGAAATCCGTGATCAGCTGGGAGAAAACCACGCCAGCGCCGGCATGGTCCAGCAGACGCGGCGCATTGAGTGCGCCCGCACCAATGCGGCTTCCTTCGTTTGAATCGACGGCGGTGATAGCGCCGTTAAAGGTGGGCAGTTCTGCTGCCCTGGTCTCGCGATAAACCTGGTGCTGCGCCAAGGCGAGCAAGCGCCCCACGCTGATGCGGGGGTTATTCTTGATGGCCAACTGTTCGGCTTCGGTGCGAGTCAGGCGCGTCACTCCGGGGGGAACTGGACCGGACGGTGCTCCCGTCTGACCGGCCGGGCCAGACGATGGCATTCCACTCTGGGGAGGAAACGTAGCCGACAAGGCCAAGGCCGTTCCCGGCATTGGCTTCGGGCGCACGATTTGCGGGCTTGGAGCAGGCGGAAGCTCCTCATTCGGTAAGACCGCAGCCGATGCCTGCGCGCGTGGACGCAACGGTACCAGCAACTCTGTGAGCGCCAGCAGGACAAATAGAATTGCACATTGTTTGGCCTTCATCAGACAAGCCTTCCAGATATTGAAAATCGAAATTTCCTTCGCCTTATAACGCGCATGGCGCGACGCCGATGCGCCGAGTCAGTTTGGCTATTGGTTCAAACGGCGTCATCGGCGCGGAGCATCATGCCGGCCATGCGTTGGATCTGCAATCGCGATGCAAAGCTTGGCTGTCATAATCCACGTTTCAGATCATTCTGCGGGCTCCCCTGGCACAGCCTGTGTCACCTGCGCCTCGCGTCGTCCATATACCAGCAAGTACGCCGCCGGCACGATGAATATGGTCAAGAGAACCGACGAAGTAAGTCCGCCAATGATGGCGCGGGCCATCGGCGTGTACTGTTCAGCGCCAGTTCCTAGTTTGAGGGCCATCGGAATCATGCCGATAATGGTTGCCAGCGACGTCATCAAAATCGGACGCAGACGCACGCGACACGCAGTGATAACCGCGTCCTCCGGCGATAAACCTTGCTTCTCCAAATTGTGAGCAAAGTCGACAATCAGGATGCTGTTCGAATCCGCGATGCCTACCAGCATTAGCACTCCCATCAGCGACATCACATTCAAGGTGCTGTGCGTGAGCGGAAGAATTATGAGCACGCCGACAAATCCCATTGGGATGGCCAGCATGATCAGGAACGGATCGATGAACGATTTGAACTGCGCGGTCAGAATCAGAAATAGCAGCAAGAAGGAAATCAGAAAGCCCAGGGCAAAGCTTTTGAAAGACGCTTCCATACCTTGCACCATGCCGCGCAGATTGACGCGTACGTTGCCGGGAATCCGGGTTTTCGCGATAATGTCCCGGATCGAACTGGTAACGCGGCCTAAGTCTTCTCCGGTCGGCGTGACGTACACGTCCATGGCGCGCTGAATCTGATAGTGGTCGACCTCAGTCGGCGTCTGAACCTGTTTTACGCTTACAACATTGTTGAGCACCGTAATCGGCCGTCCCTGGCCGCCGCAAGCCCACGACGGTGGCGGGCCTCCGGGCCGTGCGGGGCCGGTCGGACCACAACTCAATCCCCCTAAGTCATTCGGATCGCGCAAAGGAATCTGTCCAAGGTCAGCCATGTTGTGAATGGCAGGTTGTCCGTGTTCGAAGAACTGCACGGTCAAGTAATAATCGTTGCCGCTCTTGCGATCGACCCAGTAATTGGGAGCGATCATGTAGTTGGAATTGAGCGCGGTGATAACGTTATCGACCACGTCTTTTTGCGTAAGGTGCAGTTCTCCCGCGTGTACGCGGTCAACATCGAGGCGCAGCGTCGGGTAATTCATGTCCTGCGGAATGTAAACCTGGCCGACTCCTCGCACCTGCCGGATTTGCGTGGCCAGGTTTTGTGCTATGCCGTAGATCTGCGGCAGATCCGGGCTGCTCACTTGCACGTCGATAGGTGCGGGCATGCCGGCATTTAAAATCGCATCCACCATCGAGCCGCTGGAAAAGAATGTCCGAATGTCCGGAAACTGTTTCGTCATTTGGTTCTGAACCCGGTCCATGTAATCGAAACTGCTCAAGCGATGCGGTTCGTTCAACTGCACTTGGACGGTCGCGGTATACGCGCCCGAGTTGGTCGTGTACAGGGCGGAGAAATCTGGAACCACCCCAATATTGGAGACAATGAGCTTGAGGTCCTTCGGCTCGACTTCGTGCCGAATTAGATCTTCAACTTTGGCGATGTACTGGTCGGTCACTTCAATACGCGTTCCGGTGGGAACTTTGAGATTAATGCTGAACTGGCCCGCATCAGTTTTTGGAAAAAGCGCTAGCCCGAGCAGAGGATAAATTGCCAGGCTGATAAGAAACACCGCGCTCAACGCCAACACCGTCAGTCCCGGGCGCACCAGAGCCCGTCTTACCCAGTATTCGTAGAAATCCAAAATCTTGTTGAACATCCGATTGAAGCGGGCATTGAATCTGTCCATCCATGACTGGCTCACCGCCTTCTCCGGCTCAATCTCATATGCTTTATACTCATGGTCCGCCGCGTGAGGCACAGCCTTCAAGAACCGTGAGCAGAACAGGGGAATCACGGTCATGGCTACGACAAACGATGCGAGCAGTGAAAGACAGAACGCCAAAGCTAAGGCGGAAAAAAGAAACTTGGAAACGCCGTAGAGGAAAACCACAGGAAAGAAATCGACAACATCCACCAGGGTAGCGGCGAGTACAGCGAGGCTCACCTCTGTACCGCCGACCTCGGCGGCGACCATGGGAGCGGCCCCCATTTCCAGATGGCGATAAATATTCTCCAGCGAGATAACCGAGTTGTCGATCACGCGCGAAAACGCCAGCGCCATCCCACCAAGGACCATAGTATTTACAGTGCCGCCCATCAGGGCCAGCACCACAAACGCGGCCAGCGCGGAGAGAGGAATGGAAAGCAATACCGCCGAAGTTGCGCGAAAACTCCCCAGGAAAATCAAAATCATCAGACTGGTGAGCACCAGTCCCATAAAGCCTTCGTGCAGCACGGTGTCAATTGCTTCCTTCACGTACACCGACTGATCGAACACGATGCTGGTGACCATCTGTTTGGGAATGTCGTAGAGATGTCTGGTCAGTTCGCGCAGACCATTGACCACGGCGATAGTATTGGTGTCGCCGCCCTGCTTCATAATCGGGATGTAAACCGATTTCTGGCCATCAATGCGCACGATGTTGGTTTGAATCTGGTGAGAGTCTTCCGCTTTGCCGACGTCGTTTACCGTGACCCAGGAGTTTCCCTTTACTTTGAGGGGAAGCTTGCCCAGTTCATCCATGTTGTCGACCAGGCTGTTCGAATAAACGAAATAATCGAACGGGCCCATCTTCACATCGCCCGCGGGAAGAATGAGATTGGAGTCATTCACGGCGCTCACCACGTCCATGGGGCTCAGTTGACGCGAGAGCAATTTGTACGGATCGACGTAGACCATGATCTGGCGGTAGGTTCCGCCAAACACGCCAGGAATTTCGGCTCCGGGAACGCTCGCGATCTGGTTGCGAATCTGAAACTGCGCGTAATCGTGAAGCTGAGTTTCGTTGAGCCCCTCGCCTTTCACTGTGACCAGCGCAACTGGCAAACTGGAGGCATCGAATTTCAACACCACCGGAGGCAGCGTTCCCGGAGGCAGCCGCTTCAAGTCTGCCAGAGCCAGGTTCGACAATTCAGTTACATCGGCGTCGGGACTCGTGCCCGGTTGAAAATACACGCGGATGATGCTCACGCCCAGCAGCGATCGCGACTCCATGTGATCGACTCCGCCAGCCAGTGTGAAGAAACGTTCCAGCGGATCGGTGATGTCAGTCTCGATGTCCTGCGGCGGCATACCCGAATAAAAAGTGGCGACCACAACTTCCGGCAGATTGATGGGCGGAAATAAATCCACCGGCATGCGCGAGATGCTGGTCACGCCAATCACCAGCAGCACCAGGCAGATCACGATAATGAAATACGGATTACGAATTGAAAATCGAGGCATAACCTTTCCAAACCAGCTGCTACTGCGTGTTTTGCTCCTGGTACTGCATTACCGTCATGACTTGCGGGCGAACTTTTTGACCAACTTTCAATCCGCTGCGGTCACTAACCACCACCTGTTCGCCTGGGTTTAATCCGGAGATGATTTCCGCGTCGCTCGCTGTTTCCAAACCCACTTGTACCGAGCGATCCTCTAGTACTCCATTCGCATTCACCACCAACACCGCGGTCTTATTTCCTTCGTGATTGACAGCCTGCATGGGGACAGTCGGAACATCATTTTTCTGATCGAGCGCTACATCGGCCTCGGCGTAAAGCCCGGGCATCAGTACGCGCTCAGGATTCGGCACGTCCACTTCGGTGTGCATGGTGCGCGTGTCTTCCCGCACGTCCACGGAGAAGCGCGCAACCTTTCCGGGAAAAGTACGGTTCAGCGAAGGCACGTGAACGTCCACGTGATCGCCCACGCGGATGTAACGGACGTAAGATTCTGGAACTGGAATGACCAGGCGGAAAAGATCGTCCTGCGACAGCCTAACGATCGGCATTGCCTGCGTGCTCGAACTGGTCCCGGCCTGCACGAGAGTGCCCAGATTCGCGTAGCGCTCGGTCACTACTCCGGAGAATGGTGCGGTGATTTTCGAATAGTCGTAGAGCGACTGATCGTGAGTCAGTTTCGCTTTGGCCGCCCCCAGTTGGCTTTCTGCGGCATCCAGCGCGGCTTTCCCGGCATCCACTTGTGATGCCGCGGCCAGATCTTTACCTTGCGCATCATCCACTTCCTGCTGCGCCACGATGCCCGGCTGGGTTGTAAACACTTGGTTCAACCGCGTGTATTGAAGATGCAGCGCGTTGTACTGTGCGTCATAGCGTTTCAGTTCGTTGTCGGCGCGGCCCACCTGATTCATGGCGTTCTTGATCTCGGCTTCGTCTTCCTGCAATTGCGCCTGCAGTTCGGGAATTTCGAGCGTCGCCATCACTTGGCCCGTTTTCACGTGAGTTCCGTAATCAACATTCAGCTTCTGTACGTAGCCCGATTCCTTCGCATAAACATCGATCTCCTGAAAGGGCACGAGTTCCGACGACAACGTCACTCGCCGGCTCAAGGTTTTTTTCACTACATGCGTGACTCCTACCGTGACAATCTGCTCGTCATCCGCCTCAACTTTCCCGTTGCGTCCGCCGTTGCACGAGGACAATCCGAGCGCCAGCATGACGGAGACTCCCAACAGCGCGTAAGTCACCAATAACCGCCTACGCTTTGCAAATGAAAGCGCGTACCTCCACGCCCACACCGTTCTCCAGTTGACATTCATACGCAATCACCAGTCTCCCTACGTCGATTCCTTGAGAATCTGCCGCAGCTTCTCTACGGAGAATTCCGGCGAGCGGCAAACCTCGATGACCTTTCGCTCGACCGCCTGTAACTTGGCCGCAGCCGGCGGAATTTCTGATGCAATCTCTTTAGGGATGCTCAACAAGCCGTGACGGTCTCCATGCAACAGATCTCCTGGATTCACTTCGAGGCCGCCGACTCTGACCTGCGATCCGAAATCGAAGATATGAGCGTAGGCGTGGGATACGGCGACATTTCCCGCAAACAACTGCAGTCCAGTCTCTTTTATGCGAGGCAGTTCCCGTACCGCGCCATCGGTCACATATCCCACGCAGCCCAGGGCTCTGAGAATTGCCGCATGCATCTCGCCGATAAAAGCCCCTAATCCCGGAGGCTCGTCCAGGTCTTCCAACACTACAACCCGTGGCGCCGGAACCTGCAGAATGCTCTTCCACCAGTCGGTGCGATCAAAATAAATTCGGCCCGCGATGGGAGGTTCGCCAGTACGCAGTTGAGCCGTGGCTGCGTATCCCACCATGGGAGGAAAGTCGTCGAACATGCAGCGCACACGCGAGTCGGCAAAACCCGCATTGCGCAACCTCACGCCAAAGGTTTCAATCGCGTTTGAAACCGTGCAGGTGTCTAGCCGCCGCAGAGCGTCAAGCTCGACGGCGGAAACAGGGTCAAGAGCCATGCGAATCCTTTCCCCAAATTATCGACCAACTCTTAGCCAGCCGAGATTAGTCGATTCGCTTATACCGGCATCAACCGATTTGCTTACGGGTTAAGAGCAGAAGATCTGTCCATTACGACGACCACCGCTTAAACCAACAAGATGAAGCGAACAAAAATCAAGAATTAAACGAAGAATGAGAACGAAGGAGGGGGTCTATTGTAGAGTGTGTCACTGAAAACATGTTTCGGAAGCATAGGTCCGGCAGGAGCCAGACGGGCTTCGATCTCCACGGGTGCGAAGATGCCGAAAGTGGCGGACGAGGGTACCCAGCGGCATGCGTCTTTGTTAAGGTGTTGCCGTTTGGGATCGACCGACCGATGGTCGACAGATTTTACGGTCTGAGACTGATAAGTGGACGAGGCCCAGAAACGAGTCGCGACGCTGACTGTCAGGGAGCAGATGGCAATAACAATCAGCGCACTTCGCCATCCGCGCGCATCAATCTTCCGATTTCTGAATACCAGCGATTGCATTGAGCTGTCGTGCATCGTCCCGCTTGCCCGGATTATATAACATAGTCAACCCGCGACCGATGTTACTGCCGTGCGGACTGACGAACCAAATTATTTGGATACTGAACCCGGGGCTCTGGTTGTACCCCTCGCGAATGCTTTCATCGTAAATGCTTCCCTCGCAAATGCTTCGCCCGCAAATGCTTCGCCCGCAAATGCTACCCGTAAATGCTTGTCATCACGAGCGGAGCGAGGGATCTCGGTTCTTGCCGGCACGATCGGTCATTTCGGTGAGGATGGAACCTGTTCACTTTTGAACACTAGCAGAGGATGTTTCCTGTGTAGAGTTGTCTTTGAGGCCCTCCCCGGTGCTTGATGTTGAAACATTCCGTGCGCTGTGCAAGAAGGTGGGCGAGGAAAAAGACCCTGTCAAGATTGAAATCCTTAAAGAACGAATGAGGATTTTGCTAGCCAATAGAGACGGGGATATTGCCCACCAGTCTGACGTTTTCGTGAATTAGTAGACTGCGCTTGGCCTAGGATTAGCGTCGTCAACTTCTCCCTCGAAACTGGATTATTCTCCGGCGGTCGCGTTTGGAGGGTCTGCCTGCGGGCAACTCTTCAAATTGCCCCATCGCCTTACGCTCCGCTGCTGCCTTTTGCCGCGACTCTTTGCTGGTTTCGGTTTCCCGATAAAGCGTTTGCGCCACCGACGCGGGACCACGTATTTCGCTAAGCAGCAAAACTTCAACCTCGAAGTCGCCGCCGTCATTGGTCACTCGTAACATGTCGCCAATCCGCACGTCGCGCGCGGGCTTGGCCAGCTGACCGTTGGATTGAATCCTGCCCAAGTCGCAGGCTCGAGCCGCCAAGGCTCGTGTTTTGAAGAACCTCGTGGCCCAAAGCCATTTATCGATTCGTACGGAGGTCATGCGCTAATTTCCTTCGGCTCGGGATTTTGCCAGCAGTGAACGCGCTTGTACACGCATCCAATTATGTAGTGCCGATGGTTATGGTTCAAGGCGCACACTTGCGTAACCGTTAGTGCGGTTACCTTTCGGTCGAGCCGGGGACTTGCTTCTCATGTTCTAATATAAGAAGGGGGAGGGTGCCATGCTTCGCAGAACAGAGTATGATTTCTTGATGCGGCTGCTGAATCGAGCCATAGGCGCGGGTCTTGCATCGGTGGTGTTGGCTCTAGGCTTTGTCGCTTTGTCCGCGACGGCAAATGCCCAGGTTAATGGCATGCCTGCCTCGGTCACTTCTCCCGGATTTGGCGGCCGTCAGGTTAATGGAGTGGCGCCGAGCGTTACTTCGCTCGGCCCGCGTGGCTACACTCCGGGTTCGCCGACTTGCTGCTTTCGAGGCACGACCCCTCCAAAAGGATTCGCAAGCTCGCGTCCCAACCCAGACTTTAGACATCATACACACGACGGAAATCTGGCGTGGGGCGGTGTCTACGCAGCTCCATATTACGGTTACTACGATTCGAGTGCCGATGTAGCCAGCGATCCTTCGGGCGACCAATACAGCGGCGGCCCCACAATTTTTGACCGCCGCGGTTCGGGGGCGGCGCCGCCCCCTTCGACGTCTTATCCTGCGCGTCCCAGCAGCTATAGCGCGCGAAACCAACCCACGGATCCAGCGGAGCAAGATGAGGCATCAGCGTCCGATCAGCCGCAAACCGTGCTGGTTTTCAAGGATGGCCATCAAGTCGAAGTGGCGAATTATGCGATCGTGGGAAGCACGCTATACGATTTGAGCTCCGGACATCGCCAGAAAATTGCTCTAAACGATCTCGATCTGAGCGCTACGGCCAAGCAGAACGGCGATCGCGGCATCGATTTCCAGCTTCCCTCCAAGTCCGAAGCGAACTAGTGTATGCCCAAGTGCTTGGTAGTCGCGCTGTGCGCAATGCTGACGGTTCTCGTCCCGCATGCACTGGCGCAGCGCGGCGGTGGACACTCCGGTTTCGGGCATGGCGTAAATGTCTCGTTTGGCGGACGGCCTTATTCTCACTCGTACGACCGGGGCGCGATTTTTCTGGGTGATCCCTTCTACGCCGACTATCCGCTTGCGCCAGTGACAATCCCGCCGCAGTACCTTGTCGCCCAACCGACAACAACAATCGAAGCTGCGCCAGAACCAAAATCCGAGCCGCTCATGATTGAGCTGCAGGGAGACCGGTACGTTCGCTTCGGAGGTACGCAGCAATCGGCGGATCGTGGAATGAATTCGGCGGCTGACTACGCTGGAGCCCAGGCCAACTCGTTCTCGGTTACGCAGCGTCCAGCACAACGTGAACTGGCGCCAACGGTGCTGATATTTCGCGACGGCCATCGCGAACAAATTCCTGAATACGCAATCGTAGGCAGCACTCTCTACGCCACAGGAAATTACTGGCAGAGCGGCCAGTGGACCAAAAACATTCAACTCTCCGCGCTCGATATCCCAGCGACCATCCAAGCTAATCGCGCTAGCGGCGTGAACTTCCTGCTGCCATCAGCTCCAAACGAAGTTGTCACCAGGCCGTAGCATTGGAGAACCGAAGAAGGGTGCGCCAGCTCCCAATCCCCACCAGGTCGTAACCTCAACGAGGCGAATCAGCAGGGATAGTTTGTTTCGCTTTTTCCGCTTCGAGCCGGTGGATCGTGGCCCGCAGCCATGCCCCCAGCGCTTCTTCAATTTCCTGCTGTGTCCCGGTGCGATACAAAGATTCCAGTGTTTGCCCGTTCAACAAAAAAGGAATATGCATGCATGGGACTGTTTCTGTGCGCGCTTCCTCGGGGACGAATTGCATCAGGAGGCATTCCTCGCAGGGTGCCCGGTCCGTGGAGTTAAAGTTTACGCAGGTGGGCGAATCCTCAAAGATGAACCTCGGCCGCCAGGATTCACGCGGTGACCTTCCATAGCCTCCTTGCTCAACAAACTGCAATTCACTCTTCAGCACTTCGATGACGTCGCGCTCGTCCTTTGCCATATGCTCACCTTCAGAAATATAGTTTGCACCGCGCTTAGAAGTGACGCCGTGACGCGTGTCACAGCCCCTCGTGCGGGAAGTCACCTCCTGGATTTGGGTCATAACTGCCTTTGTTACCTTGCTTTTCTGTAGGCTAGTCGCCGCTCTCGTGGACGAAATGGCTGAAAGACGCGGTTCGGCTTTCTGCACAGATAACCGACTAACTAGTAGCTGTGACCCGGGTCACAGAACCGCGCGCAGCAAACAGTTCAATATTGCGACAGTTGAGGCAGTCTGAGTCTGATGGTGAGCGAACTGGGAAATCGACGGAGCGCGAGTAAGATCGTCAACGTGTTGACAATTGCAACACCCTTTGTTGTGATTTTGAGCCTTCAGGAGACGAGCCGCCCCCAATGAGTTCACGAGACCGCATCCGAGAGTGGATACAACCGATCTACTTCCTGGGACAGAATCCCATCACACTGACCGGTGCAGTGCTGACTACAAGCACGGCGCTCACCACCATCGCGTTCTGGTTCTATGACGTTTTCTTGCCCGGGCCGCCGCATCCGTACATCGGCATTCTCGTTTTTTTGATTCTGCCCGGCATTTTTGTGCTCGGCCTGCTTCTGATTCCATTCGGCATCTGGCTCAGACGCCGCAGCCTCATGGAGGCCGGCAAGCTGCCCACAATCTTTCCCGCTATCGATCTGAGCCTGCCCGTGGTGCGCCGTACTCTCGAGTGGGTGATGCTCGCGACGGTGCTAAACCTGCTGATTATTGGGACGGCATCGTATCGCAGCGTTGAATACATGGATTCCACCAGCTTTTGCGGGACGACCTGCCACCGCGTAATGATTCCCGAGTACACGGCTTATCAAAACTCCCCGCATTCGCGCGTGGCTTGTGTCGAGTGTCATATCGGTCCCGGAGCGGGGTGGTTTGTCAGGTCCAAGCTTTCTGGCTTGCGGCAGGTCTTCGCAGTCACCTTTCACACTTATTCGCGTCCCATTCCCTCGCCGGTAAAGTACCTTCGGCCGGCGCGTGAAACCTGTGAACAGTGCCATTGGCCGCAGCGCTTTACTGGCGACAAGTTTCTGGTGAACACCACTTATAAGGACGACGAAAAAAATACTCCGCAGACCGACGTTCTTCTGCTCAAGGTCGGAGGGCGCAGCTGGCAGGGTTCGGTCGGCATCCACGGCCACCATCTCGCCGACAACGCGAAGATCCGTTACATTTCGACCGACTTCGAGCGCCAGACCATCCCCGTCGTTTATTACACCGACGATCAAGGGAAGACTACCGAATTCGTTTCCACCGATGCCAAGCCAACTCAACAGCAATTGGACAAGGGAGAACATCGCGTGATGGATTGTGTGGATTGCCACAACCGTCCCACGCACGCCTTCGACTTGCCGGAGAATGCCGTGGACAAGCAAATGTCCGTCGGCCGCATCAGTCCCGATCTGCCCTACATCAGGAAAAAGGCAGTTGAAGTTCTCAAGGTCAACTATCCCAGCCGGGAAATCGCGCAGCAGAGCATTCGCGACGAAATCAATAATTTCTATCGCAGCAACTACGCGCAGATTTATCAGACGCGACGCCCGCTGGTGCAACAAGCGGGCGAAGAAGTTTCAGCCATCTACCTGCGCAATGTTTTTCCGGATATGCGGGTTACCTGGGGCGTGCACCCCAACAACCTTGGACACAATGATTCGCCGGGATGTTTCCGCTGCCACGACGGCAGTCACACCAGCGCCGACGGACAGACCATTACCAATGACTGTTCTTCCTGTCATCAGGTGCTGGCAGCGGGCGAAGAAAATCCCAAAGTCTTGACGGACCTGGGAATGAAGTAGGAGTCGAACGTAGGAGAGCTAGCGTGCCAGGCGGGACGAAAGTCGCGGCAGATTTTTTAAGAACAAGGAAGATGCCGCTTTCGTTATTGATTGCTTCGTTCTTCCTGTTGTCGATCTGCGCCAGTGCGCAACCTAAAACTCCTCAACCTCTGAAGCAGGATGAAAGCTGCCTCGCTTGCCATGGCCAGGCAGGAATGACTTCGTCTACGGGCAAGAGTATTTCGATTGATCCAAATAAGCATGCAGCCAGCGTGCACGGCACTTTAGGGTGCACTGACTGCCATAGTCAAATCAAGGATTTCCCGCATCCCGCCAAAGTGGCCAAGGTTCAATGTTTATCTTGTCACTCCGACGAGGCTTCGCACGTTGCCGGCAGCATTCACGCCGCCCTGGGCGAGGAAGCTTGCCAATCCTGCCATGGCAATCCGCATGAAGTGGCAGTGGCAACCCAAATCGCACCAGCAAAGTGCGCCCAGTGCCATGCCGACGAGGTCAAAGAATTTCGCAAAAGTATTCACGGACAAGCCGCTGCCGCTGGCGATCCCGATGCGCCGACGTGCATGTCGTGTCACGGCTCGGTGCATCAGATTCAATCTTCGGGCGAAACCACTGCGTCAGTAGCTAAGAAAAATCTGCCGGACACCTGCGCATCGTGCCATAGCAACCCGCAGTTTCTCTCCCGGCACAAAATCCCCTTTGCGCATCCCGTGGAGCTCTATAAACAGAGTGTGCATGGAAGAGCCATCGTGGATGGAGACGGCGCTGCCGCGACCTGCTCCGATTGTCACGGCAGCCACGGAATTCTGCCCGCGAAAGATTCACGCTCTAAAGTTAACCACTGGAATATTCCGGCTACGTGCGGGCAGTGCCACTCGGAGATTAGCAAGACGTACCTCGAAAGCGTGCACGGGCAAGCGATGAAAAACGGAGTGGCCGGCGCTCCCGTGTGCAGCGATTGCCACGGAGAGCACTTGATCCTCGGGCCCAAAGAGCAGGGATCGCTGGTGAACGCGGGACGCGTCTCCATGGCCACTTGCGGACGCTGCCATAGCGACGAGCGCCTGGCATTGCGCTACAACCTGCCCGCCGACCGAGTGCCCTCGTACGCCGATAGTTATCACGGTCTGGCCATGCGCGGTGGCTCACAGAGTGTTGCCAACTGTGCGTCATGCCACGGCGTGCACAACATCTTTCGATCAAGCGATGCGCGCTCGACGGTGAATGCAGTCAATCTGCCTAAAACCTGCGGAAGTTGCCATGCGGGCGCGGGAAATCATTTTGTTATCGGTCCGGTGCACGTGCAGACCGCTTCGGGACCCGCTCATCCAGTTGTAAAGTGGATTCGCTACACCTATTGGCTTTTGATCCCGCTCACTCTTGGTTTCATGATTGTTCACAATCTGCTGGATTTCTTGGCCAAGCTGATTCGCCGGCGGCCGCGCCACGAAAGCGGCGGCGAAGTTTCTCGCATGAATCGGAACTTCCGCATCGCTCATGCTGGCGTGATTCTCAGCTTCCCCACTCTGGTGTTTACTGGCTTTGCTCTGAAGTATCCGGAGGCTTGGTGGGCGCGTCCGCTGTTGCTTTGGGAGGGCCATTTCGCCTTTCGCGGGCTGGTGCATCGCACCGCTGCGATTGTGCTGATCGCTTCCACCATTTACCACGTCATTCATCTCGCAATAGTCCGCAGAGACAGGCTTTTCCTCAAAGCGATGCTGCCGGAGATCAAGGATGCGACCGACCTGCTGCAGGTCTTCGCCTACAATCTCGGACTCAGCAAAGTCGAACCGCAATTCGCCAAATTCAACTACGCCGAGAAGGTGGAGTATTGGGCATTCATGTGGGGAACGGTGGTAATGACCGTCTCTGGTTTCTTACTGTGGTTCAACAATTTTACGCTGCGGTACTTCCCCAAGTGGATTTCAGATGCGGCCACCGCCATACATTACTACGAGGCGCTGCTCGCCACTTTCTCTATCCTGTTGTGGCACTTTTACATGGTGATTTTCGACCCGCTCGTCTATCCGATGGATACGGCTTGGATCAATGGCAAAGTCCCAGCTGATCATTACCGCCATTCTCGACCGGCATATCTGCGTGCGTTGGAGCGTGCCCACTTGGTCGATCCTCCCGTATCGTCTGTCGAAGAAGAGGTAGAGGAAAAAGCGGTTGCCGCTAAAGCCGGGGAAGGGCCTTCGGCTTGAAAGCCATAGTCGCCTCGAACTGAGCCAGCCCAAGCAGTTACAGCCAATCGATTCGATTAAGGGAAATCTTGTACAGCCGTCTGAGGACTTCCGTGCATCTTATCTCGGCTTGTGCTTTGTGACATTTGTCGCAGACGCGACAAATGACTGAGGAGATAAACATGCTCTGGACGATTTTCGTTGTGCTTCTGATTCTGTGGCTTCTAGGTTTCAGCCTCCACGTGGCGGGCAGCCTGATTCATTTGCTGCTGGTAGTGGCGTTGGTTGTGTTGGTTATCAACCTGGTAAGCGGCCGCCGCGTAGCTTAGGCGAGTAGAGACGTGATTGGCCACGCCTCTGCACTCAAACCAGAACGATGGGTTGACCGGGACGGCATAGTCCGAGCCCGGAGAGACGTGGCTCGCCACGTCTCTCGAGTTCGAACTGAATTAGGATCTCAGAAGAAATCGTTCATCTCAGCCGCGCTTTCACACGCGCCGGGGAAACTTGTCAACCCCAGTCCTTCCATCAATAAGCGACAGGTATTCTGGTGCTGATAAAAGGTTGTCGACTTGTAACCTTTCTTGACCCACGGACTGATCACCAGCATTGGAACCTGGCCCCCTCCATGTTCCGTGTCACTTTCAAACGATTCGTCGAACACGATTATCAGCAAGCCGTCCTTCTGGAACGTGGCACTGTCAATCAACGGCGCAATGTGCGCCTGTAGCCAGCCATCAGCTTGATACAGCGTTCCGTCGTGTCCGTCGTCGAGCATATTCGGAACTATGTAGGAGAACTGCGGAAGCTGGTTGTTATTGAGATCGCCGGCAAACTCGCTGAATGGCACCAGATTTTGCAGCTGGTTCTGGCTGTCCACCACATCGGTTAGATAACTGAAAGGGTTGTGGTGCTTCGCGTAAGGATAAACATCTCCGCCAATGTACCCTACGCCAGGCAAGTTTTCAGCATAGGCCTTCCAGGTTTTACCCGCGGACAATAAATGACGAACCACATTATCGGCGCTCACGGTACCGGTGTATCCGTCGTCATTGGTAATGATTTGACCGGTCGTCAGTTCAAAGTAATTCCCAATGGATGGGTGCGTATCCGCGAAGTATGAAGTAGCCAGCCCATACCTCTGAGCGAGGCTGTTCAGGTACGGCATGGAAGAGTTTCCAATCACGCTCGAAAAACTGTGATTCTCTTCCATAACCAGAATCACGTGTCCGAATACTGGAATTCCTCCTTGCACCGTGACCGTGGTCTGGGCATTTGCGGTGCCGCCCACCCCGGTTGCGGTCGCGGTGTAGGTGGTTGTCGTGCTGGGCGTAACGTTGGTGGAACCATTGGCCGGGAAGCCGCCTAGTCCCGGAATGTTTATTGAGGTTGCATTGGTTGTCGTCCAACTCAACACTGCTGTCCCACCCTTGGCGATGCTGTTCGGCTGCGCATTGAACGAGATCGTGGGAGCAGGACTTACAGTTACCGTGGTCGATGATTGAGCCGTGCCTCCGGGCCCGGTGCCCGTCGCCATGTAAGTGGTGGTGGAGGTTGGCTTAACCTGGGTCGATCCATTGGGCGGGAAAGCGCCTAAGCCCGGAATGTTTACTGAAGTTGCGTTGCTGGTGGTCCAACTTAAAACTGCAGTCGCACCGATCGCGATGTCGTTTGGTTGAGCGTTAAGTGAAATCACAGGAGGAGCGTTTTGAGAAACAGTTACTGTTGTCGATGCAGGAGTTGTTCCTCCTGGCCCCGTCGCGGTTGCGTTGTAGGTGGAAGTAGAAGTCGGCGAAACCTGAACCGATCCTGTTGGCGCAAACGTCCCCACCCCGGCGATAGTTACGGAGCTTGCATTGCTGGTCGTCCAACTTAAGACTGTCGGTGTGCCTGGGAGAACGCTGTTGGGCTGAGCGCTCAAGGTAATCGTGGGCTGAGGACCGGAAGTGGTTACGGTTACTACTGTTGACGTTGCGGTAGTCCCGCCGGGTCCAGCCGCGGTCGCCATATAAGTGGTGGTCGCCGTTGGCGTGACTTTCGCCGAACCAGTCGCCGGGAATGTACCAAGGCCGCTGATGTTCACTGAGGTCGCATTGCTGGCCTTCCAGGTCAGCGTGGTCGATGTGCCGCTCAGCACGGTGCTGGGTTGGGCTGCCAAAGTAATTGCAGGCTGGGCAGAATTATTCTGCGCGGACATGGATCCGCCGCCACAACCGATCGCGGCCGTCAAAACACAAAGTAAAATTGCCAATCCGGAAATGGGTAGAAAGGGCCGCATAGAAACTCCTTGTTGAAAATGTCAGGCGAAGCGACCAGGGCTAGTACAAGATTTACTCGAATTCTAAGCAGGTTAAATATCGCTCGCAAGCGAAAACATATGGGCAAATACTCGAAAGTGCATCGTTGGCGAGTGCACTATCGCGTTAAGGCATTATCTCAGGATGCGAATGTTTGCTGGCGACCGGCGGTGCAGGCAAATCCTAGATTCCTCGCTTCGCTCGGAATGACAGATGTACTTCGGATGACAAAGGTATTTCGGATGGCAAACGTATTTCGGATGAGAAAAGTATTTCGACCTGCAATCTCAGAAAAGCTTCAGGTGGATGGTCAGATACTTCTTGGGGTTCTGACGGATTGCTTTTATCAGTTGCTGTGTTTCTACCAGCAACTCGCTGGTGTGGTTGTAAACGGTGGGATCCTGCAGCAGCTTTCCTATTGTGCCCTCACCTGAATTCAGCCGGTCGCTCAGGTCTGAGAGCTTGCTCATAGTGTTTTGCAGTTTGTTGGCAAATTGCTCGTTCTTGGCTAACACACCCAGCGCGCCTTTGCCAGCATTCACATCGTCCGTTAATTTCTTGACGTTGGCAATGGTGTCATTCGCCGTGTTGTAAAGTGTGGGATCCTTCAAGAACTTACCAGCGGTGCCTTTGCCTGCGTTTAAGTCGTCGATGATCCCATTCAACTTGTCAATGGTTGTATTAGCATTTCGATAAAGCTGATCGTCGACCAGCAACTTGCCCAGGCTGCCCTTGCCCGAAGTGACATCGTTTACCAGGCCTTGAAATTGACCAACCGTGGCATTCAGACGATTGTAGAGGCTGGCATCGTAAATCACCTTGCCGATGGAACCCTGTCCGCTCTCAATAAAGGCGAGGATGCGATCCACGCGCTTTTCCAGTGCGTCCAGATTTTGTAGCGTACTCTGGCTGGCGCGCACCACGTCCTGAATGTCTGGCGTCTCACGGGTGGGTAATACGTCGTTGGGTTGGACCTCGGGGCCACTGGCTTGTGAGCTGTCAATGTCGATGTAAGTTTCGCCCAGCACCCCCGCGGTGGCCAGTAGAGTGAACGAATCCTTGTGCAGATTACGGTGATATTTCGTATTCACCTTCAGGGTCACTTCTACCGGAGTAAGCCGGCGGGAGGGTTCAGCGACCACGCGAATTGCGGAGACATTGCCGATGTCCACGCCCTGAAGCCGCACGGGCGCGCCTTCGCGCAATCCTCCCGCGTTGTCGAAATAAGATCTCAGGGGAATTTTCTTGGTGAACACACCGCCGGTGCCGCTCATCAGCAGGATCAATATGCCTAAAGCGATGCTGGCTGCCAGCACCGTAAGCCCGACCTTCAGTTGAGACCACTTCAACTGTTTCTGGCTAGGCACCGATTCTCCCTAAGTGCGTCATTCTTTATTCTCGATAGCAATAAGAAACTGAGCGAATCTCAGAATAATAGCAGACCCTCTTCAGGAGCACATCGACCGAAGCGCAAGGGGGTGAACTCTTTGAGCCCTGACTTGCCGCGCCTGGATGAAATCAATGCTGTGGTATTCATGCTAAGGCCAGTCTTTGCCGCAGTAACTGCGAGCGCCCACAATTTGGCACACAAAACCCAAATCCCGGCCAGCCTTACCTTAGTCAAAAGCCCCGCTGGAAGCTGATCGTATCAGGAAGTAAGTGCCCTACTCATTCTTGACAATCTCTCGGCGTCGTAGGACACTGCCAAGACTTTGGAACGGCTCCCCCGGTCGTCTTTGAGCGATCCCCCGATTGCAACGTGAAAGGATAATTCCTCATGATGAAACTTGGATCGAAAATTTCTTCGGGCAAAGGTGTAGCAGCGTTTTTGTTCGCATTGGGACTGGCCATGACGACCTGGCCTGCGCAAGCTCAGACCTTCAGCGTGGTCCACACTTTTACGGGCGGAAGCGACGGCGGATCTCCCCTTTCAGGATTCATCATCAATAGTGCAGGAAATCTGTACGGAACCGCTAGTTATGGTGGGAGCGGGGGCTACGGTGTCGTGCTCAAGCTGGACATTAACGGAGCAGAAACAGTGTTACACAACTTCGTGGGCGGGACTGACGGAGCCAGTCCGGAAGGACGCTTGGTCAGCGATGCCGCCGGCAATCTTTACGGTACTACCTTTGCCGGGGGCCCGTCGGGTGATGGCACGATCTTTGAAATCAATATCAAAGGTAAAGAAACCATCCTGCATCGTTTCACGGGAGCCAACGGTGCCAAGCCCGAAGCTGGTTTGACGATGGATGCGAAAGGGAACCTATACGGAACAACGACTGCTGGCGGTGCGAATGGTAATGGTACGGTCTTCAAGTTGGGAAAAAATAGCGAGGGGAAGTGGAAAGAGCATGTGCTTTACAGCTTTGGCCAGGGCACGGATGGGAGTGTCCCTGTTGCCGGCGTTACGCTCGACAAAGCGGGTAACATTTATGGCACTACTTCCGCCGGAGGTGCCTACACTTACGGCACGATCTTCAAATTAACGCACGCAAAATCCGGGTGGACCGAAACCATTCTCCATAATTTTCAGAATGCAGCCGACGGCGCCGTTCCATACGCTGGTTTGGTATTTGACCAATCCGGCAATCTCTATGGTGCGGCAACTGAAGCCAACGAAGAGAACGATGGCGGCACAGTTTTCCAGCTGACACCAGCGAATGGAACTTGGAATTTCAACGTTCTGTACATCCTTCCTGGATGGGGCATTTCGGGAACCTTCCGCGATGTGCTGCTGGATGCCGCTGGCAACCTCTACGCCACTACACATTGCGACGGCGCTATGACGCAGGAACGGTTTACGAGTTGACTCCCGCAAGCGGAACCTGGACGTATACCTCTCTTTACGTCTTCACGGGTGGTGATGACGGCGAATATTCATTTAGCAATCTGGTATTCGACAAGCAAGGAAATCTTTACGGCACAACCAACACCGGGGGCGCGAACAGTTACGGAGTGGTTTTCAAGATCGCGCCGTAATTGACTCTAGCGGCACCGCTGATCGCAGCGACAAACGCATTCCTGTCATTCCAATCGAAGCGAGGGATCTTGGTTCTTCGTGGGGCTGGCAAGAAAGATTCCTCGTCGCTTCGCTCCTCGGAATGACAAGAAATTGGGTTGAGCGCGACGTGTTTTTTTTGGCCATGGACCCGCTGACGCGTCGTCAGGCTCGCTCGGTTGCGCTGGCGCTTCGCACTTCCTTCTCATACTCCACGTCGGATTCAGCGGGCAGCAGAACCCAAAGCGTGTAGATGCCAAGCGCTGTACCAAATGGGACGTTGAAGAACAGTGAAGGAAACGCGAGCACCACCGCGAGCGTGCGCGCCCACGGTTCGCGTTGTATCAGACCCCAGCCAGTGGCAAACCCAGCGAAGGCTTTTATGACTACGAGGATTCCGATAAAGCTGAGCAGCGGATGCAGGAATGTCAGGTCTTCCCGGATGATTGTCCATGCTGAAGACGGTGTTGGCGACGATATAAGACGCGACTCCCATCAAGCCATCGAGCGCCGACAGTGCCAGCCAGAAAATTCCCAGAAGGCGGATATGCTCGCGGACTCGACTGCGCTGCGGATAACCCGTTATCACTCCCGCCGCTACTTCTTTTCCGCAGCGGCTGCAGAAGAGTTGATCCGCCTGTAATGGGGCACCGCATTTATCGCAAAACATGAATCCCCCCGGCAACCTCAGACTATGCTCACAAGATACGACGTCTATCGTATGGCTGTTCCAACAAAACACTCACCCTAAACGAAACATCTGCGCAAAACGAAAAGGCCACCCGGCAACTTGGGCGGCCTTTTCTTTCAAGGGAGAATAGTTCTAACGGAGATCAGGCCGTCAAAACTTTCTGGCGAAATCTTATGAGCCGAAAAAGGGGGGTGTCAAGTTATATCTCGGAAATAAATGTCTTTATTTTCAATCAATTAGCAAACGGGTAAATAAATATTGTGAATTCGTCATTGTGAGACGAAGAACTCGGATAATTCCATTAACACACTTTGATTCAACCGTTTACGGAGAAATTTATGTTTCGGGAGGCTTTTCCGACAGGTGCAGCGCGATAAATTCCCGGCTCTCCGCCCGTTCAAAAACTCGTCCCGGAAACATACGTCTGGCGAGTATGCGGATGCCGCCAAAGGCAACTCCTGCGACCAAAGCGAAGCCAATGATGATGAAACACAGAATGATGACATTCACCAGAAGGTTCGCGAGATTGTCTCGCTTGGTGAAATGTGTGTTCTCGTTCCAGGTGACGTTGGCATCATAATTCACCGACGCCAGCAGCGACTTGGCCTCGGCTTGCGAGAGCGGACCAGCTACCACCACTACGATTGGTCCCGTACGCTTGTCGAAGATGGGATTGGCAAGCATGGGAGTCGAGCTCGCCGGCGACTCGTTGTTCTTCGGACTAGCAGCCTCGATGCGGCGCAGATGGTCGGCTGCGATCTGCGGAGTCGGATAGGAAATCAGCATCAGCGTAGCTTCGCCACCCGAGCTGTTGTAGTTCCCCAGCACCACCTCCGCTCCGGAGCTGAAGTCCACCAGTGAGGCTGGAACCGGAGCATCCAGGTTTTGCAGCGCCACAGATCCCACCACATACTTCGCCGTGTTCTTTACGTAGGATTGAGGCGGCAGATAGGCGGGCAATCCCGGCAAATTACGTGTGTTGCCCGCCGGTAGAGGAAGATCTTGTGCCAGCTCGCGCAACTCGGCAGCGGACATCGCGGAGAGCTTTTGAAATACGGCGTCGACCAGAATGTTGCCACGATAAAACAGCACACGCTCATTCATCGAAGCCGCGCCGTCGCCGACTTTTTCGATCAGCATTTCCGGCGTCTTGTAATAGGTATAAGCGCCGTAGGCGCCGCTGGCATCGCCGAAGCGGGCGGCGCGCACGGTGAGCTTGCGACCGTCGTCCCGCGTATAGGTGGCGGATTCGAAGCTGCCGAAGCCGTACTCTTTGAGAACGGCGGCGTTGACCGGGTCGGCGACGGCGGGATCGTTACTGGTTCGCGATGAGCCTGACATCTGCCAGCCACCGAATTCTTTGGGAAGAATTGAAGCGGGCGAACCTGCGTCCTTAGCCCAGACGAATCCGGCGAGCGATACGACCAAGAGCAAACGCGGAGACCAGCTTATAAAGTTTCATGAAAACGCGATAGGCAGGCAATGCAGAAATACCTTCTAATTAGACTACCTTCGGGGCAGGAAAGTTTCCAGGGTCAAACCGCAAGATAGCCTCCATCGACCGGCAAAATCGAGCCTGTCACCCAGGAGGATTCATCGCTAGCCAGGTAGACTGCGAGTCCCGCAATATCCTCTGGCCGGCCTAGGCGGCCAAGAGGGTGCACGCTGATCCGTTCCGCACGCACGGAATTAGGGTCTGGGGCCTTGCTGATGACGGCGGCGGTAAGCTCAGTCTCGATGAACGATGGGCAGATTGCGTTGACGCGGATTTGTTCCTGCCCGTAATCAATGGCCATGCACTTGGTGAGCAAAACCACTGCGCCTTTCGAAGGAGCATACGCGGCGCGGTTGCGCGCTCCGTTGATGCCGAGGACCGAGGCCATGTTGATGATCGAACCGCCTCCAGCTTTCCGCATGGCAGGCAGCACTGCACGCGAGAGCAGCCAAACGGCGCGAACATTCACATCGAAGGTCTCATCCCACTGTTCCTCGGTGATTTGCTCCGCGGTTCCGATGTGAAGCACGCCTGCGTTATTGAGCAAAACATTCAGGCTGCCGAAGTGGGACACCGTTTGCTCGACGATTCGCGGCGCTTCGCCCTTTTCGGATACATCCGCCACGAGTACAAATGCCGAGCTGCCAATTTCAGCCGCAACTTCTTCGAGAAGGTTTTTCCGCCGGCCCACCAATGCCACGCCCGCGCCTTCCCGCGCCAAGGCCAGAGCGCAGGCGCGTCCTATGCCGCTGCCGGCGCCGGTGACGACGGCTACCTTGCCTTTCAGACGGGAACTCATGCGAAGTTAGTGTAGAGTATCGCGTGCTTTGACAGAAGCGGCACCAGCAAGCACGTCTTAAATCCTGACAAAAAACCTTATTGTCATCCCGAGTGAAGCGCGGGATCTGGGTTCGTCGCACCGCCAGCAGAAACCCAGATTCCTCGTCGCGTTCGCTCCTCGGAATGACAGAATGACGGGTACGTCAGCTTGGGAAGCTAGCTAGAAATGTTTGGACAAGGTCGCTGCTTAACGCGTATTACTCCGGCGGCGCTCCCGTTCGGCGCGGCGAATTTCTCGGCGTCGGCCGGCATCGTCGTAGCGGCGGCGCTGGTCGTCGGTCTCCGGAATGACTGCCGGCACTTGAACATGGCGTCCGGCTGCATCGATGGCCACGAACGTTAAGTAAGCTGATCCGACGTGGTGGCAGTCGTCGGCGATGTAATTTTCCACCCAGACCTTTACACCTACCTCCATCGAAGTGCGAAATACGCGATTCACCGAGGAGCGCAGGATTACCAGATCGCCCACGTGCACAGGCACCCAAAAATCCATGTGATCAATGGCCGCTGTCACTACATAGTTCCGGGAATGCCGATGTGCCGCCATGGCTCCGGCGAGATCGATCCAATGCATGAGTCGTCCGCCCAGCAATGCGCCGAGCGGATTGGCGTCGTTGGGTAAAACAATCTCCGACATCTCGGATTGCGAATCCCGGACCGGACGCGGCAACATAACGTCGTCGTTCTGATCGATCGGCTTTTCGTTCATGGGGTTTTGATCGTGGGTTATGCTCATCGAGTTCAGCTCGGGCTGGAAGTCGCAGGCTGTGTTCTGCGCAATAAGTACGATTGCAGATAACATTCCGCCATTTTCTGGATGCGCACGTCGGAATGTGATGACGCCCATCGTCCAAGCGAGAGATCGTATTCCAGCGTTCCGTAACCTGCAGGACGATGCGCGGACTCGCATATGAACCAAACCTGCAGCCGATCACCTAGGTCCCGAGCGACCGAGAATCGCACCGCATCGTACGCCCGTTCTTTGGGCAGTCGCTGGCAGCTCACGGCATAACCTAGATTACAGAAGTCGTGCACTTCCTGGCTGGTCGGTTCGGTACCTTCGTGGCCAGGTGCCCCGCAATGGCCACTCCATCCCCCGCCCAGAGGCAACCGCGACGGATGCAGCCAACCGCCGTCTTCTAACTTTCTCGTCGGCACAAAAAATGGGCAGGCCACTCGCTAAAACTCCTGTTGAGAGATGAAGGCATTGTACTCAGCAAAGAAATGAACCGCTAGTGTTTAAAGCAGCCGTGGTTTCCGAGCGCAGCGGATCTTGTAGTAATCTCGTGACTCAGATTGTCTGGCTGAAGGCTGATCCTATGGACCGTTTGACAATGCTCAACGAAATTCTTTCGCAGAATCCTGACGATGCGTTTGCACGTTACGGCCTCGCTATGGAGTACTCGAATTCCGGCGAAGTCGAACGCGCACTGGAGGAGTTCACGAAATTGCTATCCACCCATCCCGATTACACTGCCGGGTATTTTATGGCCGCGCAGACGTTGTCGAAGGCGAATCGAGTCGACGAAGCAAAGAAAATGTTGGTTGATGGAATTTCTTCAGCGAGGCGCACAGGCAATAGTCACGCACAATCCGAGATGACCGCAATGCTCGACGAACTAAAGTCTTAGTAGCGCCGGCATCCTGCTCCCCGGTTGAGGCCGAAAGCCGCTTTGACAGCTGGCGCTAAACACGCTGTCTCGTCATCTTCACCATCGACCATTCCACCAATCCAGGGAAAAGCTGATACATCTTAATCATCGGACGCATGGTCCAGGGAACCACGACTTCCCGTTTGCCTTTCAAATATCCTTGAAGCACGGCGTCGGCGACGCGCTCCACTGAAATCCCGCGCACGCTCGCCGGACGCACCTGCTTTTGGTCTGTGCCTTTAAACGCATTCGCGCCGAAGGCCGTGCGCACGTAGCCTGGACAAACCGTCATCACATTAATCCCCGAAGTTTTCAATTCGATGCGAGCGCCTTTGCCGATCGCGTTCATAGCAAATTTGGTCGCGCTATAAATCGCGTGGAATGGTAGCGGAATATGCCCGGCAACGCTTGAAATATTCATAATCGTGCCCGAGCCCTGCTGCTTCATTACCGGAATCACCGCCTGCATGGCTTCCAAAGCCCCGAAAAAATTGGTTTCAAAAGTCTCGCGGCAAGCCGCCATATCAACGTTCGCAATTGAATCCAATATGCCCTTGCCAGCATTGTTGATCCAAACATCAATGCGCTTGAAATGATGCAGCGTCAAGCCGACAACCCGATCAATCTCTTCGCGATTGCGCACATCGCAGGCAAGCGCCAGAGTGCGCTCGACGTGACCGATTCGTGTGCGAGCCGCTTCGGTGCGCTCCGCATCGCGAGAAAGCAACACCACGCTACTGCCAGCATCAGCAAAAATTTTCGCGATGGCTTCGCCAATTCCCATGGAGGCTCCGGTCACCACCACGACCTTCCCCGAGACATCAGCTTGGTGTGATCCCATTGGGAGCTTCTAATCTTCCGGCGGTTTTAAGTCAAGCAGGCTGAAGGCAAAACTCTGACGTACAATCAAGAAATTCGCGCCGCACATTACCTCGGAGGCTGTGCTTGAGCACGCTGCTGCCACTTTTCCCGCTGGATCTGGTTCTGCTCCCCGGGACGCCTCTGCCGCTGCATATCTTCGAACCGCGCTACCGCGAGATGATCTCCGAATGCCTCGACCAGAGCCGGCATTTCGGCGTGCTTAGAGGCAAGGAGCAAGAGCTCGCCGAAATCGGCTGTACCGCAGAAATCCTCACGGTCACAAAGAAATATGAAGACGGGCGCATGGACATCGTCACCGAGGGACGTGCGCGTTTCGAGGTTATACAGCTAAATCAGGAGCGCTCATTTTTGCAAGGCGAAGTTATCTATTTGCGCGACGAGCTCGGCGCCGCCTCGCAAGAGGAAATAGCGCAAGCTCTGAAACTGCACGGAGAAATTATGACTCTGGCCGGAGCCGAGCCGGAGCGATCGTCCGAAATTGACGAAGGCCAACTGTCGTTCCATCTGGCGGGTTCGCTTCCGCTTGATCTCGACTTTAAACAAAGTTTGCTGGGAATGACGTCGGAGGCCGAGCGCCTGCGAGCCATTATTTCGTTCTTTGAAAACATTTTGCCCAGCATGCGCCGCACCGTGCACGTACGCCGCAAAGCCGGAGGCAATGGCCATGCGGGATGACAACTCAGCTCGGCGTATAATCGGGCCAGAGGCAGTGGGGGTTTTTCAATCATGAGTTTTCCTGGGACGCTCGGCGAGTTGCGCCACAGTCCATTTTCCGAAGAACAATTACGAAGCCGGCGCGTGAAGGACGAATTGCGCGACAATCTGATCGCGAAACTTCGCCAGGGCGGACCGATATTTCCCGGAATCGTTGGCTACGACGATACTGTTGTGCCGCAGATCATCAACGCTCTGCTGTCGCGTCACAACTTCATTCTGTTGGGACTACGCGGACAGGCCAAGAGCCGCATTCTGCGCGCTCTGACCACGCTGCTCGATCCGCAGATGCCTTACATCGCAGGCTGCGAGATTCACGACAATCCTTACTCGCCCATTTGCCGCCGCTGCCGCGACGAGATTGCCAAGCATGGCGACAACACGCCGATTGCGTATCTTACTCAGGACGATCGTTACGTGGAAAAGTTGGCCACCCCCGACGTGACCATCGCCGACCTGATTGGCGACATCGATCCCATCAAAGCCGCACGAGGCGGCCACGAACTGGGTAGCGAGATGACCGTCCACTACGGATTGCTGCCGCGCGCCAATCGCGGTGTTTTCGCCATCAACGAATTGCCAGATCTCGCCGGAAAGATTCAGGTCGGCCTGTTCAACATCATGCAGGAAGGCGATGTGCAGATTAAGGGCTATCCTATCCGCCTGCCGCTGGACGTCGCGCTGGTATTCAGCGCCAACCCCGAAGATTACACAGCTCGCGGAAAAATCATTACGCCATTAAAAGATCGTATTGGCTCCGAGATTCGTACGCACTATCCAGCCTCGGTCGAAGAAGGCATTGCGATTACGACGCAGGAAGCTTGGACGAAGCGTGACGGATACAAGCTCCACATTCCGAAATATGTGCAGGAGGTCATCGAGCGAATCGCCTTTGCAGCGCGCGAGGATAAAAAAGTCGACAAACGCTCCGGTGTAAGCCAGCGTCTGCCCATCTCCACCATGGAGAATGTGATTTCGAATGCCGAACGTCGCGCCATCCGGCACGAAGAAAAGTTGGTAGTGCCACGCATTGGCGACGTGTACGCGGCCATGCCGGCCATCACCGGCAAACTTGAACTTGAATACGAAGGCGAGATGAAAGGCGCCGACCACGTGAGTCGTGAGTTGATTCGAACTGCCATTGCCAAAACCTACGATGGCTATTTCAAAGGTACCGACATGAATCAGGTCGTGCAGTGGTTCGATCTCGGCGGCGAGATTCAACTGGCGGACACCGCCGGTGCAGTTGAAGCATTGCAATCGCTCCGCGGCATTCAGGGCCTAATGGAGAAGCTTGTCAAGCTAAACGTTGGACCGAAGGAAACCCCGGAGACCCAAGTTTCTGCCGCTGAATTCGTGCTCGAAGGCCTGCACGCACACAAGCGTATCGGACGAAACGAAGAGCGGCTGTTCAGCGCCGGAGAGAAACCGCCGAAGGTCGCGGAAAAGCCCTTCGAGCGCGAGGACATGCCGTTTCGCGGCAGAAGGTCGTTTAACTAGATCAGCTTCTAGCTTCTGGCTCCTGGCTAGAAGCTAATAGCTAGAAGCTAGCAGCTTTCTATGAAACGCATTCGCTACAGCAAATACGTTCCCGACCCGGCCGGCGAAATGAGCATGGAGGACTTGCTCAGCGCGCTCTCGGATTACCTGCTGCAGAGCGGCTTCCAGAATTACATGTACGACGATTTCGGCAACGGCGAGCAAACGCTGGACGATCTGCGCCGCGCCATCGAGCAGGCATTGCTCGATAGCGACCTCCTCGATGAGCAAATGCGCCAGCAGCTTCAGCAGATGCAAATGGAAGGCACGCTTGATGAACTGATCGAGCAGCTGATTCAGCGCATGCAGCAGGAGGATTACATCAGTATCGACGAGGCCCACGATCCTTCGCGGCAATCCAGTGTCGGCGGGCAGGTGGGCGAAGCGCAACAGCAGGTCAAGTTTGAAATCACTGACAAGAGCCTCGACTTTCTTGGCTTCAAGACGCTGCGCGATCTGATGGGGTCGCTGGGAAAATCGAGCTTTGGACGCCACGATACTCGCGATATGGCCACCGGCATCGAAGCCAGCGGCGCGTCAAGACAATACGAATTCGGCGACACGCTGAATCTCGACATTACCGCTACTCTTTCAAATGCAATTCAGCGCGAGGGAATGAATCTTCCGCTGAACATCGAATATTCCGACCTGCAGGTGCATCAGTGCGAATACCAGTCTTCGTGCGCCACTGTGCTCATGCTCGACTGCTCGCACTCTATGATTCTTTACGGAGAAGATCGCTTTACCCCGGCAAAGAAAGTCGCTATGGCTTTGTCGCATTTGATACGCACGCAGTATCCCGGCGATTCTTTGTCTTTAATTCTTTTCCACGACTCCGCCGAAGAAGTGCCGTTGTCGCAATTGGCGCGGGTGAAAGTAGGGCCGTACTACACGAACACGCGCGAGGGTCTGCGACTAGCGCAGCGCATTCTGCAGCGGCAGCGCAAAGACATGAAGCAGATCGTCATGATCACCGATGGCAAACCCTCCGCGCTTACGCTCGAAGACGGTCGCATCTACAAAAATGCCTTCGGACTCGATCCCCTAGTTGTCAGCCAGACGCTGGAAGAAGTTTCCAAGTGCAAGCGCGCCGGAGTCCTGATCAATACGTTCATGCTGGCTTCGGATCACGGTCTGGTGCAATTCGTGCAAAAAGTCACGGAAATGTGCCGCGGCAAAGCCTACTTCACCACGCCGTACACATTAGGCCAGTACCTGCTGATGGATTACATGTCGCGGAAGACGAAGACCATCCACTAATCCAATTTCTCGGACAGTTTTCTCAGCGGCTAGCGGCGCCACTCTTTTGAATTTCCGCTTCCGGTTTGTCCAACCGTCCACTTACCTTGGTAATCTTGTCCGCGCATGTAGACATCCGCTAGTTTGTAGATTCCCATGGGAGTTGTGTGCGCAACCCAATTCCATTCCGCCTACCGCACTGCAGCTCGTTAAGAGCACTGTGCTTTAGCCTTGTGGTCGGCCTCTCAGTCCTGGCCGCGTCCATCGCCCCGGCAGCCTATGCTCAGAAAACTCAAGAGAGAAAAATCGTTTACCGGGTTGAGCCGGAATATCCGCCGGACCTGAAGCACGCGGGCATTGGTGGTTACGTGCGCTTGGAGGCCACCATCGCGTCGAATGGATCTGTCGAAGATGCTAACGTAACCGGAGGAAACCCGGTCCTTGCCGAAGCTGCGGTAACGGCGATCAAAAAGTGGAAGTACGAACCGTTAGCTTACCAAACCAAGGCCAAGCTGGTTTTTCACTTCGCTCCGTAAAACCGACGACCCGCTTGAAATTCAGCTCTCTGTTTTTTTGACTGCTAGTTCCGCGCCCTGGAACCCAATCTTGCTGTGGGTGCCATCGCAAAATGGTTTGGTCACAGATCCGCCGCAGCGGCAAAGCGAAAAAGCCGGTTTACCGGTGAGGTCGTACTTGGTGCCGTTGATATCGACCAGTTCGACGGCTCCTTCAGGAGCTTCAACGCGATAAGGGCCGTTGGGTCGGACGGTGATTTTGACTGTAGCCATGAGTCCTCCAAATGAAATGTATTGAGTATGAAGATAACAGCTTCTGACGGCTGGCTCCTAGCTGCTAGCCTCTAGCTACGCCTCCTTCTGAAGCTGATCACTTGGTTGGAATGATTAGAAACGCAACAAGTAGGGGGCTAGAGCTCTAAGCTAGGAGCTAGGAGCCAGAAGCTAGCAGCGTTCTTACGCCACTGCCAATCTTGCTCCCACCAGGCTGTGATAAAGCTTCACATATTCGTCGATCATGCGCTTGGCGGTAAAACATTCTCTCGCGCGCTGGTAGGCCCGGGTCGCATAGCCTCGGCACAGGTCGCGATGCTCGTGCATTCGGCGAATCACATCGGCGAGGCTCGACGCGTCGTTGGCTTGGAAATAAATTGCCGCATCGCCCCAAATTTCGCGGAAGCAAGGAATATCATTGGCGACGATTGCGCATCGCGAAAACGCAGCTTCCAGTGGCGCCATGCCAAATGCTTCGTATCTCGATGTCGCAGCGTAAATTGATGCCCGGCTGTAAAGCGTGCGCAACTGTGCTTCCGTCTGCGGCCCTTTCAAAGCCACGGAGACGCGGTCGATTGCCAGCTTGACGTCGGTGCGAATGGGAATCTTGGCCTCGGCGACCGCCGCTTCCGCCCCGACAATGCAAACCGGCAGCGGGTGAATATGCTGGGTCAACAGGCTTACCTGTTTGCCGGCATCGCACAATCGTCCAACCGAGAGCACGGAATCGTCTTTGCTTACGTAGGGATTAAAGAAGGCCGGGTTGCGTCCGTTGTAAATGACGGCGTCGCGTCTGGGACGCGCGTAGCACTCGCGAATGACGTCCAGCATCCATAACGACGGCGCTACTACCGCGTCGGCGTGCCACAAGCCACGCATCACCGCCTCGCGATACCAGCGCATCCAGCGACCTTCGCGCGGTTCGTGTCCATGCACTTCCTTCCACCAGCTGATCAGATCGCCGTGCGCCACAACCACGCGTGGAATGTCGACGGGAAGGTTTCCATAGCACAATTGATTCAGGTGCAGCACATCGGGCTTGAGTTCCTTTACCAGCGCGGTCAGATACGCGGAGGAGTCTGTCAGGTCCTGTTCCGCCTCGTGCATCCAATCCAAGCGAAATGCGGTCGGAATATATTCCAGGCCGTGAAGTTCATCCATCCATGAGGTTTGGTGGGGCAGGGGAATATCGCCCAGGCTAACCAGCGTGACCCGCACACCGCGACTCACGAGTCCGGTGACCAGTTCCTGCGTGTAAGCCCATACTCCGCTTAACGTATCCGTGGTCACTAGAACATGCACAACTGTCTCCTGTTAATGTAGGCGCGGGCGGCTTCGCCCGTGCTGTACGCGGATCGAATACTCTTGTCATCCCGAGCGAAGCGAGGGATCTTGGTTCTTGCCCGCACCACCGTTACTCCGCCCCCAAGCAAATACCCAGATCCCTCGCTTCGCTCGGGATGACAAGCGCACACCTATGCGGCACCATTCTAGTGCGAAACTCCTGATTTGTTAAGCCAATTGCGTTGTCATCTCAACAGTGCAAGGCATTGCATACTTACTTCTGCCCCAAACCAGCCGGTTACAATAAATTCATGCTTCGATTGATGTGCATCACTGCCCATCCCGACGACGAGGCCGGAGGCTTTGGTGGTACGCTTCGCCTTTACCACGACCGAAGCGTGGAGACTTGCGTAATCTGCCTCACCCCGGGGCAGGCGGCGAGCCATCGCGGCACTGCGGCAAATGACCAAGAACTAGCGGCTATGCGACGCAAAGAGTTTGCGGCCGCTTGTGAAATTTTGAAGATCTCCAGCGGAATCGTTTTGGACTATCCCGACGGTCAACTTTATCGCCAGGATCTTTATAAAGTCGTATGCGAGTTGACTCTGCACATCCGCCGTTTTCGTCCGCAGGTCTTGATTACCTTCGGGCCCGACGGTTCCGTCACCGGCCACATCGACCATTCCATGGCTTCAGTTTTCGCCACTTTGGCATTTCATTGGGCAGGACGCACCAATCGCTATCCCGATCAGCTTGTTGGAGGGATTGCCGCACACCGAACCCAAAAGCTCTATTACGGCACGGTCGACTTCAGTCTGCCTGACCGCCAACCAGTCACGCTGCCGCCTGCAACCGCGATCATTGACATTGGGAATTATCTGGAGACAAAAGTTGCCGCCTTCAAGGCCCATGCCACGCAAGCGCCTTTATGGCCGCTATTCGAATCTCACGTGCGCCAGCGCGGAGCCCGGGAGATGTTTCATCTCGTCAGTAGGATTACTCCGGGAGTGATCGAACACGAAACAGATCTATTCGCCGGAATTAAAGACCAGCCGTAGCGCCTGATCTTACCCTCACCGCCGGAGGCATCGCCCATAAGCTAACTCAAGCGATTTGGGTCTGAAGGCTGTACAAAAACTTCCCAGAAGACTGCGTTTCCAGACCGCGAGACGAAGAATTGCGATGAGGAAGAGAAGGTAGGCCGTCCCCGTTGCAACCAACATCGACCGCAAATTGTGCAAACCAGAATTCTGCGAAGTTGGGTTATGCCGACCAAGCTTTTCAATAGAAATCTAGTTCGCGAGAGTTCTCGGCATGACGTTCGTACTTCTTGGCTGACAACTCAATTTTGTTTTGACTCTGAATTTTTTCCCGGCGGAATTGAAACGCTTGGTGCGATCACAGCACCATTGAGTGCGGGAAGAAGCTGGCGCCAGCGCCGGCTGTGTCAATAGCGGGCCATCAGTGGCCCAACCGCACAAGAAGGTTACGTCGTGGCTTCGACTACCAACAATCCAGGTAAGAACACGGGTGTTTGCTTTCGGCAGGGGGCGATCACAACGGCATTGCAACTGGGGCCTCTTGCGCCATTGGTGTTTTTGAGCTTTGAATTTTTCCCCGGCGGAATTGAATCACTCCGTGCGCTCACAGCACCATGCATCGAGTGGGGGAAAACAAGGATGGTGCCAACCGCCGCCGGCTGTGCCGATGGCGCCCATCACTGAACCCAACCGTCACAATTAAGGAGGTTTTGCTATGGCTTCAACTACAAACATTGTGCCACCCCGGTTCCAACAGGGACCGATCACGACGGCATTACAACTGGGGCCTCTCGCTTCATTGGCAGGCAGTTGGAAGGGACGCGGCTTTAATGTGATGTGGCGGCCCGATAATCCGCAATCGCCGCCCTTCGGACAGACCAAGCGTTTTCTTGAACTCAACCTGACGAGCGAGACGCTCGATTTCCATGTGATCCCGGGAGTGGTGCCAAACCGCGGGCTGAATCCGCAAACCGATCTCAGCCTCTACGGCCTACACTACCTCCAGCGGGTCACCGACGCGGATAGGCCGCCATTCTCAACTGCCGGACAGGCACTGCACATCGAGCCCGGCCTTTTCATGAACGTGCCCGCCAGCCAGGAACCCGCAGTCGCACCAAGTATCGTGCGGATGGCCAGTATTCCACACGGGGTTTCGCTGCTGATGCAAGGAAATACCCCGAGCACTACGCCAGTTCCCGGGCCGCCAACTATTCCTCCCATCTATCCCATCGCTGGCATGCCGACGTTCACTCCCCAACCTCCGCCGGTGTGCCCAGCAGCTACAACCCCTCAAGTCGTGGGCTTGGGCATCCAGCCAGTTGACATCCCACCGCTCGCGGGCGACGGGAAGGAGCACATGGTTCCAGAGGTCACTCTGGCCTGCGACGGCGCGGGCTCACAGAGCAACGGCCCATTCCCGGCAACCACCATCCCTCAGGCGTATGCCGACGATCCCAACTCTGTACTAAGGAATGCGATCGCCGGCCAGAATATCCTGGGCACGATCACGATCCAGCTTTCCACGACCGGCGCCGGCAGCGGGATTGAGAACATCCCGTTCCTCGGGACTGCAAATCCAACGCAACCCAGTGATCCCAGCAACGCGAACGCCTTTGTTTTGCAAGCAGCGGCGACGT
This sequence comes from uncultured Acidobacteriota bacterium, assembly GCA_963770465.1. GTDB lineage: Bacteria > Acidobacteriota > Terriglobia > Terriglobales > Acidobacteriaceae > JABDBE01. Next base: position 87,463 of record CAVYQB010000023.1, read on the forward strand.
TCTGGATCGAGTGGGTGCAAATGCCGAATGTAAGTCCGCAGCAGCCGGGTCAGGCGGGACTCGACTCCAGGATCGCGGGGATCGAGCCATTCTGGCCGACTCCGACGTTCCTGCAGTTGCAGTACTCCCAAGTATCGATCCTGGTTTTCAACAAGGTCCTGTGGCCGCACGTCAACGTGGCAACGCTGACGCTCAGCGCCGGGTAGCATGGAAGCCGGCAGCGTTCGACGCGGACTCGAGCGCTGCCGGTGGACAATCAAGTATCAGGCTCCCGCGGGGAGCTCGAGAAATTCCACAGATTTGAGTGAAAGTCGGTTGACGCTTATACAGCTTGCGGAAAAACGTCCGGCATCGGAGTTTTGAAGGGGCAAGGCTCCAGTCGCTTAAGCGAAGGTTTTTCCGCAAGCCAACATCGCGGCTCCCCGCGCCCTCATCTGATGGTTCTCCTGCAGGCCCTACTGTCCCCGCAGTTCGCGGAAAACTTGCAGCAATGAGCTATGCGCAAAGGGCGCTGGGGCCAACGTCAGAATCAGCATGACCAGAGCGAACCCAGCCAACCATCGACGGACTCCGGTCACTTCCGGCCACTCCGCCACCATGGGATGCCGCATGCCGCTGATCTTCAGCAGAATTGCCCAGATTATCCACCCCGCCCAGAAATAAAGCGCCATGGGAATGAGTGCGAGGATAGTCAAGCGCGAAACCATTTTGTGCGCCCGCGGAGCCAGAGAAAATACGATGTGTCCGCCATCCAGTTGGCCGCCGGGCAAGAGGTTCAGCGAAGTGGCGAACATTCCCACCCAAGCCGCGATCGCTGTGGGATGAAAATAAATCGAGTGCAAGGCCGATCCCGAACTGGCTTTGAGTTGTGCCAGCGGAAGAATGTACCAGACCAGGCGAAAAATCAGCGGATATCCCAGTTGAATGTCGGGACCTGCGAGATCGGCCGGCATTGGCTTCGAGAGCGGCAAGGCAAACATCAGCACCGTCACGGCAACCGCGAATCCCGCGATTGGTCCAGCAATTCCGATATCAAAAAGCGCAGCTCGCGAACGAATGGGCGAACGAATGCGGATGAACGCGCCCAGCGTGCCGATTAACGTAGGCGCAGGGATGAAAAAAGGCAAAGTTGCATTCACACCGTAATAGCGGCAGCAAAGATAATGTCCCATCTCATGCGCCAGAAGAATCAGCATCAGCGTGGACGCAAACGGCACACCCAGCAACAGCCGCGACGGATCATTCAGCATCCATCGCATCGGGAAGAACGGAACCTCGTCATCATTCAACGAAAAGGCGGGCTGGTTGTGCTGGAAGTTATATTCCATGCGCGCGCCCACAACGAGGGTCGTAAAGATCGTCGCCAGCAGGAGAATGATGTGCAGCCAATAACGCTGCTTCAGCGGCTCTACAACAAACACTTCTACGGGACGGTAATAATCCGTCGTGGTCGAAGATACTGGGGGAAGAAATTCAGGCATCAGGATTCTACGGTTCGAGAGCAAGTGCGGGCGCTACGCCCGTATCTCCATCGTACCGGAGAAATTGACCTCAGTCGATGGACTGTAATTCCTTGCCGGGTTTGAAGCGCACAGCTTTGCCCGGTGGGATGGAAACTTCGGCGCCGGTGCGCGGGTTGCGCCCGATTCCGGTTTTGCGCGGCCTGACATTGAACACGCCGAATCCGCGCAGCTCAATGCGATCGCCTTTGGCAAGCGATCGCTTCATACTGCCAAAGACGGTTTCCACGGCGAGTTCCGCCTTGGTCTTGGTGATTCCGGTCTTGTTGACCACTTCGTTGATGATGTCGAGCTTGATCACAGGTTAGCCCCTTGCACGGATCAAAACATTTGCATCAAGTGGTTGATGCTAAGGGAGATATAGGGAGATTGTCAATAACAGGCTTTGGGCGGCGGGCTTCAGGCCTGCGTGCAATCTCAGACGGTTCGGCTCACATTGTTTTTAGAGTCCCGAAGCCTAAAGCCCGAAGCCTGCTTACTTCCTGGCGTTCTCGCCTTCCTTATACATGTATTTAATCGCAGGCTTGTAGATCATGAGATTGGGACCGCCACCGCAATTTATCTTAAGGCAGCTCTTGTCGTACCACTCGATGACGCCGTGGATCTGTTCGCCATCGCGGAGAACGATGACCATCGGTGTTCTCGCTTGCATTTGCTTTTGATAATAAAAATTTTCCGCATTGGTTTGTTCTGGTGGAGGCGCCTTGCGGCTGCCACCACCATTGCGATCGTTACGGTCAGTGCGGTCATTACGTTCGACCGAGCGCTCAGGACGGTCACGGCGTTCCGCCACCGGTGAGCCAGAGTGATTGTGGTTGTGGTCATTGCGTCCTAAAGAGGGGCGGATCAGCTTCCGGTTGGCAAAATTTTCCGGTTCGATGGAACGCTCGACCGGCATGGAATCAACCGCATCTTTCATGGCCATACACCACCTATCCGACACGCTTTTTTACGCGGGCCACAACCCGGCGCGACTGTGTTGTGGATTCTGAAGGCGTGAACTTTCAACTACCGTAGCATAAGAACGGGAGAGATGACAATGCTCAACTTCCGAGTCGTTGTTCGAGCAGTGGGAGACCAAGATCGGAGGCCACAAAGCAATCTTTCGATATCGTTTGCAGGCCGCACAATCTCCTCAAAGGCGCTGGAAATCATGCCGCGGCCCTTGATTTTCCACTTTTCCGCAAACTTTTTTCCCTGAAATGTAAAATATAGCCTTTCTTATTGAACTAAGCCGTGAGTCATGTTTAGCTTGTTTGGCGCAATTCTTGCCTTTGAATCCTTATGAGCATCTCCGTTAAGTTCTGCCCATCGCGCGTGATGGCGTTGGTGCTCGCGGTTTGCATCTTTAACGGAATTGCCGTCGGCGCGGACAAGCCACACTGGGTCGTAACCAATGACGACGTACCGGCGAGCTTCACTAACAGCGTATCGCTTTTCGCGGTCGCGACAGGCGGTCAACTCACCCTTAAAGACAAAGTCTTGCTTCGGACGGGCGGAATTGCCGGAGGCTATTTCGCTGCGAACCGGGTGAATGTGCTGGATAACGGAAATGCAGAGTGCTTGTATGCCTCCACAGCTCAGACCGGCGAGATCGTGGGAATTGTTCTTAAGACGCTAGTCATTGGCGGCACTGCAACCGGCTCCAAGAAGGACACTGGGGTTTCCAACGGGGTCGGCTTGGCTATGAATGCTACGTACCTGTACGCCAGCTTCACCGACTCCAACACCATAGGAACATTCAGCGTGCTACCCGGCTGCAAAATCAAGTTTGTCGGCGATATCAGTGTAGGCGGTTTGCAAGGCGGCTTCATCGACGGCATGGCGATTCATGGCGATATTATGGTCGTCACCTATGGCGATGGTTCCATCGAATCCTTCAACATTTCTTCGGGTGAACCGGTGTCGAACGGCGACGAGCAGAATTCGACTGGTTCGCGCCGCGGCAATACCTATCCGAGTGGCGTCGATATTACGCAGGATGGGCACTTCGCCATTTTCGGAGACACCTCTCCGTTCACCGTGGTAGAAGTTTCAGACATCTCTTCGGGAAAGCTGACCCCCACAGTTGTCTATAATTTGGGAAAGGAAATTAACTCTAGCAATGTTCTGCTGAGTCCGGACGAAACCCTTCTCTATATCAGTAACAATCAATCCGGAACGATCACAGCAGCCCTTTTTGACAAGAGCGAGGGCAAACTTACCAGAGGTTGTGTGTCTGATCCGCTGAAGGGCTTCGTCAGTAATTGGTCTTATTTGGCATCGATGGCATTCGACGAAATCACCGGCACCGGCGGAGTTGTATATGTTGCCGAGTACGGAGCGCCGTCTTCCATCGGCGAAGTTAATGTGAAATCGTCAGGCGGGAAGTGTACGCTTACAGAATCGTCTCACTCACCCGTGGTTGACGGAAATAGTTCAGGCCTGCTATCCATCGGAGCATTCCCCCCCAGGCCTTTCTAACAAGAATATTAAGGAGTCGAGCATGAAATCTTTGTCCAAATATTTGTTGGCTACCTTGCTAGGCGTATTTTCCTTCGTGTGGGTTCAGGCGCAGTGCCCGCCGCGGCCGGATCCTGGCTCCGTGGTTAAGGATGCCCTAAGTCTGAATAGTGTGAACGGCGTTCTCAATGCCGAATTTACTCTGAAGCACTCCGTCGATACCGGTGGGTACAATCACTATTGCTTCAACTATGACACCGCGAAAGGAGTAGTTGAAGCTCCGACATTGCGCCTCAACCAAGGCGACCATTTGATTCTCGACGTCAAAGATCGCATTGAAAGCGCTGACGACTCGTCCGGGATGGAAATGGACATGTCTGGCCTGCCGATTTGCGGTGACTCGGGAACGCCGACACTGTCTTCGACCAACGTTCACTTTCACGGCCTGAATGTTCCTCCCATTTGCCATCAGGACGATGTGCTCACCACTTTGATTCAACCCGGCAAACCGGCATTTCGGTTTGACATGCAGATTCCGGCGAACGAGCCCCCGGGATTGTATTGGTACCATCCCCATGTGCACGGGTTCACCGAGTTCCAGGTGAACGGTGGAGCTGCCGGTGCGCTGGTTGTTGAGGGAATGGAAAAAGTGCGCCCCGAGGTAGCCGGGCTTCCAGAGCGCGTCTTTGTTGTCCGCCAGCAATACCTGGTTCCATGGGTGCCCGGACCTTACCAGCTGACTATCAATTACCAGGTCGCGGCGGGTCCCACCTTCCCTGATCCAATCATTCAGATGAAGCCTAACGGAAAGGAATTCTGGCGCGTGGCTAATGCTACGATCCAGGATTTCATGCCGCTGCAGGTGCAGTTCAACGGCAAGCCACAACAACTTGAATTGATCGCGCTCGACGGCTATCCGTTGGACAAACCGAGATTTACAGACACCATTCTCGTGCCTCCGGCTGGCCGAGCCGAATTTATCGTGCAGGCTCCGTCGCAAGACAATGTAGCCACGTTCATGTCGAATGCGTATTCAACGGGTCCGACGGGAAACCCCGATCTGCAACAGGAACTGGCTAAAATCGAAGTCACTTCTGACGCAGAGGAGACGCAAGCGAGAACGACGCCAGACGCCAATAGCGGCCCAGCGATCGGCGCCATAAAATTCACCGGACTGGACGCAGTGAAGCCAACTACGCTGCGCAAACTTTATTTCTCCGAAGAATTTGGCGGGACCAATGGCCCCATCCAGTTCTACATCACGGTCGACGGACAAAAAGAAGAAGTGTTTAAAGCGAATGAAAAACCGGTGATCACGACTCACGTGGGCGCGGTTGAAGACTGGATCGTAGAGAATCGCGCGCTCGAGACCCACGCCTTTCACATACACCAGATTCACTTCAAAATAATGGAAGTAGACGGAAAGCCGGTCGCGGATCAGGATTTGCGCGATACCTTTGAAATTCCTTTCTGGGAAGGTCCCGGCCATCCATACCACAGCGTGAAGATGCGCATGGATTTTCGCGATCCCACGATTGCGGGCACATTTGTGTTTCATTGCCACATCCTGCTACACGAAGATCTGGGCATGATGCACAAAATTCTGGTTCTGCCGAATAATGCGCTGCCGAAATAATGCGCTGCCAAAGTAAGCGCTGGTACCAGGCCGCGACCGACCACAACTAAGAGTGAGGAAAAATGCGAAAGAGCATTCTGTTTGTCATAAGTAGCGCGTTGTTGTTGCTGGCTGGATACCTGATTGGAAATAAGAACGCCACAGTGGCCTACGCCGGTTCGCAAAACAGCGACTCCGCAGCCTACTCTGCACCAACTCGTGGAACCGTGCCAAAATCGTATGGCCGTCTGGTTACGGCGATTTCCGATTCCATCGGAACCGGCTTGGTTTTCGAGGACGGTCAGGGCGTGATTCGCTTTGTGAGTATCACCGGAATGAAAGAGGGAGAATTACCGCGCTACGATCAAAGCCCGACCCGTGGCGGCATTCCTAAGTCCTACGGTCGCCTGGTAACAGCAGTCGTGAACTCCGAGGGAACCGGACTGATTTTCGAGGACAGCGAAGGCGTAATCAGATTTGTCACAATAGCCGGCAAAAAAGAAGGAGAGCTGACCCGCAACTAGGACCACCTCCGTTTGTCATTCTGAGCGAAGCGAAGAATCTCGTGTAGCCCGACATAACCAAGAAAGGCTCAGGGAATTTCAACCGCGTCCCTGTTCGCGTTCCGATCCCGCGCCAGCGGCTTATGCTCGCAGCTAGGCGTGTTAATACAAGAATCCTTCATCCTCAGACGCTCTACCGGCTTGCCTCCTATAATGTGGCTGTCGACGATTTCAGCGACATCGGCCAGAGTCACCCCACCATACCAAACCGCGTCCGGGTAAACGACAAGGTTTGGCCCATGCTCGCATTGATCCAGACACCCAGCCTGGTTCGCTCGCACTCTACCTTTTAATCCGCGCTCCGCCAACTTCTGCTTAAACAGTTTCTGTAATTCCGCTCTACCCTCAGGATCGCAGCAGCCACGCGGATGCCCTGGAGGCCGCTGGTTTCCGCATATGAAGATGTGCTTCTCAAACTTAGCCATGTAAAAAATGCAAAAGGACGCGGCAACGGATAAACGCATGGTTCCCCAAGTCTCGCGATTTTTCGAGCCTTGGAGCAGCCAGTTTGCGTTGCAGTTCTAGTTGATGTCGAATTGCTCCTGGTGTAATGCGGGGTCGCTTTTCACGATCACCGTGCGCTTGGTTAGCTCTTCCATTTCTGTTAGGAATCGGCCGTTGTTTGACTTCAGGGCTTTGGCAATTTCGGGATTTACGCGCAGCATTACATCGGTATGATCCAGGTGCTTGGCCATCTTGCGCATTTCTACGTAGATGTCGTTGCACACCGTGGTTACGGATTTCACATAGCCAGTCGATTCGCAATACGGGCACGGTGAGCCGATAGTGCGTTCGAGCGATTGCTTCACTCTCTTGCGCGTTATGGCGACTAATCCAAAATCGTTGAACTGCAAAACTTTCGATGGAGCGCGGTCGCTGCGTAGGGCTTCTTCTAGCGCTTGCATGACTTTTTGGCGGTTGCGGCGCTCGTCCATATCGATGAAATCGATGATGATGATGCCGCCTAGGTCGCGTAGACGAATCTGGCGGACGATTTCCTTGATGGCGTCGACGTTAGTTTTGACGATGGTGTCTTCGAGGCGGGCGGTCTTGCCTACGTATTTGCCGGTGTTGACGTCGATCGCGACCAGGGCTTCGGTTTGATTGATTACGATGTATCCCCCGCTCTTCAGCCAGACTTTCGACTTGAGGGCTTTGTTGATTTCGTCGTTCAGACCGAACTGATCGAATAGCGGGACTTCTTTGCTGTACAGCTTGACGCGCCGCACCAATGCTGGTTGAAAGCGGTTGGCGAAGCGCAGGACGCGTTCGTATTCCTGCTCGGTGTCGACCCAGATGGCGGTGAAATCAGAAGTAACCTGGTCGCGCAGCACGCGCTCGACGACGTTGAGATCGTGATAGATCAGGGTTGGCCCTTTGCCGTTGTCGGCGCGTGTCTTGATTTCCGACCAGAGATTCTTCAGGAAGCGGATGTCGGCGCGGAGTTCTTCTTCAGACGCGCCTTGCGCGGCGGTGCGTACGATGAAGCCGCCGTGCCCGTTTTCGCGTTCGCTGATGATGATGCGCTTCAGGCGCTGGCGCTCTTCCTCGGAAGAAATCTTTCGCGACACGCCCGTATGATTCACCGTGGGCATGTAGACCAGGAAACGGCCAGGCAACGCGATGTGGCTGGTAATGCGGGCGCCCTTTTTACCGATGGGTTCCTTGGCAATTTGAACCAGTATCTCCTGTCCCTCTTTAAGCAGTTCGGTGATCAGGGGAACATTCTGCGGCTCGTTGCGGCGAAAGCGCCGGCCGCCTCCGCCACGGCGTCCACGCTGACCGCGGCGGTCGAACGCGGGACGTGCAGCGCGCTGGGTGTAAGCGGCAGTTGCCGCCGGAGCACGCACTTCAACCCGGACATCGACGGTCGCGTCGCCGCGAGCTTCGGCATCAAGCAGCGCTTCAGCTTCGGCCTGGGCTTCCTCGAGTTCGGCCTCTTCGGCTTCCTTGGCTTCTTGTTCCGCAACTGGGTCAAAGATCTCCTCGCCAGCTGCGGCTTCGTCCATGCCGCCTTCAATGACGAATGGTTCGGTCTTAGTCTCAGATACGCTCGGTGCTGGCTCGACGGAGGCAGCTATTTGTTGGGTTGCTTGCTCACGATAATCGTCGGCGTGCCTCGTTTCTTCTTCCAGTTCCTCTTCTTCGAAAGTTTCGTCTTCGTTCAGCTCTTCGGTGTACGAACCAAGATCGGCCTCTTCTTCCTCAATTTCTTCTTCAACCATGGTTCCCGCCGCGGCTGCGGGCTGCGGAGATTGATCCGACCGCTCGGGAATACTGACCATCTTGTCGACCGGTCCTCTTCTCCGACTTCCTCGTGTTCAACCGCTCCGCCTCCGAATATGGCGGCAACGTTCATTTCATGCAGACGCTTTTGCTCGCGGTCCCAGTCGAAAGATCCGACTTGGGTATTCGCGGCTGGGCTTTTTGCTCGGTCGTCAGTTTCAGGTTGAGACTCTGCTTGATGATCGCTCTGCGGCGATGCGAAGAGTGGTTCATCTTCAGGGAAGGCCGCTGCAATAGGGGCTGGGACATCTGCACTGGGCGTGGAGGTTCTTGATGACCGCGGTTGGGAGGCCTGCGCTTGCGCCAGGCGCTGATATTTTGAGATGGACTCCCCGGGCAGGATGATCGGCTGGTATCCCGGCGGAGGACCGTATTCAGGCCGCTCGCTGCGCTCTGGGCGATCGCTTCTTTCCGGGCGATCCGTTTTCTCGGGACGCGCGGCTTCGGCGGTGGAGCTGGCGAACTTGGATTCGGGCATGCGTTCGCCGCGACGGCCACGGCGGCGACGACTGCGCCAATCTCCACGACCTTCCCGGCTTGCGCCTGAGTTGGGCTTCTCGTGATTTCCACCGGTTGGCGCTGCTGATTCGGTGTGCTGTTCCGAGGCGGCATGCGCCTCGCTAGCAGGGACAGGTTCAGCTATAGAAAGCTGAGACTCAGTGCGCACTGGCGACTGATAGGGTTGCGAAGGCGCGATGCCGGTTGGAATTTCCTCGACTTCGTCTTCATCCTGCAGTTCCATGAAGTCGGAAACGTACAGGAAGGCGTCGCGCTCCAGGCCGATATCCACGAATGCGGATTGCATCCCGGGCAGGACGCGGGTTACGCGGCCTTTGTAGATGGAACCAGCTAAGGTGTATTCGTTCTCGCGCTCAAGGTAAATCTCGGCGAGCAGATCGTCTTCCACCAGCCCCACCTTAGTTTCATGAGGGGTAGAAGACACAAACAATTCTTTTGTCATACAGACTCCGGTTCTGCGCCGTCAAGCGGCTGCAGGTTTCACCGGAACCAAGGCAGGGAAAGACCGGGAGAATCGAGCGATGCGATAACCGTTCCGCATAAGGGACGGCTGGGGCTACGGAGTTTTCTCCGGAGCCGTACTCGTAATCCAAACTTGGAAATTTTTTGCACTTATCGCATTGCGCTTGCCCAAGGTTTGTGACCTGCTCTCACAAAAACCGTCTCTGGTCTTTGGGGGGGCCGTTACCCGCCTGGCAGCGCTTTAGCTTCAATCCTGCCCGGCCGTTCACTACTTTCTGGCCGGTGAGTGCCCTCTTTACGCGAGGGCGATCGTGATCTTAATTTTTTGGCCGCACCTGGCAAGCGCGGCAAATCTCCTTGCCCTCTTCCCCTGCTCAGTTCACAAAGCGGCGCATCCGCACATTCATCACAATACCCAGCGCCAAAAACATAAACAGGACGGAAGACCCGCCATAACTCATTAACGGCAAGGGTATTCCAGTAACCGGCATAAAACCGACCACCATGCCGACGTTGACCAGGATGTGAAAGCTAAGCACAGCCACCACACCCATCACCACAAATGTGCCGGCGCGATCGGGCGCCGTTTGCGCATTCTGCGTCAAACGCATCAGCACGATAAAGTATAGCAGCATTACGGTTAAAGCGCCCACAAATCCATGCTCCTCGGCAAAAGCAGCGAAGATGAAGTCCGTTTGTGGAACTGGAAGGAAGGCTAAGTGGGTCTGGGAGCCGCCGCTGCTGCCCCAAAGTCCGCCGGAACCCACCGCGATCAAGGATTGAATTACCTGGTAGCCCGAACCCTGACTGTCGGCCTCAGGCTGCATGAAGCTGGTCAGACGATCGCGTTGATAGGGCTTCAGAACGTGGAATGCCAATGGCATCATCAGTCCCGCCAGAACAAAGACGGTTACTGCTTGCTTCCAGCGCACTCCGCCCAGGAATAAGCCCATGATTGCAATGGGGATATAGGTCAGGGCGGTACCTAGGTCGGGTTGGGCCAGCACCATGAGCATGGGCACACCGACGATGGCGCCCGCTTTCATGAAGTCGGGCCAGGAAAGCTCCCGGTGGTGCATGTCGGCAAAGTATTTGGCAACCGCAAGGATAAGGATGAGCTTGACCCACTCCGACGGTTGGAAATGTCCGCCGCCGGGCATTTTGATCCAGCGGCGGGCGCCCAGATACTTCTGCCCGAAAATGATGACCGTCAGCAGCGAGGCGATGGAGACAATGTACATCCAGTGCACTGCGTCCAGCAGTTTCTGGTAGTTGATGAAACTCATGAGGAACATGCCGACAATCCCGCCGCTGATCCAGTAGAGCTGCCTGATGTGAGCCCCGGCGAATTTCGTGTGCTCGGTGGCGCTGCGGATCTCCAAGACACCGAGGCCGCATAGCAGCATGACGAAGATCAACAGCAGCCAGTCAAAATCGCGAAATGAGATATAGCGTGACATCGGCTTAAACGTCGTTGATAGAAAGTGTCGGTGTTGCAACAATCGGACTCTGCAATCTGGTTTCGACAGGCCAGAAATGTACGCCTGATCTCGATCGGAAGTCGGCAATCTGTTCCTTAACCGAGCGTCCGAGGATCGGTGCTTCGAACAGATGCCACGAGAGTACAGAGGTAACCACGGTTATTGAAAACGCGGTTGCGGCTATCAAGGCGCGGGAATGCAAGTATTGCCCGACCTTCAGCAGCACCGCTTCATGGTAGAGATAAAAGGTGTAGCTGATCAGGCCCAAGTACCTTAATGGGGCCGCGCTCAGGATTTTGTGCAAAAAAACGTGTTGTGAGCCAAGAACGTAAACCAACAGGCCGCCCAAGCAGGCTGCACTCAGCGAATAGGCAAGGGAATTGAACAGAATGCTGTTAGCTGCGGCTCGAAAGACGGGCAGAATAGACAGCGCCATCAGCAGAGTAACGGCGGACACGGAGCAGGTTAAGGCGGCATTGCGGCGTCGGACTATCCATTCCGGATCGCGACGTGCGGCTAGGGCAATGAAAGCGCCCATGGCCAGGGCGTCAGCTCGAAATATGGTCAGGCAATAGATAGGGAAATGCGTGCTGAAGAATGGCGTTGCAATGGCACGAAGAACAGGCGAAATTACGATTACGCCGAGTGCGACTCGGCGCAGTCCGTCTCTACTGCATGCCAGCACGAGCCAAGGCCAGACAAAATAAAATTGCTCTTCCACACCGAGCGACCACAATGGCCCCATGGCGGCAAGCACAACCTTGCCCAGCGCCAGTGGAACATTGGGAGCGAAAAATACATACCAATACCAGATGTGGCCCCATGGCACGCGCCAAAAGATGCTCAGCACGGCAAGAAATGCAATGTAAGGAGGAAGAATTCGTCGAATGCGGCGCAGATAAAATGAGGCCCAATAACTTTTCCCAGCGCTACGATTTTCTTTCAAGCGGAGAAGTATTCCAGTAATCAAGAAGCCGCTGAGCACGAAAAAAAGATCGACTCCCATCCAGAAGAGTCGAACACCAAAAGCGTGGGCCGCAAAAACCATCAGGATGGCAATCGCACGAAGGCCGTCGACTTGAGGAATGCGCTGCAATCTTGGTACGCCGAATTTCAGTATATGAGCTGCCCGGTCGCGCTTTGCACGTAAGCGCACGCAAGGTATCTCATCGATCATCGGCAGGGCCGGCGTCTGGATTGCGCACATTTGTATCACGGTCACTATTTCAATCTCATCTATTCAGTGAAAGTCGTACGGTTCACGTTAGAGAACTCTTGGCCGTCATTGCACTCCCGGGGCCGCTACCGCTAGCGGCAGGCGGTTCTTTGGCACATCCAGAACGAATTTGCCTCCGTGCAAAGCGTCCTCATCTTCGCCGTCTGGGCTAGCAGAATTCCATACGGCTCCGATTTCGACTTTTTTATCGCCCTGCGCAACCTTAGTCGGCTGCCGCCGCTGCTTTTCGACGTAGGCTTTAACTACTTGGGCCGCGATGCGAGCGGCGAACTGTCCGTGCTCTCCTCCCTCGAACAGTACGGCAACTACGATTTCTGGATTCCGGCGCGGGGTTACGCCGACGAACCAGGCATTATCTTTATATTTCGATTTGCCGTTGGCGGTTTTGGCCTTGAGCGCATTGCTGACCGTCTGCGCACTTCCAGTCTTGCCGGCAAAGTCGATACCTTGGAGGTGCGCGCTTCCCGCGGTGCCGAGCGGCGAAGGCACGTTGGACATGGCATCGGTGATGATCTCCCAGTTCGCGGCATCAATCGGGATCTTTATCGGGGCCATCGACTCCGCAGCAGGAACGAAATTGGCGGGTAGTTCTGCGGGATTGGTCACATGCGGCCTGACCAGCACGCCGCCGCTGGCAATCGCTCCAATGGCACGCGCCAACTGAATGGGAGTTACAGCCACTGCTCCCTGGCCAATGCCCACCGAGATGGTTTCACCGGCATACCATTTCTGTTTGAAGTTGCGCACCTTCCATTCTTCCGACGGCATTACTCCGCTGACTTCCTGCGGCAGGTCGATCCCAGTCTTTTGTCCCAAGCCAAACATGGTGGCATATTTTGCAATGCGATCGATGCCAAGTTTCTCGGCGAGGGTATAAAAGAAAACGTCGCATGACTGGTAGATTGCCTTGCTGATTTCGACCATGCCATGGGTACGATGCTCGGCTGTTACCCAGCATTTAAAATAGCGCCCGTAAAATATGGCGCCGCCGTTGCAGATCACGTGCATGTCCTGCGCGATGCCTTCCTGCAGGCCAGCGGTGGCCATAATAATTTTGAAAGTGGAACCAGGCGCGAGCTGCGCTTGAATGGCTTTGTTCAGCAAAGGATGATCGTCATCGTTGACCAGTTTGCTCCACTGATCGCGCGAGACTCGAACCGCAAAATCGTTGGGATTAAAAGTCGGACGGCTAACCATAGCCAGGATCTCGCCGTTGCGTGGGTCCATAGCCACGATGGCGCCGTTCTTGTCGCCCAAGGCCTGCTCTGCAGCGATCTGCAGATCGAGATCGACCGTCAGCTTGAGTTGCTTGCCAGCTTCGGCCGGAGTCTCATCCAGGCGCTTCACTTCTCTTCCACGGCTATTCACCATCGCACGCCGTGAGCCGTTCTTTCCCATCAGAATTTGGTTGTATTGCAGCTCTACGCCGGATTTCCCCACCACGTCGCCGGGATTGTAGAACTCCCAGCGCGGCTGGTTGAGCATTTCCTCGCTGACTTCGCCAACGTAGCCAATAAGATGAGCCATGAAACCGTTGCGCGGATAAAGCCGCCGGTGGGCCACGATCGTATCCAACTCGGGCAGTTCGTTGCGGTGTGACTCGACGAACGCCAGCTCGTCTTGCGTGATGTCGTCTTTCAAGAAAATAGGCTGGTACTGCGGCATAGAAGCAAAGTGCCGGATACGATCTTTGACATCTTTTACGTCGAGGTGCAGACCCTGGGCGATGAGCGGCGCGTCGGCGTTGAGGTCGCGGGAAGAATCGCGTAATAACAAAGCGGTAAACGAAGGGTAGTTCTCGACGATGGTGCGGCCTTCACGATCCAGAATTTTGCCGCGCGGCGCGAGAATGGGGACGTTGCGAACGCGATTCTTTTCCGCCAGCGAAGCGTACATATCGCTCTGCATCACCTGCAGCCGCCATAATCCGTACGCCAATATCATGAAGATGGCCAGGATGATGTACTGCACGCTGGTCAGGCGAACCTGCGATACCTTTTCGTCGCGGGCAATCATCAGGTTTCAGAGCCGGGGCTTCAGGCTTCGGGCATCAGGCTTCAGGTTCCGAAGCGATGCCGTGGAACTGGATGCCACGCTGACTAATCCTTTCAGGAAGATGAGTTTATTGTAATCCGGCAAGCATCGAATTGGAGTGTAATTCCGGGTAACGGAAGGGCATAGACGGCGGGGAGGACATGATCGTGGCAGAATAACGCCATGCCGATTGAGCAGACTTCCCGAGTTCCTGATTTCCTCTATGGCACCGCCTGGAAGGAAGATCGCACGGCAGCTCTCACTAAACTCGCGCTGCGGATGGGTTTCCGGGGCATCGATACCGCCAATCAGCGCCGGCATTATTTTGAGGCCGGAGTGGGCGAAGCTCTGGCCGCTGCGTATCGCGCGGGAGTCGTAACTCGCGCGCATGTTTTTCTGCAGACGAAATTCACCTACCGTCCGGGGCAGGATGACCGGTTGCCTTACGATCCTGCGGCCAGCTTTTCGGATCAGGTCGCGCAGTCAATGGCCAGTTCACTCGAGCATCTTGGGACCGACTTCGTCGACAGCTACGTATTGCATGGGCCCGCTTCCGGATACGGTTGGACCGACTCTGATGGCGAGGTTTGGGCTGCGATGGTAAAGCAGCGCGATGCCGGCCGCACGCGCTTTCTCGGAGTTAGTAATGTCTCGCTGCGGCATCTCGAGCAAATGATTGCCACTCACACCGAGCCTCCCGCATTTGTGCAGAACCGCTGTTTCGCGCGCTTAGGGTGGGATCGCGAGGTACGGCTTTTTTGCGCGGAGCAAAAAATTGTGTATCAAGGGTTCTCTCTTTTAACTGCGAACCCTGAAGTGCTGCATCACACGGGAATCCACGATCTGGCGGCCCGCGCTGACGTTACTCCAGCGCAGATTGTTTTCAGCTTCGCACGCGCGGTCGGCATCCTGCCGCTTACAGGTACCTCGGACCCCGAGCACATGAAGCAGGACTTGGCCAGCCTTAATCTGCAACTGCCGCCGGAGACAGTGCGGGCAATCGAGTCACTGGCCGGCTGACAACTCTACAGAATCCCGTTTTTTGCACTATATCGAACAGTAAATTCGGAGTAGAATTCCGGGCACGATCC
Source organism: uncultured Acidobacteriota bacterium (assembly GCA_963770465.1). Lineage (GTDB taxonomy): Bacteria > Acidobacteriota > Terriglobia > Terriglobales > Acidobacteriaceae > JABDBE01. Next base: position 102,713 of record CAVYQB010000023.1, read on the forward strand.
ATGGGACGACAATCTGGGACGGGGAGATGGGACCGATGAAAACTTTGAAGACGAATCCTATCAGTGATGTGGGCGTTAGCAATTTTCGACTACGTCCAGGCGCGGTGCAACTGGGCAAGTCTTTTTTGGTATGGGTTTTTATTTGTGCCTTGGTTCCGGCTTGCATGGCGCAACAAAAGAAGCGCGTGGCTGTGCTCAATTTTGAATACGGCACGGTGCAGAGTTCGGTCTCCGCAATTTTCGGAACCAACCAGGATATCGGCAAGGGCATTTCAGACATGCTGGTGCAGAAGTTGGTGCAGGATGGCAAATACTCCGTGATCGAACGCAATGCCATCGACAAGGTTCTGGGCGAGCAGAACTTTGCTAACAGCGATCGCGTTGATTCCAGCACCGCGGCCAAGGTCGGAAGAATTCTCGGCGTCGATGCGGTAATTATGGGAAGCATCACGCAGTTTGGTCGAGACGATAAGAATACGACCGTGGGTGGCGGAGGGCTCGGCGGATACGGCAGCAAGTTTGGTCTGGGCGGAGTGGGGAAACATAATGCTAAGGCTGTGGTCGCAATTACCGGCCGCTTAGTAGACACGACCACGGCAGAAATTTTGGCTGCGGTAACCGGCAATGGCGAGTCGAGTCGTTCGGGAACGTCGCTGATCGGTGCCGGAGGCGGCGGTGGAAGTGCTGGCGGCGGCGGTGTTGATATGAGCAGTTCAAATTTCGCCAACACCATACTCGGTGAGGCGCTGCATCAAGCCGTCGATTCGATGGCGACTCAACTCGATGATAAAGCTGCCGCGCTGCCGACGCACAAAGTAGAGTTCACCGGCCTGGTCGCAGATGTCACAGGAAACACTTTGGTGCTAAATGTCGGCAGCAAGGACGGAGTAAAAGTTGGAGACACGATCGATATCAGCCGTCCGGTCAAGACCGTAAAAGACCCGACTTCGGGCAAGGTGCTCAGAACCATTACCGACAAAATGGGAACCGCAACCGTCACCGACGTAGACGCGGGATCGGCGACGGCAACTTACACGGGAAGCTCTCCTGCCAAAGTTGGCGACGCGGTGAAGAGCCAGTAGCGTGTTCTCAGAAAATTGATGTTCGATCAAGGGGAGCTTTGGCTCCCCTTTTTATCTTGCCCTAGAATAGTGCGGTGGAAGCCAGCTTCCAATGCGCAGGTTGCGGGCAACGCAATCAAACTACCGTCGATGAGTCTGCGGGTCGCCGGCAATCCTATATCAGAAGATTGCCAGGTCTGTTGCAAACCCAACGTGCTGCATATCGAATATGATCTCGCTGGACAAGAATTTGTGATTGCGGCGGAATTGGAATAGCGTAGTGCGAAGTACGGCTGCGACTGATTGAGCAGAGTAGCGTGACAACCATTTCCTGTCATTCCGAGCAAAGTCGAGGAATCTGCTGTTTTGGCCGGTGCAGGCGGAAAAGCAGGTTTCTCGACTCCGCAGGATCATCCGCGTTCGCGGATGGTCTTGCTCCGCTCGAAATGACAAAGACAATCATCGTCAGGCTGAAAGGACAACGCAATGGGCATGAGCTACAGCGCGCCGGGGCGCATGGTTTCGCACAGTATGGTCACGACGCAATTCGAACTCGATGGATTTCGCGTCACTCGCACCCTCGGAGTGGTTCGCGGCATCGTGGTGCGCTCGCGTTCGATTTTCGGGACGATTGGAGCGAGTTTGCAAACCATTCTGGGCGGGAACATTACCCTGCTGACCAATCTGTGCGAGAAGACACGCGCTGAAGCCTTCGACTTGATGCTGCAACACGCCGCTGAGCTGGGCGGGAATGCTGTCGTAGGCGCTCGCTACGACGCCACCGAGATCATGCAAGGCGTCACCGAAGTGCTTGCGTATGGAACGGCGGTTTTTGTAGAGCCGATGAGATAGGCGCCCCCCTTGCACTTCAGCTAAGCAGCTTTTCCAGCATCTTCTGCCGGTACTCGAAAGTTTGTTTCAGTCCGGGCGCGATGAAAAGCTTTTGCGCCAGATCTCCGAGTAGTCCGAAGCCAGGATCGTATTCAATCAGGTCGCGCACGATCGTCCCGCTCACGCCGTTTCGCAACTCCGCGCAAAATTCATGACGATGTTGGAATCGCTTGAACGGTCCTTTTTTCTGAATGTCGGCGAAATGGTGCTTCCATTCGAATTCGGTAATCAGCGCAATCCATTCCGTTCGCAAAGGAATAAAAGGAAGAGGACGAAATGAGGTCGACTATTTCCGAACCCACGCCCGCGAGTTGGTCGAGGCGCGCAACTGGCTGCCCGGTGGAAACCACTGGAGGCACAAGTCGCAGCTGCGGCCAATTGAGTTGCGGTTCCAGGCGGCATGATGCGCGGCAGATTCTGCGGATTGGCGAAGAATAAAAAGACCTTCTCAATCGCAAACGGCACCCATTGCTCGAACTGAATGCGATGGATCATCGGGAGCCGCCCTCATTTCCACAGCTGGAGCACTGGCCCTGCAAAAAGTCAAGGGCGAACAATAGGAGAAACACGCCCTGCAGCATCAATACTATAAACGCGCCTAATTGTGGTCACCGAATCAGTTAGCCACAATTTATAGTGCTTTCTCTTTGGCGACTTAACGTAAGCCTTTAACCACCCAATTTTGTGTTGACAACAAAAGCCTTAGGCGTAAGATGTGGGCAGAAGTGGTAGAAAGTGGTCGAAACAGTAGAGCTCGTGGGCAAGACTGGAAACTGAGAGGCGCCAGTGGGATTTGAAGCTGACACCCCCAAAAACAGCCCTAACGAACCAGAATCGACCGGCATTGTCAGCGTTTTTACCTCCCTCGTTCTCGCGGCAGTAGTGGCCAAGAGATTTTCCGCCCCGGTAAAGGGCAAAACAAATGTTTCGCGGCAATCACCCAACTCGCGTCGACGAAAAGGGACGGCTCAAGGTCCCGGCCGAGTTCAAGCGAGTGCTCGACGAGAAGTACGGACAGCAATTTTACATCACGAGCTTCGACGGGAAGGTTGCTCAAGTGTATCCCTTCGAGGAATGGGAGCGGATCGAGCAGAAACTGGCAGGGCTCTCCACTTTCAATCCGACGAAGAAAAAGTTTCTCGACCGGACGAACTACTGGGGACAGCAAGTAGAGATGGATGGTCAGGGACGGCTCCTGATGCCGCAGTTGCTGCGCGAGTCGGCGCAGATCAAGGGCGAAGTGGCCGTGACCGGACAGCTGACGTACCTGGAAGTTCGCAACCTGGAGCAGTACCGCCGGGAGATCGAGGAAGACAAGTTCACGCCTGAGGATGAGAAGACGCTCGACGAATTGGGCATCTAGTGGGCGAGGGTTCAACAGACACCCCTCAGGGGGTTGGGCATGGCAGTGGAAAGCAAGACGGGCCATGTTCCGGTTCTTTTAAAAGAAGCGATCGACTTTTTAGCGATCAAGCGCGGCGGGACGTATATCGACGCCACGGTTGGCCTGGGCGGGCACAGTTTCGAAATCGCAAAACGCCTCGGCGCACCGGGACATTTGATTGGGCTCGATAAAGATCCTGCGGCGCTAAATATCGCGCGAGAAAGACTGGTCGTTGGTCATTCGTCGTTGGTCGTTGGCGAACCAGACTGGCCGGAGATTACGTTGCTGCACAGATCGTTTGCGGATCTTGCCAACGACCAACGACCAAGGGCCTACGACGGGATCCTGGCCGACTTGGGCATGAGCAGCTTGCAGCTGAATGATGCCGCGCGAGGATTTAGTTTTCAGGCGGATGGACCGCTCGACATGCGAATGAATCCGCAAGCCGAGCTCACCGCCGAACAAGTGGTAAACCAGGTCGACGAGGTCACACTCGCCAATCTGATTTACGAATTCGGTGAGGAAAGGAGGTCGCGGAGAATCGCCAGAGCCATTGTCCGGTCGCGGCCGATCCGAACTACTGCACAGCTTGCAGATGTCGTATCAGCCGCGGCCCGGCCAATGAATCAGGCAGAAAGAAGGATTCATCCCGCGACAAGAACTTTCCAGGCAATCCGAATCTTCGTAAACCATGAATTGAACGACCTGCGGGCGCTGCTCGAAGCAGCCCCGCGGGTGCTCAAACCGGGCGGACGGCTGGTAGTGATCAGCTTTCACTCGCTGGAGGATCGCATCGTCAAAGATGCTCTTCGCGAGGGAGTGAAGCAGGGTCAGTACAAGCTTCTGACCAAGAAGCCCGTCGTTGCTGGAGAAGAAGAGATTGATCGCAATCCGCGGGCACGCAGCGCGAAGTTGCGGGCAGCGGAAAAAGTTTAGAAATTTTTACAATTTGTCATTCCGAGCGAAGCGAGGAATCTGCAGTTTGCTTCGCAGGCAGAATGCAGATCCCTCGTTTCACTCGGGATGACAAGTCTTAGAGAAGTTTGGTCAAAAGAAAAAAGGCAAACGGAGGCGGGCGATGTATACGGGGACACTGATCGACGATCTGATTTCAAGTGTGGAGCGAGCGGAAAAAACTCACCAGGTGGCTGGTTCACAGGAAACGAGCGAAGCTTATTGGTACACACCAACCGACGGCTCACGAGCATCTGACTCGAATTTACTTGGGGTGGCATAAATGGTCGCGGCAGCCGTGGCAGCTCAAGGCGCACTTCGTGCTCGCAGGCGTAAACCGTGCTGGACGGGCACTCCGGAGATTTACTTTGCCAAGCCGATCGACAATTCCCGGCTGGTAAAAATCGAAGATCCACGGCGCGGCCGCGAAATGAGACAGTTCGGTGTGGCGTTGAGCTGCCTTTTTCTTTTGGTTATGACTTACACGTGGCAGCACTTCAAGGCAATCGAGTACGGCTACAAAATCGAATACCTGAAGAACGAGCGCAACGGACTCTCAGAGTTGAATCACACGCTCCGGCTGGAAGAAGCGTCGCTGCGCTCTCCCGATCGCATCGATCGGCTGGCGCGCCAATACGGAATGCAGCCGCCGCAAGCAGGCCAGATAATTCGCATGGATTCGGCGCCTCTGGATGCAAACACGCCGGAGATGGCTAGCGCGTCTGTATTAGTAGTTTCGCTGCCCTAAGATCTTGGAAGAAATCTAGCCACGGATTTACGCGGATGGACACGGGGAAGAGAAGTAAAAGAATCCGTGAATATCGGTGTAATCCGTGGCCGTAGTTCTGGCGGCTTCCGGGCCGCCATGTTTGTCTAGAGGGCGCGATCCGTGAGTGCCAACATACCTCGCAACAGCACCAACACCAGACTCTACTTGCTGGCCGGAATTCTCGTGCTGTGGTGCGGCGGCATCTGCATCCGTCTCGTCTACCTGCAAATCTTCCGCTACGGCAGTTTTGAAAAGCGGGCAATCCACGAGCGCGAGCGCACGGAAGAAGTCTCCGCCAGGCGCGGAATTATTTACGACCGCACCGGACGCGAACTGGCGATGTCGATTTCAGTGGATTCCGCCTTTGCTGTCCCCACGGAGATTCCTGATCTCGCGGGAACCATTTCTCTGATTTCCAAAATCACCAAGACTGATCCTCGTGAAACCTTGGCGAAGTGCAAAGCGGCTAGAACTTTCTGCTGGGTCGCGCGCAAGGCGGACGGCGAGATTGCCAATCGCATTCGTGCCCTCAATCTCCGCGGGATTTATTTTCAGAAAGAGTCGCGGCGTTTCTATCCCAAGCGCGAACTCGCCGCTCAGGTACTGGGTTACGTTGGCATGGATGACGAAGGTCTGAGCGGGATCGAGCGCCAGTACGACGACAAACTGCGCGGCAATCCTGGACGCATGTTGATCTCGGTGGATGCGCATCGTAAATGGTTTGCCAGCGTGGAGAAGCAGCCGGAGCCCGGCGAGAATGTCGTTCTGACGGTCGATGAGCAAATTCAATACATTGCCGAACGCGAACTGGCGACGGCCATGCAGCAAACTCACGCCATCAGTGGAACCGTTATCGTGCAGAATCCGCACACCGGAGAAATCCTGGCGCTGGCGAACCAGCCTACGTTTAATCCGAATCTCAAGCGTGAAATTACGCCCGAGCGACTCAAGAACCATGCCGTCAGTGACGTGTACGAGCCGGGGTCGACGTTTAAAGTTGTGACCATTTCCGCGGCGCTCGAAGAAAGACTAACTCGTCCTGACGAAGTCTTCGATTGCCAGATGGGATCAATCGTCATCAATGGCATGCGCATTCGCGACAGCCGCCCGCACGGATTGCTTCCAGTCTGGGGGATTCTGGCGGAGTCGAGCGACGTAGGCGCAATCAAAATCGCATTGCGCCTGGGCGAAGACAGATTCTACAAATACATTCGAGCTTTTGGATTTGGCCAGCAAACCGGAATCGAATTGCCCGGCGAGACCCGTGGTTTGACCAAACCAGTGAATCGCTGGTCGAAAGTTTCGATTGGCGCAATTTCCATGGGCCAGGAAATCGGCATCACCCCATTGCAGCTTTCGACTTTGGTGTCGACAATTGCCAACGACGGTGTCGCAGTGCCCCCACGCATCGTTGCGGCTACAACTGATCCGCAACCAACTCCACAAACGGTCGCGTTTCATCCCGCCGAGGGACGACGGGTGATTTCTTCCATGACTGCGGCGCAAATGAAGCAGATGATGCAGAAGGTTGTGCTCGAAGGCACGGGGAAAAAGGCAGTCCTCGAAGGATACTCATCTGCAGGTAAAACTGGCACGGCACAAAAAGTGGATCCAGGCACCCACGCATATTCGAAGACCAAATACGTGGCGTCGTTTGCGGGATTCGCGCCTCTGAACAATCCCGCAATCGTGGTCGCTGTGATTCTGGATTCCGCAGTCGGATTGCATCAAGGCGGTCAAGTCTCAGCGCCCGTGTTCCAGCGGGTGGCGCAACAGGTCCTGGAATACTTGCATACGCCGCATGATGTCGAACTGCCCAAGAGCCGGCAACTATTACTGGCTTCGGGTCAGACGAAAGCGCAAGAACTCGCGGAGGGATCGCCTGACCATTTAGGCGAGCCGCTGGATGTGGCGGACGCTTCGACGTCGAGTCCGGCTCCGGCCGCAACAAAAAATCCTGCCAGCACGAAACCCGAATCAACTGCCGGCGCTGTAGTTGCAGCCGCGCTGCGTCAACGCGATACCGTTCCGGCGACTACAGGAGCGAGCGAGCATCAAGTTAACGGCGGTATTCAAACGGGCGGCGAGAGCGTTGCAGAACGGCCGCCATCGAGCGGCACGGTTGTGCTGGACGTGGAGCAGGGCGGAATTGTGGTGCCGTCATTTTCGGGTAAAAGCGTGCGTGGTGCCATCGAACTGGCTCAGGATAGCGGACTCGATTTGGATGCAGTGGGCAGCGGCCTGGCCCGGGAGCAGTCTCCGGCAGCGGGATCGCACGTCACGACAGGAACACGAGTGACGGTGACTTTCGGCCGCTGAAAGTTACTCAGCCCCGGTCGCCCTCGTCCGGGCTGGCGAAATACCTTCGCGCTCAGGGAATTGAATTAGACTAAGCTCACAGTGGAATTCCATGAATCTCTTTCAGCTCCTGCACGGCGCGGAAGTCCTCGCCCAGAGCGGTAATCCGAGTGTCACCGGACTGGAATACGACTCGCGCTTGGTGAAGCCAGGGGATGCATTCATTGCCATGCGCGGCGAAACCAGCGATGGGAATGAGTTCATCGACAAGGCGATCGCGGCAGGAGCCGTTGCGGTCGTCACAGATTCTGCCAGTGAGTCGCCGCGCGAAGGGGTCGCGTGGGTGCAAGTGCACCATGGACGCCGAGCGCTCGCCCGCCTAAGCGCCAATTTTTATAAACGACCCGCCGAGCGACTGGCGATTACGGGCATTACCGGCACAAATGGAAAAAGCACAACTGCATTTCTGCTGGAGGCGATTCTGACCGCGGCGAATCGCAAGAGCGCGCTGATCGGCACAATCGAATATCACGTGGCGGGAAAGACTCTGCCTGCGCCGCACACCACCCCTGAAGCGCTGGACTTGAATCGCATACTGGCGGAGGCTCTAGCCAATGGCGCAACGGAAGCCGTCATGGAAGTTTCATCCCACGCGCTCGCGCAACAACGCGTTTACGGAATTCCATTCGATGTCGCCGTGTTCACCAATCTCACTCGCGACCACCTCGATTATCATCACAACATGGACGAATATTTCGCCGCCAAGCAGATCCTTTTCGAGGGCTGTGGGACCGACCCGCCGCGCGCGGCTGTAATCAATTCCGAGGATGAATACGGTCACAAGCTGGAAAAAGTCAGCAAGAAACGTGGTTCTGAAGTCTTAACCTACGGGTTGAATAGCGGAGACTTGCACGCGGACAAAATTGACATCACTCCACGAGGTACGCGTTTCGATTTGGTTACGCCGGAAGAAATGATTTCCGTTTTTTCACCCCTTATCGGTCGAGTTAATGTGTACAACATTCTCGGCGCCTCCGGAGCCGCCTATGCCCGCGGTTGCAAGACTGATGTAATCGCGACTGGTATTGCTTCCCTGGCCCGCGTCCCAGGACGTTTTGAGCGGGTCGATTGCCAGCAGCCTTTCACCGTGGTCGTGGACTATGCGCATACCGACGATGCATTGCGGAACTTAACTTCGTTGGCGCGAGAATTCGTCCAACGTGCCAAACAAAAAGGGCGCGTCATTACAGTATTTGGATGCGGCGGCGATCGCGATCGAGCCAAGCGTCCGCTCATGGGCGAAGCGGCCGGGCGCGGCAGCGATTTCGTCGTACTGACGTCGGACAACCCGCGCAGCGAGGATCCGCTTGCGATTATTAATGACGCAATGGTTGGTTTGCAGCGTTGCGGTGTCAAATACATCGTACAGCCGGACCGGAAAACGGCGATTGCCCTCGCTATCGGTGAAGCAGCGCCGGGCGATATTGTTTTAATCGCCGGTAAGGGGCACGAAAAAGTGCAGGTCACGCGCGAAGGATCAATCCCATTCGACGATGTAGAAGTGGCGCGCCACATTCTACGCGACGCTGGATACCACTGCGAAACTGCAAATGCAGCCGCTGGAAAGAAATCATGAAGCTGCCACTTGCTCGTGTTGCCGAATTTATTTCTGCGTCGGGCCAGTTTGACCGCAACGCGGTGGCGCAAGGTTATTCCATCGACTCCCGCACCATTCAGCCAGGAGAACTTTTCCTTGCCGTGAAGGGCGATCGCCTGGACGGCCACGATTTTGTAAGTCAAGCGCTGGAAAAAGGCGCGATCGCTGCCGTCATCCGCAGCGATCAACTAAGTCGCTACGCTTCCAAGACCGGCTTGATGATCGTCGACGACACGCTGGAGGGCTTGCAGACGCTGGCCAGCGCAGTTCGGCGGCTCTGGGGCAAGCCACTTATCGGAGTAACCGGGTCTACGGGAAAGACCACGACCAAAGAAGCGATTGCGCACGTGCTATCGGCTCGCTTTCGCGTGCTGAAATCTGAAGGCAACTTCAATAATCATTTTGGTCTTCCCCTGATGCTGCTCAAAATCGAACCGGGACACGATCTGGCTGTCATTGAAATGGGCATGTCTCACGCCGGCGAGATTGCCGCCCTTGCGAAAATCGCACAGCCTGAAATTGGCGTAGTAACGAATGTGGCTCCAGTGCATTTGGAGTTTTTTGATTCAATAGCGGGGATCGCACGCGCCAAATACGAACTGATCGAAGCTCTGCCCGCCAGCGGAACCGCGGTGCTGAACGCCGACGACGAATATGTTTCGCAATTCGGGCGCGATTTTAGAGGAAAAATAGTTCTGTATGGCTTGCGCACCACGGCGGATGTGCGAGCTGAGAATATTCAATCGCGAGGGTCGGAGGGATCTGCGTTCGATCTCGTAGTTGGAAGTTGCCGGGAAAAAGCGGTTCTGAACCTCGTTGGCACTCATAACATTTACAACGCTCTTGCAGCCGTTGCTGTAGCCCTGCAGCGAGGGATGACTCCTTCCGAAGCCATTGCCGCGCTGGCTACTCTTGTTCCGGCAGATAAGCGTGGACAGGTCGTCAAACTGGGTAACATCACCGTCATCAACGATTGCTACAATAGCAATCCAAAAGCGTTGGAAGCCATGGTCGAAGCATTGGCAGCGATGCCGGCAAAACGACGTATTGTGGTGGCGGGCGCAATGCTCGAACTCGGTCCAGCGGGCGAAGAACTTCACCGCCAAGGGGGACGGCATATTGCCAGCAAGAAGATCGACTTCCTGTTGGGAGTGCGAGGTCAGGCTGAGCAAATGGTTGAAGCGGCACGGCAGGCTGGAATGCCGGCGCTCTATGTTGCCACGCCGGAAGAGGCCGGCGAATGGCTGTCCCGCGAAACCCGAGACGGAGATGTGGTATTGCTTAAGGCGATCACGCGGGGTGAAACTGGAGAAGGCACTCGAGAAGTGGCAGTCGCAACAGTCATCAGTCGCCCGTCATTAGTCGCGATTGTGCCAGCGACTAACGGCAACGACCAAGACAAAACGGAGGCTGATTGCTTTACTGGCTGTTGTACGAAAAGCTATTCCACTATTTTCCGCCGTTTCGTATTTTCCGCTATTTGACCTTTCGTACCGCGTTTGCCAGCCTGACCGCGCTGTTCACCGGTCTCATCGTCGGCCCACTCGTCATCAACCGTCTTCGCGAATTTCAGATCGGACAGTACATTCGTGAGGAAGGCCCCAAAGCACACCAGAAAAAAGCCGGCACGCCGACTATGGGCGGCTTGCTGATAGCAATCTCCATAGTAATTCCGACGCTCCTGTGGGCGGACCTCAGTAACCGCTTCGTCTGGATCGCCGTGCTTGCCACCTCGGCGTTTGCCGCGATCGGCTTCAGTGACGACTACATTAAGGTTGTCAATCGGCGGAATTTGGGTCTGACCGGCAGAGCAAAAATTGGATTTCAAATTGCCGCCAGCGTTCTGGTCGCGGTTGCGCTGATCGCCATGCAGACGCGTGGCCTCTATTCGACCAAGCTGCTGGTGCCTTTCGTTAAACAATTTCGGCCCGACCTCGTGATTGGAAGCTTGGAACGGTATCCGCATCTTTGGCCTTTAGCGTTTCTGCCATTTATCGCTTTCGTAGCGCTGGTGATCGTCGGATCCAGCAACGCGGTGAATCTTACCGACGGTTTGGATGGCTTGGCTATTGGCTGCACTGTGATCGCAGCCGGGGCTTTAGCCGTCCTCACTTACGTCAGTGGCCACGCTACATTTGCCTCCTATCTAGAACTGGAGCGTATGCCGCAAGTCGGCGAATTGACCATTTTCTGCGGCGCCATGGTGGGCGCGGCGATCGGCTTCCTTTGGTACAACGCACATCCCGCCGAAGTTTTCATGGGGGACGTAGGTTCGCTCGCCCTCGGGGGCGCGATTGGAACGGTTGCTGTCATGATCAAGCAGGAACTGCTGCTGCCTTTTATCGGCGGAGTATTCGTCATTGAGGCCATTTCGGTGATCCTGCAGGTGGCATCCTACAAGCTTCGCAAGAAGCGTATCTTTAAGATGGCACCCATTCATCATCATTTTGAATTACTGGGCTGGTCGGAGTCGAAGATCATTGTGCGTTTCTGGATAGCGTCGCTGGTGTTCGCATTATTCGCACTGACCACACTGAAGTTAAGATAAGGCCTTACCACAGAGACACAGAGTCACAGAGAAGGCGAGAAAGAAAAAATCAAAGCGTCTACGCCTAGCAGAAAAGATCTTTGTTCCTCTGTGATTCTGTGGCTCTGTGGTGAAATAGAATCTCGTGGACGTGAACAACAAACGCGTGCTGGTAGTCGGCCTGGGGAAATCAGGCGTGGCCTCGGCGCTTTTCTTGAAGGCGAAAGGCGCGCGGGTTACGGTTTCTGATAGCAAGCCCCAGGACCAGTTGAAAGATCAGATTCCGGTGCTGCTCGATAACGGCATTGCAGTCGAGACCGGAGGACACGGCGAACGTACCTTTCGTGGGCAGGATCTGATCGTGGTCAGCCCAGGCGTGCCAACCGATTCGCCTCCCTTGGTTCAGGCACGCGCCCTCGGGGAAAACGTTATTGGCGAAGTCGAACTGGCAGCTCAGTTTTTTCCCGGGCGCATCGTGGCCATTACAGGCTCAAATGGCAAGACGACGACCACGACTTTGGCTGGGGAAATTGTGGCCGCTGCCGGATATCGTGCCGCTGTTGGCGGCAACATTGGCACACCGGCGATTTCGCTGGTGGAAGCGGCGACCGCTGACACAATTGCCGTCTTGGAAGTTTCAAGTTTTCAGCTGGAAACAATTCAGACTTTTCGGCCTCAGATTGCCGTGGTTCTCAACGTGACTCCGGATCATCTCGACAGGCATCGCACCTTCGCTGCTTACGCAGATGCCAAAGCACGCATCTTCGAAAATCAGCGCGCAGGAGATTTTACCGTGCTTAATGCCGACGACCGGACCTGCGTCGAATTGGCAACACGTACCCGGGCACAAGTGTTCTGGTTCAGCCGGGCGACAGAAGTGAAGCAAGGGGTGTTTGTGCACGAAGGGAGAATCTTTTTTCGCCACGCCAGCGGTCAAAAAGAGATCATGCTGGTCTCGGAAATTCCTTTGAAGGGCGCGCACAACGTGGAAAATGTTCTGGCCGCGAGTCTGCGTGGGAGCATTGCTCGGCTGCGAAGCCGGATCGCATCCGCACAGCCGTTCGCGATTTTAAGGCTGTGGAACATCGGCTGGAACATGTAGCTACGATCGACGGCGTGGATTATTACAACGATTCGAAAGCAACCAACGTCGACGCCACTATCAAAGCGATTGAGTCTTTCCCGGCGAATATTCACCTGATACTTGGCGGCAAGGATAAAGGAAGCGATTACACCGTACTGAACGAGTTGCTCCAGAAACGGGTTAAGCGCGTCTACACCATCGGGGCAGCGGCGGCAAAGATCGAAGGGCAACTTATTTCTTCGAAGAACGGCGGGCCCGAGATCGATCACGCCGAAACTCTGGAAACCGCGATCAGGCATGCCGCCGATGTTGCCACGCCAGGGGATGTCGTTTTGCTCGCTCCTGCCTGCGCCAGCTTTGACCAATTTCGCAACTACGAACATCGTGGTAAGGTGTTCAAGCAAGTGGTAAGTAGTTTGGCCGTCCAGGCGAACCAAAAGAGTTAAATTCTCCCGCGAATCATCTCCAAAAAGTCTCCGTGCGAACTCATCTCCGTGATGAAATGAAATCCTCCCATGGCAAAGCGTGTCGCTGTCGATAGCTGGCTCTTCACCGTGACCCTGCTCTTAATTTTTATAGGGTTGGTCATGGTCTTCAGTGCGTCGGCCGTGATGGCCAAAGAACGTTATGGCTCCGGATATTTCTTCCTGCTAAGGCAACTGGGATGGGCGGCTGCTGGAATCGTCGCGATGGTGCTGGCGGCGAAAATTGATTATCGTCGCTATAAACATCCTGCGGTGGTCTTTTTCCTGCTCGGCTTCACGACGCTGATGCTGATCTCGGTCTTTTTTCTGGATCGCGCTCACCATACGCATCGCTGGTTTCATTGGGGACCATTTTCCTTTCAACCATCCGAGATGGCCAAGCCCGCCCTCATTCTGTTTCTGGCTTTTTTTCTCGAGAGCCGTACGAAGTCCATGAAAGATTGGCGGAACACGATTCTGCCGGCGGTTGTGCCGACAATATTGTTTATCGCCCTGATCGTCTTCCAGCCCGACCTTGGTACCGCTATAGCCTGCGCCGCTATCACGGGCTGTGTTTTGTTTGTGGCAGGGCTCGATTTGCGCGTGCTTGGCTACGCATTTGCAGCTTCTCTTCTACCGCTTTATTTCTTGATTTTTCACGTAGCCTATCGGCGCGATCGCATTCTGGCCTTTCTCGACCCATACTCTGATCCCCAGGGCCGCGGCTTTCACATCATTCAATCATTGATCGCGGTTAGCACCGGGGGAATTACCGGCGTTGGCCTGATGGAAGGTAAACAGAAACTTTTCTATTTGCCTGAGCCTCACACTGACTTCATCTTTGCAGTGACAGCCGAGGAAGTGGGATTGGTAGGTGCGCTGATCGTCGTGCTGCTTTTCGCGGTTTTTTTGTGGCGCGGTATTCGCACCGCCCTGCGAACCGAAGACATGTTCGGGCGCTTTCTTGCGGTAGGCATAACCAGCATGATCGTCGTGCAGGCTTTCATCAATATCAGCGTGGTTCTCGGAATGATGCCCACGAAAGGCATACCGCTGCCGCTGGTTTCGTATGGGGGATCCTCTCTGCTGGTCACACTGGGATGCATAGGCGTATTGCTAAACATTTCCAAGCAAGCCGAATGATCTTACCCACGCAATGTCATCCCGTCTATAACCACGACGGCTCTGTCAACTGTTTTTTTTGCGACACGACGGCGCAAGCGCGGCAAGAAGTTGTTGCCGTGGCTTTTCCCTTGTTAGAGAGTTTTGTTTTTGCTGTTGCCCTTGCTGTTGCATTTGTCTGAGCCCAAGCGCTCGCCTTTGCTTCGAATCATGGGTGGATACCCACCGTCTGGTTCCACTTCCCATCTATTCGGTCTTGGTGACCATGATTTCTGAT